>JAAKEZ010000087.1 GCA_018475625.1 Candidatus Bathyarchaeota archaeon A05DMB-2
ACTATGGTTAAGTCGTGCATGTGCAATTATCAACCATCACTTCTGTCACCCCGCAGCCAGGTCCCCCGCATGCGTCAACGGTTCCAGTGAACTTTACTCCTTTGACCTTCTTGCCAGCCACCAATACAGGCTTTAGCTCATGAGAAACCCATACGCCTTGAGGGTCTCCGCTCAAATCCACAACCGTCGAAGTGCCATCAGTGTATAGGACTTCAAGCTGCCAAACTTCTGGAGGAACTGGATTGCAGAGGTCTGTACCCCATTTCGTTTGAACTTTGAAGACAGATGAGTCTGTGAAGCATTCTACTGGTATGGGTGAAGCGAACTCCTGTCTTAAGGCTCCAGTGATTCTCGGACAGCCTATTGGACCAGGCGGGTCAGTGTCCTTAGCTGCTAACCAAGCTCTGAGTCCCAATCCATCAGGCTGACATTCAGCATCTGCTCTAACTTCCCAAGCTGGAGTTCCATCAGAATGCGTCCCTTCCACAACCCATCCAGTCAAGTCTCCAGTTTCAAATTCTCCGTTTATGAACTGTTCGCCTGGGGGCGGGCATCCTGGAAACGCAACAATAATAATGTCATCGATTCTAACATCGTCCCATCCGTAGCTTCCATCTGCTCCTGTGATTACGCTTATCCTTAACGTTTTAGCGGCGTCAACCCAAAGTTTTGCGCAGCATCTCCAAGGCTGGAAGGCGCCAGTCGGAATTCCAGTTCGTATGATGTAGTCTTTATCGTCGTAGTGCACTCTGACACAGTTGTTTGCGTTACCAGCCGACCTCGTCATGTGCACAACTACAAAAGCGTGCGAGAACGCCCCGATTGCGAAGCCTTTTTGCATGTATTGTCCTTTGTAGGGAACCCACTGTCCACTCGCATCTAGTATACCGCTTTTCCATGCGCCATAAAGTGTTCGATATCCCGCTATGTTGAGGCTGTAAGCTCCCTTGTACGCATAACCTGTTTTATACTCAAACCTTTCATAGCCAACAACCCCCCATCCATCCAACGTCCCCTCAAAATCGTCCTCATCGATGATAACAGCGTCAGGCCACGAGTGGTCAAAAAAGTAGAATTCCCATGCAATTGCGTCTTCGCCGTAGAGCTGTGTATAACCGCTATCCTTGTATGCCCTTATAGTCAGAGTCATGACTTCATGCGTTAAGGCTGCTGGGATTTCACGTTTGGGCGTCCAGAAAAAGAGAGCCGCACCGTTTGCAGCTACTGAGCCCAACTCTTTAGTCAAATCAGACCATTTAGTAGGGTCTCCGCTTGTCACATCTGCAA
>JAAKEZ010000088.1 GCA_018475625.1 Candidatus Bathyarchaeota archaeon A05DMB-2
CTGAACCTGAGCCCGCAGTCTCTGCAGAGCCAACGCTGAACCTTGGAGCCGTCGCTACGATAACCGAGGCCGTCCTTGTAAAGCCTGCTGGAACCGCATTCTGGGCAACAGTGCTGAGGCTCTTTAGGGGGGCGGTGCAGCCGAACCGCACGGTCCAACTTCCCGGCTCGAGAAGGCTGCTTTTTGCCAAGTATGCGATTGGAGGCGCATACGGGAAGACCGCCCTCACCCTGAACCTCAGCCTCAGCGTTAAGTTCATTACTACGTATATGGATGTACGTGGTAGTAGCGTGCCCATGCGCGTCCCGGCTGCGCTCACCCCGCAACTTACTCATTAAGAGGCCTCCAAACTGATTTTGTCCCAGCCTCTCACCAAAAACCACTGCCCCTGCTTATCCTGTAGAACCAAAACCATTGGCCTATGGTCTCTTCCACAGCTGGACTCCTGTATGCTTACAAGGCGGCCTTGCACTCGCAAGCCATTATATTCGACTGTGACGTTGCGGCATAGAAACCAGAAAACAAGATTATCCATTATTTTACCCCCCACTTGCCAATCGCTGGAACCTCAAAAATCTGGCTGTCATCAAGCAGAATTTTGACGGTTTTCTGTACGTCTAAGCCTAACTCTGCGCACTTCAACGCTAAAGCTCCAGAGTCAACTAAGCCCTCTGAATTCTTGTTTGCCACCAGCCAAGCTTTGATTTCTTCCAGTTTCTCTTGCAGACTGCGCTGAGAAGACGCTAGCTTATGGCTTTCAGGGTTGGTTTGGTCTATTTGGTCTATTTGGTCTAAGGAGTCTAGGGTGTTTTCTACTTTAATGAAATTTGAGTCGGGTAGTACGGTGACTTTGAACCCGTTGTTTTTGAATAGCTCGCTTTTTTCAATTAAAGTATAGAACACCCTAGACTGGGTAGACCAGCTAGACCGATTCATGCTGAAACGGATTCCTTTGAAAGCGTAAAAGCGCGTTCCCTTAATATTGGGCTTGTAATCTGCCACCGCCGTGTATTTTGGCAGGTTTTTAAAGAATGTTTCCTGTGTTACTGCGGGAAGCTTTAGGTTTCGGCAGTACTCGGTAAAAGTAGCGTACAACATTTTCTTCTCGATAAAGGCGTCAGAGTCGGTTTCGACGCAATCCATTAGGAAAGCGGCAATCGGCGACGACTTGCGTATATAATCTTCCTTTGTTTCTTCTGTTGTTTTGCTGTAGCTGAACTGACCAGTTTTCAGAAGTCTTTTCATCCCTGCCAGGGCAAGGTTCAACAAGCCTGAAA
>JAAKEZ010000089.1 GCA_018475625.1 Candidatus Bathyarchaeota archaeon A05DMB-2
CTGAAGTTCAGACAAAAGTTCGGACATGAGGCCGAGTCAGGTTTTGGAAAGTAGCCAGGGCTGCTTGAAGAATGGCTGTTTTCTGGTTATCAGAAAGTGTCCATTTCTGTTTGAGCAGAATGAAAAGGCCAGAATAGCGTTTCCACTTTTTACCCTTTTTGAGAGAAGGTGAACCTGGGATACGTTCCTGATCTTCAACCTGTTCGCCTTCGATGATAGGTTCGCCGTAAAGCAAGTCGCGCAACTCTTCACCGACAAGCAGTCCGATTGTGAAGGTCAACAACAAAAGTGCAATCATTTTCTCCATGTAAACTTGTTTCTTATTCATGAGCTTGGTCAAACCCAGCAGGCTCTTCAGATCGCGGTAGGTTTCTTCAATTTTCATGCGGGCAAAGTAAATCTGCAAGCCTTGCCCGGCTTCCAGGTTGGTCATTATCCACATTGGTTCAGCTAGTCCTTTTTTCCAAGTACCAACGAGGTTCATACATACTTTGCCCATATACCAGACGTGGTTCAGAACCACGGTCTCACCCGGTGAAATCGTCAGCAGCACTTGCTTGCCATCAGCATCATAAAATTTGGGAGGATTGGCACGCAGGTTCAGGCGGATCACCCAGTTGATCTGCTCCTCAAACAGGTTGAGCATCAACTCCGAGTAACTAAATTCTCGATCCAAAACCAATGGGCGTTCGCCCAACATCTCTTTCAGCCCATCAAATGCTCGAAAATGATTGAGATTGCGCGAATCAAATCCTTGCGCAATCGTTTTCGATGAGTAAGTAACCATTCCACATGGAATGGCGCGACCTCGATAGGGTGTAGCCAGAATCAATGCCCAGAACCCTCTGGTCTTGCCATCTTTCAGCATGCCAACATACTCCGTCTTCCAGGCATTCGGGCGCTCAATTTCTGTCGGATCGCCAATCACAAACCCTGCATCTTCCTGAAACAACCGCCAGAGGGCAGCTCGCGGATCTGCTTTTCCCAGGAAGCGCTGTATCCTTTTGTAACCGGCTGCGCTTTCACCTTCCATTTCCGCTGCAATGTCCGTCAGCCGCAGCGAGCGCGCTTCAAGAATGGCTGCTCCAATTTCTCCTGCCTGTTTTGCCTCTTCCGCATCGTCAAACAGTTCTTCCATAAAGTCTCGGTTATTGATAAACTTGTCCATGAAGCCTCGGATTTGATAAAGATGGTCTCGCAAAACCAAGTTTATCTCGTTCGAGGCTTCTTCTTTTACCCTCTTGTCCGAACTTTTGTCCGAACCTCAGA
>JAAKEZ010000090.1 GCA_018475625.1 Candidatus Bathyarchaeota archaeon A05DMB-2
ACAGAACAATCGACCATCTGCTGCATCCACACTTTCACAAGTACCCATTCCTCATAATCATCGACGGACTGCTCCACGGACTGAACGAAATGGATCCAGCTCAGTCAATCCAGAAGTTCTTGAGGTATAACGCGCCGAAACTGATTGCAGAACTGGAACGGGCTCAAAGAAACCAACGGCGTTGCTGAAATGCAACCAAGAAACAAGCATCACGACGAAAAACTGTTTGAAGCCTTGGCTCAGCAGTGGCCACTACTAGTAGGCGGCGCTGCAGGTATAGTCTCTGGAGTTGTTCTCCTCTTTGACGACGTAAGGGACTTTGGCGACCTTTCACGACCGCACCATTACATGTGGGGCATTCTTCTAATAGTCGGCGGAGCCATCGCCTTGACTGTTGGTTTCGCCAATGTTATTCTGAAACTCTGCTCGTGATTGTGCTTTCCTAGGCGCCTGTCTCGGATAAAGACTTAAAAATAAGGTAACATATAGGGATACATGTATGGTAGTAAAAGAGCCTAGGCGATTTGAATGGACGTATTTTCCTACATTGGAAAAGCCGTAGCAAAAATCCTCCGCGGAGAGAAGCTCACCGCAGAAGAGAAGACCATGTCAAGCTTCCTCAGCTTGGCTGTGGTTGCGGCTGCCGTGCCGCTAGCCATCGAAGCAGGTGTGGTCACTTACTCTTACGGAAAATCCAAAGGCTGGTGGAAGTAGGATGGCTGTTCCAAAAGCGCTCGAAGCGCCTTTAACAGAAGAGATTGAGAGGATAATCAGACAGATTCTTCCGCAAGCGCCAGGCATGCCAGAATTCCCCTTCGAGTACGGGCGGGTCTACCTTGAAGAGCAGAAGTGGTATCATGTCACTTTCAAGCGAACTTTTGCTGAGGCTCCAGCCGTCCTCATAAGCGCCGAAGTGCGCACAGGATGGTTCAGCCCCAAACGCTACGCAGTTCCAGCCGTCAAAATCAGCATTCCCAAAGTTGAAGTGCCAAGCGTCTCTGTTCCAACAGTAACAGTGCCCACCGTTGCCGTACCATCTTCGCCCGCAATAAGTATCCCGACAATTGAGGTTCCAAGGGCTCCAACCATAAACATTCCTGGCGTCGAGATTCCAAAAGCTCCCACAATCAACATTCCCACAGTAAGCGTTCCCAGCATAGAAATCTCCCGCATAGGCAGAGGCGACCTACGTCCAGTCGTCAGAGACCAGTTCAGAGCCGCACTTGGGGACTGGGGATTATTCAACT
>JAAKEZ010000091.1 GCA_018475625.1 Candidatus Bathyarchaeota archaeon A05DMB-2
CGCTCCAGCCGACGCCGCCTTCGGCGGCGCGGCTGAGCGGCAGATCGTTAGCCGCCAAACATATAGTAACTCAACTCATCAAAAGGAGTTTTTTATGAACACACTGAAATCTCTGCTTGGACTAATGCGCGTACCATTCTTGATACTCACGCCTGCCTGTGTCTTTGTTGGTGTCGGTACAGCCTATTGGCAAACTCATGAAATAAATTGGCTAGACATTTTGCTGGTTCTTATTGGCGCGTTATCGGCTCACATTAGCGTCAACGCATTCAACGAGTACTTCGACTTTAAGAGCGGACTGGACACCAAGACATCGCGCACGCCCTTCAGTGGTGGCAGTGGTACTCTCCCTACTCATCCAGAAATGGAAAGAGCATCCTTCCTACTTTCGTGGACGACTCTTGCGATTACTACCGCCATCGGCATATACTTCGTTTGGTTGCAAGGCTGGCAATTGTTGCCAATTGGCATCCTCGGATTGATTCTGCTAGTCAGCTATACCACCTGGTGGGTTCACCAACCAATTCTATGTCTGATAGCGCCAGGATTGGGCTTTGGTATTTTGATGGTGATGGGGACGCACTTCGCCTTGACTGGTACATATAGTTGGGCATCTTTTGTAGCCTCTCTTGTGCCAACTTTTTTAGTCAGCGGCTTGTTATTGCTTAACCAATTCCCAGATGTCGAAGCCGACCAGAGTATAGGGCGTAAGCATTTTCCGATTACAATTGGGCGAAAAGCAAGTGGCATAGTTTATGGCACCTTGTTGTTACTGGCTTACCTCTCAGTTGTTGTTGGCGTGTTTCTGAGATTGTTACCTGCATTCAGTCTAATTTCGCTTCTAACCGCTATTTTAGCTTGGCGCGTGTATCAAGGTGTTAACCAAAATGCTGAAAACATACCCGCCTTGATTCCATCAATGGGTATGAACGTGATTATTAATTTGACTACGCCAGTTTTGCTTGCTCTTAGTCTGATTATTAGGTAAACAGGCGGCTAACACCGGCTCCAGCGGACAGCGGCTTTGCCGCTCGCGCGCAGGCGCGTTTTGCCAGAAGTGGCGCTAAAATGAGAAGAGTCTCGCGGTCCCGCCGCAGCCGCTGAGCCAATCCGTTAGGCGAAACGGCGGCGGAAAGGAGAAAATAATTATGAATGAAGAAAACAAACAAAAAACTTGGCTCATGTTGGTTTCCAGGTGAAGCGGAAACTTGGTATACTCTTGCTACAAC
>JAAKEZ010000010.1 GCA_018475625.1 Candidatus Bathyarchaeota archaeon A05DMB-2
CACGGATTAAGGTGTCGGCCTTCGGAGCCGGAGATCGTGGGTTCAAATCCCACCGGGCCCGCTTTTTTCAAGCGCATATCTTCTAAAAATGCTTACAGTAACATCAGCGTAGTTTTTTCCAGCGGAAAAGAATTTAAAACCAGAACCGCCATGGTTAACAATAGCAAGCTATTAGGAAGCGGTTTTGGTTGTCAACTTTCTCAAGCTTTAAAGGATCTGCATGGAACTACCGGGTAATTGCCACGAGACCGATTCTGGTCAAAGACAAGAACGACCGACTGCGTAAAGCCGTTGCAATAGACCTTCTATCCAGCCTGCCCTTTGCCTTCGAATTTTCCAACGAAATCTCGGCAGAAGCGGTTGAGGTTGAAAAGCAGTTCTCAGCAACGTTTAAGATTTACACTTCGAAGAACGTGCAGGACGTAGACAGCGCGCTCATCGAGTTCTTCGAGGTTCTAGACGTAGACCAGAACTTCGAGAACTTCATCCGAGCCTACTGGATTTATCCCACCCTCATAATCTTTGAACTCACCCGAATAGAGCCGTTGTAGCGTTTTACCTGCGGAAGCCGAGCATCTGGTTCAGGACTTCTAAAATTATCGCGGAGGCAGTGGGGTCTGGAAACTCTGGGTCCTCAGGTGCTGGTTCCGTGCCGGCAAACAGGCAAAGGGCGGCTATGCCTTTCAGTTTTGCCAAGCCGAAGACTAAGCCTGAAAAACCATAAAACGGTCCAGTATATTCCACTTCGAGGTTTAGCGTCTCTTTCATCTCTCGAATTATGTCCGGGCTGGTGGCTGCGCAGCAGACCTTTCTGGTTTCTGAACCGTAACCAGCTGTGACTACGATTCTCGAAACTCCAAACTCGCTTAGAAACTCAACAACCTTTTCTGCCACACTGTACTGACCAGTGAAGTTCGCGTGGTACCCCTTCACAATGACTATGGAAGGAGAAGGACACGTGTAGAACTGGACTTTCGGCAGGTCTACTCGACCCTGCTTTACTCTGGCGCCGCCGACACCAGGCAGCAAATAATGCGACACATAGGAAGGTTTAGTGTGATAAATCAGCGGAAGGTGACTGGAGTAAAGTTCAGCTGTCAACTCCGCTTTTGTGGCGTCTATAAGCTGATTCACAACGAGATTGCCTACGGACCGTAAGCCTGGGGAGCCTACGACGGCTACTGGCTTCTTCAATTCAGCCTTTCGCAGCCGTTCTATCCAGATGCCCGTATCCATCGAGGTTCCTTCGCTTTCATGTTACGTAGCTTGGTTTCTTGGCAGTCTCTGACAGCTCTTGCTTTATTCGCCGTTCGACCTCTGCCATCCTTGCGATTATCTCATCCATCTCCCGGGCTTGCTCATCCAGCGGCTCCATGTCCACTTTCAGGTTCAGGGATGCCGTCAGCAACTTCAACACTGCTTTGGACGCTTTGGCATCTATGATGTATTGTCCTGTGGGTGTTTGATAGCCTCTTGTTTCTCCCATCAGGCAAATGGCGTCAACGTTTCTCTTTTTGGCTAAGCCTATGATTAACCCGTTCTCGCCCGAGATAACGCCTTCATCCAAGGGTATCACGCCCATCTTCTTCATTTCCTCAAGCGCTTCAGCACTTGTCGCGGTTCCATAAACATTAGGCACATCGAAAACGCGGTCACTCACGTACGCGGCTAGAGAATAAACCTTCTTCACGCCGTTGGCTACCGCCCAATCCAGCAGCGTGTCCGCTATCTCATACTGTCCCTCAGGCGAAAAAGCTTGAGAATTACCTGAAAAGAACACCAGGTCACCTGCCGTTTCATCCTTAAGAAAGTATAGTTCATTCCTGAGAAGCTCTACGATGCCGTCGCTTCTTATCAGAACATACGGAGGAAAATACTTAGAGTAGACTTCCGCGACCAGCTCCGCCTTAAGCTGCTGTATAAGGTAATCTACTGACAACTTTCCGATGTAGGCGATTCCTGGAAGACCGCTGATCAGCGTGAAATCTTTTGGGACAAATTTTTTCAGAATTTTAATCTCGACGTTCATAGGCTACTATGTCTTTTGGTTGTTATTAAGCTGAGTGCTTGTGTGAACAGTTTCCTAATTATGGCGTCACATAATCATCCATTAGCCTTTTTCCTCCTCGCGGGTTTTTCCGCGGAGTATAAATAACTCTTCTCGGATAGATTTCTTGAGTGAACCAGGGTGGTTCGTCTTTCTAAAAACCAGAAAAAAATCCTAGAGATGCTAGAAATAAAGCCAAACATGACCACGAAGGAGATAGCGGAAACTTTATTCGGCAAAATCATAGAGTACCGGACCAAAGAGTACAGTTCCACCATGCGGAGCTTGGTGTCGCTAGAAAGGCAGGGATTGGTAGAGAGGGTTCAGGTTCAGCTCAGGTGGCGCCGTAAACCCAAAACTCCAGAGGCTTTGGCTTCAGAACATGCATAAAACTTCGTCAAGATTTCAGTGTATCTGCGGGCAACGGGTTATATTTTGGAAGACGATGAATTACTAATAATGCAAAACGAGAACGCCATTGAAACGTTCGGGCTGACAAAAACCTTCTACTCTAAGCTCAGTGCTGTAAATGGACGCTGGCTGTTTCGGCACAAGGAAAACAGGATAGTGACAGCTGTTGACCACCTTAGCTTGGAAATCAAGAGAGGCGAACTGTTCGGTCTGCTTGGACCAAACGGGGCTGGAAAAACCACGTTGGTAAAGATGCTTTGCACGCTTTTGCCTCCCGACGAAGGAACCGCGCGTGTAAACGGCTTTGACGTTCTACGGGAGCAGATGAGCGTCAAACAGTCGCTGGGCACGTTGTTCAGCGTTGGTGAACGTGGCTTCTTCTGGAGACTCAGCGGCTACCGAAACTTGGAGTTCTACGCTGCCATTTACAATGTGCCAAGAGAGAAGCGCAAGGAAAGAATTATGGAGGTCTTGAACCTAGTCGGGTTGGGAGACAACGGATTTCAACTGTACCAGAAGTACTCAGGTGGCATGAAACGGAAACTTTCGTTGGCGAGGACGTTGCTTCCCGACCCGCCTATACTCTTGTTAGACGAGCCGACCACAGGATTGGACGTTATCGCTTCAAGGAACATCAGAGATTTCATCAAGAACACGCTGAGCAAAGAACGGTGCAAAACAGTGTTGTACACCACGCATTATGTTGAGGAGGCAGCGCAAATCTGCGACCGGGTTGCCATAATGAACCGTGGAAGACTGGTCGCTTTGGACACGCCTGACGCCGTCAGGGACATGATAAAGAAGGCGGAACTCGTCGACATAGTGGTTGGGAACATAACCGAGGCTCAGGTAAATGCCATCAAAGGTTTGGAGGGCGTGGTTAACATAGTGTTTGACATGGAGGACAAGGTGATGGGGCAGAGGCACCTGCAGCTTCAGCTTGAAAGCTTAGACTCTCTGCGCTTGGTTTTTGATTACCTTTTCAAGCAGAAGATTCGGCTTGTGAATTTTAGGCGGGAAGAACCTACCTTGGAGGATGCCTTCATAGAATTGACTGAGAGGAGTTTGAAAGAGCGTGCTTAGGGAATTAGATAAAATCTACTATTTCATGAAGCGCGACATGCTTTCCTTCTCCACGTATAAGACTAACATCGTCTTGAGCGTGTTAAGCGCACTTTTCGGAGCCCTGTCTTACGCTTTTCTCGGCGCCAACGCTTCCATGCAGAGCGTGCTTCAACTCTACGACATGTCCCTGACGACTTACCTGGTTATCGGAATCGCGTTTAACACGTATCTTGCGCAGAGCCTCACTCTCGTTCAGAAAACCATTAACCCGTGGGCTTTGGAGGAGGTTCTGGTTTCTCCCACACGGTTAACCACGTTCATCGTCGGCAGTTCCTTGTGGGGTTTCATCTGGAGCACAGGCGTCATCGCGATTTACCTTGCTGTGGGCGTCTTAGCCTTCGGTGTAGTGCTCAGCGTCAACTTGGTTGGAACCTTGCTGGTTTTGACGTTGGGCATCAGCACGTTTGTCGGTTTCAGCATGATAGGCGCGGGCATACTCATCCTCACGAAGCAAGGCGACCCCGTGACCACACTGATTACGATAGCCACGGGCTTGTTTGGAAACGTGCTTTTTCCACCTCAGGTTATGCCGGTTCAGCTTCAGATAATCGCATATTTTGTTCCGCAGTACTACTTCTTCACATGCATCAGACTTATGCTTACAGGCAAACCTATTGGGTTAATTCTGCCTGACCTCTTGATTTTGGTTCTTATGTGCGCCGTGATTGTGCCGCTCGGCTACTTCATCTATTCTTGGTGCCTGAAAACCGCTAGGAAAAACGGAACCCTCTCATGGTTCTAAACCGCGTTTACACAAGGATGTTATTTTTTTCGCGGATAAATAAACCAAAAGATACCACTGCTTTCCGCGAAAACTTTTTAAGGACTCAAAGAGTTCATTTGCCAGAATGGCGGGTGAGTGGTGTCTCCCACCCGTTCCGCCACATATAAAACCCGGAGTAGGGAGGCTAAAAAACTGAAGAAAACAAAGAATATTGCACTATTAGCCATTTATGCCGCGTTGTACGCGGCGTTAGTTTACATTTTCGCTTCAATATCCTTCTACGCGCTGCAGTTCAGAATCGCAGGAGTGCTGAGACCTGGAATCGCCAAAAAATGGATTTTGGCAGTCGGCTACGCCATCGGCGTGGTAATCGGCAACATCTTCAGCCCCTTCGGAGTTTACGACCTGCTGTTCATGCCTCTCATGAGTTTGCTGGCGGGCTTCGCGGGGTACTTGGCGGCTAAGCCGTTCAAGCAGAATTACTTCGTCGCTGGCGCCGTAATCGCAACGATAATTCCGATAAGCGTCAGCTGGATGCTTAGTCAACTGTTCGGAGATCCTATGCTGGCAACGTTGCCGTATCTGCTAATTGCCGAACAAACCGTTTGCTTAATCGGAGCGGTCGCGTTCAAACTCATCGAAACCAGATTCAAATGGTGGCAAGCATGAAGGAAAAATGTGTAATAGTCTTGAGCGGCGGACCCGACTCTGCAACAGTTGCGTACTGGGCTAAAAAACAAGGATACAACCTAAGCGCCATAACTTTCAAGTACGGTCAAATCGCCGCAAAGGAAACCGACAGCGCCCAGAAAATAGCCACAAAACTAGGAATCCCCATAAAAGTAATTGACTTGTCAACTTTAAAGGAAGTCTTCGGCAACGTCACCTCGCTTTGTAACGCGGATATTCCGATGACGTCAAGTTTCAGCCAGCCCATAATTGTGCCGTTCAGGAACGCTATTTTCCTTTCGGTGGCGGTTTCTTACGCCACTTCAATCGGCGCAAACAAGATCTTCTACGGCGCTCAGGGGTCGGATGAGCCGTTTTATCCAGACTGCAGACGCGAATTCTACAAAGCTTTCGAAACAGCCGCCTTCCTCGGAACAGGAGCCAAAGTGTCAATTGGAGCGCCGTTCAGTGGCATACCCAAATCTGAAACAATACGTGCAGGCGCGGAGCTAGGTGTGCCGTTTGAGCTCACGTGGTCCTGCTATTTTAACGGCTTGAAGCACTGTGGAAAATGCGAGTCATGCGTAAACCGGAAGAAAGCGTTTAACGAAGCAGGTATATGCGACCCAACTGCATACGAGGAGTGAACCTGCTATAGTAGTGTTGTCTGTTTTTCCCCCTTGATGAAGCTGGAGACTCGGACGCCGATGAGCCGCACTTTTCTGTCGCTCCGCAGGTACGGCTGAAGCAGTTCTCGCGCGGTTTTCTGTAGGTCTTGCGTGCGGTTAGTCATGAACTGCAGAGTTTTGCTTCGCGTGTGAGTTTCAAAATTCTCGTACCGCACCTTCACGGTTACGGTTTTAAAGAAGAGGTTTTGGCTCAGCGTTTCTTTGGTGACCTCTTCCGAAAGCGTATTCAGCGCCTTCAGCACCGTCTCCGCGTCTTTGATGTCCTCTTCAAAAGTGGTTTCATGACTTATGGATTTGACCCCTGTCCGCTGCTCCACCTCACTTCGATCTATCCCACGTGCCATGAGGTGCATCTGCGTGCCCATCACGCCGAAGTTTTCAGCCAGCACGCTGGGGTCGTAGTGGGCGAGGTCGCCTATGGTGTTTATGCCGAGTGCTTTGAGTTTTTCTTCGGTTTTACGTCCAACCCAGAGAAGCTTGCGGACCGGAAGTGGAGCCAGAAAGCGCTCTGCTTCGTCGTCTCTGACGATGGTTAAGCCGTCGGGTTTCTGGTAGTCGCTCGCCACTTTCGCCACCAGCTTGTTTGGTCCAACGCCGATGGAGCATGTGAGTCGTTCCTTCTCGAGAATTTCCTGTTTTATTTGTTTGGCTATGGTTTCGGCTTCAGTGTAATCCTTTGCTCTGGCGGTGATGTCTAGGAAAGCCTCGTCGATTCCCCATCGCTCGAACTTGTCTGCGTATTTTCGCACGATGTCCATGATTCTTAGCGAAACCTCTATGTACAAGGGGAAGTTTGGCGGGAGGTAAACAGCTCCGGGGCAGAGTTTCCAGGCGCGGCTGATGGGCATTCCTGAGCGTACGCCTGCTTTGCGGGCTTCGTAGTTGCTGGTGCTGACGACGCCGCGTCCTTTGCCCTGTTTCGGGTCTGCGCCGACTACGACGGGTTTGCCCTTGTACTCAGGGTGTTCGCGTTCTTCGACGGCTGTGTAGAAGTGGTCCATGTCTATGTGGAGTATGATGCGTTTCTTTTCGCTCATGCCCTTTTTCCACTTATGGGTTTGGTGTGTTTCGGATTTAAAACCTGCTGTCAGTTGCTTAACTGAATCGGAATCAGAATTGAGCATGCATAATGTTTAAGGCTTGGTGCTCTAAAAAGTACCTACCTAACAATATGCTTGGAGTGTAGAGAATCAGATGCCTAATCAACTGTCAAAGGAAGCCGCCAGCCAGATAGCAGTCGAGTTTCTCAAGCAACAGAAGAACACAGACAAGATTGAAATTGCAATGATTGAAGAGCACACTGACGGCTGGATGGTCAGGGGAACATGCCCCATAGATATGGAAGGACACCCTTGGGCGGAAAAATTCGCCGTCGTCGTTGACTGGAAAGGAAAAATCAAAGATACAAACTATGCACTGCTATAAAAACGCCCACCGGTTCCTAACTTCTAATTTTAGTAAAATCCATAATGCTGGCATGGACCTGCAATAAGATAAGTAAGAAAATAGGATTCGCATCAAAATTGAGAGAAATTGATACCGAAAAGAAAAATGGGTTTAGTGGGCATGTTAATCGATTTTTATCGATTCGCCTTTTGGCTGCTCTTCTTTTCTTATGGGTAAAGTTACTTCCAGTACACCGTTCTTATAGGTTGATTTGGCGTTTCTGACATCGACTTTTCTGGGCAACTCAATTTCCTTGTAGTAGCTGCGTTCAGCGCTGTCCACAGAAATCGTCAAAGCGTCCTCGGTTCCATGAAGTTTTATATCGCTTTTGTCAACGCCTGGCAATTCAACAACAACTTTAACGTCACCGTCCATAACAGCCACATCAACCAGAGGCTCCCTCTCTTTCCTTATGTCTAGGGCTGCTCTGCCCAGTTTAGGCTGTGGTTTGATGTTTCCGAACTCGCGGATTTCTGGCTTGCCATCAGGACCAATTTTCATAGTGTAGCCGTAAACGAAAGGTCCCCACTCGTCTACTCTTGTTCCATCGGGTAACACTCGAGTCTGGTGCAGGTCTTTTGGCGCTCTCTTCGCAAGTTCCTGAAACTCACGCTGCATGTACTCGTGCATCTCTCTAAACTGTGCTTCTAAGCTATCAAACAAGCTTCTTCCGAAAAATGGATAAAATCTCCGTCGGAACCAGCTGGGGACCCACTCATCTTCGTTATAATTGTACATCAACGTTCACCTCTTCAAAAAGAAGTTATGCTTGCTGTTAATCAAAGCTTGACTCCTCAGGCTTTTTTGGCGTCTTAGGTTCTTTTTCCATGCCCTTCGCTGCGATTAAATCATCTATCTTCAGAATCATATTTGCCGCTTCTGTCGCCGACTTGATTACCTGCTGCTTCACGCGCATCGGCTCGACAACGTTAAGGTCAAGCATGTTTTTGACCCTGCCAGAAAATACGTCAACGCCGTAATAGGGGCTGTGTTGACTTTCATGCTCTGCTCTTAACGAGACCATAATGTCAATCGGGTCTAAACCAGCGTTTTCAGCCAGCATCATCGGGATTGCTTCCACCGCATCTGCGTACGCTTCAATGGCAAGTTGTTCGCGTCCACCGACCTTAACCGCGTATTTTCTCAGCGCCTTCGCTATTTCTGCCTCGGGTGCGCCGCCGCCAGCAACTATTTTTCCGTCCTCAATAGCGTTTCTAACCACGCATAAAGCATCGTGAAGTGAACGCTCCGCTTCATCAACAACGTGTTCTGAGCCACCTCTAACCACAATTGTGACCGCTTTCGGGTTCTTGCATTCTCGCACATAAACGAGCTTGTCGTCACCGATCTTAACTTCTTCCACTATTTTTGCTTCACCTAAAACGTCAGCTGTCAAGTCTTTGACGTTTGCGACGATTTTTGCGCCTGTTGCCCGCGCCAGTTTTTCCATGTCGCTGCTACTCACGCTTTTAACTGCTATGATGCCGCTTTTTGCCAAAAAGTGTAATGCCAAATCGTCGATGCCTTTCTCGCAGAACAAAACGTTCGCACCTGTGCTGCGTACCTGCTCTACCATCTCTTTGAGCATACGCTCTTCTTCGTCTAGAAACAGTTTCATCTGGTCTGGGCTTTCGATGTTGATTTTTGCGTCGAACTCGGTTTTCTCAATCTCCAGCTTGGCGTTCAGCAACGCTATTTTCGCTTTTTCTATGCGTTTAGGCATTTGGCTGCTGGCAATTTCCTTGTCAATAACCATGCCTCGCACGAGTTCGGTATCTTCCAAGCTTTTGCCGTGTTTCTTAAGGACTTTTATGAGGTCGATATCAGCTTTGATCTTCCCATTTGTTTCCTCAGCAACCTGCTTTACTGCATCTACTGCGAGTCTTGCGAAGTGTTCTTTTGCGCTCGTTATGCCTTTGCTACCCATGGAGGTCAAAGCAACGTTAACTAAGAGCGCATCGTCTTTTATGCTAACGGGCATTGCTATTTGCTCTAGTGCTTCTTTGGCTTTGTCCGCGGCTTTTTTGTAGCCGTCTATGATAATAGTTGGATGGACGTTCTGATCAAGAAGATTCTCAGCTTTTGATAAGAGTTCGCCGGCCAGCACTACAGACGTCGTCGTGCCGTCGCCAACTTCGTTGTCTTGCGCTTTTGCAACTTCAACCATCATCTTCGCGGCAGGATGCTGCACGTCAAGTTCCTTTAGGATTGTTGCGCCGTCATTGGTTATGGTTACGTCTCCTAGACTGCTTACGAGCATTTTATCCATTCCGCGTGGTCCAAGAGTGGTTTTTACAGTTTCCGCTACTATTTTGGCTGCCATAATGTTGTTTTTTTGTGCCTCTTTTCCCGTTGTTCTTCCTGTCCCTTCTTTTAAGACAAGGATAGGTATGTTTCCTGAAGGTACAGCTGCCATGTTTGATCACTCTCCTGACTTTCTTGCTAAGAGCGAAACTTTACATAGCAGTTTTTTATAATGCAAGATTCTCAAATATAAATCTTCTTGTTGACTAATGATTGACTTGTTCAACAATTATGAAAACAGTGAACCTCAAATAGTAAAAGAAACAATTTTAATCTGCTGAAAGACGCCCAGTTGCTGAAGCACTCTCCACGAGATGAGTGGAACAGGGCACAAATAGCAATTGGGCAAGGCACACAGTTGAGGGATATTTGAGGGATATCGCGAGGAAACTTTTCAGGTAAACGTAATATATACCGATCTTAGGACTCCCAGGTGAAACCCGAGAGCGAGTGTACATCCAACCACTCATCAATGACCTGCAAGTTTACCGGCTTAGCAAACGAAAAATGATTTTTGGCTTCTATCGTGAGACGAGACCCAGGGTTTGGTCGACAGCCTCAGCAACTTCGATGATGTCCTCAAATAGACGTGCAACGTCTCTCTGAATTTCCTTCACCGTATTTTTCAGACTTCTTTCTCTGAGCTTATACTTGCCTTCGTGAAAAATCACTAAACCGCTCTTCATCATTTTGTTGAGATGGTGTACCATCGTGCCCCTAGTCAAGGAAAGTTTCTCAGCCAACTCATCGCTGGTCAAACCATTATCGTGTGCAGCGGCTTCGATTAAATTTTTGAGGATAAAATATGCTGTTTTTTGCTTATCCCTGGACTCTAAGAAACCAAATGTTCGGCATATCCATTCAAGATCAGTCTCATACTCAACAGTTGAGGGTTTCCTCACCGACAAGAGAACATATTCTGCAAGCGATTCCTCATTCAACGCCATATTCCCACTTTCCTACGCGAAATTCTCATCGTCTTGTTGACGAATTATTATTTCAGTAAAATTTAAATATTTTTAGTCGACATATAAATTTTTTGCGAAAATCGTCGAGGAGGAATCAGCATGATGTCCCAAGAGCCTATCGGGCTTGGGCTATCTTTGAATGAAACCTCCAAACTAAGATCAGCCTCTCTGAGCGATATTGTTAGCATTCTTGAACTTTTCAAAGCAGAGTGCAGAGCCAGAGGTTGGCATATAAGCCGCAACGAAGATTGGGTAAAAGCAGACAATGAATATCACAATTTCATATGCGCTCGACCACCCATTAACACATACTCATTTAGAAAGATCGCTGAGAAAGCAAAATGCATTGTTATCGAAAGAGGCGCATACACGATAGTTGACGCTGCATACACAGCTTGGTTATTATCTGAACCTCCAACGCAGACTCAAGAGGAGCTGGCAAAAGTTATCACTGAAAATCAAGCATTGTCTGAAAAAACAGCTTTGTACTGCCTCAGCAACATGGCTAAAGGTGGCATTGTTTGTTTGATATTAAACAGAACACAGAGCCGGGTTTTCAAATTCTTTGAAAACTTCCTTAAAAGCAAAATAAACAAAGTGTTTTCTCGAGATATCAATAAGGCTCAGGTTACTGTATCTGCTTAACAAATTCTTTCGAGGGAGACAAAATGGGATTGAAACTGCATCCAGTTTCAAGCGAAGAGATAACTGAAGTTGAAGAGTTCTTCACACAATCTTCGATAAGAGAATTCAGGGAATTCTTTCCAGTGGAGATGGCAGATTTTGCAGCAGAACACTTTAACAAGCAAGAATTCTTCTACACTGCAAGAAACAACGGTGAACTCGTAGGGGCAATACATTTCTCCATCCAAGGAGGAGTAGGGCATTTGGCAGCAATCCAGGTTAAGAAAGACTTACCTCTCAATCTACGGGAGAGAATTAGACATAAACTCTTCCAAAAATTCATTAAATCCTGCAATGAGAAGGAGTGCCATCTATCTCTCGTGTGGATTCCGTACCAGTACCGGGATGCTATAGATTATTATCTTAAACAAGGCTTTGAAAAAGAGTATACAGCGAGAAACTTCTGGTACAAAAATGACTTCATCCTACTTACAAAAGAATTGTAATCAAGGCTTTGGACAGAGTTGCTTTGCTCGGTCAACGCTAAAGGGTTGGTAAATAGTGGCTCACACCGTTTATAATGTATTGTACAGCTATTGCCGCTATCAAAAGCGCCATGATCCTTGCGATTATAGCAGAACCAGACTTGCCCAAGAATTTGTGAACTGGATCGATAAGCCTTAGAAGCACCCATACAAGGATGAACACGATCACAACTGAAATTACGGTAATGGTAATTCCGAACTCTTGCAGGCTGAATATAGTTGTTGTTATGGCTCCTGGACCGACTAGTAGCGGCACAGCAATTGGAACCGCACTCAAGCTTTCAAGAGAACCAGCAGGTTCATGCCATTCGCCTTCAATTAAAAGCTTAATGGCTATTACCAACAACAGTATGCCACCAGCGATCATGAAGCTGTAAATTGAGATGTTGAAATAGGTAAGAATCCATTGCCCTGTTAAAGCGAAGATTATGAGAAGAAAGAAACCAGTAAGGGTTGCAGAGCGGAAAACACGTCTTCTTTCGTCTTTATCCAATTTTTTTGTTAAGCCAATGAAAATTGGAATGTTCCCGAAAGGGTCCACTATTATAAAGAGTGCCAATATCGCTTTAGCCAAGTTTGGAATACTCTCTGCCATTAATGCGACGAACAGTTGAAGCATGAGCACATCACCTGAGACGCTTTCCTCGAAGTGACAAAACAATCAAATGTTTCAGTCAATCGTATATACTTTTTGACCTTCTGATCGCAGAGATCTCCTGCAGTTTGTTTCGGCGGCGAATTTATCTCTTGGAGGCTTGAAATCCAATTCGTACACCAAAACTTGCTTAGATGCTGTTACACATCAATTATGGGACAACACAACCCTTTCAAAGGGCACCATAATCCTATAGCAAGAGTCTAAATATGAAAGTATTTGTCATGTCTTTGCTGACTGAGGCGTTGTTTAGTCTTTTTCTAGCCCTATTCTCTTTAGAAGCCTGTTCGAGATAAGAATGATGACAACGAGAAACGTAACCACGCCTGCCAAAGGATAATCACCTATCCCAGTTGTTAAGCCGATGGCGGCAGAAGCCCACAAGCTGGCGGCGGTTGTTATACCCTGCACCTTGTCCTTCTCCGCCCATATAGTTCCTGCACCTATAAAACCGATTCCCGCCACGATACCAGCGGCTATCCTTGCCGGGTCCATGCTGAAGCTTATCGAAACTATGGTGAAGAGGCAAGAGCCGAGCGAAACAAGCATGTGCGTTCGCAGTCCCGCGGGTTTATGGATTAACTCCCGTTCTATGCCCACGACGGCGCCAAACGCCACCGCCAATAACAGGCTCGCTAGGGTTTCCAAGGTCATTGAGGTTGCCATAAAAATGACTACACTCCAGAAGTATAAAAATCAATGCGCAATTTTCTTTATGTCAAACTTAAATATGCCATCAGGGTTCACTATTTCCGTTATAGAACAGGAGATTCTGGATTATGCCCGCAATAGAAGTAGGCAGAGTATGCGTGAAAATGGCAGGTCGCGAAGCTGGCAAAAAATGCGTCATAGTAGACGTCATGGACAAGAGTTTCGTCATTGTAACTGGACCGAAAAAAGTTACAGGCGTAAAACGCCGAAGAGTCAACATCAACCATCTTCAGCCTCTACCGGACAAGCTTGACATTAAGCGTGGCGCCTCAGACGAGGAAGTTACCCAAATCTTGGAAGACGCTGGCAAACTGAAGGAGATGGCGCAATCCGTCAAACTCTCACAGGTATAATGTAAAAACTCTTAATACCATTAACCTCTTTTTCTAAACATCAAAGGAGCTCTAAACCCTAAATGCCCAGAACACTTCCTCCGTGGGAAACTATGCGCGAAACTCTCACAAAGGCAGTGGACACCACTGACCCTAAACACGGCTGCCCGCCACAGGAGAGAACCGCCGCAGACTACATACGCTACGGTGTTATAAACCTCGACAAGCCCGCAGGACCAACAAGCCACGAAGTCGCCGCATGGACAAAAAGAATCATGCACCTGACCCATATAGGACACGGCGGAACCCTCGACCCAAACGTCACAGGCGTCCTACCCATCACATTGGAGGAAGCCACAAAAATCGTTCAGGCACTCCTACGCAGCGGCAAAGAATACGTCTGCGTCATGAAACTCCACGGCGACGCAGAAGAACAGCGAATAAAAGCGGTTCTTGCCGAGTTCGAAGCCCTCATTTACCAGCGCCCACCCCTCCGAGCCTCAGTCAAACGGCAACTTAGAACCAGACGCATCTATTACATCGACTATTTGGAAACTGATGGGCGCAACGTGCTCTTCAAAGTCGGCTGCGAAGGCGGAACTTACATCCGCAAACTCTGCTACGACATCGGAGAAATTCTCGGCGTCGGCGCCCACATGCAAGAGCTTCGCCGAACCCGCGCAGGCCCATTCACCGAAAACAGCAGCACTCGCGTCACCCTGCACGATGTGGCTTACTGGTTCGGGGAATATGAAACGCAAAAAGACCCATCCATACTGCATCGGTTTATCCAACCAATGGAAAATGCTCTGGCATTAATCCCCAAAATCACCGTACGCGACAGTGCGGTGGACGCGCTCTGCCACGGAGCTAACCTAACCGCGCCAGGCGTGCTCTCAGCCGAAACAGGCATAGAAAAAGGCGTGCTTACGGCGATTTTCACCCTGAAAGGTGAGGCTGTCGCCCTCGCGAAAGCTCTAGCCACCACGGAGGAAATCATCAACTTGAAACACGGCGTTGTGGCAGCCATGCAGCGGATTCTCATGCCCCGAGGCACATACCCCAAAGTCTGGAAAAGCGGTAACAAGACGTGACCCCCAAAAAACCAGATACGGAGCACTACTTCGCAGCGTTTCCTCAGTCAGAAAACAAACTTGGCATGGTTCAAACGCGCCTGCGAGGAAAAACCTTCAAGTTCCTGACCGCTGCAAGTGTCTTCTCCAAGAAACGCGTAGATTTGGGCACCAGACTGCTCATCGAAACCATGATTCTCCCCCAAACAGGCCACCTACTGGATGTGGGTTGCGGATACGGCGCCGTGGGCATAGTAGCAGCCGCCTTCAACCCGCAGTTAAGCGTTGTCATGACGGACGTGAACATGCGCGCGGTTCACCTCACAAGACGAAATCTTGAGCTGAACAAGGTAAAGAACGCTGAAGTCCGACATGGCGCCCTCTACGAGGCAGTTAAGGTGCTGCGCTTCAACTGTATTCTCTCAAACCCGCCCGTAAGCGCGGGCATGGAAACCGTCAAAGCCATTATAACTCAAGCGCCGCAAGTTATGGCGGAAAATGCCTCTTTACAGATGGTTATCCGCTCCAAAATCGGCGCCAAAATGTTACCTAAAGTTTTCACTGAAACCTTCGGCGGTTGCCAAGTTCTCGCGAGGAAAAGCGGGTACCGCGTTCTCATGGCTGAAAAACGCTGACGCCGCTTCAATTTGCGGCATCCCTGTCTGAATTGCTGTGACTTAGCAAAGAGGCGAGCCACGCGGAAACAGCCAAAAATAATGCTGCACTTATGAACGTTATGGAGTAACCGAGGAAAAACGAGGTGACCCCTGAAATCAGCGAGCCGAGCATCGAGGCTATTCCCACCAGTGCGCTGTAAACTCCTAGGGATGAGCCCTGTCTTCCGCTGTGAAGCGAGTTGAAAACCATAGTGTTCGACGCAGTGTAATAGACCGCGTACGCGAATCCTGCCGCTAGCGGATAGAAAATCAGCACAGGCGCTAGGAACAGCACCCCTGTAACAATGTATAAGGATACGCCTAGAAAGCCGTATCCTAAGGATCTGAGCACGAGCCCGCCGATTGTTGCTTTCACGGGAGACTTTTTCTCAGTGTAAGGTCCAGCATACTTGAATGAGACTATCTGGACCACCATTGTCACAGTCGTGACGAGGAAAATCAGGAAGTCGGATACGTTATTCGCCTGCAAAGAGGGCACAATGGATGTGTTGAAAATACCAGATGCCAAGTAGAACATGAAAATCGAGAAGTACAGGATGGGTATCTGCCTCGTCAACTCGCACTTGATGTCCCGGAAAATCCTCTTGAAATCATTCAAACGCGGAATCCTCAGGAAAAAGAGTGGAACAGCGAGAATCCTGTGGAAGAAGCTGGGTTTGTTCAGGGCTATAACTTGACGTTCGAACACCACGCTGGGTTCTTTAATCATGAGCACGGACAGCGCCGCGGAGATGACTGATAGAATAGCCAAGGGAATCACAAGATAATGTAGAGGGAAGAAAGCTCTCCAGCCCACACTGAGAACCAGTCCAACTGTTTGCCCGACGCTCATGGCCATGGAGAACCTGGCAAACGCTGTTGCCCACTTCTGTTTGCGCTCCGTCTCCATTATGAGCAGGTTCAAGGGTGTCGTTGACGCAGTGGTGGCGAATGAAAACGCCGCGTACAGCAAGGAAACTATGTATCCCGTAGTGGCGAAGAGGAACAATATCAGAATCACAGCAGTCGTCAAGTAGCTTGCCACGATCATGGTTTTTCTCCAGTGGAAGCGGTCTGTAACGAATCCCCACATCATCGCCGCGGGCACACTGACCGCGTTGAACAAAGTGATGGCCAATGCCACATCGATTACTGTTCCGTGGAGGTTGAGTATTAGCAGCTGGATTAACGTGCCAACAGGTCCTAACGCGATGTTAAAGGGGATGATGGCACCTACCCAAGCGACAGGCTTTCGAATTCGAGCCGCGTTTCGCCATTTTTCCCATGTATTCCTTGAATCCTTCAAAACGCGTTATCCCCTTCACACTTGAGCCTGTACCCTTTTATAATAATTATTCAGTCTGTGTGTGCAGAAAACACAAATAACGGAGACTTTACACTCTACTAACAAGCTGACGCAAGCAGGGTAGAGTCCATTGAGCCGGGGTCTCCTAGCCAGGAAGGGAGCAAGCCTGGAGATTCCCTGTCGGGAACCAAGCAGCTTGTGGCCTCTCGGGGCCGCGGGGGTTCAAATCCCCCTCCCGGCGCTTTTTCGGCAAGTTTCTGGGAGTGAAAAGCTGCAGATTGTTCGTTTTTGGATTTGTTGTTTGATTTACGTAAGGTTAAATAGTCTGATGTGCTACGTTATTTTAGAAAAGTGTTACTGAAGTGATGACTTGACTTACTTCAACTCTCGAGACATGGCCGCAATAGCGATATGCGCAGCCCTTTGGGGCGTATTGAACTCCATTTTCTCCCCTGTATTCTTTAGCATGACCCATCTTCCGTTCTTTTGTGACCTCATCGGCTTCTCAGTACTGACTTTGGCTGCTTGGTGGGTGAGAAAGTTTGGGGCAATAACGATGATCGGCGTAATAGCCACGGTTATAAACTTTGCAATGATACCAACCGCAGTTCACTTTTTGGGATTTACAGCCGCCAGCATATTCTTCGATTTAACAATTTCGCTCGTCGGATTTAACAAGCCTTTCAGCAAGAAGGCTTACACGATTGCAAGCATGATGCCCATTTCAATTGTTTCAGCGGCTTTGGCGGGATACCTTATCGGCACTTTTTTCATGGCTAATCCTGCGGGAGGTGCCCTCGGCTGGGCAGGCTTGCACGCCATAGGCGGAGTCGTAGGCGGCGCAATTGGAACATCACTTGTGACTGGGCTAAACGCCCGTAGAATCGCGGTCAACAGCGGATATAGGGAAACGCAACCCAACGTTATGCGTGATTCCGATTGAAGAACCGCAAGGATTATTTTAACGCGTCAGCAGTCACTTGGGATCAACGCTATCAAAACAGGGCGTTGGCAGACTTCATAGGCCAACTTGTACCTACATTCAACCTGAAGCCGGGTCAAAGGGTTTTGGACGTGGGCACAGGCACAGGAATCCTGATTCCTTATCTGCTTAAGGCTGTAGGTTCAACAGGTCACGTTACAGCTGTAGATTACGCCGAGAAAATGGTCGAAATATGCAAAGCAAAATACGCCAACATTCCAAACGTCAGCGTAGCCCTTCAACAAGCTGAGAACCTCGATTTTTACCCAGAATCTTTTGACGCAGTTACCTGCTTCGGCTTATTCCCTCACTTGGAAGATAAAGAAGCAGCGTTAAAGCAATTGAATCGTGTGCTAAAACCCGGCGGCAAGCTCATAATTGCCCATGCCCTCAGTAGCGAGGAAATAAAAGCCCACCACCGTAACGCTTCAGTGGTTGCTCAGGATACACTTCCTAGCGAAGCGGAAATGAGGCGGCTTTTGAAGCAAGCAGGGTTTATTGGAATTAAAATCACTGATGAGCCGGGATGTTATGTTTGTTTGTCAACTAAGCCGCAAGCGTAATGTGACCGCTTCTTTATCCTTATTCTAGTAGCAGAACGAGCGCCATTATTGTTACTCCAAGGGCGATGGCGGTCATTTGCAACGCCGCTTTTTTTGGTTCAGGTTCGTCTTTGCGTAGTTCAGGGATTAAATCAGATCCTGCGATGTAGATGAAGTTGCCCGCTGCGAATGGTAACAGCAATGGAATAAATCCGTCCACAAAAGAGCCCAGAATGAATGCAACCGAAGCGCCGAGGATTGCGGCTAGAGCGGTTAACAGGTTGAGCCATAATGCTTTTTTCTTGGTAAAGCCGCCGTAAACTAGAACTCCGAAGTCTCCGAGTTCTTGGGGAATTTCGTGGAAAACCACCGCGAGCGTTGTGGCTAAACCGATTGGGATGTTGATCAGGTAGCTACCGCCGATTATTAAGCCGTCTATGGTGTTGTGAATGGCATCGCCTAACAGGTTCATGTATACGAAGGAATGAGGATGCTGGGTTGTCGTCGGTATGTGGCAGTGTCTCCACTGCAGAAATCGCTCCACGACGAATGCGGAGAAAATGCCGAAGATGATGAGAATAGACACGGAAATTGCCATCTCGTTTTGCTCCATTGCCTCAGGGATGAGGTGAATGAACGCGTCTCCGAATAGGCTGCCTGCGGAGAAGCTGACTAAGTAGAGAAGTATCTTCCTAAGGTTTGTGTCATTCAACCAAAGAGTCAGTATGCCTACTACAGAGATCAGACTGACGCTGAGGACACTTACTAACCCGAATAGCAAAGCACTCATGTGGAACTCCGAGACAAGAATGAACTGTGACGATTTATTAATTTTTTCACGATTATTAATAAAAATTTATAAGTTTAGCCACATGTTCCTAATAACTCATGAGCATCATAAGCATTTCAATCCAGAAAAATCTTCTGGATCAAATCGACCAATACGCCAAGCAGCAAGGTTTTGCAAACCGCTCCGAAATAGTCAGGCAAGCGTTACGGTCTTATATTTCAGAGAGCAAGCGACTCAATGAGCTTCAAGGAAGAATCACAGCCACCATAACACTTGTCTACCAGAGAGACGGCCGAAGAGGACAAGTAATGGATATACAGCACAATTACAGCGCTACCATCTTGACGTATCTCCACTCGCATGTTGAGGCTGGTTCCTGCATAGAGGTCATAGTCACCAAAGGCGAAGCCGAAACTATAAGGCAACTTGTTAAAGCGTTAAAGTCCAGCAAGCAAATCTCAGAAGTCAAAGTTACAATACTATAAAATGAAGATGCGTAGCGTGGTTTACCATTTTGTGAGGTAAACCTTGCCGCCTTCCTTGGCTGCGCGGACTAGTTCGCAGTGGCGGAGAACGGCGAACTGCTGCTCGAGTTCTTCGGTTCTCATCCCGAGTTGCGCGGCGAGTTTTTCTTTGGTAATTTTGCCTTTTTCCTCGATTATGCGGTAAATTTGTTTCTGCAGTTCCGTAAGCCCTGCGGTGCCCGATTGTCCTAGCTGTTTTCGTATCGACAATGCGGAAGATACTGCCATGGGGTCGCAGGCTTTCGGCGGGTTTGTCTCGTACATGTAGCAGTCTTCGCACAGCACTTTGCCGTGGAAATCGTAGCCCTCCCCTTCCTTAAGGTTTATTCCGCAACGGTCACACTGTATCAATACGCATCTCCCATGTAAGGTAGCTTGCTCGTGCTTATTTCTGTTTTTCTTTGACGCCGATTTTTTTATAAACTTAAGTTCGTGAAAGCGGGTGTATGCTCAACTTATCCTAGTTATCTCTGGGTTTACTTCGCCCTGTATGCCGAGCGCTTTAGCTTCCTGAACCTGCAGCATGCAATCCACGTCATAAGCGTCGTTGAATAGTTTGTAGTCAACCATCTTTAGAAACGCACCGTCAATGGAAACCGGCGAGTCAGAGGCGAATATGCCAACGTCATTCATCATGATTTCGCCTGGACCCGGTACACAGTCACAGTACTGGGTGATGTCTTTGGCGAAGCTCACGTACGACACCTTGTCCTTCTTGAAGGTTGAGAGTACGCCGTACGCCGCGGACGCGAGCGCCCTGCAGAGGTTTTCTTTGTCGACGAATTTGATAGCGTCCATAGGACAGGCTTCGATGCATAAGAGGCAGCGCATGCACAGTGGTGACGTGTTGCGAGCTTTACCCTCTATGATTTCGGGCAGGTCCAGAGGGCATGCTTCTTTACATTTGCCGCAGCCACTGCATTTTGACGTGTCGATTTCTAAGCCTATAGTTCGGTGCTGGCGCAGTTTGCCCGCTCGCGAGGTGCAGCCCATGCCGAGGTGTTTTATGGCGCCGCCGAAACCGCTGAGTGCGTGACCCTTGTCATGCGACACCACAACCATGGCGTCAGCCTCAGCAATTACGCCGGATACCTCGATTTCCTGCAGGATGCCCCGGGTTTTTACTGTTCGATAATTCTCGCTTCGGAGCCCGTCCGCCACTATGAACGGCGCCATATTGAACCCGTTCGTAAAAGCTGTTATTATGTGGTCGTACGCGTTGTTGCGTTGCGCGTGGTAATAGGTGTTGGAGTCTGTGAGGAACGGCTTGCCGCCTGCCTCCTTGACTCTGCGGACTATGTCGTGGATGAAGAACGGTTGCACGTAGTACGGGTTGCCTAACTCGCCCACGTGCAGTTTGACGGCTACGAGGTCGCCTTTTTCCACACAGTCAAATGTGCCAGCGGCGTCGTAGAGGCGGTTAGCCTCCTTCATCAAGTCACGTGTAGTGTCCCAAGGGACAAAATGGACTGCCATGATGTTGACCCTCCATGTTAAAGATAAACATGCAAATACGATATTTAAACGAAAACGCGAAACTAACGGTTATCGAATTATAGCTCAGCTTCTGTGCGTAGTCTATTCAAAGTATGTGCGTAATGAGTGGGCTTTAATAATGCTCATAAGAGAGGTGTTTGTTTATTTCTTATTCGTCGTTGCCAAGTGCTGTTACCGTGATGGTCTCCTCGTCTTTTCCTGAATCTTCGGCTGCTTCTTCCACTGTTTCTGTGCTATCCTCAGCGCATTCGCTTGTTGCTGCGTTTTCTTTTCTGTTGATGGATGCTATTGTTAATTTTTCCAGTTGTGTTTCCAGCAAGCCGATTTTGGTCTGGAGTTGGTTTATTGCTTCCTGTTTTGCGGCGTTTTCGTTTTTTAATTGCTTGATTGCTATTTTCTCCGCAAGCACTTCTACGCGTGTCTCTAACTGTTTTAGTTCTTCGTCTAGGTCACGGGCTTCTTCTTGTAGGCGTGCTTTTTCGTTTCGTAATTGTTCAAGTTCGATTGAAGTGTTCAATTCTGGGTCACTGAGGATATGCATAGCGGTTGCGGGGATAATTTGTTTATGAAAGGGAAATATATATGGAGAATTCAATTGTTGGGGGTGGGTTAGGTTTGCCGTTTAGGTGATTTGTTTTTGGGTTTTGGCTGATTCGTTTTGGGGTTACGAATAATCGTGTATATTAATACACAATACTTATATTCTAAATCAGAATTAAAAAAGCAATCAGGTGTGAGGAAAAACGGTATGGGAACAGTTCTCGTAGTAGATGACGCCAAATTCATGAGAGCAGTACTCACCAAAATAATCGTGGAATCAGGCCACGAAGTCATAGCAGAAGCAGCAAACGGCGACGAAGCCATACAACAATTCCAACAAGCAAAACCCGACTTAGTGCTGATGGATATAGTCATGCCGCCGGGAACCAAAGCGAAAGACGGCATCGAAGCCCTCAAGCAGATAGTCCATGAGAGTCCATCAGCAAAAGTTGTAATGGTCAGTTCTTACGGGCAGCAAGCGCTAATAGCTGAAGCACTCAAAGCCGGAGCCAAAGATTTCATCGTAAAGCCTTTCCAACCCCAGAAAGTGATGGAAGCACTCGCCAAGTATTGCTGAGGAGCAGCCTTTGCCAACCAATCTCCTAGATTCACACGACGTTAGAATAGAAAAAACAGTTTCCTTAGTCAACATCATGGAACTGCCCAAACTTGACACCCGACCGACCCTGCGCCCACAGAGGACAACAGCATGCATAACGCATCCTCAACTGAGCCCAGCAGTGAACGAGGTGCGTGTCGGTATGGCAGAGATGAAAATTGAAAACAAACCAGTAGAGTTAGTTACAAGCGTCGGTTCATGCGTGGCATTATGCATATACGATTCAGCAAATAGGTGCGGGGGCTTAGCCCATGTAATGCTTCCGCACTCCTCCATCGCATCAAACGACTCCCTCCCAAGCAAATTCGCTGACACAGCTGTTCCTGCCTTAGCTAAGGCGGTGCGAGAAATCGGCAGACAAGAAGCGTGCCTTTCTGCCAAAATAGCAGGTGGCGCCAACGTATTCTTAAACCTTAAGGGTCTTGGTCCAGCTATTGGCTTGAAGAACGTTGAAGCCGTCAAAGCAGCGTTGAACGCTAACAAAATTTGGTTAGCTGCTGAGGACGTGGGAGGTTCGTATGGGCGCAGAATAGTGTTTAACGTCAAGACTGGAGTTGTAGTGGTTCGATTTTCCAACGGAGAGATTAAAAAACTGTGACCGGAAAAATCAGTAAAACCGCGGCTTCAAGCAAGAAAGATTTAGAGATACTTCTGGAGTTTGGCAGCATCGGTGCGGGGCACGCGGCAACTTCTCTGTCTGAGATTCTTCAGCAACCTGTAACGATTGATATTCCGCGGATATGCAGCGTTTCTCCCAATGTGTTGCCCAAGCTTTATCACAACCGCGATATGCCAGCGACTGCGGTTTACATCCATCTCAAAGAAAAATTCGAGTGTCACTTCCTGTTTATTTTTGAAATGCCCGAACTGAAAGAAATCACGAACATGATGGCGCTGGCTCTTTCCCCGAACGCGCGGGAACCGTCCATGGAGCTATCTGCAACAGAGGAACTGGGCAACATTCTCATAGGGTCATTTCTCACTGCGATTTCTGATTTCACAGGGATAAACCTTGTCTCAACACCACCTCTGCTGATAGGCGCCCCCTTTGATTCTATAATTAGCGATTTTGTGCGCAAGTTATCCTCAACCTCTGGCGAAGCAATAGTTTTTGACACATGCTTCAAGCGCGCTGGCGGTGGTTATGCGCCTGCTCAGCTTATGATATTTCCGAGTCCTGAACTGCGCGAGCTGTTGATACGCAAATCCACTGAAATTATCGATGGGAAAGTGGAAAAAGGCGGTAATATTGAACTAATTTGCGCTGAAAAACTGGCAATCGAGGTTGATGGTGCTACGCGCCGCAGAAGGCGACAAAAATAGGTGACAGTGAACAGGTATGAACGCGAATATGGTGCCCTTAAAAACCGTGAACACCAAAGACAAATTCAACAACCTTGACATACTTCTTGAAATCGGAAGCATGGGCGCAGGGCATGCGACGACAAGCCTCTCCAAGGTTCTGCATGAACCCATAAAAATTGAAGTGCCAAGAGTCCACGTGTTGCCGCCTCACCTTGTTCCGAGAATCTACGAGAAGCATGACACGGTTGTCGCCGCCACTTTCATGCAGTTAAGAGGCGCTGCAGACTGCGACATCATGCTGATATTCGAGCAAGGAGAATCCAAAAAGATTGCTAAGTTAATGATTGCTGCAATAACGGAGGAAGAAGCTACTCCTGAAATGGAGAGATCCGCAATTGAAGAAATGGGGTCTATAGTGCTGTGTTCTTTCCTTAACGCCATGGCAGACTTCACTCTGACAAAGCTTGTTTCGACCCCGCCGCAGCTGATTATCGATTCTTTTGACTCGATTATGGATGGTTTATTAATTAAGCAAGCGCTTTGCTCGGAGATTGCGGTAGTTTTTGACGCCCGATTCAAACGATACGCCAGTTCGACAGAAGGATTTCTAATAACTTTTCCCAGCGACAAGCTTCAAAGAAAGCTTGCGAAAAAAGGGAAGAAATGGTTGAATCGTGAAATTTTCACGCAAAACGGTTTGCCGTCAGATTTGATAGGATTCGATTCGGGAAGCGTGAAGGCGCGAATGTGAGACGACAACGGGAGGAACAGTTGAGATGACGTCGGTTGAAGTTGGCGACTTCCTTGAGAATATTGCTTTCCAAAAACTGAAGAGGCTACTGCATGAGAGAGTTGGTCTTAACTGCAGTTGTTACCGCGACGATTATCTCAAAAGGCGTTTGGCAGTTCGCTTGCGAGCTACCGGAACCAACACTTACAGTCGCTATGTCAGGTACTTGAAAAAAAACGCTGTCGAGTACAATCTTGTCCTTAACGATTTGACAATCAACTACACTGCATTTTTCAGAGACAGAGATGTGTACCTTTACCTTGAGAAAAACGTCCTCCCAACGCTTTTCAAATCCACAGAAGTACGGATGTGGAGCGCTGGTTGTGCGACAGGTGAAGAGCCTTACTCGCTGGCTATTCTGGTTCATAAACTGCTTGGCGAGAAGTTGCCAACTCATAAAGTAACAATTTTCGCCTCAGATCTTGACGAAGATGCGTTGGCTAAGGCTGTAAAAGGCGAGTACGACAGAAAACAACTGAGAGACCTGGAAGACCCATTAATTGACAAGTATTTTTCGAACAACGGCGCATCTTACCGTGTTAAAGATTTCGTTAGGCACATAGTTCGTTTTGAGAAGCGTGATTTGATGAAGCCTTCTTTGCACAAGAGCTTGGACCTGATACTCTGCAGGAACGTCATGATATTTTTCTCAAGGGAAAGCCAGCAGCATATTTACATGCGCTTCTACAATGCGCTTCGAGAAGGGGGGTATCTTGTAACTGGAAAATCTGAAGTGCTGAGCGGTGAACCCAGCAAGAGATTTTTATGCGCCGATGTTAACTGCCGGGTTTATCAAAAGCCACCGGCAGACGTGAATCGCAGAGTGCTGAGCGGTTTAGGTGTAGAGAAAGCAGACGAACTTAATCTAAATAATCCCAGATGGAGGACAATGGATAGTTGCACAATACTCAAATAAAGTATGCTGGAAAACGGGCACCGCCCGTAAAGAGGCAAGGTGAGCGGTCACTTGCAAGTTGACAGCAACCAGTATAGACAATTATTTATCGAAGAGGCCAAAGAACACATAGACACGCTTACACAATCACTGTTAAGCCTCGAAAAAAATAACCAAGACACTGAGCTCGTCAACGTACTTTTCAGGTCAGCCCACACCCTTAAAAGCTCCTCGGGCATGATGGGGTACAAAGACTTCCAAGAACTCACCCACAAGATGGAGGACATCTTCGATGGACTGCGAAAGGGAAACAAAGCATCAAGCAATCTAATCAGCATTCTTCTCGAGTGCGTAGATGCCCTTTCATCGAAATTAGAAAACATAAGGAACATGGTTGAAGAAGAAATTGACGTGGCAACTTTAACGGCGAAACTTCAGAAAGCAGCCAAGGCATCTCCACTTGAAGAACCTAAAGAAAAAGAAACAGATACTCTCACCACAAAAAAAGTTGAAACCACAGTCATCGAACTCGACGAAACCGAAAAAGACGCAATAATGACAGCGGAAAGCTACGGCGAACACTGCTACTTCGTAGACCTGAAGTTCAGCAGCGACTGCGCCTTCAAAAGCATCAGGTCAATCCTAGTTATGAGCAAGGTTTCCGAACTGGCAGAAATAATCAAGACACAGCCCAGCCCAAAAGACCTCGAAGCGTTCAAAGAAGAAAAACTTGAACGCGGATTCACGATGGCAATCACCAGCAAATATAGCGCCGAGGAAATTGAGCAATGCATCCGCCAAGTCTGCGAGATAGAGGAAGTGAACGTCGTTCACTACATTCCTGCCATGGCGCAGAAAATAGAAGTGAAACCCGATGAGGCTGGTTCAACGGAACCTCAGGAAGCGCCTCAGGTCACTCTGCTGAAAGCAGCAAAAGAAACAGCGGCATTGCCCACGGAACTATTGAGCTCAGCCATAGCGCTTGATGAAGCTGCTGTAAAACGTTGCCTTGATGAGCCAAGCGGTCAAGTGACGGAAGCGACTAAAATGTTTGCCGAAGTACGGGCTTGTCAGACTGTCAGGGTAAAATTCGAGCAGCTTGACAAAATAATGAATTTGGTTGGAGAGTTAGTCATAAGCAAGATTGCCCTGCTCCAAGTCAGTGCAGACAACGGAAACGGAGAGATAAAACGTATTGCCGGAAACATTGACCGCCTCACAAACGACCTCCATGAACTCGTGATGCAAGTGCGCATGGTTCCAGTAAGCCAAATCTTTGACAGATTTCCCAGAATGGTGAGAGACCTTTCACTCCAAAAAGCCAAAACGATTGACCTCGTGATGGAAGGAAGAGATATTGAAATTGACCGAACCGTACTGGATGAAATTGGAGAACCACTAATACATTTACTCAGGAACAGCATTGACCACGGAATAGAAACACCTGCAGAAAGAACAAAAGCCGGCAAGAACCCTGTAGGGAAGATACGGCTGTCAGCACAACGCAGCGGCGACAACGTCATCATTGAAGTTGAAGACGACGGCGCCGGAATTGACCCAGAAAAAATCAGAGAAACAGCAGTTCAAAAAGGCTTTGCAAGCGAAGCCGAAGCGGCGAAAATGAGCCGCAACGAACTGGTGAGCATGATTTTTCTGCCGGGTTTCTCAACAAGCACAGAAGTCACCGAAACAAGCGGCAGAGGCATCGGAATGGATGTTGTGAAGACAAAAATCGCGGCTCTCGGCGGCACGGTTCAGTTTGAAACTCGGCTGGGTAAAGGGACGAAGACCACTCTCAAAGTGCCGCTTACCTTGGCAATCATCAAGGCAATACTCGTAAAAGACTCAGGACAGACTTTCACGATACCTACAAGTCAAGTCTCAGAGATTGTCAAAGCAAAGAAAAGCGACATAAAACTACTGGGAAAAACAGACGCCATAGTCGTCAGAGGCAAAGTCATCCCAGTTGTCCACCTGCACAAGCTGCTTGGGCTTGAAGGCTCGAACGAAGAAGAATTTGAACTCCTGATAACTTACCTAGGCGACGAAAAGACCAAACTCGGTCTAGTTGTGGATTCAGTCTTGAGCCAACAAGACATCCTAGTAAAACCCCTCAGCGAAACCTTGAAAGGAATCAGAGGAATCAGTGGCGCCACAATCTTGGGCGACGGCCAAGTGGTCCTTGTCTTGGACGTAGGACAATTCATCAACAAAGCGCAGACGAACGCTTGAAACTTCGACTTTCCTGCTCTGTCAAAGCCCAGCCTGCTAAGCTGAACAGGTGCACCGTTCAGTCACAACAGGAAATATTGTTTTAGGTGGAAGAGCGCTTAATTGCTATCCGCCATTCTTTACATGTCAGCGAAGGAAGCTGACCCACATTGGAGGAGCACAGCGAAGTCAAATCAGAAAACGCGCGAAACGTCATCCTGAGTTACCGCGACACCGTTTACTATGTCAACAAGGTAAACGTTCAATTCCAAGAAGGCGCCGACATGCTTAAGGCTGTTTTCCACGCGAGAAAACCAAGCGACAAGCAGTTCCAAGACCTTGAAGTTGAAATCAGCCAAGCAACTTACCACATGCTGATCGAATACGCTAAACTTGACAACTTCGACTTGATTCTGGTGTTGCGCATTGAAGGCAACGAATCAAAATGGTGTCTAATGAGCGAAGAATGGCTGAAAAAACAAATAGGCAAAAACGGCAAGGCACCCTACATAGTTTAATACTGCCCCGAACCCCGTCTATTTGGAGCCTATTGGTGGTTTGCAGAAAACTATAGAGGGCCTATCGCTGTTGGCGCTGAAACACGCCAAACCATGATGAAAAACTGTGCGCTTTAAACAAGGCGCCACCCCCTCAAGTTCCAACAACCAAATCGCAACTATCTTTAGCCTTTGTAGCTTAGTTTTAAATGTGTTGGTAGCGCCGTTTATTCTAGTATGATTCGTGCGTCCACAGTTTTCGCGCCCTTCTCGTAAGCCATAACCGGGTTCAAATCCAGCTCTTTAATCTCAGGGTAATCCATCACCAGCCTTGACGTGTTCAATAAAATGGTTGTTAACGCGTCGATGTCGGCTGGCGGCGTGTTCCGGTAGCCCGTTAGAAGCGGATAAGCCTTAACTCCGGTTATCATCTCCACAGCGTCTGCCTGCGTTATGGGCGCTATTCGGAAAGTGACGTCCTTTAATAGCTCAACGAAGATTCCGCCTAGCCCAAACATCAAAGTCTGTCCAAACTGCGCATCCTTTACGGCGCCAATTATGACCTCGGTTGATTGAGGAGCCATCTCCTGCACTAAAACGCCCACGACTTGCGCTTCAGCGTTGTATGCTTGTGCGTTTTTCAATATTTTTCTGTAGGCTTCTTGGACTTCCGAGGGGGTTTTGAGGTTAACCTTGACGCCTCCAGCATCGGACTTGTGGATAATTTGGGGTGAAACAATCTTCAAAACAACTGGAAACCCAAGTTGCTCCGCGTACTCTGCTGCTTCTTCCTCGTTCTGCGCCAGTTTAAACGCTGTAACTGGAATGTTGTACTCCATGCAGATGGTTTTGGCTTCCGTTTCCAGCAAGGCTTTTCTGTCTTCAAGCCGAGCTTGAGAAATTATCTTTGACGCTTTGCCCAAATCACACAACTCCGGATTAACGTGTTCAGGTATGACAAGCAGTCAGTGTTTAAAATCGTTTTTGCCCTGCGTCTAACTCGTAGCCAAAAGCGCAAACACTTTCGCGTCGTTAACCATGTTCTCCACTTTCGAATATTCGTTGGGCTTATGAGCCACTTCGTCCACGGTGCTCCAAACCACGGCTGGAAATCCGGCTTTTCTGAAGAAGGTAGCGCATGTTCCTCCGCCGATGCCGCCAACTCTGGCGTCTAATCCTCTGGCTTCCTGAAGCGCCTTCTTAAGCAGCAACGTAATCTCGGATTTGCTGTCTTCCGTTTTTGGCGCGGCTTGCTTCTGCAGCACGTCAAGTGCGATTTTGGCGCCTGTTTCCTTCTCAAATTCGGCTGTAACCTGAGTTATTTCGGATAGAACTTCATCCACGTCATAGCTGGGAAGAATTCGGCAGTCAAAGTATATGGTGTCTTCGCCGGGGATTATGTTCACGGCATCAACGTTCTTTTCCTTCTTGGTAGGCTCAAAAGTGCTCCAGGGCACATCAAACCGCTTGTCTTTAAGCGGGTATTTCTTATGCAGCATCCTGTCCAAAGCCAACGCAACCTGCATGCCAACGCGATGCGCATTCAAGCCTGTGTTGGATAAACTGGCGTGAGCCTGTTTTCCAAATGTGCAAATCTTGAACCAAAGGACGCTTTTCTCAGCGACTTCTATGAAGCTTCCGTCACTGCTGCCGCCATCAGGCACCACGATCAAGTCATCTTTTTTGAAAAGTCCCTTGCCAATCAAATGTTGAATGCCCCGTGTGCTTCCTTGCTCCTCATCCGCCACAAACGCCAAGGCAACGGTTCTTTTGGGTTTTAATCCAAGACGTTTTATTGCTTCAACGGCGAAAAGCGAAGCAACCAACGACTGCCCATTATCTTCCGCTCCTCTTCCATAAACTCGGTTGCCTTTTAGCTGCGGCTCAAACGGCTTTGATATCGTCCACATATGCTCCTCTCCAGGCGGAACAACATCCAAGTGAGTAACTATCCAAAGCCGTTTAGCGTCTGTTTCTCCGCGGCAATAAGTAATTATGTTTGGTCTTTTCCCAGATGAAATCCGCGAATCTTCCACGTCATAACGCTCTATCCTGTCAAAACCGGCATCCTGCAGGATTTGGGTGAGCTTTTCAGCCTTTTGATTTTCGCCGTCGCCGCCATTTTCAGGCCCTATTGCCGGCAAGCGAATCAACGTCATTAGTGTCTCCACCATCTCCGTTTGTAGCTGTTCTATTTCATGGAAAAGTCTCTGGTTTTGCAAAGGCACTCCTCTCAATGGTGACTATTTGATAGTGGTTTACTGCTTTAACGTTTCCTCAAAACAGGAAGTTCCGAACCGCTCTCAGCTCAGTTCTTGCAGTGCGCGCAGACGCTTAACGATGTTAGGATGCGTCGACAGCGCCTCGATCAACTTGTCCCAGAACGTCAGCTTCTGTGAGAGGATTTCTCGAACCAGATCCTGGCTGCCTTGACCTTGCATTGCAGCTATTGCCGCTGAATCTGCGCTTGCCCTGTCTGGGTCAGCGATGAATAGCGCCTTGAAAGCGCTCGAGCTTTGCTTGTTTTGCATTGGCTTGCCGATTCTTCGAGTCGTGTTAACTATTTTCGCGAGCCCCATTGAAAGCTTACGCGCGCCGCCGTCCACAACGGATGCGCTATGTCTGTCAGCGTAATATTCGCGCAACCTGCTTAAGTAGAGGATGAACAGGTTTAGAATCCATGAAAAGGCCATGAAAGCTATGCCTATGAGAGCGCTACTGCCTTCGTTTCTGCGTTGTCCTTGATACGTTCCTGAAAGCATCAGCGAGAAGCCAATGTAATAGAAGAGTGCGGGAAGGAAAGAGACCACCATCATGACCTGCACGTCTCTGTGCTTCAGATGACCCAGTTCGTGTCCCACGACAGCTTCAACTTCGCCCTCATCCAACGTGTCTAACAGCCCTTTGGTAACTGCGATGCGGTTGCCGCTGAGAGGTGAACCATAAGCAAACGCGTTTGGAAGCGAAATCTGCGCCAGCATAAGCTTGGGCTTGGATATTCCACTTTTCATGCTAAGGTTCTTAACCGTCTGATGCAGCTGCGGGTTCTCGCTCTCTGGGAGCTCACGAACTCGATAAAGAGCACCAACCAAATATGGAGCTAAAAGCCATTGTGCAATGTTAATGATCACTACCACAATGCCGAGCGTTATTATGTCAAATACGCCTGCTAGACTCATGATAACCGCAAGTACTAGCGTGGATAGCCCGAAGATTATGGCTAATGTTCCAACCATGGAGAGACGGAGTTTCCATGCGTTCACTGTCTTTTCACTATTTTTCATTTTTTGAACGGCAACTTATATCTTTTATGTGCAGAACTGCACGATGCTTACTTGAGCTGATTCAACTTGCGGGTTGTTCAGTCATGTGTGCTTCGGCTGCTTTTTCTTCGGCTATTCTGAGAAGAGACATGTCTAAGCCTATCATGTGATACCCTTCTTTGCCCAGGAGTATAGAGTGGTGTGTGGTTCCGCAGCAGAGGTCAAGAATTAAGCTTTTCGTTTTCAAAGCACTCTTTAGGAAATTAACTTGTCTTATCATTGGGCGTCTGTCGGCGATTTCTGCCCAGCAAACGCCCATCTTGTCAAAAACTCTAGCGGGAGGATGCGTTTCACCCAATGGTTTGAGGTCACCTCTTTTTTCTCTGCTATTTTTATATTCAGGATTGTGTTCTGTTGGAAGATTTGGCTGTTCGTACTCAGAGCCCGCGTGCTTCGAGTGGCTTAAATATCGATCGTGACACTTATCTGTAGTCACACGGAGAAGTGCCATGTTTGACTGGAAAGAGTGAGTGGCGGCACCTTTACACGCTTATCGAACTTGCCGAGTTAGGTGCTCACAAGCGAACTGCCAAGATTTCAACCGAGTTCTTGGCTGAGAAAATGGGGATTTCGCAGCAGACGGCATCTCGGTACTTGATTGAGCTTGAAAGGGCTGGTTGGATTCAGAGAACCGTAACACCTGAAGGGAGTCTCATAAAGATTGAGCGTGCAGGGGATGCGGAACTTCAAAGGCTGTATGCGAGCTTGCGTTTTCTCGTTGAAGCAGCTTATCCGCCTTCCGTGACACTTGAGGGTACCGTTTTCACGGGTTTAGGCGAAGGTGCTTACTACATCGCCAAAGAATACTATAGGAAGCAGTTTATTGAGAAGTTGGGTTTTGACCCTTATCCTGGCACACTTAACCTTAAGCTTACTTCTGACTATGACCTTAAAACCCGCATGGAACTCGAAGCTTATCCAGCCATTGAAATTCAAGGATTCAAGAATGAGAACAGAACGTTTGGACTGGTCAAGTGTTATCCTGCCACAATTGAGAACAAGGTGAAAGGGGCTTTGATTTTTGCGTTGCGAAGCCACTACGGTGCGTCAGTGGTGGAGATAATTGCTCCTGCTTGCCTCAGAAAGCAGCTTAACCTCAAGGATGGGCACAAAGTGAAAGTGGAAGTCTTCACTCTTCCCTAGCTTCTATGGCAACCCTGAATAGGAATAACTGTACGTGTATCTTACTTCGGGTTTGCGTCTTGCTGCCAACGCGTAACCGATTAGCAAGCCAGCCGCGAGCCCGCCGAAGTGGGCGAAAATGTTAACGCCTGGTCCTGAACTGATGAAAAACAGGAAGAACGCGTATATGAGTACGCCGATTATGGATTGACTCACGCTACGTCTGGCGTAAACTGCGACTGCACCGAACATGGCGAAGATGGCGCCTGAAGCACCGACGGATGGAACGTTTAAGGGCAAAAGCCATAGGGACAGGATGTTTCCAGCTAAGCCACCGAGGAAATAGACTAGCAGGTACTCGGGTAGCGAGAACATTTCTTCGCCTCTTAACCCGAAGACTAAAAGGAAAAGCATGTTGCCTGCAAGATGCGCGATGTTAGCGTGGACGAACAAGGCGGTGAAAAGCTGCTGGTACCAGCCATAGTAGAGGACTAAGCCGTTGACTTGACCGTAAAGATAAATCATCTCGCTGCTCGTGTTCACAAAATTTCCGCCAACAATCGAGGTGTAAATGTAGAATGCGGTGTTTAGTGCGATGAGAATGTATGTTGGCTTATATCTTTGGCTATTGGTCATGCTGCTTCATCTGTCGAAGTTATCAATTATTTTCTGCCGTATCTTTGATGAACTGTCTAATGTATCTTCTCCAAACTTGCCTATTCTAGCCACTTTAATGTTTAAATGATGTTTGTCTATGTATTCTTGGACATGCTGCGTCATTTCTGTTTGGTCGTAGCCTAACGCAATGATGTCTGGCTTAATTCTTTCGATGACTTCGGCGATGTCGAAGTTTTCGAAGCCGAGCACGGCTTGGTCTACCACCTTCAGCGATTCAACGAGTGCGCGGCGTTGGTTTTCGGACATTATGGGTTTTCTGCCTTTGTTTTTTTGCACTGTGCTGTCTCTGGCGATGATAACTATGAGCGCGGCGTTTTTTCCGCCTGCTTTCTTGGCTTCCTCAAGGAACTTTACGTGTCCAAGGTGAAGGAGGTCAAATACGCCTGAAGCTAAGACTATGGTTTTGTGTTTGGGTTTGTCGGCCACTCGAACTTCACAGCTCCTAACAGCTTTAGCGCGTCTAATAATCCTTCGCAGTAAGCTATGGAGGTTAGACTTGTTTCAAACTTTTTCTGAGTCTTATAATATTTTGCATCTTCCAAGTAGGCAGTAGCGTGGTTGATGATGCTTTTTATGGTTTTCTCGTCTGCGACTACAAGCATCTCGGTGCGTTTCATCTGCTTTAGGACTTTTTCTGCGCTGCTGATGTATTTGGCGGTTAATTCTTCAGCGCTCATTTTGCAGCACTCCGCAGGGACGCTGGTGCATGAGCAAGAGTTATGAGGGCTTCTGCTTCCATAAAATGAAGTTCTCCAGGGAAAATTAGGCTTTGCGGAGGGTCACCGAAGTCGTAGGTTAATAGGTTTTCTATGGTATCTGCTTTAAGGGTTGGCGTGGTGCTTCCTGCTCGTGCGACGCCGACGGCAATTGTCTGCATTGTGGTGGTTCCCTGTTTTTTCTTCCGCTCCGTGTTCAGGAGTTGTGTTAGGGCTTGGTTGATGTGGAGAAAGCGTTTTTCGTCAGTTTTGATGTCTAGCAAGCAGAGTGTGTGAAGCCCAAGTTTTTTATTTTGAGTGATGACGTTGTAGGGAGTTTCTGAGGCGTTTTCGGGTAAGGGTATGGTGACAGTCTTTCCGAACTTGTAGTTGTGAAGCCCACTTAAGCCGATTATGGCGCTGATTATGCTTGCACCGTGGACTATGCGAGTTTTGATGCCACGTTTTTCTGCCTCAATGCGAAGCGCGACATGCGTGGTGGCGATGAACGGGTCGCCTGGAACGAGGAATACAGTTTTGCTTTCCTCTGCTGCATCCAAGATTCGTGCGCCGCTTTGTTCTTCAAGGTCGTACCGTTTAAGAATTTGAACCTTTTTGCCTGTCAGCATTTCGAATCGTTCGACGGAGAAGCTTGGGAGCAAGCTGGTGTAAAGCTCCATGAAAACGTGGTCGGACGTTTTGGCTTCTTCCAACCCTTGGAGACTGATTCCCTTCTCATCGTGTAAGCCTAAACCCACGAAGACAAGTTCATTCAACGCGTATCCCTCGAATGTTACATTCGGATTATAGTAACTTAAACTGTTCGTTTCGTAGAAGTGTCTGCGGCGGTTTCATGGGCGAAAATTGGCTTCGCAGGTTGCGATTTGGTTGTTAGAACTTGAGGGGGTGGCGCCTTGTTTAAAGCGCACAGTTTTTCATCATGGTTTGGCGTGTTTCAGCGCCAACAGCGATAGGCCCTCCCCTCTACAGGCTTCTGCAATGATTAACCATTAGTCCACCAAAAATGGTGATTCTCCAGTTCTTGCTGTTCAATCTCCCTCATCTCTGCTGCAGATCAAGAGACGGTTAAAGCACATTTTAAAATTTCCAATAAATGCCACATTGCGCAGTGTGAGAATCCTTATTAGGAGAAGAATCGCCCATATGACCCCAGTGTCGTTGCTGGAGCCCGGTGGTGTAGTGGCCAAGCATAGGGGCCTCTGGAGCCCTCGACGAGAGTTCGAATCTCTCCCGGGCTACCTTTCCTGTGTTGTAATTTATACCGTTTTGAGCGTGGCATCGGTTTCAGCGGTGATTTCCTGTTTGAGCTTCTGCTTCAGAGCTTTAAGCAGTGTATCCACGTGGTCGTCGCCCTGGCTTTCATCTCTGCCCGCTGTTATCACGGTTCTATGAGGCATTGACAGCGCTTTTTTCGTCAGGATTTCCTCAGGGTTCAAACCTAAAGCTCTAACCATTTCCTTCAGCATTTCCACTCTGCTGGGCTTCGTCTTAGGCTTAACGCACAGGCCTGAAGCGGCGTAAACCCCCCTTAGGAAATCTATGCCCTTCATCTGAATGTCATGGTACGTGCTGATCGTGTGGCCCATCATGTACTCGATATAGTCGGTTTGCACGCCTAAAGCCGCCATCTGCGTCCTAAAGAATTTCCTTATGCTGTGGGGTCTCATGGTGTAGCGTCTTCCAACTTTGCTTCCCAGCAGTCCTGCTTGAGCCATAAGCCTGTGCAGCACGTTATAGACCTGAGACGGCGTCAACGGCTTAACAACCTTAGAATGCTCGTCACGTATCAGCGGCGACTCGTCGTCCAAGCTTTCAGGCGGAATCTTGTTGGGCAATCCGCCGTTTCTGCGCGCCTCCAAATACGCCTTCAAATAGTCAACCGCTTCTTTTCCTATGAAGGTGTCGTAGTCATGGTACTTCCCCTTGGTTATCGTCGCCTCCACGTGAATGTGGAGTGGCGTCGTGCCTCTTTCAAGGTCGTGTCTCACGTGCCTGTAGCGGAGCTTGCAGAGGGTTCCAATTCTAAAGGCGCCAAGCGCAAGCATTGAGACGATGACTTTTCCTCTCACGTCTGCCAGGTCGATGATCTGGGCGATTTCTTCAGGTGTGGGCGCTCGGTCTCGGCTTACCACGTACTTGCGGAACTTGTACGGTAGCAATAGGCTTAAGCCGTTTACTCTGAAGAAGGTTTTTACGGCTTTAACGCAGTTGGCTATGTGGCCTGGGCTGTAGCCTTCGCTTTGCAACGCGCCGACGTAGTCGTCTAGTCTTCTGGCTTCAAGCAGCAGCGCCTTCTGGTTGGGTAGGCTGTCTTCTGAGAAGCATTCGGCTATTAGCTGGTCTGGGTCTGCTCCGCAATATCTGCAGTACTGGTGAACTGACCAGGTGTAGAGGTAAGCGGTGGAGTGTGATTGGCTGCAGTGTCTCTTAAGGTATTTGACCATCGTGGCTACTGTGGGGCTGGTGGTGGCGAAGGGTATGAGGCTTGGCTTTCGTTTGGTTAGGGCTTCGCGGATGAACTTTTCCACGTCAGGCGGGCATGGTGAAGATAACTGAGCTGTTTGCTGGTAAGCTGCTGTTCTGTGTGTTAGCTGATGGTGTTGCAGTTGCAGTGTTTTGTTTTGGTTAAGCGTTTCCACGGTTTCTCGTTTCCTCCGGCTTTTTTCGGGCTGAGTTTTTCGCTTCTCTTTCCGAAGCGCTTACTCGGCAGTTAGATGTTAAGGCTGAGGACGTAAATAAAAGCCAGTTCAAAATTTCTTGTAGGGGCAGCCGCCGCATCTCCACGATTTCGCTTTTTAAAAGGACAAGGCCGGACTCCGCGGATGGGCTCCTCTCGCGGGGAAGCGGCTTCACGCTTCTTTCCCAGAGAACCCATATGGCATCTGCGGTTTCGCGGTGCAGCCACCCAACTGTCTCGCGCAAAACAGGCGTAAACAAGCCGGCGTCAGCGTTTCGAAAAAGCACATGGTCCAAGTACCGCACGTAAACAAAGGTGCCCGCATTCTCCTGTTTGCTCGGGTCGCTATTGGTTTTCGGTGGGAGCAGAGTCACTACTGAGGCTTCCCTCCGTTTTCCAAAAGGTAGACGAGCTGCTCGACTTCTTGTTCTGTGATCTGCTGCTTGTGAAAGTAGAAGGTGTACTCGATGATGTTGCACAGGTGGCGCTTCAGCTCCGCTTCCCCCGTCAAGCTGTCCAGCTGATTCCAGGACTTCACGTTCTCAAGGGCTCTGAGAAAACGTGTGACCAACGTGGTTAGGTGCGAAGTCATGGGGCGATTTTTACGTTTGGATGCCATTCATTTCACGCCCCATTTTCCCATCACTGGAACCTCAAAAATCTGGCAGTCATCCAGCAGGATTTTGACGGTTTTCTGCACGTCTAAGCCTAACTCTGCACACTTCAACGCCAAAGCCGCAGAATCAACCAACCCCTCTGAACCCTTGTTTTCAACAAGCCAAGCTTTGATTTCTTCCAGTTTCTCTCTGAGACTGCTTGAAGGCGGTAGCTTATGGCTTGCTGTGTCTAACGTGTCTATGCTGTCTAGGGCTATCTCTACTTTAATAAAACTGCCATCGGACAGTTCCTCGACGTTGTAACCGTTGTTTTTGAACTGGTCAGCGTGTTCAATTAAAGTATAGAACACCCTAGACACCTTAGACACGCTAGACACGTTCGCGCTGTAGCGTACGCCTTTGAACGCGTAAAGGCGCTTTCCCTCCACTTTTGGCCTGTAATCTGCAACTGTAACGTGTTTCGGCAGATTCTTGAAAAAAGTGTCCTGAAGCACTGTCGGCAGCTGCAAGTTTCGGCAGTACTCAGCAAAGACCGTGTACAGCGGTTTCTTCTCTATGAAGGCGTCTGAGTCGGTTTCAAGGCAATCTAACACGAAAGCAGCAATAGGTGACGATTTGCGAATGTAATCTTCTTTCGTCTCTTCGGTTGTTCTGCTGTGGCTAAACTGCCCCGTCTTTAACAATCGTTTCAGCCCTGCCAAAGCAAGGTTCAACAAGCCCGAAAGCTCAGCCTCAGTCGTCAGCTTTTCCAGAATGTAAGGATCTGCGTTGCTTCCCGTGAACGCTTTTGGAAAAACGATTATGATCCACCGTCGAAAGAAAGCGCTTGTGTCATCATTAGCCTCAGGCACCTTGTTAGCTGAAAACAGCAACTTCGCATAATTCGCAAAGTGAAACGTCTGCGAAAACTTCTTTTCCGCAGCGATTAAGTCGCGGCCCGTCAGCATCTTGAACGTGCCCGTGCTCTGCAATGCTCTGTCAGGCAAGTCAGCGTAAATATTCGCCAACTTCGTGTACAGGTCCGCCTTCGCGAAGCGGTGAAGCTCAAGGTCTTGCAGGCTCCGCCCGCTAACGTTCTGCTGCCCTAAAAAGGCTTTTACCAGGTTCAGGAAGGTGCTTTTGCCGTTTGACCCGTCGCCCACAAGCATCAACGCCTTAGCAATAAAATACGCCCTGTACAGGCAGAATCCAAAGACTTCTTCCAGAATCGTCACGTCCTCTTCAGAGTTTGTGATTTCCTTCAGGAATTTCTTTATGGCTGGGCAGTCCGCTTCAGGAGCGTATTTAACGGGAAGTTTGTTGAAGAACATGTAGTCGGGGCTGTGCGACTTCAGCTCAAAGGGGTCTTTGCTTACGTCTAAGACGCCGTTTTCCAGCGGTATTAGGTGTGGGGGTTCTTCTCTGCGGGTCGTGTAGGTTGAGGCTTTCACGAAATCAAGCACTTCCATGGCTCGGTTCTTGCGGTAGTCATCCCCCAAAGCCTCTTTCACCAGTTTCTTTATCAACGCGTCGCCCATGGGCTGGTAGAAACCATCCAGGTAAACGTAAGTTTCCTCGTTGTCCATCATCGTCGCAAACGTGTACTTTCCCATTATCCACTCCGCTAACTTGGCGGGGATAAACCGTCCGTCCTCATCACAAAATTCCACGGATCTCTCGATTTGCTCAAGGGTTTCGCTTAGACTCATTGCATAAGCATCTCCTGTATTATTTCGCGGATTCCGCTGCTGCCTTTCAAAGAAACATTTGCACGGTTGCGGTAGTGATACGCCACCAAATCTAAACGCGCTTGTTTTTCAGAGTCTTTTGTGCGGTTAGCAACTTCGCTGATTACGCGCTTGGCGCTCTCGAAACTGACGCCCTTCTTTATGCATAAGCCGAGAAAATACATTTCCAACTGGTTGCGTGCGCCTTCCCGCCAATACTTGCACAAAAACCTTACAGCTTTCTCTTCCTCGCTGTCGCTTAACGTCTTGAAGTTTTTAGGCAGCTCAAACGTCACCTGCACGTTCCGCTTTGTCTCCATGCCTTCAAGTTTCGCCGTATCCTTCTCGCTGAAGCTTAATCCGTGCTTGCTTTCCAGCTCTTCAAGCGGTAAAGGCTCAAACGTGCCAAAGTCCAGCATACGGCTCCATTTTTGCGCCGTTTGGTGTTTTCCAAAGGGCAGCTTGACGAAGTTGCCGAAAGGTCTATCCGCCGTTATCTCTTCTTGCTTGGGGAACACTTCAACAGTTTTAGGGCTTACATTGGCAACTTCCAGAACCCGCAGCCCCAACCACCTTGCCACTTTCGCCTTCACAGGCAGAAGGAACAGCACCCAGATATGATAGCTTGGGTCAGGATAACGCGACGCTTCCAGGACAATGCAGTTAGGCCACACTCTCGGAGTCTCGTTGCCTTCGCTGCCCTGTTCTGTTTCAAGCAGAACCGCCAAGATTCTCTCCGCCGTCGCTTTAGCGTCCTCTAGCCGTTCTGGGTCAATGTCGAAGCAGAGCCATTTGACGCGGCTGTCCTTGTCAAGCTGGTAGCTGCCGACCGTAACCTCCCCCTTCAAGTGTTGCAAGAGAACATAGTCTGTTAATGGCTGCTCCACCCGCGTGTAGCCCCGCTGCAACTGGATGCAGTAGCAGTCTTCACGATTAACGAACAGGCTGCTTAGCCGCTGAATCGTATTTCTCTGCTCCTCAGTGTCATCAGCCATTCTGCATTAGCCCCTATTTCGATTTTGGTTTGCGTCCAACTGTTACAAGGTCGGGAAAGAGCCAGTAGTTCCAGCCGTCGCGGAAAAGGAAATTTTTATGCTCTTTCAAGTCTGAAAGCAATGCCTTGTGGTCGGGGATGCTCTCTATTTTCTGACCTTCGGCAGGGTATCGCTCGTATGAGCCCCTTGCTCCCTCGGCTTCGGTCCACGGAATCTTCTTGGGTTCCCAGCTCCATTTCTCCTCTGCAGTATCCTCTTTTTCAGCCACACCCTTGATTTCGGCGATGTGACGCTTGGCGTTGACAGCAGCAGCCTCCACAGCGTTAAGAAAGTCGCTGAAAACCTCGGACAGCTCATTTTCACTCATTTCTAAAAGCTCCTTTAGAAGTCTCTGCTCCCTGTCTCGACGTATATCCAAGGGTGACCTCGCCCACCCAGAAAACCCAGCTTTTCGACGTCTTCTGCCCCTTGATTTTCCCCTCAACAAACAGTTCCAGACAATGCTTTAGGGCGGTGTTCCAGTTTCCAATCTTGCACGCTACCCGAATCTTTTCTACATCCATCGGCGCCTTGGTCTTCATCAGAAAAGCAGGAATTCTTTCATTGTATTTTTCAGTCATTTTTAGCTTCACGTGTAGAAAATCTTTAAGAAGTGCTTAAAACGAACTAAGTCCAGACAAGGTTCGGACCATGCCTAATAATGAACAAATCATTTTAGAAACCCTCAAGGATGGGGAAAAGCGTTGGAAAGACCTGGAGCGCTTTCTTGTTAAGTCTGGGAAAATGTCTAAGTCTACTCTGTCGCAAAACTTGTTCAAGTTGGAGAGAGATGGAAAAATAAAGCGGTTTGCGGACTACTCTAAGAAGCCGCCAACTGTTCATTACGCGCTGTCCAGTTTTGAGTCTCATTTAGAGCGGAAAGTAAGAGAGGCGGTTGAAGAGTTGAGGGTTGGGTTCAAGTTTTTCAGAGAGCCAACGGTGAAGGAAGTTGCTTTCAAAGTGGGTGAAACCCCTGAAGCTGTGCGGCCAATACTTTATGGGCTTGCTCCTAAAATTGGGTGGAGAGAGCAGGATAAGGAGGAAGCTGAGAAAGAGGCTGAAGAGGCTATTAACTTAGCTGGTTGGCTGATTTGGTTTCAGAAGGGAGAACAAAACGCTGAGCTGAATAAAATGGTTGAGGAGGCAAAGCAAGCGGCTTCAAATGGAATTGTTGAAAGAGCCAGAAAGATACTTGAATACTGCCCTGAGCTTGCACCTGAGGCGAAGCCAGCTATTCATGGGCCTCACTTTTTCTGCTCAGCGGGTCTCGAGCCATGGCCGGAGGAAACAGAAAGAGTTTGGATGCGAGTTTTCCTCAAAGAGCCGCCTTCGTCAGGAACGCGACAGCATGCTGCGTGGACATAACCAACAAAACCACATTAAAGCTATTCACTGATGCAGCTGTTGCAGAGAGAACGCTTGGAGGTAATCCATTAGAGAAAAATGGCTGAAATGCTTAAAAACAGCAACGGCTTAAGCGCTGTTGTTTTCCACTTCTTCTTTCTCTGTTTAAACCTTTTTCGGAAGCACACCTGACAGAGATAACGACCGTCATTCTTATGCGCTTCCAAATGTTATCTCTGTGTCGATATCCCTTTATGTACGTAGTATAGTTTGGGCTGCATTGCCTTCTTCGTCGTGGTATATTTTCTTTAGTGACGCATCCAGGCTTGCGAGAAACTTCTTTCCCTCTTCGTCGTCTGGACCGTCCAACACGAGTTTGGCGGTGTTTTCAGGCGCTATTCTTCGGGCTAAAAGCCAAAACTTCTTCAAACTTTTAAGCGATTCCTCGCTGTCTTTTCCCCCGCGGAACTTAATCATAAACATCATCCAATACAGCGTTTTGGTGGATGGCTCCTCTTTCCCTGCGAATTCAGCGCCGTACTGCCTTGTGGCTTCGCGGTAGAAGACGCGCCAGTTTTTGCGGTACTCTGGCGAGCACCAGTCGTGGTAGCCCTGCGCGTAAAGCTTCAAGATTTCTCGGGCTTCCCAGCTAAGCCCTAAAGCGTCAGCGCCCCTCAGTTTTTGCTTCAGCCTGGCGATGTCAGCTTTAGCTTTCTCCACTATTCGCCCACGTCCTCTTCCATCTCACGCGCCTGCTCCTTCAACGCTGCCAGCTCACTCTTTATGAGCTCTAAGTCATCCAGCCTCTTCGGCACAAAGCTCAGCGAAAGCAGCTTGGCGACCACGCGCATCCATTTTAACGCTTTGTCGGGGTCGCTGTCCATGAAGCTGTGAGCGACATCGTAGGCTTTGGCGGCTAAGCTTTTGAGCAGCTGGTCTCTTTCAGGCCACGAGTCCGCATGGACTATCTGGTCGTGTAGCCGCGTTTTCTTGATTCGGCGCGAGATTCTGGCTTGAGGCTTTTCCTGAAACATCTTTGCGATTTCAGTGAGCGTTTCGTAAAAAATTTTTTCAAAATCAACCGCTCCCGTTTCAATTTGTTTTTTGCGTTTTGAGTTTGTTTCAGGCTTGTTTTCGCTGTTCATCATGTACACCTCAACATTGCTTTTGCACGCGTGAATGTTGCATCATCTACACCTTAAGCCTTCTTTTCGGTTAGACGCTCAGCATTTCGATTTCCTGTTCAATGCGACTTTGTTCGCAGCACGCTTTCTCGTGCTCCTTTCGCAGATCCTGAAGTTTTTCCTCAACCGCCCGTATTTCCTCGTTCAGTTCCTTTTCTCGCTTGTCTAGACCCGCCCTCTGAAGCTTGGGAAACGGCACCTTAACGCCTTTAATTCGCCGTAGCCTAAGCTCCCAAGCGTAGATTCGGCGTTCCCGCCGCATCCACTCAAGCGCTGTTTTGTTCGCGTCCAGCCGCAGCTCAAGCATGCCTGAATGAGAAGCGGTGAGCGTTCGGTGCATGTGGTCTAAGTACGTGTTTACGCTGCCTTCCCGCTTTATCTGCCCGATCCAGCGTTTAAACTGCGCGTTTTCACTTCGCAAATCGACAATTTCCTCGTCTAAATCGTTGAGGCGTTTCTGAAGTTGGCTCGCCGTCAGGTGTGGAAGCTGCTGGCGTATGCTGAAGCGGCGGGCTTTGTAGGTCTTCTCCGCGTCGCTGCCGTATCGTGCATAGGCTTTTTGCGCTGTTTCCTGAAGCGCCACTGCTATTTTTCCTCCTTCTTCTTTTCGATGATTAGGTGACTGTTGTCCGTCCACATCAGCACCGTGTCGCCCTTCTTCAGGTTCAGGTGCTTGCAGACTTCTTTGGGGATGGTGACTTTGAGGCTTTTTCCCACAAGGACTACGGATACTTCAAATTTTACTGGCAATGCGTGCACACCGGTCACCAGTTATATCTCTAAGATATTCTTAAATATAAGTATATCCCTTTAATACTGTTAAGAATATCATCAAGTTATTCCAAAGCATGGAAATCCTACTTCATAACATTTTACACAAAAGCAGTTGGAATACGATGAGAGAGGGATTCATTGAAGCCGCATAAATCAAGATGCTTCAAAGCCTCATCGAGGAACAGCAGCAGGAAAGCCTTAAAAAAAACAACTGCAAGTAAAGATGACAGACTATCCAAAAACCCGAAGCTATCCTTTACGAAAAAGGCGAAAAGGGTGCAATATCCGTTTTTCTTTCAACTGGGTTTTGGCGCGTTTTTCTCATTTTGGCTTTCTTCTAAGTCGGATGATAGCTCAACTCCCACAGCGCCCACCACAGAGCCGCCAAAGCCCAAAAGCAAAAACCCAATCGGTGGAAAAATCTGAGACCCCGCGAAAACGTTAACAGCCGTAGCTAAAAGGAACAAACCTATGCCGCCGAAAATGCCTATTGTGCTTCCTATGAAGATCGCCCGAATAACCCTAGCACCGATACTTACCATGCTAATCACCTCTTTTTCTTGTTTGTGTCTTAAAGCGTTGATGTCTAAGTATGACAGCTTGGAGACACTCTTGTTGTTAGGGCCTCTTAAGGAAGACGAATAGTTTCGGCAACAGAGACACGGATAGAAATGGAGTGGAACAATTGTCAGGCAAAGTTAGCTGGGTTTTCTTGTTTTGTTTTGTCGCGGTTCTTGCGGTTCTTTTTTTCGATCATTAGGCTGTTCAAGAGCAATTTCGTAGATATGCCGTTGCATGAGAGTGTAAATTCTTTTCAACAAACCCATAGAACTGCCCCCTGATTTAAGCAATTTTTCGGTTATTCTTTCATCTTTATCAGAAGCATCAAAAGAAAAGAGAGAACACCCGCCTTTAACGAAACTTCCAGCATAAATGTATGCCGAAATACCTGCGATGCCATCCACTATTGTGCTGTCTAAGATTTGGTCGCATAACACGCTAATCTTGCTCGATTCAGTTTTGACAGCAGATTTACAGGCCGAAATAATATTCAATCTGCCTCCTAAGAAGACGCTGATTCTCTTTGCCGTGTTACTGGCGTTCATAAAGATCACTTTTGATCTGTGTTATTTGAGGCTGTTTCAGAAAACAAAGATGATGTTGCAATTTCATGTTCGCCGTCTTCGTGCAGTCTGTTACTGTTTTCTCCTTCAAGATTTGGACGGGATGGGGGGGCGAAGGCTTTATCGAGTATTTTTAGGGCTTGAAGTAACAGTTTTGTATTTTCATTTTCTCGTTCAAGCGTTATCATACGCATTCGCCCATACCTATGTTCAGAGACGACTCCTTCTTTTTCTAAAGCAACCAAATGTGGGATCAATTGATTGTACGTGCTGTTTGTTCTTCGAGCAAGATCCATGATGTTTGTGCTTCCAATTTTCCATAACACCCTAATTATTCTACGCTTCACTTTTGAATTGAGCAGGTTATCTAAACTCATTTTTCACACGCTCCAATTGAACTAGTTTCTTTTTGTATGGTTTTAAGTGAGACGAATAGTTTCAGTAATGGAGAGGTGAGTTAAAGTGAAGCTACGATGGTTTTCTTCATCTAGTTTCTGGTCGATCTTATCGACTTTTCCTCACGGTCTCGTTTTGCCTTTTTCCTTAAAAAGCTTCATCTATGCCGACATAATTAAAATGTGGAGAGTTCAGTTAAAGTGAAAAACTTACAGGAAATCTGATCCTGATTCTTCACATCAGCCTAGAACGTTTTTTCTACAAGAATCAAGTTTTGAGATGCTGATGTACCAATAAGCCTAAATCATTTCCTGAGCTTTGGTATGAATTTTCATTTTAACTTACCTCTCTTTCTGAAACTATTCGTCTTCCTTAAAGCTGTTCTCCGACAATGAAGTGACCAAGTGATAAAACATGCTCGAACAAAAACCAATAAACCGAAAAACAAGTTGGAATCCACTTTGCTCGGTTTTTGAGTTGAGCAAGGATTTCAACCAAACCTGTAGCTTCGAAAATGAAAAACACCTCAACGGAGGTGACAGTTAAATGGTTACAAGAGTTCAAGGCAACGCACGAGGAACATCAACATCCGACTCTGTCTCAGTTACTATGGATGCTGCTCCCACAACAGGAAACGCTCTTGTAGCTACAATGATTTCATACGGAGATCCAGTAGCAACAGTTGCAAGTATTACCCAAACAGGAGTTACATGGACACTTCAAGTTGCCAAGACGCATGATACGGACAACGTTCTCCGATGTGAAATCTGGTATGGAGTAGTGGGCTCAGGAGCATCAAATAGCTTAACAGTCAACTTGAGTAGTCAAGCCCAATATGGCGCAGTGGTTGATGTCTGCGAATATTCTGGTTTGATGACAAGTGGTTTCTTGGACAAGACTGCAACAGCCAGCGGATGGGGATCATCCACATCAACTGGAACCACGGCTACGACCTCTCAAGCTAACGAATTATGGATAGGATGCACAATTCACATGTATCCTCAACCCAGCCCTCAAAACGGATTTACTCTATTAGACGGAGCTAAATATACATGGGTATCGAATGCGTATCTCGAAAAAATGGTAACTGCTACAGGCCAAGCTTATTCCGGAACAGTTCCAGGTTTAAACACAGACTGGGTTGGTTGTATAGCAACCTTCAAAGCGAGTAGCGGAACTATTGTCGTGCCTTACGATGGACGCTATGCTGGCGTGGGAAGCAAACAGACCACTGTATGGTGGAATGGCGCAGATACCATTATGCAGGTTCAGTCAAACGTCCCAAGCAATCTTAACAAAAGTGCAGTCATTGAAAACTTGATAATAGACGGAACAGGGTCAACGAACGCAACAGGCATACTCCTTGAAAACGTCTACAACTGCTACATTAGAAACGTCACGATTAAGAACTGCGATGTCGGAATAAAAGTCCGTATTACAGGTAGCAACTGGTCGCATGCAAACCGTTTTGAGCATATCAGAATGATTAACGTGAAAACGGGAATACTGTTTACTGGCACTAGCAGCAACAAGGACTTTTCCTTCACAACAATAGATGACGTAGGAATAAGTCTAAAGAATGACTCGGTTGCTGTCGGCATAAAGGTAGGTGACCCATACGCAAACTTGTACAATACATTCATTAAGGCGACTATTTGGCTAGACACATCTAATGGTACGGGCATGGTGGTGAATGGCGAACTTAAGTTGAGCTTAGTCAATCTTGAAGTAGAAGAGCCAAGTCAAAGCTACAATGGAAAGGGATTACAAATTAATTCAGGGGCGTATGTTACTGACAACCAAAACTTTCTGCTGACGACTGGAGGAATAAAAGATGGCGATCCGTATCCGGAGCCGGACTATCGAGTTATTAACAATGGCACTAAAGACGACACTCTTACCGTCCGCTCATTCTAAAAATCACGTGCGAAAACCTGAAAAAACAAAATGGATCTGACAAGTATGATAGAGATAAACCAAGACACACCTCGATATGCAACACTAATTGTAGATAGAGACGATCGCTTATACGGCGTTGGTAGCAAAAAATATCGAGTATACGCTGCCAGTTCTAGCGCAAATCCGGTGGTTAAAGTTCAAGAAACGTGGGATTATCAAACCTACACTGCTTACTATGACAAATCTGCCACTATTGAGAATTTAATCATCGACGGCGAAAACCGAGGAGTCACCGGAATAAAATTGGAAAATGTTGTTGGTTGCCAAATCAGAAACATTACGATTAAGAATTGTAATGTCGGGGTTGAAATAGGGAATTTGTATGGAGCATGGAGCGAGCTTACTCGATTGGTGCATATTCGAATGGAAAACGTCAACAAGGGAATACTATTCACAAGTAATGGTCCTGGTCCTGAAGGTTTTCCTGGAGACAGCGCTGGATTTACTGTCATAGATGATGTAGGAATAGCATTAGCAAACAATGATTCTGCAGTCGGAATCCAAATTGGCAATGATGATGGAACATACCTTATCAAACCTTACAGTTCACGCATTAAAGCCAATGTCTGGATGGGCAGTGCAGGCGGCACAGGCTTGAAAATCATTAACGGGGAACTCAGATATGGATTGATTAACCTTGCAGTTCAGGGACCATCAAATGGAATAGGAGTGGATCTTCAAGAAGATCCTGTAAAAAACAAAGCCATTTACTACAATCAGTTTTCGACTTTTAATGGCTCTGATAATGTTACAAAAAGTGGCTTTCTGCTTGCAACCAATGGCATAAGCTATACTCCACCTAATGATCGCCGAATTCTTCCAAACAACGCAATTACTGATATCCTCAAAAAAAGCTGGTAATCATCAATATAATATGACTTCCAATAAAACTCCCTTTTCTTTTAATCGACCACCTATTTGTTTCAACAAGCTTAAATCGGTTAATTCAATAAACTATATCTGGCGCGAAGACATTAAATTGAAGATAGAGAAAAATGTTTCGCCGGTCATGTGGATTTGAGTTGTCGTATTCAAGAACGTTCACTATTGTATTAATTTTCATCCTAATGCTCTCTTCCAATAGTATCGCGAGTGCAAATTCCCAATCTTCGCAATTGCAATGGACCATGACTTACGGAACGTACGCTGGATATGCGGTTATTCAAACTACCGATGGAGGCTATGCCATAGCTGGATATGCTGCCACATATGGGCCTCATGGTTATTACAATCAATCTGCGCTTCTTATCAAAACGGACAGTGTAGGCGAAGCTCAATGGGAAAAAACATACAGTAACGAGCTTGGTTATCCAGTTCTGTCGGTTATGCAAACTGAGGATGCAGGCTATATCTTAAGCACTCATGGAGGCCATCTGCTAAAGCTAGGCGCCGATGGGAACATACAATGGGCCAAAACCTATGGTGTATCATTAAGCGATTCCTTCGCTATCAAGACGAGTGATGGCGGCTACGTTTTAGCTGGCTGGATGCGAAATGACTTTAATGGCATGGATACTTTCCTTGTTAAGACTGATCAGGATGGCTTTGTGCTTTGGAATAAAACTTTTGCGCCGGGCGGCTCATCCAATGCCCTTGTCTATGCAGTGATGGAGACAAAGGATGGAGGCTATGCATTAACGGGTCAATGGGGTAATGGCTACTTTTGGCTAGCTACAACTGATTCTGAGGGCAACCTGCTAGTGAATCAAACCTATAACGTATCAAACTTGGTAAGTTATTCTGAATCTTTCGCAAACACTGCTGATGGAGGATACATTCTTGCTGGGGGCGACGGAAGCAACGCTTGGTTTGTTAAGACTGATACTCAAGGAAACATGCAGTGGAACCGTTCCTACACTGGGCGCACTTTTGTATCGGTGGCTCAAACTGTTGACGGAGGATACATCGCTGCTGAAAGCGACAAGTTGGTTAAGACAGATGCCTCTGGCGAGGTGCAGTGGGATACGGGTAGCTTGCTGAGCGAAAAAGGGGTCTATTCTGTAATAGTAACTGAGGATAGAGGCTATGCAGTTACTGGCTGTTCAGGATTTAATGTTTGGCTTGCCAAGTTTGCTCCAGAATCAACTATTCCGCCTAACGAAATATCTCCTCCACTTCTAACGACATGGATTGTGATTGCCGTGATCATAGTGGCTGTTGCTGGTATAGGTCTGCTGGTCTACTTCAAGACACGCAAACGTTATGTGCGGTCTTGAACCCAGTTGGATTAGACCCAGTCTAACTCATCACTTGATAAAAAAGGGAAGCTCGGTATAAATTACAGTTTGGGAACGGTAACTCCCGGGCTACTTTTGCTTAAGCTTGAATTCATACTTTTTTCGTTTTGGGATTCGCGGATTTCCTTGAGCATCTGCTGTTTTAGCGCTTGGCTTAGCTGGTGCAGCTGACTCTGCTCAAGCTGATTCCTATCAATGACGGTTCTGTGCGGTTCAGTTAATGCCTGGCGAGTTAAGATTTCTTCTGGGTTCAGTCCCCATGCCCTTATGATTTCTTTGAGCGCATCGATTTTACTGATTCTTGTGCGCGGCTTGATGCTTAAGCCTGAGGAGACGTATATGCCGCGTAGGAACTCGATGCCTTTCATCTTGATGTCGTGGTATGTGCTTATGGTGTGGCCCATCATGTATTCGATGTAGTCGCGGTCTACGCCTAAGGCTGCTAGTTGTGTGCGGAAGAATTTGCGTATGCTGTGGGCTCTTAGGTCGTATCGGCGTCCGAGGGGGTTGCGTGTGATTAGGCCTGCTCTGAGGTATAGCTCGTGGACGACTTGGTGTAGTCTGCCTGGCGTTAAGGGTTTAACGTGTCGGGTCAGCTCATCTCTTATGAGTGGTGACTCTTCGTGGATGTTTTCTGGCGGAGTCCTGCCCGTCGGGCTTCCCTGTCGGCGTTGCGCTAAGTAGGCTCTGAGGTAGTCGGCTGCTTCTTGCCCTATGAAGGTGTCGTAGTCGTGGTATTTGCCCTTGGTTATTTCGGCTTCGACGTGGACGTGGATTGGCACTATGCCTTTTTCTAGGTCGCGTTTGACGTGGCGGTATCGGAGTTTTACGAGGGTGCCTGTGCGGAATCCGCCTAAGGCGAGCATGCTGATTATGACTTTTTCGCGGAGGTCAGCCATGTCGATTATACGTTGGAGTTCTTCAGGTGAGGGTGCCCTGTCAGCGTAGACTGCACGTTTGCTCAGCGTGTAGGGCAGGTCGAGTTTTAAGCCGCTACATCTGAAAAGTGCCTTGACGCCTTTGACGTGGTTGCTTATTGTGCCGGGGGCTAAGCCTTCGGCTTGTATGTTTCCTACGAAGTCGTCGAGCAAGCGTGCGTAGCGTGCTAGGGCTTTGGGGTTGGGGTCGCCGTCTTGGTCCTGGCAGCTCTTGATCATTTGGTCTGGCTCTGCGTTTATCCATCTGCTGAAGCGGTGGACGCCATAGAGGTATTGGTAAAGCGTGGCGGTGCTGCCTGTCCTGTGCCTTAGCAGGTGTTTGGCAAGCTGCATGATTGAGGCGTTGTTGAATGTGAAGGGGACTAGGCTGGGCATTCTGCAAGCGAGACTGCTGATTATGTATTGTTGGAGTTTTTGGTCAGCTGCGTTTTGCGGTTCTGGCAAATGGAGCGTTAGTGGCGAGCGGAGTTTGTAGCCGCGTGGGCTGTGGGTTATGGTTAATGTTTGCATTTGTTTTTGCGCTCCGTGTTTTCGGTTTTTGTTCTTGGCTGAGTTTTTCGCTTCGTTGGCTGAAGCGCATACTCGCCTTTAACTATGGCATCTGGGCAATTTAAATGCCCGTTTGAAGTTTTTTGTAAGGGCAGTTCGCGAATTTCCAGAACACAGCTTTTGAGAATGATTACACCATTGCCTTGACCGCTTGGAATTTGGGGGTTGGTGATTGTTCTGTCGTGTTCGATGAGTATTATTTCGTCGTTTTGTTTGGTGAGCCAGCCGATGGTCTCGCGTTCCACGGCATCCGCTACGGGTTGCTGAATGTTTTTGTAGAGAACGTGGTCCTTGTAGCGCACGTAAACGGCAGAACCCAGAGGAAAGGCAGGAGAGGACATTGGACATCAGGTTTGCTTATTTGAAGAAAACTTCGTCTCGTATATTCTCGCTGACGCGGATGAACTTGCGTCTCTTGCAGAAAGCCAATATGCGAGTCAGCTCTGGATCGTCTGCGCGTTCGAACTCTTTTCTAAAGCCCAACTTGCCCGTGGAAACACGGACTTCAATTTTCCCGTCGCTGTCCAGAATCTGGTAGAAGCCCAGTTTCTCTCCAGCATACTCTTCCAAGACTTCCCATTCTTCAACAAGATTTACCAAGGTTATTTCACCTAAAACTGTGTTGCAGCAAGAAAATAAAGGAATTCTGGCGCCTTCAAAGAACAGTGTTCTTTGCCGGTGTCAGCAAAGAACAGTATCCAAAAACGGACATATTAACCACAGCTAAATGGATTATGGCAAATTTTTTATTGGGTCTATTTGATAAATTGGTTTATGACAAAAAAAGTTTCTTTGAACATTCCAGACGAGAGTTTTGAAGGGCTGAAGTCGCTTAGTGCACTATGTAAGCAAGACATTACGCAAACAATTGTTGGCATCCTAGAAACAGCGGGTTCCCAAAGTAGTTTACTAACTTATCTAAGCAAAGAATACAAAGTGCCAGTCGACTCTAAAATGATGCTGCATGATGTGCTCAACGCAGCGTATCATTCGATAGGTTTGTTTAATGAGGTTCTTGAAAAATTGGGGGCTAAGGGTCTTTTCACACTTGAGGATCTCTGCTTCGATTTAGATGAAGACTGGTTCAATTTCATTTTCGATGGTCTGTCAGGTAACAACCTATTAGTAGATAATTTTGATGTAAAACTTAAACCTGGATCTAAGAGGGTCACAACTAGGTCATACATTAACGTTGAAGAGGTCAGCGCTCAAGCTCTGGGCAAATTGAAAGAAGTGGTCGAGGATGTTATGGAGCCTGTGGAATTTGCTGATTGTGAAGATTTTAATGTTGATGTTCGGGAAGATGAGGAAATTTGGACTCTTGAAGTTGACTATTGGGCAGCTTCGTGGGTTTATCTGCCCGGCATAAAAAATGTGTCCAAATTAGTAAAGGATATTTTCAAGAAAGCTGGGATAAAACGAGAAGGATAGCTATTGCTTGTCCGATTTTTAGGATGCAATGTTTATCGCTGAATGTCTTTGTCAGAATTAATCGCATTACATAGAGCGCTCAGGATAGTCAATGCTGTGTTGTCATTGACTTGTTCGATCAAGTTTTCTATACTAATTGAGTTGAGAAACGTGGCAAGATGTGCTTTCGGGCGTAACTCGTAATAATTGGTTATGCCCCCAGGTCTTTGCTTGACCGCTACTTTTCTTAGGTAGCCTGCTTCTTCGAGGCTTCTTACTCTTTTGTTAACTGTTGAGTAACTCGTATGCCTCAATCCTTTCATCCGAATTATTCCCTTGCGTAGCTCTCGTGTTGTCTGAGGTTCGTTAGTAGCAAGTGCTCGAAATACGGCGCGGTTTAGTTTGGCTTCTCTGCCTTTGAATACGCTGAGTTCTGTGCCCTTAGCCTTTTTCCGCGCCATGGTTTTCTGCCCTGCTGCGGGGAGGTTGAGCACAAATTAGGGCTTCAGAACTACCTTATTACATTATTTGAGGCTGTTTTGGGCGTTTTGACCCGAGGCAAAATGTTTCTAGGGCTAGAAACGTCTGGGGCAAAATTTTTCTGGAGACCCTATTTAAACAAAATTTGAGTTTTCATGGAGCAAGCTCTGGCTGGGCTACCGTTTTTGCGATGTTTTTACGAGGGGGTTTCTAGGGCTAGAAACATTTTACCGAGTGCATTTTGGTTCTCTGAAGTGCATAAGAGTGAGTGAAGCTGGAATTGCGGCGGGCGACTTAGCGAAAGACAAAGCTTAAAACCGAATAGCAACCAACCAAAGTTGTAAGGAAGCGATTTCGGTTGAAAGTAGCTATCCATTCAGACCGGAAGGCGGAAAAAGGAAGCCAGAAATGGATCCAGAAACTCATCAACAAGAATGTTGACCCTTTAGATTCGCTGCTGAAACAGAACCTGAACCTTCCTGAAGATGAAAAGATAGACTGGTTATCTCCACTGGAAAAGAACAATTATGCAGAGTACTACGATAATGCTTTCTTGGAAAAGCTTGGGCTGTCAGCCTTAATTCCGGAGTTGCGGAAGTTCTGGCCTAAAGGTGGGCCTCATTGGGATGGCATTGGGAAAAGCGAGTCAAGAAAAGTTTTCTTGGTTGAAGCCAAGTCTCATATTCCAGAGCTTATGTCTTGGTTGAAGGCTACAGATCCAAATTCTAAACAGCGAATACAGGAGGGCCTAAAATGGGCTAAGAAGAAGCTTGGGTCAAAAACTGACTTTGACTGGTCTAAAGCCTTCTATCAGTATGCGAATAGGCTTGCGCATGTGGAATTCCTACGGCAAAACAAGGTTGAGGCATATTTTGTTTCGGTGTATTTCCTAAATGATGCAGAAATGAATGGACCGAAGACAGCGGACGAATGGAAGGGAGCCCTGCGTTTGCTCCACAGGTGCCTTGGTCTAGAAGAACACATACTCAGCAAACGAATTGTTGAATTGTTTATTGATGTGAACTATTTGAAGTGACTGTTGCTTTATTTTCGTATTTGGTGAGTAGTTCGTTGATGGCGTCTTCGTAGGTTCTGATTTTGCCTGATTCAGCGGTAAGTTGCCCCACTATACGTGTGAGTTTGGCGTGTTTTTCATCTGAGATTTTAATGGTTTTCATGATATGTGCCCGTCGTTTTCTTTTTGTTTTTTCAGGGTTACGTTGAGGGTGTCGTTGTTCACGTTCATTTTGAATTGCAGTTCTTTTTTCAGGAAGGGCTTAAGGGCTTCGTTTTCTCTTGTTGGGAATGGTAGCAGGTGCTGCGTGTAGCTGTATTCACCTTTGCCTCTTCCATAGCGTTTTCTTATGGTTTTTGACTGGATTCTCACCAAGCCAAAGTTAGCCTCCATTACTTTGTTTAGGAAGGAGACATCCACGCGGGCTTGTTGTCCACGATTTCTCTTTGTGACGGCAGCGGGTAGGGCAAGCCTAAGGCTTCAAACACGCTTTGCTCGTTTTCTCCAGCGACTGCTTTGCCGTTTTGGGTTAGGCCTTCGCTGTATTTGAGGCGCATGCCTTTTGAAATGGCGTAGGCGGCGAGCCACATGTTATGTTCTTCTGAGCCTGTGCGAATAAGCAAGTGGATGCCGAAGGTTGATGGTTTTGCGCGGTAGAAGTCCACTTGGAAGAGTCCGTTTTGGTAGGGCAGATACGCCTTTACGAGGCTGCTGCCTTGGCAACTGAGTTTGGCTTTCATGCGCTTGAGTGTGTCGGTTATTTGTTGCCAGTCTTTGTCGGTTTTGCTTATGGCTACGAAGTCGATGTCGTGGACTGTGGCGCGTTGGCGTCTGATGCTTCCTGCAACTTCAAGTTTGAGGCAGTGGGTGCTGAGTGCGGTTTTGAGTTGGGCTGCAATTTTTTCTGCTTCTTGCAGGCTGAGTTCAGGCAGGACTGCGGCTTCGTCTTCTTGGAATAGGGTGGCTTGTTTCTTCATGGTTTAGGCGCCTCTCTGGTTGCGGGTTTGGTTTAGGGATGGTTTGTTGTTTTGATGTGGGTGATGTGGGAGAATACGAAGTCTTCATCTGCAAGCGCTTTTGTGATTAGGTCTTGGATGGCTGCGTTTAAGTTGCAGTTGTAGTAGGGTTTTGCGATTTTTTCTGCGAACTCAGCTACGCGTGAAGCTGGAACGCTGTGAAACGTCAAATCCACTAAGAGGTCTTCTTCTGTAGCCAATAGTGTGGTTTTCTTTTTCATAGCAATCACTTTGGGGCTTGTGTCTATGGTTTAGATTGCTTAAAAGGTAATTGAAGAAACTACCCCTTGGAGCAGTGGGGAGAGGTGAGTTAAAGTGATTGGTGTAGCCGTTTCACTCTTTGTTTTGAGGTAGGTTTTTGTAATGAGTTTAATTAAGGACGTTAATTAATTTGAGACTGTGAATGTTGGCATGTTTGGCGGTCAGAATTTTCAAAACGAAAAGGCTATTGCGGTTATCAAGATTAGGGCCAAGTTGCTTCATGCAGCCAGACGCTGGCTTGACGAGAATGGTTATGTTGAGGTTCATGGTCCTACGCTGGTTCCTGCTGTTGGCTATTGGCTAGGGCATTTTGAGGTTAAATATTTTGACAAGAAGGCTTACCTTGTGCAAGGATTGCAGCCGTATGCTAACGTTTTTGTGGCGTGGTTGGGGAAAATTTACACGATTGCACCTGCTTTCAGAGCGGAAAGAGTTCGGACGCAGCGGCATTTGACTGAATTCTGGCGCATAGAAGTGGCTCAACAATGCGAGTTGGATGTCATGATTGAGGTTCAGGAGAAGTTGGTGGCTCATATTTGTCACAGTCTTTCGAAAGAGGCAGTAGAGATGTTGGAGTGTTTTGATCGGTCTGTTATGGATTTGGAAGGGGTACAGACGCCTTTTCCGAAGCTGACTTACGATGAGGCTATCGATTTGTTGCAGAGGGATGGCTTTAACGTCTCGTGGGGGCAAACGTTGGACTGGGAGCTGGAGAAGCATCTTAGTCACAGGTTTAGTCAGCCATTCTTTATCACGAAGTTTCCAATAAGCATAGAAACGTTCTTCCATAAGTCAGATCCTGAAAAGCCTGAACTTACGTTGTCTGTTGATTTGCTTGCCCCTGAAGGTTATGGAGAGATTGGTAGCGGTGCGCAAAGGATAACCGAAAAAAAGGTTTTGCTCCAAAAGATGGCGGAGGAGAAAATAAATCCAGCTGACCAACAATGGTACATGAGTTTTATGCAACGCAGAGCTTTTCCCCACTCAGGATTTATGATTGGGCTTGAGAGGCTTATCCAATGGATATGCAAACTAAAACATATAGAAGAGGCGGTAGTGTTCCCGAGACTATCCGATAGTGTTTACTCCTGACTCTGTGATTGTTTACTAATTTTCTTCACGGCTTTTATATGCAGTTTTAGTTTTATTTTTTCACGGAAATTTAAAGATAACAGTTCCGGCGCTAAAACTATTGGTATATTCGAAAGGAAAATCAGCAAGCAACTTACGAGAGCACTAACAGTTAGTGAAATCTGGGACATTTGCATAAGAAGCCCAACACTTGTAGCTAAGTAAAAGATTATTAATCCGATCGAATACATTTTAGCACAATTTTCTTTGCTGGCCAAATCACCCCAAACTATAAAGGTATACATGATAAAAAGAATGCCCCAGCTTAAGCCGTTTGCAATATACACGAGATAAAGTATCTCATTGATGTTAGCTATTCCTGCAAGAGCCGAGCTAATTCCATATAAAGTAAGACTGAAAGCTAAGGATGATCTTCGCCCGAAGAAATCCGCAATTACTCCTCCACTCAACGCCCCAAAAATAACCCCAATAGTCTGTAAAACAGTGAGAAATAGGTAAAGAGAAGATGGGACTTGTTGTGAAATATTAAGCGATATATTCTTTGCAAGCGTCGCATTATTTAACGAAAATAATACCCATGGAATTGTGTAGAGGAGAACTGTTCTTTTCTCAAAATAATACCTTGTTGCGTCCTTCTTAGCCGTCAACATCGCTTTCTCTGGTCTTAGTAATGTAACTGTCAATATTCCTAAACTAAGAATTATGCTTAACATCACTATCCAAAGAAAATCAAGAGATCCTGCTACTGAGAGACTTACGATAAAATATAATGGGAAGGAAACAAATGTGAGCAGCCCTCCTATGCGACCTCTTTCCTCAGGCGCAGTTAAGCTCCAGAAATAAGTAAAGAACAGCAACTGACTTATACTAAAAAATATCCCTACAAAGAAAATGGATATTAATCTAAAAATATAGCTTGAAGCAAAGAAAAGAAAAACGGCTACTATCGAGGTGGCTACAGAACATCCATAAATGACATGTAACTTATTAAACTTATGAATGAAAAAACTGGCTAATAGCAATGTAATAGCCATGACAAAATGAAATGATGCTTGTACTACGGGCCGATTGGCATCGGATGGAATAGCATACCTTGGAAAATGGATGGAAAAAATAAAGTATAAAGTAAAAAAGATAAAGGAAAAAATTAGGTTCACAAGGAAACCACGCTTTGTTAGGGAAATACCATATCTCATGACGCTCATTTTGTTCACATGCACATCTTTACTCGAAAGTTCAAGGATAAATTATTTTCTGGATGTGAAAAAAGCTTAAAAGGAAAATAAACAATTTTGTATAAGAAAATATATGAAAACTCTTAATGAAAGAATAGCAGAAGTTTCACGTCATCTTCAATCTTTGACAGCCTCTGAATTCTCTTCGCAAGTTCAAGACGCGGTTCAGAGAAAAGACAAGAATTCACTAATACAAGTGTGCAAAAAAGCCAAAATTCCAGCAATCCACATTGGAACTGTTGTGTCTGTACTGCTCTCTGTAGGTCCAGAACAGAAATGGCCAGCAGAGTATTAGCTCTCATGCGCTTGCAATGTTGATAGACTTCCGATGAAAAGCAAAGGTTGCGTCTCGATAAACAATTGTAGCGTTTGAGTAGCGTTATTTCTCTTTAATTTGATAAGCTCATTTCTCGCTTTTTTAGCAAATCTCCTGATGGTCTTCGACATAACATCTAAAGCTTTTAATTTTAAGACATCCTCCACAATTTCTCTTATATCAGCTTGTTCTATCGTACTTTTGCTTGATAAACCGTCAAGTTTTCTTTGAATTTGTTCAGAGCGTTCACTTGCCCAAAGTAAGGAGTAAGGCAATGTTCCAGTTCTTATTCTTTCAGCCAGCCCTGCTGTCAAGTTAACTGAAACATGGAAATCTTTCCATAATTCTAAGATTATGCCGAGATATAGTCCATATCTTCCCAAATGTTGGATTTCGCTTTCAGAACCGTTTCCCAAAACAGCTCCAATTTTTAGGCAAGTTTCTAAGTCGGTTGCCTCAGTTTTGATCTTCCAGAACTTCTTTTTAGCGGAAAGAACTTTTTGGCTACGCAATCTAAGACTCGCTGTTTCAGCTTGGGCCATCTTGACCAAAAAATCCCAGAGCAGTTTAGCGATAGTTTGACGCTTTGTTTTGTCTACGTTCATTTGATTGAGAATTGTAAAGGCTTTGGCTGATGCGAGTCCACCGATGATTAATGCTGTGCCTTCACCGAATTTTCCAAAAAGGGTTGGCTTAAATAATTTAAGGTGGGTTTTGTCTATCATATCATCCCAGATGTAGAGGCTGAGGCTGATTAGACTCATAGCTAATGCTGCTTCATCGGTTTCTTCTGGATGTCCTCCGACTGCTTCGCAGGAAAGGCGCATCATGGCTGGCGTGAGAGGGTTGCGCCAATTTTTTGCTATAAACTCGAGGGGTTCTCGTAAATCTTTCAGGGCAGGGTCTTCAAGCAGTATTGTTCTGGCTCTGTCTGCGATTGCTCCTCCGTTGTCTTCGAGAATTCTGCGGCAACGCTCCTCAATACTATTTTTTTCGTACATTAAGCTCAGGAAATCCTATGCCTTATCTTTTCTAATTATAGACTTTTTGGTCGGAAAAATCTTTGCATGCAGATTCTGATGTGGATGCGAAAGTCTTATATCTTGTGTATTATTGATTATACAACAATACACTTCAAGTGCAGGGGATGGGGAAGGCGGAGCAATCAGCTTTGAAGGAAGAGCTATTGGCAAAACTGGTTGATGAGCTCACTTTGGTTAACCGAAAGCTTAGTTCGCTAATTGAGTTAAATGAGAAGATGCTGAAAATGCAGGAAAAATTTTTACGCGTGGGCAGCGAGAAACCTCCTTTCGGCGGCGAGCTTAAACTTGCACCCGACGTAATGACATTGTTGTCCTTACCGCCGTCTTTGAGGAAGACTGCGATGGTTTTGTTGAAACTGGATAAGGCGACTGCTGAGGATCTTGCGAGAGAAACCAGGCGGTTGAGACCTGTTGAAAGTGCATATGCTAACCAGTTAGTTCGGATGGGTTACATTAGTAAAAAGCGAGAGGGTCGAGAAGTGTATTTCTACATTGAATCTCCAATGGAGATAAGAAAATGAGAAAAAAGGCAATATCGATTCATTCGTCACGCGGCGGCACCGGGAAAACTGTGATCGCCACGAATTTGGCAGCAATTTATGCAGTCAAGGGAGTAAATGTTGCGCTTTTGGATCTTGATTTTTGTGCTCCCAGTTTAGTTGATGTGTTTTCAAAGGGAATTAGCGGTTCAGTCAAGCATTGGTTGAATGACTTTTTGGATGGTCGATGCAGAGCAGAGCAAGCTTTGATTGACGTTTCTAAGGCTTATGGTCTTAAAGGTAAACTGCTTTTGGGATTGGCAAACCCTTCGATTGAGGCTATTCGAAATATGATGGAGAAAAGCAGAGCTTGGGAAGTGACGGCTGTGAAGAGACTTTTTTCCTTACGCTCAAGGCTTTTTGACGCCATGGATGTTTATTGCTGCATCCTTGACACCAGTCCTGGAGTGCAATACATGTCAGTTAATGCGGTGGTTAGCTCCGACATCGCGGTTGCAGTAGCGACTCTGGATTCGTTGGATCTTAAGGGCTTAGAAAATATGCTTGCAGAACTTTATGATGCTTTTGCGAAAAGAAGCGTGGTCTTGATAAATAAAGTATTTCCTGAGACAAGAGTTTGGTCAAGCGACGAGCAGACGGATTTAATAGGTAAAATGGAGAAGACGCTCAAGCATCGCGTAATAGGCGTAATTCCGTGTTATTGTGATGTGCTTCAGGCTAAAAGGACCTCGCTTTTAGCTGTTGATAAGCCCTATCACCCGTTTCTCAGAAACTTGGAGGAAGTTGCAGAAAAACTTGATGGTATTAAAGAAGTAGACATGGAGGAACAGGTTCTTGCAGAGTAAAATTTTGATGGAAATCCATAGAAATATGATCAAGAATTTCTTGGACATAATGATATTGGCTAAGCTTAGAAATTCAAGTCCTTTGAGTGGGTATGATCTTATTGAGCTTATTTACCAAAAATTTGGCATGTTAGTTAGTCCTGGTACTATTTACTCTGTCTTGTATTCTATGGAGCGAAAGGAGTTGATAAAAGGCACATTGACCCAAGGAAAACGAACGTATGTATTGACGGCTAAAGGCACGGATGCTATTAGTACTATTCTAACGTCGCAAGAAGAGATTCAAGAGTTTATGCGACTAATTCTTAATTTTTGAAAGTCACGCTCTACGTTCCCTTAACAAAGACTTTCTCAACTTTTTCGCACCATGGGATGAACGTTCCTTCCGAAAGAGACGCAAATATCTCGTTCGCAAGCTCCTTGTTTGACTTTGTCACACTCTCTTTGACGAGGGAGATTTCGATTAAGGCTTTCTTAACCATATATTTGCCTTCCATTCAAACAAGAGGTATTGCTACTTTTTGAGCTTTATAAGATTAATTTCTATAAATGTAATATTTTTTTGAAATTGATATGTGATTTATGTGTTGGCAAGCATATTTACAAAAATGCGGCCATAAAACCACAGAAAACGTTCCGTGCCAAAACAAGTAAACCTTTGTTTGTAGTAGAAAGCTGCAGACTTTGATTAAGTGGGCAAGTTTTTGTAGGTTAGCGTCGGTTAGTTCTTTCGTGTAAGCTTTTTTGTTTCCGAATGGTTGGTGAGGAAAAAAGTGTTTCATGAAGCGTGCGTGGCTGTTTCGTATGAATGTTTCTCTAATTTTTGCCACTTCTTTGTCGTTTAAAGTTTGGAGTTTGTTTAACACATATTTTTCGCTACTAAGTAGTTGAGCATTGAGTCCGAGTTTGTGAAGAGTTTCTACGACTTTTAGGGCTTCTTTTGGCGGCGGCTGCTCAGCTATTTTTCGCATGCCAGCTTTTTCCGCGAAGGGATTATATTTTGCCATTACGGCGGGCATTTCTACATAGGATGTCCCAGCCAGCGGTAATGTTTCCTTGACCAGTTTCGACCCTAAGCCTATCGTGCGGTATTTTGGGTGAACAACGACTCGAGTGATTATGCTAAGTTTTTCGTTTAGCTCTTTCATGGGCATTTTAGGCAAGACAAGCCTTCGCCCGAAGCATGTGGGTGGCGGATAGCAGTAGACTATGACACCACAGAGCTCTTCGCCACGTTTGAGGCAGAAGATTTTGCGAGGAGCAGCTATCTTGTGGCTGCGGTAGTGGAAGCCTGAGAGTTTTCTCCAGTCTTCGGTTGTGCCCTCTTTTATGCGCATTTCCTTGACAAGGCTGCACGCGCGAGCTGGCTTGTTTGGGTAATAGTTTACGGTTATTTCTTTTCCGAAGCGTTTGTGGATATGCACTGAAGGGTTCAGGTCTTCCGCCAAATCTGTGTGGGTTGTTGCTGCTAAAACGGCTTTGCCTTGTTGTCGTGCGAGTTTTTGGAGGTTGTAGGCTACGATGCGTGCGGTGTCGCGGTCGAGTGTGGCTGCAAACTCGTCCATCATCCAGAATTGGGCTCTGCTTTCCATCATTTTGGCGATTTTGTAGCGGTATTTCTGTCCGTCGCTCAGCTGCGCATAACTTCTTAAGAACAAGAAGGCATCATTCAAACCTACTTTGCTCAGAAGCTCTAAGGCTTCTTCAGTGGTTCTTCCTACTGTCTCGATTAATGGTTTGTTTGGGTCTGGCTTGATGTCTGCTACATTAATTGTTGTGGCTTGCATGTCTTGTTTGATGTCTTTCTCCAGAGCCTTCAACAGTACACTTTTTCCGCTGCCGCTATCGCCTGTTATGTACACGATGTCTGCGGCGCCTATCTTCAGCTGCACGTTGTCGTAGACTACGAATTTTTCCCATTGGTCGAGCCCAAGCCCGAAGGCTTCAGCCACGTTTACGACGCGTTCTGTGGGTTCTGGCGCAGCGGTTTCATAGGCTATATCAATTATGAACTTGTCCTCTTGCCTGTCGTATCGGCGTCTGATTTGGCGTATGCGGAAAAACTCGCGTCTTCTCATCTTGTTGTTCCCCTGACTTGGTGTTTTAGCAGTTTCCTGCGAAGCTGTTGCAGTTTCAATTTTCCAACAGAAGCAGTGCGCGGCACAACCCAGAGCTTGGGCGGAGGCTCTGTTCTGGTTGCGTAGCAGGCTAAGGCTAATGCCCACAACATGTCGTCGTGGCTGTTTGGTGGGTGGCTGAATTGTAGGTGTCCGCTTTTGCTGTAGCTGTATTGCTGCTCGTTGATTTGAGTGCATAAAGCTCGGTTGTATGGGAGCGCAAGTCTTCCTTGTTCCATGACTATCTTTAAGCCTGAAAGCAATTCTTCTTTGGTTTCTATTGTGAATTTGACGCCTTCAACGCAGTCTATGCCTTGGTTGCGGATTTCTTCAAGTATTGGCTCGCCTACGCCTGTTTGGTCTACGAGCACTTTTTCAAAACAGAGTTTCTGGTTAGCCTTTATGAGGTGTCCTATGACTTCGCTGTATGACGTGTTTAGGGGAAACTGGTGCAAATGCGTTAACAATACGGTGTCTTCTTCTACTTTAACGACTGCTATGGCAGAATAGTCTTGGAGTTTGCCGAAGTCCACGCCAGCACAGTATTCGCCCTGCGGAAAATCTTGTTCGAGGCTTGTTTGGAGTTCCAATCCGAGTTTTTGGGCGAGCTCGACGCATTTGCGGATGAGGTCTTGCTGGAAGTAGCTGTTTAGGGCTTCAACGAATTCGGCTTCATACTCCATCAGGTAGGCTTCTCGCGTCATGTTTTGTTTCATTTCTTCAAGGAATTCTTTTGTTACGAGTGGGCACTGCTCAGACTTGACTTTGTGCACGCTGTATTGTGGGTTGATGAAGGCTCGGTAGAAGAAGTGGTTTTTATCCCAAGGTGTGCTCAAGAAAATTGCGTAGCCCTGTGTTGTGGTCAGCATTGGAAAAAGAACTTGTGTAATGACTTCTTCGGGAATCCACGAAGCCTCATCGCAAATAACCATGTTGGCAGTGTAGCCGCGCAGAAGATGTTCAGAACATGGCAGGGCGATTATGCGGCTACTGTTTTCAAAGTGAATTAGCGTTCTTGTGACTCTTACGATTTTGTTTCTTAAGCGAGCTGACGAGTAGACGAATGTGGCTATGCGGTCGAACATTATCATGCTCTGGCGTAGGCTTGGAGCGGTTATGAGTACGGTTACGTTGGGGTGGGTGTCTGCGAAGTGGATGGCTTTCATGGCTATAGATGTGGTTTTGCCTGTTTGACGTCCCATGCATGCGACAATGCGTTTGCTGTCATCCTCAAGCAGCTTAGCCTGATAAGGGTAAGGCTTCACGTCTAAAACTTTCTCAGCGTAATCCACGGGTTCCTTTATTTCAACCTCTTCTTCTCTGAGGATTTGTCTAATGGCTTGTTCAGTTTCCTCAAGCTTTCTTAATGCCCTTCGCTGCCTGTAACTCCGCAACAGCAGCTGCAAGCTCTTCCACACGATGTTCAACCTCCTCCCACTTTTGATAATGGCTCAGAAGCGGACCGTAGTCTTTGGCTGCTTGGAAAATTATGCGGAAACGCTCAAGCGTGAGCTTGTCCACTTCCTGCAATTCGCAGATCTGCTTGAATGCGGTGCTGAAAAGCTTAACAACCTCTTCCATGCTTAAAGCGTCAGAAGCTGGCTCTATAGTCTCAACTATGGCTGTGTGATTAGTTGCGACTATAGCGCTTAGGTTAAGCTGTTTTCTGATGGCTTCATAGGTTCTGTCGGGTAGTTTTCCGCTCTCATAAATTTCGTGTGCACTTAAACCCTGCTCAGCCATTTCTCTTAGAATTTTAATTTCTTCTTCTGTCCAAGGTTTGCCTCTTGCCATGCTCTACGCCTTCTGGGTTAAGAATATGCCTGTTATGTTGCCTACCAGCCCAGCGATGACAGTGAAGATTTCTGGGTTCCACGTGCCCAGCACTATCAAATGTACTGCTTCAAGCGCGGTTAGGCAGGCGACCATGCCGAGGCTGAAGTAAACCGCGTATAGTAGCCGTGTGCTTGGCGGTATCTCTATTGTTTGCTGTTTTCCTCTTGGTTCCTTGCTGGCGATTGTGCGGGTTAATGCTTTCTTAATCCAGCTTCTCATGGTTCACTATCCTCTGCTGTTTTGTGCGTCTTGGGAATCGGCGTCTTCCACCCATGACAAAGCTGCTGAGCAGTTGTTTAGCTTCGTCTTGTGGAACGTGCTGCTCTTGAATGACGTGGATGTTGACTGCCCAGCTTAGTGGTATGGCTGTGTAGTCTATGTCGTAGAGTCCGTCTGCGTAGCGGAAGTTGTTCTGCCCGAGAATGATGTGTTTGCTTTTTTCGCCTAAGACGCCTATGAATATGCCCCAGCTGGTGACTGGCACGTCTATGGCTGATAAGCCGCTGCTGAGGCTTTTGCCTATGGAGGCGTCTGTCCATTCCACTTTGATGAGCGCTCCTGTTCTCAGTTCTTTCATTTGCTTCAGAACTTGTTTGTTCATGCTAAATCATCCTTGCGACTTTGTGTCTGCTGAGGTGGTCTGTTTTGCTTCGTAAAGCGTATAGGTAATCAGCCAGGAGAGGCGTTTCTCTTCCAAGCTCCAAGGTTATTTCAAGCGTCTGAGTTTTGGCATCAACAAAATATTCAACACTTAAAATGCGAAAATAGGCATTCACGTTCTCGTTGGGCAAGACTACGTTTATCTTGTCTCCTGGCAAAAGCGGCGTTGCGCCATAATCGATAACCGTGCTACGGATCGTTAGATACTCTGCAGGGTCCTTCAGGTTAGCAAGAACCGCCTTCGCACGCAACATACACTCGTTATCGCTATAAAGCTCCTCATCCGTGTCAACCAATTCACGAAGTCCATAAGCTGATTGGCTAACGCTGTCCTCTTGTGTGCTGGAGTATCGGCGACCGCCAAAGAAGAGGTTGTCAACCCAGAAGTTGCCCGTGCCAACACCAGCAAACCAACACGTAACTCTGATTTGTTTAATCTGAGTCCAATCAAAACCGCTCTCCACCTGCCAATTATCAGCGTTTACAGAGCCAACCTTAACCTGATGCTGAAACCACTTGTTGTTTGGTCCAATCTGGTATTCGTGAAGTGCTCTTCTGCTTGCGGTGTCAAAAAGGTCTAATGTGACGTTGCCGTCAAATGTGCTATCTCGAGCTATGACAACATTCAATAAAGGATACAGGTTTGTGTTAACTTCCTTGCCGGAGTTGAGCGTAAATAAGGCGCCGCCATAGTACAGGTTTTGCGCGTACAGCTTAATGCTGGCAGATCCATTCATTTTCACGTTTGTGTCAAGGCTTACGGTGCCAGACGTCGCGCTCCAAGAACCGTCCGAAGGCGTGAGGCTTTCGGTCCAAGCGTCCTTATCCAAGGGCACGCTCTTGTCGGCAACGCCGTAAATCGTGACTTTGTTTCTGACGCGGTGAATGTCCTTGCAGTATTCGCTAACTTCTATTTTTTCGCTGAGGCTAACGGGGCTTGTCTTGCTGTTTCTGGCGAAGAACTCGAATTTGCCGTCTGGTGCCACTCGGAAATCGTAGCCTATAACGCCTGCTTTGTCGCTGGCAGCTGCAACTGCACGGAGGATGTCCCAGACAGGAGTATTCTCATATTCGAGGAGTGTGAAAGTTGTGTCTGTGTCTTCAACGAGCTCGGTTCCGCCTCGGTTATGGCTGATTCCTGAAAAATAGTCCAGAAGGTCTTTGACTATGGCTTCGCCTTTCTGATTCGCGTAAGTCTTGGTTACGACTCTACGGAAGAGCTTTTCGCCCCAGCATCGACCGCTCACGCGAACATAATTCTCCGTAGAGCTTGACTCGTACTTGACGCTCTCAGTCCTTGTGGTGATTATCTGTGGAACGTTGGCGCCTCTGCCTATGCAGATGTAGCCGTCCTGACCAACATTGAGAGGATAAGCGCCGCTGGGACTGTATTTGCTGTTCCAGTTCTGCAGGAGAAGCTCCCAGCTGCTAACCTCTTTGGTGGCGCCTAAATGCACTCGGGCTTCGACTGCGTCGCTTTGCGGAATTCCAACCGCGCCCAATGCAATAGTCAGCTTCGGAATATCAACGCTCAAACTATTCAACTCCTTGGCGATAAAGCTCGGCTTCACCAGCCCGCTGAATACTACGAGTACGGGAAGGCATCTCCGCCGTTGCCTCGTTGAAGCTCTTAACGCTTGACGTAGCAGCGTTCATGCTGTTTGCAAAACTCCACATCGCAGCAGCCGCAGCAGCGATAGCTACGATGCCCACACCCGTCAAAGCCAAAAACATCGCGAAACTGATGTTCAAGCTGTTCTGAACTATCGTGGCGAAGGCACATGCAGCCGCGTAAACCTTCTGAGCTACGGCTACGCCCCAGATTGTCCGCATGAACATTCCCATAACAGTGACTACCATCATGGCGGAGTTGAAAACACGAGCTTGCTGATCATTAAGCAAGCCAAATTGGTGGGCTATGTGTCCTATGGCTGTGCCTGTGGCGCCTAAGCCTGCGATAGCTGCTCCGAGGCTTTTTACCCGCGTAGCCAAGGCTTCAGCGTCTGTTTGTATTTTTGAGAATTCGGCGCTTGCTCGGTTTACGCATCTTACTGTTACGGCAATTTCGCGGAAACTCAAAGGGTCGCCTCCGTTTTTGCGGCATCAAACGCCTCGAGAATTATCTGTTCCAGACTTGGGAGATGTTCCTGAATTGCTGGGTAGAGGTAGGGCTGCGCTTGCATGTAACGCGTTCCAAGCTCAACGAACAGGGCGTAGGTGGCTTCTGCGCCAATTTCCGCAATCCACTCCTGAATTTTGGCGTAAATGGTGCTTTGCAGATAGCCAGTGCGAACAGGAACGTGTTTCCTCGCTGAAGCCTTAACATCAGCAGCCCAGCTTGCCAGCTGGCGGTGCACATGCCTTTGCGTGGCTGAATCGAACGTTTGCATTGCAGCCTTGAACTGGTCAATGCCTTCGATGTCGCATGTTATTTCGACCGCCATTTTGCCGCCCTCTCCGCCTTTAGCCGTTCTTCCTCCGTTTGCTTGTCCATTTCATTCAGAATCGTGATGAATTGTTGGATGGTTTTGGCTGGCTGTCTTCTGAGCTGGAGCGGTGTCCACCCGAATTCTTTGCAGAGGCGGAATTCTGTGAGGGTTGGGTTTGGTTTTTGTCTGCGGATTGCTCTGATAAAAAAGTGGTTTCTTCTTGTGTGACGCTGTTTAGTTTGTTGACGATTTGGCTAAATAGCTCGCCTAAGCCTATCGAAATTCCATTCTCTTCGTTTAGCAGTTTTTCAAGTGTTATCGGCTTGTTTGGTGGCTGTTCTTTAAGTGAAGCCCATATGGTTTCGGCTTGTATTGTGATGAAGTCGCTGCTCACTACTTGTCCTGTTAATGGATGGTATTTGGTGTGTTTTTGGATGATGCGGCTACGCTTTGCCCAGCTAATCTCGCTGAAGACGTAGCATCCAGCGTATTCTTTGCCGAATCTTTCGTCAAGCTCAATTTTTTCTGTTTGCATTTTGAATCATCTCCATTGTGGCTATTCGGTTTCTGATGGCTGTATTCACGTCTTCAAGCACGATGTCTTGCATCCACTTGGGAAGCTTGAGAATCCGAACCCCAAGCGTTTCCCACATCTTCAGCCACTTCTTTCGTAAAGTAGCCTCTTGACCAAAATTCTCCAAAACTCTGACTTCAACAGCCATTTCACAAGCCTCCATGTCAGCTGATGTAAACGTCTCTTGAAACGAACGAAGCCTTGAGAGCCACGAGGTCTTCGATTCTTGTTGGCGTGGCTACCTTTTCCCATTTGCAATACTTGAAAAGGGCGCTGTTTGTTCCGCCTAAGCCAAATTTCAGGCTGAATTCGCTGTCGTTGATAACATCGTCGAATTCTTGTTTGCTTTCAAACTCGAATGTTAACTCGCCTATCAAATTGCGGTGGCGTGCTGGAAGATACTTGAGCAGATGTGATTCGGTGGAGCGGATTACTGGGACGGGTTTGAGGTTGTTTTCGATTGTGAATTTCCAGTCTGTTACTCTTTCGAGTGCGGTTAAGCCTGAGCCGTCGCCTGCTCCTTTCTGAACGTAGCTGTCGTTGAAGGAGACTGCGCCTGCATAGTCTGCGTAGGTGGCTCCGGTGATTTTTGCTGTGCCTGTTTCAACCGTCTGTCCGATAAGCTCAACATTGGCTTTTATGATGTCTTCTATGCTGCATTCTACGCTTAGTTTGTGGATTCTGCAGCCCTTATAGAGTAGGCTTATGATGTCGGTTGCTGAAGCAAACAAGCCTTTGTAGTATAGCACTTGGATGCTGAGGCTGTTCAGGGTTTGAGCATGCTGTATGAAAGTGATTGGCGCTTCGCTTGACAAGACATGCAGAATTGTAAGCGTAGGGTTTCGCAGTCCTTTCTTTAAGGCTTGCAAATCTCTGGAGCCTATTCCCCGTAGTTTAATCAGACTTGGGTCTAAAGCTGGTTCGACGTCTTCGCTGCTTATTCCGAGCATTGAAGGGTTTGTTGGTGTTTGTCCGTAAACTGTTTCTTCAACGAAGTAGGCACGGCATTCTTGTGCTCCGTATGTTTCGGGCATGTTTAAAATACGCCTCCTATGTCTTCAAAGCACCATGATTTGAGGGTGAATTCGGTTCTGTAAATGAAGGGTTTGATGTCGACGCGGTCGGCGTCTCGAAAACTGACAATGTCCAAATACGTTATTCCGTTAACTGTGACCGCACAGCTGGCGTAATCACAGTATAAGATGGCTGGTGTTATTCCATCGCTTGGGCTGGTTGTCTTCGCAAGAAGCCACACATGTTGATTGTCGTCAACATAGTTAGCCATGTTTGAAGTTAGCGTGATGATGAGCGTTTCGTCTGCTCCACTTGTTCCAGATTGAGCGTTTTGCCATGCACCAGCGATGTGGTTCCAGACTTTTATGGTTACGCCGTTTCCAGCAGGAGCAGAGCCGTAGCCTTCAAACGTCAAGACAATCTTCTTGACAGTGTTTTCTCGACTCTCGATTTTGAAACGGAAAAGCATCAGAGCATATTCGCCGTTGACGTTGTGAGATTTAGCGTGTCTCTGGTCGTCGCTGTACCAGATTTTCTGATACTCTTCGTTTGTTAGCTCTGTCCAGCTTGCGTGTTCTGGCGCCAGTTCTGTTAAGGCTCCTGCTTGGAGTGCCTTGTGTGGGTCGCCTTCTGGATAGCCCAACCCAGCAAAGTTGTATTCTGTCATATTTGGTTTGTTACGGTTTTGTCTCACAATGCGGTTTACTTCTTCAACCATTTTGTTTCGCATTAGCTTGCCATTGTCTGATGTTGCTGGCTTGTCGGTAGCCCAAATATTGATTCGCAAGCTGCCTAATCGTCTGCGGATCCGTCCAGACATTTCGATTTTTGTGTCTCGGCTTTCAGCTAAGCCGACCGTGATTT
>JAAKEZ010000011.1 GCA_018475625.1 Candidatus Bathyarchaeota archaeon A05DMB-2
TGGATCAGTTGGAGGTTTTGGAGAGGCGTTTGCCTGTTTGGAAGAGTTTTGTGCGTGGGGCAGATGTGCCACGGGTTGAGCCTGTAATGGATTATCATGATTCTGAAACGTAGTGGTCTAGGCGTTCTCCTTTTTTGGGTGCGAATTCTATGGATTTGCCGAGCGCTGTGAGTAGGGCTTTTGCTATTGCTGCGTCTTTTTGGAAGTTTTCGTTTGATGTGTTTTCTGCGTAGCGTGCGTAGGCTTGTAGGACTGTTGGGAAGGGTGAGCCTGCGGTGTCGAGGTTTTTGTCTTGCATGAGGCGTTTGACTTGGATTAGTCCGCCTCGTTCGTATTGGAGTATGGCTGCGTGGACGTGGTCTATTGTGGTTTTGAGGGTTTTGGGGTCGTATGGGTCGATTATGCCTTTGGCTTGGCGTTCTCGGGCTGAGAGTATGCGTATGTTTTTGCCGTCTTTTTCTATTAAGCCGTATGCGCCTTTAGCGTCCAGCGTGTCGAGGGTGACGAGCCCGCCGAAGACTGTTGCGAGGCGGGCTTCTTCGTATTCTGTTTGTGTGGTTGGGAAGTTGGCTAGTAGGTTTATGTAGGCGGCTGTTTCTTTGTCGGCGTTTTGTATGCCTGCTTCTTGGAGGAATTTTTCGTTTAGGACGTCTGTTACTTGGTTTAGGGCTTCTTGTGGGTCGATTTCTCTTCCTGTTGCGGTTTTTACTGGGTAGTAGTCTGCGAATTTGCCGAGGACTGGCCCGTAGACGCTTACTTTCAAGTCGGGTCCATTTATGCCGAGTTTGCTGAACTCTTCGATTTTTTGCTTGGCCACATCGCGGAGTTCGTCGGCGATGTGTTCCCAGATGCCGGGGTGGTTGGCTACTCTTTTGCGGCATGTGAGTAGGACGGTGACTTTTAGGACGCCTTTTCCTCGTTTTGCGTATTTGTCTGGGGGTTCTGTGTGGACTGGCCAGCTGCTGATGAAGGTGAAGTCGGCGTTCATTAGTGCGGTTGCGAGGCTGCTCCATGCTTCTGCTGTGCGGTGGGTGAACATTACTGTCATAACTCCGTCGTCTTTGAGGGTGCGGTTCATTTCTCGGAAGCAGGCTTCCATTTTAGTCCTGTAATCTTCTTGGGCTAGTTTTTTGGCGCTTTTGCCCATGCCTTTGAAGCGGGCTGGGTTTGAGACGGCTTCTTCTTCTTTTTCTGTTAGTGTCGCTGTGAAGGCTTCTGGGAATATGTCGCCGAGGAGCCGTTTAAGCCAGACGTAAAAGAAGTCGCTGACTTCAGCGTACATGACGTTTTCAGCGTAAGGCGGGTCAACAACGATGCATGGAACGCTTTTGTCTTTTAATGGGATTTTAGTGGCTGTTCCACAGTAAACGGTTGTCTTTGGCGGGTTGTCTGGAAGAAGGCTGACGATTTCTTCGAATGCGTCAAGAACTTTGGATAGTGCCCATGGCCATAGCATTTGAGAGTGGTCCCATTCTGCGTAGCTCCATCTAAAAGGAAACGCTTGGATGTCCATCGAACCTTTTATTACAAGGCGATCAGGCGCCCATCTAGTAAGAAGGCAGTCGTAGTTTATGCACGCGTCAAACGCCATGGCCCCATAGGTTGATATAGCTGCCGCAAAGTCCCATTCTTCACTGCCTTTTTCAGCATGCGCAAAAAGTTTCTTTTTAGCCTCCTGAAACTTTTCTAGATAAGTGAGGTGGGTGAGCAGCTGACGAGGATTAAACAAATCACACCACCGAGGCATACCATATTGAATAGGTCGGGTATCATTCGCTGTTTCTGGGAAATTTTCTGTAGGAACAAATTCCTTCACTAACCATGCGGGCAATTTTTCTTTCAGTTTTTCCTCAGCCTTCCGAACTGCCTCGTTTTCCAGTTCCGTTGGCGCTCTAAAATCCCACTTCGCCCTGTTCTTGCCTAACCCTCTACTCTTAACACAAACACAGTAAAGCTGATGTCCCATCCGCCCATTCTGAGCCTCATGCTTCACCTCGTCACCGTCAATCACCATATTGCACCGTGGGCATTCAGCACGTCCACCCTTCACTGTTCCCTTATCAGGGTCCAAACCATGCTTCTTAGGACTGGAAACAATTTCAAAACTGCAAACGTCCCCGCTTTCTGGAACCACAACACGGACAGCCACGCTCTCCTCATCCTTGCCAGCCCTAACAACCCACCAGTTAGGCGACAAAGGAATAACCAAACCACAACTGGAACACTTTATAGTCCGTGCCCACAGATACGCATAAACCTTCTCGCCCGGCTGCTTCGGGAAAAACTCTTCAAGCTCCGCCTTAGCGGCTTCATGAACTTCCTTGCAGAAGTTTTCAACGGCTGGAAGCAGTTTCTTGCCAAACCTTGCCGGATACTCCAACGTTCCTTTAAGGCAGACAAACGCCACGGGATTCAGGTCGCCAGCAACAACAGGCAAACCCAAACGCATAGCCTCAAAAGGAATGCTGCCGCCACCAGCCATAGGGTCAAAAATCAAAGGACGCTCAACACCCCAAAACTCCTTTAATAATGCATAAAGACGAGACAGCTCACTCGCCGTAGGAGTATGCTTGAACGATTTTTCCCAAGAAAAAGGATTGTAACTCAAACGTTTGCCGACAGCCTTTGCCTTCATTATCTCTTCCTCCGCCTTACGAACGTCAACACCGACAGGAATGCCCAAAAGCTTCAAAACATCCTCTTTCTTAGCCCCAGCAGGCAAAAGACTACCAAGAGCAGCCGCCCTACTCGTAGCATGAGGACGACGAGCAAACCAAACATGAATGCGACTCGTAGGAGGATTATGACCAGTCGAACGCTCTCTCACGCTTTCTACACTTACTTCTGTTATTGGAAACCACTTGCTAATCAGCAACTTACGCCCTTCATCATCAACCATACTGCGACACCACATCATCCGCGCATAACAAACACTTTTTTATTAATACAAACATACATACACTTAAAAGTAATAACCCTTTCACACCCAAAGTGACCCATCATGCTCAACAATACTCTCACTCCAATCTGGAACCCCCAAGCCTGCACACCAAAACAAGACATCATAGACGGCAAATATCTCCAAGCTGAACTCGCCCTAGACCTCCACACAATAGCAGAAGGCACAGCGAAACCACCATACAACACCGCCGAATCTTTCTTCCAAGCCACACACCTAACAACCACACTAAAACAACTCCTAACCGACACACTCAACCATCTCGCAGGAACAAAAACCATAAACCCAGTACTTCTCTTTGACGCAGGCTTCGGCGGCGGCAAAACCCACGCCATGGCAGCCATATACTACACAGTTAAAAACCCAACAAACCCAGAAATCAAAAAACTCGTAAGCACAACGCCAACGCCTAAAAACTGCAGAATCGTCGTCATTGACGGTAGCGCCTACGGCGGAAAAGGCGTAAAACGCGACCAACACCAATTCCGAACACTCTGGGCAGACTTCCTCTACCAACTCGGCGAAACCATAACCGCAAAAGAATCCGACACGCCCGAAGGCTTACCAGAACGCAAAGACATAACAGAACTCCTCCAAAAACAGCCAACACTCATACTAATCGACGAAATCCCAAAATACCTAGACCTCGTCAAAGACCAACCCGAACTCCTAAATAAAGTAAAACACTTCATCCACACACTAACGCTATCAGTCTGCGAAACCGAAAACAGCATCCTCATCGTAAGCGTAGCCGGCGACGCCTACATCGACGCCGCAGACGCCGTCCGCAAAGAACTCGCCGAAGCCATGAAAATCCTCAACCGCAAAATGCAACCCATCGAACCCGTCAAAAGCCAAGACGTACCCCACATCCTCAAAAAACGCCTCTTCGACTTCACCAACCCAAAAACAGCAGAAACTACCGCAAAAGCCTACACCCAACTATACGAACAAATCAAAGCACCAGAACGCTACCGCACAATAGAATACCAAAACCGCATAACCGAAACCTACCCCTTCCACCCAGAACTCATAGACGCCCTATACGAACGCCTATCCACACTACCAGACTTCCAACGCACAAGAGGAGCACTACGCCTACTCGCCCACGTAATCAACCACATCTGGAAAACCAAAGAAAACGACACCTACCTAATCCACCCACACCACGTAGACCTACAAGTCCCCGAAATAGTCCAGGAACTCACAACCCGCCTAAAAGAAGAAAAATACACAAACGCCATAGCCTCAGACGTCTACGCCCACGGCGGCAGAAAAGCCAAAGCCCAACAAAAAGACGAAGACTACAAAAGCCACTTCCAAGCCCCACTCTTCCGTAGAACCTGCAACACCATATACCTCTACAGCCTAACAGGCGCCAAAGAAGAAGCCAAAGGCATAGACACCGACAACCTCATCGCCGTACTCGCCACACCCACAAAAGAAGAACACATCCAATACATCCGAGACCAAATCCTACCCGCCATAAGCGAAAGCTTCTGGTACATCGAACCCATCGGTAACCGATACGTCTTCAAAAAAGAACCCACAGAAAACCGCATCATAGACCAAGAAAGCCAAAACATACCAAACCCAAAAATCACAAAAACCATCTACACAAAACTCCAAGAACTATTCACCCAAAAAGGAAAAGGACACTTCTACATCGAAATCTTCCCAGACGACCCCTCAGCCATAACAGACGACACAACCCTAAAAATAGCCATACTCAACCCACTACTGGGACACACCATACCAACCGAAGAACACGTACCCGAAAACATAACCCAATTCATCCTCAACCGCGACGCAAGAGGCAACCTACGAGCATACAGAAACAACACCTTCCTCCTCGCAGCAAGAAACGGCTCATGGGAAAACCTCCGCGACGCAGCAGCACGCCTCGAAGTAGCCCGCGCACTTGCCGAAGACCCAGAAAAATACGGCATCCCCCACGACAAAAAGAAAAACCTCCAACAAAAAGTCGCCCAATACGAAGCAACCGTAAACGACGCCGTAAGAGCCTCCTTCACATACCTCATCTACGCCACACGAGGCGGCAAAATCGAGGCAAAATCATTCCGCCCCAGCGGCTACGGAACAGCCCAGCCGGGACAAGAAATACTGTGGCACGTACTCGCCAACGTCCTACACAGAGTCACAGAAGACCCACTAGACCCAGACTACGCAAAAACCGAAGCATGGCCCGCACAAGCCACCGAAACCACAACCCGCGCCCTCTACGAAAACATACACAAAAAAACAGGCATCGTCCTCCCAGAAAACCAATCCCTCTTCGAGCAAACCCTACTTGAAGGCGTCAAAAGAGGAACATGGATCCTAATCCAACAAGACAGAGTATATGCGCCCGAAAATCTGCCAACCCGAGTAACAATAAGCTCAGACTCGCGGCTCTTGCTTCCCGAAGAAGCCGGAAGACAAGGATTCACAGATCCACGGGGACATCTGTGCCCAAACTGCCACACATGGCCATGCAAATGCGGAAAGAAACCAGAAGACACAAAAATAACCACCTGGACAACAGAAACCATACCCAAAGAATGGGAAACCTTCGTACCCGCACCCCCGAAAGTCCAGCTAGAAGACCTCGAAAAATGGACACGCCGCGAAGGAATCGACACAATCACAGAAGCAAAAATAACGGTCTCAGGAACCACAGACGCCGCAACACAGTTCCGAAACCTCATCCGCCTCGCAAAAGCAGGCAAAAAAATCGCAACCACCGTAGAAATCCGAGCCAGAACCTATCAAACAAACATACAGCTGGAAGCAAACTTCCAAGCAGACGACACAGGACTAGAAACGCCAGCAGCCAAAATCCTAGACGACATAGGCAGATGGCAACTCCCAGAATTCGAAGGCACAATAAACCTAAAAGCCGAAAAAATCCCAATAAACGAAATACGCGAACTCCTCAGAAACACCCTCAAAACAGACGACCCTAAACTAAAACTCACACTGGAAATAAAACCGAAACGTGAAAAATAATGCCCTTCAAATACATAATCAAATGGCGAAAAACCCACCCAGAAAAAATCAGCATAGAAGCCTACCACAGATACCCACACACAGAAGAAGAAAAACACAAACCCGCATTCACAATCGGTAAAGCAGAAGGCGCTGGAATCTTGGCCATACGCCACCTCCTCGAAAAAGCCGCACAAAAAAACCCAACAAAAAAACACGGCAACACACTACACATACTCCTAACAGAAAACGACCCGGCAGCATACGAAACCGCCTACCGCATAGGCTTAGCCGCAGCCCTCATAAACAAAGCCCAAACCCAACAAGAAATCGAAAAAGCCACACGATACATACTAAACACAACACCAGAAGAAATATGGTTCTGGACAAGCAAACTCCTCGACGACGAAATCAACACAAAAGCCCTCGAAGCCCTATCAGTCCTCAGTGGAGCCACACAAAACAACCACGTAACACCAACAACAAAAGAAACCACGCCAAAAATCACTCAACCACAAAAGGGAACATTCTGGCCCATGGTACGCCAACGCATGAAAGAAAAAGCAGTACAATTATACCTTAAAGACCATCCTGAAACTCAAGAGACACCTGCCTTGAAGGAACTGCGAAAAGCAGGCTACATGGAAATCGCAAAGACAATGGCACTAAAAGAAATCCAAGCCGAAAACAGAGCGAAACATCTATAGCTACAAGTCGCCTGACAACCCAATTCACATTCAAAATACTTCTTCCAAATTCATAACCATTAATTTCATTTTTCTACAACTAACAATGCACACTTAGCCTAATAGTGACTCTAATGATAGAGCTCCTTGTTGCAGCAGTACTAGCCGTCTCCGCAATCATACTAATCCTATTGCTGCAAATATCAGGAAAGCTTGGCAAAACCACAATAGATCCAGAAGCCGTTAAAGGAGCTGTGGCGACAAGCTGGAAAGAACTCGGAGTAGACCAAGACATCGGCGCAATAAAAGAAAAGGCAACAGACATCCAAGCCGCAGCCCAAGACCTCCAAACACTATTCAAAGTAACTCGTGGTCGAGGAGAATACGGCGAATTCCAACTCGAACAAATACTCAACGACCTCTTACCCAAACAATACGTGCACATCCGAGAAAAAATAGCCCAAACAGGAAAAATCCCAGACGCCCACATAATCACCCCCAACGGCATAGTCTGCATCGACTCCAAATTCCCACTCGACAACTACCGCGAAATGCTAAAAGCAACCGATGACGTGCAGAAACAAAGTTATGGAATAAGCTTCTGTAAAGACGTCGAAGGGCACATAGCAAAAATAAAAAATGACTATGTCAAACCAGAAGAAGGCACAACACCATTCGCCTTCGGCTTCATCCCCTCAGAAGCCGTTTACCAATTCTTAACTGAATGCCACCCAAACATAATAGCTGACGCTGCAAAAGAAGGCGTACTCGTAGTGTCACCAGCCACACTCGCAATCAACCTAAACCTCCTAACAGTAGGCCTCAGAGCCACCGAAATTGCCGAAAACGCCCAACAAATCCAAAACAACATTATTAAACTCTCCAAATCCCTAAATGAAGTAGAAGAAGCATGGAATACGCTCTATAGCCACATCCAAAAAGCTTACAACAAAGCATCCGAAGTAAACGACAAACACAGCCGATTAAGAACCAACTTCGAACGAATTACAGAGAGAAAAGAGGAAACCTAATGACTCAGGAAAAGAAGAAACACTACTGCGAGGTATGTGGGAAAGAAATAACTTATGAAGAATACGAGAATTACGATGGTATGTGCTGGGAATGCTGGGACGACCAGCTCACAGAAGAGTCGGAAGACATGTTTGGAGACTTTATGTAAAATCGTCTCAAAAGCACTTTCTTCTAAGGCTACCACCGAGCGAAAAAGACAAAGAAGCAACAGCCGCGTAAATTTTCCGAGCTCCCTGCAAAAACTTGTCTGCCCCTAACTTTCAGGACTCCCTATTCCCCATGTTGTTTCAAACAAACCCTTTACCCGAGTAGTCGTCCCTATCAAGTTAGCAACAACTATTACTGAAGCCCAGCAAAGCTAAAAGAACAACAAGACTATTTTGCAATGTGCGTTCCTTTTTTATTCAGAGAGGCCTTAGCTCCACTTTTCCGAAAGAAGAAAAAATTGCTGCTTCTAGAAAAGGCGCTGTTTTTCTTCTTCCACATAAAAAGTTGTAGAGTATAACCAAAAATCGGAGCTAACAACAACTATTTCAAGCATAACTCACACCCAGAAAAAAGCAGAACGGAAGAAAACGCAAAAGGTAGTATGCATTAAAAAAATATTTTTTCTACATGCTACCAGAAAAGGAAATAAAGCCGTCATCCAAGAGGGATTAAACAAATAAATACTGCCAGTTTCAACAGTTACATTTAAACTTGCAGAGAAGGCTTGCTGGAAAACACATGCTTCACCTTCTACTACTAATTCGTTGAAGAAAGTTTAACTGCCAACGCCAAAGCTAAAACGTACCCGTTAGAAAGCTTCTTGTAGCTATACTCCAGCCAAGTCTACAATCAGAGGAGTGTACCTGCCAGAAACCAGCAACTGGCGCTTCTCAAAAACGCCACGCAAATTCAGCAACAAATCACGTCTATCATCCTCCTTTAAGGCCTCATAATCTAAAGCGCAAGTTTTCTTCGCCATCAAGCGTCTAGTTATACCCGAAACCCAAACCTTATCAAATTTACCCTCACGAGACTCAACACGCACAACGCACAAAACATCTGGTCCCTTTACAAACCGCAACGCAAGCGTTAAAATACGCAACATTTCCTCCACAGTTGGCAACTGTTCAGGAAGCTTGAGAGAAGTAGTAGTCTTAAGGCTATAACCGACTACTTCTAATCCAAGCCGCAAAGCCTTCTTAGTCACAGCATCTGCAGTTTTGCCTAACCGCGCAGCAATAGTTTTGACGCCAACGCCTTCACTAAGCCACCGCCGCAGCTGATTCTCCTCCTCAATAGACCACGGCATGCCCCCACAAATATGCCTGCAGCAGTGCCAATCAACCCAGTAATAACCACAAAAACATCTATCCCACATGCGCAAAACGCAAGATGTGCCATCTCCAAAGCCACCAGCCCTGCAAGCACATGGACGCCGAGATTACAGAGATGCATCAACAATCTTCTCAACTGAAACTGCTAAGCCAGCAGACATCGCCAAAGCATCCTAAGGCTAAACAAGTTTTAGGCAAAAGGGCAATAGTTGTTGTTGAACTGCGCCGTAAGCTGTGTTCAACAACTTCTAAACCGAAACGCTCCCAGCAATCCCCATAATGTACGTAGTAAAACTTAAAATCTGTGAAAAGGCGCTCTCAACTCCATTTCGCTCTCTGATTAACAGTTTTTCAGGGTTCAAAACGGCTAGGCATTTGGCTTCGTAAATTTCTACCACCCCTTTCGGCTGAGAAACCTCAATAATAGCGTAAATTTACCTCAACCATGCGAGCCCATCAGTCATAGTTTTCACTAAGAAAATGCTGTTACAATACATATCAAGGAAAGCCTCCGAACACCTTAACCACGATTCTATCGAGGTACTACCGTTAAAACAGGCACTGATCTATCTCTTGGTTCGTGGTTCCCCCCAAGAAACCTCAATGCCTCAGGAGGCCACAAAACAACGTCCACTCCATCATCTGTCAGCGTAGGTAAAAGCTTTTGGTGCATCCTTAAGAAACGTTTAGCCTCTTCAACGATAACTTTGTCATCAGCGTATCTCTCATAGTCAAATTCCTCTGACTTGCCATCCTCACCAACTTTCCCTGTTCGCATTCTTTCAGCGCAAATCAAAACCTCGCCAAGCTTCTCTCTCGCATCACGAATAAGTTCTGATGTAGGATTAAACCAACCCGTCTGAGCCGCCAGCTTATAGGCAAGCTTCTCAGCCTCTGCGGGCGTAAAGCCCGTTTCAACTGCAACCTCATCAACAGTCGGCGGACGAAAAAGAAAACTCCTCAAACGCTCGATTGCCGCGATTATTCTTCCCGCATTAACATCCAGAAGGTACTCTTGCCCAGGCAGCACGTACCAAGTTGTCCAGTTCCGATGCCCTTCAACCCGCTTAGAGACTACAACAACCTTACTTGCACTTTCAAGCTCATTAAGCGTCTTCTGCAGTTTCTTTTTCGACATAATTTTGGGACATAACTGATTAACAAGCCATTTCCTCTGCTTAGGTCCATCTTTAAGCAAATCTAAAACCGCTTGTTCATAATGCGACACGAATTATCCTCCGTACACTCGAGTTTCCACAGCGGAACCTTTGCAGTCTATTACCAACCTCCCCGCTCATAAGTATTGTTTAAACAAAGGTGCAGAAAAATGCCCCAACAAGAAAACAGAAAAATCATAAGAATTGGCAAAACAAGTCTTGGTGTAATCCTGCCGCGAGCTTGGCTCCGCTTTTTCTCATTGAGTGCCGGTGACGAAGTGGAAGTTGTCAGTAATGGTCACATAATCGTAAAGCCTGTATTGAAGGCAACAAGCCAAAGCTGCACAGTCACTCCCAAGGAATCGACATGAGCAAGCAAATTGACTTCCTGGTGAAACTGCGTGACGCGGCATTAATGATGGCTGACGCTGCAAACGAGTACATCGAAAGCATGGCACCGCCTGAAGTCACAGCAAGCGACAAGGAAGACAAAAAGTATGATGCCAATAAGATAAAATGGGAAAAAACAACAGGCTTAAAGGGAGAATACGAACGCAGCGAAGACCTCAACAGCATGGACTTCAAAGCCATGCTCAAAGATTTAACAGCGCACCAAGGCAAGCTCACACGAGACGGCTACTTCTATTGGCTGTTCAAAAACGGAGCAACCATCGGCCGCAAGAAACAAAAAACAGAAGTGAGAGCCAGCCAATGACGAACCTCAAAAACTCAGCTCAAGAATATTTCGCCAAAGGCTTAAACATCGCTACCGTTAAGCACAAAAAGCCTCTCGTTGAATGGGCACACTGGCAAAAACAAAGGCAGACACGCGAAGAATTTGAAAACCAGCCTTGGGACGGCGCAGATGGCTTCGCCATCATCTGCGGCACCAAACTCGAAAACGGCTTATACACAGCAGCAATCGACTTTGACGTAAAAAACGTCGGCGAAGAAGCACAATCCAAAGGCAAACAAATCCTCAAACAACTGCTCACCACACAAATCGAGCAGACACCCAGCGGCGGCCAACACTGGATCTATCATACCCACATCAAACCCAAGACAATGAGCGCATATCACAACGAATGCGGCTTAGAGCTGCTGGGCGAAGGAAAACTCTGCATCATGGCGCCTTCAGCAGGCTACACGCGACTAAACGATAATATACCCACTATAGTCCACGACTTAGAAGAAGAACTATACAAAGCCATGCACGAAGCAGGATTCAAACCACAAACCGAAACAACAAAAGCAGCCGCATGGTTCGACAGAAAAGACCTAACAGGAAAACCATTCAAAGGCAAAAACCCGCCCTGCATAGATGCCTTGTACCGAGGCACCACAGAAGGCGAAAGAAACGAGCACGCCATACGCTTAGCCTCATTCTTAGCCAACTTCCGAAAGCTGCGGCCCGACAGAGTATTAGAGCAGATGAAGCGAATTAACAAACTCAACGAGCCCCCACTCGAAGAAACAGAGCTGCAAAATATAGTAAAAAGCGCTGTACGTGGAGGCTACGTTTACGGCTGCACCGACCCGCTTTTGAAGCGGAACTGCGTTCGAGACGACTGCCCAATCGCGCCAGCAAACATCGCCAAAATGCTTAGCAAAGAAGAAATCGAGCGAGCTGAAAACCTACTCAACAGCGGCAAACTCCTAGACTACGCTTTAGCATACGGCAAAAGAAGGCTAATAGGCGAAGACGACGTGTTACAATCGAATTTCATCATGTTCTGCAGCGGACGCACCAAATATCCCATCTCAGGCGTCATCAGCGGCTTCAGCGGAAGCGGCAAAAACGAAAGCATCAGAGCCATCAAACCCTTAATCCCGAAAGAATGGTTCTTCGAGTTCACCACAAGCACGCCAGAAGCCATAAAATACCTGCCCGAAGACTTCGACGGCACACTTCTCATTTATGAGGCTCTTGGCGTAAAAGGCGACAGCGGAAGCCTAAGCCTACGCGCCATCGGTGAAGGCGAAAGCATCGAAACCATCTACCCCATACGCAACGAGCTCACGGGCAAAATGGAGATGGGCCGAGCCAAAACCAACGCTAAGAACTTTATCACCACAAGCAGCGACATAGACATAAACCCCGACCTCTACCGGCGCGTCCTGAAGCACACAATGAACCACTCCACACAGCTAACTAAGCGCATCATGGCGAAGAAACTCAGAGACGCCGCCTACCCAGAATCGCTAAAGAACACCTTAGGCCTACAAGAAGAACTGCCCTTTTCGGAAGAAGATTTTCAAAACGCGCTTAGACTGCTAAACTGGCAACTGGAAGCAATAGTGTTTCCGCCCAGCGAACTTTTACGCGTCATAGATTTAGCCGTCAAACGAGAGCAGGAAGTGGCGCTCAGAACCCACGTGGAAAAAATAACCAACTTCACCAAAGTAATCGCCTTGCTCAACCAAAGAAAACGCCTACACGCGACGGTAGGCAAAAACCAATACATCATCGCGGAGTCCACAGACTTTCTCAAGGCGCTGGAAATACTACGTACATCCATAACGGAAACAGTCTCACGCATCGAAAAAAGACAAGAAGAAGCCCTATCGCTTTTCACAACCCCAGACGTGACGCTCAACACCAGTGATGTGGCTTCAAAACTGAAAGTATCCACAAAAACCGCAAGTCGCATGCTTAAGACGCTGACGCAGGCAGGATACCTCAAAGAAGAGAAGCAGGGCAGAGCAAACCAATACCAGTTACTGCAAAAGAAGCCAGACGAACTGGACCTTTTGAAAATGTCCAAGTCATTAAGCCTCTTTCACCAAAACAGCCTCAGAAACTGGCTGAACACTGTCTGGACAAATGGACACGCAAAAGGCTTAGTGTTACAGTTCGTTTGCCCCGCAAAAAACGGACATGACGCAATCGATACTGATTCACCAGCTCAACTGCTGGAACATTTAACATCGCCTCCGCTACTTGGCACTTCCACATGTCCAGTTGTCCGCATGCCATCTGAGCCTAATTCTGGCTTAGAAACCAAAGAAGAGCTCAGCGACTTGGACAAATCGGAAAGGTCCAGTTCCCATGAGGCTAAAACAGAAAACAATCAGAAAAAAAGCCTTTACAGTTTTGACGACTTTGTCAGCGTCCACTGGAGCGATTCTGGTTTTGGCTGGCACCAGTGCAGCGTCTGCGGCTACACCAAGCTAACGTGCTGCCAGGGTACCACTTTCAAGAATGAAACAGTGTGGCTTTGTGAAGATTGCCAGACAGCATGGGAGAGAAGAGTGCATGACTGAAAGCAAAGTGAAAGTTTCTGAGGTGAGCACGTATTTGGAGCCTAATATCCAGAGTACGTCGAAAGGGGGAGGGGGTAGGCATCACAGAAGACCCATAAGAAGCGTAGAGAGAAGAATCGCTCGGATAGCTAAAAGGCACGAGCTTAACACGCAGCGCGTTCGTTTCGAGCTGATTTTCGAGCTTAAATCTCTGTTAGAGATGGCTCAGCAGAGAGCTATAGACACTGTTTCGCCTGAAATGAAGCGTGACTGGATGAGGACGGCTGCCTACATAGGTCAAGTCATCAACAGCATAAGCAAAACCTACGACGAAGCCAGCGTTGACGCTGAACTGAAGAAGCTGCAGCAGAAAGTTGAAGAGCTAAACCAGACAAGCGAGGAAGGAGCAACCCAAACATGACCACTGACTCGAGAAATCGCCTGCGTACAAAGCTAATTCATTTGATACGCCAAATCGCAAGGGAAGAAGCGTGGCAAGCGCTGGATGAACATCTCAGCGACTACGTACATGAGGAGAAAACGGTTGAAGAGGTGGACGTTCAATGCGAAGAATAGACAAACGACGCAACCACCAAGTCACGTCAGCAAGCCTAAACTTGAACGAAAACAAAGTGATTCAGATTAGCCCCTTCAGATACCTGATGCGTGGCAACTCCAAAGCCCGTGCAGATCCAGAATGCATGTTTACTCCGACAAACCCTACCGATAAACGCCAAATAAGTGTCCGACGCAAGAGAGGTTTCTCAAGATAATGTCTGAAGCTGAGACGCCAAACGAGGTCGAGACCCCCGCCAATTCAAACATACCAAAGAGAGAGAAGAGTTTAGGATGCAGTCAAAAGGCAAAGAGCACAATGGTCTCGCCTACTGCGCCTCAGCACAAAAACGATACCACACACATAACAGAACCTTCCAATGTACGTAGTAACAGCGCGATTTCTTGCCCAAAATGCGGTTCCAAAAAGGTCTGGCGAGACGCCAAACGCTACACCAAACTTGGCGACGAAATCCAAAGATGGTTCTGCCGTAACTGCGGTCGCCGATTCTCCGACCCTGAAGATGTCGCAAAAGCCCGAAACACGTTAGAACACATTGAAAGGATTGAATCAAAGACATTAAAAAGCGCAGACGACATAGTGGCTAACTGCCAAATATGCGTCACGGAGACGAAAAACTTGGCAGCAGAACCTCAAAGAAACAGGTTTCTGCGGAGAAACGAGACACTGCAACTGCAGGCAAACGCTAACATCCCCGAGAAAGTGGTCAACTACATGCTTTGGCTGAAGAAACAAGGCTACGCAGAATCAACAATCTTCAACCGCGTAAAAATCATCAAATACCTCGCCAAAAACGCAAACATAGATGACGCCGAAGCCATCAAAGAATTAATCGCCAAAAAAGACTCATGGAGCCCAGGACGAAAAGAAATAATCGTCGAATGCTACAGCAACTACCTCATCTGCGTAGGCGGAACATGGAACCCACCCAGATACAGAGCCATCGAAAAACTACCCTTCATCCCCACCGAAAGCGAAATCGACTACCTAATCGCCGCCTGCGGAAACAAAACAGGCACCTTCCTCCAACTGCTAAAAGAAACAGGCGCAAGATGCGGCGAAGCATGGCAACTGGAATGGACAGACATAGACACCGAACACAACACCGTACGCATCACACCAGAAAAACACAGCAACCCAAGAATACTCAAAATCTCCCAGCGCCTAAAAGAACGCCTACTAGACCTGCCAAAAACTTCAAAATATGCCTTCGGCGGAACCAACCTAAAAACAACAATGCGCCTCTTCGAACGCAGCAGAAAAATCGCAGCCACCAGAAGCAAAAACCCCAGACTAGAAAAAATCACCTTCCACACACTACGCCACTGGAAAGCAACAATGGAATACCACAAAACCAAAGACATCCTCCACGTCATGCGCCTCTTAGGGCACAAAAACATCAAAAACACAATGCGCTATACCCAACTCGTAGACTTCGGCGAACAAGACTACACAGTCAAAGTCGCCTGGACACTCGAAGAATCCGTCAAGCTACTTGAAGCAGGATTCCAATACGTCTGCGACTACGAAAACGCCAAACTCTTCAGAAAACCAAAATAGCCGCTAGCCGGGGATTCGTCCAATTTCATGTTGATGGCGCCGGGGAAGGGATTCGAACCCCTGCGAGCACAAAGCCCACTGGCTACCTCGCCGTCTTTTTGGCTCAGCCCTCTTTTATTTAGATCTCGAGGCCAGCGCGATAACCACTCCGCCACCCCGGCTTGATTTAGAGATTTGCGTGCGGGTCTAAAAGAGTTTTTCATTTTGAAGTTAGAAGCGAAGGGTAAAGCCAGCGCTTTTTACTCTCCTTTTTCTTGGCGTCCCACCCGTTGAGTATCCGTACTGCTTCGTTGGCGATTTTAATGGCGTTTTCCTCGCCCGCGCCCGACTTGAACTCGCCTGAAATGTGACTGTTAAAGACAGCCAAAACCGCGCCTGCCCGCAACCCATACAGATTTGCCAACGTGTAAAGGGTGGCGGTCTCCATTTCCAAGTTCAGCACACGCGCCTTCTGTAACGTAGGCACCAAGTTTGACATATCGCATGTTCCGCACACCGTGCTGGGGCGTCCTTGGCCTGCGTAAAAGTCGGCTGTTGTCGCCGTTACGCCCACATGGTAGTTTGGGATGCCTATGTTTTCGGCTGCTTCGATGAGCGCCAGCAAGACCTCATGGTTTGCTGCGGCTGGATACTCGGGAATGATGTAGCAGTTGCTTGTGTAATCTAGGCGCACGGCTGCGGAAGAGATTATCACGTCGCCGCAGTTGATACCGGGCTGTATGGCACCTGTGCTGCCTATCCGGATGAAAGTGTGTACGCCTATGTTTGCGGCTTCGTTGACAGCGATGGACATACATGCTGGACCTATTCCGCTGGACAAAGCGGATACAGGGACCCCCTTGTATGTGCCTGTGTAACTGTGAAATTCGCGGTTGCTGGAAACTTCTTTCGCCGTATCCCAAAAGCGGGCAATTTTTGGAACGCGGTCAGGGTCTCCTGGCACCAGAAGCCTCTCAGCCAAGTCGCCGCGTGCGCAAGCAATGTGATACTGTTTACCATGAGAAGATTCTGTGTGCACATGTTTCACCACCCTTAAAGTATTGGCGACAAAGAATTTAACAATGACGCAGAAACCCGCCTCTAACCCCGTCCCAGTCTACAGTTGCATGTACGTAGTAAAACTCTCCAGCCTTTAAATAAGGGGGCTGCCTCGTGCAGACAACGCAGAAAGCCTATTTGGCACCTAATAGTGGTTCTATGCAGGAACGATAGAGGGGAGGTCTGCTATTGGTGCAGAATCCTGCCAAAACCATGTTGAAACCAAGTCCGTTATTTTACGGTTCCTTTAAGGGTGTATAGACACAAAAAAGTGCACATCAGTTTCGCGTTATATAGAGGGGAAACCAAAAAAAAGTTATACAACTAGGTCTGCCAAGTCTACACTATGCTCATAAATTTGCCTTAGAAAGGATGTTGCTGCCAAGATTTGCGGCATCGCTTCAACTTGTTGCTCCTTCGCAACCTTCTCGATGTTCAAGAATATGGGTTCAATCTTCTCGCTCATTTTCCGGACGTTTTCAGCCAAAGATATGTCCTTGTTAACGAAGGCTTTCAGTGCTTGCTCTTGAGCCTCGTAGCATACAGCTTGCAAACTATCTAGCAGTCGCTGCAGTTCTTCAGAAGGCTTGACTCCGTTGAGCTCAACGGTCTTGGTAGCTACCTGCACGCAAGCGTCTCCGATAGCTTCAATCAAACTCGCAGCCAAACGGTAGTCTACACACTCTATTGCCGTTAACCCTAACTTGTCGCTTAAGCGAGAATTCTGAATAATCGTACGCAGAATACGAACCAGCAAGAAATAGAGCCTGTTGCTCTCGTCATCTCGAGCTATAACGCTCTTAGCCAACTGCACGTCGCCATTGATAAGCGAGTTCACTGCGTCACGGTTCATTCCGCAAACTATAGTGTAATTTCGCCGCAAAATCTTCTCCGGTGGAAAACCAGAAGGCTCTAGCAACGATTGCAAAACTATCTGATTGTAGCTCTCCTCGACAATCTCCAACCCTATCAAGGAGCCAACAGCATCTTTAACAAGGTTCCTAACCTCAAAATCGATGCGGTCCTTTGCCTCGATGCGAATCACGTCAAAGCCTAGAAGATAACGTCCTATAATCTCACGCCGCAGGTACGGGCCAGTGTTCAAAGTCACAGCTTTAGGCTGCTGCTCAGCGTTATATTTTGGGTCAACGAAAAGCTTGCCATCGGTAGTTTCATCAAGAGCCACCAAACTACCTTTCTTTAAACCGTGAAGCTCAGCCCAAGACCTGGGCAAACAAACAAAAAAAGTGCCTGTGCGTGTGCGCTGCACCTTTCGCAAATCGCCCATTACACTACCTCAGTCAATTCAACCTATAGGCTTGAACTAACATATCTAAATTTCAAAACAGCTATATAAACCTGAATGCAGATGATGGAATTTAAAGGTAAGTGTATAATCAATAGGATTTTTTCGAGTTGAGAAAAAATGCTGATGCGATGAAAAGCACAGTCTCTAGAGGCTCAGTCAAAATTGAATAAACTAATAGAGGAGAACACACACAGAACCAGCCACCGACACCTGGTTGCTGTATGGTAGTTACCAGCCGCAAGAATAAAAAGAGAGCAAGTAACTTAAACCAAAAAGAAGAGCACAGGAACGCTTTGAAGCATGGGTGAACAAGAAAGACTACAGAAAGCCGTTGAAACGACGATCGCAGCAGGATACCAACTAAACAGAGAAGCATTTGAACTCTTACGCACAGCTGCAGCTACCAGCGACCCAACCGCGATAATAAACAATGCGCTGCAAAGGATAGAAGAGCTGGACGAAAAACCAGTATTCATAGACAGAAGCTTCCTAGAAACGCTCCTAACACAGACAGAAGCCGCCAAAGAAGCCCAAGTTCAGACTCAACTTCAAGAGGAAGAAACAGAAGAAAACCCAGAAACGTACGTGACCGAAGGCGGAAGCCCCTTTCACCCTTACGCAAAGGATGTAGAAGCGAAAATCAACGTACTAGAGGACCCTACAGGAAAACTTAGCTCCAACGGAACCATCGAGGAGTACCTCCAATATTTTCAAGACAGGTTTAAACGAATTGAACGCCTCCTAAGACAAAGAATCGACGTTAGAGCCGCAACCCCTATAACAGAAGCGCTGAAATCGGCAGCCAAAACAAAACTGAAGATAATCGGTATGGTCGCTGAAAAACGCGAAGCTAAAAAGCAAATGATGTTGACAATTGAGGATTTACAGGCAAGCGCCAACATCCTGATATCTCACAATGCACCAGAAGAACTTCACAGAAAAGCACGCAATCTTATCCCCGATCAAGTTGTATGCGTAGCAGTTGTGAAAACAAGAAGTAACCTATTCTTAGCTGAGGACATCATTTTCCCAGAAGTAGGACAAAAACCCCAACGCAGAGCCACAGAACCTGTTTACGCTGTGCTAACCTCAGACATCCATGTGGGAAGCACAAAATTCAACAGAGACTCCTTCAACCGCTTCATCCTATGGCTTAACGGCAAATACGGAAACGAACAAATGAAAAAGATAGCAGGGCACGTGAAATACGTGCTAATCGCCGGCGACATCGTTGACGGAGTGGGAGTTTACCCCAACCAGATAAATGAACTCGTAATAAAAGATGCACACAAACAGTACAAACTTGCCTCAAAACTAATCGAGCAAATACCAGACTACATCGAAGTCGTAGTCTCTCCTGGAAACCATGACGCTTCAAGAAACGCGCTGCCTCAACCAGCAATCTCAGAGGATTTTCTGGGAACGCTCAAAGAGAAAAGAAAGATACGTTCCCTTGGAAACCCCTGTCTGGTTAGTCTACATAACGTAGAAGTCTTGATGTACCACGGGCGCAGTCTTGACGATGTTATAGGCTCAGTTCCAGGGTTAACTCATGAGCACCCTGAAAAAGCAATGAAACTTCTGCTGCAGAGCCGCCATTTAGCGCCCTTGTACGGAGGAAAAACGATGCTGTCTCCCGAAAGCCGAGATTTCTTAGTTATGGATCGCGTCCCAGACATTTTCCACTCAGGGCATGTGCATGTAGTAGGCTGCTGCAATTACAGAGGAGTTTTAGTCGTTAATTCAGGCGGTTGGCAAGAACAAACAGAGTACATGGAAAAGCTGGGGTTAATGCCAACGCCGGGAAAAGTGCCAGTTGTGAACTTGCAAACGCTGGAAACGACGATTCTGTCATTCCTCTAGAAACTTCAAAATAATCGAAGCTTTCAGAATTGTATGCGGCCACTTTTTTAAGAATGATTACGTCTTATCAAAAAGATGCCCCAGCCTTACATCACTACCGAAGACTTCTTTGACCAGAGTACGAGAGATCTCCAGCCTGATCTTTTTTGTGCGACCATAACGCCCCATACTCACAACCTTCGCGTTTAAGAGCCCCATCGCATCAAGTTCATTAATCAAGGTGCCTAAACGCCTCTGTGTGAGAAGCCCGGCGCCTAATTCATCGCAAAGTTTGTTGTAAACATCATATATTTCGCCGGTCGTGGCACTTGACTTGCCTAAGTGGTAAACGCTAAAAAGCACCAACTTGGAATGGAGAGTTAGATTCTTTAGCGCTTCCATCACCCGGTCATGCTCGATGTGTTTTTCAGCATCCTTGACGTGCTCTTCCGTAACCAATTTAGCACCCTGACGTTCCGCGATTTCACCTGCAACTCGCAACAAATCTAAAGCTCGCCTCGCATCTCCATGCTCTGCTGCAGCCAAAGCAGAACAAAGACTCAAAGCTGCATCAGACAAAGACCCCTCATAAAAAGAAATCTTTGAACGCTCAAAGAGAATGTTCCTCAACTCACCCGCATCATACGGTCTAAAAACCAGTTCTTCCTCGCTTAACGAACTGAAAACGCGTGGGTCAAGATACTCTTTCAATCGCAAATCATTGGAAATGCCGATTATTGAAACTTTGCTCTTGGAAAGAGTTTCGTTTATCCGTGTCAACTCGTATAAGAGGCCATCGCCACGGTCTTTAATCAAAGCATCCACTTCGTCTAAAACCACAATGAAAATTGTCCGTGTAGAATCAAGACTATTGCGGAATCTATCGAACACTTCGCCAACGGACAATCCAGTGAAAGGTATAGCTGCTCCCAAGCTTTGGCTTAGGCTCGCGAACACACGATACTCTGATCCTGTCATGCGGCAGTTCACATAACAAAACTTGACTGGTGAACCGTATTCTTTTGCTTTAAACTCCAAGTGACTTAGAACATACTTGGTTACGGCGGTCTTACCGGTTCCAGTTTTGCCATAGATAAAAATGTTTGAGCATCGTGCGTCTTTTAAAACTGGTGCGACAGTTTCGCCAAGAAGTTTTATCTGCTCCTCTCTGTGAGGCAATTTTTCAGGAAGGTAATCATGCCTTAAGGCTTCTCGATCCTTGAACAGTTTAGTACCATTGACAAACTTATCGAATACCCCATCGAGTATGCTTGAGTCCCCCATTTTATTTCATTCTCCTATTTTCAGAGGTACCACCTTTATTTCTCGTGGAGCAAATAAAGAACATAGTACAAAAAACTAGTTCCGAAGCATCATAATCCTACAAACCATCGGTAACTTCTTGTTAAAAATTGAAAAGTGAGGGGTTGGCACTCACCCCAAAGTTTCTACTGGAAATATATTCTAATCCAGAAACGTATTTTGATTTCCTTTTATAGGAAATATACTCTGAATGGTAAACCACGATCCCAATATAATAATTGTTACATTAAAGAAATTAGATAATTGCTGAACAGAATTTTTGATGCACAAACACTGCAAATAGGCTTTTCTAATCTCGATAGGAAATAGAGGGGTGCCAGTGCTCCTTTGCCACTTTACGTTTTTTAGTATCTACTTTAATGATTTCCAAGGCTGCACTGCATTTGCAATAGTAATCAATACCTGTTTTTCTCTACATTTCACCTTTCTTCTTTCACAAACATGTGAATTCGTTGTGAATTTACATAAAAATTTACGCTTTGCTGTTACTGTTTCCTAAAATTTACTTTCTTCTTGTTCCTTTTATGTGAAAGAGGCACCCCTACGCTTCTACTGGAGAAAATAAACAGAGCAATGCTTACAACTAATTATCTAATCCAAATTCCTGTGAAACGTGTCACCGCGAAATAATGGAAAATTTAGACGCTTTTGCCTTTAATTCTATAATTTTAGCTTTTTACAAATACTATTTTCACCATAACAGCTATAAGTTGTGAAGTGTAAAGCTTGTGAACATAACCTTAGGTGCGCACCGTAATGCCTGCTCGAAAAATGCGCGTAGAGCTCTTCGATAGTGAAGGCAATCGCTACACTATTGCGTTCGAGGGGCAAATAACCAGAGACAAGGCACTACATTTACTGGACCTTGTGGAATTGTTAGGTGGCACGCCGGCTGAGGGAGCAAATTCAGGCGCCACCACTACGGTTAAGAGCAATAGTTTTTCAAAGTTCGAAAAAGTTAATTTGCTTATTCAGAAAAACTTTCCGCTGATTTGGTTCTCCTCTAAAGATATTCAATCCGTCTATGAGCAGGAGTTTAAGGAACCCATCAGCCTAAGCACTGTTTCCACATATCTTGCCAGAATGACTTCTAGAGGTTTGCTTCTGAGAAGTGGCGGAGCCAACAATTTGAAGTACAAGGTCATATCTAATGTTCCTCAAGCAGCAATGAGGCAGCGCTTGCGGTAGTACCTATACTGGCATCTCTGGTTGACCCAATCTATCTTTTTGAGTGAAAAGCATAAAACCTTCTGAAGCGTTTAAAGAATACCATTCTATGTTACCCTGAGGTCTGCTAATGAGCACCATTCAGCTAGATTACGCAGATATGGAAATGAAACTAAAATGCTACGTTGATAGAGGCAGAGTTGCTGGCGGAGTTGAAGTTAAAACGGAACCCTTAATTGCTGTCAAGCCTGATGTGTCGCTGATCAAACCCCTGAAAAGGATAAGCTTTCACGAAGGAGGTTTCATAGCTGTCGATTGCTCAACACGCGCTCTAAAAAGAGCCAACAATTGGGGAATCTACTTAATGCGCGCCTCATGCGCTACGGTTAAAGGGCGTTCGGTCGACTGGAATTATTCCGAGAGAATATGCACTGTCATTGGAGATGCCCATGTACGTAGGAGCTATCTACAGGATTTTCGAATTGAACTCGAAAGCCAGGTGGCGCTGAGAACGCTCAACGAAGCGCTTTCTGGCTCTTACCACGTACATAGCGATGTACGTAGTATGTACCTCCTTTTAGATGGAGGCGGGTACTTCGGTGGAGAAAGGAAGTTCCGTGTGTCTCTTTATGAGGAATGCGAGAAAAATGGAATAAGGCTTTTGGCAATTAGCAAAAACTCCCCGTCTTTACATGATGAAAAAGGAAGGGATCTAGTGGCTACTACGTACATGATGGCTCCTTACGATATCTGGGTTTATTATCCTGTGAAGAAAGCAGACAAGGACAAAAGCCTCTATGGCGACATAGCAATCGTGAAGTTATGCGCTGAGAGTTCACACGTTTTTCGTTGCGACATAATGGATTACCTTACTCAACAAGACATCAGCGAGATGCTCTCGCCCTTAACTAGCGTGTCCGAAGACCCCAGATGTATCGGTTACCCCATAAGCCTTTACCTAGCCCATGAATTTTCTGCACCATCCGACTCGATGCTGCTCTCTTATCACGATCAGATCGAGGAGCAGTTGGATGCAGCTGGGCTTCTGGATGCTTTGAAAAACGAGGAGCGTTCATGCAGTTTCGCGGATGAAATTCATGGGGTAAAACACGCTTTTGAATGGGAGTGGTGGAATGACCAATACTAACTCAATAGGTTTTGTTTGTGGGGCAAAAGGAGATTCAGTATCTTTCTTAGCCAACAAGGATGTTAGCCTGTCTTTCGGGCAGATAGTACGCATAGATTCGGCTGAGAGAAACTTTTACGCGCGAGTCGTCAATTCTGAAAGCAGTTCAACACTTGAAACCATAGAACAACTGCGCGAGGCTGAGGGCAAAGAAGCTTTTGGACCATACTCTTCTTTTCGTAGCGTGAATGCTGTTTTGTTCTTAGAAAAGAAGGCTGGTAAGCTACGTTCTCCCACCTTCAATCCAAATTACAGGGACAAGGTTTACGCGGCAAGCGAGGAAGACTGCTCTATACTAAAGCTTTCTGGAGAACTAGAAGTAGGGCGATTGCGCTCAGAAGACCAGCTTCTAGGCACAGTGGGCATAAACATTGATGCTATACCGCGAATGATGGGTATGTTCGGGATGACTGGCTCGGGAAAAACGAACACGGAGCTGATTTTGAACGCGCAAATAATTGACAACAGCCCTCGAACGGTAGCTCTCATTTATGATTTCGCCGGGCAGCTTTTGGAGGGAAAGGAAATCAAACCTCAACGCGGCTTGAAGGACCATCCTCTTTTTCACAGTCGCGTTCAATACTACTCGGCGAAAGATGGGAAAATGGCTGTCGGTCTCAGGACTTTAACTCCCGCAAAACTGGACACTCTTTTCCCCGACATTCAGCCCCCTCAGAAGAGACTCGCATGGGCCTTGTACCGACAATTTGGAGCAGACTGGATTGAACGAACGCGAGACACCTACAGAGCTGAAGGCACAGTCGGCGTCCGTGCACAGAAAGTGGTTGTCGAGGCTCTTCTGCAAAAGCTCTCTTCTCTACCGCATGACCTTTTTCCTGCTTCGAACTACACTTTCGTTGAGAGCGCCCTGCAGAACGTATGTAACGGCGTAACCTGTTTGATTGACATTTCGGGCCTTCGTTCCGAAGACCAGAACCGCATCGTTTGTTTATCTGCATCCGCAATCGCAGAGCACTACAAGCGCATGTGGGAGGAAAACTATGAGGAATGGCAAAAGCTTCCCACTTTGCTTATCACCCTTGAAGAGGCTCACGAGTTCCTTGACCCGAATAAGCCTAAGACAATATTTTCAGATATAGCGTTGACCTACCGCAAGTACCGCGTTGGAATCAACGCCGTCACACCCCGACCTTCCAGGATTAATTTCGATGTTTTTGCTGAGTTGTGGACTAAGGTAATAATGAAAACGGAGTTGAAGAAAGACCGCGTATACTTGACTGAAAATACCCCATACATGGAGTACAGCGAGACAGAGATAAAGATGCTTGATGTAGGAGAAGCTTTGCTCATATCTGAGCCGAAGATAAAGTTCGCGGTTCCAATAAAGGTCACACATTACCCAGAGTACTTGGAAGCTCATGACAAGGTAGACTATGGTCTTCCTTCTTCTTCCAACCTTACCGAAATGGATGGGCGTATCAAAAGACTAAATGAGCAAGACAAAATTTCTCTGGAATAGTCAGGTCTGTGGGCTTTCAGGCTTTTTCAAAAATTTTTCCATCTCTTTCTTCACACTGTACCTGAACGGGATTTTGCCCGTTTCCCTTTCCAAATACCCTTTCTCGTAGAGTTTCTTCATTAGCCTCGCTGTATGCTCCCTGCTAAGTTGCACTCTTTCCCTGATCTCTGGTGCTGTTTTCGCGCCCTCCGCGAACAACATTTCCAATACTGCGATTTCTGTCTCCGTTAACGCTGACATCGCTTTGTCTCTTTTGATAGGTATCACCGGTTCAATAGGTATCTCGGGCACAGCGGTTAACTTCTGCAATTGCTCCTCTACCCCAGATATTTTTGATTTTAGCGCCTCCTTTTCTGCTTCGAGGTTCTGCACTTTCTTGTTTGCTTCAGATATCTGCGAAAGGACAGCTACTTGAGTTTTGACTATCTCACTCAATTGGTTTTCTAAGGGCTCTATTTTCTTCTCGACGAGATCAACTCTTTTAGCATTGGCGTCTGCCTTTGCACTGCTTCCCTCTATCTTGTATGCAACTAACTCCAACCTTTCGGCTTCTCTTTTAAGTTCGCGATTGAAACTTAGAACGATGTCTTCAACGGTACTTTTGGCGTTTTCATACTCTCTTCTGGCTTCACGCAGCCGCCTGTAATACTCAACCGAAGCGAAGACTGTTACCACGACTAGTATGCCTAAGAGCACCGTTAGAAAGTCAATCAATCTTTTCACTTCTGTGATTTATGCGTGATTTGAACAGTTGCATCACATATCACAGTTTCCCATGGATAATTTAAGTTTTATGGTGGTGTTAGCATGTTGTTATATATGACGTCACACATCACAGTTGATCCTGAATGGTTTTGGCATTCTTCTTACTACGTGCATGGCATAGAAATCTCTTATATTTACGCTTATTTCTGCTTTAAACGTTTTTTTTAGCGCCTTTACTTTTTGTGCTTTCAAGGGGTTTTTGGCGTTGTTTTTGATGTGACTTGTGACGTCACAAAGTCTCTTCTGATGGATTGGAGAGCCGATTTAGGCTTGTTTCTAGCTCCTGTCTTATGATTTCTATGACTTTTAGATGGTCTTTTAGGTCTTCACCCTTGGAGGGTATGTCTTTATGCGCCTCGACATACTCATGTAACTTGTTAGCGATTTCAAGGTAAGGGTCAAGAGTTGTGGTTTCAAACACGCCTAGATATCCTAAAAGCAAAACTGTGTAAATCGATTTTATCACATTTTCTTTGGACTGTTTTAATGTCCTGTTGAAGGAACCGCGACTTATTTTAGCCCTTGTTAGCCTTAACATGGCTTTTTCATCGTATTTTAGCTGTTTGCCCGATATATTTTCGGCTAAAATGTCTATCAAGAGGGTTTCGAGCTGTGTTTTAGTTAATTGGCTGTTTTTAGAAAGTATCTTAACTATGGGGTCATTTAATGCCCCATTTAACCATGCTTGAACGCTCTCCTTTAATTTCAATATCCTTCACCCTGCATTATGTTAAATGGATACACTTTTGTATACTAGCTCGGCATTTAAATTTAATCTTCGGCTTTTTGGCAAAGGAATATGTGCCTACGGGAATTTACGATAAAATAACCTGATAAAAATTGTTTAAATCATAATATACTCTATTCTGGTGGCTTTGAACCATTTATAAGCCGTAATCAATGCTTATTCTTTAAATAAGGTTTAAAAATTGGTTTAGGTCAACGCTTTAACATCACCTGCCAAAAATCCTGATAGCTTTAGAAAGAATCCCATTTCAGCGCTAAAGCTAAACCGGAATCACACACCTTTTTTAGGCTGTTATTTTAACGCTCATATGTCCTAAAATTACCGCTTTATCTTAAGTTTACATTTATCCCTTGCAAATCAGAGATAATTGCCTATGATGTGTGATGTCACTTTTCAAGAGAAATCACCTGTGATTAATCCCATCAGTCTTTGATATCACGGATTGCCGTGATGCATCTGTGATTTGGTGTGTGATGTGACATCAAGCCTGTGTTTAGGCACCGTGAAGGAGTGTGAAATTAAAGCAGTTCCGAGCCTCTCTTAAGTTCTTCAAAAAGTTCGGGGCGTAAATCCCTGAGCGTAGGGATGAACGCTTCTGCTGCTATCAAGTCGTTGTAGTCTACTTCGCAGATGACAAGGTCTTCCTCATCGTACTTTGCTTTCGCGAGTACGTCTCCTGTTGGACTCACTAGCCTGCTTCCTCCCCAAAACTGCAACCCATCCTCCACGCCCACCAAATTGACAAATGCAAGAAACACCGTGTTTTCTAAAGCTCTGGCGGCTGTCAAAATCTCAAAGTAACTTCTACGCACAGCTGGAGAGGCTGAGATGACTGTGATCAGTTGCGCTCCCATAAGTCGCGTAAGACGGAACACTTCTGGGAAGAAAACATCATAGCATATGCATAGCCCTATGTTTCCCAATGACGTTTCGAAGGCGGCTGTTTGGTACCCCGGGCGGAAGTACCTTTTCTCCTCAAAGACGCTGTGAGTGGGAAGGTACATTTTGCGATATTTTCCAATGAATCCTTCTGGTCCCACCAAAACCGCTGTGTTGAATATTGTGGCTTTTGTTTTGTCGCTAAGTTCTGGCATGCCGAAAATGATATACATCCCTGTTTTCTTGGCTATGTTCTCTACAACCTTTGTTGATGGTCCTGGTATTGTTTCAGCCAACTCGTAAATTTGATCTCTCACCACGTAACTGGTTAATGACAGTTCTGGGAAAATTGCGAGATTGGCACCTTGTCCTCGTGCTTTTATGGCAAGTCTTTCGATTTTTTTCAGATTTTCTTTTTTGTCCTCGCGTTTGCTGCTTATCTGGGCAAGCGCGATTTTAATCTTTTTTTCCATTCTTTATTCCTCTCTTGCTTTAGTATGTGTTTCGTGGAAGTCTGAAGTCTGTTCCAACGGTTCTGTACTCAAGTTTTGGAGTCAACAGCACTCTTCTTTTGTGTTCTGTCGATAGCCACCTGCTTTTAACCTTTTCAACAAGACTCTTCTCAATGCTTAACTTTTGCGCAATGTCTTCTATTGTCATAAAATGTTCAAGCCCGTAAAGGATGAGATCAAGCGTTTCGTATTTGACACCGAGTTCTGTTTCAGCAAATTGGTCAGGCCACAGGGCAGGAGTGGATGGCTTTGAGGCCAGTTCGGCTGGGAATCCAAGATGAACTGCAAGTTTGCGTACTTGTGTTTTGTATAAGTCCATTATTGGTGATATGTCGGCGGCTACGTCTCCCCACTTGGTGAAGTATCCCATCATAGTTTCTGACTTGTCAGAGCTTCCGCAGACTATCCTGTTAAGTTTATTCGCGTAATAATACAGGTAAATCATTCTGGTTCTTGCTTTTATGTTGCCTTTGCAAATCTTTTCTACTGGGTTGAATATGGGTATGGTGCTGTAAATTGCTTCCAAGGCAGGTGTGATGTCACAGATTTGTGTCTGCAAGCCGAATTTCTCCGCAACAAACTTTGCATCCTCAATGTCTTTGGGGTTGTACGTTTCCTTTTCTGGAAGCAGAAGTCCTAAAACCCTCTCTCCCCCTATTGCCAGACTCGATAGTGCGGCTGTTGTGCTGCTGTCAATTCCGCCTGACAGGCCGACAACGATGCCTTCTACTCCAGAGTTTTCCACGTACTCCTTGATGAACCGTCTGATTCTTTTCTCGATCTCGGACATATCCAAATCTAGAACAGAAGGTGACAATTTCATTTGTCTGTACTCCTTATGCTCTATGGTTGTAGGCAAGTATTTAAGGGCAAGCATAAATATTAAAGGAGCGTAACCACACGTTGCAGAAGGCTGTTACAATGGGGCGAAGAAGGAAAAAAGTTGTTCGCGTTCCTAAGAAGCGTTTGCCCAAATTCTTCTCTTGCCCAAAATGTGGAAAAGAAACCGTTAGGGTGGAAATTTTCAGAGAGGAAAATCGTGCTGTGACAGGCTGTAGTAGCTGTGGTCTCCAAGAAGAATTTCAGATAAGGCCTGCTCAAGGAGAAGTTGACGTTTACTGCATGCTTACCGACAGAGTATACGGTTCTTCAAAAAAGACCTTTATAAACACTGGAAATGCTTAACCAAGGTGATTAGTGTATGCCTGGGCTTATCGAGACTTACTTACTCGAAAAAATAAAGGCGGAAGGGTCAATTCACATAACTCTTGTTGACCCTGAGAAGATAACGCCTCCTCAAGCATCCCGGGTTGCAGAAAACTCTAAAGCAAGCGGAACTGCTGCTATAATGATTGGTGGCTCAACTTTTGTTTCACAGGCTCACCTTGATGACGTGGTTAAAGCTATCAAGCGGACCGTTGATCTTCCAACAATCCTTTTTCCGAATAACGTGACTGGAATAAGCCGGTATGCGGACGCCATATGGTTCATGTCTCTCCTGAATTCTGTGGACCCATACTTCCTCATAGGCGCCCAAATTTTGGGGGCTCCCCTTGTGAAAAAATATGGTTTGGAACCGATTTCTATGGGCTACATAATCGTAGGCGAAGGCGGCACCGCGAGTATAGTAGGCAAAGCAATCCCTGTACCATATAACAAGCCAGAACTTGCAGCCGCGCACGCTCTTGCCGGCAAATACCTTGGCATGCGCTTCATATACCTTGAAGGCGGCTCGGGAGCCAAGGACCCTGTTCCTCCTGAGATGATTCGCACGGTTAAGCATTTCGTGGAGCTTCCTCTCATCGTGGGCGGTGGAATAAGAACCAAGGAGCAAGCGCTAACGGCTGCCTCTGCCGGCGCAGACATAATCGTCACCGGTAACCTTATCGAAAACACTGACGCGAAACAGAAAGTCTCTGAGATTGTAAATGGGATTAAAGGGATAAAGCCCTGAGCTTTGGTTCTTTTTGAGTTGAATCCGCTGAAGTGGCTTTCACATTGGGAGGTTTTTTCGTTTTTCATGCTAGAAAGCCAAAATAAAGCAGTGTTTAGTAATGTACGTGGGGAGCAGGCTGCTTGAACGGTAAAATGAGCGAGGGCTACAGCGCTTACATTGAGCATATGGAGCGCCAACTCAAGCAGTTATACGCCATAAGCGATAGCGCAAGGGCGAAGGGATTGGACCCGACGCTAAAGACTGAATGCGTGATTGCGAATGACATTGCCGACCTCGTAGAAGGTCTGGTTGGACCCAAAGGAGTGGCTGCCAGCATTCGGGAATTAGGAGCAAAACTGCAACGAGAAGAAATTGCATTCAAAATTGCGGAAGAAATCATCTACGGCAAGTTTGGACGTATGGAGCCTGAGGCGGCGGCTGAGCAAGCAATTCGGACGGCGCTGGCTATATTCACGGAGGGTCTTACTGCCGCTCCAATACAGGGTGTTGCACAGGTTAAAATCAAAGAAAACTTAGATCGGACGCGTTACTTGGCCATATATTTTGCAGGTCCAATACGGTCCGCCGGGGGAACCGATCAGGCGCTGACTCTTGTTGTGGGCGATTTTGTGCGCCGCCTCCTTGGACTGGATCGATACAAGCCGACAGCGGAAGAGATTTCTCGATTCATTGAGGAACTGAGATTATACGAGCGTTCAGTGGGACGCTTCCAATATCATATTCCCGATGAAGAACTGAGGAAGGCGTTAGAATGGCTTCCTGTTGAGGTTACAGGCACAGAATCTGATCCTGTTGAGGTCTCTTCTTTCCGAAACCTCAAAAGAATAGAGACCAATCGCGTGAGGGGCGGGGCTCTCCGGGTTGTTAACGACGGCATTGTAGGACGAGCGCTCAAGGTTCTAGTTATCATAGAAAAGCTGGGTTTTCAAGGATGGGATTGGCTTAGAGAATTTCGTGTTAAATCCGAAAAGAAGTCGGCGGGGTTCATGGATGACGTGATTGCAGGGCGCCCAATTTTCTCGTTTCCTTCCAGACGTGGCGGCTTCAGGCTTAGATACGGCAGGTCGCGTAACACTGGGCTTTCAGCCGTTGGGGTGCACCCGGCGACCATGCTAGTAGTCGATAGTTTTTTGGCGGCTGGGACTCAATTGCGTCTGGAGCTTCCTGGGAAAGGAGGTGTTACGGTGCCTGTGGACACTCTTGAACCTCCTGTTGTCTTACTGAAGGATGGTTCTGTTGTCCGCGTTTCCCTTGAAAACTATAACAGTCTAAAGGACAAGATTGCCAAAATCCTATTTTTGGGTGATATCCTAATCAGTTACGGGGATTTTCTTTACACCAACAAGACGCTTCCTCCTTCTGGTTACGTTGAAGAATGGTGGGTTAAGGATCTGAGGAAGGCGATTGCTGAAAGATTTGGAGGTGATATAACTAAGGCTGCGGAAAGTGTTAAGGTTTCAGAAAAGAAGCTGCGCTCAATTTTGGAAAATCCATTCGACAGCAAAACCACCGCGGAAGAGGCAATCTCGCTATCTGTAAAACTTAATGTGCCGCTGCATCCGCGCTTCGTCTTTTTCTGGTCAAACTTGCCTTCAATTCAGGAAATTGAGATGTTGCGGAGATGGTTGGCAGCTTCCGAGGTGGTTCTTGAGAAGGGGCTGGTCCGCAAAATTGTCGGAGTAAACGACCCGAATGTGACTCAGGCATTGAAGCTGATTTTTGCGCCACATGCTCTGTTGGATGGGAAGATACTTCTCGAAGGAGAAGACGCATGCGCTCTCGGTTTCTGTCTTGGCTACGGTTCGTCGCGCACCTTGGACGCTTCAGTGGGGTCAGTGTTGGAAGCGGTAAGTTTGCTTTCTGGCGTTGAAGTGAAGGAAAAAGCGCCCACGTTTGTGGGAGCACGTATGGGTAGACCTGAAAAGGCTAAGAGGCGGGAGATGAAACCTTCTGTGCATGTCCTTTTCCCAGTAAGTTTGGCTGGTGGCTCTCACCGAGATCTTGTGAAAGCAGCAAAAAAAGGCTCCGTGTTTGTCGAGTTTGCCAGACGAGTGTGCCCTCAATGCAAGACTTACACTTTTAAGGTGAAATGCCCTAGTTGCGGAGGTGAAACCGAGACTGAGAAAAGTTGTCCACGGTGCGGTAGAGTTTTAAAGGATACTGTTTGCCCAACATGTAGAGCTTCGGCGGTGCGATATCAGAGACAGGAGGTCAATTTCAAGAGTTTGCTAGAGGAAGCTCATCGGGCGCTCGGGGTTCCTGTTCCAAAAATCCTAAGGGGAGTTAAGGGCTTGACGAATGAGGATAAGACGCCTGAGATTATCGAGAAGGGTGTTTTAAGGGCGAAGTATGATCTGTCGGTTTACAAGGATGGGACGATTCGCTTCGACGCCACGAACGCGCCGTTGACGCATTTTAAACCTGCTGAAATCGGAGTGACAGTTGAAAAGCTTAGGCAACTTGGCTATACATATGACACAAACGGTGCACCCTTAACCAGTCCAGATCAAGTTTGTGAGCTTAAAATTCAGGATGTTGTCGTTCCATGGAAAGCAGCGGAGTACTTCGTGCGAGTGGCGAACTTCATAGATGAGCTTCTAACACGAGTCTATAAACTTCCAAGCTACTATAACGTCAAAGGTCCCGATGAACTTGTTGGACATTTGATTATGGGCTTGGCTCCTCACACCTGCGTCAGTATCCTAGGCCGCATAATCGGCTTCACAAACCTCAATGTCTGTTATGCCCATCCTGTCTGGCACTCAGCCAAACGTCGAGACTGCGACGGCGACGAGGACGCGGTCTTGTTGGCGCTCGATTCACTTCTTAACTTTTCTAGGCGATACTTGCCTGCACAGATTGGCGGGATCATGGACGCTCCTTTGCTGCTCATTCCCTTTGTTAACACCGAGGAGGTGCAGCGGCAAGCTCATGACTTCGACGTTGACAAGTCTTATCCGTTTGAGTTTTACGAAAAGACCTTGGAACGATTTGAGGCTAGAAAGATCAGTTCCATGATGGATATAGTTAGCCATAGGCTTGGGACTGCCGCGCAGTTTGAAGGTTTCAACTTTACCACGCCAGTTTCAGACATAAACCTCGGAAACGCCGAGAGTGCATATAAGCAGTTTAAGTCGATGGTTGAAAAATTGAACATGCAACTGGAGCTCGGCGAGAAAATCGACGCCGTGGATGTGCGACATGTTGCATTAAAGGTTTTGACGACTCATTTTATCCGTGACATTGCCGGTAACATGCGTGCTTTTTCCACTCAAGGCTTTAGGTGTAAATCCTGCAACAAACGTTTTCGGCGTCTGCCTCTCCGCGGTAAGTGTCTCTTCTGCGGTGGTCCGTTGACTCTGACGGTTTACCGTGGCGGCATCGAAAAATATCTTGAGGCGGCTCAGCGGTTGATTGACAAATATGAATTACCGAAGTATTATGCTCAGCGGATTTCTCTCATTAAAAATGAGATTGCATCAATGTTTGACAATAATAAGCCTAAGCAAGCCCGCCTCTTTGACTTCGCTTAAGACTAAAGCTTTTCAATGCAAACCGTGAATCTATCCTTGGTGAAGCTAAAATCAACGAGTCATTTCATCCAAACGCTTACCTTCAGAGGGTAAGGAACGTGCGGAACGGGCTTAGTGCCAGAACCAAAATACTGGACGTTCTAGAACAGCGGTCTTCTGGCGCGGCTGGCATTGCAAGAGAAACGTCTTTGTCCTACAACGTCGTGATGCATCATTTGAGGCTCCTCCAGCACGAAGGAACAGTTGACCGCAGAGGAAACCGGCCGTATGTCTGGATGTTGACCGGTTTAGGACAGAAACGACTGGTTGGCTAAAACATGCATTGGCATGGCGCCTGCTGGCACTTTGGGCATATGCCGCTGTACTTGTTAATGGCTGCCTTTTCAAGGTCTATTCCCGTTATGTTAGCCAAAGATGCAAGCCACGCGATGACGTCCGCAAACTCTTTTTCAGCTGCCTCCTCGTCTTCCTCTTGGAGGGCTTCCCCTAATTCTTCAACCTCGTCTGAAAGCCACTTGTACGTGCCTTCTATTCCGCGTTCCGAATCCCTATGGAAGTATAAGCGTTTCATCATTTCCTGAAATTCATGTATGTGCACTATTTCACCAGAGTTTAGCTATATTTTCAAGAGTTTAAAACTTGGCGATTGGAACGATTTACTCATAAGCAACGCCCCAAGTTTTCGAAGGAATGCGTAAAATTAATAATGTAGAAAAATTATAGACTGTGTTGCTTCCGTTATCAGAAGGAAAGTTTGATGAGTAAGAAAAAGAAAGAAACGGGTCCGATGCCCGCAGCGAGTGCGGGGTTGCTGAGGTTCTTCGAAGAAGAAACTGAAGGCATCAAAATCAGGCCCGAGTTTCTTGTGGTGTTTTCGGTAGCTCTGATCGTTGTTTCTGTCTTGGCTAAAGTGTTTTTCCCCGCTACCTAACTCCGTTTTTTCGCGCATCTTTAGCGCCGTGGAGGGGCATGCAAAACTTCTATACGTTGAACTGAATTGAGATGAAGGAATAACTCGCTTCTTTCTTCTCTGCTTGCGACTTGAGGTATTGGCTGAGCAATTGTTGACCTTAAAACCACAGCCTCCGCGTCTGAGATCCATATTCCAGGGGGTTCATGTGTTACAGCGGCGAGCGTGCCTTCAAAACCGTATGCCGGATCCAGAATGACTCTGATTTTCTTGCCCAAATTCCTTTCGAGCATGTGGAATATGGAAAGGGGCAGTTCTTGCTCTGGCATAGACTTGACTTCGCAGAATTACTATAATTAGCGGTCTAAAGATAAATCAATTACTCTCATAAACCATGCTGCATTCATGTGTCCTGCGCGGACTGGCGTCGTTTTGTTCTGTGTTTTTTGATTGCTTCCTGTTTAAAAGTTTCAGAGATATCCGCAAATTTATAAGGGAAAATGTGTCAACTGTTAAGGTGATTTCCTCCCTGACTTAGCTAAATTTTAATAGTCCCCTTTAATTTCATAAGAAACTCCTTTGAGATGGTGGATGTGACGACTGAGATATCGCTGAATCACTCGATGAATAGTGCACTGAAGCATTACTCATCCATGTTCTTTCTTCCACCATTCAAAAAAGCCGTTGTAGCGTTGGCTGTGGTGTGCATCGGCGTTGTGGGACTCTCCACTCTTTTCTTCTCTACCTTCGAAGGACTACTGACTAGTCTCTTTTTCGGAGTTTCACTTTTCGGCGTGACCCTTCTGTGTGATGTTGCAACGAGTAAACTTGTTCTTGGGAATGATCCAATATATGTTTTGAGACGAGCAGTCGCCCTTTCCCTATTCGGCTGGATTCTCTGGACGTTTTTCATCATCATCGGCGTCGTCTGCGGAATCGCTTTCGATTTGTGGTGGTGGATTAAACTCTGTCTCTTAGGCTTTGCAGCCTTGGTGGCTTTCCGTGCTGTCGTTTTCATCTCTACGTCATCAGTTGCGTTCTCGCGGCGCCTTCTGGCTTCATTGCTTCAACCCTTTTTCTGCATATTTGTGTTTGTGATTTTTTGGATCCAATTCGTAGACGTTACATTGGTCCAGTTTCTGCCTTTCTTGGTTATTGCACCAATAATGAGTTTTGCTGCAACCTCCCTCTTCCTTTTTTTCATAGATAGACTTGGCCAAAAGACCTTTGACACGCCGGCATTTCCGCTTTTCCGAGCGTTTATGCTAAACTGGGTGGTCGGTCTCAACGCGCCTTTTGAGGCTTTCCTTGAAAAGTTGGGTAAAGACGAGGATGTCGAAGTTACTCTGTTGAAGTTCGATTCTTCTAAGCCTAAAGCTGCGGTCATCGTTCCTCTTGTTCATCCAGGTCCCTTCAAAAACATCGGCAGCAGCCTTCTGCCGTCTATGCTTAAACGGGATTTTGAAAAGGAATTTAGCTGTGACACGTGCGTTCCTCTTGGAATTCTTGGTCACGAACTTGACTTAGCCTCACAAAAGCAGAACCAAAGAATAATAAGTGATGTAATAAAATCTGCTAGGTTTCCGGCGTCTGCCGAGAAGGCAACGCCTTTCGTCAGGGTCTCAGAGGGGTATGTCACTGCTTCTTGCCAAGTGTTTGGAAAAACCGCTTTTCTTTCGTTTACTCTGGCTCCCAAAACTACCGAGGACTTGCCGCAGGAGTTAGGCTATATTGTTCGTGAAGAAGCGGAAAAACTTGGTCTTGACTGCACCGTGGTTGTGAACGCTCACAACAGTATAGACGACATGACGGAGATGGAAGAGTCTTTAGAGATGTTGCGCGAGGTAGCTTCTAAATGTCTCAGAAAAGCTGTGTCTCTCACTTCTAAACCATTCCAAGTGGGCGCAGCCACAGTCTATCCCAAAGAGTTCAGCCTCAAAGACGGCATGGGACCCGGCGGGATCACAGCCATCGTAGTTAAAGTGGCTGAGCAGAAAACAGCCTATGTTGTCATCGACGGAAACAACATGGTTTCAGGGCTACGCGAAAAAATCCTTTCCGCCCTAAAGACCGCAGGGTTTGATGAGAGCGAGGTTTTCACCACAGACACGCACGCGGTGAGTGCAGTAGTTCTAGGGCGGCGCGGTTACCATCCAGTAGGCGAAGTCATGAACCACGGAACGCTTATCGGCTACATCCAAGAGGTCTCAAAAGCTGCAGTGGCAAACTTGGAAGAATGTAAAGCTGGTTGCCAACGTTTGAAAGTGCCTAACGTCAGAGTAATCGGGGAAGCTCGTTTAGCTTCGTTGTCGCTGCTCGTTGATAAGGCTCTTCGAAGGGCAAAGCAAACGGTTTTTCCGATTTTTGCGTGTGAAGGGCTCGTTTTGATACTGCTTCTAACCTTCTTGTAATCATGCTGCTTGTTCTTGGTTTTCCGTTACGTAAAGATTAATATGGCATGGCTTCCTCCTAGTCGCTATCTTTTGGAGGGAAATAGCATTGGCTGATTATCCTAAAATATTGGTCTCTCCGCCAGGTCCCAAAGCCCGCGAGTTTTTGCAGAAAGATGAATTGTTCATTTCGCCTTCTTACGTGCGGTACTATCCGCTCGTGGTTGAATCGGCGAACGGTTGCATCATAAGGGACGTGGACGGAAACGAGTATATCGACCTCAACTCCGGCATAGCTTGCATGAACGTGGGTCACGGTCACCCTCGGGTGGTGGAGGCTATCAAACGTCAATGTGACCGCTTTCTGCATTACTCTAACACGGACTTCTACTATCGTGAAGCGATAAACTTGGCAGAGACGCTGGCTGAAATCACTCCCATCGCTTCAGAGAAGAAGACGTATTTTGGCAACAGTGGCACTGAGGCGATTGAAGCGGCAGTAAAACTCGCCAAGTGGCACACTCGCAAGCAGCTATTCATTGGTTTCATCAACGCTTTTCACGGGCGGACGATTGGTTCTTTGTCGTTTACTGCGAGCAAGCCTGCGCAGAGGCGCCATTTCTTTCCTTTGATGTTTGGAGTAGCCCACGTGCCATATGCTTACTGCTACCGTTGCCCCTTTAAGCTGACTTTTCCTGAGTGCCACTACTGGTGTGTGGACTTCATCGACGAGTATGTCTTGCAGAAGTACATGCCACCGGAGAACGTGGCTGCTTTTCTTTTTGAACCTATTCAAGGTGAGGGCGGCTACGTGGTTCCTCCACCGGAGTACTTTCAACGGCTGAAGAAGCTTGCTGATAAGTATGGCGTTTTGCTTATCGCTGATGAGGTGCAGTCTGGCATCGGAAGGACCGGCAAATGGTTCGCCATCGAACACTGGAACGTTGAGCCCGACATCATTTGCATCGCGAAAGCCTTAGCATCTGGACTGCCGATAAGCGCAACTGTTGCTAGGGCGAAGCTTATGGATTGGACAAGTGGCTCTCACGCAAGCACTTTCGGCGGGAATCCTTTGGCATGCGTTGCCGCAGCCGCAGTTTTGGAAATCATAAAGGAGGAAAACCTGCTTGACAACGCTGCCAAGCAAGGTGCTTACGCTTTGAAAAGGATTAACGAGTTGAAGGAACGGTGTGCACTGGTGGGCGATGTTCGCGGGAAGGGGTTGATGATTGGTGTTGAGCTGGTTGAAGACGCGGAGAGCAAGAAGCCTGCCGCACAGAAAGCTGCGGAAGTGATTTTGCGTTCGTGGAAGCGTGGAGTGGTTGCTGTCACCTGTGGGGCTTCGACAATTCGGATAGTGCCGCCGCTTACTATACAGCGTGAGATGCTGGACTCGGCGTTGGACATTGTGGAAGACACTATAGAAGAGGTTGCAAAGGAAACATAGGCACCGAGTTGACGAATCTAAATTGAGTACTTTTCGTGCTTTTTAGGTCTTAGCTGTCCTTCGCGGTTTTCTTTTTAGTTCTGTGCCGCAGACTGTGCACATCGTGGAGCCGTAGTCAGCTGGGTACTCTGTGTGGCAAGCGGGGCAGTATCTCATCCATTCTAGAAGGCGGCGGATGCCAAAGGTGGCGAGGGAAGCGAATTCTATTCCCATCTGGGTGGCGACGTTCTGTATCGAGTAGTCGTCAGTGACGATTTGGGGGTTGAAGCCTTCTGCCTTAAATTCTAGAGCCAAAGCCAGAAGCTGGGTGTCGGTTTCTGAGAGGAAAAAGGAGTCGCCGACCATGTTTGCAGAAGCCTTTGCCTTTTTCCAGCATTCTTCCGTGGGTGTCTTAATTTTTATTTTTCCGTTTTCCGCTGCCGTTTTGAACCGCACCCACGTGATTGAGTTAGTTCTTAACTCCTCTTCCACACTGGGCACGGTAACTTGGGATTCGTTGACGGAGAAGGGGTCGTATCCGGCTAAGAAGGCTGATGTGTCAAGCACCATTACACGTTTGGGTTCGTGGTTTCTCTGGATTTTTCATCCCATTCCCTTGAACAGCAGTCTGCATCGTAATCGGTTGTAGAAATCGTCTTCAAACCTGATGAAGGCTGTCTCGTTTTTGGAGCGTGTGACTGTCACTGTGGGGTCTCTGGCTGTTACGAGTTGGCGGTAGTTTCCGTCTATCAAGACGAGCATTCTTTTCGGTCTAATGGCCTTTACCGTAAGTTTGGAGTTTGCTGAAAAGACGAGTGAGCGAAACACTGTTAGGGAACAGATGGGTGTGAGAACAAACGCGTCTACCTCTTTGTCTAGAACGGGTCCTCCTGCCGAGAGAGAGTAGCCTGTGGAGCCAGTCTGTGTGGAAACTATAAGCCCGTCTGCTTGGCACTTCAAGATAGGTTTCTCGTTTTTGCATATCTGCGTGTACAGTATTTTTGCAGGTTCTCCCGCCGAAATGACAACGTCATTCAAAGCATCGGGGATTGCTTCTTCGCCCGCGGATACTGCAAGCTTGGTGCATTTCTCGATTTTGTATTCGCCGTTTAGGCACTTTTCCACGGCTTGATGTGCGTCTTTAGGTTCTACTTCTGTGAGGAATCCCCTGACGCCCATGTTGATGGCGAGTATTGGTGGTTCAGGCTTGGGCGCGGTGATGCTTGTTCTGAGGATGGTTCCGTCTCCGCCGATTGTTATTATGAAATCTGTTTTCATGTTTTTGAGCGGAACCATGTTTGCTTTGGCTCTCACTTTACCAGCGAGAGAATCTTCTATGTGAACCTCCAAGCCTTTCTTTGTGAGGTGCTCTGTTAGCTCTTGGGCGAGCTTTAACGCCTGTTTCTTGTCGTAGCGGGCGACTATTCCCACGCTTTTAAACACGTTTTCCACCGCTCACGTAAATAGCGTTACCTTAATCTATATATGGGTGTTGTTCTGAAATGCTTGGATAGAGGTAAGTATTGGTGAGTGTATGAGCAGACCAGTTGACGTTGGAAGCTTGCGCGTTGGAGGTTACATGATTATAGACAACGAGCCGTGCCGCATAGTGGACATAGCCAAATCGAAGCCTGGAAAACATGGATCCGCTAAAGCCAGGATAGTGGCTATCGGTGTTTTTGACGGTCAAAAGCGTCAGTTCGTCAAGCCCGTGGACAGTAGCGCTGAAATCCCCATTATCGACAAACGACCTGGTCAAGTGTTCGCTGTGAACCCCAACGGTGTTCAGATTATGGATTTGGAGACGTACGAGTATGTGGATGCGCCTTTTCCGGATGAGGAGGACTTGAAGGCTAAGCTTACTCCGGGTGCGGAGATTGAGTACTGGAAGATAATGGGCAAAATAAAAATCGTAAGAGCCAAGTAATCCCAATTTTCTGTTTTCTTTCCGTCAAGGTTTATTTTTCTGTTTGCCACAGTTTATTCTGAAGCCGATGATGCATGAAGAGCCGTCTGAATTGTGAAGAGCTTATAGGGGCTGAGGCTTCACTTCAATTTTCTTAAGCAAGAATTAACGTTAATTTTTAAAAAGAAAAGATGATACTGAAGAGTATTCGTTTTTTGCTGCAACATATATAAATGCGCCAACGGTGCTTTTTAGAATTGGAGACAAACATGGCTTTAGATCGCTTGGGATCCTCGCTCACCGACGCCATCAAGAAAATCTTTCGAGCAACGGTAGTTGACGAAGCAGCAGTGAAGGAACTTGTGCGCGACATACAGCGTGCGCTGCTTCAGGCGGACGTGAACGTTCAGCTTGTGCTCGCCATATCCAAGCGAATAGAAGAGCGAGCCCTCAAGGAGAAGGTTCCTCCGGGCATCTCGAGGCGGGAGCACGTCATCAAAGTCGTCTATGAAGAGCTAACGCGCTTCATCGGCGAGAAACCTGTTCCAGTCAAGATGGAGCCGGGCAAGAAAAAAGTAATAATGCTAGTCGGCATCCAAGGCTCGGGAAAAACCACTCAAGCGGCGAAACTTGCTCGTTACTTCCAGAAAAGAGGGCTGAAGCCAGCCATGATCTGTGCGGACACTTACCGCCCGGGCGCTTATGCGCAGCTTGAGCAGTTGGCGAAGCGCATTAATGTTCCAGTGTACGGTGATCCTAAGGCTAAGGATCCTGTTAAGGTGGTGACAGAGGGGCTGAAGCAGTTCAGTGACAAAGATTTGATAATTGTCGATACGGCGGGGCGACATAAGGAGGAACAAGAGCTAATCAAAGAGATGAAGAACCTTGAGAAGCGTATCAATCCTGACGAGGTCATGATGGTGATTGACGGTACAATCGGGCAGCAAGCACTGGTTCAGGCAAAAACCTTCCATGAAGCCACGCCCATAGGCTCCATCATCGTCACGAAGCTTGACGGTTCAGCCAGAGGAGGCGGCGCCTTATCAGCGGTTGCAGCAACTGGCGCGCCGATAAAATTCATCGGTACAGGGGAGAAAATTGAAGACATCGAGCCCTTTATTCCGTCGCGCTTTGTCGGGCGCCTTTTGGGCATGGGTGATTTGGAGACGCTTCTTGAGAAGGTGCATGAAGCCGAAATCAAGGTTCCCCAGAAAAAAGCTAAGGAGATTCTCAGCGGCAAATTCACCTTAACAGATATGTACGACCAGTTCGAAGCCGTGAGAGGCATGGGTCCCTTCAGGAAAATCTTCAAAATGCTGCCTGGCATGTCCTATGAAGTGCCCGAGGATATGCTGGGTCAGGCTGAGGGGCGCTTGGAGAAGTGGCGTGTGATAATACAGTCTATGCGTCCTGCGGAAAGAGACAATCCAAAAATATTGAATTCCTCGCGGATAAGGCGTGTAGCGCGGGGTTCTGGAACAAGCGAGAAAGACGTGAAGGAGCTTTTGAAGCAGTACGCGATGATGCGCCGGATGCTGAAGACGTTCAAGCGCAAGAAGAGGCTGCCTTTCATGGGCAAAGGGTTCCCAACGGATTTCAAGTAGGCTCGCGTCATGGACGTTATGGAAAAAGCATTGCTCATGCTGGAGAAGTATCCTCTCTGCGACCACTGTCTCGGCAGACAGTTCGCACTGCTCGGCTACAACATAGAAAACGACACCAGAGGCAAAGCGCTGAAGCTCAGTCTGACGTTGCAAGCCAACGCGTTCTATTCCTCAAAACAGGATGAAGGTACCAGAAGACTGAAAGTGCTGGCAACCAACGGGTTCAGCCCAGAAGCTCAAACAACACTTAAGCACCTGAAAAAGCGGGTTTCCAAGAAAAGCCACCCGCAAGCATGCTTCTTGTGTGAAGGCAAGTTTCAACTGGTTGAGGAGTTGGTTCAGAAAGCGTTAGTTGCGCTTGCTCCATTCGAGTATTTCACCTTTCTGGTGGGAGTCGAAGTGCCCGTTACAGTGGAAGAACGGGAAGACGAGTTCAAAGCTGAGTTCGAAGTAAGTGACGGGGAAAGCATGCGACACGAGTTCGGGCGCGTACTAGGCAAGGCTCTCGCAGAGCGGAACGGCAAGGAAGTAGAGTACAAGAAGCCCGACATTGTTGTAGTCATAAATCCCTTCACAGAACATGTCCGCCTTCAGGTTAACCCGCTCTTTATTGCAGGTCGCTACAGGAAACTAGTCAGAGATATTCCGCAGTCGAAGTGGTTCTGCTCCAGTTGCCGCGGAAGAGGCTGCGCAAAATGCGGGGGGACAGGCAAGATGTATCCTGAATCTGTGGAGGAGCTGATTTCGAAACCTTTGTTGGCGGCTGCGGGAGGCGAGAAATCTTCTTTTCACGCGTCTGGACGCGAAGACATTGATGCACGCATGTTGGGTAGCGGGCGACCTTTTGTGCTTGAGATTTCAAAGCCTAAGAAGCGGTTTTTGGACCTGAAACAGCTCGAAGGCGAAGTTAACGCGGGCGCCACGGGCAAGGTTGAGGTTTCCCGTTTGCGGTTTGCAAACAAGGAGCTTGTGCGGCGGTTGAAGAAGGGGGAATCCGCACAGAAGGAGTACCGTGTGCTCGTTGAGTTTGAGAACCCTGTGTCTGAGGATGATTTGCACTTGTTGGAGGAGAAGCTGACTGACGCTTCGGTGAAGCAGCAGACGCCTCTGCGTGTTTTGCATCGAAGGGCAGATTTGACGCGGGAAAAGTACATATATAAGGTTAAAGTTAAGAAGGTGTCGCCTAACAGGGCTGAGCTGGAAATTCGTTGCCAGGGAGGCCTTTACGTTAAGGAGTTAGTGTCTGGAGATGAAGGAAGAACAACGCCGAGCGTTACGGATTTGCTTGGAAACAGAGCGAAGCCCCTTAAGCTGGATGTTCTGAACGTTATTGTAGATGATGAATAAAAGGTGAATTGTGATGAGAGGTTCAAAAGGCTATTATGCGGGTGCACGCGGTCTCCTGACGAAGCCTGTGCGAGAGAAGGGTAAGCCTAAGCTCAGCAAACTGCTGAACGAATACGCGCCTGGTTCCCAAGTAATAATCAAGATGGATGCAAGCGTGCAGAAGAGCTTGCCTCACAAGCGCTTTCACGGCAAAATCGGAACCGTGGTCAGTCGGCGGGGACGCGGGTACGTGGTGAACGTGCCTCAAGGAAACGCGGTTAAGCAGATAATCGTCCGATCCGAGCATTTAGCGCCGTATAAGGGGAGTTAAAAAGTCATGGAGAAGAGAGAGGCAAGCGAACGTAAGCTCACACTGCCGCAAGTAAAGAAAGTGCTGGAGAGCATCGGCGAGGAGAACCTGGATCAGATGCAGCGGCGCACTCTGGATTACGTTAACAAGTTTTCTAAAGTCAGTGTGGAAGTGGTGGAAGGACTTTTAGAAAAGCTTGTGAAAGAGTTTGGTTTAGACGAGGATGAGGCTGTTCAAGTCCTTAACTGCATGCCTGAAACCGTGGATGAGTTGCGCGTTTTCTTGGCGGGTGGACGCAAGATAATCGAGACTGCTAAACTTGAAGCTATTGTTGCCCTTTTGAATGGAAATAGAACTCCGCAGTAGCAGAAGTCGGATAAGTGTTTTAAGCAGAAAAGCCAATAGAGTAAAGGAGTTCAGTGACTGCCATGGAAAAGCGTTACGAGGAGTACGCCTACGTGTTAGACTTCTTGCAGCACGGGCGCCCAGGTCTCCACCCATCTGGAAGGGCTGGTTACCGAGCGGGCGCTCTGATTCAATGCGTCGGCGAAGAGTTCTTCACGTTGCTCGAGGCTTTAGTGAAGGAAGGCTTGATTCTTAAGCCTAATGACCGTGTGTACGTGGGAAAAGATTCCCGCGAAGAAGTCACGTACATCATAGGCCGCATCGGCTTTGACGAGTTAACCGCTGCCGCGAAAGCTGAGCTCCCAAGCGTCATAAGCCGCATCGTATTGAATCGAGAGAAGTGGTTCGTGAACTTTTTCAACACGGCTCGGGCGATTACGCCGCGGATGCACGCACTGGAGCTGGTGCCTGGGATTGGCAAGAAGTACATGTGGCAGGTGATTAACCAGCGTGAACGGAAACCGTTTGAGAGTTTTGATGACTTGCAGAAGCGGACTGAGCTGCCGAACCCTGTGAAGCTGATTACGAAGCGTGTGCTGGAGGAGCTTGAGGGCGAAAGCAAGTACCGCCTGTTCACGCGGGCGCAGTAAGGCATAAACCATGGGCCTAGAAGAAACGAAGTTTCTACTTCGAATCCATCGAATTGCCCCGAACAATCTTTTGGGTCAAAACTTCATGGTGGAGCCCACGCTTTACCCGAAACTGAGCGATTACGCTTCGCTAAACAAGGCGGATGTGGTGCTGGATGCAGGCGCGGGCTTTGGCTTCTTGACCCGTTTTCTCTCGGAGAAATGCCAGCATGTGGTGGCGGTTGAGAAGGACGCGCGGGTTGCCGAGGTGCTTCGTGAACGGCTCCGCGGCGTGGAGAATGTCACTGTGATAGAGGGCGACTTATTGAAAACGGATTTGCCCGAGTTTAACAAGGTAGTGGCGGTTCCACCCTACTACCTGTCTTCCCGTTTGGTTTTGTGTCTTCTTGAGCGGAAAATCGACTGTGCCGTGCTCGTGCTTCAGCAGGAATTTGCCGAACGTCTTGCCGCCGCGGTGGGCAGCGAAGCTTATGGCTGGCTGACAGTTGTGGCTTGGCACCGTGCAGAGGTGGAGCTTTTGGACGCCGTGCCCAAAGCGCTCTTCTATCCTCAGCCCAAGGTGAACTCGGTTATCGTACGGTTGGTGCCTTGGCGTCAAGCGCCATTCGAAGTGAAAAATGAAGCGTTCTTCAGGCAGATGGCGCGGTGGCTTTTCACGCAGCGCAACAAGAAGGTGGGCAACGCTTTGGAGCCGTTCCTCAGGAGAACGCGTAAACTGTCCAAGCAAGAAGCGACGCGTTTGATTGAGGCAGTTCCGTTTCGGGAAAGGCGCGCCAGAGACCTGTCGCCTAAGGATCTTGGAGAGTTAGCGAATGCCCTCGCGAAGTAAGCGCATTTTTTTCGGTGATTACGTGTTTTTGGTTGATGAAAATGTATACGAGCCTGCGGAAGACTCATTCCTCTTCGCTGAAAACCTCGATGTGGATGAAGAGGACTGGGTGCTGGACATGGGCACGGGTTGCGGTATACTCGGTATTCTTGCGGCGGCGAGGGCACGCGGGGTTGTAGCTGTGGACATTAATCCCTATGCGGTTCGTTGCGCTAGGGACAACGCAAAGGTCAACAATGTACGTGCTAACATGGTTTTCGTCAGAAGCGACTTGCTCACCGGCTTCAGCGAGATCAAGTTTGATGTGGTTCTCTTCAACGCGCCTTACCTGCCAACCGAACCCAACGAAGGCACCTCGTGGCTTGAGCGTGCGTGGACAGGCGGTGCCACAGGCAGACAAATCATCGACCGCTTTGTTGACGAGGTGCCTGTGCATCTGAAACGGAGCGGACGCGTTCTGCTGATGCAGTCGACGCTGGCGGGTGTTGACGAAACCGTGCACCGACTCGCTGAACGTGGCTTGAAGACGAGAGTTGTGGCGGAACAAGTGTTGCCTTTTTTCGAAAGAGTGGTTCTCTTGGAAGCCGGGTCTTGACTTTTTAACAATACTTATTCTGGGTGCGCAAGCTATTTTTAACTTAGTTTTTGATAGTGCGTGGTGTTTATGTTTGGAATCTGAGCCTGCTAACACTACCGCTTCTGCTCCAACTAACTCTGCAAAACCTCGCAGCCACATAAAGCTTATAGCTGTCGTTGCTGTGGCGGCCATCCTATTAGTCGTTGGATGTCTACTCGTTTCCTCCATGCTCACGAAGCCGCCGGGTCAATACGCTTGGCTGTTCAAGGGTGCATACGCCATGTATGAGGGCTCAACTTCAATGTCGGTTACGGGTTTTGACGTTTCAGTCAGTTTTGCGGTGTGACAGGAAGTGGTCAACTTCAGCACACATGCACAGGTTACCACATCCTTCCGAATGAATTCATCAGTCGGCGAATCAGTTGAAGACGAAAACGCCACATGGGCCCACTTTCGCAAGCCGGCGTCATTAACGCCTTCGATGCAGGCAACTTCACAGAGAGCTACGAGGCTACTGTGAATATACCTGGCATCGGGACAAGAACCTGCACAGTTTACGAGTTTGAAATTTCAGAATAGGGCTTAACTATGACCGTGTATGTCGATAAAGCAATCGGCTGGCCACTGAAGATGACGGTGAGCATGACAGGCGAGAACCTAATGAACCTGCACTTGGACATTAACCTAACAGAAACAAACATGCCTGGACTAAGGTAAGCACTTCACGCAGACTAGAGCTGAGCGAGAACATCTGAAGTCTATAGGACTCCTACGCTGAAACCTATAGGAGGTGCTTCCTGTTGCCGCTTTTCGTTGCCAAAAGCATGTTGAAGACTAAAATTAAGGGTTTATAGAGTGCTTCGATGTTTTCCACTGTAGAAAGCTTGCTATGCCTTTTTGGCTGACTGCAACGCCTTCCTTAGAATTTCTGCCTTATCAGTTCTTTCCCACGTGAAGTCTGGATCTTCCCTTCCGAAATGCCCGAACACAGCCGTCTTCCTGTATATTGGACGCAGAAGCTTCAGGTGCTCGATGATGGCTTTGGGTCTCATGTCAAAGTTCTTCTTCACCAGCTCCAGAATCTCGTCGTCAGGCAGTTTGCCCGTGCCGCAAGTATCTACGAACACTGAAATCGGTTGTGCTACGCCTATTGCGTACGCTATTTGCACTTCGCATTCTTCCGCTAAACCTGCGGCAACGATGTTCTTGGCGATGTACCTTGCCATGTAGCAGCCTGACCTGTCAACTTTTGAAGGGTCCTTTCCTGAGAAGCATCCGCCGCCGTGGCTTCCGAAGCCTCCGTAAGTGTCAACGATGATTTTTCGTCCTGTCAGTCCAGAGTCAGCCAGGGTTCCTCCAATAACAAATCTTCCGGTGCCATTGATGATGTATTTTGTTTCAGAATCCAGTTTGTCCGCGGGTACCACGTACTTTATCACTTGGTTGATTATATCTTGCCGCATCCGCTCAGTGTCAACATCCTCGGTGTGCTGGGCAGCAATCACGACGGTAGTTACCTTTTCAGGCTTCCCATCACAATACTCCACTGTGACTTGAGATTTGCAGTCTGGTCTCAGATACGGCAGAATTCTGCTTTTCCTGCAATCCGCCAACCGCTTGACAATTTTGTGCGCAAGCATAATGGGCAAGGGCATCAACTCCTTCGTCTCAGTTGTGGCGTAGCCAAACATCATGCCTTGGTCTCCGGCACCTTGCTCGTGAGTTTTGGTTTCATTCACGCCCATCGCAATGTCCGGTGACTGCTCCTCCAAAGAAACTAGGATGCCGCAGGTCTCCCAGTCAAGCCCATCCTTGGCATTATCAAACCCTATTTCCTTTAACGTATTCCTGACAATCTTAGGAATCTGCACATAACACTTGGTTGTGATTTGGCCAGTGACGATGACGTTTCCCTGCATGACTAAAGTTTCGCAGTCAACCCTTGCTTTCGGGTCGTTGCATAAAATGGCGTCTAAAACACTGTCTGAAATTTGGTCTGCAACCTTGTCTGGATGACCCTCTCCGACGGATTCAGAGGTAAATAGATATCTTCCTTTTTTTCTCATGGAAATCCCTTGGATTAACGTGTGATAGGGAAGTTAATAACTTCATGTTTTTCTTAAAAGGCTTTCTCAAATAATCCTCGGATACACAACTCTTACATCTACCAGCAGCATGCAGAGAATAAAACGCTTAAAAGGTTCGAAGCAATCCTAAAAATTAGGTGAGACTTCAGCATGTCAGATTCAAGCGAGAAGTTACCGATTTCCGAAATATACAAAGTTATCGACTACATCACGATTTTTAAGAGTTCAAAATGGTGGGAAGCTATTGTAGTTTCTGAGGCTTATGGAAAACGTTCAATTGGGGTCTATCTTTGGGTTAAAAAGAATGATGTCTGGAAGAGGAAAAACAAGTTCAGCGTCAGAAACATCGACGAATGGAACAAGCTCAAAAACGCTGTAGACCAGCTTGCGCCAAAGCTAAGCTCCAAGTAGTCTTTTCACCAATCGGCCGCAAAAAGATGCTGAAAAACGTGGTAGCCTTTTTTCTTTAGGTCGTTATTTCGCGCACAAATTATAATAACCAGCCGATTTAAATAGAAACGTGGAAATGTCATGTCCTCCACACTTAAAAGGTTCATCGAGAGCCTGGTTCAGGGGAAAGCACCCGGGCCCGCCCCCTCTTTCTCTATGTTTCATATAGTCTTGGCGCTGGAACTTATGGCTGAAAAATCCATTGGGCGAAATAAACTGGCTGAAAAACTAGGTATCGGAGACGGCGCAATCCGCACGATTATCGGCAGATTAAAAGACGCGGGACTAATAGCTATTTCAAAAGAAGGCTGCGCCCTCACCTCGAAAGGCTTGAAAATATGGAAAGAGTTTGAACAATTTTTTCCAAAGAGACTTGCGGTTGGAAAAACCGAATTAACATCTGCGAAATACAACTTCGGCTTTTTAGTCAAGAACAGCGGCGAAAAAATCAAATCTGGTATTGAACAACGCGACGCAGCGATAATGGGCGGCGCAAACAGAGCCATCGTCATAGTGGCTAAAGGCGGTCACCTAATCATTGATTCGATAAGCAACGACATAATGAAAGAGTTCCCGAAAGCCTCAAACCAAATCCTCAGAGACTTTAAACCCGAAGACAACGATGTGATAATAATCGCAGGTGCTGACGACCCGTTAAGAGCCAAGCGTGGCGCGTTTGCTGCAAGCTGGATTCTCCTCGATGGCGACAAGAAGTAAGTCAGCATTTAGTAAGTGTATTTTTCTCCTCCAGTTAGGATGCGCTCCAGCATAGCGTTGACGTTCGTTAACCCCTTGTTTGTTTTGGCCGAGACAGGCACCAGCAAGAATTTCAAGCCAAGATGGGCGATGGCGCGCATCATGTTTCTGCTGAAAAGACGTTTCATGTCTTCCAACTCCTGCTCGATTGAATCCTCCAAGGCTTTCACGTCGGCAGACCAATCAACGATTTTCTCCACTTCTTTTCTTGGAATCAAGTCGATTTTTGAAAGCAAGTGGACTTGTGGCTGGAAAAACCTGTTATAAATGGCTGCAGAGAGAAACATGTTGGAAACATAGTTAAGCGGATTAACCGAGAAAACGGCGTCAAACAGGTAAACGATGACTTTGGGCTCCCTTGTGAGCTCGTTCACTATGTAAGGTCCGCTGGCTCTAAACGCGAAAAGCTCCATCTGACCTGGAGTGTCTACCAGAACGATGTCAGCGTCAATATCTTCAATGTCCTTTGTGATATTTTCCACTTCATCTGCTATGAGGTCAGCAGCCATTATCAAAGCGCCGTTAGGTCCTAATCCGTATTTCTCCATTAAATTGCCCACGTCCACGTAGTTTCTGACATCAACGTCTGGCGAATAGGGAAGTTTCAAGGCTCCTGGATCCAAGTTTACAGCTGCTACGTCTTGTTTGGACATTTTGAGCCATTCGCTGAAGGCTGCGGTGAAAAGTGATTTTCCTGAACCGGCGGTTCCTATGATGAACGCGATTGGCATGTTTATTCTCCTTCCAGTGAGTTTTGTGTTAGTTTGGCTGTAATAACCTTTATGTGAAGTTGCGCGCTGCTTCGCGCTAAAACGCTGATGGTTCAGGCTCTCCGAAATGTTGCGAATGTTTCGATATCACGACTGCGATTACGCCTATTATAACCGCGATGACAGCAACTATAATCAATACTCCTATGAAGAGCGGTATCACGGTTATGCTCCTTGTCGGGCTTATGGCACCTGTGTGTTGGCTGTCACCTGGCCAACTTGCCTGTAACGCGCACATACCTGCGATGCCAACGGTCCAAACATACTCGAAGGTTCCGTCTTCTCGGGTTACGGTTGTCCCGATAACTATCCACGGTGAATTGTTAATCTTAGCATAGAGCGTGACGTTTTTGTTTGCTGCTTCGGGAGCGATTTGTCCGCGGAAGGTTATGGCACCATTTTGAAGAGTAATTATTGGTGAAATCTCAAGCGATATGGTGCTGGGTTCGAAAGCGCTGAAGCTGGCGGAAACTTGTCCTGGAGACACTTCTTCCGCGTTTTCAAGGGTGATTATCTGTGAGGATGTATGTTTGCAGTCGTCTGGGCATTCTCCAACTCTCCATCCTTCTTTCCAGTTTCCACCTGTGCATTCCGCGATATAATACCTGGCTCCGTCGTGTGTCACGTAGTAAACTGAGCTTCTGGCGTCTTTTGGAGCACTGGCGAGGTGGACCCCGATGTTCATGTGGGATTGGCTTTCATAATACAGTAGCACGACATCGATTCCTCCAGCTTTGAGTATGGACGCTGCGATGAAGGAGAAGAGGTCGCAGTCACCCTTGTTCTCCACCATGGTTTCGACTGGGTACATCGCTGGATTGGTTACTTCGTAGGTTAGTTGGTGGACGAGCATGAGGACGCCGTTAGTGAAGTCCTCTTCATTCTTGTAGATTTGCCACATGCAGTCAGCTATAGGCTTCACTGCGTATGGTGTGACGAAATCTGGAAAATCTCTGCTCACACGCGGGTCATTCCTTTTTTCTGCGTAGTACTGGAGAAGGTTTTGGGGGACTACAACGTTGAGCTCGTAAGTTACGTTGCCGTCTGGTTGGTTTAGAAGCTGATAGGTGAGAGATGTGTTTTGCGCTTGGCAAACTTGGATTGTGGAAAAGATTATGAGCAGAGTTAGTGTGATGAGTGTTGTCTTCGTGAATTGCCGATTCATTTTTCTCAAATATTTTAACTGGCAGGCTGTTTATTGGTCTTGTGAACAACCAATTATTAGTGAGAATAATTAAGTGCGGTTCTCGTTTGTGAAGACCTTGCCGCCGACTTTTCCTATCAACTCTGAAAGCTGGGTTATGGCTTTTTGGAGTTTTTCTTCTGGTTTTTCACCATCGGTTACTGTAGTTGACAGGTGGATTTCAATATGGGGCTTGTTCTCTTCGCCTTTAGGGTGCGATTTCACGTAAACTCCTGAGTTATCTTGCATAACTCTGTCGATGAGCGGCGCCAAACCTGACTCCATTATGTCGTCGACATATATGCTTCTTTCGTGATAGACCTTGTTGCCCGAGGCTTGCTTAAGCAGCGGCGCCACGCTTTCTTCGAAGATAGCTTCCATCTCTTTGGGTACTCCCGGCAACACTATTAATGTCGTTCCATCTATGTGGGCTTGGACTGCTGGTGCGGTTCCAACTGGGTTGCGGATGGGCTGTGCTTTTTCGGGCAGGGTTGCCATCTTGATTCGTGGCTGCGTCAGCTCTAATGTTTGTTTGTGGAGTTTTGTGGCGTATGCTTCGTATTTTTCTTTCACCATGTTTAACGCTTCTGGGTTGACTTCGAGTTTGCGGTTTAATGCTTTGGCGACTCCTTCCAACGTTTTGTCATCGAAGGTTGGTCCCAGTCCACCTGTAGTGATGATGAACTGTGGTTTTCGCTTCAGCGCCTCTTGGGTTGCGGCTGCGATTTCTGCGACATCGTCGGATACTACGGTGACGCGTTTTACGGTGACTCCTAGAAGTGTGGCTTGTTTGGATAGCCACTGCGCGTTTGTGTTCATCGTCTTGCCGATTAATAATTCGTTGCCGACGCAGATTATCTCTATGTTCGCAGTCATAGTCATCACGTTTCCGTGCAGGGTTATCAAGAAGAGCAAACTGTTTTATACTGTTTACTAACCAACCGTCAATAAAGTCTCAGTTTAGGCAGCTACTTTTTCTTACTGAGCCACCATTTCAGATATTCTTTACGCTGCTTGTCTTTCTCTTCTTCGGCTGTCTCCGTGCTGGGTCTCAGTTTATCGCGGAGCTCCCAGAGTTCCTGCTGGGTTACGGATAAGCCGCAGCTTTTGCAGATGTAGTGTTTGGTAGCTATGGCGTAGTGCATTTCTCCGCCGCATTCTGGGCAGTAGGGCATTCTTGTTCACTTGGCAGAATAAACATAATCGAGGGATATTAGTCTTCGCATAATCCTTTGTTATTAACATTTGCGGCTTGAAAAATCGTCTGAGTTTATTGCGCTGAGAGTAGTCTAAAGCTCACTTACTCAAAGGGAACCTATTCGACTATACGTTAACGAGTCGGTTTTAAGAACTTAGATTTAATTACTGTTTATCGCCAATATACGGTGTAAATATTTCATTTGGAGGAGCGAATAGAGTTTGAAACAGTTTGTGATCACTCCGTCTGCGGGTAAACGCCTAATCGCAAAAGCGTTAGTATCACATACCGCGGTGGCAGAGGCACTAAAAAATGGAACCGTCGTTATCGTTGCAGGCACTACAAACGGTTACGTAGCCGAAGAAATTTTGAAGTCGCTGGGGATTTCAGAGGGTTTTCCTCGTAAACGTTTTTTCCGCGGAATTACCTTGCCGCCTAGCTCAGCCGTAACTTCTGAAGGAAGGTTGATTGATGAAAGCGAATTTCCCGGTGATGTGGTAATAACCAAAGGCAAATGGCGAAAAGGCAAGACCATTATTGACGTGATCGACGAGCTCAAAGCAGGAGACGTAATTTTGAAGGGGGCAAACGCGGTGGACCTGCACAGAAAACAGGCGGCTATTCTTATAGGTCATCCTAAAGCTGGCACCATTGTAGTGGCGTTGCAGGCTGTTTTAGGACGCCGAGTGAGACTGATTATGCCCGTTGGCTTAGAGAAACGAGTATGTAGCGATTTGTGCTGTTTGGCGGAGAAAGTGAACCTGCCCGGCGCAGGCGGCTTCCGCTTGTTTCCAGTGCCAGGTCAAGTATTCACTGAGATTGAGGCGGTGCAGTTTTTAACTGGCGCTACTGCTGAACTGATTGCGGCTGGAGGCGTTTGTGGAGCAGAAGGCAGTTGCTGGCTTGCTATCAGCGGAACAAAAGAGCAAGAAGAAAACGCTGAGAAACTGCTGATGTCGGTTGCTGCTGAACCTGCTTTCAGCTTTAATTAATGCTTAGCCCTATTTTTACGTGATAAAATTCTTTAACCCTGCTTCCTTAGCCAGTTCAATGGCTCTTTTCTGCTCGTCTTCTGTGAGTCTTCTATGCAATTCAGGGATTTCGTGGGCGCGCCATTCGGGTCTGTACTGGAACATTATGTTGACTCTTGTTTCGACGCTAAGGTTCTCAGCTATCCACTTGAGTGTCGGCTTGGTGCAGCACTCCAGATGGTTCGGCAGAACCAGCACTCGTATTATCAGTTCGCCGTGCTTTTTGGCTTCCAAATGGTTATAGGCGCACACTCGCCAATAATCTGGGGCATCTGAGATTCTTTCCGCGCAGTCACCGGGTCCGTACTTGAAGTCTAAGAGGTAAACGTCAGCGAAACCTGCGAGGAGTTTGGAGGTTTCTGGGCTGTAATAGGTGTTGGAATTCCACACCACAGGCACGCTAACGCTTATGTGCTTGAAGGTTTCCAGCCACTGCTGAAGCCAAGGTGTGGGCTCTCCGCCCACAAGGTTCACGTTTCTGCAACCGTTTAAGCGCAAACTCGTCACTTCCCGCGCCAACTCTTCCGGTTTGCTTTCAGCACCGGGTTCCTTCCATTGGCTGATGGACCAGTTTTGGCAGTGGCGGCAGCGCATGGTGCAGCCCATGGTGAATATGGTTCCGCTGGGCACGAGTTCCGGTTCCTCGCCCATATGTTCAAAGATGCTTGAAATCGTCATCGTGTAGCCGCAGCCACAGTAGCCCCGCTTGCTCCTTGTCCTGTCGACGCTGCATCGGCGATTGCAAAAATGGCAGCCCCGCATGATGCGGCTAGCGATTTCGAGTTTCAGGTCAAAATATGACTTTTTTGGTGCTGGGATTTCGCGGAAATCTTTGCACGCATCAATCGCGTGCTCCATCACGCGGAACTCATCAGCGCATTGTTCATGCTGCTTCCAAAGCACATCCAAAGGATCGCTCTTGCTGAAATCGGCTGGGAGTTTCTTTGCTATTAGGAATTTTGCTGGTTTCTCGTCCTGCATAACGGCGAAATATCGGGACAAACTTTTCCGTGCCATCGCGTTGTTGAGAACGGTGACAGCGTCGGGTCTTAAAAGTCTCCACATTGCTCTCTACATGTAATCAATGCTCAAATGCATATTAAAACAGGGCGTATGGGAAACCTCCGCTTGCTGGATGAAACGTGCCCTTTATGGGGATGACGGTTCCGCAGACGGGGCAGCGCATGTCCTTCGTGAGGTTCCAGCGGGTAATCTCAAAGCTGTATCGCTTAATCAAGAGCTCGTCGCAGTTCGGGCAATACGTGTTCTCAGCCGGATGCCCCGGCACGTTTCCAAGATAAGTGTAATTTAGGCCAACGTCTTTTGCAGTCATGTATGCGTGTTCCATGATTTCGATGGATGTGGCTGGGGTGGTGGTCATCTTGTAGTCTGGGTGGAACCGCAACAAATGGAAGGGCGTATCTCTGCCCAGCGTGTCCCTAATCCAAGTTGCCAACTCCTTTATCTTCTCCATGGAGTCTCCGATTTTCGGAATAACTAGGTTTGTGATTTCCACGTGAACGCCATTTCTCTTCAGTTCCTCCAGCGTCTCATAAATCGGCTTGACATCGGGCACGGCGGAAACGCTCTTGTAGAAGTCGGGGTCTCCTCCGCCTTTGAAGTCCACTGTCGCAGCGTCCAAGTATGGCGCGATGGTCTTCACGGCTTCAGGCGTCATGTATCCGTTTGTCACAAATGTGTTGAAGAAACCGACTTGGCTGGCAAGTTTGGCTGTGTCGTACGCGTACTCCATAAATATCGTCGGTTCCGTGTACGTGTAGCTTATTCCCTGACAGTTCCGCTCTTTCGCCGTCTTCACGACCGCGGCTGGAGGAAAAATGTTGCCCGCCACTTCACGGTCTTGGCTTATCATCCAGTTGTCGCAGAATTGGCAGCGGAAATTGCATCCCGTCGCCGCGATGGACATAACCAGCGAGCCGGGGTTAAAATGCGAAAGTGGTTTTTTGCTTATCGGGTCGACAGCCGCGGAAACTGCCTTAGCATAGTTAATGGTGAAAAGGGTTCCGCCCTCGTTCTTGCGGACCAAGCAGAACCCGGTTGAGCCGTCGCTTATGAGGCAACGACGCGCGCACAGGTGACACCTCACCTTCTTGTCATCCTGCTTTTCGTAAAGCATGGCTTCATGCAGAGACATGCAACCTTCACCTTATTCTGCTAAAACGCTTCTGGTGCGAACTTCACTCATAATATGAAGCTTATTTCTTAAAAACTATTAGCCCTCTGCATCGGCACTCGGCATTCAGAGTGCGCAGCAGCGGCACAGTGTTTTAGCTATCGTTGAAGAATAACAATGCCGAAAGGTACTAAGGCTTATTTGCTCAGGATGCAAATGTTTACTGGGAGTCTAGAATTATGGTTGAAAAGGGAGTGTTTAGTAACGGAGTTCCTTATGTCCGCTTCGGTGAAGGCGAGAAGACCCTGGCTTTGTTTTAACCCATCAGATTTGATTATGGAAGGCAAAGCAGAAATGGCGCATAACTCCAAAAACAGGCTTGCAGAGATTAAGGCACCCACGCTTGTGATTGCTGGCGACAAAGACTATTTTTGCCAAGTGGAGCGGCTCCGCTAGACAGTAGCTGGAATCCAGAATGCTAAGCTTGTCCTTTACGAAGGCAAGGGTCAATGAATACCATGGGAAAAAGTTTGACGAAGAGGTCTTTGCTTTTTTGAATGAGGAAAGTGGCTAACCAGCCTATTTGGCGCCTAATAGAGCTTTATTGCAGAAACTATAGAGGGGAGGGGTCACATTCAGAGCACCTAGCGTTTTCCACGCGTCCTGCGCGACCAGACGCAACAAATCACAGCCAAATTGCTTTTACTGCTGATCGTACTCTTCAACCTCATCATTCATTACAACCAATTCGATGCCAGCCTGCTTGAACAGTTCCCTCGTGTCGGCATCAGCGTGGTAGCGCTTTTCGCTAACCACGCGCTTAATCCCAGCGTTTATAATCATCATCGCGCAGGTTCTGCACGGCGTCATCTTGCAGTAAAGCGTTGCGCCTTCAAGAGGAATTCCAAACCTCGCCGCTTGGATAATCGCGTTCTGCTCTGCATGCAGCGTACGCACGCAGTGTTGACTAATATTGCCATTATAATCAATCACCTTACGAATATCATGCCCAACCTCGTTGCAGTGCGGCAAACCTGCAGGCGCCCCAACGTAACCAGTCGTCATAATCCGCTTATCCTTAACGATAACGCAGCCGGCTCTTCCCCTGTCGCAGGTGGCACGTCTTGCAACGGCTTCGCAGAGGTCCAAAAAGTACCTGTCCCAATCAGGTCTCGATTTCTCAGTCAACAGTCTCCCTGCCCTAAACAATCATAGCATAGTTTACAAAACAAACTAATAAACCTAAACCGAGCCTCTTTTCACTTCTGGAGAATGTGGATTTCCCTGCCAATTATATGCTTCTTCTCAACATCCACAAGCGAAGCTATCGCCGTCAACTCCGCAAAACCCACGGGGTCTCCAACAAAAATCCTCTTTTGGAAAGGATAAACCCTTTTAAAGCCCACAGCCACCGCTTTATCCCCAATCCGCATGGTCACTGGCTGCCCAGAACGAGTTTTCACGTAAGGCGACACCACCACCAACCGCCCACCCCGCCGCAGCACTTTATACGCTTCCTCCAAGAGGACATGATACAAAGGCTCAAGCCTTTCTGTCAGACGCGTGGCGTATGAAGTGGTGGGAACTTGCCGCAGCGCAGGACCCAAATCAGGCTCTGTGGCAATGCAGTCCACCTGTTCCCGCCCAATCTTCTCCGAAAGTTTACGCACATCTCCCTGAAGAACCCGGGACTCCGCGTTTTCCAGCGAATACTCGTCCTTGAGCCACTTGAGGTTCCGCATAGTAGCTTCCACGCACCAGCGGTTAACGTCCACGCCAATCACTTTTGCCTTTGCCAAAAGCGCTTCCTGAAGAATGCTGCCGACTCCGCAAAAAGGGTCCAAAAACACCTTTCCCTCGGTGCAGGAAGCCAAGTTTACCATAATTCTCGCCAGACGTGGTGGAATGGCGAAAATCTTCCTTTGGCTGGGCTTGCCAACGTCACGCTTCTGGAATTCAAACGGGTCATGCACAGCCACCGTGACAGCCACAAAAGTCTCTTCCCTGCCCACACAAAACAGCACCTCGGCTCTGTTTTTAACCATATTCTTCTTCAGAACCTCAACGTGGCTAAGCTGCGGAGATCTCCTGTCCTTGGCGAATCCCATGAAATTCGCACGCTTACCTTCCGCCGTCAACTCCTTCTTCACAGCACTGCCGACAAACCGCTGAACTCTTCTGGCAACTGGCCGGAAAACCGGGTCAGACCAGTAAACGCTCACGCCGAAAACCGCTTTTCCAACCGAGGTTTTCTCAAACATCTGATTTGTCAGTTTTCTTGGCGAAAGTGCATCTCTAATTTCCGCTTGAGCCTGTTTATTATCTTCCAGAAACGCTTCTTTCATCGTTTGCGTGGGAAGTTTTGCAGTTATCTCGCCGATTTTAATGGTTCCGCCTAAACCCGCAATGTCTATCGCACTTGGTTCATCGATGGTTATGACAAAAAATACCTTTGAATAAACATTAATCTTGAATTTAACGTTCTTCGCCTGAAAGTACGCGGCAAGCTCCGCTAGCGAAAGCGTCCAATTCTTGCCGGAAATAACCAACATGGCTCTACTGATGCGCGGCATGCCCACAATGCTAAATTCAGACTGCCTATATAAACAAACGACCCGCAGAGCTTAAAATAAGCCTCGTTGTTCTGACGTTGAAAATCGAAAAATGCACAAAAATCCTAGGTGGAAGTTACAAATCGTTTAAATATTCCCAAAGAAGTAAGCTACCAAAGGGAATGACGATGCATGCACGAAATTATCGAGCAGTGAAAGGACAAGCTTACACGCGAAAAGAGTTTGCAAAGGGATTCCCGCCCCCAAAAATAGTCAAGTTCACGATGGGAGATACCAAAGGAAACTTTGATTACGAAGCAAAACTTGTAGCTTTGAAAAGAGCGCAAATCCGCCACAGCGCCTTGGAGGCAGCGCGTGTGGCAACGAACCGTGTGCTCATGGACAAGCTGATTAACGATTACTATATGCAAGTTCACCCTTATCCGCACATCATTCTCAGGGAAAACAAGATGATATTTGGCGCTCACGCTGACCGGCTTCAGCAGGGAATGCGCAGATCATTCGGCACAGCAATCGGCACAGCAGCCCGAATTGAACCCGATCAGACCCTCATAACCGTGAAAGTCAAAGCGTCTGCCGTGGAAACCGCCAAGGAATCCCTGAAGCGAGGAGCTGCCAAACTTCCCATCCCCTGCAAAATAGTAGTTACAAAGATAGAATCCCCAGCTAAAAAAAGCCAGTCAAAGATTGAGGTAGAATAAACTTGAGCGGGTCAAAAAGAGACTTTGTCATATGGTTTGAAAACTTGAGAAACACTGATGTTCCCATTGTTGGAGGCAAAAACGCGAGTCTAGGCGAGATGATAAACGCTGGAATGCCTGTTCCTCCTGGTTTTGCTGTGACCGCTTACGCTTACGAAAGTTACATTGAACAGACGCGGATCGCTGAGAAAATCTACAAACTGATCAAGGAAATAATCACGGATCCAAACGACCCAAGGTTGTACGATACTGCTTCGAAGAAAATACGTGCCCTTATCGAGAAAACTCCGGTTCCGAAAGAGATAGAAAGCGCAATCAAATTGGCATATCAAGAACTCAACAAGAGGCTAAACTTGAAAGACACATTTGTTGCAGTGAGGTCAAGCGCCACAGCTGAAGACCTTCCCGACGCATCTTTTGCAGGGCAGCAAGAAACTTACCTGAACGTCAGAGGATTCGACGAGCTAGTAGCGAATGTTTTGAAATGTTGGTCTAGCCTTTTCACTCCAAGAGCCATCTTCTATAGAAATGAAAAGGGTTTTGCTCACGAGAAAGTTTTCATTAGCGTCGGTGTCCAGAAAATGGTTAACTCCAGAGCCGCTGGAGTGATGTTTACAATAAACCCTGTTAATGGGAATCCAGATGAAATCGTAATCGAAGGCAGCTATGGTTTAGGCGAAACTGTAGTTTCAGGCGCGGTTAACCCTGACGACTTCGTGGTTGACAAAAACACCATGAAGGTTAAAGAACGACGCATCGCGCGCAAAACCATCCAGTACCTCCGCGACCAGAACACGGGTAAGACGATTCATGCAGAAGTGCCGGAAGATAAGCAAAAAATCCCCTGCGTGAGCGACGAGGAGATTGGTAGACTCGCCGAACTAGCTGCGTTAATTGAGAAACACTACAAGAAACCTATGGACATTGAATGGGCGATTGACCAAGATTTACCTTTCCCAAAGAATATATTTATAGTGCAAGCTCGTCCAGAAACAGTGTGGAGCGCTAAACCTGTGGAAGCCGCAGCTTCATCATTAGTTGAAGAAAAAAGAGCTGAAGAGCAACTAAAGATAGTTGTCAAAGGAATCTCCGCTGGAAAAAGAGGGTACGGTGCAGGTATAGCCAAAGTTGTCTTTAACCCTGAAGATGCAAACAACCAAATGCGCAAAGGCGATATTCTGGTAACAGACATGACTAACCCTGACTTCGTTCCGTTTATGAAGATCGCCAGCGCCATAGTCACCGACAAGGGTGGAATTACGTCTCACGCAGCCATTGTGAGCCGTGAACTCAATATCCCCTGCGTTGTGGGCACAGAAACAGCTACTAAAGTTATGAAAACGGGTCAAGAATACACTGTTGACTCAAGAAACGGCATAATCTACGAAGGGATAATAGCTGACGCCGTGCAGTCAGCATCGACAACGCAAGCCACCATGGAAGCATCTGGTGTGGTTCAAGCAGCAAACGTAGTGCCCGTAACCGGTACCAAGATATACATGAACTTGGGTGTCCCCGAGAAGATCAACGATTACAAAAGTTTGCCTTTTGAGGGCATTGGCTTAATGCGCACCGAATTCATCTTGGCAAGCTACATCGGACAACACCCGATGATGTTCGTGGATGCAGGTGAAGGCCAAAATTTTGTGGACAAAATGGCTGAAGGGGTCGCCATGGTTGCGCGAGCGATTCAGCCCCGTCCTGTCGTGGTTCGTTTTAGCGACTTTAAAACCAACGAGTACCGAGATTTGAAAGGGGGCGATAAGTACGAAATTGTTGAAGAAAATCCGATGCTTGGTTGGAGAGGCTGCAGTCGCTACATTAGCAAATGGTACGAGAAAGCGTTCAGGCTTGAGTGCCAAGCAATTCAGAAGTGTCGCATAGAATGGGGACTAAAGAATGTCTGGGTTATGCTTCCTATGGTGCGCACGGTTTGGGAAGCCAAGAAAGTGCTTGAAATCATGAAAGAAGAAGGTTTAGAGAGATCTCGTGACTTCAAAGTGTGGTTTATGGCTGAAACGCCGTCCATTGCTATAATGGCGGACGAGTTCTCAAAGCTTGTCGACGGCTTCTCCATAGGCTCAAACGACATGACACAGGGCATACTGATGATTGACCGCGACTCCGAACGCCTAGGTCAAATGGGATACTTCGATGAACGTGACCCTGCGGTTAAGCGGATAATCGCGCACCTCATCAAAGTAGCGCATGAGAACGGGTGCACGGTTTCAATATGCGGAGAAGGGCCATCAAACCTGCCGGATTTCGCCGAGTTCTTGGTCCGCGCGGGGATTGACAGCATATCAGTGAACAACGACGCGGTTGTGGCAACGAAGAGCTTAGTGGCAAGCATAGAGCAGAAGATTGTTCTTGAACGCCTCGCTGAGCAAGCCGCTATCGCCGCTGGGCGTCCGCTGAAGAAGCCCACTCCTGACTGGGAGTGGTGTCAGTAGCCAAAACGAGACAGCAAAATAGTGCGTAAATTGCCCCGTCCTTTATCTTCTGTTTTATCGATTATGTGCTGGAATGTAGGTACATGAAATTGAAAGGGTTTGATTTTGAAGAGGAAAGAATCAAGCAGGAAATAGTGAAACTCGATGCAAAACGGGTTCTGCTTCAATTGCCTGAAGGACTAAAGCCTGAAGCACCTCGCTTAGCAAAGGTTGTTGAAAAGGCAGGTGCCCTTCCCGTAATCTCTGCTGACCCGTGTTATGGCGCTTGCGACTTGGCGACCTCTGAAGCCCAGAGTTTAGATGCCGACCTCATCGTGCATTTTGGTCATTCTAAGCTGGTTAAGCATGAAGCGGTTCCAACCGTTTATATTGAAGCCAGAGCAACTGTGACGGTTGACGACGCTGTAGAGGCTTCGCTTCCGCTGTTGATCAGATGGAGCAAAATTGGCTTAGCAACCACGGTGCAGCATTTGCAGACGCTCGCGGAAGCCAGGGAACTTCTCGTCAGGGCTGGGAAAACCGTGGTAATCGGCGACGCTGGACGAATGAACTACGCGGGACAAGTGATTGGCTGCGACTACAGCAACGTTAAATCCATCGCTAACGATGTTGAAGCTTTCCTTTTCATCGGTGGCGGTAGCTTCCACGCGTTGGGCATTGCGCTCAGCACGGCTAAACCCACGGTAATCGCAGACCCTTACGACAAGCGTGCGTACTCGATAGATGATGAAGCACAAAAGGTTCTGAAGCAACGCTGGGCGTGCATAGAAGAAGCGTGTCGCGCCAAAACTTTCGGTGTTCTTGTGGGCTTAAAGCTTGGACAGAAACGTTTTGACGATGCCGTAAGAGTCAAGGAAACTGCTGAGAAGAACGGGAAAACCGCTGTTCTCTTGTCGGTCAGAGAAGTTGTTCCCGAAGCGCTACTAGAGTTTCCGACAGTCGATGCATACGTTAACACTGCTTGCCCAAGGATATCTCTGGAAGCCCCCTCAAAATTTTCTAAGCCAGTGCTGACGGTGAACGAGTTTAGGGTGGTTTCTGGCGAATCTTCATGGGAAAACCTGCTCAAAAAAGGCTTGTTCGAAAGTTAGACCTGGAACGGTTTCTGTCCCAGATAGAACCGCATCCTTCTCCACGGGCGAGTCTTGAGCAGTACACCATCTCGGAAGTGATTGCAGCGTCGATGCTGTACTTAGCCGCTTACGTGAACGACGATGTTGTTGGCAAGAATGTTTTGGATCTGGGTTGCGGCACTGGGCGTCTGGCTCTGGGCGCTGCATTTCTGGGGGCGAGAAGTGTTGTGGGAATCGACATTGACAAGGTAGCAATAAGGAGTGCTTGGACTACCTCGAAGAAATTTGGGTTTCGAGGTGTCCAATGGATTGTCGGTGACATTAGCGCAGTCACTGGCACGTTTAACACAGTCCTTCAGAATCCGCCGTTTGGCGTGCAGAAACGCGCTGCTGACCGTAAGTTTTTGGAGAAAGCGCTGGAAGTAGGCGCCAAGGTTTACTCGCTTCACAATCACCCAAGCACAGACAAGCAGCTGGTAAAGCAGCTTAGGGCGGATAAGGGATGCTTGTTGCAGGTTGCGCCTTCGCCGTTTTTGGAGAGGTTTGTTGAGAAGCACGGGGGTTCGGTTGAAGCGGTTTACGCCCTGTTGATGACTATTCCGAGGATGTTTGATTTTCACATGAAAGCTAAGCATGACTTTGTGGTTGACCTGTACATTTTAAAACGGCACAGCTAGCTTAACAGGCGCTTTTTTGCAGCCTTTTCTGGTTCTGGTAATCAAAAGGTTTATTGAGTAGCGTAGAAACTTACAGATATACCCATTCAAAAAGCGTTCCATTCGCTTATATCTCACAGTAAAAGGGAAAACACATGAGTTTAAAAGCATCTGAACAGAAGAGTGGTCAAATAGTTTTACCTGGAGAACGCCTCGGCGTCATCGAAGAATACATACCAGACTCTGGAACGTACGTCAAAGACGGCGTGATTTACTCCAAAATTATCGGTCGCGCGCTGATGGATATGTTGAACAAACGCGTTTCCGTGTACCCAATAGTCAGTGGCGTAACCGTCCCAAAAGTATCAGATACCGTGGTGGGGCAGGTTGGGAACGCCCAGTCAGACAACGTTCTAGTGCGTATTTTCAAGGTAGGTCCAAAGAAAATCTCGGGCGTTTTCACAGGCATCCTCCACATATCCGACGCGCATGATCGATATATGAAATCTATGAACGACGTGTGCAAGCCTGGCGATATCATACGGGCTAAAGTCATAAGCGACAAGAACCAGATTTATCACTTATCAACCGCCAACAAAGACTTAGGCGTGTTGTATGGTTTCTGTTCGCGATGCGGGAACTTGCTGGAGACGAAACGGCAAGAGATGCAGTGTCCGAAGTGCAGCAACGTTGAGAGACGCAAGACCGCTTCGGATTATGGAAAAGAGGAGCTGTAACAAAAATGAAAGTTAAAGTTCTGAAAAAAACAGGAAACGAGCTTAAAATCGAAATTGAGGGCTCAGGCCACGGCCTCTGCAACTTGCTGCAGAAGAATCTTCTTGAAGATAAAAACGTGGATATGGCAGGCTACGACGTGCCACATCCATTGGCGTCGAACCCTGTGATTTACGTCAGGATGAAGGGCAACGCCAAGCCTGAAGAGGCTTTGAGAAAGGCTGCGGAGAAAGCACGTGAAGCCAACGATGCCTTCAGCAAAGAGCTGGATAGGGCTCTTAAAGCCTGATTTTCTCTTTCAGCGGAAGAAGAGGCATCATAGGCTTGGCTCTCGGTAAGCTTATAACGTGGTCGGCATAAAATCTAATCTACCGTGAAGCCGTTTTGAAACCCAAATGTTTCCGTGTCGTCAAGCCTGAAATTCGTGTTTTGGGAGTGGATGATGGAAAATTCGTTCCGCATGTGAAGGGGCAGGTGCTGGTTGTGGGCGTAGTTTTTCGAGGCGGCTACTGGCTTGACGGGGTTCTGCACACGAGAGTAGATGTGGACGGTTTTGACGCTACTGACAAAATAGCGGCTATGATAACGTGTTCATCTCACTGCAAACAATTGCGAGTGGTGATGCTGAACGGGATAACGTTTGCCGGCTTCAACGTGGTGGATATTAAAGCGCTCCACAAGGTGACGAATTTGCCGGTTATCACGGTGACTCGCGACAAACCTGATTTGGATGAGATTCGTGAGGCTTTGAAGAATTTGCCTGAAAGCGAACGGCGCTGGAAGCTGATTCTCGACGCTGGGGAACCCTTGGAGTTGTCCACGAGGAACGAGCAGGAGAAAATATACGTCCAAGCTACTGGCTTAAGCATGGGGGATGCTGAAAAAATCGTTCGTTTAACGTCAACTCGAAGCAGCATCCCAGAACCATTGCGTGTCGCGCACCTTATTGCCTCTGGAATCGGAGGTGCATAAGACTGTGAATTGGAAAAAGTTTAAAAGCCTCCAAGTAAAGGGAATCAAAAACGGATAGCGGAGTAGCGAACTATGGAATTTTGCCCAAAATGCGGTACTCGACTTGAACCAAAAAAAGCCAAGGGTAAGGAATCCACATTGATGCTTGTATGTCCAAAATGCGGATACAAGAAGCAGGAGTCAGGCAAAAAGATTGACACCAAAGTCGGCAAAGTCATTCAGCACAATCCTCAGCAGTTCGTGGCTGTGATTGGCAAGGAGGAACAGAAACTGCGGACGCTCCCAACTGTTCGAATCGAATGTCCCAAATGCGGCAACAACACGGCTTACGTTTGGCAGGTGCAAACGCGGGGTTCGGATGAATCCTCAACTCAGTTCCTACGCTGCACGAAATGCAGTTACACGTTCAGAGAATACAGCTAAACACTACAACTTTACAATATATCTTCAGTTCAAACTCAGGATGGATAGTTATCGCGATGTTTTCTTCTTTTAATTTGCGAATCCAGATCTCCAGCAAACCCAACTCTACGTGCGCTTTCTCAAGTACCGCTGCCACATACACCATGTCTATGGGCGTAAACACGCCAGGTTTCCCAAGCTTTTTGTTGAATGCATGGTCCTGGGCGCGGTAGACGTGAAAAGCAGAGAGGTGTTAGCGTGCCGAGTCTCATGGCAACGGAACCTCATGCAGGCTGAGGTTTTCCTGTGAAGAGTCTTGGAAGCCTGCAGCAACAAACCCCTCATCTCGGTGGACCATGGTACATAGAAGCCTTGAGAAGCTTAGGCCCCAAATGACGGCATGTAACCTTCGGCATGCGCAACCGCATAGAACACTGGTTCGGCACCCTAAAAGCCAGAACCAAACGCTTCTACAACAACTTCCCAAACAACTCCACCATCCAATGCATAAAGGCATTCCTAGAAACATTCATAGTTGGTACAACACGCTACTCAAGAGAAAAACTTGACAACATCCCCGTGATTCCCACAAAATTTAAATATTGTACCCGTGTAGCATGTTCAAAAAATAAGGAGATAGAAAAATGCGAAATGGAATCAAATCCTCTCTGATTGCTTTGATACTTTTGCTGGCTGTTGCTATCCCCTCTGTTTCTCAACTTAATATCTCTGCCGAAGCCCAACTCGCCCCACAACAACCCACTGTGGAAATACCCGAAGGAGTTACTCCTGATAGAATCGTTAACACTATTGCTCACTTGAGCTTTAGACCAAACCCTGTAGGAGTAGGGCAACCCGTACTAATTAACATGTGGATGCAATTCGAAACGTTCGACCGCCATATGCAGTATGTCGACTCATTTAAGCTAACGATTACAAAACCCGATGGAAAAACAGATACCTTCATAATGAGCTCCTATCCAGCAGACGGAACAAGCTGGAAAGAAATCGTACCCGAACAGGTTGGAACATACACTCTCAAATTTGAGTTCCTAGGAAACTTCTTCCCGGCCGGACGATATCTCGAAGGCAAAATCATAACGGCGACTTCTGGGGGTACAGTACTCTCCCAGTCTCAATACCATAAACCTTCGTCAGACGGTCCCTACAAACTCACCGTGCAAGAGGAACCTGTGCCTTTATACCCCGCTTCACCACTGCCAACTGACTACTGGACACGCCCTGTGCATCCTCACAATAGAGAATGGTGGCGAATATCAGGAAACTACCCTGCTATAGGCGTCTATGGCGGCGAAGACCCTGAGTGGCCAGCCAACACAAACAAGTATGCTCTACCCCAGTACGGCTACGTCCCATACGTTCCTGCACCAACTTCCTCACACATTGTCTGGAAACGACAATACGCATTAGGTGGAATTGTAGGCGGGAGCATTGGACCACAATCTATGCTGCACAACCCTGGTTTATCTGGATTTGGCGGCGGTGACTCTGTCGACGGTGCACCTCAGATAATCTATGCAGGCAGAGGCTACTGGTCAGTCGTAAAACCTTTCAATGGAATTACAGCAAATGTCTGGCAGTGTTTTGACATTCGAACCGGAGAAGTGTTCTGGGAACGAACAGACCCACCGATTGAGCAGAGACCAACATTCATAACGTACGTTCCACCCTCTGGTCCTGTTGAAGGATCACAAGCCTACGAAGTCAGACCCCTATTGGGATACATAGGTAATGGACGATTGATAAAATACAACCCAATGAACGGAGCCGTGGTCGGAAACTACTCAATCGCTCCGCTGACTACTGGCACTTTCTACAAAGACCCCTATGCGCTATCTATTCAAGACCTCGGTGCTGCTGCAGGCGCCGACCGCTACCGTTTGATAGAGTGGACTACGATGGGTACCCTTGCAAATCTCACCACTACAACAGGCACAAGAGTGGTGAGAAACATCACTTGGGCATGGAACGCCTTACCGACAACTGTTGATTTTGAAGCACGCATAGCTGTTCGCGCCGAAACCACAAGAATAAGATCCTACAACCTCGATACAGGAAGTTTGCTTGCGGACATAAACACAACAATAGGATATGGTACCTTTGCTGGTCCTCCGCTAGCCGACCATGGAAAATTTGCAAGGCGTTACAATGACGGGCACTGGCACTGCTGGGACATGAGAACTGGGCAATATTTATGGAAAAGCGAGTTGTCAAGTTGGCCTTGGGCAACCTTCGGAACTTACGGATCAACGTCTTATGGTGGCATGATACTATCCAACCAATACGATGCGGTAGCTGCGATTAATTGGACAAATGGCAAAATTGTATGGGTGTACACTTACGAAACATACCCCTATGAAAGCCCCTATACTGGACCAAACGGAACAACGGTACATGCATGGCATTCGTGCAGCATCATAGCAGACGGAATTTACTACACAATGAACTCCGAACATTCACCCAGCCAACCCCTCAAGCGCGACTGGAAGATGCATGCAATCAACATAACTACTGGCGAAGGCATCTGGAAAATACTATCCTGCCAGTCAGGACTTGGGACGGGGTCACGAGCATTCCAAGGTGCAATAGCCGACGGATATCTCTTGTATTCTGATGCCTACACTGGATACATGTACACGGTCGGAAAAGGAAAAAGCCAAACCACAGTATCTGTGCCCGCGACAAATGTTCAAGTAGGACAACTCTTCACGATAACTGGTACTGTTGTTGACATGTCTCCAGCGCAACCTGGCACGGCTGCTATTTCTGACGAATACATGGATTCGTGGATGGAATATCTGCACATGCAAATGCCAAGACCTAACGATGCAAAAGGCGTTAACGTAACACTTTCCGCTATTGACCCAAATAAAAATTTCATTAAAATAGGAACAGCCACAAGCGATACGAACGGCGTTTACGGCTTCACTTGGGCTCCTGAAGTTCCGGGATTATACCAGATAATCGCCA
>JAAKEZ010000092.1 GCA_018475625.1 Candidatus Bathyarchaeota archaeon A05DMB-2
TTGGAATTTCTCGATGGGTGCAAGTGTCATCTGTTGCTCCGTATTCTTTCAGTTATCGAAAGGGCAGCTAACGGTGGGCTTCACCTGCGCCCGACTGAAAAAGGCATCTCGATTAAACGCTGAACTGTTGACAACCACGAATGCTTGTTAAACGCCCAGCGTAAGGGCGTCAGGTACAAGCCATTGTTAGGCCGCCACCTTTGTTTGACCGTGTTATTCTCAAGGATGTGACCAAGCTTCAACAGTTGTTCCGTTCCCACCGCGCCCAGAAAACTTTTGACGGCTTATATTCATACCCTCCACTGTTCCCCAAGTTATAAACATTAGAGCTGTCAAGAAGTATTCGTCATCAAAGTCTTGTCTTCCTACGACCTTCAAGGCAATCTTGGTGTCAGCATCCATATACTCGCTATAAGGCTTACCTGTATCTTTATCGTAGAGGTTATCTGCCAATTGTTTGATGAAAAATGACTCACCTCCCACGGGAGATGACTCCAGCAATATGAGTAGATGCGTTATTCTTTTCCCTTTTCGTTCTCGCCTCTCTAGTGTCCGCTTTTCCCGTTCTTGTCGTTCTCGTTCTTGTTGTATCTGCCTGACACGTTCTTGTTGTTCCCTCTCCTCACGTTCTTGTCGTATCTGTCTCTCCCATTGTTGTAGTGCTTGCATCGCCTCCGGCCCGCCAATCTGTTTCAATGCCTCAGCAACTGACTGCTGCATTATATGATCCTTATCCCTGAGTGCAGTAATTAGTGGCTCAATCGCAGGTGCGCCGATTTGTCTTAACGCCTCGATTACTCTTTGGCCCACAACGGGATCCTTGAGTGCGGCAATTAGTGGTTCAACCGCAGGTGCGCCGATTTGCCCTAACGCCCCGGCCGCTGCGTGGTGCACCTTTTCATCGTTGTCCATGATGAGTGCATCAATGAGCGGCATCACTACTTGATCACCGCCAATCTTCCCTAACGCTTGTGCGGCCTTCTCCCGCACAGAAGAGACTTTCTTGTACCCAAGTGCCTTGATCAATCCCTTGATATCGTGCTTAGCTTTCAACTGTTCAATATTGGGTGAGCCAAACAGCTCCTGCAAAAATGACATGGTATTCTCCTTTCTCGATTCAGCACAAATGGCCATCGCGGTAGGACGACCGGTTACCCAACCGCCCCCGCACAGATCCCGGCGTGCGGTTTTCTCGCACCGGGCTC
>JAAKEZ010000093.1 GCA_018475625.1 Candidatus Bathyarchaeota archaeon A05DMB-2
ATGCTGCGGAATGCAATCGAAAAAGAAGCCTATGCTAACGCTTCGAGCCTTGCCAGTCTTAATGTCTTCAAGATATTGTAGGCTACAGCGGTTTTTGAAGAAAACCAGTTCCGCCTTTATCCTGTCCTTTTCAAACTTGGCGTTTCGCACAGTTCCACGGATAAGCTGAGGCTTGGAAAGGATTATTTCTGGCGGGTGCTCCTCGACAACCCAAGCGTTCAAAGCAGTGAAAGCTGCCTTCTCAACCTCTGAAGCAGGCTCGTAAATCAGCATACCGTCATAATCGTAAACGCCTTCACGGGTAATCACAGCAGGCACGATAAGTGTTTCTTCATCTTCCTTGATTTGCAGGTTGTCAGCCTCAACGCTTTTCAAACCATACTTCCACATAGGCAACCAGCTCCCTTTTCGGATTGGAAATGGGCAAGACTAAGAGGGTTTAGCAGTGTCAACGAGTTTCTGCAGCCAAACCGTGATTGCAGTAGGTCCTACCAACGCAGTATAAACATCAAAGGTTATGCCAGCCAAATCCAAGCCCAAAGCAGAGAATGCACCTATAGCAACTGTCCGCAGAAACTTTTTCCAGTTGAAAGGCTTGTCCTGTGCTGAATAGCCGAGGAAAGCGTAGATTAGGGCTGCTGCAACTCCTAAACCAACATTTAACGGGTTCATTTCTTTTCACTCACAAAGTAGCCAAGGCAAAAGTAGCTTTTAGGTTCAGCGAACAGACCGCCCGTTTCGAAAAGACAGTGTAGAACATTTTATAGGATTCTTAATGTTAGAATAATTGTTGGGTCGGATGGTATGGCGAATGATTTGGAATCCAGAATTAAGGTTTTGGAAGAGCGCCTTTCTAAAATGGAATCTAAAGTGTTGAACATGGAAAAGGAGCTTTCAGCTGTTAAACGGTTAGCGCAGGAAGCTCTTGATCACGCGGTAATGCTTTAAAGCTGGTCGTGCGAAGCGGCTGGTTTGCGCATAAGCCTTATGTATTACATTGTATTCTCTATTATTGAGGATAAACTATGACAGAGAAGAGCGCTGTTGTTACTGTGCGCTTGTCTAAGCGTGATTTGGAAAGGGTTGAGGCTTTAAGGGTTCTTGAGGATGTTGACCGTTCCACGCTAATCAAGGAATTTATTGAAGATGGACTGCGAAGAAGAGTTGTTGATCTTTATCGGAAGGAGAAGTTGACTGCTGGGCG
>JAAKEZ010000094.1 GCA_018475625.1 Candidatus Bathyarchaeota archaeon A05DMB-2
TATGCTTCAGCGTTTTGGAGGATTGGTTTAAGCGTTATGTTGAGTTGTTTTGCGCATCTGAGCCTGTTCAGCACAGCCAGGTTATGGCCTATGGCTCTGGCTACTCCCCACCTCCTCTGTGTTGCCCTAAGCCTGCACCTCGTCTTAAGACCATTCTCCACCTCTTCCGCTCCGAAGATGCCTTCCACCAGGCCGCGGTAACGGTAGACAGCCTCATCGAATTCCCCTGCTGCTTTCCTCCTGTATCTCAGGCCTCTGTTTCTTCCCGGTGTTTCGCGCTGTTTAATGTTAGGCTTCATCATCTTCCAGTAGACCAACTCGCAGGTTCTATCCGAGTCGTAGGCTCTGTCCGCGTTGAATATGCTATCCTCCATCCGTGGAAGATCCTTAAGCATCTGCCGCAAAGTGGGCGAGTCAGCTGTGCGCCGGCTAGTTATCTTTGCTGCCATAATGATGTTATAGTCAAGGATTGCGATTACATGGTACTTGACGCTGATCCTTCGCCTAACCTTCTTCATCTTCACCTCCACAGTCTCGTAACGGTCTGTCTCAACGCCTGTGCTGTCCGCTGCAACTATGCCCCTAACCCAGCCAGACTCCGCAATGCATAGCCCAGCGCTCTTCAACAGTATCTGGTTAAGGTAGGCTTCTGGAATGCGCCTGAAGGCTTCATGAATCGTGCTGTGGTCTGGAACAGCCTCTTGCCATGGAAGCTTAAGCATATGAAGAAGCGACTCCATCTTTCTATAGGAAAAGCCTAATATGACTGTCAAAACGCATATGACAGCCATCTTCCTCGGCGAGTGGACGGCAGGTCGACCCCTCTTCGGTTTACGCCAGGGATCGCCAGCCTCATCCACCAGCTGAACCAGCTCGTCAACAACCACGGAAAGCTCCTTGGAATGCGCAAAATCATAAAGCCGCCAATACCGATTCCTACGCCTATGCCTACTTCTACGCAATACTCTCTTACCAAAAGAGAATCAACCCTCCAAAACACCTAAAAGAATTAGCCGACAACCCCTTTCCTAATCTTCTAAATCGCTCTAAGGTTTTGTTCAGAAAAGCGTGTGCTGAACGGTCAATTTCTAGTTGCCTAATCTTAAGTATTAACTGCGAACAAGTTATGAAAAAAGTTTAAGGATTTTTTGAACGAGTTACCACAGAGACGGTAG
>JAAKEZ010000012.1 GCA_018475625.1 Candidatus Bathyarchaeota archaeon A05DMB-2
AAGTCGTAACAAGGTGGCCGTAGGGGAACCTGCGGCCGGATCACCTCCTAAGTAAGCGCTGCTTGCTGGAGGGGCAAGGAAGCGGCATTAACGTCAAGGCCCAGACACATGCGAATTTTTGTAATTTGGGTCTTTTTGTGCGCGGTTAAGTGCTATTTGTTGCGGTGAATTGCTGGTAAGACTTGCAGAACTGACCTGACATTTTGTCTATAGTCTTGCTGCAAATAATTTTGGGGCCTCTGGTGGCTGCCCATCCTCTAAAGAGAAACGTCTATCTCAAACTCGAGGAGTTGTATTCTTTGTCCGTTTTAATCTGAAAAATGTGGATGTTTATTCTATGTAGATTGCTGGTTGGTAGGGCATCGCAAACGCAGCGCGGTGTTTGGGGTCGTAGCGTTCTTTGTCGTCTTCGCTGTAAACTTCTATCTCAGCGTTGAACCGTTCTTTCAGGAAGCCAATCGCGTCCGCGATGACTTTCTTCTCATTTATCGTTTGGATTTTCAGCATGTTGAGTTTTCTCTCGTTAGGCACCTTGTTCAATGTCTTTATCAATCGCGGAACGAGGGCGGCAGTCTCTTTCATGTGTGGTCGCATGTCAGGGTCAGCGGCAAGCTCTTTCATTACCTCGTTGATTTTCGCTTCGCCCGCTGCGGCTTTCTCCAGGACTTTCAGGTAAACTTGCCATTTCCATGAGGCAGCCGTGTAGTAGCATGCGCGTTTGGGCGTGATTTTGGTGGCTCTCAGGATGTTAAGCGTGTCCTCAACCAAGTCTGTTACGAGATTTTCCTCTTCCTCAGCCGCTACATCTACCTTGCTCTCGTCTACTTTGGGCCATTGGGCAACGGAAATGAATCCCTTTTCGCCTGTGCGGCTCCAGAGTTCCTCGCATATGTGCGGCGCAAACGGGGCAAGCAGCCTAAGCCAAACCAGCAAAGCTTCGCGAACCGCCAAAGCTTCTGTCTTGCCCTTGCGTTGGATGTACCAGCGGATGTCGTTCCAAACCTCGAACAGCGCCACTTGCAATGCCGTCCTCGTTTTCAACTCCTCAAGCGCAGCCGTGACCTCGCCAATCCGTCGCTGCATCCTGCCCAGAAGCCACCGCTCTAAAGAAGTGTCCTCTGCAACCCTTGCTTTCGCCAAGATGTCATCCGCAAAAACCAGCAGCGAATCCAGCTTGCCCTGCACGTCGGCGACGTTTTCGCTTCTCCAGTCTGGGTCATCCATCGCCTCGGCACCGAGGAGCAACGCGCATCGGGCGGCGTCGGCGCCGTACCTCTCAACCGCGCCCTTCATGGTTATGAAGTTGCCTTTCGACTTGTGCATCTGCTTTCCTTCAATCATCAGCATGCCGTTCACTCCGATAGCGCGTGGCCAATGCTCACGTGGAAACAGGGCGGCGTGGTGGAAGATGCAGAAAGTCAGGTGGTTCGGCACCAGTTCCTTAGCGGAAACGCGGAGGTCAATGGGGTACCAGTAAAGGAACTCCTCGCGCATTTCCCTGAGTAGTTTAGCCGCTAATCCCGAGGTTTTGCTGACTGCTTCAGCTTCTCTATTGCCGAAGAAGATGTAGTCAAACACTTCAGACGTGAGTTGCTCAGGCTCTATGCTGCGTTCTCGTATGTGCTTGTTTATTGTGTAGAACGCCATGTAGATGGTGGAGTCGCTGAGGGTTTCAACAATCCAGCCCTTGCTCCACGGCAGCGGTGTTCCGAACCCTGTGGTTCTGGCGCAAGCCCACTCCTTCAGCCAGTCGATAACTGTTATGAACCATTGTCTTGCGGCGTCAGGGTAAACCGTCATCTGAGCGACTGCTTCTTTGGCTTTTTCCTTCCACTCGGCATCGGAGTATTTTAGGAACCATTGGTCGGAAAGTATCTTGACTATGCACGGTGTCATGCATCTGCAAACCACGGGTTCAGGCAAATCGTACATACTGTCGGCGACGCCGAGCTTCTTGAAGTCCCGAATGAGCACGTCTTTCACTTCCCTGACCGTTTTCCCCGCATAAGGTCCACAGTTCTGCTTCAACACACCTTCGTGGAACTCCTTCTTGTACAGCGCTTTCGTGGCTTCATCCGCCCGCAGGTCATGCTGATTTTTTACACCCATCTGCTCCACAATTTCCACCGCTGGAAACTCGCCAAACCCCTCCACCCGAATCAAGCTGATGGGCTTAATCCGCTTAACCACTTCAGGGTCCACACCGAAGTCACGCAGCACCTCAGGCTTCTCCTGCAAATCCTTCAGCGCCAACCAGTCATACGGCGCATGAGCCGGAACGCTGTACACTACGCCAGTCGCCTGGTTCGCGTCCACAAACCAGCCTGGCAGAATCGGAAACTTGACTTTAGTCAACGGATTCTCGAAGCTCTTGCCGATGAGTTCTCTGCCCTTTAGCTCTCGCTGCACCTCCACCTTTCTTTCCTGCTCCTTGAGCTTCGCCGCGGCTTCCCGGCTGATTATCCAGCGTTCCCCATCCACCAGCGCCTCAAAGTAAGTTGCGTCTGGGTTTATCCACATATTCGTCACGCCGTAGATCGTCTCAGGTCTGAAAGTCGCCGCGGGCAAGAAAGTGCCGTTGTCCAGCTTGTACTTTATGAGCGTGTACTCTTCAGGCGTGACGCCTTCACCTACCTGCCGGTCATGGTCGCCTGTGGGGCTTTTATCCTTTGGACACCAGACGACCGGATGCGTCCCCCGCGTAACGTAGCCCTTCTCTTTCAGTCGCATGTACTGCCACGTTATGAACTTCTGGTAAGTGGGCATCACCGTGTTGAATTCCCTCCGCCAATCAACCGAGAAGCCGATGCGCTTCGCAGCCAAGCGCCCCTCACTCGTATAGTACTGCGCCATGTAAAACGGGTCCACAAACCGCTTCAACTCCTCCTCCGGCACACCGTCAACCTCGCGTAGAACGCGAATGTACTCTGCATCGCCCTTCGCAACGCGTTCACTCGCGCCCAGCAGCGGTTGCCCAGTCCAGTGCCAAGCCCACGGCCAAAGCACGTTGAAGCCCTGCATCCGCTTGAACCTTGCGTAAGCGTCAACACGCGTGGCTGTGAACGTGTGACCCACGTGCAGGGGCCCGTTCATGTATGGGTATGGAAACGTCACAAAAATCTTCTTTCGCTGGGGGTCGGGGTCAGCCTCGAAAACGCGGGCTGCTTCCCACCGCTTCTGCCACTTCTCCTCGATTTGCTTGGTCTGGCTCATGAAACCTGTTGAATTAAGCCGTAAGCTATTAAGAGTTTTGCTTACGCTCACGTGCAATGCCACCTAAAAAAAGAAATACCTGGTGAAAACATAAGTGGAAGCATGAGTTCAGAATCAGACCTGACGGAGCAGGTCACAGAAATCATCGAACGGAAAGGAAGAGGCGCCATTGAGAAAGCCCGAAGCGAAATCCTATTGATGCGGACTCATGGCGGAGAAGTCACTTCCGCTTTGGCGTACTTCGCAAAAGTAACCCTTACGGGAGGCTTGCCTGTTTTTCCAGTCTTGCTCACGCTTTCATGCGAAGCCGTCGGCGGAAAAAACACGGAGAAAACAACCGCTGTAAGCGCGGCTTTGACGCTTATGGCTGGAGCGGCAGACATTCACGATGACATTATCGACCAGTCTAAAGTTAAGTATTCAAAGAAAACGGTCTTCGGAAAATTCGGCGGGGCTGTGGCGCTCCTTGCAGGCGACGCGCTTCTCATCCAAGGCTCAACGCTTCTGCAACAAGAATGCGAATCCCTCACTCGAAAACAGCGAACTGCTATTTTGGCTCTGATACCTGAAGCCTTGTTCGAAATCAGCAACGCAGAAGCCAAAGAAGCACACTTGATGAAGAGTCTCGACGCGAAACCCGAAGAATACCTTGAAATAATTAGGATGAAAGCAGTGGTTCCTGAATTACACTGCAAAATCGGAGCCATCATGGGAAACGCCAGCAAAGCAGATGTCGAAGCACTGGGCAGTTATGGCAGAACTTTTGGCGTAACATCGCTTGTAAGAGACGAGTTTGGCGATCTCTACGAGTACCCTGAACTGGTAAACCGAATAAAAAACGAGTGCTTGCCTCTTCCCGTGCTGTATGCCCTTCGGAACCCAAAATTAAGGAGCGAAGTCAAAGCCTTTATTGAAAGCGGAAATTTTGAGAGAAAGATATTGAACAGGTTGAAGAAGCTGGTTCTTGAATCTAAGCAAGTTGAAGAGCTTAGACAGGACCTGAATCGTATGGTGACTGCTGGGGTGAACTGTTTGGAAACAGTGGGCAACAATACACAATTAAAACTACTAAAGTCACTACTTAAGGTAACGACGGCATATGTGTGAAGAAGTGACTCGTTCTACCACCAAGAGGAGTATCTCGCGAATTTCCGCGCTTTTGCCATGCCTTTTCCCTTCTCGATCTGTATTTATGTACTACATTTAGGCTTAAAAGCTTTGCGTTTTTGTATATTTGTAATACAGTTTTTCACTTCCTAACCCTTAATTTGCAGTTTGCGACAAGTCAACGTATGCGATAACGATGCCTAGGAACGTGTTTGCCAACACAGTAGGGGTTAGCCTGAAAGTCGCAGTAGTGAACATTGTTTTAGTAGCTAACGCGCTCATCTGGTACTTTTACGCATTCGAATTCCTGTTGAACACGGTTACGGCAGCACATTATTCTGTTCCGAACAAACTTGCCGTTTTCGGAGCTGACTTTTTAGGAATCGCTGCGACAGCCCTCTTTGGGTCGATTCTAATTTACAAGTTCGGTCGCCGCATCCACTTTCTTCTTTACTGGATGCTTTCAGGAGTACTTTTGTCTCTGATTCCAGTCACCGTTGATATCACAGCGTTTCCTCTTCTGGTGGTTTTTTCAACACTTGTCGGAGCGTACTTTGGTTTAGGTATGCCAATATGCATGGGATACTTCGCGGCGTCAACAGAAGCCGGGAACCGCGCAAGATTAGGCGGACTGACTTTTCTCTGTGTCTTCCTAGGCTATTTCCTTTTAGGCAGCATAGGCATTGAAGGAATCGTCCTCAACGCTATAGCTCTCGCCCTTTTCAAGCTTGGTGGCTTTGTGGTTCTGTCTTTCCTGAAACCTGAGGAGAAATATGCTAACAAACGGGACCAATTAGCATACGGTTCAATTTTTCAGCACCGGGCATTCCTCTTGTATTTCGTTCCATGGCTCATGTTTGCAGTAGTGAACTACACTGCAGTGCCTATCGTAAACAAAATCTTTCCACATAATTTTGTTGAGCTCTCTGTGATAATTGAAAACGTGACTGCTGGAGTTTTCGCCGTGGTTTTAGGGTTTTTCGCAGATTTTATCGGAAGAAAACGGTTAATTTTAACCGGATTCTCCCTTCTGGGCGTGGGTTACGCGTGCCTTGGATTGTTTGTAGGCAATATTTACGGTGGGTGGTTCTATACAATTGCTGACGGCGTTGCGTGGGGCGCATTTTACACGATATTCATCATGACCATCTGGGGCGACCTAGCGCATGAAAAAAGCAGCGAAAAATACTACGTTATTGGCAGTTTACCTTTTCTCTTTTCAAATTTTATGCGCCTCTCAATAAGCACGTACATTGAAGAAATATCTGTTTCAGCCGTGTTCTCTTTTGCCAGCTTCTTCCTTTTCTTAGCCGTCTTGCCGTTAATGTACGCCCCTGAAACCTTGCCTGAAAAAAACATCAGAGATAGAGAACTCAAAATTTACGTTGAAAAAGCCCAAAAGATCAGGGAAAAATACTCTTAAAGGAGTGTTCGCTTTACAAGCAAGTCATGTTCTTCCACGTTGTCCTCACGACTGAATGCAATTTGCAGTGCAGGTACTGCTTCGGCGAGGCGCTTGAGGATTTCGACGAAGACTTCGCCGGCTTGAACGTGGACTACGCTCTGCCGAAGAAGGCAGACTACGATTTCGCGCTGCTTGCAAAGCTTTGCAGGCGAGACCCTGACTGCGTTTTAACTTTCTACGGCGGTGAGCCACTCCTCTGCATTGACGAGATCAGGCAGATAATGGACACGGTGAAGCCGCGGCACTTCCTGATCCAAACAAACGGCTTGCTCCTCGACCGCTTGCCAGCCGAGTACGTTAACCGTTTCCACACCATCCTCGTTTCCGTAGACGGCGATGAGGCTTTAACTGACTATTACCGGGGAAAAGGCACGTTCAGGAAGGTCATCAACAATATGAAATTGATAACGCGAAACGGGTTCAGCGGCGAACTGATCGCGAGAATGACGGTGATGGAGCAAACAGACATCTACAAGCAGGTTCGATGGCTCCTTGAGAACAAAGAATTCACTTTTTCCAGCGTGCACTGGCAACTTAACGCGGGCTTTTGGGGAAACGACTACCAACGGCGAGACTTCAAGCACTGGAGCGAAACCAGCTACGTTCCCGGCATCGAGAGGCTCGCGCGGTTCTGGGTTGACCAGATGCAAACACGAGGCACCGTCCAAAAGCTGTACCCCTTCTTAGGCATAGCCAACTCACTCTTAAATGGAGAGAGAAATAGTCAGCTCCGCTGCGGCGGCGGATGGATAAACTACGCCATCCAAACCGACGGCAAAATCATCCCATGCCCAACCATGTGGGGGATGAAAGACTACTACCTCGGACACATAAAAGATACGAACCCGCTTGAACTCAGAAAGCTTTCCGTCACTGAACCCTGCAGCGGCTGCGATATAATGGGCGTCTGCGGTGGGCGCTGCCTCTACGCCAATGTAACGAACAGGTGGAGCAGGGACGCTTACGCGCAAGTTTGCAGCACGGTGAGACGCTTGGTGAAAGCAGTTGAGGCTGAGGTTCCGCGCATAAAGCAGTTAATCAACGATGGCAAACTGCGCCTAAGCGATTTTGAGTTCGTGAAGTATAACGGCTGCGAAATAATCCCATAAATTTTTATCGCATCCGCTAGATGCGGGTCATTTGCGTTTTCTAAAGTAGGCAATGCCATCCTTTTGGAGCACGTATTCGAACCCTGTTTCCAGCAGCTTGAAAATTCGTGTTCGTAGAATGCTGAAGTCGATTTCGGCTGGAACCGCCTTTGCGCCGGATTTCGCCAGGACTTCTTCGGGTTTTTTCTGAGGGCGCGGCTGGGAGTTTTTTTGATTGAGATGTCTCTGCCGTTGCCGTCGAGTGTGAGGGAGGCTCGTAGTTCTTCACTCTTTCTTCGCTCTTCAATTCGATGCCCCTGCATGTTTGTCCAGCCTAGTCTGCGGTCTGTTTCGGCTTGATTTTTTCGATGCCGAGGATGACTTCCGTGGCGTCGTTGGAGACTTTTATGTTCCAGACGCGTTTTATGAAGTAGTCAACTGTATATTTCACGCTAATTCTGATGATAGGTTCGTAGTGTTTGTCGATTGAGGCGATGGCTACTTCTTCTGGTTTGGTTCGGAGTAAACCGTATTTGGCGAGACTTGGCTTTTGAGGTTTTCAGCGGTTAACTTTATCACTTCTGGATCCACGAGGGTTTCATAAAAGATTGTTTTTCTAGCGATGATTTTTTTCTTCGAATGATTATTTCGGTTCTGATTAGGCAATTATCACTATGTTTGGAACGTGAACGGTTTCTATCAAGGTAAAACCCATCTAAACGCTTCACGTATGATGGCTAATATTAGTTATGAATTCTGAACCTGAATAAGAAGTAAGCTTTACTCTCACGGTTTTCTGTTGCGTAGCAGACTTTGGATTCTGGAACAAGTTTGGCAAAAACTTTTATACAAAAGCCATTGTCACATGATTGGTGAAATAAAAAATGGTTCAGAACGCAAGTGGAAAAAAGTTGTCAGTAGAACGATAACAATCGCTTTAGGCGCCATATGTATTGTGCTCGCAGCAGTACTGGTTATCGCTTTGGTGTTGTATACACCAATGGTGGCTGACCAGCAGTCGTCAGATTTGCAGGCGCAGTTGGCGGACAAGGATAGCCAGATTGCGTCTTTGACTTCGCAGGTTTCATCGCTGGCTGCGCAAGTAGCTTCACTTCAAAACAGTCTTGATCAAAGTTACAGTGCCAGCGAGGTGCGAGACTTGCTTGGAAATTACTCACAGCAGATCGTAAACTACGAGGCTATAATCAGTTTAAGCAAAAGTGTATATTTGGCACAAAATGCGCCAGTAACTATGGGTGTAGGTGGTACAGCTTCAATATTCAGCGATTACTTGGGATACGCTGGATACGTTGGGGTTCAGGTGGAATCAAATTCTAGCACAACATACGCAAGAGTGATGTACACGTTGCCTGTGACCGAACAGATTTTTGATTACAACGTGACGGTAGGAGCAAGCGGATTAGCAGTTTTTCCCGTGTTGCCAGGACCCATATCGGTTGAAGTTGGTAACATGGAGCCGATTGACATCGTCAACGCAACAGTGACAGCAATTTACTACTACTGATTCTTCTCATTTCTTTGTCCAGCAAAATAAAAAAAGGATTTTTACTGCGTAGCCTCGAAAACTGATGTTTGTTTTTTCTTTAGCCCCCTATTTAAAGGAGTTTCGTGCAGCGCCAGCGTCTCTGCGGGTAGACCTATCCCTTCTACTCGTTTTCTGCAGCGAATATTACTATTAGGCACTGGCATGCTTGTTTGTCAAGAAACCTTGATTAATGCTTCCGGCGCTTTGTCAAAAATATTGGCAAAACCTTTTTGGCACTAATTTCTCCGGTATGTTTTTGGGAACACTGATGAGGAAAACAGCGGTAACAATAACACTTATCCTTGTCATCTTAGCAACGTCATGTTTTGCTGCTAAATGCCTACTCTCTATAGGGCACTTTATTAGTAAAGAAGTCACCGTCATTATCCATCTTTGTTGCACTTCTGGTTTCGGCGTTGTAAAAAATGTTGGGCTATGCAAAAATTTAACGCGCCAGTCACGCGACATACATCCGCCACCCTGACATTTTTTCGACCGCATAACGGCAAAATATTTTAATCCTTAGCGCTGTTAGAATAGCTGAGGAGAACAGAATGCCGAGAGCTTTTGTGCTAATAAACGTAGAGTCAGGTTCCGAAGACGAAGTGCTGAAAGAACTGAAGATGATAGAAGGCGTGGAGGAAGCCTACTTTTCCTACGGAGTGTATGACATAATCACCAAAATCAGAGCCGAGACCATGGAGAGATTGAAGGATATGGTGACCCGCCGAATCCGAGCGCTCGTCAAAGTGCGGTCCACGTTGACGTTGATAATGATGGAAGAATAGCGCCCTTATCCAAGTTGTTGCACGCATGCAATTTTCCTACCTCTTTTCTAATATAGCGCTCATTTTGCGGAACACTGGAAACAAGTTTGATGCAAAGCCTTAACGATGATTCACAGCGACAATCAGCTTAGCCAAGTGCTCCTTAATCTCAGCCTTAATACCCATAGCTGAAAAATACTCTTCAATGAAGATTTTTACGAATTTCTTCGGAAGCTCCGAGCCCAAAATCAACGTAAAATCGCTTTCCGAGTTCTTAGTCATCCTAAACAAGTTGCAGGTCTCAAGTCGGGATAAAAGTTCCTCCGCAGTATGCACCTCATTCTTCAACTGCTCCGCGTGGGAACGAGCCACTTCTCTGTGACTGCGCCAAAACTTGTTCTCTTCGGTGCAGGATTCAACTAGGCTCAGGAAGAGAAGCCAGTGGTCAACATCCAAAATAACGTGCTCGCCGCTGGAAAGCAAATTCAAGTAGTCAAATGTCTTTTTTCTCTGAGCAGAATCCCAGAGCGCTTTATTCTCGTTGTAGAAACGCAGCGCACGCCGCATGAGTTCGCTCTGCGATAGCTCGGTTTCTTCGCTGAGTTTTTCCAGCAGGTTGGCTGTTGACTGATCAAAAGCAACTGTTATTCTTGTCGGGTTCATCAGGTTTTCTCCTACTCCACGTTCTATAGTTTTATTCTGAAGTCCTCTTTAACAGCGCTGAATGCAACGTTAGTGACTGTTCTCCTGACTGACGGCATAGCCAGCAAGCCTTTGATGAAAACGTTCAAGCTGTTCCTGTTCTTGAATTTGCTAATCACAACATTGTCATAGTCGCCAGTGATGTCATAAACTGCGATAACGTTTGGTGTTTTGGCGATTTCGGTCTCCACTTCCATGATATGTTTGCCCTCAGTTTGGACCAGCACAAGCGCGGTTAAGCTGTAGCCAAGTTTAGTCCAGTCGAGAATTACTGTGTAACCCTGCAGCACGCCCCTTTTCTGCAGGTTTTTGACATGGTTGAACACCGTGCCAACGGACAATCGGAGTTTCATCGCTATCTTGTTGTAGCTTAACCAGCTGTTTTCTTGCAGCAGATTAAGGATTCGGACGTCTATGTCGTCAAGGTTTTCCATCGTAACCGCCCTCATGTCTCAAGGTTTAGCGTTAAACTGTCGTTCAAGCATTTAAGGAAGTTATTTAAGCATTCCTCCATAAAAACAGAACATACGTACACGTTATAACAGATAAAAGCGGTAAAACTTGACAAATGACAAAAAAGCAAATTTTAGTCATCCGCACGCCAGACAAAAAGCCACAGGCACAAATCATATAGCACAACGAATCCAAATAGTAACGCGGAAATGGTGAACGCCACCAAATGCAAAGATCCTACTCGCGCTTATTAGGCATAATCGGCAAGCCCAACACGGGCAAATCCACCTTCTTCAGCGCCGCAACTCTGGTGCCAGTTGAAATCGCAAACTACCCCTTCACCACGATAAAACCCAACCGCGGCGTTGGCTACGTCAGAACACCATGCGTCCACCAAGAATTCCAAGTCAACGACAACCCAAAAAACAGCATCTGTCTAAACGGCATACGCCTCATTCCAGTCGAACTTATCGACGTAGCTGGCATCGTCCCAGGCGCTTGGGAAGGACGTGGATTGGGAAACCAGTTTCTCGATGAAATTCGCCGAGCAGACGCCCTCATCCACATAGTAGACGCTTCCGGCGGAACAGACTGCGAAGGACGTCTATGCAAACCTGGTGAACACGACCCGCTGGAAGACGTGCAGTTTCTCGAACGTGAAATAACCATGTGGATGGCAACCATAATCAAAAAAGACTGGCAAAAACTCGCACGGACAGCCGAAGCCGAATCCAAAGAAATCTACAGCATGCTGGAAGAACGCTTAAGCGGCTTAGGCATAAAACGCAGTCACATCTTCGAGGCTACCAGAAACACAAGCCTGAACGCTGACAACCCCACCTCATGGAGTGAAGAAGACCTCCTGAAATTCGTGGACGCACTCAGACGAGTTTCGAAGCCGATGCTCATAGTCGCCAACAAAATAGACTTGCCAAACGCCGAGGCAAACGTCGAACATCTAAAAAAGCTCGGTTACACCGTTATACCCTGTAGCGCAGAAGCTGAACTGGCGCTGCGAAGGGCTTCTGAGAAACAACTCATCGACTACACGCCAGGCGACTGCAACTTCAAAATCCTCGAACAAGCCAAACTGTCCCCAAGCCAAATAAAAGCGTTAGAAACTATACGCGAACGTGTACTCCTCAAAAACGGCTCCACAGGAGTCCAAGACGCCATAAACATGGCATACTTTAAACTCCTAAAAATGATAACCGTCTACCCAGTGGAAGACGTGGAGCATTTAGCTGACCACAACGGCAAAGTGCTCCCGGACGCTTACCTCGTACCTTACGGAATAACTGCGCGCCAATTCGCTTATCTAATTCATACGGAGCTCGGTGAAAGCTTCATCTACGCTGTAGATGCACGGCAGAAGAAAAAAATCGGTGAAAACACTGTTCTACGAGACAGAGATGTCATTTCAATTGTAAGCGCCAAAAAACGAGCCTAACCTGTCACGTGCCATATCGACGTTTGCGCGTTTGAAAAGTTCGGATAGCTCGCAAGAGATCTATCAGGCGGAAGTCAGGCCAGTAAACATCCAAGAAGACAAGTTCACTGTATGCAGATTGCCAGATCAGAAAGCCGCTCAACCTTTCTTCGCCTGAGGTTCTGATGATCAAGTCGGGTTCTTGATTGGGCATGTGCGCTGTGTACAAGTATTTTTCAAAAGTTTTCTCGTTTACGTCGTCAAGTGTTAATTCGCCCTCTTTTACCTTCTCCGCGATGGTTTTAGCTGCATCAACGATCTCGGCTCTGCCACCGTATGCAAAAGCGAAATTCAAGAACTGATTGTCATAATTTTCCGTGGCTTTCTCTACTTCCGCAATTAGACGCTGCAAGCTCTCTGGCAACAGGTTTACTCTGCCGATGACTTTAACATGGACTTTGTTGCGGTGGATGCGCTCGTCAGTCAAGAGCTTTTGAAACTTTTCTTCAGCAAGCCGCATAATCTCCTTGATTTCCTCTGAGGGACGCTTGAAATTCTCCGTTGAAAACGTGTAAAGTGTCATGAATTTGACGTCGAGTTTCTGGCACCAATCCAGAAGTTGCTCAACTGTTTCTGCGCCTTTTCTGTGACCTAACCAAGGGTTAAGTTCTTGTTCCGAAGCCCACCGCCTGTTTCCGTCTAAGATTATGGCGATGTGTTCCGGTTTCGCGCCGTTCTTTACCTGAATCCAAAGCCATTTTTCATACAGCTTGTAAACGCCGAGGATTGAGAGAAGTTTCTTAAGCAATAAGTGAACCTCGCACTTTCAAGGCACAATAGCATCGTTCGACTGCCATACCAGAGTTAAAAACCTTAACTGTTTCAATTAAAGTTTGCTGTACTCAAAGTGAAAAGCCCTCCTTCATCGTTCATGACAGGTTAGAGTATTTTACGTCCCTTTCGCGTTTTCCTTTTTGTCGGTGGCGTGTGCTCTTTCTCGGAACTCATCTTCCTTTTCTTTGTTCTCCAAGAAGAAATCTTTAGCTGACCTGTGGACGATGAATATGACTAGAACCGATGCTATGGCTATGAGTATGCCAACGATTATTTCGTAAACTAAATTAGAGAAGATCGGGTCGCTGAAGCCGATTCCAGGCTTGAAAAGGATGTCTGCGGTACCGTTGAGAATCCAGCGGAACCAAGCTACAGACACAATTAAGGCTACGTTTCGCAAAAGTCGCACATCTCGTTCGAAGTACAGGCGTATGCTTCTGCCGAAGAGTCCGATGATGATTCCCACGATTAGGAGGTCTTCGACACCTTTAATGAAGAAACCCGCTATTGTTGGGAGAGCGGCAATCCATTCCGCAGTGTTATTTAGCACCGGCGCGTTGGCGCTTGCGTTGGCTACTCCGAGGTAAACGCTTATGGCTACGCAAAGGATTCCAGCGATGATGGCGTAGTTGGAGATTTGCACGGGCAACGGAGGCGGCGAATATTCTTTAGCCCACTTGTACAGGTTTCTGACTCCTCTGTCAACGCCGAAGCCTTTGATGAGCAAGCCGCAACCTAGAATAAGAATTATGGCTAAGAGATACGTGCTGCCGGATACGCCGACTATGGAGAGAATTGCGTAAAGGAAAAAGAGCAGACCCGGGATGCCCAGAGCTATGCGTGCGTACCGGGGGTTTTCCCAGATGAGTTTCAGGTACCGTGAGAAAAGCGCTGCGGTTTCCTCGATGGATTCGCTGTGCTTAACAACTATTCTTCTAACAGATGACACGGGCACTCTAGACTGCACCAGCGGCAAAACTGCTTCATCCGAGTAGCCATCGGTGACCAGAATGACTTCGGTGGCACTGAATGAATTTTGCAGAGTGCTTAGTTCGGCAACCAGTTTCCTGTCCGCGCCAACTCCCCCAAGTTCCGAGCCGGAAATCGTTGCTACTTCGAAAATTTCTTCTGTTTTCCTTTCACTTTGCAGGCGGTCGTACAAGCGGACTGCTTCAAACATTGCGTTGGCGTCTGGTTCTTCAGGATCTCGCAGGGCTAAGGATACAGCAGCGTCCAAGTTTGCGGTTCTGCCGAGGAGAGGCGTTTTTATCCCTGCTTTTACCTCGATATCACCGTCTCTGTCAACGCATAAGATTAGGATACGCTTCTGCGTTTGCTGCTCACTCTGTTTTTCAATCATTCATTTTCTGTTTCCTATTTGTCTGATAGGGCAACTTTAATCTTGCGTTTCTGAGTCCGGTTCGTCTTCTTCCGCGAGCAGTTGGAACTCGTGCCAGCTTAGTTTTTCTCCTCGTTGAAGTTTGTTTCTCGCTTGGGACTCGAGGTTTTCTTTGAGAGCTTGTTCCGCCATCTTCCTTTTATCTTCATCCTCTTTGCGCCTAGCTTCTTGGAGCATTCTTTTCTGGGCAATTAGCCTTTTAACTTCTTCACGCAGGGGTTTTGCTTGTTCCCTTGCTTGAACGTACATTGCGTGGATGTTGTCAGCTTCGGCTTTGATGTTTTTTGCTTGGTCTATTTTGGCAAGCATTTTTGCGTGTAGCTCTTGACTTTTCTGGGCGGCGTCCACAAGCTCATGATGTGCTGCGTCTGCGTTGGTTTCCAGAGTCTTCAGTTCTTTCCGTAGCTCCGCGATTTTCTTGTTTTGAAGGTCGATTTTCCTGTAGGCGCTTAGCTGTGTTTCGAGACGTTTGACTTCTTCCACTAGGCTTTTTTCCTCTTGCAGGTCAAGTGTTGTTGTTTGGATTTTCCATTCTATGGCTTGCAGCTCTTTTTCCAGTTGTGCACGGCTTTTTTTAGGCGTCTTCTTTTTCAGTTCGTTGATTTTTTGGCTATAGACTTTTATTTCCTCGATGATTTTGCCGTTTCGGTCTCGTGCGTTGTCCCGCTGCTGTTTTAGCGCTTTAACTTTCTTGTTTAGGCTGTCGCGTTCGGCTTTTAGCTCGTTTATTTCGTTACGTAGTTTTCTGAATTGTTCATTAAGTTTATCCCGTTTTTCGATGTGCCCTTTCACTTCAAGGTCTGCCTTGGCGAGTTGCTCTTTTAGCTTGGTGAGTTGTTGGTCGATTGCTGCGATTTCGTCTGTTTTTCGTTGCGTTGCCAATAGTTTTCCTCTGCGCGGTTTATAATAATAGCATTGCGGCTTTCAAATTAATATTGGTTTCAGACATGTTTATGCATATTAACGGTGCATTTTCCCTTTTTTGGTATTATAAGTTTTAATAGTATGTTGATTAATGTCTTAGCGAGAGACAAAACATGAAGTACAACTACGATGAACTGCTGAAACGAGCCACTTCGCAATTGCCAGAAGTTTCGCTGAAGCAGGAGCGGTTGGAGTTACCGAGATTGCAAATTAACACGGTCGGCATGCGCACCATAATCTCCAACTTCAAGGAAGTAGCTGACGTGATGGATCGTGATCCACAGCACATCCTTAAGTTTTTAACGCGGGAAATGGCGACGGCGGCAACTTATCATGAGGGCAGAGCCATTTTTCAAGGCAAATTTCAACGCGACAGCTTCGAACGTTTGCTGCAGCGGTACATGGAGAGCTTCGTGAATTGTCCAGTCTGCAAGCGCCCAGACACCAACATAGTTAAGGAAAAACGCTTGTCTTTCCTTGTTTGCAACGCGTGCGGCGCAAGGTCGTCTATAAAGCAACTATGAGAGGGTGTCCTTAAACTTGGAAGTGTACGTTAATCTGAAGAAAGTGGGAAGGAATGTACTTTTGACCATCTGCGATTGCGAGATGCTTGGCAGAACCCTGAAAGAGGGAAAAATCGTTTTCCACGTTAAAAACGAGTTCTACAACGGCGGAAAAGTCAGCGTTGATGAGGCATTAGACATGATTGAGAACTCAACGATAGTGAACATGGTGGGAAAAAACTGCGTTGAAAAAGCCATATCGAAAGGCTACGTGCATCCAGAAGCGGTGTTGCACATCGAAGGTGTTCCTCACGCGCAGATTGTCAAACTAAGTTTTTCAAGTTGATACAGCGTCACTTGGTACGTGACTGGGCAGACTGTGTGTTATGATAAACCTTTTTTAACGGTTGGTTATCTACATCTATTTCTGTGTCATGTCCGGGGCGATGTAGGAAGAAAATAAGCGATGAGAATAAGTCTGTCTAAGCGTGTTCTTGCCGGAATATGCGTTGCTGCGCTGGTTCTGGCAGCCGTCAATACCTACCTTATATTCACCTTGAACATTGCATTACAGGAAGCTGCCCACGATTCAGCGTTTGACTACGTGGTTTTCCAGGATGGCGGCACGTACAAAGCAAAGAACCAGTTGACTGGTTCTGTGGACATCGCTTCAGACAACGCTTCGCAGGTGTTAGCGCAAGCGTTAGCCAAGGGCAACACGGTTTACATCAAACCTGGCAATTACACGCTGAGCCAAGACGTTCAGGTGCTTAACAAGGAGAACGCGAAGATAACGGGCGATAGCGCGTACATAATCGGCAACGGCAAAACCTTAACCTTGAAAGGCGACGATTACACTCGTTCACAGAATAACCTAATTTCAGGGTTAACCATAATCAACGGCACGGTTAGAATTGAGAATTCTTTCGGAACAATCCTGTCCAATATGCAGTTTGAAAATTGCGGAACGGCGCTTGAATTTGCAAACACGGCAACCTGGAGCGAAGGCACGAAAATCGAGGATTCACGGTTCATCAACTGCACTGCGGCAATCGTCTTCAGGACGCCAACAGGCAACGCAACAGGCTCTTACGCCAGCACTGAAATCAGACGTTGCTTTTTCAATCTTCTTGACAATTCGGTGGGCATATCTGTGCAGCGACTAGCGGAACTGTCTGACAGTCAGCTGCAGGATGTGCGGATGTGGATGGGTGAAAACGGATTCGTGAAAAACCAGACTGGTCTCTTGCTGGATGGTTCGATGCATCAGACGCTGCTGTTTGGCATGGTCTTTGAATCTTTCGCAGATTACCCTGAGGACTTGTACGCCATATCACTGGGCGAAACCTCCATTACACCGCCAATTCTCGCAGGCGGCATCAGCTTCCTAGGCAACTGGACAGCCCGAATTCACAATCCACACGGCAAATGGATTGCCGGAGCAGGCAGCGTTTTCCGACAGGAGAATTTGAATGTTCCTGTCGGCGTTAGCGGGCAGTATGGGTCAACGGTGAATATTCAGATGCGTCCGCAAACGATTACGAGTTTTAAGTCTATGATACAGGTTCAGGGCAGCTTCGCAAGCAACGAAACCATCACCGTCAGGTTCCGCTTGGAATTTGTCGACAACACAATCTCGCCGAGCGTGGAAAAGACCTTCACCAACGGTACCACGGCTTGGCTGAGTGACGATGACATTCTGAGGCTTTTTCCGTCGCAGAGTATAATCTGGGCAATCCTTGTCGACGCAAAAGCAAGCGTAGCTTCGACAGATGCAACTGTCAAAATCAGCGTTTACGGAACAGTCACATAATGCATGATTTTTAGATTGATGTATGCGGTTGGGACGGTTGCGTGAATTTTCTCTTTAGCCCCCTTCAATATACTATATAAGTAGTTCTGAAGGCGCTACCTCTGCTCTAGAGCGCCCCTCCACTCGCGTTACTGCAGCGACGTGCCAGTTATGCTACTTGTCAAGAGTTTTTAGCTGGGAATGCCAGGCGCTTTGTCAAAGCACTTGTTTTCTTAGTTAACCATCAAGGTTAGTTGTTCATGGTGATATTCTACTTGGTTGTTCGGAAGATATAATAACGATGTGTCTGCTATTAAGCCGCGAACTAGCTGTTAGGAGTTGGAAAGACATCGCAGTCACCGGACAAAGAATGTAAAAGTTCTGTGCTGTTTAGTGGCGGCAAATGGCAGACTCTGAGGAGCATGGTCGTAAATCATTCTCCGCTTATTGGAATTCTGCTGGGCTCAGCGTTGCTATCGATTTCTCTGGGACCTTACTCCAGCTGGGATTCGCTGACGGAATTCGCCGCAGCCTCGGGCGTGGTCAAGTGGGGCTTCCCATATCTCACTTATGGAAATTTGATTAACATGCAGCCGTTCGGGTTTTACGTTGACGCTGTTTTCTTGAAGATTTTTGGCGTGTCATACGAAACAGCGGTGGCGGTGACGACCATGTTTGCGGTTGGATGCGTTTTTCTCACCTACAAGATAGGCGACGTGCTTTATGGACGACGCACCGGGTTGTTTGCGGCTGCGCTGTTTGCTCTTACTCCATGGCACGTGATAATGTCGCGAGTTTTTCTTATAGATGTGCAGTGCCTCTTCTTCAGCCTGCTTTATCTGCTCGTGGGAATTTGGGCAATACGTAGAGATTCTAACAAACTCTTTTTTGCTGCTGGCGTCATTTTCGGGCTTGCACTTCTGACAAAACTTTTCGCCGTGTTCATGCTGATTCCCCTCGTTCTCTTCTACATTTACTCGAAACCGAAAAACCGAACTCGCGTTTTGACGGCGTTGCTTCTCTTCATTTTGCCTGCCGCCTTTATCCAGTATTTGTGGTATGAACCAATCTCAGGACGCAAATTAATTTCTCTGCTTAACCACGACGATTTCGGCTCATTCCTACCCATCGGATTTGTTCCCTCACCCACCTTTAGTTTGAATTTTCTCAGCGAATCCTTAGGCATCTTCTTCATCTTGGGATTTTTCTTCTCATTAGCGCTCTCGTTCTTGCAGAAAAAACATTTTTCGAAGACTTGGGTTTTTGACAGCGCCTTTTTCGCCTCCATTGTAGGAGTTGTTGGCTTTAACACTTATCTGGTTCTAGGCAATAATCTGCTGGTGCCATACGTTAACTCGATAAAATACGATTACCTCACTTTGCCTTTGTTCTGCCTAATCGCGGCTTCCTCCGCCAAGAAATGCTCTCTGTTGTCGCGGCAGAAAGTCCCCGGAGCAAAACGGCGTGAACTGGTATTGTTTTTCGCCGCAATAGGTCCTTACCTGCTTTTGATGTCGATGATTTTCAACTTTATGACAATAGTTGTGACGTCAGGATACGAGTGGCTGTCTTTCGATGTACCTGGCGGACTAAGCTATTCATTCGACAAACTTTCCCCGGTTCTAAACAGCAGCCACATTTGGACAGTTCAGTTTTCAGCGTTCCTGTTAATTCAGTTTAGTCTTCTGTGGGCTAACCGAGGCAGATTAGAAGCGCTATTTGCATCGCCTAAAAGCATAGTGAATTAATCAAACTACTGAGCGACGAACTCACGGGCGTTTAACTTGGTTGATTACCTTCAAAAATATAAAGGTAGACTGCACCATACTATCAAGGCAGTTCAGAGGCTTCCTCACTCATGAACAAGGAAATTAAATATGTGCTAATTGCAGCCTTAGCTTTCCTGCTTCTGGCAACGACATATCAGTTTCCCAGCGCTACAGCTCAAGCAGACTTTTGGATTGACCGCGCACCTATGCCGACTGCCCGAGCAGGACTTGGTGTAGCGGTTGTAAGCGGAAAGATATACGCAATTGGAGGCTTAAACAATAACACCTACCTCAACGTCAACGAAGAATACGACCCAGCCACAAACACGTGGGCAACTAAGGCGCCTATGCCAACTGCTCGAAGCGGTTTCGCCGTAGCAGTCTATGACAGGAAAATCTACGTGATAGGTGGCACAACAGGAGACAGCAACTCCAGCTCCTCGGGATTCACGGGAGCAGTCGAAGTTTATGACCCCCAAACTAACACGTGGAAAACTAAGACGTCGATGCCCACGCCTAGGGCAGACCTTTCCGCAGAGGTTGTGGATGGAAAAATCTACCTTATAGGCGGAAAAAAATACTTGGCCTTCGACCCCTACTACACGGAAAGTGACGCCAACGAGGTTTACGACCCAGTCACAGACTCTTGGACTAACAAAACCGCGTTGCCGACCGCCACCTTCGGTTACGCCTCCGCAGTGGTCGACAACAAAATATACATCATCGGAGGCGGGACACAATTCTGGCAGAAATTCGACTTAACCTATGTAAACGCCAACCAAGTTTACGATCCCGCAAACGACAAGTGGAGCAACGCAGACACGTTCAGCCCCCCTGGCAGCTACATGGCTGCCGCGGCAACCAGCGGCATCGACGCGCCCAAGAGAATTTATGTCGTAGGAGGATTTGTCTTATCAGACTACAGCAACACCACCCACGTGTATGACGCAGGACGCAACACTTGGGGCACCAGCACGCCCATGCCGACCCCCCGCATTTATCTTGGCTTGGTCGCCGTGAACGATTTATTATACGCTATAGGCGGGTTTTATAATAATACGTGGCTAAACATAAACGAGCAGTACACGCCGCCTGGATACGGAACCGTGCCACCAGAGTTGCATGTGCTGTCTCCGGAAAATAAAACACACAGCTCGGTTCAATTGGTTTTCACCACAAACAAGGCAACAGATTGGATGGGCTACAGCTTAGACAACAACGCAAACGTAACGATTACGGGCAACGTGACTTTGGCGGGGCTGTCTCAAGGCGCTCACACCATAACCGTCTACGCCAACGACTCCCGCGGGAACGTCGGTAAGTCTGACGCTGTCCAATTTTCTGTGGACTCCATGCCCCCTAACATTCTAATTCTGTTTCCAGAGAACAAAACCTACGACACAACCGACATCAAATCAGTTTTCACCGTGGACGAGCCCGTGAAGTGGATAGCGTACAGCTTAGATGGAAAAGAAAAAGTAAACGTCACCGGAAACATAACCTTGCCTGCACTGTCTGAGGGCTCACACAGCCTGACGTTTTTCGCTGAAGATAACTATGGAAACATCGGGGCATCCGAAACAGTCTACTTTACCATACAGCTCTTCCCAACAGTCCTCGTGATAGCCATAATTACCACAGTTGTCATTGCGTCTACGGCGAGCTACCTGTTCCTGAAGCATAGAAGAAAAATAGTTTAGGAAAACGCGGTTATCTTTCCGACTTTTAACCGAGTGAAGGCGTTCTTTCTCTTTTAGGCATTATTATCGCTTGACTTTGAGTTCCATAAATGACGCTTTTTCCTTCGAGAAACAATTTGCCCACGAGCGCGCAGGTCACGGCGTCAAGCTCATGTTCGCTCATTTGACTGGTTAGCCCTTTTAAGCCTGCTTTTTCCAAGCCCTCTTTCAGCTTGTCGAGTCCACGCTGCTTTCTAGGAATCCCTAGAATGTCTTGGGCTCCTCCAGGATAAACCTCGATCACCGTGAAGCCCCTTTTCTCAAGGGTTTCTCTCAGCCTTATGCCTCGCTCGGTTAGTTTCCTCATGGGACCCAGCGTTATCGGGAAAAACTTTATCCCTCGTCGCAAAAGCTCCCTGTCGCATTCTCTCAAGTGAATGCTTGTCCGTTCCTCCATTGACTTTCTTCCTGGCGGAAGACTTAAGGGCGCGTCGATGGCGACTACACGGGGTTTGGTAGCTTCGATTGCTTGCAATATTTCTTGGTCTGTGTAGATGAGCAAGGTCTCCGCTGTTATGCCGTTGAGGATGCAGAATCCTGTGGGTCTTTTTTCGACCCCTGCCAAATCCAAGCCAATTATGGGCATGCCGTCTCAACTATTATTTATCTGCGACTGGTATTATAGTTCTTCCACAAACGTTTTTTCAGCATGATTTGCGCTGGTTTTGATTTTCACCAGTGTTTGTGTGGCGCTTCGGGGTATTTTGAACTGTGGCGAACCACGTGTAGAGATGAGGTTTTCCCAAAGAAAGCAAAAGGGCTGTGCTTGCTTCCTTTTATTTGAGAGATTCGGCTGTTTTTTCAGTGATTGTTTTAGGCAGTTCATCTCTGTTTTCATATGTGACCTTAAATATCTCTGAGTCTTCGCGATTTTTTGCTTCGCTTATCAGCTTGTCCCTAGCTTTCCAGTGGATGATGGCCAAGACAGATTTGCGGCTGTTTAGGGCTTTCTGCGTGGCTTCCTTGAACTTTTCTGAGAACAGTTCCATGGGGCCAATTTCGTCTATGGCTGTGATGTCGCATTTTTCCACAGCGTTCGTAACCGCCTTCGCGCCGACTGCGTTGAGGTCTTCCATGTTCACGCGGTATTTGCCGACCCGTGGACCCGTTTTTTGGTTGATGTGTGCTAGCCAGCCGCGCCCCCCGCTGTTCAGGTCCAGAATTTCGAAGCCTACTCGCGTTCCACTTTCTCGCACTTCACGGCTTATCATGCCGCCTACACTGTACCCTTTCTCTTTCAGCGCGTTAACTGCCTTCGCTAAGACGGTGGTTTTCCCCACGCCAGGATTGCCTGTCAAGAGCAGCACACGCTTCCGCAAACCAATTGCACCTGATAGACCAGAAGTCTAATATGTCCATAAATTTCTTCTCTCTAACTCAGCGATAGAAAGGCACAACCATGGCGGAACCAGAATTCAAACCGGATTATCCAACGGAAATAGTGACGGAAGGTAAGGTGCACGTTTTAGTGCCGCGGCTCGAGGCGTACAGGAAGGAGCCTTCTGACTATGCACCGTCTAAAGCACCCGTGTTCTACAACCCTGTCATGGAGCTGAACCGCGACTTGGCTGTTTTGGCGTTTCAGGCTTATCAGCGCAGGGTGAACCGCGACATTGTCATCTGCGAACCCTTAACCAGCAGTGGCATTAGAGCCGTCCGCCTAGCCACCGAAGTCCACGGCGTCAAGCAAGTGGTGGCAGCCGACATCAACGAACGCGCCTACCAGCTCGCAAAACACAACATACGCTTAAACGGGGTTGAGGAACGCGTGGTGTTGGAGCACATGGACGCCAACTGCCTCCTAAGCTGCCACGGCGCCCCCCACCAGCGATTCGATGCGGTGGATGTTGACCCGTTCGGTTCGCCCGTGCCCTTCTTGGACTCGGCAGTCCGCGCTCTGCGAAACAACGGTATTTTGGCTGCAACCGCAACCGACATGGCGCCGCTGTGCGGAGTACACCCAAAAGCTTGCGTTCGCAAGTATGGCGGAAAACCGTTGCGCACCGAGTACTGTCATGAACTCGCGGTTAGGCTGTTGGCTGGATGTGTCGTGGCGACTGCGGCGCGGCAGGATATTGGCGCACGCTTCTTGTTCAGTCACTGCAGCAACCATTATATTCGAGTCTACGCGGAAATCAGCTACGGCGCGAAAAAAGCCGACGACAGCCTGAAACAGACGGGTTTCGTGTTGCATTGCTTCAACTGTCTGCATCGAGAAACCGCACGGAACACCTTCGTAACAGCGAAGTGCCCTGAATGCGGCGCCGCTATGGATTGGGCGGGACCACTGTGGCTGGGAAAAATCTTCGACGCAGAGTTTTGCGAGTCGGTGGCGGAGGAAAACAGGCGGGTGGCGTTGCGGAACGGTGCCCGAATCGCCAACCTCTTAGCTTTAGCCAGTGACGAGGCTAAAGCGCCTCCCACATACTACGTACTCGACAAAGTCAGCAACAAACTTGGGTTGCCCGTGTCTTCCGTGGCTGAGATGCTCAGAAGCCTGCGCGATAACGGTTTCAAGGCTGCCCCCACACATTTCAATTCTCGCGGCATCAGAACCGACGCGCCCGCCCTGTTCATGCAGAATCTGCTAAGGAAAACAGTAGCCAACACCTAACTTCTTCCAAGCCATGCTCAAGCCGGCTGTTCTGCTCGGGAACACTTTTGTTCTTCAGGGAGAATTATTAGGCTCATCTGCATATGTTGAGGGCGGTGATAAACCGTGAAAATTGAAAAAAAGCTGATAGCATTCAGCATCCTCGCCATAACAATTGGAACAGCATCAATCGTACCCTTAGCGTTCTTTATGTCTCCAGCTAAAGCTCAAACAACCGATGACATACCCTGGTTTAACGTTGATGTAGTTTACGCTTCATGGAACGCAACTAGCAAAGACGACGCAAGTGGATACATCGACGGAATTGGACCTATTTATGACTCGATATCTTACAGCTCAACATATTTAGTAGTACTCAACTATTCTGTTAATCCTGCCGCAATAGATGTCCTTGATAATGCTAGAGTAGAATACTATCAACTGCAAGTCTATTCAGACATAGGACAGATTGAAAATGTGACAATATTCTTTGGTGCCAACTGCAAGGACGACATTGATCCAACGCCTTCCTTCCACTTTGTGCGTCCAGGCTGGTTTAACACAACCACAAGCGGCGGTGGCACGTTCATAAGGAAATTCAACGGAACCTTGGTCAGTAGTTTAGCTAATGGCTTAGGTTTAACTGGCACAAGCGGCGGCTACTCAAGCAATTCCTTTAAAAATACCACATTGCCTCAGGAATTCCTGAGCATTCAAAATGCCGACAAATTATACATTGACGTACGCAGACTCGGCTACATCACATTCGACGGCAACTCCACCATAATAACACTTGCAAGCAACGAAGTTATTCAACACATAGAGTTGACTAAGAGCGGCGATCAATTCGTCTATGGCACGTTACCTCAAAGTCTATCTCAAGTTCCAACCGTCCCACAGCAGAAGCCTTAGGTGCAACAAACGTGGCTAACGAGGAGCTTGAAGGAAACACACTAAACGTTTACGCATACATTGTTCATAAAGGCAAGCCAGTCGGCACCAGAGACGTCACAAGAGGCGCAAACCTTAGCAGCCCTAGCGTGGCGCACAGGCACTTGCAGAAACTCGAAGACCTTGGCTTAATCGAGAGAAACCAGTACGGAGATTATGTGCTGAAAGAAAAGACAAGCGTCAGCGGGCACATATGGGTTGGCAAAAACCTTGTGCCGAGGCTGATGTTCTATTCCTTCTTTTTTATGGGCGCCTTCAGCGCAGAAATCGCTCTTATCTTGCTCTCCTGCGTTGTCGGCAGCGTAGCTATCGATGCGAGTTTTCTTTTTTTGACAGGAATGACGTTGGTGGCTATGATTCTTTTCCTCGTTGAAGGGACGCAGTTGCGCAGGAAAATAAATCCCAAAACCCGCGCGGATAACCCTGAAAAATAACCCTCTGGCATAAGGCCATAAAAGTTTAAGAGCAGAAGCCATGTAGTCTAAAGCAAAGAGTTGTCACTCATGAACGACAAGATTGCAGTAGTAGGCGCGGGAATGATGGGCGGAGCCATAATCAAAAGCCTCATCAAAAGTGGATACAAGGGCAAAATCACCGCGGTCGACATTCAGCCCGAAAGGCTACAAGAGCAAGAAAAGCTTGGCGTAGCCGTGACCACGGACCCGCGGAAAGCCGCCGGCGACTCCGACATCATCTTCATTGTCGTCAAACCCAACGATATGGAAAAAGTCCTGAAAAACATCAACCACGAGACCAAAGGCAAGCTGGTAATCTCCGTAGCTGCAACCGTCCCGCTCAAATTCGTGAAAAAATTCATACCCGAAGCCAAAGCCGTCCGAATCATGCCCAACGTTGGTGCACTGGTGCAAGCGTCTTACACGGCGTATTCATGCGACCCGAACGTAACCGCTAAGGACAAGGAGAAAGTTAAGGCTTTGCTGAACATGATGGGCATATGCGAGGAAGTTGACGAGAAGTATATGGACGCTATAACTGCCCTGAGCGGTAGCGGGCCTGGATACCTCTCCATAATAATCGAAGCCCTCATGTACGCGGGACTAAAAGTTGGCTTACCCAGAAACATCGCCCTGTCCAGCTCAGCGCAGACCGTCCTCGGAACTGGAAAACTCGTCATCGAGCTACAGGAGCACCCAGCCAAGATAAAAGACATGGTTACCACGCCGGGTGGAACAACAATCGAAGCCATATACGAGCTTGAAGGTAGTCAAATCAGGCAGTCGCTCATGCGTGCCGTCGAAGAAGCAGCCAAAAAAAGCCAACAAATCCGCGAAAAGCTTGGCTTCAACGCAGAATAGTGCAGGCTTCGCCGAAATGTTCGAAACGGTCATTTTCGACTGGGACGGAACCCTCGCCGACACTAGGCTAGCAGTCGTGGCGTCGTTCCAGAAAGCCCTCAAAGAAATCAACTGCAACATAAGCGACGAGTTCATCGAGCGCCGCATCGGAACAGGCTCAGCAGAAACCTTCAGAGAAATCCTGCGCTCCACAAAAACACCTTTCGACGAGGCGTTAATCAAGCGTCTCGTGGAGAGGAAGATTCAAACCGAAATTGAACTCGCCAGTTGGGTCAAACTGTTCCCGGGCGCACTGGCGCTTCTGGAGGCGTTGCAGGGAAAGATCAGGCTGGGCTTGGCTTCCATGAACAACCGCCGCGTCATCACCCACCTTCTTAACCAGATGAGCATTCGCAGTTATTTTGACGCTGTGCTCACAGCCGACGACATTGCCCATTCAAAGCCTAACCCTGAAATCTTTCTGAAGTGCGCATCCCAGCTTAAGAGTGCGCCGGACAAGTGCGTGGTCGTGGAGGACTCGATTTTCGGTGTGAACGCCGCCAAAGCTGCAGGAATGAAGTGCATCGCAGTGCTGACGGGTGTCTACGGTGAAGCAGAGTTGGAGAAGGAGAAGCCCGACTTAATCGTGAAGTCGTTAACGGAGAAAAGCCGCATCATCAGCTTTGTTCTCGCTTAGTCCGAAATTAACGCTGTTGCTGTGCCCGTACAGTCACATAGTTTTAAAAATTTTCCTCAACACAAAGAGTCTTGTTCCAAAATATCAGAGATGAAAAGAGACATGTTGAAGGAAATACTTAAAGTGAAGGGGGCAGTCCCGCAGGTTTTCCAAGTGCTGCTGTTAGGCAACGACGCAAGTCAAGACGTTGAAGTTGAGGAAAACGAGCAAGTTGACTTCCTGCGAATCCAGGAGCACCTAAACCGGGGCGGTTCGGTCTTTATCACCAGCAAACGTTCGCAAAAGATTGCGCCGCCCAAACCGCAGAAGGCGCCGCGAAAAAATAGGGGTACAGTGAAGGCTACCGCCTTTTATTTTGACCATATATAACGCTACCACTTAGTTACTTGCTTCTAGAAGATTCTTTCATAAAGGTTATCTGGGAATCTCCGTAACCTCAACTGAGGGAAAGGAGACGCGAGAGGACGGACTGGTTTCTATCAGTCAAGCGACTTGTGAGCATGGAAAGCAGAGGCGGTACACGCAGACAAGGTTTGATGTGCTGAACGGTTTTGAAGTCGTCTTGACAAGGTGTATAAACTGCCACAAAATTCTCGCCATGGAAGTTAAGAAAATCAAGTAGCCTTCTCGTGTTTTGCTTTATGAACGTATAGTGGCGCCTCTTTAACGTGCGGTGCTGAAAAACCCGAAATATCCTTTAAATGCCTTCGGCGCAACGGTCATAATAGTTAAAGTGTGTGACCCCAACCCGACTTTTCAAACCGCTTAAGCTGTCATACAGCCACACCAAAAATGTAAAAAGACACTAATCCAGAAGGAACTGAAGCAACGCTATTGAAACCACAAACATTAGTATCCAGAGCAGAATTAGAGAAATTGCCCGCGTTCTCAGTTATCCCCAATCTTATGCAAGCTTTTTTCACCTTTCAAACTTCGAACTGTAGGGATTGCATGCTGCAAAGATCTCACATTTTTCTACTCGGACACTGAGGAATAAACACTGCGGCGTTTCTGCGTGGTTATAGACTTATGTTCTAGCGCGAGAGTGTATTTCGTATGTTTCGTGTGGAAACAATGAACTGGAAGGATTTTCATTTTGCAGTCCAACTTTCCAACACCATGAATTGGAACATGACGGTGGATGATTTCAAGTTGGCAACAACGCTTGAGCCTGAAGGATGCTTCACCCTCCTTTATGGTTCTGAGCGGGTGGGCATAGCCACGACGGTGAGTTTTGGCAAAGTCGGCTGGTTCGGCAACCTGATTGTTAGGCCAGAATATAGGAGAAAGGGCGCTGGAAGCTTTCTGCTGAGGCATGCGCTGGACTACTTAAAGGACGCAGGTGTGGAGACAGTTGGGCTTTACGCTTACCCTCACCTGATTAAGTTCTATGAAAGTTTCGGTTTCAACGTTGACGAGGAATTTCTTGAGTTACATTGCAAACCACTGTCCCGCATAACGCCTGAAACACCAAGGAAAATTCAAAGGCAGGATGTCGAAGCCGTAATTGATTTTGACAGCCAGTGCTTTGGAGCATGCAGAACCAAACTGTTGGAGTACCTCTTTCGGAAAAAGAAGAATTTGTGCTACTTCTCCGCTGATGATAACGGCGTCAGAGGATATATCGTGGCAAAGATTTTCGACGGAATGTCTGAGGTCGGTCCACTGGTGTGCCGCAGAAAACATGTTGATGACGCTGTGACGCTTCTAGAGACAGTCTTAAGCAAGTTGAGGGAGTTTAACGTTTTCATGTGCGTGCCGGGAAAAGAGACCTCGCTTGTCGAGTGGCTATTTAAATCAGGGTTTCGCAGTGATTTTCAGGTGACAAGAATGTTTTTAGGTCCAGCCGTTGCATCAAACTGCTTATACGTGGCGGAATCTCTGGAAAGAGGATGATGCCGCATGCCTGACGACCTATGCCGCAAACTATTAGAGGATTTTCTCAGAAGCTCTTGGACCTGTGTGAAGGACACTGTTGAAGCGCTCTCCGGCTTCAGCGACGTGAGAAAAGTGGTTTTTTTTCGGTTCAGGAATGGAAGAAAGGTTGAGCAAACTTTTGAGGGAACGCATTTCTTTCTGAGGAGCTCCGTTGAGTACTCAAACCCGCAGCTGACTGTAGAGGAAGTGCAAGGCATCATAGGTGCACGCATGATCGAAGTCTGCGGAAACCACTTTCACGCTTACGGCTTGAAAGAACCAGACAACACTGATTTTGATGAAATATGCGAGGCGCTGAAAAAACCACCTGCAGGTCTTATTGTGCCGTTTCTGCTTAACACTGACGATATAGAGCCAGACCGTTACTCTATGAACCCAATGAGAAAATCGATCGTTACCAGCGGGCAAAGCGCTATTCCAGCCGCCTACGTGAAGCCAGAGCCATTAGCCATAGACAAGCAGTTCTTAAGCAAGTATGAAGGAAAATTGCTTTCGAAAAGCGAAGCCGAACTCATAAACACTCACCACGCAAACGCCAAAGACTCTTACTTGGACTTCGTGGACTCTGTGAAGTACGCTGAGATGGAGGAATTCTCGCGAACCTTCGGGATTGACTTGTCGCTTCCCGTATTGCGGATGCCGTTAACCACCTTGCAGGCAGAAAGCACGGATAGTTTGCTGCATCACATAATCCGCGGGGCGCACAGGGACTACGAAGCAGTTAGCCAAGCGTACTCGTGCATGGGCAGGAGCATGACGAAGAGAACAACGTTGCTGACGGTGCCGCACTCGAAGAATGGTTACGGTTCCAAACGTGCAGCCCGAGGTAGACTCCACTTCAACGAGGCAAAACTGGAAAGCGTACACGTTAAATACGAGACCACGCCGCTTTACCCGAACTCCGTTGACCCAGACGACGTTAGCATCGCAGAGGCTGAAGACGATTTCACTGTAGCAGGCGAAAAGCTCGTTCAGTACAGCTTCAGGGAAACGCCTTCTTCCCCGCAGTTCTTCCTCTACTCTTTAGGTTCGCCTGAAAATGGCGTGGTGTGGCATGGCATAGGAGCGTACGCCGCGCCGCAGTTACTGCACAGTTACGTTTCCGTGCACAGCGCCTGCATGAAGTGGCTAATCAAGGATTTGAAGGATATATACGGAGTGAAGACGAGTGTGCCGATGCAGTTTAACCTTGCACCAGAAGGCATGTGGGTTCATCCTGTATACCACAACATCGACGCCAGCATAGGCACCGTGGGGGACCCGTCGGAGCTGGTTCGCAGGGGCATGAAAATCGAGCACCTTTCAGCCTTCAAGTAGGAGGCAAGGGCGATGAACTGGCTGGATTACGTAGCGTTTAGGGCATTGCGGTTGTTCAGAAGGCTGCCTTTAAATAAGATAGTAGGACTCGGAGCTTCCACCCGCACATTCGCGGATTACTTTAAGGGCTTCGAAAAAGTGCCAGCGGTGCGCGGCATTTTCGGCGATAAAACAGAAGAAGTTCTGCGCAACCTCAAAGTGGATATCACGTGGTTCAGCGGGTACATGTTCGTCAACAACGCCAACGGGCATCTCGTCATAAGCGCGCCGTACCTGCACGACGGCGACAAGGTGGACATTTACTTGGACCTAATCCATGAGCTATATCACGTCAAGCAGCACATGGAAGGGAAAGAACTCTTCGACAACCGCTACAATTACGTGGATAGACCCACGGAAGTTGAAGCGTACCGTTACACCGTGCAGGAGGCTCGGCGCATCGGTCTCAGCGACGAGAGAATATGCGACTACCTCAAAACCGAGTGGATGAGCGACCAAGACCTGAAGCGGCTTGTGAAAGCCGTCAGCGTCAAATGCTGCTAGACGCCAAGTGCTTCATGATAAACCTGCAACATTTTCCGCGCGCAAATGTCCCACGCAAAATTTTTCGAAACAAACTCGCGTCCCCTATGCCCCATCTGCTTTCGCAGAGAATAGCTGGACAGTAGCTTAATGAGAGCATCGGACAGTTCGCGGCTGCTGGGCTTTACAAGCAGTCCGGTCTCTCCATCTAACATTGCTTCGGGGACTCCGCCCACTTTGAAGGCTACAACGGGTTTGGCAGTTGCTTGCGCTTCCAACAAAGCTATGCCTTGGCCCTCTTGGATTGATGGGAGAGCAAAAACGTCGGCGCAGTTGTACACGGCGGGCAGCACGTTTTCTTTCACGTCTCCCAAGAACACGAAATTTCTTGACAGGCAGATTTTTTTCAAGTAAGCCTCAAGATGTCCTCTCAGAGGTCCGTTTCCAACTATTACAAAGATTACGTTAAACTCCTTGACTACGCGTTTGGCGGCTTCGACCAGATAAGGCAAACCCTTTCTTGGTATCAATCTGCCCACGAAGAGGACGCAGAGCTTGTTGTCTATTCCGATTTGATGCTTGATTTTTTCTAAGCTGCCGAACGGCTTGTATCTTTGTGGGTCCACACCGTTTGGCACCACCTTTATCTTCGTGGGATCTACACCGTAGAACTGGCTTATCTTCTTGGATGAGTATCGGCTGACGGTTACGATTACCGTGGCATTTCGGGCTGTTTCTCCTTCGCTTCTTGCAAGTCGGTACATCATGAGGTTAGCGAGTTTATCCCTGACTGTCATGGAGCCGCTTTGGAACGACTGCGCATACTCATCCGCCAAAACGCCATGAATCGTGTGTATGAACGGTTTCTGGACGCTGTGCTTCTTGAGAGCTTTCTGGAATCCGTAGCCGCTCACTGTGTGTGCCTCATAGATGTCTGCTTCAACGGCGTCGGCTGCTTGGGCGAGGGACCTGTTGAAAAACCAGTTGTCCGCTGGGTAAAGCGCGTCTGTGGAGAAGCAGGGAACAAGGTGCAGTTCGTTTATCGTGGTGGGCTTTTTGAAGCCTGCTTTGGTGCCGCTGTAAACCGTTATGTCAATTTCGCCACGCAATCGGTGGGCTGTTTCAACTATGCGGCGTTCTACGCCTCCGAAGTACAGGTGTGGTGGTTGCGTGTTGAAGACGGCTAGGCTTATTTTTTTCATTTGTTCCCCCTTTTTTCGAGGCGGCTGTGGCGGTTTGATTATCCTTTTAGCGCGTTTAGGTTATGTTAAATTTGCGCTTCGCAGCGGCTGGTGCTGACGTGTGATTTTTGTCTATACCCACCTTATTTAAAGTATAAATGGGCTGCATGTTTCCTGCGGAGCGCCGTGTGCTGTTTTTCTGCATGCTTTTGGGCTGTTTTTGCGCCAATAGCGACCTCTCCCCCTCGTTTTTTGCTGGAACGCTGTGCCAATAGACCTCTCCCCTCTATAGTTTCTGCAACGAACTGCTAATAGGCTCCTAATAGGCGGCAAATATGACGGGCTGCCAATGCGTCGGGCGTAAAGAATAGCCCTGAAGCGGTTCAGGCTGGCTCTCTGGCTTTCACCTCCCATACGAGTTTCACCGAGAAAACCGAGGCACGCGTTCCTTAAGAACCCTCACTAAATTTATTAATTCACAAATTTGCCAATTTGCTAAGAAATTTACAGGGCTTTTTGATGGTGCGGAGCTATCTGCAGGGAAGAATCTTTGACAAGTCGCGAATCTTGTAAGTCGGTGAGAAGTTCAGGTTAGGATGTATAGTTCCGCGATTTTGTGGTTTATCGCTTTTTTGGTTTTGGTGCCGACTTCGCCGATTTCTCCGACGATTAGGCTTTTTGATATGGTTGCGACCTTGTCGAGTTTTATGGCTGATGTGAGTTTAAGTCCAGTTCGTTTGAATTCTGGGTGTTTTTCGTCGATGATTATGTCTGTGGCTTTTGGTTTTTCTGTTCTGGAGGATATGAAGGCGGCTACAACGTCTTTTTCGCCTTCGTAAAGAACGAGTGCGGGTCTTAGTTTGGTTGCTGTGAGGTCTGTGAATGGAAAGGGGATGAGAACGATTTTTCCTTTCAACTGAAGCTTACCTTTGTTTTAATGTCTTTAACTGTGTATATGTCTGGTTCTTTCTCGAGGAAATCCTTAAGCGACTTCTCCGCCAGAGCCATGAGTGCCAGAGTTTCTTTTTCTTCGATTAGCACGTCGATTTTCTTGTTTAATTCCGAGAGCAGATTCTTAATCTCTCTCAGGTCAACTTCAATCGTCATGTCCTTCAAACACTATTTGGCTTCCAGTGTTATTTAATGATTGTTGCGAAAAACTAATGTAGACTGTTGTTTGGAATAGGCTACCTCCCTTAAATACCATAATAGCTGGCTCTCCGGCTTTCAGTTCCCATACGAGTTTCACCAAAAAAACCGAGACAAAACAGCCCCTTAAGAACCCTCACGAAATTCACCAGTTTACCAAGAAATTTACAAAATAATAGCTACTCGGAAAAGACTATAGCCTCCTTATATGTAAGGTGGAGACGCCCACTAAAATTGCTTCTTTTTCTGTCGGTCCCCCAGTATCGACACATACATATCTAGCAGCCAATGGATCAACTTCAGGCACATAATAGATTTTGGATAAATCGGTTATTAAGCCGTTCGTCTTTTCAACCTTGTTTATGACTTCACGCTTGGTTTCATTATAAAATACTTGCGGCAAAAAGACTATGACGAGTACCATAAGCGTTTTCCGAAACCTTTTGTCGACCTCTCGCCCGAACTGAAAAAGCGGGGTCTTTTCAGGTGAGACTGACGACGCCATAACACTCCTACATCGGACAAACGTCCGCAAACGGAAAAAATTTAATCATTCTTTGGCTGGAATGGGGCGTCATTTTGGTCTCTCTCGCTTCGGCGCGATACCTTTTTTGCGAATGCATTCTCGCGCCTGCAGAAAAAGGCTCAGGCTCGGAAGCTTAATGCTTTTATATATTATCTCCTTGTATTTGCGGGTATGCTGGGATGAAAGTTGACTGCTGAACTCTTCGCCGATAACAGCCAAGGTCTTGCATCAGATTATCGCCCGCTTGACTTGGAACAGGAAATCCGCGAGTTCTGGGAGAAAAACAACATCCGCGGCAAACTGGAGCTGCTGGAAAAAGGCGCCAAGGGCGTTTTGGGCTACGTTGAGGGACCGCCCACCCTGAATGGAATCCCGCATATCGGACACGCACGTGGGCGCGTGATGAAGGACATCCGCTACCGCTGGAAAACTATGCAGGGTTACTACGTACCTTTCTGGGCGGGCTGGGACTGCCAAGGCTTGCCCGTGGAACTGGAGGTTGAGAAGCTCTTAGGCGTGAAGAACAAGCGGGAACTGCTGGAGCGCGTGGGCGAGGAACGCTTCATTGAAGAGTGCAAGAAAGTCATCATGAAGTACCACCGCGAGTGGGTGGAATCCGACAGGCGCCTAGGCATATTCATCAACCAGGATAAGGCTTACTGGACGTACCGTGACGAGTACATCGAACGCGAATGGCAGTACCTCAAACGCGCCTGGGACCAAAACCTCCTCGAAGAAGGACACTACGTGGTGGCTTACTGCCCTGGCTGCCAAACCAGCCTGAGCAGCGCTGAAGTGGGCTACGAGGGCAGCTACAAGGAAGTGGAAGACCCTTCGCTATACTTCAAATTCAAGGTGACGGGCAGCCAGAACACGTTCTTCCTCGTCTGGACGACCATGCCCTTCACGATTATAACCGACACGATGCTGGCAGTCAAACCCGACGCCGAGTACGTTAAGGTGCGAGTCGGCGAAGAAGTCTGGATAATGGTGCGGCAGCGCGTGGAGCCAGTCATGCAGGAACTCGGCATAACCAAGTACGAAATCACCGACGCCATGCCGGGCAAAAGCCTAGAAGGCACGCGCTACGATTACCCGCTTAAAGACCTGATTCCGAAACAGGCGGAACTGGAAAAGCAGAATCCACTGGTGCACACGGTCATCGGCGAAGACTTCGTGGACGTAGACACGGCAACGGGCGTGGTTCACCTGTCACCTGGAAACGGCGAAGAGGACTTCTGGGCGGCGCAGAAGCGCAAGGTACCGGTGTTCGCGCCCTTCGACGACGAAGTCAAATTCACCGCAGACGCAGGCGTGTTCAACGGCGTTTTCGCTAGAGACGCAGACTACCCCGTGGTAGAAGAACTGCGCAACCACAACGCCTTCGTCGAAGTCAAGAAGACGAAGCATGAGTACCCGACCTGCTGGCGTTCACACCACAAGCTGGTGTGGCTGGCACGGAAAGAATATTTCCTCAGAACCGACAAGATAAACAGCAAAGTCCTTGAAGCCGCGGAGAAAGTCCAGTACTACTTCGCAGAGCCCAAAAATCGCTTCCTCTCATTCCTAAAAGAGGGCAAGCCGTGGTGCATTTCCCGAGAACGCGTCTGGGGCACGCCCTTGCCCATATGGACTTGCAATGAGTGCGGCGAGAAACGACTGGTCTCCAGCAAGAAAGAGCTTGTAGAATCCGCTTTGGAGCCTGTTCCAGCCGATTTCGAGTTGCATAAACCGTGGGTGGACCGCGTCACGCTCAAGTGCCCCAAGTGCGGCGGCACCATGCGGAGGGAGGATTACGTGTTGGATACGTGGCATAACAGCGGCGCCTCGCCGTACGCGCGGTTCACGAACGCTGAATTTGACAGGTTCGTGCCCGTTGATTTCCTCACGGAAGGCATAGACCAGACGCGGGGCTGGGCAAACTCGCTACTACTGGAATATGTCATACTCACGGGCAAGCCCGAACCGCCCTACAGAGCGTTCCTGTTCCAAGGGCTGACGCAGGACGCGAGGGGCAGGAAGATGAGCAAAAGCCTCGGCAACGTGGTGGAAACCAAAAAGCTTCTGGACAAGTACTCGGCGGACGTGTGCCGGTTCTACATGATGCGCAAATGCGCGCCCATAGACTTCATGAACTTCGACATGCAAGAGCTTAACCGCCGTCCGTATCAGGTGTTGTCCACGCTTTATCACTTGAGCAGGTTTTTCCTTCAGAACGCCGAGTTCGACAAGTTCAACCCAGCAAAGTTCAGTTTAGACTGGGCTTTCACCGCAGGCCAGCTTAAGGACGCGGACAGGTGGCTGTTGTCGAAGCTGCAGGCGATAATAGAGGAGCACACGCTTAGGCTGGAGAGGTGCGAGTTTAACGCTGCCGTGGCGGTCTTGGAGGGCTTCGTTATCGAAACGTTGAGCAGACTCTACGTGCCTATGATAAGGAAAGAACTTTGGACGGACGACCCAGAAACTCTTGAGAGACGACAGACCATCTACGCCGTGCTTCATCACACGCTACGGACGATTACGCTGCTGTTCAATCCAGTCACGCCCTACCTCAGCGAGGCGCTTCACCAGAAAATCTACAGGCGACTCAACCCGAAACTGGCTGAGTCCATAAACCTCGAAGGCTGGCCCGTTCCAGACGAGAAAATGCGCGACAAAGCCCTCGAAGAACGGTTCGAAACCTTGTTCAAGTGCATATCTCTGGTTTACGCGGCTAGGCAGCAGGCTAAACTGAAGCGGAGATGGCCACTGTCGAAGATTGTTGTGGTTGCACCGCAGAAAACGACTGAAGCCCTGAAAAACGCCGAGGAACTTTTCTTAGAGCTGACCAACGTTAAAGCGGCGGAGTACGCGGAGCAGGTGCCCGAGTACGTCGGAGGCGAGAACTGGGTTTCCGCCACCGAAGGCGACGCACTCGTGTTCGTGAACGGGCAACGCGACGAAACCCTGCTCGGCGAAGGACTCATGCGCGATTTGGCGCGTCGTGTTCAAGCTCTGCGGAAGGAAATGGGTTTCGTGCCAACGGATGTTCTGGACGCAGCGCACATCGCCGAACTTGACAAGGAGAGCAGGGACCTTTTGGAATCGTACTTGGAGGAGATGGCGGAACTGGTGCGCGCCCGAAAAGTGTACCTGCACGACAGCCGCAGCGAAGTGGAAGCAGACTGGCACGAGTCGGAACTCGACGGAAAACGCATCTACATCAACATCCACTAGGAGAGGCACACTTGACTGAAGAACAAAACTCGAACCAGCACTTCAAATGCCCCTACTGCGCCTGCGTGTTCCTGACAAAGGCGGATTTGCAGAGGCACCTGAACTGCTTCGGCGACGCCAAAGAGGAGCACGCGGACGCTTACAGGAGAACCCACGGCAGAGTAGAACACGGCTACAGCGGAGAATAAGCGTCTTCAATCGGAACCGAAAGCTCTAAATTCTCTTGCTGAGGTCTCTTTTCAGAACAAAATCTGAACGGGCTGGTAGATCAGTCTGGTATGATCGCCGCCTTCGCAAGGCGGAAGCCGCGGGTTCAAATCCCGCCCAGTCCACCACCAACACTGTTTTACCAGCGGTCGTAATGAACAATCTCTTCTAAGGGCTTTCTATCAGCAACTGGGCCTTTCTGCTCCGCTGGATAGCCCAGCGGCGTCAACGCGACCACCCGAACCTTCTGCGGGATGCCCAGCGCCTCTTTTACTTTTTCTTCGTTGAACGCGCCTATCCAGCAGGTGCCCAGCCCCAACTCGCGGGCGACGAGAACCATGCTTTGCAGGGCGATTGCCACGTCCACTTTCCAGTATTCTTCGCCGTCCTGCCTCGACCACGATTTTTCTGGAAGCGCGCAAGCCACAATTATCGCGGGAGCATCCACGAACCATCTTCGGTTGTACGCTGTAAACAGTCTTTCTCTGGCTGCCTTGTCCGTAACAGCTATAAAGTGCCAAGGTTGTTGGTTCGCGGCGGAAGGCGACAGCCTGCCTGCCTCCAAGACTTTTACCAACTTTTCTTTCTCCACTGCCCTCTCTTGGTACGCTCTTATGCTTCTTCGCGTTTGTACAGCTTCAAAAACATCCAACTGGAATCACCTTATTCAGAGTTATCGCGCAGAACCAAATAATCTTATCGTAAAGACTGGTGAAAATCGAGACATAAAGGAGTGGTGAAAAAGGCGGTTTGCATAGTTTATCAAGTTTACGCTTAGCTATGCTTCGACGGTGATCCTTTCCTCGCCTATCGGCGCCACCGGGTCAAGCTTCACCGTCACCTACTTAGCAAGCAACTAAGGCACAAAAGCATGTTTCAGCGAAGGCTCTTCGCTTTTTCGTAGGCTTTCGCCATGCCTTCACTGGTCAGTACTCCGACAACCTTATCGGGTGCTTCGCGGTCAAAGGCGGGTAGCAGGTCGATTTTTTCTCGATTCATCACCTTGTAGGCTTCAAGGACAGATTCATCTTGAAGAACTCGGATACATTTTAGCGGCATCTGCCCCACTGTTAGATTGGCTCTATCCTCGGGCTTGATTTTCATTATCTCATCCCAGCTTACGACTCCTTGGAAGATGCCTTCTTTCTCCACCAGCGCGTCGTGGTACCGCGCCTTGAACATCACTTCTACAGCTTCTGCGAGGGTAGTTTCAGGCTGCACCGCGCCTGCTTCGGTCTGCATGACGTCTTTAACTCGTACCGTCGCTAAATTGGTTGAGACTATGGTTTGCTCTGCTTCCTCGCTTGCGCCAATGTAAATGAACACGCCGATTAAGATAAGCCAGAAATCGTAGAAGACGCCTACCACGACCATGGCTATGCCGAAGAGCCTGCCGATGTAAGCGGCGTATTTGGTGGCATCTGAAAACTTCATCCGCTCCGCCAGCAAAGCCCTGAAAACTCTTCCGCCGTCCATGGGAAAAGCTGGAATCAGGTTAAACGCGCCAAGAATAAAGTTCAAAACCGCCAAGTCCAAGATTAGGTTTCCCGCGGTAGCAATTGAAGGCGCAAGCGTCTCCACCGGCGCCTTCACTGAGATAAGCTGATTCAAGCTTAGGAGAATGGCGCCGACAGCGAAACTCATGAGCGGACCAGCAATCGCCAACCGCCATTCAATGCTCGGCTTTTCCGGGACTTCCTCGATTTCTGAAACTCCGCCTATCGGGTAGAGCACGATTTTGCGAACCTTGATTCCGTAATGCCTCGCCACAACCGAATGCGCGAGTTCATGGAAAACCACAAACACGAAAAGAAAGACGATGAGGAGAAAAAGGTATAGGGCTGGATAAAAAAGAATGAACACGGCGCCCATCAGCAGCATGAACGTGATGTGCAGTTCGATGGGGATGCCCCATACTGAACCAATTTTAAAAGAATATCTCATAAGATATGAAGAAAAGCGCTGACATTTAAGGTTTCCAGACTAAAGCACGAACAGATAAACGTGATAAACTGACAAACTCAACAGGAAAAGGTGGCATTTTTAGGTTGGCTTCGAAAAGAATTGGTAGAGGTTAGTAATCTGGCAGTATGTTTACAGCAGCCACGATTGAAGTCATGGAACTTTCTACGCCTGCAATATGTTGTATTGCTGAGACTAACGTTTCGAGTTCGGCGGTGTCTGCAGCTTTCAAAGAGCATATAACGTCGAAGGGTCCGAAAACGCTATCGGCTGAGAGCACTTCTGGAATGGAAAGCAAACTTTTCCTGACAGTTTCCAAGTTTTTGGGTTTAGTGTTCAAGAAGACAAATGCATATGGTTTTTCAGCAAGTTTCGGTCCCTCAGATACCACTATCAGTGTAATCGTTTTTGTGATTAAATCATCTTCTGCGCCGATCATTCTGATAGGGTCGAACCATTTCTCTTTAAATTCTTCAATATTTTTCAAATCGTTGAATTGAACAACTATGTCGATAGGACCGAACATTAGGAAAATGTCTCTCTGGTCAACGAACATTTTCAGCAAAGCTTTCAAGACCGTCATGTAGCTTCCAGGTTTGCAGGTTAAACCCATATAAGCCTTCATTCTTTTTCACTCCAAAGTTTGATAGTTTTGCTTGTTCTTAGGTTTTTCCTTCTTCCAGGGAAGAAGCCAGTGAGTTACATCCTTGACCTCGAAAGTGTCTGAGGCTTGAATTGGCTTAACCCTATTTAGATATTCGTGTATCGCGTGTGCGGCTTTCTTGCCTGCGCTCATGGCGCTTATGACTGTTGATTCTCCTGTGGTCACGTCGCCGCCGGCGTACACACCTCTTAGGCTAGTTTGCCCAGTTGCCTCATTGACAATGATTATGCTTTGTTCTGTGGTTTTTAGTCCACTTGTAGTGCTCTGAATTATTGGGTTGGGTGTTCTTCCCACTGCCACGATAACAGTGTCAACTTCCATGATGTTGGAACCAGGAATCGGAATCGGTTTGCACCTTCCCGATTCATCACGCTCTCCTAACTTCATGCGAACGTATTCTATTGCCTTCACGCGACCTTGTTCGTTTCCAAGAAAACGAGTGGGAGAAACTAAATAATGGAATCTGATTCCTTCCTCTTCTGCGTTTTCTATCTCCTCTGCTCGTGCTGGTATTTCTTCTCTTGATCTGCGGTAAAATATTATGACTGACTCTGCTCCTAAACGTAGGGCAGTTCTAGCGGAGTCCATAGCAACGTTGCCCCCACCGATGACTGCGACTCTTTTTCCAACTCTAATCGGCGTATCAACCGTTGGGAATTTGTAGGCTTGCATAAGGTTGACTCTTATCAGAAATTCGTTTGCCGAGTAGATTTCGCTGAGGTTTTCTCCGGGAATACCAAGGAATCGGGGTAATCCCGCCCCTGTTCCGAGGAAAACAGCCTTAAACCCGCTCTTTAGCAACTCGTCAATCGTGAACAATCTGCCGACCATTGCGTCGGTTTGAAACTTGACTCCCAGCTTGCTGACGTACTCAACTTCTTGTTGAACTATGCTTTTTGGCAGTCTGAACTCTGGAATCCCGTACACAAGAACTCCGCCTGCCACGTGGAGCGCCTCAAAAATCGTCACTTGGTGTCCGAGTTTAGCTAGCTCAGCCGCTGCTGTTAATCCCGCTGGTCCCGCTCCGACAACAGCAACTTTTTCCCCTGTAGGCTTGGTTATGGGGACGTTAACTCCTCTTTCTCGTTCAAGGTCCGCCACAAACCTTTCAAGCCGCCCGATTTCCAAGGGGTCGCCCTTCTTGCCTAACACGCAGAATTTCTGGCATTGTTCTTCTTGAGGACAAACGCGGCCGCATACTGCGGGCAAGCTGTTCTTTTCCTTTATTTTCAGGACTGCCGCGATGTACTGCTTCTCCTTGATTAGCTTTACGAATGCGGGGATGTCAATTCCTACGGGGCATCCTTTAACGCATTGCGGATTCGTGCATGCAAGGCAGCGTGAAGCCTCCATTAGGGCCTCTTCTTCAGTATAACCTAAAGCCACTTCTTCAAAGTCGCGTGCTCTTACTTTCGGGTCTCTTTTGGTCATTGGTACTCGTTGCCAACGGCTCCGTAACACTTTTTCGCTGCTTACCATGCTCCGATTCCTCCTTCATGGAATTTTATCGCGCATCTTTCTTCCCATGAATATCCTCTAAGTCGTTTCACAATTTCATCAAAATCGACTATTGACGCGTCAAATTCTGGTCCATCAACACAGGCAAACTTTGTTCTGTCTCCCACGGTGACGCGGCACGCGCCGCACATGCCCATTCCATCGATCATTATGGGGTTTAAACTAACTATAGTTTTTATTCCGTAGGGTTTTGTGACCTCCGCTGTTGCTTTCATCATTAGGGGCGGTCCTATGGCGTATATGATGTTCGGGAGGACTCCTTTTTGAAGGATTGTTTTCAGCACTTCACTCACGAAGCCTTTATGCCCTTTTGACCCATCGTCGGTGGATATGTAGAGTTCATCTGCCACCTGTCTCATTTCATTTTCGAGTATGAGCATTTCCGCGTTTCTGGCGCCTACTATGGCAATAATTTTGTTTCCCGCTTCTTTTAATGCCTTGGCTATTGGGTATGCTGCAGCTGTTCCGACGCCTCCAGATACGATGGTTGCTGTGGAGTAGTTTTTTATGTCGCTTGGGTTGCCAAGGGGGCCTGCGATGTTCAAGATTTTATCTTTTACTTTGAGGGCGCCAAGTTTCTTTGTTGAGACGCCGACTTCTTGGAATATTAATGTGATTGTTTCCTTGGCTTTACTCCATTTGACCAGTGTTAGCGGAATTCTTTCTCCTTGTTCATCTATTCTCAATATTACAAACTGGCCGGGTTTGGCTTTTTTAGCTATTTCGGGAGCGCAGACCTCGATGAGTTTTACTTGTGGCGCTAGTTGTTCTTTTTTGGTTATTCTGTTTGTGTTCGATAGGTCGTCGCAGCAAGGTTTATCGTGGAATGTTGAGTTTGATAACGTGACTTCCATAATAGAGCCTCCATAACACCGTTATATGCATAATATAACTTTGTTATAGACATATAAAACTTTCTCAAACCTAAAACCTACCATTCCTGCATGCAATAGACACCTAACAAGTTTTAGGCAGAACGCAGATGGTAACCAACAGCACCCCAAAGTCATAGTTTACAAAACACAAAAAATGGTGGGGCTGGCCGGATTTGAACCGACGACCTTTACCCGGAAACAGTCGTTTGGCCGTTCCTACGGGTTTCTCTAAGACCGCTCCAGAATTTCGTCATTCCTCTGGGCGAGGTCAGCAAACCCGTGCTTGCTTTCTGGAGCCCGTCGTCATGCCTGCCTAGACTACAGCCCCATTTTAGGCATAGAGCAAATATTGAGCCCGCAAACATAAAAACGTAACCCCCTCTCAGGCAAGGCATAAGCAAATAAGTCCAGAACTTGAATACACCAAAGCATGAACGCCCACGTGGATTTTCATAATCTATTTCGAGAAAACTGCAGGTTCAGCATCGTTTCCACCTGACATTTGCCTGAACTGCAACGGGAAATCGAAAATCGACGCATCCGAGGACAACTTGACGCAAAACTTGCTCAACAGTACATGCACAGATTCAGGTTCACGCCGCCAGAAGAGCTCAGAAACGCAAAATCCATTAGGCTGCATCCGCTGCCAAGCTACCTGCCCAGAAAACAAGCCGTTCTTGCATCAGATCGGGGAAACTGCAGAATTCGACGAGGAAAGCCAAAGCTTCTATCGAATGGCACGTCACGCGCACAAATACCTTCTTCAACAATAGACAAGATGAATTTGCTCATCCTGACAGACTAATTGGATGAGTTGCCCCGCAACCTATCCACGCTTCTGAAATCTCAAACACTCAAATCTTAAGTGCACTCAAAAAAGCGTTCGCTCAACCTCTCTCCCATAAGCAAGAAGCGAAAGGTTAATGAAGGGAAGCTCATGAGATATGCTGGGTTTGCCGGCCAAAGGGCGCGGGTCCCACCTGATCCCATTCCGAACTCAGAAGTTAAACCGTGCTCCGTTCCCAGTTGTAGTGTGGTCTTCGGCCACGTGAACCTGGGAAAGCTGGCAGCCCACTTTAACGGCAGAAAATATAGAGTGAAGTTAGCTAAGATTTATAACTAAGTGCTAATAGTTTTTGGTGAAGTGGTGAAAAAGTGGCCTTTATTCCTAGTGGCGATGTAATATCGCAAATAATCTACGCAGCAAGCATACTGTTATTCGTAGTGTTCATGCTGTATGGGCAACGAATCCAAATGTACGTGATGATTAGGGAAGTTGAAGCGTCTCTTTACAAGTTGAAGTTCATAAAGGAAGAAGGGCGAAAGATCGCTATAGAGACCATAAAAGAAATCGGCAAACCCCAAACCGATCCCTCTGCAAGAGTTGACCGTTACTTGGAGTATTTCACTATCTCCCCGCAGAGTATGGATCCAGCAGGCATAGTTTACAAGCTGGACCACATACTCGACGTAAGGGATACCCGTCTTAAGGATGAAGTAAAAATAATGGCGCCCGGCAGCGACGAAGTCCAGGTGAACAATCTCGAGAATACTTTGGAAGCGGCTATGGCGCTTAATTTCATCTACAAAGTTGTACGTCACTACTACATCCAAGGCAAAAAAACGCTAAGCCTCTACGTCATAATGCAGCTACAGATGATATTGCCTCTCGTTATGAAAGAAGCGGAGGCGTATGCAAGCGCGCTTAAAGCGTTCGCTTACGGTCAGCCAATAGGAGACGGCGCGGGTCCGTTGGTTGCAGCTAAACTTATGCATGGCTATGAAACGCGCAAACTGCCTAAAGACTGTGTGGTGGCAACTGTGCCCATAGAAGGGCGCACCGCTTTCATCATAAAGGCTGAAGGCCCAGGCGGCAACGTAGGCAAGCCAGGCGACGCAGTGCAAACTATCATCGAGGAAAACGAAGGAAAGATTGCCAATGTTATAATGATTGACGCTGGCCTGAAGCTTGAAGGTGAAGGAGTCGGCGAGGTTGCAGAGGGAATAGGCGCGGCAATCGGGGGACCTGGTGTTGACCAGTACAAGATTGAAGAGACACTCGTGAAATATCACATTCCAATCAACGCGGTCATCATCAAAGAGGACATAGGCGACGCGGTTTCTCCCATGCGCAAGGAAATTTCAGACTCAGCTGACAAAGTCATCGAACGAGTGAAAAACGTTATCCTTGAAAGGACAAAGGAAGGCGACAAAGTCATCATCGTCGGCGTGGGCAACACCATAGGAATCGGGCAATAGGAGAGGAGAAAAAGAATGACTGAAAACGATCAATCGTCCACAACAGCCAGTAGAATCTCAACCTATATGTTAACGATAGTGCTGATAATCTTGGCGCTGTCTATAATGGCTCTTCTGTTCGCCGTCAGCGCATTTGTTGTAGGGGACCAAGTTGTGGCTGGATACTTGCTGATTATAGGTTTCATAACCATGGGTTTATCGACTTACTTGCTGCTACAATCGCGGAAACGCGTAGCAAACTTGAAGATTGAAGCACCGAAGATTATGACAACCATCGAATGCATAAAATGCGGGCTTAAAAGCGTCAGAGAGTTCCAGCGCGGCGACTACGTCTACAAAGAACTGGACAAGTGCCAAAAATGCGACGACAAAATGACCATAACCGCCATCTACAAAGAAGTCAAAGAAAAAGAAAAAACCTACAACGTCTAAGTTAAAACTTCACAGCCGTCCTCAGTTATGAGCACCGTGTGCTCGGCTTGAGTCACGTTTTTTCTGCTAACTTCCACGAACACAGGATACGCCATAAGCGTTTTTGAATCGAGCAGATGCTTGAAGGCTTCGCGGTGCTTGTCTCTTGGCACCACGTCTTTCAGCCAGCGCTCAGCAAAAGGCAGGCTTTTAAAATTATCCTCGATGTACTTCAGCATTTTTTTGGCGTAAGGATCTTTCTGAGACTTAGCTTTAACTAGGCGGAAGATGGTGGTTTGCGGGCTATCTTCAACTCGACCTACCGCTTCTGGCGTTGTAACGAACGGCTCTATGGCGAATACTTCCCCTGTCCTGACCTTTGTGAACGAGATTTGCTGGACGTTAGGAATAGAGGTGCCCGCGTGGATCAAATATCTCCCAACAGAGTGCCCCGTCAAGTTTGAAATCGGCTTAAACCCGCGGTTTTTTATGGTTTGCTCGATTATCTCACCGATTTTTGACACAGACATCTCACCGTGAATGCTGTCAATGGCGGCCTTCAATGCTTGTTCCGCCGCGTTCTGCATACTTCTATATTCTGGGTTGAAGCAGGCCGTGAAAGCAGTGTCGGTGACGTAGCCGTCAACGTGAACGCCCATATCCACTTTCACTACGGCTTTTTCAGGTATTCTCCGCTCGTCGTTGGGAGGTGACGTATAGTGAGCGGCTACTTCATTGATGGAGACGTTGCAGGGGAATGCGGGTTTGCCGCCTTTCTTGCATATGAGCGCTTCAGCTTTTTCGCAGACATCGATTATGGGCATGTTTTCGTGAACAAATTGGCGCATTTCTTCTCGTGCTTCGCGGAGAATCTTCCCTGATAATCGGAATTTTTCCAGTTCTTCTTTGTCATAAGAGGGCATCAACAATCGCCATTCCGTTTCTGCTCGCTTGAAATTTTTATGTCTCCTCTATAGGGCGAAAGCTGCTTAAATGCGTACTCTCTTTTTCCGCAGTCCATGCGTTTTTAGGGCTTGTAAATTTTGAGGTCGAGGACTGCGAAGTTGTTTCCGCCCGCGTGATACAGTAGCCGCGCCGATTCCAAATTATACCTTTCTGTGAAGACGCCCATATTTGCGTATGCTGCAAGGATTTTGCCGACGAAGACAGTGTGATCTCCAGTTGTGAATTGGCGGTCCACCGTGCATTCTAAGTGTGCTACACATTCTTTTATCGCTGGGGCCCTCACCTTCTTGGCTGGAATCGGGGTTAAGCCTGCTTTTTTGAATTTGTCGAAACTTCTTCCGCTGAAACTGCCACAGGCATAGGTCGCCTGCAACAGCTCAAGTGTGGGAACGTTGACGATGAACTCTTGGGACTCCTCGATGAGCGTGTGCGAAAGGCGCTTGGGCGAAACGCTGATTGCGACCATCGGCGGGTCGTTGGAGGTGGGCATTGCCCATGCAAGAGTGGTGGCATTCGGTTTTCCTGCTTTTCCCATGCATGAAACGATGACAGTGTGCATGGGATGAAGGAGCCTGTATGAATATTGGGAGTTGACATCGATTTTTCCAGACATAACATTTCATCTCTACTTAACTTTGTTTTCCATGACTGCGATTGGCTCTCGTCACTTATTTTTCTTTCTTTAATTGCCACCAATAACTGCTTTAACCAGGATTCTTTTTGGCCTGCTCTTAGCAAAGGCTGCTTTAAATGAGGGCTTGAGTCTGCTCTCCGAGTAGATAGGCAAAGCTAGCGCTTTATGTGGTATTGGTCGATTACGTCTTTGGCTTTTTCGCGGCGTTCCCGATGCTGCTCGAGAAACTTGTTGAGCTTGGCTGTTAAATCGGTTTTGCATTCGCCGCAGAGCAGCTCGCCCGTTTTGCACCTGTGCTCCCTTTCAGCCAGCTTCTTGTCGCTTTCCTCGAAGAGGTAAAAGTAGTACTGGAAGATGCTGCACACAGTGGGGTCGGCACCCGTTTTTCGCTGTTCCGCCGCGGTTCCTTTGCCGCCTGTAAAAGCGTTCCAGATTTTCCGCTTCACCAACTCAGGCGGGTCCATGGTAAATATGCTTGTTTCAGGCATGGAGGCGCTCATTTTTCCCCCCGCGCCCAAACCTGGAAGGAAGCGGCAGTGGATTTGCGCAGGCTTGTAGTAGCCGAGCTTCTGAGCCACGTCGCGAGTAACCCGCCAGTATGGGTCTTGGTCTATGGCTGCTGGAATGAGTGCAGGCACGTTTTCGCCAGTCAACTTCGCATGGATGAAGCACGGCGCAGCTTGCAGGGCTGGCCAGAAAACCCAGCCAATGTTGGTGCTGTCTTGGAACCCGAAGGTTGCGCGTGCAGTTGAGTAAGTGATGCGTTTCGCGACTTCCAGCGTCAAATCGTAAAGCAAGTCAATGTCCTGCACGTCGTAGATGATGAATGTGTTTTCAGGCTTAAACCCCAAAGCAATCAGGTCAAGGGCGTTCTCGTAAGCGTACCTGCGCGTCTGCTCCAAGCTCGCCTCATCTTCCACAAGGAACTTTTCGTCATCGGTTAACTGGAAATAGAGCCGCGTGCCGAATTTTTCCTGCATGTGCAACGTGAAAATCCACGGCACAAGGTGCCCGATATGCACGGGTCCTGACGGCCCTCTACCCGTGTACAAAACGAACTTGATTCCCTTATCATAGAGGTCGAGCACCGTGTCCAAGTCGCGGTGGGAGAAGAAGATGCGCCTCTGAAGCTGAAGGTGCAGTTTGTTCGTGTGTGCGGCGATTTTGTCAAGCAACTCATCTGTTAGCGGCTGGGTGCCGAACTCGCGGATTAAGCGTTCGTAGTCTACTTTGCCCTTTACTTCCCAGGGCGTGACAACCATCTCATTTTCTCCAGCGTTGGGCGAAACCATCTGAATCACCAAACCTTTTTGACAGGAAAGAATCTATGAAGGCATATATCTCTTTTCGCAGAGCAACGGGGTATAATCACTTCTCTTTCCATCGCGTTACAATGGCACCCACAATTATGAAGACCACAGCAAGCATAGCAACTATTGCCATGTTTATGTATGTGCCTTCAGGGTTCTGGTAAATCATCGCATGTTTGAGTCCTTCAGAGACGTATGTCAATGGTAGAGCTTTCGAAACTGTCTGCAAATAACTGGGCATTATTTCCATTGGGAAATACGTTCCCGACAAGAACATCATGGGGAAAGCTATTGCGTTGCCAATGGCTGATGCGGCTTCTACATCTTTTATGAAACCTGACAACGCCATGCCCATGCCTGAAAACATTATTGAACCCAATAGAATCAGAGCTATCGAAAGAGCGTCAGGTATCACGCGGACATTAAAAACCACCCAGCCGAGAGCAATCATAATCCCCGCCAGCATTAGGTTTAAGAGAGTTTGACAGAGAACATTGCCTACCACCCAATCAATCTTGGTAAGCGGGGTGAGTGACAAACGCTTTATGATGCCTCTTCGCTTGAATTCTGTGGTAGTAGCCGTCAAAGCGATTATGCCGTTAGTCATTATGAAAGCTGCTGTGATGCCAGGAATGTAGAAATCCACGTTGCTATAACGTTTGGTCGTTACTGATGCTTCGTTGAATTCTACAACGTTTTCTGCACCTATGAGTTCATAGTTGAATGCGTTCACCACGCTCATGACTATGCTTTTCACCATTGCTGCAGACTGGTCGGCGGGGTCAAGCATAATTGTCAAAGAGGCTTTTGTGTCAGGGATTGATGCGTTGAGCTGCTGCATCTGCGAAAGACCCTGTGAAATAGCTGCGTTTTGTTTATCAGTCATGTAAGGCTCAAAATACGTGACAGTGTCATAGATTATGCCTATTCTAACTTTGAGTGTGCCATTAAGCAAGTCGTCTTGGAAGCCTTTAGAGATTACCAAGATGCGTATGTTGCCGCCTAACGGGCCAAGCTTGTCGCGAACGTACTCGGTGGCGTTTGCGTCTGCGGGGATATCGCTTATTGCAAAGGTTTCAGTGCTGTTCAACGCTTCAATAAACGCTGTTGAAATCTCTGTTGGCTGCCCAGAAGTGTTTGTGTCGAGGTTTTGCACGAAAAGGCTGTACTGTGCTGTTCCGCCGATTCCCGAAAAGATTGCACCAAACACCAACAATAGCAGCACGGGGAACAATATGCTGAAGAAGAGACCTGAACGGCTTCGTATCCAGTTCTTGGTTACGGCTTTGAATATGGTAAAAGCTTTCACTGCTTCAGTTCCCCCTCTTCGGTTATTATTCCGCCAGTGATTTTGAGGAAAACATCCTCTATTGTGGGCGTTTGAATCTCAATGTCTCTGCCAACTTTCATGTCAGTTAAGGTTGCCATGACCCGCCAAAACTCCTCAGCATCATCTATCTTCACCAGTATGTCACCGTTGCTGTTCAAGCTAACCTTATCATATTTCTTCTGAAGTAAGCCTGCAAGCGCCTCGTCTCCTCCGCGGATTTTCAGAATTTTTAAGCCGCCGTACTGGGCGATTAACTCTTGAGGTGAGCCAATTGCGGCAATCTTGCCTTTGTTAATGATTGCAACTCTGTCGGCTAACATTTGGGCTTCTTCCATGTAATGCGTGGTGAGAAACACTGTTTTGCCTAGCTTCTTCAGGTTCGTAATTACCGCCCAAACATCTCTTCTCGCTTTAGGGTCAAGTCCCGTTGTTGGCTCATCCAAAAATATGAGCTGCGGGTCGCTGACTAAGGCAGCTGCAACCCCAACTCTCTGCTTCAAACCTCCAGAAAGATTCTCAAATTTTTCGTTAGTCTTATCCTCTAAGTCAAGCAGTTTAATGATTTCCATGACGTCAAGGTGCTTCTCGTACATGTCGCCAATTAACTCGATGTTTTCCTTAACCGTAAGCTTGTCTAAGGCGCTGAATTCTTGAGGTAACGCGCCTATTCGCCTCTTGATTTCGACAACGTCGCTGTTACGAGTTACTTCGTACCCGAAGATGCGCGCGGTGCCGCTGGTCAGCGGTCTTATGCACTCAAGAATCTCAACGGTTGTGGTTTTTCCAGCGCCGTTGGGACCTAGGAACGCGAACACTTCTTCTTCATGGACTTTGAACGAAATCCCATCGACAGCCCGTAGCTGTCCATATTGTTTAACTAAAGTGTCGACTTCCACAACTGGCTTAGCCATTCTCCCTTCTCCTAAAACTACCCGCGGAATATCTGTAGCTTCGAATTTAAAACTTGCGAGGCGCGCAGGTTAAGCTATATGCAGGTAACTATGGACAGCGGCTATTCGCGGCTTTGCGATTGCTGGCTGTAGATGATGGTGGATTTTCCCTTTTCCCTCATTTCTAAGTTGTGCTCCATGGTGAAAGCTTTTAAAAAGTTACGCGAATGCTCATTAGGAACCCATTTAAGATGTAGCTCAAACTCTTCTGAATCCGCGTCGCCTTTCTCTCCGATGCTGCGCAGGATAATGTTGGAGCAAAGGCTTCCGGAACGTGGGCATGAGGTGTGGGCTTTTTTTTAATTAACAAAAATTTCTTGCCTTTTCAATCGCTGGCGACAATTTATAAAAATAGTGCAAACTGAGCTTTATGTGTTCGTGACTGTATCGTGTCAGTCAATAGTGGAATTTCAATTTTTTGAGGAAGCTTTTCGCAGCAAGTCAGTTTCCAAAAATCCCTGTATTTTAGATGTTCTTGTTGCTTTTAAAATTTGAATGCCATGCCAAGTCAAGATTTGTTTGGGTTCGGATAAAAGCTGAAATAGGGGCAGAAACAGGATACGCTTATGTGGTGTTTGCGCTGTGGCGACTGCTGCACAGAAACCGAAATGCTGCTTTCCAGAGGGGACATTGAACGTTTAGAAAGAAATGGTTATCCGCGAGAGTTTTTCGTGCTGTTCGACAGAGAAGGCTACGCTAAACTGCGCAACCAGCACGGGCACTGCGTTTTCTTCAACGTTGAAGCTCGACGGTGCAAGGTTTATGAATCTCGTCCTCTGGGCTGCCGTCTTTACCCAGTGATTTATGATGAGGAGAAGGGAATTGTTGTGGACGAAGTTTGCCGAGCCCAAAACAAATTCAGCGAGAAACTGCTGGAGCGGAAAGGCAAGAAGGTGCTTAGGCTTTTGAAGCGGATTGACGCGGAAGCTGAAGGCAGGCGTAACATGCAGCAGTTTTAAGCAAATGAAAGATGCTTGAGCTACACTCAGCCTAGTGGAGTTGTTGAGTTTCGCGGAAAATATTGAAATCACTGCTCATTTTTGCAGATGCTACTGCGTTTTCAGCGTAAAACAAAGTTTAAACGTTAATCCTTATTTTCCTGTTTAACATATACTACAAGTAGAGGAAAGTATCACATGAGCATGCAACATCCGCGGATAACAAGAGAGAAAAAAACCATCAGCGTCATGGTCCACATATACTGCCATGGACACCACCAGACAAAAGGCGACGCGCTGTGCCCCGAATGCACCGAATTTTTATCTTACGCGTTCACGAGACTGGACAAATGCCCATTCCAAGAGCACAAATCCACATGCGGCAAATGTCTGGTGCACTGTTATCAGCCTGAGATGCGGGAGAAAGTGAAGAAGGTCATGCGGTACGCTGGTCCACGCATGCTTCTGCACAGTCCAAGTTTGGCGCTGCACCACGCGTTTGACGGACGCAAGAAGCCGCAAACAATAGCGGAATTCAAGAAGTGGAAGGCTCAAAACCAAGCCTGATCAGCACAATTTTTCAATATGTTATCTCAAGACAACGCTGCTTTCATGTGGTGTGTTCTTAAATTCCTTCACTCTAACTTTTCAAGAAAACTTGCAGCTACATTAGCTAGAAGAATGTTAAATCTTATTAAACTGAACCGTTCAAAAATAAATTAGTCTGAAGGGTAAGAATTTGTACCCGAAAACGGGTCAAAGCCCTCTTCCAGTCAACCTCATCCGCCTCGTAGCCATCGTGTTAGTGATCATGCTGCACGCGTCCGGTGAACCGCCAGCCAACGACCTACAAGAGATGATGTACTGGTTGACGACAACAGCTTACAACTCCTTCGCCGCAACCTGCGTACCCTTGTTTGTTATTTTAAGTGGTGCTTTGCATCTTCAGCCCTCTAAAGTTAACGAGCCCATAAAAGTTTTTTTAAAAAAACGGTTTAACCGCATCGGCTGGGCGTTTATGTTCTGGACCGCAGCATACTTCGCATGGAGGTACTTCGCCAACCACGAGGTCCTAACTTTAAATTCAATAGTTCAGGGTCTGTTGTCTGGCGCCTACATTCACATGTGGTTTCTCTACCTTATCGCTGGCTTGTACTTGATTACACCAGTTTTGCGTTTGATAACAGCCCACGGCGAACGTCACCTTCTCAAGTATCTTTTGGTGCTGTGGTTCTTAGGCACAGCTGTTGTGCCCCTTCTTCAATTGACTAGAGTGTATGATTTGTCCATGATTCAGGTTAACGTGTTCGTTTTCGGCGGATGGATAGGCTACTATATCTTAGGAGTTTATCTGCAAAAAGTGCAACTGCGTTCTTTAATTCTATATGGGCTTTTAATCTTAGGCTTCGCTTGGACGATGATCGGCACCTTTCTAGTCACCTTTCCTTTCAACTCTTTAGGACGATACTATTTCTTCTACGACTCTTTGACCATAAACATGATAACTTCCACCGTTGCATTGTTCCTCATTTTAAGCAAGCACAAGCCTGACTGGCCAGGAAACAATCACCCTCATTGCAACCGCGTCGTTCAAGCGATCAGCGCAAACATTTTGCCAATTTACCTTTTTCACTATATGATTCTGGAATCGCTTCAACGCGGATACTTCGGGTTCAAAATAAGCCTCACAATACTGGACCCAATAGTCGAGGTGCCACTTATCACAGTAGTTACGCTCTTCATCACTCTCGGGTTAATCCTTTTCATGAAAAAAGTGCCCGTTCTGAAGAAAATTATCGGATAGCACTCCAGAGCATTCGTGCAAAGTTTTTCTCGTTTGGCTATATGTCGTTACTTCTGATTGAATAATTGGGTATTAATTTTATTACCCTTTAAGTTGTGAAAATTTTATATACAACTTAACTGAAAATGGGTGCCCGTACACCTTAGTGTGTATTAAAAATAGGAGAGAGAAAAATGGGAAAAAGCAAAACTACAGCAGCGATAGCTATGCTACTGATATTGACCTTCGCTATTTCACTCGTTACTTTACCAACTGCTAACGCGCAGAGCACGATGAAGACTTATGCTTTCATTGGTGCCATACCTAACCCGGTTGGTGTTGGTCAAGAAGTTCTGCTTCATGTGGGGATAACACTGGCGCTGCAAGACGTATCTATGGGTTGGGAGGGCTTGAGTGTCACGATTGAAAAGCCTGACGGCACTACCGAGACGCTTAGTGATATTAGAACTGATTCCACAGGTGGAACAGGCAGAACATTTGTTCCTAACATACCCGGCAACTACACTTTACAGACGCATTTCCTGAACAGGTGACAACTTCTACTAAGCAAGGGCGCATGGTTCCAGTGGGTACAGTGATGCTGGCGAGTGACAGTGAGAAACTAATTCTTGTTGTACAGGAGGAACCTGTAAAGTATTATCCAAGCATGCCGCTTCCAACCGAATACTGGACTCGCCCCATAGACCCACAGCTCAGAGAATGGTCAGTGATCGCGGGAAACTGGCTGTATTGGTCCCCTCGTAACCTGTACGCTCCTTACAATGAAGGACCAGAAACCGCACACGTATTATGGGCAAAACCGCTAACGACAGGAGGTCTCGTCGGAGGATCATTAGGTGAACCAGCATTAGAAGCTCTTGGCTATCACGGTTTCGAAGAGGGTGATGCGTACGAAGGCAAATTTGGCGGACGATTTGGTGGACCAGTAATTCTTGGTGGAAAATTTTACTACGAGAAATATGCTAGCCCTGACAAGTACAAGGAAACTGTTTGTGTGGATCTGCGTACTGGTGAAGAGCTATGGTCTAGAGTCATGCTAAACAACCTGACGATAAGCTTTGCTCAACTATTGTACTGGGATACCTATGATTACCACGGCGTTTATGACTACTTGTGGGCTGTGGGTGACGCTGGCACGCGTACCCTTCTAGGTCTTCCTTCAACTGCAGGCACTATTTGGTGCGCGTTTGACCCTTTCACTGGAGACTTTGTATACGCCCTCTATGGTATTCCTTCGGGCACCAGAGTATACGGTCCTAAAGGAGAAATCCTCTACTATACCTTCAACCTCGCCGCTGGCTATATGACTCTGTGGAACTCAACTAACATACCGCAGTTGTACGCAAGCACAACATACCCATCTATGGGATGGGGTCAATGGCGACCCATGGGCAAGGTTATCAACGCGACCGCCGCAATCGTATCGCCTACTACACCACTGGGCTTAGCTGGCTATACGTGGAACAAGACAATCCCAACGGGTTTGCCTGGAAGTGTTCAAGCGGTCCTTGACGACAGAGTAGTTGGCGCACGGATAACACAGACTGAGGTCAATTTATGGGCTTTCAGCTTGAAACAGGGGCAAGAAGGCTTTTTGCTGTTCAACAAAACTTGGAAGGCACCAGCTGAATGGGCTGAAGGCAACGTAAGCGTAAGCTTTGGCGCCATTAGTTCACAAGGCAAGGATGGCGTTTTCACTCTGTGGGCAGCGGAACTTACAAAACATTACGGCTTCAGCGCTGAAACAGGAGATTTTCTATGGGAAACCGATTCTGAGCATTACTTGAACACGTGGGTCGGCACAGTACGCTATATCGCTTACGGCAGGCTCATCTCATCTGGCATTAGCGGAATAGTATACGCCTACGATCTCAAGACAGGCAAGACTGCTTGGACCTATCACGCCAATGACCCCTACCAAGAAATCTTGTGGGCTAATGATTGGTGGATGCGACCAGTGTTCATCACTGACGGAAAAATCTACTTGGGACATCTTGAGCATTCTCCTATAGATCCAAAACCACGCGGTGCACCATTCATATGCCTAAATGTTACAACTGGTGAGGAAATATGGCGGGTGAACGGTTTGACTCGTCTAACCTATTGGGGCGGAGGACCCGCACTTATCGGCGACAGTGTTATAGCGACGATGGATACGTATGACCAGCGCATATATGCCATAGGCAAGGGACCAAGCGCAACCAGCGCATTAATCAGAAACAACGTTGTTACTGAAGGAAATTACGTATTGATAGAAGGTACGGTGACTGACATTTCACCGGGAACAGAAAGCTACGCCTTGAGGGCTCGTTTTCCAAACGGTGTTCCTGCTGTTTCTGACGAGTGCATGAGCGACTGGATGTTGTACGTGTATAAGCAGTTTCCGCGTCCTTCGAACGCGTCCGGTGTTGAAGTCTCGATAGATGCGATTGACCCTAACAACAACTTTATCCACCTCGGCACAGCCACAAGTGATGCTAGCGGGTTCTACAGTTTTGCATGGGAGACTCCGCCTGTTCCAGGCAGGTACACGATAATCGTAACCTTCGGCGGTTCAAAAGCCTACTATGCCTCGTTCGCGGAGACCGCTGCAATAGTGACAGAAGCACCTGAAGCAACACCCGAACCCACGCCTACACCTGTATCAATGGCTGAGCTGTACTTTATGCCTATGTCAATCGCCATAATCATTGCAATTGTCGCAGTTGGCGCTGTCATGATGCTGCTGTTCAGAAGACGACCATAGCCTGCCAACAGCCATCAAAACTACTTTCCCTTTTTTTAGTTTTGTTATATTTTTTATCAAAATAGTTGAACAAAATAAGAGGAAAGAGAATGAAAGGGTAGGACTTCGAGTTTTCACTTTATTGCGCCTTCAGGACCCAGTAAACCTGTTTCTTGTTTGCTCGTCACTTGCTCGATTCAATACCCGCCATGTTCAACTCCGAGATTGGCAAGAAGCGATAATGATAGTGAGTTATTTCCGTTATTTGCGGTAGTTCTTTATAGGCGCCAGCGGTATGGTGAAAGTCTCCAAAACCCCTTCAATCAAGCGGATTCTGTCTCCGACGAAATGCAAAGCGTTAGCGTTGGTGTCGGCTTGAAACAGAATAGCGAAATCCCATTCACCAAACACTTGGTAGGCTTCCTCAAGCTTCACGCCTTCGATAGGCGATTCACCAAACTCCATCAAAGGCTCATACAGTTTCGCAGCCATGTTTGGGCTCAACTTAATCATAACCAGATATTTCTGAACAGTTTTCTCCATAACAACACCGACACTCATCTAAGACGCTTCCCACTAAAAAGCTTGACGCTAAGAGCCAACCATGCAATCCACGGTAGAGTTTCTTTACACGTTTTCCTCAGCATTTTAAGTTATTTATAGAGAGGCTATTAGTCTTTTTCACACGACAGTTACACATCATTGCATCAGCATGCTTTTATTTGCGACGTAAGAACTATGCATAACGAACGTAGCGATTCACGATAACGAAGGGCACATGAAGCATGGTCGAGCTTAGAGCGCACGAACAAAAAATCCTCTCCGCTCTGGAAAAGTTTGGCGGAACAGCCACAGTAGAAGAACTCATCGCCGAATGCGGTTTTCCAGACGCTGCCGTAATGCGCGCAGCACTGACGCTGAAAGAAAAAGACCTCGTAAAAATCTACGCGGAACAGCAAACCCAACTCAGGTTAACCAGCGAAGGCGAACATCACGCCAAAAACGGCTTACCTGAACGCAGACTAATCAAAGCCATAGCAGCGCTTGGCGGAGCCGCAAACCTAAACCAAGCCGCAGAGAAAGCAGGCTTAGAACCGCAGTTCAAACAAATCGCGCTTGGCTGGGCAATCAGGAAAAAATGGGCAATCTACGACTCAGCAACTAACACAGTCCGCATAGCAGACCCACGCTTGCATCAGGTCGTGATTCCAGAAGAAAACGATGAAGCCCTACTTACATTCCTCAGCGCCCGACAACAAACCACACTTGGAGACTTGACACCAGAACTTCAGTCAGCCGTGGAAACCCTCAAAAAGCGCAAGCTGCTCACCGTTGAGCCGAAGACCAAACGTAAACTCGAAATCACACATGCAGGCTTACACGCCGCAACTCGCAGAGCTACCGCAGCAGAAATAACGCAGCTCACACCTGAACTCATAATCACGGGCAAATGGCGAAATGGCAAGCTACAAAAATACAACATCCAAGCCCCAGTAGCCAAAACCTGGCCTGGAAAAAAACATCCCTACCTCAGCTTCCTCGAAGAAGTCCGCATGAAACTCGTCCAACTCGGCTTCAAAGAAATGACTGGAACCAACGTGGAAACCGCTTTCTTCAACTTCGACGCCCTGTACACGCCCCAAGACCATCCCGCACGCGAACCATCCGACATCTACTATGTTAAAAGCCCAGTTTACGGCGACATCAGCAAGTACAAAACTGCCGTGGAACACGTTAAAGAAACGCATGAGAACGGTTGGAAAACAGGCTCCACAGGATGGCACAGCACATACTCCATACGCGAAGCAGAACGCCTGATTTTGCGCGGGCACGGCACATGCCTCAGCGCACGCACGCTCCTCAGCAAAGACCTCGAATTGCCAAGCCGATACTTCTCCATCGCACGCGTTTACAGACCAGAAGTCATCGACAAAACACACCTCAGCGAATTCAATCAAGTTGAAGGCATCGTGGTCGATGAGCACTTAACGCTCAGGGACCTGTTGGGCGTCTTGGAAAAGTTCGCCCGTGAAATCGCCGGAGCAGACAAAGTCCGCTTTAAGCCCGATTACTTCCCGTTCACGGAACCCAGCGTCGAGTTAAGCGCTTACAAGGAAGGCTACGGCTGGGTTGAGTTCGGCGGCTCCGGAATTTTCCGTCCAGAAGTCACGTTGCCTTTGGGCGTGCAGGTTCCCGTTATCGCTTGGGGTTTGGGTGTTGACCGCTTGTTCATGATGCGTGCAGGCATCGACGATATCCGCTGCATTTTCAGCCAAGACCTTGATTGGCTTAGGAGGAAACAGGTGGCTTAACTATGCCCACGATTGATGTTGACTTAGGCGAGTTGGAGAAGCTTCTGGGCGTTGTGTACCGCGGTGACGTGGAGAAGCTGGATGCTGATTTGGCGTTTGTTAAGGGCGAAGTGAAGCTCTACAACCGGCAAGAGGGCATTGCAAGCATCGAGATTAAGGACACGAATCGTCCTGACCTTTGGAGCGTTGAAGGCTTGGCTAGAGTGCTTCGCGGCTACCTTGGCATTGCAAAGGGGCTTAAGGAGTACGTTGTCGGCGAGTCTGTGGTGGATGTCTCCGTGGATTCGCGGCTCAGAACCATTCGACCATTCATGGGATGTGCAGTTGTCAAGAACGTTGCTTTGTCGGATACGGTGATTCGTGGGCTCATGCACCTGCAGGATAAGCTTGACCAGACTTACGGCAGAAACCGGCAAAAAACCTCCATTGGGCTTTACGATTACAGCTTGATTGTTCCGCCGTTGAGCTATAAGGTTGTGAAGCCTGAAGCGGTGAGGTTTGTGCCGTTGGGCTTCAGTGAGTCGCTGAGTCTTGCGGAGATTCTGGAGCAGCATCCGAAGGGAATCGAGTACGGCAGCATCGTGAAGAGCCATGAGGTTTACCCGATAATCATGGATTCACATAACAAGGTGCTGAGTTTTCCGCCCATAATTAACTCGAACGATTTGGGACGCGTGACGGCGGAAACGCGTGACGTGCTTGTGGAGGTTACGGGAACCGTGCATGAGACAGTGCTTAACACTTTGAAGCTTGTGGCTTTGGCTTTGGCGGACAGAGGTGGCAGGGTTTTTGCGGCGACTGTGCGGTATGAATCTGACGGTTTAAAGGTGGTTACTCCTGACTTTCGAAGTCGATTGGTGGAGTTAAACGTGGATTACACGAACAAGATTTTGGGTTTGCGGCTCTCCGCGAAACGGATTGCGGAGCTGCTGCTGACTGCGGGGTTCGGCGTGGAATCGGTCAGCGTTGAAAGCGTTGGGGTTTTGGTCCCTTGCTACCGTGTGGACGTGATGCACCCCGTGGATTTGGTTGAGGATGTCGCCGTTGCTTACGGCTACAACAACATTGCACCTGTTTGGCGTGAGTTGCCTACAACTGGCTGCGTGAAGCCTGAGCAGCGTTTGCTGGATGTTGCGCGTGAGTTGCTAGTTGGGCTGGGTTTCCAAGAGGTTTTGACGTATAACTTGACGAATCCTGAGACGCTGTTTGACAGGATGAACTGTGAGAAAACGCGGGTTGTGGAAGTGGCGAACCCCAAAGTGGTGACGATGACGTGTCTGCGGAACTGGCTGTTGCCCAGCTTAATGGAGTTCCTCAGCAGCAACCAGTCGGTGGAGTTTCCGCAGCGAATCTTCGAGTTGGGCAAAGTTACGCTGCTGGACGAGTCGAAGGAGACAAAGACGCGCGATGAGGATTGGCTTGCGGCAGTCACATCGCATTCGGCGGCTGGCTTCACCGAAATCAAATCCGCTTTGGACACGTTTTTCATGAACTTCGGTGTGAACTGGCAAATACGTGAAACGGTGCATCCGAGCTTTATTGAGGGAAGGGTTGGCGCGGTGATGGTTAACGGTGTAGAGGTGGGTGTGGTTGGTGAGGTTTATCCGGGTGTGCTTGAGGCGTGGAAACTGGAGAATCCTGTGGCTGCTTTCGAAATTAACCTGGAGAAAATAATTAAGAACAAACAAGGCAAACTGGGCTAGGTGTGCCGTGTTCTTGAAGGAAGGAAACGGTGAATCCGAAGAAATGCAGGACGAGAAGTTGGGGAAAGAAGAGGAAAAGAAGAAGGCGCGCTTAAGGAAGCGTGGACCATACCGGAAAGCGCACGCAGACTGGTAAAACTGTGCGGCTCCTTATTGTAGCACCGTCTGCTCTGCGGGTAGTCCCCCTCTCATCTACTGTTTTTTAACATGTTTGGCGGTTTCTGCGTCAATATCGACCATCCCTCCATGTTTCTGCATCGTTTACCTTGTTATTTCTTGTTCGGGCTTAGTGATGCTCTGCTTGGTCATAATTCCCCTATTAGACTAGAGACAAAAAGCTTACACGATACCTGTTGCCTCGAATTTTTTGTCCGCCTTTCGAAAACATAAATTAATTAGCACTGAAAAGGCAATGTAGCATCACATGTGCACGCGGAGACAGTTGAAAGCTTGAAGTCTAATTTGCCAGCAGCCAGCGCCGAGCGGATTCATAAGGCGAACATTGCAGTGCACCGTTTCGAAGCCGCCTACTACGAGCTTTTCCACCCAGAAGTTTACGGCACGCAGGAGCAGAAACGCATAGAATCCACGCTAAATAGGGTCAACGCCCTCGTGGACGATAACAAGCATAAGGCGCTGGACTTCGGCGCGGGCACGGGAAACCTGACGGATAAACTTCTCGCCATGGGTTACACAGTGACCGCCATCGACATCTCAGCGGAGATGTGTCAGATTTTGCAACGCAAACACAAGCAATCCCTGCAAACCAAACGATTGGCAGTCATTAACGCACCTATAGAAGATGCACGTTTCAGCATGGGTGAATTCGACTTAATCTGCGGCTACTCTGTGCTGCACCACCTCCCTGACTACGAAGACTCCCTTCGCAGGCTGTCGGTGTTCCTGAAAAAGGGCGGTGTGATGTATCTTGACCATGAAGCGTCTCCGTTTTACTGGAAGGATGAGCCGAACTTTTTAGCGAACTTTGTTAAGAACGCTTACTTTCATTCCAACCCGCTGATTAACAGCCTGCACTTCCAAGTCATCGGCGTCAAGTTCCCTTCGCTTGACTACACGCTTTCGGATTACTGGCACAAGAAAGAACACCCGCTGGACCACCAGAAAATCGAGCAGGTCTTCAAAACCGAGCACTTCCAATTCTTCAAACGAACGGACTATCACCTTAAGGGAACGTGGGTTTTCAACCCTCTCTACCCATTGTACAGGCGCATCTGCCGCCCTGAAATGAGCTACTGGATAGCCAAAAAATAGCATCCTCCTCACGCCCAGCGCTTCACGCAGGACAGCCATTTTGCAAACGAATTTAAATACGCCGCAAAAGCTACATTAACCTTAGGTAAAAACCATGAAAGTGCTCCTAATCAACCCGCCGCAGACTTTCTATCCGGGCTCAGACCCGCCCGCAGGCAACCTTCCACTCGGGTTGATGTACATCGCCGCCGTGCTGGAAAAAGCCGGCTACAAACCGGAGATTCTGGACGCTTTCATGACCGAGCCTCACTTTCATAAAGTCGGCGACATACTCGAAGTCGGCATGCCCTACCAGAAGATACGCGAAGAAATCCGCCGAAGAAAACCCGACATCGTAGGTATCGCCAACCCGTTTACGTGCCAAGCCGAGAACGCTGTCAAAGTCGCCGACATCGCCAAAGAAGTAGACTCAGATATTCTGACCGTTGTGGGCGGTCCGCATACTACCGTTGTGCCGCTGAAATTTTTAGCGGAAGCCCCGAACGTTGACGTCGCCGTGGTCGGCGAAGGCGAATACACCATGCTCGACATCGCCGCGTACTATGAGGGAAAAAAGAAGCTAAGCGACGTGCAGGGAATAGCCTACCGCGAAAACGGCACGCCGACGCTGACCGCGCCTAGACCGTTCATTGAAGATTTGGATGAGCTTCCTTACCCCGCTTATCACTTGGTGGACATGGAGCAGTACCTCAGTCCAGAGAAGATTGAGTACCGCAGCTTCAAAGACCGTGCTATATCCATGATAACCAGCAGGGGCTGCCCCTTCAACTGCAACTTCTGCTCGGTGCACCTGCACATGGGCAAACTGTTTAGGGCGCACTCCCCAGAATACGTCATCGCGCACATCGAGTACGTTATCGCCAAGTACCGTGTTAAGACCATTTTCTTTGAGGACGATAACCTCACGCTGGACAAGAAGCGTTTCGAAACCATCTGCGACAAAATGATCGAAAAGGGCATCCGGTTCAAGTGGGAAACGCCTAACGGCATAAGAGCCGATTATCTCACCCGCGAGCTTCTGCGGAAGATGCAGCGGTCAGGCTGCCAAAGCATCATATTCGCCATAGAATCCGGAGACCAATACATTTTGGACAACATCATCCAAAAAAGCCTCAAACTGGATGACGCCATCCGAGTCGCTAAAACCTGCAGAGAAATAGGCTTGTCCGCATCCGCCTTCTACATCATAGGGTTCCCCGGCGAGAAACGCGAGAACATGATGAAAACCGTGAACCTCGCCCTTCGCCTCAAGCGGGAATACGACTTGGGCATGCTCCTGCACGTCGCCACGCCCCTGTACGGCACCAGACTCTACGAGGAATGCAGAGACAAAGGCTTCGTACGGGAGAACTTGACCTCGCGGGACTTCGCCACGGTAAGGCAGACACACGGCATGCCCCTGATTAGGACGGATGATTTCACGCCTGCTGAGGTGAAAGAAATCGCCATCCAAGCGTTCAAGGCATACAAACGGCTGTCGCTCATCAACTACATGAAGAACCCAAGGAAAACAGTGAAAGCAGCGCTGAGCTACCCCAAAATCGTGACCAAATTCATTAACGACTATATAGGCAGACAATAAAACAACAAAATCGCCCTTCAGGTGAAAAATAAACATCATTGCTCAAACCTAAAGCGGCCATTAGAAGGCGAAAATAAATGAGGCTAAGCCTATCCAACGGAATCTTCTCCAAATACAGCTTAGACGAGAACCTGACTGCCATTAAACGGTTAGGCTTCGAGAATTTGGAGTTTAACATGAAATCCGTGGAGGAGAACGATGAGGATTCCGTTTACGCCGCGAAGGAGCTTATTGACGCGCTTGGACTGCACTGTTTGACTCTACACGCTGCCACGCTGCACGTGAAAAACGAGAGCGAAATCCCGAAAGCCATCTACTACGGGCGCGTGTCGGCGGATTTCGCCAGCAAACTCTCAGCCCCCGTGCTCGTGATCCACTCCAACGTCTCACGCAAGCTGCCGGAAAAACTTCGAAACAAGTTTATGAAAGAGATTTTCAGGAAAGTAGGTTCCTATGCGGAAAGCTTGGACCTCAGACTTGCCTTGGAGAACCTTTCATACGCGTCAAGCGGCTTCGGCAAGAACGTCGCAGAACTCGAAGAAGTCCTGAGTGTAATAGATGAAGGGACAGTGGGCATAACCTTGGATTTTTGCCATGCTGAAACTTCAGGACAAACACACAGTCTTCTTGAAAAATACCACAGTAAACTCTTCAACGTCCACATAAGCAACAGAGCACACAAACCTTTCGTCGTGGAAACTCCCAGCCTGAAAACTTTCCTCACAAAACTTCAAGATTACGGCTACAGCGGATCATTAACCATAGAGCTCAGCAGCAAATGCGCAATTGCAGAAGTTCAGAAAACCAAAGCAGTTCTGGAAAAGCTGGTTTAATAAGGCGAAACCAGCATAAAGCAGGCAAATTAATCTAAGAAGGGTTGTGGAGGTGACCAGATGACTCAAGTTGGAGAAATATACCTTTGCAAAATCTGCGGGAACTCGGTAGAGGTTGTTGCGGCTGGCGCTGGAAGGCTTGTGTGTTGCGGGCAACCCATGGAACTGATAGGCAACATAGATGATGACGAGGATGAAGCTTAGCCAACCCCATCCCGTAAAGTTAAAAACACTCAACGAGCGTTATTACGGAGGCGATTGAAATGAAGCCCAAAGTCAAGAAACCGACCTCTCAAGAGCGGCGAGAAGCTGAATCGTGGCCCATCTGGGAGAAAGAAGAATCAACTTTCCCATGGGAATATGATGAGCAGGAAACCTGCTTGATTCTTGAAGGCAAAGCAGTCGTGAAATGTCCTGAAGGAACCGTGGAGTTTGGTGCGGGCGACTACGTCGTATTCCCGCAGGGGCTCAGATGTACGTGGGACATAAAGGAGAAAATTAGGAAACACTACAAGTTTGGGTAAATCACCCCTCGTCTCGGCATCGGTTCATGAACGGAGAATTGCACCCAGTTTTTCCAAGTAGTCAAACATCACGCAGTGTCCTTTTCCTTCAAAGATTTCCAGCTTCGCGCCGGGGCTACCTTTCCCCTATTGTAATTTATACCGTTTTTAGTGTGGTGTCGTTGTTTCTGCGGTGATTTCTTGTTTGAGCTTCTGCTTCAATGCTTTAAGCAACGTGTCCACGTGGTCTTGGTCATGGCTTGTTTTCGCGCCCGCTGTTATCACGGTTCTATGAGGCAATGATAGCGCTTTTTCGGTCAAGATTTCCTCAGGGTTCAAACCTAAAGCTCTAACCATTTCCTTCAGCATCTCCACTCTGCTGGGCTTCGTCTTAGGCTTCACGCACACGCCTGAAGCGGCGTAAACGCCCCTCAGGAACTCAGTGCCCTTCATCTGAATATCATGATACGTGCTTATGGTGTGACCCATCATGTACTCGATGTAGTCTGTTTGTACGCCTAACGCTGCCATCTGCGTCCTGAAGAACTTACGTATGCTGTGCGGTCTCATGGTGTAGCGTCTTCCAACCTTGCTTCCCAGCAGTCCTGCTTGAGCCATAAGCCTGTGCAGCACGTTATAGACCTGGGACGGCGTCAGCGGCTTAACAATTTTGGAGTGTTCGTCGCGTATCAGCGGCGACTCGCCGTCAAAGCTTTCAGGCGGGATCTTGTTGGGTAATCCGCCGTTTCTGCGTGCCTCCAAATACGCTTTCAAGTAGTCCGCGGCTTCTTTTCCTATGAAGGTGTCGTAGTCATGGTATTTCCCCTTGGTTATCGTCGCCTCCACGTGAATGTGGAGTGGCGCCGTGCCTCTTTCCAAGTCGTGTCTCACGTGCCTGTAGCGAAGTTTGCACAGGGTCCCGATTCTGAAGGCACCAAGCGCAAGCATTGAAACGATGACTTTGCCTCTCACGTCCGCCAGGTCTATGAGCTGGGCGATTTCTTCAGGTGTGGGCGCTCGGTCTCGGCTTACAACGTACTTGCGGAACTTGTACGGCAGCGACAGGCTTAAGCCGTTTACCCTGAAGAAGGTTTTAACGGCTTTAACGCAGTTGGCTATGTGGCCTGGGCTGTAGCCGTCGCTCTGCAACGCGCCGACGTAGTCGTCTAATCTTCTGGCTTCAAGCAGCAACGCCTTCTGGTCGGGCAGGCTGTCTTCTGAGAAGCATTCGATTATCAGCTGGTCTGGGTCTGCTCCGCAATATCTGCAGTACTGGTGAACTGACCATGTGTAGAGGTAGGCGGTGGAGTGGGATTGGCTGCAGTGTCTTTTAAGGTATTTGACCATCGTGGCTACTGTGGGGCTTGTGGTGGCGAAGGGTATGAGGCTTGGCTTGCGTTTGGTTAGGGCTTCGCGGATGAACCTTTCCACGTCAGGCGGGCATGGCGAAATCGGTGAAGTCAGCTGAGTTGTTTGCTG
>JAAKEZ010000095.1 GCA_018475625.1 Candidatus Bathyarchaeota archaeon A05DMB-2
CTGCTGGGATTTCACGTTTGGGCGTCCAGAAAAAGAGAGCCGCACCGTTTGCAGCCACTGAGCCCAACTCTTTAGTCAAATCAGACCACTTGGTAGGGTCTCCACTCGTCACTGTTGCAAAGACTTTAAACCATAAGGGGATTACCTCGTCGTTTACGATTTCGAAGCCTTGTCTCAGGGTTACTGGAGAGGCGCAGCCTTGAGTGTCGATGCATGTTTCTGGATCGCTGTGGAAGAAGGCGTAAACGTCGTTGCCTAAAAGAAGCGTCTTAGCCTTCTCTTCAGGTGTTAAATCCTCATACCACTTGTCAACCATAACCTTTGCCTCCTACGGTGGGTAAGGCGCCAAGATGCTTCCGACATTGCCGTGGACAAAAGCCATGAGAGCCTCACTGACCTGGCTAGCAGCATTTGAATGTGAAAAAGCCATTTGAAGCAACTCAGTGTTGCTGCAAGCGTTAACGTGAGAAAAAGCCATTTTAGGCTGCTCCATTATGCTTCCCTCGCGATATCTGGACTTTGTGGCTCCCCTCCACTTCGGAATCCTCTTCTTCCCAGCAATACTTTGCATGTACCTTAAGCCGACTCTGCGCGACACCGGTTACTCCTCCTCTCCACAAATCTCTGCGTGAACTGTTCCAGCTGTTCCGCCCGAGGGATACTTGGCTTGCAGTTCAAACTTCTTAGAGCCGTCGCCTTCGCATGGCTGCCAGCCCCAAGGAAACCAGTCGGTAAAAGGCAGCTTGCCCATCACATAGTATTCTATGCTCACGTCTTCTCCATCCCACAGAAGTTTGAACATAACGTCCTCAGGGCACGAAACCGTAACTTTGGCTAAATGAAACGTCTTATCCTTCGTGACGGTTATTTCCGCGATCGTCGCATAATTTGCAGTGGTGACCGCTGAACCCTTCGCTTTCGTAGTTGCTAAAGGCTTAGGAATTGCTTCGGAAGGGGAAAGCTGATGGACCAACTATATCACCAGAAGCCGATAAGCCAATGGAACCGTTGACTCCGTGGAGATGTCAAGCCTAGAAACCTGCAAGTTCAGCTCATGAAAGTATATGGCTTGTCCCTTGAAAAGAGGGATTTCTTCGCCGCCGTTTATGCGAACCCTGATTGTGCCCTTATCGCTGACGATGTAGCCG
>JAAKEZ010000027.1 GCA_018475625.1 Candidatus Bathyarchaeota archaeon A05DMB-2
GGGAGGTAGCGTTCTTCCGAGCCCCCCATAGGGGACACCCGCCCCCCCGCACAAGAGGAAAAAGGGGTTGTTGGATGTGACTGAAAAAAGGAATTGGGATAAAAGGCTCACGTGGGATGAATGTTTGAATAAACTCAACTTCGAAATTAATGCTTGGAGTGGGAATGTGTCTGTGAACATGAATAGGGTCAGGCTCACATACCTGTCCGTGATGCTCACTCAGCTTTACAACGGGTGCCGTGTAGGTGAGGCGGTCGAGGCGGTCAGGGGTTTTTATTCATCAGGGTGCCGTGAGGTCTGGGTTCGAGTCGAGAAAAGGCGGGATGACTTCAGGCGCCTGGTGCTTGTGCCTGAAAGGGTCGATAGGGGCTGGCTATTACCTGAGGCTCTTAATGTGAGCAGGGTGAAGACTTATGCGTGCCGTCTTGGTGTAAATACTCACACACTCCGCTATGCCTTTATTACTCGCCTGGCTCAACAGGGGGTTAATCCATTAGTGTTGAGCAAGATAACGGGGCATAAGAATGTAAACATCCTCACAACCTACATACAAATGAGAGAGGCTGAGGCCGTGCTCAGGGGATTTAACACATAAATTGGAATGCATCTTCCGATCGATGGTGCTGGTAAGTAACATAAAAAGTAAAGGATGGCCCACTGGGCCATCCTGGTGCGGGGCTCAGTCGAATGCTATAAAGTGCTGGCAATTTGCACATCTCAGGCTGGGCAACTCACTCTCGTAAACATAAATGGGGCAGAACCATTCGGTTACCCTGTTGGGTTCGGTTTGGCATACGACTTTATATACTTGCCTAAGCTTTGTGCTCTCCTTCATGCGTAGGCAAAATCGGGGGTTCCTCGGGGCGGTTGTGGGGGCGAAACGGTCAGGCGGGGCTACTTCAGGCTTTGGTTCTTGGTGTGCCTGGGCCTCACCAAAGTGAGGCTGAGGCTCACGGGTCTGCGGTGGGCTCTGTGCCTGCGGTCGCCTGCGGTGGTCTGCATCTTCGGAAATTTCTCGTAATAGAAGCTCGAGTATTTTCATGCCTGACTTTGGGTCAGGCGCCTCAAACTCTAGGTAAAATCCGCCTAAGGGATGCGTGTCCTTATCAACAAATTTCCTGAATATCATCATGCATTCGCCTCGCTACGAACTACCCTGGCGCTCATGAGCTCCATGAACTTCTGAAAGCATTTGCCTTTCTCGTTGAGGTGGTTCGTAATTTCATTGAGATCCATGAATGTTCTAAGACACATTGGACATACAAGCTTCTGCACTTCCTTCTCTACCGTCTGTGTTTTCACAAGGATTGGTTCTCCTTTTTCAAGGAGATACTTCTGTAGGCATTGCGTTATTACGGTGTTGGGGGCTTGCTGGGTCTGTAGGCATATTTCTCCTATGGCATTAAAGAGTTGGTAGGGTAGCCATATTACCTGGCGTACCTTCGGTAGTTTTATACCGCTCATTCTCTCACACTCCAAGACTTTTTATTAAGTATTATATATTTAGCCATGATATAAGCCTTTTGTCCTGTATTATATATATAATAAACAAAAAACGGTATATTATATATACGTGCGGTTCTGGAGTGGCTCCAGTGGAAACATGAGGTATGACAAATCGTGATAGATTTTTGCACAAAAAAAGCTAGCTTCTGTCCTGCATAGTTTACGTTCCGTGATGATCTGCCTCAGCCTGTCAGCAAGTCAGTCAGCCGTCAGTAAGTCAGTCCGTCGTCTTTTTCTCTAACACAACATTCCGCTGCTGCACAGTCGTGAGTGCCGAAGGCACTCGTCAGGAGGCGAGCCGTCAGGCGAGCTGAACAGTCACGCTTGGTTCTGGGTATACGTATTTCCTCACTAATACGTAATCATATGATTTATCGCATCCCGAATAATTATACAACATTAGATAAGTTCGGCTACTATAATAGCTGTCGCTACCTGTAAACAAAACATTTCCATCAATGAGTGCCCTGAAAGTGTTTCCATACCAGGTGAGTTCATGTAGCCTATAAATATTTGAGGGGCTACTTGTTCGTGTTCCACCAAGGAGTACTCCCGATCCGTTTACCCATCTATATAGCCTCGTGTATGTATTTCCCCAGCCATCGATTATAAGCGAGTAACCATTCAAGGCTTCTCCTCTCGAGGTTATGCTGCGGTCAGAAAAAGCTACTGTGTTTGATTCATTCGGATTGGTAATCCATGTAAAGCCTCTAAATGCGACACCTGTGTTGGTTAGTGTACAGCTGTGGGTTACAGTTGTGTTATCGCTAGTGCTATACAGTCGCAAGTGCTTCCTGCCGTTGTATGTTCTCACCTTTGCCTCTCCCGATCCGCCGACTCTGAGCGTTTCCCATCCCCCTAAACCGTTTATATTTGCGCCTTCTGGGTAACTCTCGAAATCGTCAAATAACGTAAAGACTCCGCTGGGGTTCTCAGCCGTCTGTGTCTGCTCTGGGTCTAGTTTAATGTATGCGGTTGCGGTTCCCCCTGCCGGCAAGCTTGGGATTTTTATCCAGATCCATGCGGTCTTGGCCGTGGTGTCCCATTTTTCAATCCAATAGCTCAAGGGGGTGGTCTTGTCTGCCCCATATACTCTAACGCTGGTCTTCCTGTCCTCGCATGCTTCAAAGAATGCGGTCGCATTTGTTAGGTTTACAAGCACAGGGTAATCTGTTAGCTGGGTGGCTACATTGTTGGTGATGTTGACCTTCCACGTTGATACAATATACTCAGGCAACTTTAATTTAACAAAGTAGTTCCATCCGCTGATATTGAGCCTGCTAGCTCTAGCCTGTTCCTCATAGTCTAGCTTCTCCTCTGCGCTAAGTCCTCTCCAGACATTTACGCATTTTTTGTATGCATCTCTTACCTTCAGCTGTTTCTCACTCCGTCTGTCGGATGGGATTCGGTGCGTGGCTATCTCAATGGTGCGGTTAATACGTGTTCGTATATCCGCCTGCTCAAAACCCTTTCTTATCTCCGAGAATAGGGGGCTACGGCCTTTAGCCATGATACATTATATCATGCATTCTCCATTTATTATTTATCTGCCTGCGGTTCGTTAGCAGAAAATAGCACTGACCTACCCAAGGAGTTTATCCTTCTCCTGGCTAAAATAGCACTAAAGAATTGTGCCTGTGCTCGGGTCCAGGTATCCGTCCCATATCAATATGTAGTTGCCTGAGTCGTTCTGGGGGGCTGTGCATAGGTAAGTGTTCATGTAGTAAACATCGTGGGTGTATTCCTTCGTTCCGTTGTATATTTTTACGTGCAGGCGCCCGTCCTCTATCCTGCACTTCACAATCAAATCGTCAAAGTCCCAGTCAGGGTTTGGCATCCCTTTCTGGTCTTCAAATCCCAGCACATCCCAGTCGGGGGGCTCTCTGCTTTTCTTCACCCATGTTTCCTCGTAACTGTAGATCCACGTGCTCGTGTCCCTTACCCATATCTTAAACCGTTCAAGGTAATGCACAGGCAAGCTTATCTCACACGTCAGTCCGAATGAGTCCAATTTTAGAGCTCTGCTTTCTGCCGGTAAATCAACCGCTACCCTGCCTTCTGCGTCCAAGTAGTGCGGATCCGTCAGCCTGCCGTCCTGCCATACGTCTACCCGCTGACCTTTCACATACGGCATTACGGGGGCGCTCGGGTCGTCAAGCGTGCTGAGTCTGGAATAGGCCTGATAGAGCACGATGAACGACTTAATCACTGTCCAATCGACATCAATGAATGGGTTAATTTGCTTCCATTGCGCTGGGTCAGCATACCCTTCTGGTGGTGTCGGGATGTATGCCTTCATCGTGCTGTTTATGTAGTCAACCACTTCGTTCGTGTTTTTGTCTTCGATTCCTGATAGTTCTTCTACGATTTCCTGCCATGCTGTAAACTGACCTGTCAGCGTGGTTGCAATGTTTAGGGTCTGCACTGCGGGGATGAGGGCTCTCACACAGTTATACAACCACATGGCTAAAGCCTGCGGGGTTGCATACCAGGGCACGTTAAAGTTGTAGCCGTGATACCATTCAAGCCATTCTTCACAGTTCAGGTTATTATGAAAATACTCCTTTAGTGTTGTTGAGTAATAAATTTCCCTGCCGTAAACCGATAGGATAGCGGTGGCCGGGCATATAGTAATGTATGCTCGTAGGGCCCTGTTCAGGAGGCTCAAATACATTTTAATCCGTGCGGTATCTGACGCAAGATAACTTATGTAAAGACTCATGCATAGGCTTGAAAGCTGTTCTTGCAGTCGCCTGCTCAGCTCGAGGCGCTTTTTTACTAAATAACTCACTCCCCTCAACAACACTGCTATAATCAGCCCTACAGCCATCTCTAATCAGCACTCACTCACTCCTCATTATCTTTCTCATTTTTTACATCCTTTCGCTTGCGATCTGGATGTATGTCTGCGCTGTCTTCTTTGCGCTTTCGAAAAATGTCTGATATGCAAGGTTCCAGGGGTAAGCGATGTGTCCATATATGGATACAAACTCAAGGGCTGGCTCAATTAACTCAGTGAGCATATACTCAGCCATTGATTTCAGCTCTGCCCATTTGCCTGTTTTTTGCAATAAATAACAAGCCATCCCCATCGTCTGACACGATTCTTCCAGGATAAACATAAACATCCCTACAGACCCTCTGGTGTCCTGAATCGTGTCCAGCACAAGCGTCCACTTTACCATTTAACCTCATCCACCTCTCATTACATAATTCCTCATGTTATCATAGTCACTCCCAAGTAATTCATCTTCCTTTAATGACTTTATCCTGGCTACTACTCTGTAGCCTTCAGCCGTGAAATCGATGCTCTCAATTGTCCACTTACTGCTCCACCTTTCGGTAAAAAACTCACTTAGCTTGCGTTTTAGGGCAAGCTTAAACCAGTATGCTCGATCCGAGATGTCTTTAGTGGCGTAGAGGTTCAGGCGGGTGTTTCTGCTGTTCTTTGCAGTTGAAATAGTCAGTCCGCTTTGCAACGCTTGGTTATAATACTCAAGCCATTTCGCCTTTTGTGCAGGGCTCATATTGTTAAGTAAATAATCAGCGTCGCAGTAGAATTTACGTTGCCATTGTTGCGCTGGGGTGTTCTTATCATTCGTGCTGGGTTTTGTGCACAATACGGTCGTGCCGGCATACTGCTTAGCCATCATGCTCGTGCCGTCCCTGGGTGCCTGCGGGGTGGTCATCAGGCTGAAGCCATCCTGCATTTCTGCTATTATCACGTTCCGCTTAACTACTACCATTCTGCTGTGCCCCCTTTTCAGCCTCGTACGGGTAGCTGTCTATCTGCACTACCACAACACGTTTTCTGTGCCTAAATGCGATATCATAGCGCTTTTTACCTAACTCAAGCCTGATGTTTGTATTTTTTCTCACGGCCGTGGCTACATGGTCATAATTGATGTCCTGGCTCAGACACTCGTTAATGAAGTAAATTAGTGCCTTGAGCACTTCCTCGTGCTCCTTGCTTTGTGTGTGCTGACTCTCCCCCTTGATTCCTACCTTCTCCAGGAACACGGTCAATTCGACATCTCCTTGCATCTTTTAATTAGCTCTGCGTTCTCGCTGTTCAGCTTCCTTACCAGGTTCTCATACGTCTGTTGCCCTAGCTTGTATCCACTCACGCCTGCAATAATGCTAGCTATCGTAACAAGCACAGCCCCATCGATGTTGAATTTCAGCATAAAAACCAGATCCAGTACCGTTATGCACAGCATCCCTACAATAGCTAGTAATGTTTTATCATTCATCTTCTTCACCATTCTTCACTTTTAAAAAAAAGAGAAAATAAAGAATGCTCCTGGGGGCTAACTGACCACTACTTTAGCTTCCTGCGCAACACCGTTGACCATGTCAGGCTTCCACTTCGTAACTGCTTGGTAGGCTTGTGGCTTCGTGTCACCAGTTTTGAGCACAGTCAGGTCAGCAAGGAAGAAGTAGTAAGTTCCTGCCGTGAGCCCCGTTACTTCTACGGTCTTGTCCTCTCCTGCCTCGAGGGTTCCAACGTCCTTCACTATGCTCCACTGCGAGCCGTTGAACTTTACTATACCGGCGTTCGCTATGGGGATGCCGGAGGAGTAGGTTATGGTCACGCTCAACGGTGCCGATCCTGACGACTTGTCAAGGGCAATTTTGCTCAACCGCCCGTATTTCGTGAACAGGTTAAAGCCTGAGATCATGTATGGCAATGCCTTTTCGTTCCATGCAGCCTTCACTTCAGGGTCAGCCATGATTTCCTGGTAGCGCTTAACCAGCTGTTTCATCACATCTCTGCCTGCCGCCTGTTTCGCCGTATTTGGGTTAGCTGGGCGGGTGTAGGTTCTCATATAAGGACGCCCCTTCCACATGCTAAAGGTTACCTGTTCTCCAATGGCATTCCGGATGTCCGAGAATATTGCGCTTTTCCACTTGGGCATTATTTACCTCTCCTGTAAACAAATTAAGTAAATTTATTTAATAAACTTAACTCAAAAATGAGTAGCTACTCTGAAGTTGAAGCGGAGCGGATCCGAAACTTCAATTTGTTAAGAATTCTGTCCTGGAATCTTTAAAAAATTAACACGTAATATTGGGGGGGGCGGGGGGGCGGTGCTAAATGACCTAGTCAGGGGCGAAGGAACGAACGCTACCTCCCCCCCCTCAAATAGTTGCAACCTCACCTAAATGTGGGGGGGGGGTTAACGTAACCTTAACCTAATAAAGTAACATTAATGATATAAATTAGGTTAAGGATACCGAAAGGGGGGGGAGGTAGCGTTCTTCCGAGCCCCCCATAGGGGACACCCGCCCCCCCGCACAAG
>JAAKEZ010000096.1 GCA_018475625.1 Candidatus Bathyarchaeota archaeon A05DMB-2
ATTGAGGCCAGGCCAATTCATGGTCTCTGGATCTCATTCTGGTATAAGAACAAGCGTTTTATGGTTATGTCAACAAATAGGAATTTCTTTCAATACCTTCGCCAAAAATAACATAAGCGGATAGGGCTTTTTGTAGTAGAGTTTAGTCGACCAAGACCAAAACTCACCCAAAAAGCCCATGACAGACATTTTAGCACTTTTACAACCGATACAGAACAGCGTTTCCAAAACGACCTTACGGCAAATGAGCCGGATCATTGTAGCGATGATCGCTATGACCGGCCGAGTAACCATGCTGGGTCTATCTCGATGGACAGAGAAAGGTGGCAGCTACCGGACCGTGCAGCGTTTCTTTTACACGGTCATACCCTGGGCGCAGGTATTCTGGGCATTCTTTCGTGAGCATCTGCTCGATCGCCAGGACACCTACTTGTTGGCAGGAGATGAGTGTGTGGTGACCAAAGCTGGGAAGCACACCCATGGGTTGGACTACTTTTTCTCCAGTCTGCAGCAAAAAGCGGTTCCAGGTTTGTCCTTTTTCACCTTGTCCTTGGTGAGCAGCAAGCAGCGGCACTCCTATCCTGTGGGTGTGGAACAGATGATCCGCACAGAAGAAGAAAAAGCATCCAGCAAGGCGAAAAAGGAAGCCAAGAAAGCCAAACCCGCCCAACCAAAGCGGAAACCTGGACGACCTAAGGGTAGTCGCAACAAAAACAAGGCTGATGTGACGCTTAGTCCAGAGTTGCAACGCATCCAGAAGATGCTGAAAAGCTTCTTGAACGCCATTCAGGGCACGATCCAGCTAACCCACCTGGTATTGGACGGTCACTTTGGCAATCATCCCGCTTTTCACATGGTGCGCCAATGCCAATTGCACCTGATCTCCAAGCTGCGCTACGATGCTGCTTTACACTTCGCCCACTCGGGTCCATCTCCCAAACGTGGTCCAACCCCCAGACTGGGCGAGCCGGTGGATGTGCGCAAGATCCCGGATCAGTACCTGAAGGAGACCCAGATCGAAGATGGCTTCGAAACCCGCACTTACCAGATACAGTTGCTTCACAAGGACTTCCCAGACCCTTTGAACGTCGTCATTTTGCTCAGAACCAACCTGGCAACCAAAGCCTGGGC
>JAAKEZ010000097.1 GCA_018475625.1 Candidatus Bathyarchaeota archaeon A05DMB-2
GTAACGTATTCTGCATATCTTGGGTAGAACTGGTCTGCTTTCCGTTTCAGGCGCATGTAATGCTTTGCCCCTATACTTCTTGGAACACGTCCCTGAATAAAATCAGCAACACTTTCTGGAACATTCAATCTTTCGCTTGTTATCATGTCGTTGGCAAACTTCCGCAGATACTTCGGTCTGGTATAATTGTGGTTTTGATGCCACTTCTGTATTGAAGCTCTGTCTACCTTCTCTTTTAACTGTTGTGTTAGCTGAAAAGTGTATTCTGTTAGATAGCAATAATACGCTTGTTTTGAGCCCCTGAAAAGCCCGACTGGGCAACGGTAGAACCCTTCAAGACGCTCAGCTTCTGGAAAATCGCTTAGGAGCTTTGCAACTTCCACAAGCCTTAACCCAGAATCCAAAAGCAAGTTATAAGCAACCTGATATGGCAGCGGATCATTCCTTATCCTTTTTAAGTCTGAAACTATTTGCTCTTCCTCTGGAATTTTAATGTCTATGCCCACCTCATCTTTTGGAATAGCCTTCCTCAAAGCATCGAGAAATTCCTTAAACTGCCCGTTTGGACGGTTAATTTCCAAGCATTTAAACCAAGCTCGCATGGCACGGTTCAAATGATGACGCTGACCCACTGTTAAAGGCGAAAACACCCGCATAACATCTAAGGGCTCTTTTATAGGCTGTTTAACAAACCTATCCAGATAATTCAGCATGTTCCGTGCGTTGGCAGGCTCATAACGCTTAAACTCCACATACTGCAGAAACAGGCTTCTCGTCTCAACCCAGCTTAAGACAAACCTTTCGTCCGCTACACCACCAGCTAAAGAGCGTAGGGCTTCGCACGGCTTTTCCACCCGTTCCCTTAAATCTTTAAACCTATCCTCGCCTTCAAGGCTTTCAGCTAAAGAACCTAAAGCCTTACGCTGCTCATCCACCCGTTTCTTTAACTCGCTTATCTTTTCTTCGGCCATAGGGCGGTCCTCCCACCATAGCTGGGACGGTCCCAGGACGGTCCCGCAAGCCAGTGGGCAAATCAGCCCGTTACGGGTTGCTTTTGCTGAAAGCGGAAAGATTTTGGCGGGCCCGGTGGGATTTGAACCCACGTTCTCCGGCTCCGAAGGCCGACGCCT
>JAAKEZ010000028.1 GCA_018475625.1 Candidatus Bathyarchaeota archaeon A05DMB-2
AGTGAAGCCGTTATAACCATCACGACGATTACAAGAAGCAACACTTTGAGAAGTGTAACCCGCATAGTAGCCACCAAACACATATTCTCCGAAGAATCGCAAATATGCTTGTGGAACTAAACCCATCAAGGACCCTCCTGAAGGCTTAAGCCAAATCTTTTCTGGCGAGCTATGAATCGTTCAACTTGCTCGAGCAGAAACTCCAGTTGTTTGCCAGCGTTCGGAGAAACACGTAGGTCTCCTATGCTGAAGTCTAAACCAACTGCGGAGCCGCCAGTGACCTTGCAATAACAGTAGATTACTCCCAGATTGCGGATAGCATTAGCCTCACTCTCAGCGCAATCATCAGCATTCAGAGTTTTACCAATCTCTTCACTTAAGAAGGCTGTAGCCTCATCTCTGAAGGCTAAAACATCCGTGTCGCTTATGTCTGCTACCGTTAAGCCTAAACGTTTGCGAATCTGGTCTGCAGTAACCGAAACCATGGGTTATCCAAGATAGAAAAGCGTTGAAAGAGGCTAAAAAGGAAATCTGAAACAAAATTTTAATTAAAGTTCAATTTAATGAAAGAAAACATTCAGATTTGCTTAAAACTCTCAATTTACGTCTTATTTTCATGTGGTTATGAGGCGTGAGCAAGAAAGTGCTTAAACAACTTGGCGAGCTGCAGTTAGGCGACTTGATAGAAGTCACTTGGCTCGATGCTTCAAGGGGAAGGTTGGAAACCGTTGAAGAGCTTCGGGAAGCTGGAGTCCCAGGTGCTGAGATAGACTTGCCCGTCATCAGCTACGGTGTTTACATTGGCACTTTTGGAAAAATCGCCAAACACATTGTGCTCGTTGCAAGCCAATGGCTCTTCGCGCAGGGTTATGGGCAGATTGACTGTACAATAATCCCTGTGGGCACGGTTGAAAACATTAACGTTTTAAAGCCTAAGCTGATGGATGCGAAGAACGTTCATGTCTGTCAGCAAGCCTTCATCCACGGAAGAGCCAGACGCTTAATGCGGAGAATAACAATTTTTGGGAATGAACAATGAAAAACCCTATTAGACAAGCCTTAACGAAAACCATACGAGCGACGCATAAACGTAAGCAGATTGAGGTTAAGGTGGCTCCGAGCGAGAGGCTGCTTTATGCGGTTTACTTCAGCCTCGGCATGGTTGCATGCTTGACAGTACTAGAAGCTGTGCACCTGATTGTTTTGGGAAAGTGGAATCAGGAAATCTTCAGCGTAATCTCCGGGTTGATTGGAACCGTCACTGGCATTTTCTTAACGCAGAAGGCGTAGTGAATGGCAAAAGGCAAACGATGGACAGATGTGGAGATTCAGCTTTTAATGGAAATGGTTAAGGAAGGCAAGTCGGAAAATGAGATTTTTCAGTCTGGAAAGTTTCCAAATAGAACATTCATGTCAATAAGGAATGCTGTTCAGAGGCTTACTTTTGGTGCTCAAAAGAAAAAATCCAATGGTGCTCAAATCAGAGAGGCTGAGATTGTAGGTTTAGAAACTATCGTTGCCCGCTACGTTGATGCTTTCAACAAAATCTGCGACTTACAAAAATATGACAAGGCGGATCTGGAGCGTTTCCGCATAATTTTCCAAGCTGCTTGGAAGTACCGTGAGCTTTTCCGTGAATATGAACGTTGGGAGGATTTGGAAGCCCGTGTGGAAAGCCTTGAGAAGCTTCTGGCGGAGATTAAAGAGCAGAGAAGTAAGACCACGGTTTGAAGACCTTGAAGAAGAAGCCAGAGACATATTAAGGCAAGAAGAGATTGAAATAAAGGGTCCTGTGGATTTCGCAGAGAAAATTTTGGGTATCAAGCCTTTCCCGTATCAGGCTAAGCTGCTCGAGGATGATAAAAAACGTATTGTTGCATGTATGGGAAGGCAAACGGGCAAAACGACAACCATAGCCATGAAAGCCATATTTTTCACATACACAAACCCAAACGTAACCGTGCTGATAACCGCTCCGAGTCTAAGGCAGAGCATGATAATGTTTGACCGCATAGCCACATTCGTTTACTCCTCGGCCCGCTTAAGAAACAAAGTAGTGAGAGCTACAAGGACGCTCATTCATTTTGAGAATGGAAGTAAAATAATCGCATTACCGTGCAGCGAGAACCTGCTACGTGGCTACACAGCGCATATGGTGATTTTGGACGAAGCGAGCTGGATCCCTGAAGATGTTATCACGCAAGTTCTTTTTCCAATGCTGACGACAACACAGGGGTATGCAGTTTTTCTGAGCACTCCATGGGATAAAAACCACTTTTTCTATCGAGCTTTTGTTAACCCAAACTATAGCGTGCATAAAGTGAAGTCTGAACAGTGTCCACTTGTAACGCAAGAGTTTTTGGAAGAGATGAAGGCAAACATGACCCGTGAAGCCTATTTGATGGAGTACGAGGCAGAGTTTGTGGAAGCCTTAAACAGCTATTTTCCACAGGACATTATCCGAAAATGCGTTGAGTTAGCGCAAAAGCTGGGCGTTGAGCTTTACACAAGCCTTGAAACCGCCTTTCCAAAAGGAGATTATTACGTAGGAGTTGACTTCGGCAAGCTACAAGACTATTCAGTTATTGTCGTTCTGAAGCGTGAGGCAGACGTGCTTAAGCTTGTTTACATGTACCAGTTCCCCCTTGAAACAGCGTACACACAAGTGATAGGGCATCTTGTCAGAGCAAACCAAAAATTTCAATTCTGCAAAGTCCTCGTGGACCAGACCGGCGTAGGAGAGCCTGTTCTTGAAGAAATTCGCAATCAGGGCATAAGCTGTGTTGAAGGCTTGAAATTCACGGTTCAGACAAAGGAAGAGCTACTTACAAGCTTAAAAATCGCCATGGAGCAGAATCGCTTAGCAATACCGTATCACAGGCAATTATGCACACAGATCAACGAGCAACAATATGCCTACAGCAAAAGCGGACACCTACAGTTCAGCCACCCAGCAAACAGTCACGATGACATGTTGTGGGCTTTAGCCTTATCCTGCATGGCATCAAGAGAACCTCCCAGAAAAGAACCAGCGTTCACATTCAGCTAAGAAGATGAAATTCGATTATTCCTAAATCTCCTATTTCACCCCACTTTACTTTTAGCGCGCTACATCAAATGAATCCGTAAACTTTCAAAACTCTCAATGTCTGGAGTATTTCGCTATCATAAGCCTTGTGTGTGTCAATTGAGTTTATCAGGTCTTTCAATATTTGAGGGAATTCGATTAGTTGATTTATTCCCTTCTGAGCAAATGCATGATAAGTTGCGTTCTTTGTTTTCTGGATGTTGCTCAACTTTGGGACAACCAATACTCGCTCAAACTTTCTATTCCCCAGCTTATTCCGTATAACTGCTAATGAATTTGGGTGCAAAGGTCTGATGTACTTTGAATATGAAGGATAGACGATTTCAGTATGCCAACCCTTAACTTCCACAACCCAAGCCTCGCTTGTTATGGGATGGTAGGCGATAATGTCAATGTCACCCCATCCGCGAGGCACCCTGTATTTTACATCTGTAACAACAAAAAATCCTTTAACTTCTTCAAGCCACTTACGAACCATTTCTTCATTCACTTCAACCATAAAGTGTATTACCTCCGCGTGCGCCTACCTAAAAAGTATTAAGACCACAAAATTTGGGGCACGTGTTGACGATATCAGCTTTATGTCAACAACTTCTTTCTTTTCCCGCTCAATGGCATCATTTATATCTTTTTCCAATTGCCTAACACTGCTACTTGCGACTATTCGACAATACATTTCTAAACCACCTCCGTTTAGAAAGTGCATTTCATGAGAGGAACCGTTTATTAAATCAAACCTGTTTGCTAATTATGTTTTCGCTTACTTCTTTTAAGTGTCTGGCTATTTCAAAGCCTCTATTGGTAAGCTTGTTTATTCTTCTGGGTGGTTTGAACTCACTTTCAATCAACCCTTCTTTGGATAGCTGGTTAATCACGTTGCTGCAGTGCTGTTCTGTTATGCCCACACGCTTGGCTATGTAGCTGTTTTGTAAAGGCCCATACTTCAGTAACGTAAGCAGAATCCTCTGCTGAACAGTTAAGAACATACCTATTCCACAAAAAATAGGCTATTTAAGGATAATAAGCTATTCTGAAACTCTATTTTAAAAAGAAAAGGGAAAGTGAAGCGTTTAGCCTTTCAATAGGACTATTTCTTCGGTTTTTCAGGCTCTTCCTCTGTTTGAGGCTCTTCTGGAAAAATGTCCCAAACGGATTTAAAATCAAATTTTAAGCAAATATTCATTGACCACAGAGTAATACGAGTTTCTTTTCATTTGTGAGAAAATGGCAGAAAAGCTTGGTGAGCAAACCAGCAAGGAAAACATAGAACACATAGTAGTTAAAGAAACTCGTTACTACATATTCGAGAGTTAACACCCCTAACGAGGTTAGGCTCATCCCCCAAAAGGCTACACGCTCTACCTTTTCCATTTCGATGCTTGACGGTTTACGCCATGCGAATACGGTCCACGCAAACCTGAAAATAAAAAATAGACCTATTATGGGAACAAGAATCAGGAGCCAATCGACTGTGTGCGTAACTGCATAAGAATATGTTAGAAATACAAAACTGAGTAACATCATACTCCAAAAGGCAACTCCATCAGCCCTTTTTGAAAACCATGTTCTATTCACAATCATTTCGTAGCCTCAATCTATCATTATTTCAGTTGCTTCTTGTATTCAAAATACGAGTAGATTGTTACAAAAGCGGCATCAATCAATACAAATGCAAGTATAAGGAGAACGAAATACTGCTCAAAAAAGAAACCGAGTATCCCAATCAGCACTCCAATGATTTTGAATAATTTGCCACCAAGTTTATGAGTTTTATCCCAAACATTTTCATTGCTTAAAGTCCATGGAGTTCTAATGCCAACAAACCAGTTTCTTTTTGCATTTTCTGTGAGAACACCAAGATAATAAAATAGAACACCGATGGCAGGTGCTAAAGCTTGAAACATACTAAATCTGAAACCCATATTCCAAGAAATCACTAAAGAATCTAAATAGAGCAGAAAAACGAGGACTGCCACAATGAGACCATCGTAATAGTTTCTAAATTTCTCAATGTTATGTTTGAGGGGGTCTACCTTTGGAATCGCAAGGAACAGCAAGAATATTCCAAGCGAGAGAAAAGGCATCAAGAATAGAGCCCAAAACTTGGCTAAATAACCGTCAACTTCTCCACGGATATTCCAGTGAATTGCTATTTGTTCAGGCATCTGAGGATAAAAGTAGATGCTAACCAGAAAATGAACTAGGATAATCAGCGAGAAGATAACAATGCTAGCTCGCACTTTACTTCTTTCCCCCTTTCTACACTAATTATTCAAAATCTGGACTTAAAATATTTCGCATCATGAAAGGCAGAAACACCGATAATTTGAACTGTGCCCTGACTAGGGGTTTATGGTAGCCCGGGAAAAATTGAATCTGAACTTTGAGGTTAAAAAGAAAAAGGGAATTGGGGGTTTACATGTTTCTGAGGCTTATTTACGCGGTTTTTTGGGTTTTTCAGGCTCTTCTGTAGCGGGCTCATGGACAGGCTCAAGAAAGTCGCATGGCGTTAACCGTTTAGCATCCGCTTCGGAAAGCTCTATTGTATCGCCTTTGCTGTAGCGTTTGCCTCCTACACGGAAGCTGTGCACCTTGACGATTTTGAACTTCGCCATGGCTAATTCGCCTACGTAATACCCGTAACCTCGCATATGGCTTGAGGTCGCTTTATGCGGGGCACAACAGCCTCATACACTTTGAAGAAGTGGTTCATGTCTCTAAGCTGCACATAAAAGGTTTTCAAGTCCTGAGCCACGCATAAATCAGCGTTTTCCGCTCCAGACTGCAACAGCAAGGCGCTGTCTGTTCCGCCGTCAGCCGCCTTCAAAGCAGGCGTAACATAGACTTTTCCACCCATCAACTCTTTGATTTTGTCGATTTGCATCACAGCCGTGGTGCCTATGAAAGTGTGCGCATCCAAGAATGCTGAAGGCTGAAGTATCAGGTCGTATGGTCCGTAAAAGTTGTCTGCCACAAGCTCTTCCATAGCTGCTTTTACGCTGTTAACCGCATTCGGGCTCGTTGCCCATGCGCCCACGCTTGCCACAGTGTTGCGTCCAGTAGCAGTGGCTAAGCCTTCTATCCCAAGCTTGGGGCTGCCAGCATACTCGCCCGTAAGAATCAGTTCGTCTTCAAGCTGTGCTACCTGCAAGGCTGCGCTTTCCGCGTTTGCCGTGTCCAATGGTGTGCCTTTGCGTCTGCTTGCAATTATGTCTCTCCAGTGTATCCTGAAATCCTTGTGGATTATTGGGACTATGAGGCTTTTTCGCGTGTATCTGATGACGTCTTCCGCTGGTGTTTCACCATACATGCTGACCGTTGCTGGACTCATCTCAGTAAGCTCGTCCCACTGGACCTCCATGACGCCTACGTCAGCCAAATTGTAGACTGGCAAAACTTTTCTGCCTACGAGCACGCGTCTTGCAGCCTTCACCACAGCCTCGTCAAGCTG
>JAAKEZ010000029.1 GCA_018475625.1 Candidatus Bathyarchaeota archaeon A05DMB-2
ATTAGAAATACGCCTTCAATCGACATTATGTTACTAAGTGAAGGGGAGAAATAAAGTAATGAGGAGAATAGTCTCAGGGTTTATTCTTACACTGCTGTTAACTGGCATGTTGGCTTTAGCATTTAATGTTTCACGAGTTAATGCGGATGGTTCTTGGGGTGGAAGCATCCGTAGTTTCAGGAGGAGTAACCGCAACGGGTAAGGCAACAGAAACAAACATGTGGCAGGCTGCACCCTCTGGCCTTCCAATAGAACCAATCTACCTCTACATCTTGGTAGCATTGGTAATAATAATAGCAGTAGGAGCAACAGCTTTCCTCGTGCACAGAAAAAAGAAACCTCCAGAAGAAGCTAAAAGTCTACAGATTTAGAAAAGCTAATTCCCATTTTTTTCATAAATCCATTCTCCCAAAACACGGAGACTTTGGCTTGTGTCAGAGAGAAGGATACGGAGCATCTAGGCGAATTTTGAGTCGCAACTCGACCTTAGAAAACCAGAACTAAGCCGAGAATCTAAACACCATTGCTTTACGAGTAGCTTACTCAATTGTCAGATGATTAGAGAACTGGTTGAATGTGCATAGAAGCTTTCTCCATAAAAGATAAATTGTTTAGAATGGTATTATTTCTGGTGGAATTGGAGAAGGAGAATACTACTTATGAATAGAAAGGCGGTTTCTGGAATAATTTTGACGTTACTGTTAACAAGTGTATTAGTATTAATGTTTAACGTACGGATAGCTGCTTCAAATCCTGAAACGCTTTCCATCAAAGTTACTTGGCAACAAAAAATGGATATGCCTACAGCAAGAGGTTCCCTATTTCGAGGTCGATCCGCAATAGGCGAAAAAATCTATGTGATTGGTGGCTGGAATGGTAATGTTTTGAATATAGTAGAAATCTATAACATTGACGAAGATATGTGGATTGCTGGGACACCTTTACCTGCGCCTCGCCTTGATGGTGCTGTGCAGGTAATCGATAGCAAGCTTTACGTTATTGGCGGTAACAGTCATGGTGGCGGCGGCGCGGTTTCGACCGTGTGGGAGTACGACCCTATCTTAGACGTCTGGGCATCTAAGAGTTCTATGCCAACAGGGCGGCGATCCTTAGCATCAGCTGTGGTGGACGGAAAAATTTACGCCATTAGCGGTGTCGATACAGGAAATATGATTTCCACGGCTGTAGAGGTCTATGATCCAGCCACTGACACTTGGCAAATCAAAAGTGCTCACCCTCTCCCTCGGCAATACTTAACCGCAGAAGCAGTTAGCGGCAAGATTTACACGTTTGGTGGTAATGAATATAGCAACAGAGTGCATGAGTATGATCCAGTCCTTGATGAGTGGACTGAGAAGTCGCCTATGCCGTTGTATGTATCTTCACCTAACTCCGTCGCTATTGGTGACAAAATTTTTATTGTGGGTGGTAGCGGCTCAGAGAGCGTGATGATGTATGATCCAGCCACTGACCATTGGGCGGTTCTCTTAGACAGTTTACCAACTCAAAGGTTTGGGGCGTTAACTGCTGAAGTCTATGGGAAAATCTATGTCATTGGGGGGTCGGGGCCTAGCGGGTATTCTGCTGCCAATGAAGAAGGAACTATTACAGTAATTTCAACGCCTCCAAAAACGATAATTGTTCCAGACGATTATCCAACGATTCAAGAAGCTATCAATAATGCAAGTAATGGAGACACCGTTTATGTAAGACAAGGAATATATTTTGAAAACATAATCCTAAATAAAACCATTTCACTTGTAGGAGAAAATAAGACTATGACAATTATTAATGGAAATATGACTGGAACCACAGTGATTGTAAAGGCTTATAACGCAACAATTAAAGAATTCACAATCACAAATGGAACTAACGGTGGTCTTGTAATTTTCGGATCAAGTGAAATCATTGTAGCAAATAACGTTGTAACCAACAATTACGGCCCAAAGTACTCCTATTATTTCAGCGGAGCAGGAATAATCGCTTCTAATTCTATGAACTGTATTATTACTCAGAATTTGGTTAGCTCTAATGATGAGACAGCTATTGAGATTCGTTCATCTAACAACATAACGGTTGATGCCAATAATATTGACCGAAATGGAGGTGGAATTTTCATTTCAGGTTCAAGTGGCTGCATACTTAGACGCAACAACATCACAGGACATAGATTAAACTTCGGGGTCTATGGATGGGGTTTATCATCTTATATTCACGACATAGATTCTTCCAATACAATCAATGGAAAACCAATCTTATACTTAATCAATCGACAGCATCTTCAGATAAACCCGACTACTTTCCCTGAAGTAGGATATTTAGCCCTAATTAATTCAACTAATATCGTTTTGAAAGATTTCGTTTTTAAGGAGAATTATCAAGGTATTCTTCTAATTGCAACAAATAATTCAGCAATACAGAATGTCATTGTTAGCAACAATACTTATGGTATCCACTCTTTTTATTCGGGAGGAAACGAGATAACTGACTGCATTACATCAGGGAACTGGGAGGGAATTTTTATGCGGTATTCGAAAACTGGAAATATTTTCATAAACTTGACAGCGTCAAATAACTACGAAGGATTGTTTATCGGAGATTGTGGTTATATTAACATTACAAATTCAAACATCTCTAAAAACGAAGGATATGGCATATATTTGACCGCATGCTACTACGGGGAAAACAATATCTCTCATAACATCATTGCAAACAACACAGATGGTATTCGACTTGACTTTTCCCCTTCACTTCTAAGAGAAAACATGATAGTAAACAATGATGTGGGCCTTTGGTTATTTTACTCTAAAAATAGCACAATATTTCACAATAGTTTCATGAATAACATAAAACAAGTACATTACGAGTATTCAACACCAACTAATTGGGATGATGGTTACCCTTCTGGTGGCAACTATTGGAGCGACTACGCAGGCGTCGATGAGAAAAGCGGTCTAAATCAAGATCAACCTGGAAGCGATGGAATAGGCGATATTCCATACCAAATACCCATCTTGGATACATGGGGAGGAATAATCGGATATGATTATGATAACTACCCGCTTATGAAGCCTTGGGGCACTATAAAAATGGTTTTGGATGTTATCTGGGACGACATCATTTATCCTGTAACAGTTGTTAGCAATTCAACCATCGACGACTTCAACTTTAGCCAGCCGCTTAAACAAATAAGCTTTAATGTTGCTGGTCCAGACGGCACCATAGGCTTCTGCAACGTTATAATTCCAAAGGCACTTTTGTATGGTGAACCTTGGACAGTGTTAATAGACGGCGCACCAGTGCTTCCTACAATATTTTTAACGGAAAATGCAACTCACAGCTTTCTCTACTTGACATACACTCATAGCACTCATAGAATCCAAATAATAGGCACATGGGTAATCGGACCACCACCTCCAACTTATAGCCTGACAATCACAACAACGGTCGGCGGAACAACTGACCCAGCTCCCGGAACATATAGTTACACAGCCAGCTCAACAGTTGAGGTAACGGCGATTCCAGAAGCCAATTATCTTTTCGATTATTGGGAGCTGGACAGCGTCAATGTTGGTTCAGCCAACCCCTATACCGTCTTGATGGATAAAGACCACACACTGAAAGCTGTTTTCTCACTTATTCCGCCGCCGCTTTCAGCTTCTATAAGCCCGCCTTCAGCCTCAATACTCGTAGGTCAATCAGTAATCTTTACGTCAACAGTTTCAGGCGGATACACCCCATACAGCTATCAATGGTACCTTAATGGCAATCCAGTCTCAGGCGCAACCTCAGCTTCGTGGACGTTTACGCCAACGGCAAGCGGAATCTACTACGTGCACCTCAAAGTCACAGACGCTAAAGGCAACACAGCACAATCAGACACTGCCCGCATAACAGCTGCATCAGTCCCGGTTGGAGGCTACTCAATCCCAATACAAGGCTACTCAACGGCAAAGCCCCTAACACCCTACCTAACCCTAATAGCAATCCTAACAATAGCCCTCGCAACAATTAAACGCAAAACACCCAGAAAAACAAAAAAGCCACCATAACAATCCCGCACACCAAAGCAATCAAAATAGAGTGTAACAATTTAGTAGCCCGGGATAGGTTCAAATATTGGTTTAAAATATCGGAGTTAAGACGCAATTCTCAGTCTTTTCTGAGAAATATTTCCGAAATAAGCTCAGAAGAAGATTTTGTGGTAGAAAACGCTGAGTTCAATTTTCTTGGAAAATAATATGGTCTCAGCGTGCACTAAGCTTTAAATGAAGGCGGAAGCTAATAAAAGCGAGTGCAACTGTAAAATGGCTTTGCAAGATAGATAAGCCTAAAGGAGGTGACATAGCCATGAGTGAGGAAAAGCCCAGCGGAAAAATCTACTTAAGCAACTCCGAAAGAAACGAGATAAAGAAACATGGCTGCAAACATGTCGGAGTTGTAAGCCCTGATGATTTTCCTTGTCGAAACTGCGAACAATCGGCGCTGGACTGCACTTGTAGCAATTGTGTCGTATTCTGCATTCATTGTAGTAAAACTCTCAGTTTGAGTTGCCGTCTTGTTCGTTTAGCTTACGATGAAAAACACGCGACGTGATAAGTCAGCAAGTGAATCAAGGAGCAAAAGACGTTCAAGGGAGAATCCAAAGGCTCATGGAGAGGAAGACCCAGCTGGAAGGCGAAATCCGCTAAGCCAAAGAGAAGTTCTCCTCAACCCATCAAGAATTAATTAAAGCCGTAAGTATCCAAGAACGGCTGAAAAAGATTGATATCCATTTTAGAAATTGACTTTTAAATGAGGTTTTAGAAGTGTTATAAAAAGTTGGAAAACATTTTATGATGATGTTTCTGGTCTTTGTGCTTCTGTTGGCTTCTTCTTTCGGCGCACCAAAAAGACGGCTACGACTATACCTACCACTATTGCTATTAGAGCCGCGAGTATTAGCGGGTCGATCGGAAAAGCTGGCGCAGCTTCCCACATGTTTGTTTCCGTTGCCTTGCCAGTTCCAGTCATGGTGCCTGAAGTTACGGATGCTTCCACCATAACTCCTGTCCGTTTATCCCAGTAATAGGTAAGCTGTGTTCCATACTGCGAGAAGCTTGCGTAAACCACTGTTCTACTCGCTCCCGCATAGTTCCTTGTGGTCTTACCAGCTATTGTTACGTTGCCATAACCACTCATGAAAATGATATCACCAGTTGTCAAGTTAGCAGGAATGACAAATCCAGAAAGACCGAAAGCCTGACCACCGGCCACAACATCTACAGGCAATGTTGCGTTTTGCTCTGTTCCGTCAGACATGTGCATAGTCACGCGTATAGTAGCGTTTGTTCCTTCAACGCCCAGAAACTCTACCTTCAACCACTTGGGATATGGTGTTCCAGCAGGCCAACCAGTAACCGTATAATCGTATTTTATCCAGTCGCCAGCCTTAACACCGACCTGCACGACCCTTATGGATGCGGTCTCTTGATTGTTTTCTACGGATGTTTCTCCAGGTACTGGAGTTGCATAGGCGGTTATGTTGTATGTTCCCTTGACTGTTGGGGTCCATAGGTAGCTAAGTGAGTATGAGTTCCACGGTTGTAGAAGGGGAATAGTTGTTGAGTTTGTTTTTGTGCCGTTGATGAAGAGCGACAATACTACGTTAACCTCATCATTTAATCCTTGGTTTGTGACTATTGCGTCGAGTGATGATGAGCTACCAAGCTGCAGGGAGGCTGGAGTTGTTATTGACACAACAAGCTCATGTTCAGGCCATGGCCAAGGTATCATAAGTGGGTACCGGTCTTGATTATTTTCATCAATAATGTGCGGTGTGTCGCCTATGCCGTCACTTCCAGTTTGGTTCTGATCTGCCCCCTTCTTTATGTCAATGCCAGTGTAATCGCTCCAATAATTTCCGCCAGAAGGATAACCATCATCCCAGTGGTTGAGGTAGCCATACGGCCAAACTTGGTTAACGTTATCTATGAAATTGTTATGGAAGATTACATTGTTAGAAGACTCATCATAGAAACGGATGCCATACGCGTTGTTTGCTGTTATGTTGTTTCCACTTATGCTGTTGTTGTTTGAAGACCAGCCGAGAAAGATGCCATAATTGTTGTTTGCTGTTATGTTGTTTCCAGAAATACTGTTGTCTGAAGACTTATCGAGATCGATGCCATACCCGTTGTTTGTTATGTGGTTTCCAGATATGGTGTTGTTTGAAGCCCCCCAGAGCCCGATGCCACCCCAGCGGTTGCTTGTTACGTTGTTTCCAATTATGCTGATGTTTGAAGACTCAGAGAGCAAGATGCCATAAGAAAAGTCTTTGATGTTTGTGTTTTTGCTTGTTACGTTGCTTCTGCTTGAGAGGTCTATTCCTTTAGACGCATAAGCTCCTGTTCCTTGAAGCGTGTATCCGTTTCCGTCGATTATTATGTTGCTTCTCTCAACCACTATTCCGTCGGCATCGCTGGTGATGTTTCCAGTCAAGGTGTAAGTTACATTGTCAACGGTTG
>JAAKEZ010000030.1 GCA_018475625.1 Candidatus Bathyarchaeota archaeon A05DMB-2
CACGACCACAAGACGGACATTTCACACTCATCCAAACACCATTTAATAGTAAATCGTTATTCCTAAAAAGCTTATTATCATCAAAAATTCGTTCCGATAACTCAGAGGAGACAGCTTCCTTTCTATCGAGCCTTGAGTAAAGCGACTGCATGCTCTGAAATCTGAACCTTGTCATTCCTTCTCAACACTAATCCTTCTGAAACCAATCTGGGCACATTCCACTTCACGTTATTGTAAGGTATGCCTGTTCTGTGCGCTATTTCCGCCTGCGTTAATGGACCTTCTGCCAGCAAAACCTCCAAAATTTTGCGTCTCTTAACCGACCAACTCTTCCGCGCCGTTTCTACACGCCTTTCAGGAAAAGGCTCCCAAGCCTTCTGCAGCAACCCATCCTCCCTCTGCTTCAACATCTTCTCTCTCTTCAACCTCCCAACATTATGCTCAATCCGCGACTTCGAAACCCCAGTCTTCTCAACAAGCTCCCACCTAAAAGCAGGCATCAACCCCATAATCCTCTGCCTCAACACTCTACTCTCCTCAGCCCGCCTCTCCGCCCTCGTCTGAGCCCTCACTCTCTGCGCAGCCTTCCACGTCTCCTCATCAACAGCCTGCTCAAAACCACTATCCACAAGCTTTCCATCAACTTCCACCCGCCCGGTTATTCGCCTATCTCTAATTAATTTCTCAACACTCTGCCGCGAAAGACCCACCTTCTCACCAATCTTCTCACAAGTCTCCTTATTCAAACGCATCCTAAAAATCTCTTGAAACATTTCCCTCGCACCATGCTTAAGAACCCGCCTTCCATCACGCCACTCATAACCAGGCAACAACAACCCACCAGCTCCGATGCGCCTCTGAATCTCGTTCCATTCTTCAGCAGTAATCAAAGGCTTCCAATTCCCTCGATAAACCTTACCCAAGAAAACAAACTCTCCCATGTAAACCCTGTTACGACGAATTCGGTAAACCTGATTCAGCGACAAGTCATTTTCCCTCGCAACCTCCATAGGCCTCTTCCCAGCAAGCAAACCCCTAAGAACCCTCTCAGCCCTCTTCAAATTCTCATTCTCCACAAGCCTACCATACCTAATCGAGTAACCAAAAACTGGAGGCCCATAATAATGCCCTTTCTCCGCTTCCCGAATCCTCGACTCTAAAGCCTTCTGTTTCCTCTCCTTCAAAGAACTCTTCTCCAAAAGACCTTCCTTCCTAATAGCATCAAGAAAAGCGCACAGCTTAGGATAATCCTGCTCCCTAAACTTTTTCAAAGTACGCGACAAGTTAGACCTATCCTTACTCAGCATGCCAGCAACATCAGTGATTGACTTACCTTTAGCAAGAAGCCTCAAAGCATCAAGTATTGAAGGGTCAATCCATATCCTATCCTTATCCCTTAACCCATAAGACTCGTCAACGTGTATTTCACTCACATCAATTCCTCACAACAATATTGTTGCTTCCATCCACACGTGTATTTCATCTACACATCAATAAATTACATAACAATGATTAAAAAGACTTGTGGTAAGTTAAGCGTTATAGAAACAAAAACCATCGAGGAATGGCACAGTGACACAAACAGACTTTACAAGTTCCCTATTTGATCTTGCCAAACTAAAAGAGCTGGGCGGCTTTAAAGCAGGAGACCTATTAGCGGTCGACCCAAAACTATACACAAAATTCCTAAGACACCTATGCCGAACAGTAAAACACGACGTAGTAACCAAAAACATGGTATTCCTAACGGGTCTCTCAGCCTATACTTCAGAACCCATAAACCTGTTCCTACGAGGAGAAAGCAGCATCGGAAAAACCTACAATGTAGTACAAACCCTAAAATACTTTCCAAAAGAAGACACATGGCTCCTCGGGGGACTAAGCCCCACAGCCCTAATACATCAATATGGATTACTCGTTGACAAAAACGGCGACATCATCTTACCATGGGACAAGCCAGACAAAGAAGCACCCGTCGAAGAAAAAGAAGCATGGAGACAACGCTTAATAGATGCCAGATACCTCATCGACCTCAGACAAAAGATACTCGTTTTCTTAGAAGCCCCACGATATGAAACTTTCAACATGCTAAGACCCATCCTTAGCCACGACGCATTCGAGATCAGCTACCGCTTCACAGACAAAACAGGCAAAGGACAACTCCAAACACAACACGTAGTCATTCGCGGCTGGCCAGCAACAATCTTCTGCAGCACTCAAGAAAAATACATTCAAGACTTGGCAACCAGAGGCTTCACAGTCACACCAGAAACTAAACAACGAAAATTCCAAGCCGCAAATACCCTAACAGGAAACAAGGCAGCCTTTCCATGGAAATTCGACAACGATTTCGACTTCATGCTCTTAGAAGGCTACATAAGATTCCTAAAAAACCACCTACAAGACTTCAAGGCATTAGTTCCTTTCGGCGTAGAACTCGCAAAAACATACCCAAGCAAATTCCCACGCTCAATGCGAGACTTCAAGCAAATTCTCAACCTAATCAAAGTGTCCGCCCTATTCCATCTACACCAAAGACCAGTCCTCGTACGAAAACTAAAAGTCGAAATTCAAGGAAAAAACCCAAACGTCCCAGAATACAGAGAATTCGAAGAACACTACATCATGGCTACCAAACGAGACTACGACTTCGTAATGGACCTATGGAACCAAATCAGAGAAACAACAGAAACCTCAGCACCAGGACACATAATAAACTTCTACCACGTAGTCGTTGAGGATGTTGCAAGAGAAAAACCCGAGTTCACCATTGAAGATTTAGCAGACAAATGGAACAGCAAATTTGAAGACAAAAAATCAACCGACGCCATAAGAAACTGGACAAACTTCCTCTGCAGCATCGGCTACATCAGCAAGCGCGAAGACCCAGACAACAAGAAACGAAACCTCTTCAAGGTTATCCATGCAAACGAAAAAATCCGAGAAAACACGATTTTGCCATTTTCGGCTATTTTCACCCTTGAATCACTAAAATCATGGCTTAGAGAAGCTAATTCAATAACCGCGAAAAACCACATTTTACTTAAAGAAAACCTAATCTCAGAAAATGAAACAAACGTTGACAACGTCTTTAACCAATATTTCTTAAGCGAAAATGAGTCTCTCGCGGTTATCAACTTAGGCAACCACAAAGCTATTTCGGGCGAAAGCGTCAACAGAATAGACGAAAATCACAAAATCGTTCATTCTCTGAATTTTCAACTCCAAGACTTAAAAGCAGTCTTCTGGGCAGATGCCTTCTTCGACAAACATGAATGTGGAATCTGCGGCTACGAGAAACCAACTTCTTGGAAGGGTGAAACCTTCAAAAACCATGAGATATGGCTCTGCGAAGACTGCAAAACAAAATGGGAGAAGCTTCAGGAGGCCATCCATTGAGGAAAAAATCAAACAAGCCAACATATTTGGAGCCAAATATTCATGATACAAGGAAACCCATAGGGGGTAGACATCGCAGACCAGCAGCGGAAACGTTGCAAGCCAGAATAGCAAGAGTAGCTGAAAAGGTTAAGCTTGACACTCAAAGGATACGATTTGAACTCATTCTCGAGCTGAAAGCTTTAGCAGAAATGGCTCAACAGAAAGCCATAGACACACACGCATTATCTGTAGAGACCAAACAGAACTGGGCCCGCATCGCTGCGTACATCAGCCAGGTCATTAACAGCATAAGCAAAACCTACGACGAAGCAATGGCGATAGAAGAGCTTGAAAAACTGGAAAAAATGATTGAAGAAGCGGCGAAAGAAGACGAAAAGGCACCGCCGACATGACAGAAATGCCGAAAAACCTTCACTGCCCACAATGCGGCTCAAACAAACTTTTCAAAGATGGACTACGCTACTTAAAAGACGGCTCCACCACTCAACGTTGGCTATGCCGAAACTGCTTCTACCGCTTCAGCGAACAAAAAGCATTACAAAAAAGTCTGCGCGGGTCAATAAATAGCTCCACTGACCTATTTTCTAATCGTCAAGTATGCGACTGCTTGACAGAAGCGTCGAAAAACTTGACCACAGTAGAAACCCGACAAGAACAAGCCCAGCGGGAGGGCACAGCACCAAACATAATGGAACAAAAGGGCAGAATGGCAGAACTCGCCTGGTCACTAAAGAAAGCCAACTACGCCGACGAAACCATAAGGATGGTGAATTCCGCGCTAAGAACGCTTATAGCAAGAGGCGCAAACCTATCAGACCCAGAAACCGTCAAAGACGTCATAGCACGTCAAAACTGGTCAGAAAACCGCAGACGCAACGTAGCCAACGCCTACCAGCTCTACGCCAACAAATACGGAATAAAATGGGAAAAACCCAAAACCAGATTCGCACGCAAAATCCCATTCATACCAAAAGAAGACGAACTCGACAGCCTAATAGCAGGTTCGCACCGAAAACTCGCAGCCTTTCTACTACTCCTAAAAGAAACAGCCATGCGCTCAGGAGAAGCAACCAAACTCAAATGGACAGACTTAGACGAAGAAAGAAGACTAATCACCCTAAATAATCCGGAGAAGGGTAGCAACCCAATACGGAAAACGGTTTCTGAAGGCCTTCCTTCCCTTCTTGCTGGCCTCCCACAACAAACCCTTAGCTTCCAACGTCTTCATGTACGTCGCATTCGTGCTCTGAGTATAACCCGTGTTATGAACTCTTATTCCGCCCACGCCTGAAATGAACATTTCATCTTCAGTTGATAAATCATAAAGATAGCCTTCATACTCAATCTCTTTGATGCTTCTCACTATCTCTCTATCTTTGAAGCAAGGATTAGATTTCAACTCATCATACGTGCTTTTGGCAATCCGTATCTTTACAGCCTCTTCATCGTCTTGATAGTGTACAGTGAACGCTTGTTTCGTCACATTTGAGAGCAAGATTAGAAGACCTTGCATAAGAGGCCAAGATGTTGAAGTAAAAGAGCGAAACTCCCATTTTCTTCTCGGATTATCATATTGTTCCCCGTTTCCATCGTTATACCCTCTTAGAAAAGCCAACTGGATATTTTTGGGAGCGTTAAGAATGGTTTTTGGCACTCGCTTCTCTTTCCCAACATAGGAATTCTCTCTTAAAAACTCATAAAATCGTTTACTGATGAAGCTAAGTTTATGCGTACCCTTATTTTCACTCCATCGCGTTTTCACATGAAAGTTCTCGCTCAATATACGATCAACCTTGAGGAGAAGATCCTTTCTTTTATTGGCGAAGCTTGCCTCATACCGAGGGTGTTGCGGCGTCACGTAATATGCGGAGCCCTCAGCAGCGAAGAAGCCATACAACCAGCCCAAATCTTCTGTTCCAAGAAAGGACTTTGCAGACCCTAAACGTCCAACAAAGGGTCTACACACGATTCTATCTCCTGTCTTCACTTCTTTTGCATCAACCAAACGAGTTTTGCTTTTGCTTCGACCACATCTCAGAAAAACAGAATGGTTTGGAGAGGCGTCAACTATGCCGCCTACAGCGTTTATCCTCAGTAACTTTCCGCGGTACAAGTATCGCGTGATATATCTTATTTTTAACCATCTCCGATTTCTATATCCTATATAGACTTCCAGTCCATCTACGACTTTGAACTCATTTTGCGCATCGACATTCACCTGAATAGGCGATTCAACGAGTTTCCATAATTCACTGATAGGAAGGCAGTCTATGCATCCTTTATCATCCTTGATAATAACAGGAGTATAATCTGGCACACTCTGAATTTCTTCGGGCAGAAAAGTCACTTCAGGATCCATGCGCATGCAAGCCTTCAAAACAGCGCTTCCCGCTTGCCCCCGCCTCTTCAGATCCTGCAGAAAAGCCTCAGCGTCTCGAATCCAACTCTTAATGTTAGAATCTTCCAGTGTCTGTTGGAAAAGTTCCTTGCGTAGCTCATCTTCTCGCCGATAGGTTTCAAGTTCAGCTTTGTATCTGTCACGTTCCTCCTGCAAAGCCTTAACATCTTTAGGAATCAACTCCAAATCTAGATGATCAGCCGTCTCTACAATCAAGTAAGCCCAGTCACCCCACAACTGTCGAATCTTCTCAAACTTCTCCTCAAACTCCCCAGCTATCTTCTGAGTCTCCCCTAATCGTCCTTGCAGGTCGCTTACCTGGTTCTCTAAAGCCTGAATCTTGCCAAGTAGCCTCGACTTCTCTTCAGCTGTCAAGACCTGAGATTCTAGTTCCTTGACTCGTGCTTTCAAACGCTCAGCTTCTAAGCTCAAGGATTCCTTGCCAGTCGTAGCCTCAGAAAGCTGCGACTCTAAAGACTGAACCTTATTCAAAAGCTGCTTTCTCTCACTCTCCAAAGCCTCAATTCGCCTTAGGGCTTCTTCAGGAACCGTAGCAGGCGTCACTAGAGGAGCCTTAACAATCTTGGATAAGTCGGCTATGGCATGCTCCAGCTCAGGCGTCTCCACAGCCTTCGCAATAGGCG
>JAAKEZ010000098.1 GCA_018475625.1 Candidatus Bathyarchaeota archaeon A05DMB-2
GACTGCGAAGAAGAGTTGTTGATCTTTATCGGAAGGAGAAGTTGACTGCTGGGCGTGCAGCTGAAATTTTAGGGGTTTCGTTGCGTGAGTTTCTTGAAATTTTGGAGAGGGAAGGCGTCTCTGTTAATTGGGATTCTGAAGACATAAGGGAGTATTTGAAGGCTAAGTATGGAGATTAAGCCTTGCCAGCCGTTGTTTCTGATGCTGGTCCGCTCATTCATTTAGCCCAAATAAACAAACTGTATCTCCTCAAGAAGCTTTTCAGTCAGGTGGTCATTACTCCGAGCGTGAAAAGAGAAGCCTATGACGAAGGCGTAAAACTCGGTCATGCTGATGCTCAAATTATTGGGAAAGCCATAGAAGAAGGATGGATTAGGGTTGAAGATGTTCCCAAAAATTTAGCCTCTGCTTCTAAAAGGTTGGCTGAAGGCGAAGGCATTTCGAGAACAGATGCGGAGACGCTTCTTTTTGCAAGAGAGAGAAAGGCGGAAGTTTTGGTTGACGAGAAGGTTCTTTCGAATCTTGCACGGATGTTTGGGCTTAAGACTTGGAACACTTGGATTGTGCTGTTGGAAAGCCTAAGAATGGGCTATATTGAAGTTTCTGACATAGAAGCAGCAATTAAAGAGTTAGGCGAAAAAAGACATAAACTGAAGAAAGAACAAGCCGAACAAATATTGGAGGCAGCCAAACTCATAGCTCGCAAGCGGAAGGAAAAAGGAAGAGACTCAACGCTTTAGCTGATATTCTTCAGCCCAGCTGTAGAATGTTTGTTTTCCTATGCCGAGTTCTTTGCAGATTTTGTTTACGCTTTTGCCTGCTGCGATTCGATCTGCTAAGAGCTTGTCTACTGGTTTTCCGAATTTGCGTTCCAACTCCAGCTTTCGCCTTGATGTTGCGGAGCTAATGTTTTGAGGGGTTCCGTTTTGTAGTTTGCTTAAGCCTAAGACTACGTCTGCGCCTGGAAGTCGCTCTAAGCCTTCAATCTGCCTTATCTCGTTTATTGTCATCCAGTTTGTTTTTAGCTGTAGGCTTCGTGTTTTGTCGAGTTCTGCGGCTGCTTGGTCTCTTGGGTTTATTTCGAATCCGCCAA
>JAAKEZ010000099.1 GCA_018475625.1 Candidatus Bathyarchaeota archaeon A05DMB-2
GACTGCGAAGAAGAGTTGTTGATCTTTATCGGAAGGAGAAGTTGACTGCTGGGCGGGCTGCTGAAATTTTAGGCATTTCGTTGCGTGAGTTTCTTGAAATTTTGGAGAGGGAAGGCGTTCCAGTCAATTGGGATTCTGAGGGCATACGCGAATATTTGAAGGCGAAGTATGGAGACTAATCCCTTTTGCCAGCCGTGGTTTCTGACGCTGGTCCACTCATCCATTTAGCCCAAATAAACAAGCTATACCTCGTCAAGAAGCTTTTCACTCGAGTGGTTATTACGCCAAGCGTGAAGAGAGAAGCCTATGATGAGGGCGTTAGGCTTGGTCATGCTGACGCTCAGATTGTTGGAAAAGCCATAGAAGAAGGATGGATTATGGTTGAAGAATTTCCGAAACGCTTAGCTAAGGCTTCTAAAAGGCTGGCTGAAGATGAAAACATTTCGCGGGCGGATGCGGAGACGCTTCTGTTTGCAAGAGCGAAAGGCGCAGAGGTTTTGGTTGATGAGAAGGTTCTTTCAAATCTTGCAAGGATGTTTGGGCTTAAGGCTTGGAACACTTGGACTGTGTTGTTGCGAAGCCTAAAAATGGGCTATATTGAAGTTTCTGACATAGAAGCAGCCATTAAAGAGCTAAGCGAAAAAAGACATAAACTGAAAAAAGAACAAGCCACACAAATATTAGAGGCAGCCAAACTCATAGCCCGCAAGCGGAAGGAAAAACGAACCCACTCAACGCTTTAGTTGATACTCTTCTGTCCAGCTGTAGAATGTTTGTTTGCCTATGCCGAGTTCTTTGCATATTTTGTTTACGCTTTTGCCTGCTGCGATTCTGTCGGCTAAGAGCTTGTCTACTGGTTTTCCGAATTTTCGTTCTAATTCCAGTTTTCGTTTTGATGTTGCGGAGCTAATGTTTTGAGGAGCCCCATTTTGTAGCTTGCTTAAGCCTATGACTACGTCTGCGCCTGGAAGTCGCTCTAAGCCTTCAATCTGCCTTATTTCGTTGATTGTCATCCAGTTTGTTTTTAGCGTTAGGCTGCGGGTTTTGTCGAGTTCTGCGGCTGCTTGGTCTCTTGGGTTTATTTCGA
>JAAKEZ010000100.1 GCA_018475625.1 Candidatus Bathyarchaeota archaeon A05DMB-2
GGTAGTATAACGAATCTTGTGTAAAAAGACGGGAGCCGGTATCCTTGGTGGTTACGACACCAAACCAAGGAGAATACCATGGCTCCCAGAGCAAATCATAAACGGCTTGACGACGAAGGTCAAGGATTGATTCAAGAGTTACTCCAGGAAAGGTTGAGGCTGTCAATCCGGTACACCTTCATCACAGTTCTCGAAGAAGAAGTCGAAGCGTTTCTAAAGGCAGCACTTTACCAACGTACACCCAATCGGCGGGGCCATCGTAATGGTTACTACAAGCGGGATCTGCTCACCGGCATGGGCTGGATCGAAGATTTGCCGGTGCCACGAACCAGGAATGGATTTCACACCGAGTTGTTTGAGCGCTACCAGCGACGCCAGGCAGAGCTGGATGAAGCCATTTGTGAAATGTTCGTACGCGGCGTCAGCACGGCGCAGGTTGGCCAGGTAGTGGAAGCCCTCACCGGGACAAATCCCAGCCCATCCACTGTTTCACGGGTTTTTCATTCTTTGGAAGCAGATTTTGAAGGCTGGAAACAGCGGAAACTCAAGGCTCATTACCTGTATGCCTTTGCGGACGGCACCTATTTCACGGTGATCTACGATCAAGAAGGCTGCAAAATGCCTATTTTGGCAGTGATTGGCATTGATGAAGACGGCCAACGAGACGTACTGGCCTTCAGCGTTGGCGAACGGGAGAACCAGGCGGCCTGGGAAGACCTGTTGGAGAACCTCAAGTCTCGCGGCGTGGAAGCGGTGGACTTGTGGATCACCGATGGCAACCGTGCCATGTTGAATGCCATCCAGAACAAGTTCCCTGCTTCTCAACGCCAACGGTGTATCAAACACAAGATGGAAAATGTGCTCGGTTACATTCCTGAAAAGCATCATGATCTGGTGCGACCTGAGCTCAAGGCGATCTTTTACCAGACCAACCGGGAGAAGGCAGACCGAGAAGTCGCTGCATTCATCGCCAAGTATCAGTCGGTTTATCCAACAGCGGTTGAATGTTTGAAGCGCGATTTAGAAGCCTGCTTGACTTTCTACAGCTTTCCGGAAAAGCATTGGAGGT
>JAAKEZ010000101.1 GCA_018475625.1 Candidatus Bathyarchaeota archaeon A05DMB-2
TTGGTATAATATAAAATCCATGGAGATTTTACCAAAGTAAAATCAAGTATAATAATATTGCATTTTGCCAGCTGTCTTTTCTCGAGTGAAAAAAATGAGTGAAAAAGAACAGCAAACAGAAGACGTTGAAGCTTTGAAGGCGAGGATTGCAGAGTTTGAAGCTGAAAACGAGAAACTAAGGCAAACCATTGCAGAAGCGATGCAAACGTTGACTGCTTACGTTGAGAAGGAGAAGCAAGCAGCCATCAAGGATATTCTTGAAAAAGCTAACTTCTGCGAAGACGAGCTGAAGCGGCTGGATCTTGCACAGCTTAAGCTTGTGCAGAAATCAGTCAACAGCGTTAAGGGCACGGTGAAAAACATTCGCAGCGCTGGACCGGAAGGCAGAAGCGAGTCAGGGCTTACGGTTGGCGATTTGTTCCATAAGGAGTGATTGAGCCATGCCTTTCGTTAGACCAGCAAACGCAATTTTGGTTGGCGGTTCGCCACTTGTTGAGGAACTTGTAACCGAAGGAACCACTATTAAGCCTGGACTGTTTCTTAAAAAGGGAACAGCAGACCATCAGGTAACGCTTGCAGGAGACGGAGAAAAGAAGCCCTTAGGCGTAGCCGACTACGACCCAAGATACAAAATCTCAGACGCATTTCCAGACAAACATCCAGTGCGTGCTCTAAAAGGCTCAATAGTTGTTGTGGCTACTTTAGCAAGCGGAAACAACGTGACCAAAGGTGCATCGTTGGTGTGTGCTGCGAACGGAAAATTGAAGGCTGCAGCAGACATAGCGGTTCAGGTTCCCTCTGGAAGCACGGCTGTAATGTCCACTGCCGCTCAACCAGACTTAACGGAGATTGGAAGCATTCCGCCCTACGGCGTCATCGTGGGTTTCGCAGAAGAAAGTGTGGATGCTTCTTCCGAAGATAAGCCGATTATGGTGAGGTTGGTGATCTAAAATGGAGCCTTTACAGCTTGTTGGGAGAGCCCAAGCGCCACTGATTGAGGAAGAGTGGAAGCAGCTTGACGAGGCTGTGGTGAAGGCTGCAAGACGCGTGCTCGTAGGCAGAAAAG
>JAAKEZ010000102.1 GCA_018475625.1 Candidatus Bathyarchaeota archaeon A05DMB-2
GAGCTGCTCGGAGCCCAGAGCCCAGTCTGGAATCCTGAGAGGATCAAGTGGGAGCAGGCTCAGGGCAGTAAGGGTCCTTTTAAGCGCAGCGAAGACGTCAACAGCCCTGATTTCAAGGCTTTGTTGAAGGATTTGGCGGCGCATCAGGGCAGCCTCACGAGAGAAGGCTGGTTCTACTGGGTCTTCAAGAATGGCGTGACTGTTGGACGCAAGAAACGCTAGGAAGCCCATGGATGCCCAATCAGAAGAATGGTGATGTCACAGTTGTCACACCTAGTCACTCTTACTATAGGTTCTCTCTCTCTGGAAATACGAAGCGCGTCAAAGAGACAGTAGATCAGAGCCCAATTCCAATAACGCCCTTAGAAATCAGCCAGAAAACGGGAATCAAGCATGCAACGGTCAGGAGGTGCCTCATAAGGCTCGCAAGGAAGGGCTTCGTAGAGAAACCCTATTACGGTTACTATGTGGGCTCGAAGGCTGATGTCACTCTTAAGAGTAGCATGGTTAAGGGGGGGTGTGACCCGTGGCCGAGGCTTCATTCTTTGAGGTTGCGGGCTTCTGGGTTGGTTGGGGGGCCTTGTGATTGGAGGCGGAATCTTGGAATGGTGAATGTGACGTTTCAGAGGCATAAGAATGGATCTGGGACTGTGTTTGTTGGGTGTGTTGGAGATTCTTCTTTGGATTATGTGAGTTTCAGGCTTCTGTTGGAGGCTATGCGGGAGGATCTTGGTCTTCTCGGAATTACGGATTGGAAGACGATGAGGGTCAGTTCTTTCGAGTTTAACAATGATTTTCAAGGGGTCCAGCTTGATGGAGTGAAAGCTGTTACTCTGAAGGCGTTTGATGGCAGTTTCAGAAGACTTTACAACAAACGGTTTGGGTTGAGAGACGAGGTGAAGGCAACAGGACCTCGCAGAGTTGAAGATGTTCTTCTTCTCATACAGGGAGGAGTCTCGACGTATTCTATTTTCCAGTTTCTTGTCAAGACTCACCAGCAACTCAAGATCCAAAATAAATTTCAAGATGAGAACATGGCTCAGAATCGGAGACTTTTCCA
>JAAKEZ010000103.1 GCA_018475625.1 Candidatus Bathyarchaeota archaeon A05DMB-2
AGTATTCCTTCGCAATGGTTGTTCCAGTCTTGGGATACGTTATCCTTAGGCTTGTTTTAGGGTTCTCGCTCTGGTGCAGAGTTTGTCTAGGCCGACCAATATACCGCGTTATTGTTCTTTCGTCAAGCCCTATGAAGTCTGCTTTCTCTGTAATGAAGCAGTAGACGGTTTCGTATGGAGCTTCCTTAATGAAACCGTTTTGGAAAAGCAATTCCATAATGTAGGCAGCCCGTTTCCTGGTAGGCATCAAGTCAGCTAGATGGCGACGTATCTTTGGCTCAGTTGTAAAAACCTTAGAATAAGGCTTATTTGTTGTCGACAACCTTTCCTGTATGGGGGCGGGTGCTTCGGCATCCGTCATTTATCTTCTTACGCTCCAAGAAAGCTTGACCAGCTCATGGTTTTCAGCTCCGTGTCTCCTGTGTTGATTGACCTAGAAGTTGGTCGATTAACTCAGCCTTCTCTTGGAGAAGGTTCTCTCTGCCCTTTGGAACGATTAGAAGCAATGAATCATATAGAACGGTCACAATGCTTCCAGGGTCTAATTTGTGATAGTCTCTGTAGGCCTTTGGAATCGCTACAACGCCTGACGTGCCATGTTTCATTACTTTGCGTTGTTCTTTGGCAGGCAAATTGCGACCTCGCTTTGTCTTATGCCAAGTCTTATAAACGCAAAAATGGATAGTTAAAGAATCGTGGGCATGAAACTATGGCTTTGGGCGGAAGACCCAAGGAAGAGGGCGGCCATAAACCTCTGAAAATAAGCGTTGACGATTTCGTATATAACGCCCTCAACAAGGTTGAAAACAAATCCAGATTTATTGAGGAAACTCTTCGCCCAATATTGAAACAGTTTGATCCAGGCGATATGTGCCAAGTCGTGTCGGATATTTATGAGAAAATTGCCCAAGAAATAATCCAGGCAACCAGAAAAGGAAAATATGACAAGGTCGCAGCTCTTGCAGCTTTTGCTAATTCGCTAGAAGACTATAGGAAACTTTGCTCTCCATTCAGTGAAACGTACTTTCAAAGGGATTATTCTGAGTACCCGCATAG
>JAAKEZ010000104.1 GCA_018475625.1 Candidatus Bathyarchaeota archaeon A05DMB-2
TTTGACTCGTAAGGCGAAAATGGAGCTTATGACGGCTGAAGGCGACATCTGCAGCATGTTGTTTCCGCAGAAAAGGGCTCAACATGCTTGTAGACTGTTTCTGGAACATTTGAAAAGGCGTGGCGGTCTTGCTCGCAGCGAGTTAAGCAGGTTTGCGTGGGATTTGCAGGCTGGAAAAATTGAAAAGGGCTTCCGTTATAGTCGCACACGGTTCTACACTAACATCCGAAAGACTCTGTTAACGCTAGGCCTCCTCTCCATCGAGCAGCGGTTTGTTGACACTCCAGAACAAGATTTGGCTCCTGAACGCCGCAGGCACAGAGACGTTGTCGAAAAGTATGTTCCAGTAAGGCAGCCCATTCCCAAACGCCCACCAGACGGCTTAAACCTGCCAAGGCTCATGTGGACAATCTGCAAACGCTGGAACGACGAATTTCTGGAGAAAACGCATAGTTCTTAAAGAAACAGAGAGACTGTTACGCTGCCGAGGCGTGCACGCGCACACACACGCACACACAAACTGCCGATGGCGATGGAGGATTTTTCCGTAAATCTTATTTTTAGAACAGATTATTTAGGGTTAGAGAAGAAGGGATTAAATTGTTGGGGAAGGCTGTTTCCGGAATAATGTTGGCATTGCTGTTAGCCAGCACTTTAAGGTTGGCGTTTAACATTCAACCAGTCAAGTCTGATTATGCTTGGACTGAAACCATTTACATACGGGCTGACGGAAGCATACACCCGGCAGATGCCCCGATTTCGATTTTTGACAATGTGACTTACACGTTAACAGACAACATTGTGGGCGCAGTTCTATATGATTGGTCGAGCGCAATCGTCATAGAGCGAGGCAATATTGTGGTGGATGGAGCAGGCTACACTGTGGAAGGAACAGAAGCTTCTTGGTCAAAAGGAATAGATCTAACTGGACAAAGGAATGTAACCATCAAAAACATGGAAATCAAAAAATTCTACTACGGCATTTGGCTGGATGAGGCTTCAAACAACAGCATGGTTGGAAACAACATAACAGCAAACAAATGGGCTGGCATCT
>JAAKEZ010000105.1 GCA_018475625.1 Candidatus Bathyarchaeota archaeon A05DMB-2
TTGTGATTGGCAGAGACCGTGAATACCTCATTTACCATGTGGTAGGCTATTGTTCTTGTGACGATTTCTACTTCAGCGTCATCGACGGAAAGGTTCCGCTTTGTCATCACCTTATCGCTCGGAAATTGGCTGAGATTCTGGGACGCTTTGAAGTGATAGAGCAAGGTGACGAGTTTTACAGTTCGCATTTGAAGGAGTGGACGAGTGTTGAAGCTGAACGTGAGGAGGTTTTGCTGTAAACAGCAAAGAGAAGCACCGATTTTGTGTTCTACTGCTTCAGAACGGGTCCAGAACGGCGTGTGAGAACTCGGATCCGTGTCGACTTGGAATGTGGTAAACCCCTTACTATGGATGTTTACTATGGGTTTTTACTACGTGTTGACAGCGTGTCGGTCAAATACCATAGTCTTAACAGCATCTTAAATAGCGCTTGAATAGCTCTTAAATACATAAGTAGTAAACCGCGGCGAGTCGTCGCGGTCTCGTGTCGATCTCGTTCCGGCGTAGTATCGAGGCGTAGTAAGCATGTAGTAACTCTTAAATTATGGTAACATCCGTAGTATCCTGGATGGTGTCTTAGAAGTGCCCGTATCAACTGGAGAGGAACTGCTTAACCTCTTAGGCGATGGCTGGAGGCTCTACTTTCATAAAGTGGTTAGAAGATGGTACGTCTATCGAGGCGCCCGCGACCGACTGATTGTAAGCGCAAAACTCGAAGACTTATGCAACAAAATCTACAAGAAGTTAAGGGGTGAAAGCGAGGCTGTTCCAGCATTGGAGATTCAGGAGAGTCGGCTTCAAGGCCAACCCATTGAAGACATTGCAAGCGATATGGGTCTCAGCAGAGTCTCAGTCTACAACGCCTTAGACAAAAAACCCGGCGACATGACCAAACCTAGAGAAAGGGGTCAGTTAGTTGTGCCAGAGTCTGTTCTCGAAAGGGACGTAGGAGCTAACGTTGATAAAGAGAGTCAAAGCGGTAACCCACCGGGGTCTCTTTTAGTTGGAGGCGTACTCGTGGGAATTCCACTCGGTATTTTCGCCTTATGGTT
>JAAKEZ010000106.1 GCA_018475625.1 Candidatus Bathyarchaeota archaeon A05DMB-2
GCGCTTCACCTGCGCCGCGAAGCGCAGCGGAGCGGCGTCAGGTGGAAGCGCGTGTTAGCCGCATATCAGCTTGTATCTGTACTCCTTCTGTGGCCAAACCGAATGCCTACCGCAATCACCAGTGCAGGGAAGAAACCTATCAGGATGGCAAGCAGTAACGGCATTGGCGATAAGAAAATCAATTGATAGCCCAGCGGCACTACTGTGTCAACAAGCCAGAAAAGAAGAAAAACCTGCCATAATGCGATTTTATGGGCGATCCATCTCTTGGATACAAGTAATATGAGGATCATGTTGACAACAAATGCCATGATGAACATCATTTGTGTCTTCCAGTCGGAAGCGGCGGTCTCCATGTCAATGTTTGCTCCCGCAATGATAGCACTCAAAATGCTGCCGACAGCGTAACCCATGTAGGCAAAACACGCTATCATTACAGCCTTCAAGATATCAGCCCATAGAGCGCTTTTCCTGAAAGGCTGGCCTGGCTGGTATCGCTTTCTCTCCCACCAGACCAATATGAGTGAGAAGGTCAGCGTTTGCAACAACATCTCCGGCAATCCGATCAGGTGATACCAAAGTGGCAGCTTGGAGTAGATAACGCCTTCCAGCGAAGATGGGGCAGCAGCAGGAGTGCCCAGAATGCCAAATATAACCAATATACCCCACGAAATGAGCCACCCGCGCTTGTTCTCCACGATTGTTTTGCGGATAGGCCATAACCCAAGAGCAAAGAGAAGCCCTCTTATGGGTTGCACAAGAGGCCCAAGGAATGCAGAGGGGGAATCAATGGGGCGCATAAAGTCTCTGATGACTTCCTGCTCAAAGAGCCTTCCATAGTCGAAGAGGTTTGACATGATAAGACCAAACACGAAATAGGTGACGGTATGCACAATTGCCACCTTCCCCGCAAAGATTAGAAACTCCCTTAGGCGACCTTCTTCCATCTGTTGTCCCATCTTATTCTCCATAGAAACAGTATAGGGGTCTGCGGCTAACGGTTAGGTTCAGCCGCGCCCACCCGCCGCTGCTGGCAAGACACGCCTGAAAA
>JAAKEZ010000013.1 GCA_018475625.1 Candidatus Bathyarchaeota archaeon A05DMB-2
CCAAGCGCTATGACTGTGGAGGCACCTATGGCCGCCATTCCTCAAGGTTCCAGTCTGGTGATTCGCGGCACAGTGACTGACATTTCCGCTGGCACGAAGCAGAAGGAGCAGGCTGCTCGGTTCCCGAACGGCGTTCCCGCTGTCTCCGACGAGAGCATGAGCGCGTGGATGGAGTACGTGTACATGCAGAAGCCGAAGCCGACGAACGTTACTGGCGTAACCGTCAAGATCGACGTGATTGACTCGAACAACAACTACAGAAACATCGGCACAACCATGAGCGACTCGAGCGGCGCGTTCAGTTTCCAGTGGACGCCGGACATTCCGGGAAAGTACACGGTGATTGCGTCGTTCGCTGGTTCTGAGTCTTATTGGCCTTCGTCTGCCGAGACAAGCTTCGCGGTTGACGCTGCGCCCGAGGCTACGCCTGCACCGACGCCTACGCCTCCGTCTGTGGCTGAGCTGTACTTTATGCCTATGTCAGTTGGCATGATCATCGCAATCGTTGTGGTCATTGCTCTGCTCGCGTTGCTGCTGCTGAGGAAGCGACCGTAAGCTGATGGCATTTAGCAGTCGGCAATCATCAATTTCCCCCTTTTTTGGTGGATTACCTAACTCATTGGCGGAGAAAGAGAACGGGCTGAGTGGGCTCTGGGCTGAAATGTCACGATGGCTGCAGCTGTCATCGTGTCATTTTCCTTTTCTCCTTTAGTTTGGTGTCCAGAGCCCCAGCAAACCCTTTTGGAATAGTTGAGTACAAGGCAGCATGGTGGTGGACCGGTGGGGATTTGAACCCCAGACCTCCTGAGTGCAAGTCAGGCGTTCATACCAACTGAACTACCGGCCCGCTGGATTTTAGCATTTCTTAGGACGGTTCCACGATATTTAGGTTTTTGTCCGCCTAGAACACCGCGCACATGAGTAGTTCGTGAAAAATGAAAGAAAAAAGATAGTAAAAGTGTGAAACAATTAACGGGTAAACGTTAAAAGGCTTAGTATCGTCTTCGTGGGGGTCGTTTCTTTGCCCAGCATTCTCGGCAGTAAACTGGTCTATTCGGGTCAGGCTTGAACGGAACTTCGCATTCTTGGCCGCATTCAGAACAGACTGCCTTATGCATCTCTTTCTCGGACATTAACTATTCAACTCCTATTTCTTGATTCGCGTGCAGAAATCACTTCTTGCACGATGCTCTTAACCATGAGCCAGAAGCATATAAAACTTGTCATCAAGAACGGATGCAAACACCAAACGGAGCGGTGGCGATTTACGCGGACGCCAGCTTGCAAACTGCTGAATGCGCTGAATGCTTAAAAACGGAGATTCTAAAAGCAAGAACGCCCCTTAGAGTTCTCTCAGGGAGGCGAGAAAATGCTTGAGTTAAAAACTGTTAAAATCGACCCAGTGAAAGACTGCAACGTGATTCTGGGCATGGCACACTTCATAAAAACCGTTGAAGACCTCTACGAAGCGCTGGTTAACGCTGTGCCGGGCATACGGTTCGGAATTGGCTTCTGCGAGAGTTCCGGTCCATGCTTGGTGCGGAGCGAGGGAAACGACGAAGAACTGAAGCGCATGGCAGCTGAGAAAGCCTTCGAAATCGCCTGCGGACACAGCTTTCTCATCTACATGAAAAACGCTTACCCCCTGAACGTACTAGACAAGGTCAAGCATGCACCAGAGGTGTGCACGATTTACTCGGCAACCGCGAACCCGCTCGAGGTAATAATAGCGGAAACGGAGCAGGGCAGGGGAATCATAGGCGTGGTGGACGGGTTAAAAAGCCGAGGTATCGAATCAGCCGAAGATGTTAAAGAACGCAAGGAGTTTTTGAGGAAAATAGGCTACAAACTAGGCTAGCGGCTTAAACGTGTGGCGACAAGGTGAAGTCGCTTTGACTTCCGGGCTCCGCCAAGACCGCGCTGGCAAAAAACTGGCGGTTCAGTTATTTATCCTTGGATGGTTAATTCCGGCTGGACTTCAAAACTGATTTTATCTTTCATTTTCTCCGCGGTGTACGCGACAAGCTGGTTAAACTGCTTATCAGGAAGGACATTGCGTGCTCTGGATAACGTTTCCAAGCAGATTTCTTTAAAAACGAGGTCGGCGCAACCTACTTTGGCGTCATCAATCAATTCCTTGCAGGCTTTGAGGATTTGTTCACTCATGGGACTTCACCTTGCATCAGGTAAGTTAACCCTTAAACATTAAAACACTTATGAATTCTAAATACATATCCAAAATACCGCAGATTTCAAGAAAAAAGTCGCCCCTAACGGCCAGTAAGCTTAAACATTATAACCTACACATAAAACCTAAAGTCAAAAACAGGTGTTTTCATGGCATCATCACAAGAATCGAAACCCACCGACGTTTTTAAAAGGCAAATGACGGAACAGCGCCAACTCCTCCGACTCAGGATGGATAAAATTAAGCACAAAGTCGCCGTGATAAGCGGAAAAGGCGGGGTGGGCAAGAGCACCGTAACCGTGAATCTAGCCGCCGCCTTCGCGTTACACGGAAAAACAGTGGGCGTGCTAGACGCAGACATTCATGGACCAAGCGTTCCCCGACTCCTCGGCTTAAACGGGCAACAGGTAAAGGTGGGACCGCCCGGAGCCTTCCCAGTCAAAGGACCCTTGGGCATGAAGGTTATTTCTATAGACTTCTTTCTGTCCGAAGAAACCACTCCCACCATCTGGCGGGGACCGCTTAAAATGACTGCTATACGTCAGTTGCTTTCAGACATTGTTTGGGGCGAACTGGATGTTCTCTTCATTGACTTGCCGCCTGGAACCGGCGACGAACCCTTGAGCGTGGCGCAGCTTTTGCCTGAAATGGATGGAGTTATAATTGTCACGATGCCGTCAGACCTTTCAAGAGCCGTGGTTGAAAAAGCCGTAACATTTGCTCGAAGGCTGAACATGCCTATTATCGGCATAGTTGAAAACATGAGCGGTTTCATCTGTCCGCATTGCGGTTACAAAATTGACATATTCCAGTCTGGTGGCGGAGAGAAGATGGCCGAAGAAACAGGGGTGCCTTTCCTCGGAAGCATTCCCATAGACCCGCAAGTTAGCACGGATTCCGACAAGGGGGAGCCTTTCGTGATTCGGCACCCTGATTCTGCTGCGACCAAAGCGTTTGTTGGAATAGTTAAAAATGTTGAGGTGTACCTTGACAGAAGAGGGACTGCAAAGGCTTAGGTAGCCAAGTTTTTGCGTTTTCCTTTTAAATTTCCAGATGTTTGCTACTAAAACAATAGAAAGATGTGGAGATGCTGATTTTGAGTCTTCTTTGCTGCCGTCTTTTCATGCTATTCTTTTGAAAGGGTTATCTCTATCGTTGAAACCATTCTGGACTTGTTTTCCCCCTCTCTTGGAGGCATCTCGGCTGTTCCGATGGCTATCTTGCTCACCTTTAAATCTTTCAGGAAACGGCTCCGTGTAATCTCTGCAACGTCAACTGCTGTGGTTATTGCTTGTCCTCGGGCTTTCAGCGTTATGTCTTTGCTGCTGCCTGACGAGAAAGCAGTGATGATTGCAAGCACGTAGCTCATGGGGGGTTTGTTTCCAACGAAGATAACGTCCTGTTTATCCGCCATTTTATCATTCACTCCTTTTTGTTTTCATTGTGTTGTCGGTAACGTCCTGTGCGTCTCTCCTTTAGCACGAACGTTACTGATTTAATAGGCAAACTTCCTTATAAGCGCAATTCAAATAACTGGAATATCTGACACTACGTGATGGGATGCTGGGGAATTCGCTCTTTAGGTGCCGCAGTAAGCTGGGCGGTGGCGCTGAGGCTTTACAGAAAAGCCTTGTCAGACACGAAACCGATGTCCACCAACATCTTGCGCTGCGTAACAAACGCTGCAGTGATGCTTTTTCATGCTAATATTAGGAAACGCAGGTGCCTTGGCTGGTCTTCCCATGACTGCTGTTGTCATGACATTTTTGAGCGGTGTTTTTGGGCTAGGATTAGGCGACACGTTTTGCATCATTGCTTTGCAGTCTGTGGGCGTGGCGAGGGCGGTGCCTCTGGTAGCCACGTATCCTCTGTTCAGTCTGGTGTGGTCAACGTTCCTGCTTGGCGAGCCTTTAACTTTGACTGCTGTTCTGGGCGCTTGTGTGATTCTTTTTGGGATTTGGTTGCTAAGTAAAGATAAGAATGAGGAAACTGGAGTTAGGGGGAAGCTTCCGCTTACGGGCGCTATTGTGAGTTTAGCAACGGTGATGGTGTGGTTGGTGAGTGTTACGCTGATGGGCTCGCCGTAACCTTTCAAGCGCAAACAGTTTGGAAACCAATTACTCAGTTATCACCTTGCGGATAGTCTCCATCGTGGTTTTTCTGCTGATGCTGGCTCCTTTTCTGGACCGGGACTGCGGTTTTCTAAAAATGAAGCGTAAAACTGTGATTGAACTATGCATCGGCGGGCTTGTCGCAAACGGCGTTGGGTAGCTGTTAATGAACTATAGTTTCCTGAATGCTCTGGAAGCTCGGGGCAGTGCCTATCTCTTCCACGACGCCGTTGTTCACGGAGGTGGTGGGCTTTCTTTTCTCCCATAAGAAAGTGACGGCTGAAACGGTTTTGGGTGCTGTGGTGATTGTTTTCGGTGTTTTCTTGATTTTTCTGTTCTAACAGGTTTCTGCATAGTCTCGCGCTCTTGTGCTTCTGGAAAGCGGTATAGTTTTATACTTCGTCCTAGAAGGGTTGACTTGCAAGTCAAGGGGGTTGCCTATGTCTGTGTCGCCCAGTATCCGAGAGGTTTTGGCAAGAAGAATCGCTGGAGAGATAATTCTCTCAGGAAAACCCGGCGCGACCATGCGGAAGTGGCGCGAGCTTTTCGCGGTTTCCCAGATAAACCTCTCTGAGAAGATGCGGCTTTCATCTTCAGCGGTTATAAGCGACTACGAGAGCGGCAGGCGAGAAAGCCCCGGCTCCAAGTTCATCAGACGATTTGTTCTGGCGCTTCTGCAGATTGACGAGGAGAAAGGTAGCCGCTTTATCAGGGAATTCGAGAAACTGACGAGTTCGCCGACTATGGCTATTATCGACCTCCGAGAGTTCCCCATTCCAGTTCGCGTCGAATACCTCTGCAAAGCCATAGATGGGAAGATTGTGACATGCGCGGACAAGTACGTTAAAGAAGTCAACGGCTACACAGTGGTTGACAGCAGAAAAGCTGTGGAAGCGCTCTCAGGCTTAGAGTATGCTCAAATGTTTGGGGCGACGACCGAGCGGGCTTTGATATTCACAAATGTGGACAATGGATGCTTACCCATGATGATTGTGCGGGTCAGCAGCTTAAAACCGCGGGTTGTGGTTTTTCACCGCACCGAACCCGACGCGGACGCAGTAAGGCTGGCTGAATATGAGCAGCTGCCGCTTATCTACTCAAAAGCGCCAAGCACCGAGCAACTTGTGAAGTCGCTGCGGAAACTGTACCGCATAGCCCTGCGCATAAAGCTTGGCAGACGGGTTCGTCCACCCCCGAAAATAAGCGCTTGAAAACTTCGGTCACTATGCAGAATGTTTTTCGCGCTGATCATTCTGAAAAACTTCAACGTTCATCCAGATGTGAACCTATATCACACAGCTACAACTGATCCAGCATATTTGGAGCCAGCAAAAAACCAGAGCAGACGCATCCGCAGTGATTTGCTTTTTCTTGCGCTGGAGATTTTCTCCTGAAGTCGTAGTTAACTTAAAAAATGAGCATAAACATATCGTAGGCGAATCACGGTGAGAAAGGAATAGACTGGTGGAGGCAGGAAGTGGCACAAGCAACTTTCGAAGAAATAAGCGCGTCCGACTTCTTCTATCGCAACAGAGACATTGCCGGGTTCACAAACCCTTCTAGAGCTATTTTCGCCGCCATACGCGAACTCGTCGAAAACTCGTTGGACGCTGCTGAAAGCCAAAAAATCCCGCCAGACATCTACGTGCGGCTCTCCTTCGAAGCTGAAGCCACAAAAGACACGCAGATTTACAAGTTGCGCGTGGAAGACAACGGCTCAGGAATTCAGCCTCGCTTCATCCCCTCCGCCTTCGGGCAAGTCCTCTACGGCTCAAAATACAAGCTGAAGCAGATGCGCGGCACCTTCGGCTTAGGCGGCAAAATGGCAGTGCTGTACGGGCAAATCACCACGCACCAGGCTGCGTACGTCACCTCAAGCACTGGTCAAGCAAAGATTTACTCGTTCAAACTGATGATTGACATCCAGCGGAACCGCCCCATAATCCTCGACCGCAAAGTGCTCATTAACAAGGATCAGTGGCGTGGAACCATTGTGGAGTTCAGCCTTGAAGGCGACTATCTGAGAGCAATGCCCAAGATTCTGGAGTACTTCAAACAGACAGCCATGGTGAACCCGTACGCAAACCTCACCTTCGTAGATCCAAAAGGCAGACTCTACAAGTTCACAAGAGCCACCACAGAAATGCCTGAGCCACCCAAAGAAACGTTGCCGCATCCGTATGGCGTGGATGTGGAGCTGCTTCAACGGCTCATTCAGATAACCCCTTACAAGACCATGGCAGAGTTCCTCAAGTACCATTTCCACAGGGTCGGCGACATCACCGCCCAGAAATTCCTTGATTTCAGTGGAGTAAGCCCCTCAAAAAACCCGAAGCGCCTTTCGCATGAAGAAATCGTGCGGTTGATGCAGAACCTCAAACGGTTCAAAGAATTCCTGCCGCCTGACGCCAGTTGCCTCTCGCCACTGGGCGAAGAACTCCTCCGTGCAGGAATAGAGAAGGAGCTGAAACCCGAATACCTGGTTGTGCACCAGCGCAAGCCCTCGACTTACGCGGGTCACCCCTTTATCATCGAAGTAGGCATCGCTTACGGCGGAGAAATCCCCAAGAAAGGCAGCTTCGTTCTCTATCGCTTCGCCAACAGGATACCACTGCTTTATGATGAAGCAAGCGACATCTCGTTCAGAGTAATAAACAGTATGAACTGGCGCAGATACAAAGTCTCCCCAGATATGCCCATCGCCATCGTCGTGCACATCTGCAGCACCAAGGTGCCGTACAAGACGGTTGGAAAAGAATTCATAGCCGACAGAGCCGAAGTCCGGCGCGAAGTGGCAAACGAGCTACGCGAGGTCGCTCGCCAGCTTCAGCACTTCTTGTCCAAGCGTGAACACGTGGATCGGGAAAAGAAGCGGCTCGGCATCTTCGCCAAATACCTACCCAAGATTGCGCAGTTTTCTGCAACCCTCGCTGGGAAGGAGAAGTTGCCAGACGTTGACAAGTTAATTAAGAGTGTGCAGAAGTATGGAGCAGAAGAAACATAAGTCCCGGGTCGCAGAGAAAAAGAACGAAGTGGTAGCCAGCCTGAAAAACTTCGGCACCAGGATTTACGACCAACTGGACAAGGGCGTTTTTCCCACAATAAGCATGCCCAGCCGTTCCACCGAGAATATCCACTACGATCCGCACCTGCGCCAGTTCATCCTCGGCGATAAGAGCGTCAGCCGAAGTGCCCGAAACATTCGTCACGTGAAACCTTTCACGCAACTGTCTTGGGCGGCAATGTTCTCAAACGAGCTTACCATCCAACGGAAGACCTCCACTTTGAGAGACGTTTACTATTCGGCGCAAGCGTATAATATGACGTTCAAGGATCAGCAGGAATCCAACAACATCATCACAGACCTGGAAACCGTGACAGGCTTCTCACGAGAAGATTTTAGCATTTTCCCTGAAGAGCGCTCCGCGGTCTTCGGCGACCTTACAATCGAGTACACGGTTCCAGGCTACGAAGGCAAAACCCTCAACTTAACCTCACACCCAGACGGCGTGCTGATCGGTCCAGCGCTGACGTCCTCCGAGTTCGCCCACACCACAGCCGACAAAGTCATCGCCATAGAGAAAGGTGGCTTATTCACCCGATTTATCGAAGAAAACGTGCACAAAAAACACAACGCCCTGCTCGTTTTGACCGCAGGACAAGCACCACGGCAAACACGCCACTTCATCCGACGTCTCCACGACGAGTTGAACCTGCCCGTTTACATATTCACAGACGGCGACCCATGGGGAATGCACATCGCCATGGTCATCATCTCAGGCTCCGCAAACGCAGCACACCTGAGGGAGCTGAACACGCCTGACGCGGTTTGGAGTGGTGTCTGGGCAACCGACATCGTCAACTACAAGCTGCCAACCGATCCACTGGACGACGTGGACATTAAACGGCTCTACGAGCTACAGAAGGACCCGCGGTACCAAAACGACCCGCTGTGGCAACGGGAGATAAAGACGTTCCTGAAGATCCGGAAGAAGGCGGAGCAAGAGGCTTTCAGCAGATACGGACTAACCTACATAGTGGATGAATACCTGCCCACCAAACTTAAACAAACCACGTGACTGGGAAAAGCGATACGCTGATTATTTTGCCAGCCCATTTAGAGTGGTTCCTGTGCTGACCTGCCAGAGGGGAAAATCTAAATGTGAGTGCTTCGATGAATATACCAAGTTAAGAGTTGACTATCACATGACTGAAAAAGTTAGAGAAGACCCAGTTAAGATGCATAAAGACGCTAACAATCTTATGGACTCTGGAAAATACGGGGAAGCAAGAGACCTATTCCTGCGAACCGCGGAACTATACCGCAAAGCCCAAAACTTCTTTGACGCCACAACCATGCTCTACAAAGCTGGCGAATGCAGCTTCGCGTTGAAGGAGTATGAAAAAGCCGTGGAAAACTTTGCAAAATCAGCAGAACTGTCCTTGCAGAAAGGATTCGACAGATTCGCCGTGAGCGCATTTGAATACGCAAGAGATAGCCAGAAAGCTTTAGGAAACACCGCCGAAGTCTCCGAGTTGGAGAAGAAAATCAAAGAAATCAAAACAAAACTCGAAAGCGCCTTCTAAAACCCGCTGCACCCTAAGCAGCCTCATCTTTTTTTGCGAACCTATCTTTTTCTAAGAAACTTTAATCAACACGCAGCCCAATTCTAACATCAGAATTCTAACGGCGCCAAATATGCCAACACTCTTCAAATCACTCGCGGAACTCCTCGAAAAAATAGAAAACACGCGGAAACGGCTTGAAATTACGGCTTTAACAGCCGACTTCCTAAAAACGCTAGCGCCTGAAGAAGTGGAGCCTGCGGTTTCCATGATTCTCGGCAGACCTTTCACAAAATGGAACCCGAAAACGCTGGATGTAAGCTGGACAACCCTCACAGCTATACTGCAAACCGTAACTGGTGCAGGTTGGAACGCTTTCGCGGAAGCTTTTCGCGACACAGGTGACATCGGTTCTGCAACCAAATCCGTCTTTGAACAAACCAAACTGAAAAAGCAAGCGCAGTTGCTGGAGAAAGAGCTCACGGTACCTGAAGTCAGACGCATGCTGGAAGCCATCGCCGAAACCACAGGTTCAGGCTCCAGAGAAAAGAAAGAGCGATTAATCACCGCGCTCCTCAGCCAAGCGTCACCAGTCGAAGCCAAATACCTCGTGAAGATTTTTACTGGCGAAATGCGCACGGGACTGCACGAAGGCTTAATGGAGCAAGCCGTCGCCAAGGCATTTGAGGTTCCGCTGGCAACGGTACAGAAAGCGAGCATGGCGATGGGTGACATCGGCGAAGTAGCCGCTATAGCGAAAGAAGGCGGCAAAGACGCCCTTACAAACATCAGCTTCAGACTTTTCAGGCCCGTCAAACTCATGCTCGCGCAGACAGCCGCTGATGTTGCTGAAGCTTTGGAGGAGCAAGGCGGAAAAACCGCGTTCGAGTACAAGTACGATGGCGCAAGAGTGCAAATCCACAAGCAAGGTGGCGAAGTGCGCATTTTCAGCCGAAGACTAACCGACGTGACGCAGAGCCTTCCAGAAATCGGTGAAGTCGTGAAAGCTAACGTCAAAGCCACTGACGCGATTCTGGAAGGTGAAGTCATAGCCGTGGATGCTGCTGGAAGTCCTGTTCCGTTCCAGCACCTGATGCGCAGGTTCAAGCGGGTGCATGAGGTAACGGGTATGGCTGAGAAAATTCCGGTTCGGCTTTTCCTGTTTGACGTTCTGTATCTTGACGGCAAAAGCCTCATCACAGCTCCGTACTTGCAGCGCAGGCAGATTCTGGGTGAGAACGCTGGCGACATACCGTTGACCACTCAGATTGTCACCGATGACAGGGATGAAGCGGAAAGGTTTCTGCAGCGAGCGATTGATGCTGGGCATGAAGGGTTGATGGCTAAGAAACTTAACAGTCCATACACGCCTGGAACGCGTGGGAAACGTTGGCTGAAGATTAAGCCTGTGTTGGAGCCGTTGGACTTGGTGATTGTGGCAGCTGAGTACGGTCACGGACGCAGACACGGTTGGCTCTCTGACTATTATCTGGCTGCACGTGATGCTGAAACTGGCGAATTTCAGACGGTTGGCAAGACGTTCAAGGGATTAACTGACGCAGAAATTGTGGAGATGACTAAATTGCTTAAGGCGATTGCGGTCAGCGAAGAGGGGAACAGGGTGATTGTGCTTCCCAAGATAGTGGTCGAGGTGGCGTACAATGAAATCCAGAAAAGCCCGAAATACCATAGCAGGATGGCGTTGCGGTTCGCGCGGATAACGCGCATACGATATGACAAGGATGCGGAGGGCGCTAGCACTTTGGAGCGGGTTCGGATGACTTATGAGCAGCAGTTTGCGAAAAAAGGCAGATATAAGGCTGAATGACAATAATTATTCAACCGGTGAAAGCCTTGGACGAAAAAGCGTTTGCCGCTGAATTCTACAGTCGCCAAGTAGCTATGAGAGAGTTAGGCTGGAAGGGTCAGCGGAAACTGGGAAAGGCGAAGGTTGCGGTGGTCGGCGTGGGCGGTTTAGGAACCGTGTCAGCACTCTATCTGGCTTTGGCCGGTGTTGGGCATCTGCGGCTGATTGACCAAGACACAGTGGAGACTCCAAATCTGCATAGGCAAATCCTTTACACACATGATGACTTACATTACCCGAAAGTTGAGGTAGCTGCGGAACGCTTGATGAAGCTGAATCCGCTTTTGGAGGCAGAAGCGATTTCTGAGAATGTAAATGCTGGCAATGTTGAGCGCCTTCTTTCCGGCGTGGATGTTGTGGTTGATGGGTTGGATAACATGGTGACACGTTACTTGGCTAATCGAGCGTGCGTGAAGCTGGGTGTCCCGTACGTTTTTGGTGCAGCTATCGGATTGGAGGGAAACCTTTCGGTTTTTTCTCCTCCTGAAACTGGATGTTTGGAATGTTTACTGCCGAACCTTTCCGACAGCGACTTGTTGACTTGTGACACTCGCGGCGTTTTAGGCGCAACACCAGGAATCATCGGAGCGATGCAGGCGATGGAGACGATTAAGGTTATTGCAGGTGTGGGTTCGCCCTTGAAAGGCAAGCTCATGGTGTGCGATTTTAACGACATGACTTTTGCCACAATCGACATCTCCAAAGCGGCTAATTGCCAAGCATGCAGAGGAGTTTCGGCAACGATTGGTGGCGGCGAGAGACTTGTTTGGCTGTGCGGGCTAGAAACTGCTAACATCAACCCCGAGAAGCCTTTGAAGCTGAACCTAGACCAAGTTTACGAGGCAGTGCAGAAGCAGTTTCCTGTTCGCTTAAAGTCGCATCTAGCAGTAATATTCGACTACAAAGGGCTGGAAGTGAGCCTGTTCAACGGCGGGCGAATGCTGATAAAAAACGTAAAGGATGAAGACGCTGCGTTGAAGGCTTACAAGGAAATCCTGAAAACGCTGAAAATAGACAGGTAATTAATGCTGTGAAAACTAGCGCTTACAAAAGTCTATAGCCCCTATATAAAGAATCAATTACTGATTTTAGTGCTGAGTGAATTTTTGCGTGCTGTTGTGCTACCATTTTTAATTGCCAGACTAAACGCCTGATTTTGGTAAGAACCGCTACTCTGCGTCGTTTTATGACTGCGAGAAATTAGCCGCGCGTAAGTTGAGTATGAAAGGTGAGTGTTTTGTGATTGTGCCTACACAGTCACATACTTTTATTTTGATAACAAACAATTGAACTTTCATAAAATTTAAGGAGAAAAAACGGAAATGCAAATTTTAAAGGGCAAAAAATCTACTACTGCGATTGCTTTGTTTCTAGTGTTAACTTTTGCTGTGTCGCTGACTGCTTTGCCGCTTGCTAACGCGCACACGCCTCCGTGGGAAATTACTACGTATGCCTACATCAATGTTGCGCCTAATCCTGTTGGTAAGGGTCAGCAAGTGCTCATTGTTTTTTGGCTCGACTTGGTAATACAAAATGCTAACATTAGCAACAACATTAGATTCCGCAACTACCAACTTACCATCACAAAACCTGATAACACCACCGAAACAACAACCATAGATTTCGTAACCGACTCAACATCATCTGCTTATATTCCGTTCACACCCGACCAAGCTGGCATATACAGATTAAACTTCACTTTTCCTGGACAAGTGTACGATTATGGCGGCCCTTACCAGGGTGACTATTACACAGCCAGCACCGCGTTAACGACACTTACTGTACAGGAGGAACCAATAACGAAACTACCGACGACTCCACTTCCAACGGAATACTGGACACGCCCGATAAATGCGCAAAACCTTCTTTGGGGCATCGTTTCCTCTAATTGGCTAGGCGGAGCAGCTAACAGCGCTTCTACTGACATTTGGCAGAAAGACGGCAGCGCACCTAGGAGTGCACACATAATGTGGACAAAACCATATGAATTTGGCGGCTTAGTCGGCGGAACGCGGTTGCCAGATGCAACATACTACCAAGGCTTTTCATATGAGACAAGATTCAGCAATCCAATAATCATCAGTGGCGTACTCTATTACCTTAAACCGCTAAACCACGCTGGGAGCGGTGGTGGTTACACCGCAGTTGACTTGCGGACTGGAGAAGAAATATGGAGCAGTGACACGTTGGGCAGCCTCACTTCTGCAGCGCCGAGCAAAGCACAACTCTATGAAGTTGAGAACCCGGATCAGCACGGGGTCGTTCCCCCAATATTATGGCAAGTTGTTGGCGCTACATGGAATGCTTACGACGCATTTTCAGGAAAATACCTTTTTAACTTGACTGGAGTCCCAGCCGGTACAGAAGCATATACTCCGAAGGGCGAAATACTGCGCTATATACTCAGCTACAACACCACTTCTCGCAGCGGCAGGTTGCTTCAGTGGAATAACACTGCGGCGATTCTAAACTCTGCAGACGTATTCAATCTGCCAGGCTGGAGACCAGTAGGAACGACCATAAACGCTCAAGGCACTCCCGCTGTTCATGGAACCGCTTATGACTTTAACGTGACAGTAACGGCGGATTTAACTGGAAGCGCAGCACCAACCATAGTAGGCGTCATTCCTGGTGACCTTATACTTGGACGTAGCAGCAACGTTCAACTGACTTCGTTGCCGAACCCCAACACGAACCCGTGGACGCTGTGGGCATTGAACCTTAATGCATCTCGAGGACCAATTGGGAGTCTATTGTGGCGTCAGGATTACGCAGCACCGCCAGGCAACATCACCAGAATGCTCGCGTGGCAACCGATAGACACAGTTTATCGAACATTTACGATGACAGACTTTGAGACTGGGCAGCGGCTTGGCTACAGCCTTGACACTGGAGAATTGCTGTGGGGTCCGGTTGGACCGACCGACATAGGCTTCCAATACTACAGCAGCAGAGAAGGCTTTCCCGCGATGGGTAATCTTTACGTTACAGGCTATGGCGGAATAGTTTACTGCTATTCGATGAAAAACGGAACTCTACTGTGGACATACGGTAACGGTGGACCAGGCAACAGCACAAGTAGCGGAGACGAAACACCGTGGGGACGCTATCCAACTCACGCTGCCGCAGTTGCTGACGGGATACTTTACACGATGTCAGGTGAGCACTCGCCTAACACACCGCTTTACAAGGGATACAGAGCGCGCGCCATTAACGCTACCACAGGACAAGAGATATGGACTCTTCTGGACTGGTCTGCTTCAGGACTAGGAACATCAGTTGCACCAGTCGCCATCGCGGACGGATACATGGTTTTCCTCAATGCATACGACGGTCAATTATACTGTGTCGGCAAGGGTCCAAGCGCCATGACGGTGACGGCACCAGACGTTTCAATAGAATTGGGCAGGTCCCTAGTCATCAGGGGCACCGTTACCGATGAGTCTCCAGGCTCAAAAATCAAGGGCACCGCTGCAATTTCTGACGAGAGCATGACCGCTTGGATGGAGTACATGTTCATGCAGCAACCACGGCCAGCAAACGCAACAGGAGTTCCAGTAACGATAAGTGTGATAGACTCTAACAACAACGTCAGAACCATCGGACAGGTCACAAGCGACACTTCAGGCAAATTCAGTTTGCAGTGGACACCGGACATACCAGGCAACTACACGGTCATCGCCACATTCGCAGGCTCCAATTCGTACTGGCCATCGTCCGCAGAAACCTTTTTCGCGGTAGATCCTGCACCTCAGGCAACTCCAACACCGACACCTCCGCCGCAGTCCGCAGCTGACTTGTACTTCGTGCCCGCAGTCATCGGCATCATCATAGCAATAGTTGTAGTGGGAGCTGTCATAATACTGATGCAAAGAAAACGACCATAACGCTGCAGCCAGAAAGCAAACCATATTCCCCCCTTTTAATTTTTGTGCAGAATTGGAAGAGCTGTTCTGCTGTGCCCAACGCTATGAGCAGAAGCCAACTATAAACTGAAAACTCGATAAAGTGATTAGGGCTTTTATTCAACTCACATCCAATAGTCCCCCTTTATCATCGTGGATCCTTTTGGCAATGTTCCCATTTTCATGAGTTTGAAAGATGTCTGACGATGAGAGGAGAAAAGTGTTCAATTCCAAATTAAGCTTATTTGCCTAAAGCATTATAATGTCTAACAAGGATGCACCAAAATGAAGTACGAAATTAAGTACAAACCGTCCTACGCTTTGCTCGTGGTAAACTTGGATCAAGGCGAGACAATCACGGCAGAATCTGGCGCCATGACGTACATGGATCCGACTATAGAAGTGCACACGCGGAAACGCGAAAAGAGCCTTCTGGGCAGCTTGGGCTTAAGCATCATCGGCGGACAATCCTTCTGGGTCAATGACTACACAGCGGCAAGCGGTTCAGGCGAAGTCAGCTTCGTAGCCGCACCTGTGGGCGACATAGAACAGCTAGAGGTTAAGCCAGGACAAGGTTACGTGATACAGAAATCCGCTTACATCGCGTCAACGCAGGGCATCGACCTGGATGTGAAGTGGGAAGGATTCACCAAAGGCTTATTCGGTCAAGGTCTGTTCATGATTAAGGCAACGGGAAACGGGCAACTGTTCATTAACACTTTCGGCGCTATAGACACGCACAAGCTCGAGACAGGGCAGACACTGATAGTTGACAACTTCCACTTGGTCGGCTTCAGCGACTCATGTAGCTACAAGGTTACACGGTTCGGTGGATTGAAGGAAACACTGCTGAGCGGAGAAGGCTTAGTGACGCAGATTACAGGTCCCGGCGAAGTGCATATTCAGACCAAGAACCTGCGGGAATTCGTAGAGTGGCTCTGGACGCTGCTGGAGCCTCGAGTGCGGTCAAGAGCCCGCTAAACCCTCAACCTTTCTTTTTTTCCAGCATGGCTACCTTTCCAGCATAAACGGCTTCTCACGCGTGACTTTCTCAGGAACCTGATCCAGCAGCATCCGCTCTTCTGCCTTCTTGCTGAGCACGACGGGCTGAAGCCTCTGTGCAAGCTCTAACGCTGACTCCAACTTGCTGCTTCTCTCCGCGTAAACCTCGAACAGTACGCCGCCTTTCTTCACCGCCTCGCCTAGTTTCGCCTTGAACAAGATGCCTGCCCCTTTCTCCTTCGGCGCCCCTGCTTCTCGAGCGACTCTGACTATGCCTTCAGTGCTTATCCACATAACCCTGCCCGCTTGGTCCGCGGTCACTTCCGCCTTCTGCGTGCCAACAGCTATGTCTTCGGGTTTAACGTTTGGGTCTCCGCCCTGCGCTTCGATTATTTCACGAAGTTTTCTCTCTGCCCTGCCAGACTGCAGCATGTTTTCAGCCCGTTGCCGTCCGTCCTCGGCGCCAGCCATTTCGAAGAGCATGCCTGCGAGGATTACCGCCTTTTCCCTTAGGTCTGCTGGTCCATCGCCCATGAGCGTGATCAAGGCTTCTTGCGCCTCAAGTGCGGGTCCCACAGCGCAGCCCAATGGTTGATCTCCGAAGGTTAGGGCGCACTGGACGGTTATTCCTAACCGTTTGCCTAAGTCCACGAAGTCGGATGCCAGCGTGTGCGCCTCGGTCAGGTTTCTGATTTTGGCGCCGGTTCCCGTGGGAATGTCGATTACGATGTGCGTGGCGCCTATGACTTTCTTCTTGCTCATAATCGATGGCAGGAGCAGCGGGTCAATGCCCAGCGGATACTCGATCTGGATGAACAGGTCGTCGGCGGGCGCCAGTTCTAGGGCTCCGCCCCAAACCAGGCAGCCGTTTGTTTTCCCCACGACTTCCTTAATTTCAGCGATGGACAGGTTGACGGGGCACAAGGTTTCCACGCGGTCGGCTGTTCCCGCGGGAGAAGTAACTGCCCGCGAAGACGTTTTGGGAATGGTGAAACCTGCCGCGGCAATAATCGGCACCACGAGCAGGGATGTTTTGTCTCCGGGCAAACCGCCGATGCTGTGCTTGTCCAGTATGGGAGCTTCGCCGAAGTTTAAGGTCTTGCCTGTTTCTGCCATCGCTCGTGACATGGCTTCTGCCTCGCCCATGTTTAACCCGTAAACGTTCAGCGCTGTCAAGAACGCGGCAATCTCCACTTCGCTAAGGTGGCGTTCCACGACGTCTTTGACTATGGTGACGATGTCTTGTCCTCTGAGCCTTTCGCCGCGCACCTTCGCCCGCACGTGACTGAGGGACTCGGGAAGCTGAGCCAACTCCACTTGCACTGTTTCGTCGCCCCTCAGCCCGAGCGCTGCGGAGATTTCTTCGTAAAGTCCGATGCGGTTCGTTGGGAAGTGGGCGGCTATGTTGGCGATGGCGATTACCGTTTGGCTGCCGTGAGTTATTCGCATTCTGTCCGAGCTGTGCACGCCTATCTGGCTCGCGGTTTCCTCGCTTAGAATGGCTATGCGCTTGCCGCCAGCCGTGATTTTCAGCACTTCAGCCATAAGCTCCATGAACATCACATCCAGCTTAGATTAGCAAATGTGATAGTTAAAGATTTTAAGGAAACTGCGATCACAAGTAACCGTGAGGAAACAGTTTTGAGGTACATGGACTTCGTTGATTTAAACTACAAACCCAAAGAGACAGACTTAATCTGCACCTTCACCGTGGAGCCAGAAGGCATAAGCCTCAAAGAAGCTGTAGGTGGAGTTGCCGCGGAAAGCTCGGTGGGCACGTGGACAGAGCTCACCACCATTAAGCCTTACGTGGAGCAGTTGGCAGCCCGCGTCTTCAGCATACAAGGCAGCACCGCGAAAATAGCGTATCCAGTTGAGCTTTTCGAGGCTGGAAATATGCCTAACATACTGAGCAGCGTCGCGGGCAACGTGTTCGGGTTGAAAGCTCTTAGGAACTTGCGCCTCGACGACGTCGAGTTGTCAGACGAGCTTGTGCGAAGCTTTAAGGGTCCACAGTTCGGCATCGCGGGCATTCGCCAGCTCCTGAAAGTGCCTGAGCGCCCGCTTGTGGGAACTATAATCAAGCCGAAGCTGGGGCTGAAAACCGTGGACCATGCCCAGGTGGCTTATGAGGCATGGACTGGCGGCTGCGACATGGTCAAGGACGACGAGAACCTGAGCAGCCAACGCTTCAACCCGTTTGAAGAGCGCATCGCCCAGACCCTTGAAAGCAGAGACCGAGCTGAAGAGGAGACTGGCGAGCGCAAAGTTTACATGGCGAACATCACCGCCGAAACCGACACCATGCTGAAACGCGCCGAGACGGTGCTGGACCACGGCGGCGAATACCTCATGGTGGACATCTTGACTTGTGGCTGGAGCGCCCTGCAGACGCTGCGCGACCAGAATTTCAAGCTGGTTATTCACGCGCACAGGGCGGGACACGCTGCGTTCACCAAGAACCCGAGGCATGGGATAGCCATGCGCGCCATAGCCAAAGTCGCGCGGATAATCGGCGTGGACCAGTTGCACGTGGGCACCGTGGTTGGCAAGATGTCCGAGACCAAACAAGAAGTCCTCGAAAACATCGACGCCTTGAAAATGGAGATGAGAGGGCTGAAGCAGATCATGCCCGTCGCCTCAGGTGGGCTGCATCCAAGGCTGGTGCCCGCGTTGATGGAGACGTTCGGAAAAGACTTCGTCATCCAAGCAGGCGGCGGCATCCACGGGCACACGAACGGAACAGTGGCTGGGGCGACGGCGATGCGGCAAGCTGTTGACGCCACGTTGAAAGGAATAAGCCTCGCAGAGTACGCTGAAACGCACGAGGAGCTTAAAGTGGCTCTGGAGCTTTGGAAAGAATAGCCTCAGAAGAGGCTCCCCTTTTCCTTATTTAAAGAAAGAAACAAGGCTGTTTAATGCGCCAGTGATCTTATGATTTTGGGTCACAGGAAGATCCAAGGATACTTCCGTTGAACAACCTCGTTCACAGAATGGGGCGGAATTATGCCTTCTTCGCAGATTACGCCGTGAACATACTCGCGCCTCGTAACGTCAAAGGCGGGGTTTCGGATAATCAGCTTTTCAGGAGCTTCCATCCAGACCTCCGTGGGGCTGCGCTCCTCAATTTTCTCGTAGTCACCGCACAGAGTTGCGGCGTCAAACTTGAGAAGTTCCGAGACGACGTAGAACGGTTTCCGTGCCTCGTAAGCCAAGACGGCTATGGCGCTTGTTCCTATCTTGTTGACGACGTTTCCTTCCGAGGTCAACGCGTCTGCGCCCACAATCACGAGGTCAACGTCGTTCATGAAGGCTCGGGCGGCTGAATCCACAATCATCGTCGTCTTGATGCCGAGCGCTACGAGTTCTTTGGCGGTGATTCTGCCTTGAAGCGCTGGGCGCGTCTCCGTGCAGATAACTTCGAAGTTTCTGCCGTCTTCCTTGGCTTTGCTTAGCAGGCGGGTCACGGTGGACGAGTGGCAGTGCGTTAGGATTACTGAGCCGTCGCGGATTCTTTTAGCACCTATCTCCGCGATGAGTTCTTTTGAGGCTTCCAGCTTTTTCTGGAAGCTCTTTGAGCTTGAGGAAACCAGCGAAGCTAAGGCAGAGACACTTCTCTCGTCGCAGTCTTCCACGCGGGTAATTATCCATTTGATGGCGTTCCTCATCAGTGGTTCAGTTTCCCTCGACGCGAAAAGAACGGTTTTGGCTTCATCGAGTTCCTTAACAAAGTTTTCACGCGTTTTTGCTCGTGTCTCCTGAGCCAAAGCTTCCAGCGCTTTAATGGCGGCGATGGCGACGTTTCTTGCGCCCTGCACCTCCAACCTGCGGATTCTGTCAACCGTTTCGCGTACTTTTTCAGCCATAACTTTGCCCTCGAGATTTGTGTTTGTTAAACGAAATATGAATGGCGAAACATATAAGGCAATTGAAACAAGTCTCATAGGTGACCCACGCATGGAAATGCTGCCAGAAAACGAAACCGTCCGGAACTTATTGAAGCCGATAGTCGGTCCATGGTACGAGGCGCTGGAGAACCCGCAGAAAGCCCAAAAACAGGTTCTATGCAACCTGATTAAGAAATACGGAACCACAGACTACGGAAACAGCCATAACGCACTTCAAATCGCGGGAACATCCGATTATCAAGCGAACTTTCCGATAATCGACTACAAGGGACTCTCGCCATATCTTACGAAAGCAAAAGACGGGAACTACAAATCTATTCTACCTGAACCGCCAGAATGCTGGGTCATGACTAGAGGCTCAACTGGAAAAGCCAAGGTACTGCCAGCCACGCAGACACATCTTAAACAGATTTTTACCTGTGGCGCAAGAGCGCTGGTGCATTACGCGTTGAGAACGAAGAACTTTGACGTTTTCGCAGGTGACATTCTGAACCTGAATTTTCCCAGTAGCGTCCACACCATGACCACAGACGGCAAAGAAGTCACTTACGGCTACAGTTCAGGAACCTACGCGCGGCTCAACCCCATGTTTGACAGGGTCAGCTTGCTGCCGCGCCAAGAAGACATAGACGCGCTTGGTTCCGGAATCGCCAAGAGCGACTGGGAGAAACGGTTTGAGTTAGCCTATCAGCAAGCACTCGGCAAGAACGTGACCGCGACCATGGGCGTGACACCAGTAATAATGGCGTTCGCCAGATACGTCAAACGGAAGCACGGCAAGAAACCCGCTGACCTATGGAAATTTCAGGCGCTTTTCTGCACCAGCGTGCGCAAGATACAGTTCAAGTATGGACCCGTTCTCAGAAAATACTTTGGACCCGCACCAATCGTGGAGATGTACACGGCGACCGAGGGCGTATTCGCCCAACAATATGACGATTTGCCGTACGTGACGCCTAACTATGACGCCTACTTCTTCGAGGTTGCCACCGGCAAGGGCGTGAAAATGCTGTATGAACTCAAACGGGGCGAATGGGGCAAGTTGATAATCTCCTCATGCATGTTCCCCCGCTACGACATCGGCGACATGATAGAAGCAGCTGGAAAAAACTATTTCCGAGTGTTCGGAAGACTGAATGCGCTAACGCTTCTGGAACACAGATTGTACCGGTTGTTTCTGGGATGGCTTCTCTAAGAAGGCGGAGATGGAGGAGGATAGCGTCTCCGTGCCATGCTGGCGAAGTATATGGCGGCGATTATTATGATTACGCCGATTATCAGGAGCACGAAAGCCGCGTCCATCCCTGCCGTAAGAAAACCAGTGATTCGGAGCAATGCAAAGAAGCCGATGATTATCAGGATTAAGCCGCCGATCAGCCATGCGACAAAGCCGTACTCGCCTTTCTCGTGTTTCTCGCCCTTTTCCGGTTCCCTCTTTTCATGCTTCTCTTCTTTCTCGCCCTTCTCAGCTTTTTCTTCTCTCCGTGGAGGTGGCGCTGGGGGTGCTGCCGCAGGCGCCGCTGGCGCTTCCACTTTCAAAGAGGCTCCACATCGCGGGCAGAAAGCCATATCTTCTTCAACTTTATTGCCGCATTTTGGACAGTACGCCATAAACCTCACCTTAACAAAAGAACCTTATCGGTGAATAAGTATTTAAAATATACACTCGCGTCTTGCAAAAAAGGAAAAGCATATGTGCTGTAACCGCAAATAGTCGAGTAGGGGAAGGTAGATTGAGCGAAAAATCAAGTGCTCAAAGGAAACCGTATAAAGCGACTGAAAACCTGGTAAGCGGCGTCGCAGCAGGTTTCGTCTTAATTCTAATCGCCATAATCTTCATCAACACTCCAGGTCTCTGGGACAGCATCGTGTCATTTTTCAGCAACCTCACCTTCGCCACGGTTCCTGGAACCGACATATCCCTGCCCGCGCCGATAGCTCCAAGCGCACACACGATCCTTTACGGCGCTGTTTTCCAGTTCGTTCTAGGTGTGGGAATAATGGAAATCATGGTTCTGGCGCTTAGGCTTGCGCTACATTCGCCCGTGAGCAGGGTCGCAGAGACAGTTGGGAACATTGTGTTCTGGTTCGGAACCACCTACCTGGTAAATACCTATTTGAATGATGCAGCAACCATAAACAAGTGGTTCGTTTTCTGGGCTGGACTACTTGTGTTCCTTGGCTTGTCCCTGTTAGCCAGAGGTTTCGTTCTCTTAGCTAAGCGGTGAGCGCCTCAGGTTCTGCACCTTCAGGTGCCACCAGAGCGATATAACTTGCCCAAACATGCTTAACGAATCCTGTAGAAGTCGCACTTTCGTTTCTCTGCCGCTCTTCCAGTCCACAGGAATTTCCTTTATCCTGTAGCCTCTGCGGTGTGCTCGGACGAGGATTTCCGTGTCCCAAAACCAGTGACCCGCACTTACTTCGTCGAGCAACTGCATAAGCGGCTCACGTTTGAACGCCTTGAAGCCGCACTGGTGGTCTTTCAGTTTGGAGCCTAATAGCCAGCGAACCAGAAGATTGTATGCTTTTGAAGCAATATGCCGTGTGCCGCTTCTCTTAACCCTGCTCTCAGCCAGCATCCTCGAACCCGTAACGATGTCGAAGCCTTCAGATTCCACGCTGCGGATGAGCGCGTCCAAGTGGCGCACGTCGGTAGCCAAATCCACATCCATGTAAACCAGTATGCTGCCGCTGGCTTGTTTGAACGCGTTTTTGAGTGCATTTCCTCTCCCCAAACGCTTATCCCTGTGGATGTGTTTCACCACGCTGGGAAAACGTGCGGCAAGGACTGCGGCTTTCTTGTTGGTGCCATCGGTGCTGCCGTCCTCAGCAATGATTACCTCAAGAAAAACCTCATATTTTTCGAGCGCGTCCATGACTTTCGTCACCGCCGACTCGATGCTGTCAGCTTCATTGTAGGTTGGAAGAACGACTGAGACCTTAATAGATGGCATCCTCAGAACACCCAGCTATAGAACCACTTCAAGCTGTCAATCTGTCCAGTTGACGCCGGCGTGCCGGAAATGACGGGGTAGAACAGCGCAAACAGCAGCACCACCACCGCAAAAAAGGCGACGGCAGCTACTTTCACCCATCTGTTACTCCAGTACTTGCTGATAAAGTAGGCAGAAGCCAGGCAGAGGAGCGGCACGCTAACGTAGAAGTGATAGATGAACGTGATTCTCGAGATGATGATGTAGGGAAGCCACTGGAAAAAGAAAACAACCGCGATGAAAACCGCAGCCAAATCAAACCCTCCAACAGCGCCCTCAACTACCGCCGTTTGTTTAGTTGCATTTTTACGAAAACGACTGCGCAGGGCTGCTGCCGCTGTGGCTGTCGCACCAATAATTGATGCGAATCCTACCCACCAAATCGCGGGGTTACCTAGCAGCGTGATGGTTGACTTCATGTTAAGCGGCAGGGATGAGCCGTAAAGCCACACGGGTTTCAGCATTAAAGGCCAACTCCACCACGCCGAAGAGAACGGGTGAGTCGCAACCAACGTTGAGTGGTAGATGTACATCGACCCCTGCAGCCCCAAAACATCCAGAAACGAGCGCCCCGCAAGCATGTCCGGGATGTACGTGAGGAAGTAGATGCACACGGCAATCAGCAGAAACGAGGGAAGCAGATAAAACGGGTGGTCTAGAATAGCGTTAAGCTTCTTGGACAGGCTTCCCGCCAGCCGCCTGACATCTTTCAGTCTCAACGCGAAGAGGATAACGAGCATTCCTATGAAGCCGTAGAGCACAAGCCACTTCGTAGAGAACCCGAGCGCGAAAAACAGGAACGACAGGAACAATGGTAGAACTGATGTCTTCCACCCTTCTTTGAACAGGTTTGCGAGGTATATAAAGAAGAAAAGCTGAGAAGTCAACGAAAAAAACACCACGTAAGTGTCCACAGTTGCCATCCGCGCCATCGTGAAATGCATAAAATCAAAAGTCAAGAGTAAGGCGGAGGCGAACGCGCCAATCCATGTGCCAAACAGTTTCTTGCCCAAAACGTAAATCAACGGAATCATCAGCATGGCGAAAACGGCGCCCATTATCCGCCAGCCGAACGGGCTGAAACCGAAAATTACGATTCCCGAGGCGATTATGAATTTTCCCAGCGGCGGGTGCGTCCACTCGTACGGATGCTGAAGATGCAGGTAATTTTCCGCCGTTCGAACATAATATACTTCGTCGAAGAAGGTTTCCGACATGTACGTGAGCGGAACCTGAACCTTCCCTTGCTCGTCAACCAGCCTCTGCAGGTTCGCGTCAGAAGCGCCCTCGCTGTTTACCGCGACGATTGGAAGTTTCTGGTTATCTTGGCTGAGAACCGCCAACTCGGCGATTTCAACAGAAGCCTGTTCAAAATCAAAACGCACATATCGAGTGTTGCTGTTAATGGTGGTTTTGTTCCATTTATAATAGGCATAAGGATATGTAATGTTAAGGCTTCCTTGAAAGTTCCAGTTTCCATGCGAACCAGTATAAACTTGAACGATAGTTGAGCCGTTCTTGACTAACAGGTAAATGGTGCCGACGTTCTGTGTCGTGCCGAGGTCAACGTAGAAAGCCTTGTTTCCATGAGTTTGCCAAGTGCTGACGGGAATCTGTGTTGAGCCGAGGTTTGAGACCGCGATTGAAAAGAAAACTGTGCAGAGCACGGCAATAGTCAACATGTCTCGCTTGTTGATGTCCATTCCCGGTTAACCTGCCTCCTTGAAGTTCTCTGCCGTTTTGGCAGGGCTGGTTCGGAGCCGTGTCCGCCCTTTCAGCTCATCCCACATGAGTATCAAAACGTACATGAACGTTAATAGATTAATCAAGCTTACCGCCAAAACCACCGGGTCACCGCTGAGATTAGGACCATACGGCAAGCCTACATAAGCATTCAGCCAGTAAAGAACGTAAGCCACGTTAACAAAAAAGGTCCCCGTCAAAACCGCATACAGCAAACGCGACTTCTTGACGAACGGAAACAGCAACGCCAGCATGCTTATAGCTGGAAACAGGTACCGCTCATGAATCCGAGTGGGCAGCATGAAGAAACCGAAGAATAAAACGAAAGCGCCAAACAGCATAAGAGCCTCGTCGGAAGCACCGCCGCATTTGTGGACAAAATACAGCGTAAACAGTGCCAGCGCCGCGAAAAGTGCCCAGCCTACAGTGTTAAGCGTCAAGAAACCGACGCCTTGAATGTCAGGTATCCACATGCCCCCGAGACCCCACATGTTAAACGCGTTAAGAGAAGTAACTTGGTAACTCGGATTATTGTACGCACCGAAATAGATGTTGCTCAGGAAAGTCACCGGGTTGTTCCACTCAAACGGGATAATCACCACAAAAACCGTGACAACAACCGCCAGCAACGAGGTTAGCAGACGCCGCCACTGCGACCTGTACTTGCTAAGGATGAGGTATGCGATTAGCGGTGCCAAAGCGATTCCCTGCGGTTTCGTCAGAACGCCAAGCGCGAAAGTCACCGCCGAAAGCTCAGGCTTCGAAGCCAAAGCCAGCATGACCGAGAGGACAAGGAAGAACGTATAGATGGCATCGAACTGTCCCCAAACCGCCCCGTTAAAAACCACAGCGGGGTTAAACGCGTAAAGGGCAGTAGCCAAAAGCGCCATGTTGAACGTTAAACGTTTCCGTACGAACGCAAAAATCAGTCCCGCCGTGGCAAGGTCGAACAGGTTGGGAACCAGCTTGATGACGTAAGCCATCTGCGGCGTTCCTGAGAGCGAGAGCGCGTTCGCCAAGGAGCCGAAGCCCCAGAAAAGATAGATGTTGAAAGGCGGATAATCGCAGAAGCGAACCACATTATAGAAAGTTCGGGGTCCAACCTGTGCAGCAGTGCCAAACCACGATGCAAAAGTGCTCAGGTCTAATTGATAACCGGGCACAGCGAACAGGAGAAACCTGACTAGAAACGAAAGCGCAAGCACCGCCGCTAAACCTATGGCTGCCCGTCTTCCAAGCGCAAGGTTGATTTTTTGTTCCCTCTCTGAAACTGTAATTCACGGGCTTTTTGGATAAAAGGGTTTTTGAAAACAGCACAGTCTCTGGCAAATGTTGGTTGCCGGCAAAATCTGGGCAGGCGCGTCAAGATGCCACCTTGTATATTCGCAGGGTTCCGTTATAAACGGGTTGCAACCAGCTTACCTCGTCAAACTTCGCGGTGCATCCCGGGTAATATCTAAGCTCATCCAAGCCAACGTAAACATATGACACGTTATACGTGGTGACAACTTGCCGCAAATCCACCTCGGTTCCATTGTAAGCTCGGTCAATGTCGCTAAGCCTGTTCTGCACCTCATCAAGCGGCACTCCGTGACCGTAAGCCCAGTTGACGTACGAGGCGACCGCCAATCGTCCCCCAATCATTATCGGCGGGCAGTGAATCGAGTAGTACGTCAAGAACACTGCCTTCTCAGGAGTGTTTTCTCTAACCCACATCCCTAAGTTATACTCGTCCCAGCTTGCCGCCGTGTAGTTTGTCCCGAGATTGTACGCTAAAACGTTCGCCGACGCCAGAACCGAAAACAAAAGTAGCACCAAGGCCACGCTTCTCTTGATTTTCGCCAGAGCAGCGCCGCTCAGCACCGCGATTGGTATCCAGGCAAACGTGAAGAACTTGTACATGTCCCATGGATTAGGTGTGACGGAAATAAGGTTCGGAATGAGAATGAGAAAGAGAAGAACAAGCTTCAGCAGGGTGCCACTGACTTTTCTGATAAAAACCAAAGTGACAATGAGGGGAACTCCGAGGTTCAAAAAATAAAACAGAACTGGATTATCCTTCAGGAAATTCAACACCCAAAGAGGCGCGATGACTATTGGAACCGCAGGATTACCAGAAATGATGAACGGCAGCGCCAAGCCAGCCGACACCAAAAAGTACAGGTAATGCTTTCTGAAAGTCCCCGCTTTCAGCAGGATGCTCACGAAGTAAGCAACGTAGCAGCAAATGAACGATATAACATGGAATGGAAACACCAAGCCTGCCAATATGCCCGCCAAGATCACCCTGTTTTTGTCGCCCATGTCTCTGAGAAGCGCCAGAACAAGCACAAAAACTGGCAAGCCAATAAGAAGCGGTCTCTGCTGAAGCAGATTATCAAACATGGGTGGCAAACCGAATAAACCAGCGTATTGGAAAGTGTAATTTTGCGCGGGGTTGAATGAGCCATCGGCGAATGCTGAGAAGAGCAAAAAGTAGGTGAAGCCCCAGCCGAACGTGGCGATGACTGCTGCAAATATTGCTTCGCGTTTGCCGTAAGCTCTTGCGAGAGCGTAAACTGCCAAGGCAAAAACCGCGATGAAGACCGCGTTCAAGAACGGCAGCAACTGCGGCAAGAAACCATAAACTTTCTCCAAAATAGCCGTGTGGAAATCCACGAAATAATGATAACTCATCTTTTCGCCTGCGTAGTAGGGCATCTGCGGCGGGAAATTGCCGTTGTTCACGCTCTCAATTATCTCGTAGTGAAGAGGCGTGTCCTGCCAGTTGGAGCCTGTCAAAGCAATACCTGAACCAGTTTCAAGCCAGACGCTTCGGTAAAGAACCGCAAAAGAGACAACAAAAATCAGCAGGATAACTGCCAGAATCGCCCTGTTCCGCTTGCCCGTTTTGATGAAATCCTTGACGGAAAAAGCGGCTTGCTTGCGCCAATCAACCAGCCCATAGACCGCGGTTAAAAACAGGAAAGTGCCGATAATGGTAAGCGGGGAATACCCGAAAAGCAAAGACACATAATACACCAGCTGCGTAGACACCAACACGCTGAAAATCGGGACAAACGCGAGAATCTCGTAGGTTTTTAGCTCGAAGAATCTGAAGAAAATCAAGCCGGGGACGAGAAAGGTGAAGACAAATGCCGTTAAAAGCGCAACAGTAGCCGACATAAACGATGCCAAAACCAGCACCAGCAGAACGGTGAATACCCAATGCCTCTGCAGGGAAGTCAGTGCTGGTTTTTTCTTAACTTGATCCGTTAGTGAAGGCATGTGGTTTAGAAGCGTTTTGTGCGGTTATAAAACTTGTTTGAATTAAACCGCCACTGCCATTCGTGAAGAAAATTATTAAAGCTAGGTGCAAGTTTGCTAAACTGTGTTCAGGAGGACAAGGCTTTCAAAAACAAGATTTCCGTGGCAAAATTCGGCGGTAGCCTCTTAGACGCTGAAGGCAAAGGAATCCCCAAAATTCTCAAACGCATCAAGGAACTTAAGGCAAAAGATACCGTGGGACCAATAGTTGTGTTCTCGGCGCCTATGGGCTGCACTGATGAACTCATCAGGATAGGCGAATCGTACGCGCAAGGCAAGCCAGAATCGCTGGATTCAGTTTTCGAGATTTATGAGCGCATAGCAAAACTCCATGTGAAAGGCAATTTTCTAAAACAAGCACTGTCTGAAATAGCTGACTATAAGGCGGAGACGCAGGAAACTCTCGCCGCTGTTAACAAGCGCTTCAGCGGCAACGTCAAAGCCAAAACCCTCACGTTCGGCGGAGAGCTTGCAATGGCGTCGTTAGCAACCCGTATTTTGGAGAGCAGCGGCTTGGACGCATACTGTGTCCCGGTTGAGAATTGGCCTATCGTCACAGACGACAATTTTGAGGATGCAACACCAAACTACGAGCTAAGCAAAAAAAGAACCGGCACGCTGACTGAACCGCTGGAAGACGGCAAGGTCATTTCGCTGGCGGGTTTCCTCGGCGTAACCGCGGACGACTTAGAAACCGTCTTGGGCAGAGGCGGCTCAGACCTCACCGCAGTTTTCACCTCATGCTTATTGAAAGGCAGATACCAGACGGACACGCTTCTGTTTAAGGATGTGCCGGTGCAGAGCGCTGACCCGAAGGTTGTGAAGGGGCAGAAAACTGAGCATGTTAAGGCGCTCACGTATAACGAGGCGCATAAGGCTTCGATGATGGGCATGAAAATAGTGCAGAGTCCAGCAATCGCGATGGCGAGGCGTTTCATGCAGCCGTTGCGAGTGGTGCCCATAGACGAACCTGAAAAATTCTCGGTGATTCAGTCTGAGACGAGCGGCGGCGAAATCGTGAAGTGCTTAACTGGCAAAGCTGGTTGCGCCATTCTCTCCATGAGTGACGAAAAAAGCAGGTCGCTTGAGGATTCATTGCGAGTCTGGGAGAAACGCAACGACTTCATGGACTTAGGCGCTGAAACGCTGGAGACAGGCGAGAGAATCCGCGACTTCCTGTTTTTGGACTCGGATTTCCTGAGGAAGAACGAGGAGAAACTGAAAGGATTCGACGAAAACCTCAAAATAGAATACGGGTTAGGCGTGGTAACACTCATCGGCGACAAGATGAAGGATTCTCCAGGCGTAGCCTCAACCGCCATAAGCGCCATTCCAGGAATCAACATCAAACGTGGTATATTCGCGCCGCACACTTCACAAATAATCATAGTGGTGGAAGAAAAGAACGTTTACGCTACGGTGGCGGCTATCCACCTCAAGAAAGCAGAAATGAACAAGTCAGTCCATTAACGTGCAATTCAGCCTTTCTCAGAAGTTGCACATGTTTAAGGGTCAAACCCAAGCGTCAGGATTCCTGTATCTTACTTTTGGGTCCTCTTCCCATATAGCCTCGAAGTGTCGCAGGAATTCTTCGCTTGAAAGAAGCTTCTCCATTCTTGGTCACGGCACAATACCTGTTTGACTCGTAATATAAGCACAGTTTCAGAAGAGCGCATGTATCAAGAATTGGAAAATTCGCTTCTGGTTTGTTTGGAGTAAGTCTAAAAATTGTTAGAAGACGCACCAGACATAAACAGGATAGGTGCAATCAAATAGCGCAACTCATTTTAACCATAAAACACTATTTTAACCCCTTGGAATAGATCAGAACAGCCCGTTAGAACGTGAAAATCAGGTGCAAGCGCTAAACAGGAAAAAGCCACGGCTTATAGTCTTCGATGTTGAAGGAGTACTAATCCCGAAAAACCGCTTCTTTTTCGAAGTCGGCAAAACCGCGGGGCTCCCGCGGTTAATCAGGATACTTTTCATCGGTTTCCTGTATCAGATAGGTGCCATCTCGTTGAAATCGGCGTTGAAGCGTGTTTTCACAGGCTTACGTGGTGTCAAAATGCCTCTGCTCCTTCAGGTTGCTGATAAGATCCCCATCATGCCTAGTGCGGCAAGCGTTTTTCGTCAGCTTAGAGCTGAAGGTTGCAAAATCGTGTTGATAAGCTCAGGATTACCTGACACCATCGTTAAGAAACTGGCAACCGTAGTGGGCGCCGATTACGGTTTCGGCTTTGAAATAGGCTTGAACAGTGAGACCTTGACAGGGGAAATCTGGGGCGATGTCATAGAAGCAAACGGAAAATATCAAGTGTTGTCAAAGATTCTCGCGTCTGAAGGGCTAAGCTTAAGCGACTGCGCCGTGGTGGCTGACGACCGCAACAACGCCTCCCTTTTCCTCGCTGAAACCAAGAAAATTGGGTACAATCCAGATTTCGTTTTACGCATCAAAGCAGATGAAGTTGTCACCGGCAGGCTTTCAAAAATCCTGCCCGTAATAAACGGAAAACATGGACACGCGAGTTTTCCATCAAGAAACGATTTTGTGCGAGAAGCAATCCATGCTTCAGGCTTCTTTGTGCCCATAGTCGCCAGCTTAATCAGCACGCTCATAGCCGCCGCGCTAATATGCGTGGTAATCGCCCTTTACGTGGTGTCAGAACTGACACGGTTAGACGGAAAGAGCCTGCCTGTTATCTCGACGATAACCCGAAGCGCCGTGTCTCAGACGGAAATGTACGATTTCGCCGCCGCTCCACTGTATTTCGCTGTGGGTATACTGGCAACTTTGCTGCTTTTTCCTGCGCCAGCAAGTAGCGCCGCCATCGCTATTTTCACTTTGGGCGACAGCGCAGCATCGCTTTTCGGAGGACTCATCTCTAAAACGCCTTTGCCACTGAACAAGGGCAAAACGTTGGAGGGTTCATTGGTTGGGTTCTTTTTTGCCTTTCTGGCAGGTTCGATTTTCATACCGCCGCCGATTGCACTGATTGGCGCGGCGGTTGCGATGACCATCGAGTTCCTTCCGTTGCCTATTAACGACAACGTTTTGATGCCGGTAGTTACAGGGTTAACATTATGGCTTATAATTTAGAAATCCTGCTGCGTTCAAGCTATTTAGATGGCGACTAACGATTCTTCATAGTCGAGAACTGCGTATTTCTTGCCTTTTTTGACCACTCTATGCCCTTCCTTTTCCAAAAGGAGTCGTTGCGCTTCGGCTCCGCCTGGATATTTCTCGTTCAGCAAGCCGCCAGCTTTCAGCGTGCGCCAGTAAGGGGTAATATTTGTCTCGCCGAGTTGTTTCTGTTCCTCTGCCGCATGTGCTGCAATCCAAGCGAAAATGCCCGTGGTCATTGGGCAGCCTATGGTGGCTTTGTGCTTTTGGGCGAGAGTTGAGCGTATCTCGTTGATGGTTGTGACTTTTCCCGCTGGAACTTTTCTCATCATCTCGTCCACTTCGATGGGGGCGGGGATGACCACGGTGCCGGTGCCCCAGCGTTTGCTCATTTTATCCGTGATTTTTTCCACTCTGGGAAGCCCTTTGCTGTCGTTTAGTTTTTCGCACCAAGATGGCTTTTTGCTCGGCATAAATATGCACTAATCCTTAATGTCAGGATGTTTTTAATCAAACTTTCCTTTGAAAACCTGCTATGTTCGCTGTCCACTGGTTTTTCGAGAGTTAATAAGGTTGAGCTTTTGCTGGTGCGTCATCTTTTTTATCTCTCTTTCACGTTTCATGGCTGTTCCACGGGAATCGAAGAGTTCGACGTGCACCAATTTCAGGGGTTTATGCGCCTTGGTATATCTGGCGCCCTTGCCACTGGCGTGAAGCCTTGCTCGGGCATCGATGTTTTGGGTGTATCCAGTATAGAAGCTTCCATCCATGCACAAGAGGATATAAACGTAGAAAGGCATCCGCCACTGCCGCCTCAAGCAGTTAAGAAGAGCCGTAATCGAAAACGATGCCCTTGTGCAAGGCGCGTTTCATGTAGGCTTCTGGGTCAAGTTCCTGGGTTTCTGCATGATCAACGTCGATTATGTAGATGTCTTGTATGCGAGCGTTTTGTATCTCTTCTTCCGTGACTGGAGGGTTTTGATAATAAAGGTCGCAAAGTTCTTTTATTGCCTCAACCTCTTTCCGTGTTCTTTTTTTCGGTGGCTTAGCCAAAGCTCTTGGAAACGGCAGGATATAGTGAGGCGGCATTCCCAACGCAAATTTCCCAGCGAAGCTACTGTAGCGGATTATCTTGCTGGCTAAACGCGCTGAAGTGTAAGTTAAAGGGCACAAAGCATGTTCCGGCGGAATGAAGCCGGTCTCTACTTCAACAATGAGGTTTCCGTAACCCTTCACCGAGTACAAGTCGCAGGTCAAGATTTCATTAAGAGGATGCTCAAGCTGCACCTCATAGCCCTTCAGGATGAGGTATTTGGCGCACACAAGCTCCATCACAGAATGGTTAATCTTGACCACATTTTCTTTTTGAAGGTTCACAAGCCAGTCCTTAAGCAGTGTAAGCTTGTTCTCAACCTCTTTTCCCACGCCACTCGTAAGCCGTGACAGCAAGGCGTTTAAGTCCTGCTCGAATTTCTCCTTGTTATTCATCCTTCATTTCCTTACAGTAAATGTTAACACACGATATATTTGGGTTTAATCTTCATGATAATATATAAGCCCAACCCCGCTCAAACCATGACCGAACGCGGCACTTAACCTTTCAGAAGGTTAAATACTTACCATCATTCCAAAGCTTCCTCGCACATTAACATGCATTGCTTTCGCTGTTTATGTCAAAAAAATATAATCAACAAATATTGATTAACTACGCCTCTGTGCAAGCAAATTTATATACAATATTATGCATATTGTATATTTGCCAAGTTGGGAAGCAAGCTGGAACGACTCAACATGGAACAGTTGTCACTTTGACTAACTGTCCAGCCAATCCCACGCGATAACATCAAATGGGCAAGGCATCGGCTGTTGGTTAACAGCTGGCTGAACTATGTTGATGGCGTTCGGGCTTAGACTCAACTTGGCATTCATTTTTTAACCTAAGAAAATCAAGAGGACCTTATTCTGAACCGAGCAGCAGCAAACCGCAGAGGATGTTAGCTACACCGATGAAGCCTATGGCGGCTAAAGCGGCAGGCGCTAATGGTGATGAGAAAATTTGAATTCCCATAAGAAACTGAACGGAAAAAAATGCTGACATGGTACCTGAGACCATCAGCAGAACGGTAAGGTACTTGCGAATTGAAGCCAATGCTTCAAAAACTTGAAAGCGCTCCGTCCGCGTGGTGTCCTTAAGCAGGTTGTCTACGTCAACAACTTGAGTTTCCACGTCGATGTAGGATTTCTTTCGCTTTCTAAGTCTCATATCAATCACTGATAGGTTGTGTTTCAAATTTTAAGTTTGCTTCTTCATCGCTCAGAAGAGGTTACGCTTAACATCCCAGCCAAGAGTTGGATAACGCTTACGAAAACGAGGATGCCAATGATCAGGGTTAACATGACCGAAGAAACGCCATTCAGCACTATTGCATTAGTTCCTAATAGGTAAGCAACGAACGCTGTGAAACCGCCTAGTCCCAAGCTTATTCCTCCGAAAGCGATACGTATGCGATGGTGACCTATCATCTTAATGTAGTAAACCAACAGCGCCACAATGATAAGTTCGAAACCTAGGACCAACACGGAAGGCTCTATGAATAAAACTAGAAAAACTGAAGCAGCTATTCCCGCAATGGGCGTTAAAGGGTACAGAGGGGCTTTAAACGGTCTTTTCAAGTGAGGCGCAATTTTCCGGAGTTTAATCACCGACAAATTCACGACGGAGAAGCCTATGATGAAGCCGAGGTTAACCGCGTAAACAACAAAGTTCACAAATCCAGTTGCAGCAAAAATCACGGTGAAAATTGCGCTAACGATGATGGCAACGTGAGGCGTGCAATAGCGTTTATGAACCTTGCATAAACCTTTAGGCAAGTAACCGTCTCTGCTCATGGCGTAAAGCACACGCGATTGTGCCATTATTGCCTCGTTGGTTGCCGCTAGACCCGTAATAGCCAACCCTATCGTAATCAAAATGGCTCCGAAAGGTCCTAACACTTGTTCCGCGACGAATGCTATTGGCGACGATTGGTGACTTAGAACGTCTGGACGAACGATGCCGACAGCAACGGATACAACACTCGTATAGAGCACAATCAAAATCACCGCTGATAACACTATGGCAAGTGGGATATTTCTTCCAGGATTTTTCACCTCAGCTTGAGCGGCAGCAACAGCCTCAGCGCCCAAGTACAGTTCGAAAAGGTAGGCGGTGGCGGCGAAGATTCCGAGTATTCCTATAGAGGAACCTGCCGGATTCGCTTGTGGTTCTTGGGCATAAGACAAGCCGCCTATGACGAATACGGCTAGTATAGCGAGAACTACGATTGTTATGATGGTTTCTGCCGTCGCGGTTTCTTTGGTGCCTTTTAAGTTGATGAAGGCGAACACTATCACCACAACCACCGCGGTTAACGGTATGTTAATCTGCGGAAAGAGATAAGAAACCACGTAAGCGAAACCAATGGCAGACAGCGCAGTGTAAAACATGTTGCTAAGCCATTCGAACCAGCCTGTGAGGAAACCTGTGAATCCACCGTAAGCCACTTTTGCAAACGTGTATTCACCCCCCGCTAACGGAATAGCTGTGCCCAGTTCGGCGTAGCTGAACATTGTTAAAAGACTGAGAAAACCGCAAACGACGACTATGGGAATGATGGCGTAGCCCGCCATGCCTGCAGCCTCACCGATTATCACGAAGTTGGCTGCACTTAGTGAGCCGCCTACACCCATCATAGTTGTGCGTATAAGGCCTAGGTTTCTTTTCAGATGTTGTTCATCCATGTTCTCAGCTTTCTTCATAGTAGAGGAAGAGACCACTTATGAGCGACAGCAGACCGAATATGATGAAAATCCATAGGTAAAATCCAACACCATTCTTGGTGACTCCTATCATGGAATGTATGCCGAAGACGTTGTAGAAGAAGAGGAACGCGAAAATCACAGCTATTCCTCCTATGGCAGTTTGTGTTACGCCGACTATTTTTGTTAGGGTTCTCCTAGCGTTCATGACTGAGTCATCTCTTGAGCAGGAGGATTATTCCGGCTATGAAGTCTGCTGCTGCGATGGCTATGAACATTAGGGTCAACAGTGAGGCGGTTGCTGGTTCTGTGAAAACGGTTATGTCGATTATGTTTAGTAAGGCGAGGAAAACGGTGCCTGTTAGGATTAGGCTGGTTACTATTAGGAAACCGCCTATTGCGATGGTGAGTCTGACGAGTTTCCGCATACTGGGTAACGCACCAATCGTGGCTAGTTTAGGTTTTTAACTTATGGTATTAGCGGCTATCAAGATTTAATATATTCGGCAATTCCCTGAACAGGTGCAGAAGAATTGCTATTCGAAGCGTAAACGATGGGTGAAAGGGAAGCTGGAAAGTTCTGTAACGTTGGTTTTTAGGGTTTTAGGGCTGTTAAGACGAGCTTTGTTGTGTTTACATCCACTTCGGTTATCTTGCAGTTTGGGAAATCCTTGTTTTCGCCTAGAACGTTTTTTACAGTGACATTGTTGCCTTCGGTTTTTGCGTAGACCACATCTTTGAAGAGAATTTTTCCGTTTAGAATGACGTTAAATTCGCACATTTTTGCTGGTCACCATCCATGAAAATGTTTTCTCTGGTTATAAGGGCTTTGCTCGCTGGTTTTCAGGATTAGCTCCAGTCATGAAAATGAGTTTTCAGGTTATTATACTCAAAATGTAGGGGATTAAAATTGCTGCTACCACAAGATATGTGATTAATAGCGCTATAGTTATCAGGAGATTTCTAAGCCAGTTTTTGCTCCATGCCAGCCCAAACGGAATGCCTATGGCGAATCCTATTATGTGGGCGATGTAGGCTACGTTTCCTTCTGCGCCGGAATATACGGCAACTGCATTGTACACGAAATATAGGATGGCTATTAATCCTTGGGGTAGAATAAGGATTGAGAATTTCAGGGGTTTGGTAAGCATGACTATTGCCGCTAGCGTGAATATGGCTGCTGAAGCGCCAATTAACGGGGTTGATCCATCGTAGAATAGGAGGCTCAGAGGAAAAGCTATGATGCCACCGATGAAGAAGGCGCCTAGTGCTTTTAGGACTCCTTGGTCCTCTTCGATTGTGTTGCCGAACGCGTACAGGAAAAGCATGTTACCAGCTAGATGCAGAATGTCAGCGTGAAGAAACAACGATGTAACAACCGTCCAGACTCTTCCTTTAAGAAGGTTATCTCTGCTGAAAGCTAGATATTCCAAGATTATGTCGGGGTTTGAAAGCCAGAAAAACAGCGTAATCAGTATGCACGCGATGATTACGATGTTGATTTTCCTCAATTGTACACCTGTTGATTTCAATGCTGTTTCTGTTTAATGAAAATTGTGATTGAGACTTAGACGTTAATGCGAGGTTTGCGCGGTTTTGCGTTAACGAAAAACGTTCATTTGAATCTTTAGCCTATTCCAGCTGCAATTAATCTAGGCAATTTCTTAAAACAGCTTAAGTCTCTTCTTTTCATGTTAATTTTCGTTATTTAGTCTAGATAAGTAATTATAATTCATGATTATTATACGCATTAAACTGTGATTCGTTAGTGATGGTTTCAGATGCCTGAAAAAAACTCTTCCGCAGTCGACATTTTCAGCATGCTTTCAGAAAAAGAGGAAAAGGCGAAAAAGAAGCAGAGAGAAGAGATTTTGGCTGCGTCAGGCGTGAAGGAGTTTTTTACGGAAGGGAAAATCAGCATCAACAAGCGAACGTGCTGGGGACTTGAATGCAAGCTTTGCATCAACGCTTGTCCGACCAACGCTTTGTACTGGAAGAGCGGTGAAATTGGAATCGTTGATGAACTTTGCGTTTATTGTGGTGCCTGCGTGTTAAGTTGCATGGTGGACGACTGTATAAAAATCGAGCGGAAACGAGAAGACGGCAAAGTGGAACGGTTCAGCAAGGTCAAGGACATCGTGAAGCTTCAAGAGAAAATTAACGCTAGGAAACGTTGTGAACGGGTAAGCGAAATCTTCCCAACCGCGGAAGCATACTGCGAGAAGTACAAGAAGCGTCTAAAATGAACTTTTTCGGTTCTCTAATGCTCGGAGCACATACCCTCTCTTGTTTCAAGGAGTCATGTGTCGCGCTGCCAGTTCGGCGGATAGTTTCTTCCTCTCTTGTGTTTTCATCATGTTTTGGCGTGTTTCGGCGCCAATAGCGAATAGCCCCTCTATAGGTTCTGCAACGGGCACTATTCCGCTCTAATAAGCTGGCTAATCCGCTTAGAACCTGCCGCGCGGTTATTTTGAGGCTTTAAGCCATCAAACCAAAAAGGAATCTGTATGTCTAAAATCGTTGTGACGCGGCAAGTGTTAGTCTTCTATGTTCTGCAGAACTTCCATTATTTTTGCGAGTCGCTGAGCTGTGGCGTCGTCGAGTTTTTGATTTTCCTCCAAGTTCGCCATGTGCTTATTGTTTGCCATGAGGAATCATTTGGCGGCTGTTGTTATAACAATTCTTGTGGCAGCTGCTTCGAAGTTCGAAGTGGTCGGAAAAATTGCGGGAGCAAATTAACACTTTAATGTAGTTTTTTGCAATTATAAAAAGCCATTTTGTACATTTTTATGACATTTTTCACGAAGAAAGCACACAAAAGCTGCTTTTCTGGTGAACTGGAAGTATTTGGTGGATAAGAGTTATTAACTCAAAAATCGCATTGCATAGTTATGCCAGATAAAGTTCATTGCGCCCATATTCTCGTTAAGTCTGAGAGCGAAGCCAAAGCGGTTTTGGAGCGGTTGAAGAAGGGCGAGAAGTTTGGCGCTGTGGCTCAGCAGGTTTCGCTTTGTCCTTCTGGGAAACGTGGCGGTGATTTGGGGACGTTTCTGCGTGGGAAGATGGTTAAGGAGTTTGAGACTGCTGCTTTTGCGCTTAAGAAGGGCGAGGTTTCGGGCGTTGTGAAGACAAAATTTGGATATCATGTGATCAAGCGTTTAGAATAGCTTTTGGCTTCTCTTGTTGAGTGCGCTGTTGAAATTGTGAATAGAATTGGGTCTAATTTTGGAAAATGGATTAATAATCACGTGATTTGTTGCTCGAGTGGTCACGTGAAAATATGAAACGAAAAGATAGGACAATTTGCGATGTTCAATTGTTGTTTTTGAAAAGCCAAGGTCATGGTGAAACTTTTTGAATATGCCTTGTGAGACTTGTCCTGAATTCAACCGAGAAACTGGTTATTGCCGTAAGGTTGACGAGTACCTGCTTAATGGTTACGCTAAACATTACTGGAGTCAAAAATGTGGTGAACATAACCAACAAAATTTTGCGATCTCAAAACTTTCAGGGACTTCTGGAAACTACTGCGAAGGCGAAGGATTAAAGTAAGCTGTTTTGTCTGTTTTTATTTTTCTGTGCAAGATTGTGGTCGTGTTTGCGTGTTTCCACGGTTAACATTAAATAAGATATATCTTTTACAGATACATTTATAAGCACTGCCACACACGAATACACACATAAAATTCAGGAGCTTAAGGAAAATTATGCCAAAAGCAAGAGACCCCGTATGCGGCATGGACGTCGACACAGAAACCGCCATCAAACGCAAAATAGGTGACCGAACCTACTACTTCTGCAGTCAACAATGCGCTGATGTTTACGAGGCACCTGAACGCGAACTCAAAGCCATGAAACGACGAGTAGCCATAACATTGATCGCTGTAGTGGCTGTAGGTGGACTGCGGCTGCTAACTCTTTTCGGGATTGTCGCAGCGATAATGTATTTTGAGCTCGTCGGCGGCTTATCAGTCTATGGTCTAGCAATCTTCATAGTCTCCACGCCGGTAGTGTGGGTCGCAGGCTTCAGCATAATCAAAGGCGCCTACTTCTCCCTCAGAAACCGCAAAATAAACATGGACGTCCTAGTCGCCACAGGCGTACTTGCAGGATGGATTTACGGCGCAGTTACCTCATTCATACCAGCGATGGCGACAGACGGAATAAGCTACCTAGAAATCTCAGTCGGCATCTTAGCCTTTGTCCTATTGGGCAAATACATCGAAGAAACCATACGCCGCAGATCAGCCGCATCCATAAGAAAACTCCTCGAACTCAAACCCACCATCGCAACAGTCCTCCGAGACGGAAAAGAAGTTGAAGTCTCAGTTGATGAACTGCAAGTAGGCGACATCGTCATTGTGAAGCCAGGCGAAAAAATCCCCACAGACGGCATCGTAACCGCAGGCTACTCATCAGTTGACGAGAAACTCATTACAGGCGAAAGCATACCAGTGGAGAAAAAAGTTGGAAACGAAGTAATCGGCACCACCATAAACAAAACCGGCATCCTACAGTTCAAAGTCACACGAGTCGGCGAAGACACAGCCCTCGCACAAATTGTGCGACTCGTCGAAGAAGCGCAGGCTTCAAGTGCACCTGTCCAAAGATTCGCAGACCGCGTCGTCGCAAAGTTCGTCCCCATCGTCTTCACCGCCGCAGCAGTGTCTTTCACCTTCTGGTACCTAACCGCTGGTTTCTCAACAGCGTTCTTGGCCTTGCTCGCAGTGCTGCTGATAGCGTGTCCATGCGCACTGGGAATAGCCACGCCAACCGCCATACTCGCAGGCGTCGGTAAAGGCGCCGAGTACGGCGTACTCCTCCGAAGCGGAGAATACGTCGAAAAAGCCAGAAAACTCAGCACCGTGGTCTTCGACAAAACCGGAACCCTCACCAAAGGCGAACCTTCTGTAACTGACGTGAAAGCTTACAACGGCTTCACGGAAAAAGAGGTGTTGACATTCGCGGGTTCGACTGAAAAAGCTTCAGAGCACCCACTCGCAGAAGCAATCGTAAACCGCGCACAAGAAATCAAAGCCACACTCGCCGAAGCGGAAGCGTTCGAAGCCCTGCCCGGACGCGGCGTGAAATGCACCGTGAAAGGCAGAAAAGTGCTGCTTGGAAACCGCAAGCTCATGCAAGAAGAAAACATTCAAGCCGCACAGGTGGAAGCGGACATGGAAAAGCTGGAAAGCGAAGGAAAAACTGCCATGATTTTGGCAGTTGACGGCGAGCCTGCAGGCGTAATCGCTGCCATGGACACTCCGAAAGAAACCGCCGCTGAAGCAATAAAAGCGCTGAAAAGCATGAAACTGGAAGTCGCTATGCTGACAGGTGACAACGAGAAAACCGCCAAAGCAATCGCAACGCAACTGGGCATAGACACCGTCATAGCGAACGTGTTGCCGTGGCAGAAAGTGGACGCTATAAAGAAACTGCAAAGCGAAGGCAAGGTCGTAGCCATGGTCGGCGACGGCATCAACGACGCCCCGGCACTGGCGCAAGCAGACATCGGCATTGCCATCGGAAGCGGAACCGACATCGCCAAAGAAACAGGCGGCATCGTGCTCATCAAGGACGACCTGCGGGACGTGGCGCTTGGCGTGGAACTCAGCAAGAAGACCATGACCAAAATCAACACAAACCTGTTCTGGGCGTTCGCCTACAACACCGTCATGATTCCAGTCGCAGCCGCAGGACTGCTAAATCCGATTTACGCGGCAGGCGCCATGGCAATAAGCAGTCTCACAGTTGTAAGCAACTCAGCTCTGCTGAAGCTGGCAAAGTTCAAGTTCGAAAAGTTTAACGGCTAAGACGCGTAGTATAGGGAGGTGAAAATTGTATGGCTAAAGACCCAGTTTGCGGAATGAACGTTGACGAGAAAACAGCGAAACTAAAATCGGAATACAAGGGCAAAACCTACTACTTCTGTGCGCCGTCTTGCAAGACGACGTTCGACAAGAACCCCGAAAAATATGCAGGCGGTTCGTCAGGCGGACACGCAGGTCACAGTTGCTGTGGCTGTTGCTAAGCCGCGAAAAGCTACCGCTTTTTTCGGCAGCATTCAGTTTCTTTATTTTTGGTTTCGTGCCTTTTCTAGGGCTTTTTCAACTTCTTCGCGTATGGTGAAGCCGCCGATGTGCAGTATGGGCTCCTTCGTCTCCGGGTCGGTGACCATGGTAGCCGTGCAGGGGTAACTGTGGTGCGCTTTCGCGATGGCATCGTATAAGATGTCTTTTTTGGTGGAAACACCAGCGAGTTTCCGCGCTATGTACCATGTGGAGCCGCAGGGTGCGCTGCGTAGGACAGCGGCGTACTCGATGACTTCGTCTTTGCCGATTGAGGTGAGCGAAATCTCCAGTAGCGGGCGCCCAACCTTCGTTTCCTCAATAAACCTCGCGATAGTGGGCTTGTCCTTTTCCGGCGTCAGCGTGCAGAAAGGTTTCGGGAACGCGCATTCCAGCCCGAGCTCCATGCACTTCGCTTCTGCTTGCTTCCTTATGCCAACTGGAATCTCCTGCCAATCCTCTATCGGTGCGATTAACGCTTTGATTCCAGCTTTTTTTATGTGATTGGGCAGTTCAAGCAGCAGGTCTTTGTGCAGTCCAGATGCTAGGCAGATGTCGGCTTTCGGCAGTTTCCGTGGCATGTACTCTTCTGGGTTGTCGATGAACGCTGGCAGCTCGGCGGGGTCGGGCAGTTGGATGGCGGCGCGGACGTTGCGCACGAAGCTGTAAACGTTGTACTTGCAGCTTTCGCAGTAGAGCCCGCAGCTCTGGCAGAAGCACGGGTCGTTGATGAGGTTGCGTATGACGCGTTCCATAAAGTCTTTGCTGTACACGAAAACTAGTGACAACTCTTCCTTGCTGATTTCCGCCACTTCTCCTAAAACGCGCCAAGGAGCACGTGCTCCGCGAACAGATCCTCGCTGAACGCGCCCACAAACTCCACCTTCTCGTTAATGACTATCTTCGGGACACCGATCACGGCATACCTCTGTGCAAGGTCGGGGAACTCGCCTGCGTCTATGACGTCGGCTCGTATCAGGTCGCTTTCAACGGCTAACTTGTGCGCGACCGCCGCCGCCACGGGGCAGTGCGGGCACGTTAGGCTGACGAAGACTTGGATGTGCACAGGTGCTTTGACGTCGGCGAGGATGGCTTTTGTTTTGTCGGAGAGGTCGGTTGTGCCTTTCGACACGTTTATGACTGCCTCAATCAGGGTTTGCAGTTCGTAACCGTATGGAATCCCGTAGATTCGCACGCCGTAGTCCTTCTTGCCGATTATAGCCAGTGCGGGAATCTTGTCGATTCCGAGGTCTCGGGCTTTGTCGCCGTCCGCCATGAAATCGTACACTTCCACCGTGATTTTGTCGCTTAGGGTTGCGAACTCTTGGGCTAAGCCGCGGGTTTCCGAGCAGAATCGGCACTCGATTTCTTGGGTGAAGTTTATGATTTTGACTGGGTCAACCATTTTCTCTTGAAGCTCTTTTCTGAGCAATTCTTTTTTATCGTCAGGTATCAGGCTCATGTTTGCTTTCTCCAACAAGCAGGGCTGCCGGGTTCAGTAGCGTTCTATTCACTATTATCTCGTTTCTCTTACATATTATCTTTATGAGTCGTTCCTCATATTTCGCTCATTCCACAGTGTTTTTGACGAAACCCATATAAGCGGTTGTGAGAATGGAAGTCTTTGCTGGTTTTAACGAAAGAGTTGACAAGGCATGCGAAAACTGAACGCAATCATGTTGGAGATGAAAACTTGAGCGGAGAAATGCATGCGAGAGCCGAGTTGATTAAAGGTTTCCAAATCGCCCTTTACGACGGAGCAGCTCATCGCGTGGTAGTCGATTTGCCGCCGGAGCTGGGAACGGGACTTGGACCTACGTCGCTGCAACTCTGCGTGATGAGCCACGCGGGCTGTTACGCCACCATCTGCGTGTACACAGCCAAAAGAATGCGGCTTCCCTTGAAAGGGTTAACGGTTAAGGTGGAAGCCGTAGAAACCGACGAGGCAGGAACGATAACTGAAGAAAACTTTGACATCCACATTAAAGCAAACGCGCCCGAGGATAGGATTCAAAGGCTTCACGAGTTGACGGTGAAAAACTGCCCTGTCGGCATACTCTTAGAAAAAGCCAGCGTAAAAATCAACTACAACTTGAAAACCTCAAAAGAGTGAAAGAAATGAACAAAGTGTCTTTAGCAGATGGCGTAAACTGGGTTGGAGTTGTGGACTGGAACATACGCGACTTCCACGGCTACGTCACCAAACGCGGCACCACCTACAACGCCTACCTTATACAGGATGAGAAAGTTGCGCTCGTGGACACGGTTAAGCACGCGTTTTCCGACGAGCTTCTCCGCAACGTCTGCGAAATAATTGATCCTGCGAAAATAGACTATATAGTCGTTAACCATGTGGAGATGGACCACTCCAGTAGCCTGCCCATCGTTGCCAAGTACGCGAAGAACGCCACAATAATCGCGTCCCAGAAGGGAAAAGACGCCATAACCGAGCACTACGGCACAGACGACTTCCGCATCGAAACCGTCAAAACAGGCGATGAGCTGAAACTCGGAAAACGCACGTTGCGCTTCATCGAGGCGCCTATGCTACATTGGCCTGACAGCATGTTCACGTACGTGGTCGAGGACAAAATCCTCATGCCCAACGACGCCTTCGGACAACACCTCGCCACGTCTGAGCGGTTCGACGACCAGGTTGACGAGCACGTGCTGATGGAGGAAGCCAAAACGTACTACGCCAACATCCTAATGCTGTTGGGCGGACTCATCACGCGGAAGATTCAAGAAGTGGTGCAGATGGGCATCCCCATCGCGATGATTGCGCCGAGCCACGGCATCATCTGGCGCAGCAACCCTTCCAAAATAATCCAAGCATACTTGGACTGGAGCGCCGGCAAATCCGAGACCAAAGTGGTCATCGTTTACGATACGATGTGGGGCAGCACCGACAAGATGGCACGCGCAATAGCTGAGGGCGCCGCAAGCGAAGGCGTGGACGTTAAAGTACTGAAGCTTCGGGCTGCGGACCTGACTGAGGTTATGACGGAAATCCTAGACGCAAAAGCTATAGTCGTGGGTTCGCCGACGCTTAACAGCCAGATGTTCCCCACGCTCGGACAATTCCTAACCTACGCCACGGGCTTGAGACCCAAAGACAAGCTGTGGAGTTTTTTCGGCTCATACGGATGGGGCGGCGGCGCCGTCCGCGGCATGACCGAGGCTGTGAAGAAGGCTGGCTTCCAGGTCTATGAGCCTGGCGTGGAAGTGAAGTATGTTCCAGACCAAGAGGATTTGAAGAAATGCTTCGAGTTCGGGCAACAGATAGCCCAGAAAATCAAAGCCTAAAATTTATCTTTTTTATGATTTAGCAAGCCCGATAGAAGTTTTCGGCAACCAGAACAGTTAATCCAGTAGCCTCTAGTGATAGACTTTGAACCTTTACCTATTTTGAAGTGACATTTCATTTAAAATATGAGGAGCACTCCGTTGACGAATGTTTATGCCCAGCGCTAACTGCCAGCATAGCTTATAACTGACCTTTTGCAAGATTATTCTATGTTAGGAGAAGTTTGTTATGACCAAAACTGATGAGAACCTGAAAGCAGCGTTCGCAGGCGAATCGCAAGCAAACAGACTCTACCTTGCCTTCGCGCGGAAAGCTGAGGAAGAAGGCTTCACCCAAGTCGCTAAGCTCTTCAAAGCCGCTGCGGAAGCCGAAACAATACACGCCCTCAACCACCTGAGAATAACTGGACAAATAAAATCAACCGCCGACAACATAGGCACAGCTATCTCCGGAGAAACATTCGAATTCAAAAAAATGTACCCTGAATACCTAGAGGAAGCCAAACAAGAGGGCAACAAGCAAGCCGCGTGGAGCTTTGACGTGGCAAGCAAAGTGGAACAGGTACACGCTAACCTGTACCAAAAAGTCCTCAACGCCCTGAAAACCCAGAAACAGCTGGAAAAGGTGGATTACTACGTGTGTAGTGTGTGTGGGAACACAGTCGAAGGCTCACCGCCAGACAAATGTCCAATCTGCGGCGCTCCCAAAGAAAAATTCTTCAAACCCACTTAAACCCAGATTCCCTCCATTTTTATTTTCGCCTATACACTTATATGTGCAAACGCGAAAGCTTACAATGGTGAATTTTCTTGGGTTGCTGGAAATGGTTCAACGGAGTTCTAAAAGAAGTCAACCTCCAGGTCACAGACGCTAACAAAGAACAAATTGATGATGTCATCCACAAGTATATAGGCGAACAATCCAACTACGGAAGATGCAGCGCAGACTGGAAAAAAGCCCGCAAAGAAATCAACGAAAGCCCAGAAATGAAGCAGGAACTCATCGCCCAACTCAAAACACTCGCCTAAACCGAAAATCCCAAAGCCGCTCCTTTCGCCTTTTTTCTTTTCCCAGACGCAACTTCACCCTATCAGTCCTTTTGCCTTTGAAAACTTTATATGCCAATCCGCACAAGAATCTATCTGAGCAGCTATGTTTTTAACCAAAATCAAAAAAAGAGACGGCAGAATCGCCGATTTCGACCCAAACCGAATCAAAAACGCCGTACACAAAGCCTTCCTTGCAGTGGAACTCGGCGACGGCGAAAAAGCCGAAACCATAACCCAAGAAGTCATCAAGATTTTAGAGAAAAAATTCAAAGATCAAACTCCAACCGTAGAAAACGCTCAGGACACAGTAATCTCAGTTCTGAAGAAGAACGGTTACGAAAAAGTCGCGCAGGAATATCAAGACTACCGGAAAAAGAAGGAAGAACTCCGTAGCCTCAGAAAAATCCTCGGAATAGAACCCAAGCTAACAGTCAACGCCATGGAAGTCCTAAAAGCACGCTACCTGCTACGCGATGAGCAGGAGAACATCATAGAAAACCCAACTCAACTATTCCAACGCGTAGCCAAAGCCATAGCTAAAATAGACACCACTTTCGGCGATGACGCTGCAAAAACCGAAAAAATCTTTTACGAAATGATGGCTCGACTCGATTTTCTCCCCAATACACCAACCCTCTTCAACGCCGGAACCGACATCGGACAATTATCCGCATGCTTTGTTCTACCTGTTGGAGACTCACTCAACGACATCTTCAACACCGTCAAAAACATGGCACTCATCGAGCAAACCGGCGGTGGCGTGGGATTCGATTTCTCAAGATTAAGACCGAAAGGCGACATCGTACGTTCAACCAAAGGCGTAGCATCAGGGCCAGTAAGCTTCATGCGCATTTTCGACACTGCCACAGAAGTGATTAAGGCTGGCGGCAAACGCAGAGGTGCCATGATGGGCATCCTGCGCGTGGATCACCCTGACATTTTGGAGTTTATCACTGCCAAGCAGAACCCGATGTTTCTGTCGAACTTTAACGTTTCAGTCGCAGCCACAGACGAGTTCATGGCTGCCGTCGCAGCGGATGGCGAATACTGGCTGGTTAACCCACGCAACAAGGAAAAGGTGGAAAAGCTCAAAGCCAGAGACGTTTGGAACTTAATGGCGCGGTCTGCTTGGGCAAGCGGTGACCCAGGCGTGGTTTTCATCGACGAGATTAACAGGCATAACCCTACACCGCAGGTTGGGAGAATCGAATCTACGAACCCATGTGGCGAGCAACCATTGCTTCCTTATGAAAGTTGCAATTTAGGTTCGATTAATCTCTCTCGAATGGTTGAAGACGGCAAAATTGACTGGGCGAAGCTGCGGGAGACAGTGCGGAACGCGGTGCATTTCCTCGATAATGTGGTGGACGTGAACGTTTACCCGCTTAAGGAGATTGCCGACATAACGAGGGCGAACAGGAAAATAGGTTTGGGGGTCATGGGCTTTGCGGACATGCTTATCATGCTTGGTGTGCCGTATGATTCTGAAGAAGCGCTGAAGATTGGCGAGGAAGTTATGCAGTTCATCGAGGAGGAAGCGCATCAGAAATCCAGGGAAATCGGCGAACTACGGGGTTCTTTCCCTAACTTTGAAGGCAGCATCTGGAAAGACAAGTACGGCGCTTTCCGGAACGCGACGGTGACGACTGTTGCGCCGACGGGAACCATCAGCATCATCGCTGGTTGCTCGTCTGGGATTGAACCGCTGTTCGCGGTGTCGTTTATGCGGAACGTGTTAGGCGGTGCACGGTTGTTTGAGACGAATGCGTTGTTTGAGGAGACAGCCAAAGCGCGTGGATTCTACAGTGCAAAGCTTCTCGAGGAAATAGCCAGGACAGGTTCGGTGCAGAAAATCGAAGGCGTTCCGGATGACGTGAAGCGGCTGTTTGTCACAGCGCTGGATATCGCGCCTGTTTGGCATGTCAGGATGCAGGCGGCTTTTCAGAAGAGCACGGATAACGCTGTTTCGAAGACGGTTAATTTGCCGAATGAGGCGAAGGTGGAGGATGTGCGGGAGATTTACGATTTGGCTTGGCAACTTAAATGCAAGGGCGTGACAGTTTTCAGGTACGGGAGCAAGCCTGAGCAAGTTTTGTACATTGGACAGGTTAAGGCTAAGGAGGGCTCGTTTGTTTCGGCGCAGTCTGAATATGCGGGTGGTTGCCCAACGCAGAATTGTCCGTTTCCAGCTTGAACGGAGGTGAAGGTGGCAGATGGGTTATGTGTATTTGTATTATGGAACTGGCGGCGGAAAGACAGCAAACGCGCTTGGGTTGGCTTTGCGGTCGGTGGGTCATGGCAAAAGCGTGGTGATTATCCAGTTCCTCAAGTGGAAAAAAGACATCGGTGAATACTTAGTCAAGGATAAGCTTGCGCCTTACTATGAAATTTACCAGTTTGGGCGGGAAGCGTGGCTTGGCGAAGAGGAGAAAACAGAGGAGTTTGGTGGAGAGAAGTTTACTGTTGAATGTGTCAAAAGCCAAGATAAGGAACTTGCTAAGAAAGCGCTTGATTTTGCAGGGAAAATTCTTCGTGAGAAGAAGCCGCATTTGCTCGTGCTGGACGAGGTTGGGTTGGCGGCGCAGTGGAAACTAGTCGAAGTCAAGGACGTGCTGAAGCTGCTTGAAAACATGCCAGTCGAAACGACTGTGGTCATGACCGGGCGGTTGGCGCCGAAAGAACTTGTTGAGAGAGCGGACTTCGTGAACGAGGTTAAGCTGGTTAAGATGCCTGAAGACTTCAAGCTGACCGAAGGCATCCAATACTAAAAATCAAACAAACTCTATCACTTGGAAAAGACTATACCCCCTTTATTTAAGGGGGTTTAAATAGAGTTTGTAGTTGTGTGCTCTGCTATTCGGGGTAGTCTCTAGCTCCCTTTATATAGGAAGTTTAAATAGCGCTGAGCTGAAGCGCTGCAGACAGGCTTCGCTATAGATTTCTGTAAAGGCTTTTACAAATTAGGTGTTGGCGTGATTTAAGGTGAAGCGTGGAAAATAAAATGCAGCCAGCAACATATGGAGTTAGCGATTTTTAACCTGTTAGCATAGGCTCTTTCGATAGTAACTTATAAAGGGCATCTAACTTTATCTCCAAACCTAATTTCTCGCATATTCCATCATCAATGGCTTTTCTGGTGAAAGGATTTGCAAATTCTTCGGGAAGTGCCTTTAATTTTGATTCGCTCAGTCTCTTGCCATCTAATCGTTCTTCGTATAATTCCAAAAGGTTAGTCTTGGTTTTGCGACTTGGTTTACGAATGTCAAGAACAGGCATTTCTTGTAAGGATTCTTTCTTAAAGTCTACCCAAGGACCCTGCGTAACTTCTGCGGTCGATAGCAATAACAAGAGACCGAACGTTGAGTTCATCCACAGAGCAAGAATCTTGGCGATATCGTCATCTACATTTGTAGGCCACCAAACATTCGAGAGGACTTTTTCATTAAGGTATGCTGCTAGAACTGGGTAGGTATTCAATCTAGCCCTCTCAGTTATCAATAGTTTTCCACTTTTAGTCCATAGTTTGCGGGCTTGTCTGGCATTCTTTGGTTCCAAATAGGCATTGGGTTCTTGAACAATGGTTTTGATTGTGTTTGAATCGTAACCCCAAAGGGTTTTGTAGATGGTACCTGCCTCTGTTGTGCTAACTTTGAATGTTGAATGAACTTGCCTTCTATCTGGACCTATTTCGGCACCTATTTTAGACAAGGTAGTTAGCCTGACACCGCCAACTATACCTTGATCGGGCGAGTAAATTATTCCCTTTCTCAGAAAAAGTAGCGTTCGGTTAAGCTCCATTTGCGAGAAAAAGTTATACACGCCAAAGTTGCTGTCTTCTAGCTTTGCAGAATAAACTTCCCCAATCTTTTTTCCATGCAATTTAAGATGATAAGGCGATGCATTCGAATTTTCCACATCATAAAGTTTGGCGCTGCCATAAAGCCCTTTCAATTGTGTACCCAAATGAATAGACTCAAGTTCGTTGGAAGGCTTCTTCCACAAATTAACAAAAAACGTATAATCAGACACTTCACCACTCCTTTTCTTCCGCGCCACTATCAGAACTTCACTCAAATCCGTATTTTCACTGAAATTCCATTGATTATTCGTTTCATAACTGGTTATTATGTATTCAATATGATATTTCTCCAGAAGCATCTCCCGCACTTTCTTCCAAGAAACCCCCGACAAGACAGCCCTTGGAAGAACAAGCCCCAACCTACCATTTTCTTCCAAATATTTATCAGCTATAAAAACAAAAACTGCTCCAAGCCCAGCTTGACCAATACCTGAAAGATTCTGATCCTTAAGTAATCGACCAAGAACCTTTTGTAGCACAGTTCGCTCTTTCTTAGGCAATGAACCAAACAAAAGATTACCGCCCACGCTTCTCGTGAAAGGCGGATTCATTATACAAACATGAAAACTTGGAAGTTCAATAGATTTAGTCTCCCTTTTCGTAACACTTACACTCTCTTGACCCCTATGTCTCTCTCCACTAGGAAGCATCATGTCTTGACCGAGAACTGAGGAAGAGAGGAAATTCACACTTCCCAAGTATTTTCCTTCACCTAATCTTAAAGCAATAAGATTAGAATCGCTCACTGGAACAGGATTATGTAAAGAAAGCACCGTGGCCGCAAGATGAATCGCATGATGCAAAACGTCAAAACCCCAAACACCTTCTTCGATAAGATACTTGGCCAACTCGTCAATTTTAAGATCATCACTTTCAAGCCTATGCCGTGCATCAATCTCCTTATAAATCGCTGAAAGAAGGGTGCCCGATCCGCACGCGAAATCGACCACTCGAAAAGGTTCACCATTGTAAGTTGGAGGAACACTTCCAACATTCAAATCAGAAGGTAGTATTATCAAAAGTCTACCCAACAATCGAGCAGCAGGAAGCGACGTATAGTACGTTGCATTATACTTAACCAAATTTCCCAAAAGCAAATTGTGATAAATTCTTCCAAAGAGATCATGTCTAAGCAGAACCCTTGACGAAGCAATGTCATATGATAAGTTAGCAAGTGATCTAAGTTCGCGGTCAACGACCGCGCTCGCGGGTAAATTCATGAGAATACTAAGACTAATGTCTAGAACGGGCTCATAGTCAATATTTTGAATTATGTATTGCCAAGAATTTTCCAGTTCCTTTTTTAGATTCGCAGACGACATAAACGTCGAAAGCGTAGGCACTTCCTTGTGAGAAGCAGCAATAATCTCATGAAAAACCATGGCGTCAACAAGTAACAGCCCAGCCGTCGATACAAGCTTATGGACATCTTCTTTCTTCCCCATTCTATTCCTCCTCCACTTCTTCTAACTCCAAAACCTCTTTCAACCGCTCAACATTAACAGCCGTAGAAACCTTCGATGCAAATTCCCATAGAACTTCATTCATCCTATTTATCACAGGTCCAATTATGTCCTCCCTGACAACTCGAGTGTACGCACTCATCAGATATGTCAAAAACTCATCAAAACCCACATCCGCATATTCTTCTGGTTTGGGCGCAACATGTAGCCATTTGTCAAGTCCCGCTCGATCAATGTAAGAAAGAAAACCGATATTGAACCGTCCCTTTAAAAGAGCATCCTTAACATCCAACTGATTTGGCACTAGTTTTTTCAATTTAATGTCAGCATACTCAACCATGACACACAGGTCGCATACATTATTGTCCAATCTTTCCTTACACTGATCAACCAGCGCCGCCCACATGCCAAGCTTCTTTCCTTCAATGACTATCCTGACACCGTTTAATTCTATTAAAACATCAGGTTCAGGTCGCCCCTTTCTCTTTCGCAGAATCACCTCACCTAAAGCCTTAAGTCCCCTCTCTGTCAAAAGCTCAGCCAAAATGACATTTAGATTCTCCTCCCTGAAGCTCAATATAGACTCCCATTTTTATAGTAAAGGTGGCATTCCTTTATAGCAATTATCTTAAATTTCAATCAAAAAGAACACAAAGTTTTTTTTATTCCCATTCTATGGTTGCTGGCGGCTTGTGCGTTATGTCGTAAACTACGCGGGTTACTTCTGGTATCTCGTTGGTTATTCTCGTGGAGATGGTCTCAAGCACGTTGTAGGGGATTTGGGCGAAGCTTGCGGTCATGGCTTCGCGGCTTTCCGCGGCTCGGACGGCGACCACGTAGCCGTAAGCTCTGGTGTCGCCTTTCACGCCTGTGGCTTTGGTGTCGGTTAACACGACGAAGTACTGCCAGAGCCGTTCGTCCAAGCGGTTTCTTTCGATTTCCTCCCTTACAATGCGGTCTGCTTTCTTTGCGATTCTGACTTTTTCCTCGGTTAATTCGCCGATAATCCTGACTGCCAATCCGGGTCCGGGAAACGGCTGCCTGTTGACTATTTCTTTGGGCAAACCCAGCATCTTGGCGACTTTCCGCACTTCGTCCTTGTACAGGTCGCGCAGGGGTTCCAGGATTTTTTTGAACTTGATTTTTGCAGGGAGCCCCGCAACATTGTGGTGGGTTTTTATCTTGTCCGAGTGCTTCCTGAAGCCTGATTCGATTCGGTCGGGGTAAATCGTTCCCTGAACTAGGTAGTCAGCGCCTGCCGTCTCGGCTTTTTCCTCGAAAACGCGTATGAACTCTTCCCCGATGATTTTCCGCTTCTTCTCCGGGTCGGTTACGCCCTTCAGCTTAGCTATAAACCTGTCTTGCGCGTCGGCGATTACGAAGTTTATTTTGAATTTTTGAAACGCGTCTCTAATCGCCTCGGGTTCGCCTTCGCGCATGAAACCATGATCCACAAAAACCGCCGTCAGCCTGTCATCTAACGCTTGGGCGGCAAGTGCTGTAGCGACGCTGGAGTCTATTCCTCCACTTAAGCCTATGATGGCTTTGCCCTCGCCCACTTCCGCCTTCAACTCGCTCACCATCTTCTCGATTATGTCGCCCATCTGCCAGTTAGCCTCGCACCTGCAAACTTCGAAGATGAAGTTGCGGAGCATCCGCATGCCATTTTCCGTGTGAATAACTTCCGGATGCCACTGCAACCCGTAGATGGGTTTCGTCTTATGCCTAAACGCGGCGACTGGGCAGCTTTCAGTGTGCGCCAACACCTCAAACTCGGGCGGTAGCGAGAAAACGGTGTCGCCGTGGCTCATCCAAACCTTTTCTTTTCCGCTTAATCCTTCCAGCACCCCGACTGGATTGTCGATATCAACGTGGGCTACGCCGTACTCCTTGCAGACGGCGGGCTCCACTTTGCCGTTGACGAGTTGGGCGACAAGCTGATGCCCATAACATAATCCCAAAACTGGCAGATTCATCTCCAAAATTTTGGGGTCAAGCCTCGGCGCATTCGGCTCATAAACGCTCGAGGGGCCGCCAGACAGGATTAAGCCTTTGATGTTGAGTTTCTCGTTTAGCTTTTTTACCTCGTCGGGGGTTATATCCTGTGGCACGATTTCGGAGTAGACGCCGTGTTCCCTGACTCTTCTGCCGATGAGGTGGCAGTACTGCCCCCCGAAGTCCAGTACGAGTATTGTGTCATATCGCGTCTGCATTTTGCTGTGGCTCACGCTTATTTGGGAACTTGTCCCGTAATTTAAGATTGCTGTCGTATAACTGTGTAATCCAGCATGTGTTCCCAGCTTTCCGCCAGCGCAGCCTGCTTTTTCTGCGCCCTCGGCATTCCATTCAACACGCAAAAAACTAAACTTATATAAACGTAATCGGCTGATTATCAGAAGCATGTTCCAAAAAGGTCAAGTTGACTGGAAAAACGTACAGAGGCTAAAGTCATGGAATTAAGCGAAACCGACGTAAAAATTTTGAAGTGCCTCCTAGAAGACGCCAGATTTTCAAGCAGGCAAATAGCGAAGAACGTGGGCGTCTCGGTCGGCACAGTGCTGTCCAGAATCAAGAAGATGGAAGATGAAGGGCTCATAAAAGGCTACGCAGCCATCCTAGACCATGAGAAACTAGGCTACGAGCTGACCGTTGTGACGGAAATCACGGTTTCAAAGGGCAGGCTCGTGGAGATGGAGAGCGAAATAGCCAAAATCCCCAACGTCTGCGCCGTCTACGACGTAACAGGCTTGAACGACGCTGTCATCATTGCCAAGTTTAAAAGCCGCGAAGACCTCGGCAAATTCACCAAGAGTCTGCTGTCGTTGCCTTTCATTGAACGAACCAACACGCATGTCGTTTTGACTACTGTTAAAGAGAACTTTCGAATCCTCTAACACACACATTTCCGCTTAATCGAAAAAGCTAAGGCGCCACAACTTTAGCCTTTCTCATCGCAGATCTCTTCTTCTTGTATCTAAGTTCTGGACGAGATATGGTTATCTGAGTGTCCGACGCAACTTGGGTGGTAATCCACACGTTTCCGCCGATAACCACATTATCGCCTATGACCGCGTCGGCTCCAAGCAGGGTGGCTCCCGAATAAATCACTACGTTGTTCCCAATCGTCGGGTGCCTCTTTCTGCCCTTGATTACGCGTCCCTTCTCGTCCTTCGGAAAACTCAGCGCACCCAAAGTTACGCCCTGATACAGCTTCACGTTGTCGCCGATTTCCGTGGTCTCACCAATAACTACGCCCGTGCCATGGTCAATGAAGAAGTTCTTACCGATTTTCGCGCCTGGGTGAATGTCGATGCCCGTTAACGAGTGCACATGCTCACTCATTATCCTGGGAATCAGCGGCACCCCCCGCACGTAAAGCTCATGCGCTATCCTGTAAGTCGTAATCGCCAACACACACGGATAGCTGAGAATAACTTCTTCAGTGCTCACAGCAGCCGGGTCTCCATCATAAGCCGCCTGAATGTCACCACTGAGCATCGCCCTTATCTCTGGCAGCTTCTCCAGCAACTCTTTAACCACCACCTGCGCCCTTTGCTGGCAGATGTCCTCGGGGCAAACTTGGATTTTTCGGCAGATGTACTTGAGGCTCTTCTTCACTTCCTCCGTCAGCCTGTCATAAATCGACGTCAATGTGGTTCCGAGGAAGTATTTGATGTTGGCTTTGGTGACGTCTGCTTTCCCCAAGTAGCCTGGAAACAGCACCGTGAACAGGTCTTCAAGGACTTCGATGACGACTTTTTTGGATGGCAAGTCCCTGCCTTCGAGATGATCCATGCCGCCAATCGTTCGATAATTCTCCATCATCGCATCTACGAGTTTTGGTAAGCCTTTTTCAACCCAGTTTTTCTCCACAACCTCATTGTTTTTCATCAGCGTGTCCACCAACTTCTCAGTGCTCCAGCAGTAAGTTTCGAGGTCATGGTTTTCGCATTCTCTGCATTCCTCAGGTCGAGGCTGTTTAGACTTGGGCTGCATTTTCATGTTACCTTCTTTGATAATTGGCGAACGCGGAATATAAGAAAAGTGCCCTTAAAGGGCGGAACTGACGTTTGGCGGCTGCTCTTGGAACAACGGTGTGCTTAAGTACCGTTCTCCAGTGTCTGGAAGAACGACGACTAAAAGTTTGCTCGCGTTTTCACGTCTCTTCGCAACCTCTAACGCAGCAAAGGTAGCTGCACCTGAACTGATTCCCACCAGCAACCCTTCTTGTCTTGCGAGTTGCCGCGCCGTCTTCATCGCATCCTCGTCTTTGA
>JAAKEZ010000107.1 GCA_018475625.1 Candidatus Bathyarchaeota archaeon A05DMB-2
CAAGCCTGAGGGTTGACGCTGGCGCGTTGAAGGAAGCAGCCAAGCGCGAGAACGTCGTGCAAGCCTACAGCACCACCACAAAGATGATTGAGACGGCTGAGAAGCTGCAGAAACTTGTTGAAATGAGCCCAGATGTCATAGATTTCAAAGAACTGAGAAAGAAGTCTGGTGACTAAACTCGTAGTAAAACTTCAACACGAGACAAAGACGAGACAGAGCCGACATCGACGCGACATCAAGGCGATGCTGGCGTGACATCAACACGGCTCGTCGCGGTCTACTACTTACGTACTTAAGCGCTATTTAAGCGCATGTTCAGAGCATGTTAAGATATTGTTCAGACAGACCGCGACGACACGCCAGCGTGTCGCCACGCTACAGTCTCGAGACAAAGTAGCCCAGAAAGGTTTCTGGAGTGGGTTTTGTTTGCGAAAAGTTAAATTAGGATACTCACATGGTTACATAGGTGGTGAATAAAATGTCTCAGAACGACATCGAGACAGAGGACCAAGGCAGCATAGACACGGTGCGCAGCAATAGCGACGAAGAGAAAATTGAGCTGTTCAAAAGCCTTGTCAAGGCTGGAAAAAGCGTCAACAAAGCCATCGCGGAGTCAGGACTAACCGAGTACAAGTACCGAAAACACTACGAGCAGATATGGAGCGATCCAGAGCTGGCGGCTTTCAAGCCTCAACCCCTCTTTCCAAGGCTTCAGCCAAACCAAAAAAGCGAGGCAAAACCTGCCCAAGCAAAATCCACCGAAGAAGCAGAAAAGCCCAAGCCGCCTGCAACAAGTGCACTTGACGAGGCCCTCAAAGGCACAGAAGCCAAAGCCAAGAAGCCCCCAAAAATAACCCCTTCCGAAGCACTAGAGTCCCTAAAATGGTACCAAGAAGAGTTCAACAGAGTCTTCGGAAGAGGCATGCCCGTCGCCATAGGCGTCAGACCACCCGCACGTGAAGGAGCCCAGCCAGAAGCCGCCGTGGCCAGCTACGGCGTTGAAGGCTCACTGAAGCAAGTTAAGGCTGCTGAGGA
>JAAKEZ010000108.1 GCA_018475625.1 Candidatus Bathyarchaeota archaeon A05DMB-2
TCCCTTGTAATACAAGACTTGGATGCTTAATGACTTGTTCAGCTCTGCCTTGGCATACTGCAAGAAGTTTATGGGTGCTTCACTTGGCAGTGGATAAGAAACCTTTAGGCTGACGCTTCGCAGTCCTTTTTTGATGGCTTGTAAGTCTATGTTGCCCACTCCGCGAACCTTTATGTTTGATGGGTCTATAGCTGCGTCTATGTTTTCTGCAGGGACACCAAGCATGGCAGGGTTTGTTGGCGTCTGTCCGTAAGTGGATTCCTCAACGTAGTAGATGCGACTTTCATGCGCTCCATATGTTTCAACCATTTTAGAAAACTCCTCCAATATCCTCAAAAGACCATGATTTCAGAGTGAACTCAGTTCTGAAAATGAAGGGTTTAACGTCAACGCGGTCAGCATCACGATAAGAAACAATGTCCAGATAGGTGATTCCGTTCACGGTTACCGTGCAACATGCATAATCGCAATAGAGAATGGCTGGAGTTATGCCATCGCTTGGGTTTGTGGTTTTTGCCAGAAGCCAAACATAGCCAGAATCATCGATGTAATCTGTCAAGCTTGAAGTGAGCGTTATGCTGATCGTTTCGTCTGCTCCACCCGTTCCGCTTTGAGCGTTTTGCCACGCTGAGGCTACGTGATTCCAAACCTTTATGATCACACCGTTTCCTGCTGGAGCTGTGCCATAACCTTCAAAAGCCAAAACAATTTTCTTTACAGTCTTTTCTCGAGAATCAATTTTGAAGCGGAAAAGCATTAAGGCGTATTCGCCGTTAACATTGTGGCTTTTTGAATATCGGTTGTCGTCGCTATACCAGATTTTCTCGTAATCCACATTTGACAGTTCATTCCAGCCTACATGGTCTGGAGCAGGCTCGTTTGCTGAGTCAGAATGATAGGCTTTATGCGTTCCGGTTGTTTGTCCGACACCAGCAAAATAGTAGAGCGTTTCATTTGGCTTGTTGCGGTTCTGCCTCACAATGCGGTTTACTTCTTCAACCATCTTTTGGCGTGTAAGCATGTCTTGGCTCC
>JAAKEZ010000014.1 GCA_018475625.1 Candidatus Bathyarchaeota archaeon A05DMB-2
TAGCAGAGGTAGCCCTCTATCGTTTTTTCTGGTGTTCGGCGGAGTCTATAGCCCCCTTATTTAAAGGGTCAGCGCCATGGTGCTGTTTCAAGGGCTCGGTGATGCGGAAGCTGCTTCTTTCGGTGCTCTTTGAGTCCTTCCTTCAAAAGATGCTCCATGAAGGTGCTTCGCTTTTCTCTTCCTCTGAGCTCTTCTATTTCTTGGAAGAGTCGGCTATCTATGGTGATGCTGATGTTGTGTTTCAGACCCTACCCCTCTATCGTTTCTGCATTGAACCGCTATTAGGCTCCAAATATGCAGGCTACTTTTTCAAGCGGTCCATGATAGCCTGCAGCTTCCCCTTTTCCTTCGGCCAGACTCTGTCGGCGGTGCGGAATTTCTTCTCGCAGTTGGGGCACTTCCAGAGGCTGATGAAAACTTTGACTTCTCCAGCTTTGGCTCTGGGTGTGCAGTCCCATGTTTTGATGAGGTCGGCTTTGGTTATTAGGGTTCCGCAGTCTCGGCATTTTGCAAGTGGCTTCATGCTTTACCTCCGAGAATCTTTTATGCCTGAAACGGATTTAGCCTTTACCCTGATAATTGAGGCTTTTCTGTCAAAAGGGAGTAGAAAAAAGCGGGATTTTTAATGTATTCTGGTGCTGCCTCTGAAGCCTCGATAGTCTTCTGGCGGCTGCTCCTCTTCAAATGTGTAGTCGTCTTCCGCTCGTTTTTTCCGTTTCCAGTGGCGTCGTCTTCGGTCTAGTGGTTCAGAGAAAACTCCCAGGTCCTTGTAGAGTGCTGCCTTAGCGTATTCGCTGGGCGTCATGTTGAAGAGCGCGGCGTGCTGTTTGAGGCGGTCTTTGGCGATCTCGGTGATGCGGAAGCTGATTTGATGCCGTTTTTCATGGAATTTCAGGTTGCCCATTTTTCCGTCACTTCCTTCTACCGCCGTCTTTTTCCATCATAGTTAAGGCTGTCTGCGAGGTTTACGGGTTTCGTGTGTTCTGCATGGGCTTCTGCTACAGTGCTTTTCAAGGGAGCTTTCAGTGGTAGCGAATGATGCTTGGTAGCGTTAGCTGCGAGTGTAGATGCTTTGGCGTCTGTTTTCCGTTTCGTTGCTATTTTGAGGCAGCCGAGTGCTTCGTCGTAGGCGCTGCAGTTGGGGCAGTCTTTTGGGACGCGGCGCGATTGGTAGTAGAGGCAGCGTATCATGGTACCCACCTTGGGCGTTTGAAATAGATTTCCTGGGGGGTTTGGACGGCGAGTTCCCAGCCTTCCGCGATGTGTTGGGCTATACCTTCTTTGTCGCTGATTTCAAGTCTCAGGACGTCGTAGCGTTTGATTTGGTCGGGCTGCAGGTGGATGTATATCATGGTGTCCTCGATGTGGCGGTGTCCTAGGCTGCGTTGGACGAGAACCAAATCTCTGGTGGCGGCGTATTGGCGGGTTGCGAAGGCATGTCGGTAAACGTAGAGGTTCAAGCCTCTGACGTTATACCCTGCTTGGGATAACTGCTTTCGGACGCGAGTCATGACGTCTTGGGCGTCTTTGTAGTCTACGTGCTTCCATGGGATGAAGGGTTTGGTGAAAACGTAGTCTGTTGGTGCTTTCCCCGCGGTCAGCGTTTTCAAGAGTTCGCAGCATAATGGGCTGATGGGGAGTTCTCGTTCTTGGGTGTCGCCGCTTCCTTTCAGGGTCTTGTACCGGACGAGTTGGCGGTCGAAATTGATGTCTTGCACTCGCATGTAGAAGGGCTCGCTTGGTCTAGGCCCAGTCTCGTATCTGAGTCTGAAATACGCCGTCCAGCGTAGCTGCATCGGGATGGCGAGGCTTGCTTGAAGCGTGTTTTCTGGCGTCAAAATTGGGAGCGGCCGACGCCTGTCTATCTTGATGTCGAGTTCAGCTTTGATGTCGTTGACTTTTCGGTAATGGTTGTAGGCACTCCGGATTTGTCGGGCTTGTCCCTTCCAAGGTGCTTCTACCATAATTCGGCTTACTGCATTAGGGCTGTCCAAGTCTTTGAGAACCGCGGCTAGACGATAGAGATAGTTGATGAAGTCGCTAGCTGTCCGCTCTTTCATGCGGCGCTTATCGACTTTGGCTTGTAGGTAGGTTGCGGTCGCCATGATTTTCTCTAGGGTTGTTATTGGAATCTGCTGTTTGATTAGAAGCCAGTAGTCCTGTTTTCTTTGTTGGGCGACTTCTCTACCTCTTTCTGCCCACTCCTGCACTTGCTGCTTTATGGGGTGAACCTTCATGGGACATCGGCGATGCTGCACTCTGGGAACTGGGCAATCTTCTATGGGGCATTCGGCTCTAGGAAAACACTCAACTGCTGAAGACCCGGGTCCGAATCTCGAGTTTTCCATAAAAGGGGGGTGCAATCCATGTAGGTGGTGCTCCGGCCGGGATTCGGACCCGGGTCTTCGGCTCGAAAGGCCGGAATACTTGACCGGACTATACTACCGGAGCGCGTTTCAGGCTGAAGCATCATGCAAGTGTTATTACAATCGAATAAACCTTACCCTTCTCTCATGTCCCTAAGCCCTTGCGCGTTTGTGTTTTGGAGACGGGCAGTCTCAACCCTGCGTGTTGTGTGGTTCAGATTTAGACTTACACACGTTAAATAGTGGCTGCAAGCTACAATAGTGGGCTGAACGCTGATGACGAGCGAAGAAAGCATTGAAAGCGTCCTGAAAGGAAACACATTGCGTGTTTACTGGTTTCTGCTGCGGTCACCCACTGGCATTGTTGGCGCGAGGGAAACCCAGCGGGCGCTCAAATTTTCCAGTCCAGCCTTAGCCGTGTATCACTTGGACAAGTTAACTGAGTTGGGTTTGGCAGAGAAAACGAACGGCGAATACCGCCTGGTTAAAGCCGTAAACGTGGGTGTTTTGAAACAGTTCGTGCGCTTCGGCGCGTTCATGCTTCCAAGGCATTTCTTGTATGCCACTATGTTCACGACACTTCTGATTTTCTTTTTAACCCGGTTCAATCGCGTAGATTTCTACAGCACCTTCGCCCTATTATTGGGCTTGCTGGCTACAGGAATAATGTGGTATGAAACATTCAATGCTTGGAGACAGAAACCGTGAAAACCGACAAAAAAGAAAGGGTGCACGGTTGGCTTTCAACAGTCCGTTGCGGGGCGTTTCTTAGATAGCTTTGCTTAGCTGCGTCTACATATTTGATGAATTCAAATTCGCTTCTCTTCATCACTAACGAATTCCCAGTCATAACGTGCAAGTTTTTTATAATTTGCACCTCTATTAAACGCGCGCCTGCTCCGAAGATTTTTTCAAGCGCTTCTTGAAATGCTTGAAGATTTTCCGGGATTTGTGTTCTGTTTATACCGAATGTGTTCTCGATGTGGAAGTAAATCGCTTGCCCCACTGATTTCCCCAGAGAATTCAGAGCCTCATCAATAGCGCGAAGCAGGAGTCCATCGAAGGCTGCCGGTTCCGTTGCCAACGTTTTAAGCCCCCTTCTGCCTTTTTTCACTGCTGGTCGGACTAAGGCACCACCGCTTTAATCACGGGACGCAGGTTCAGGTTGTGGCTTATCGCTATCGAATTGAGGTCGTCAGGTTGTAGGTCGATGAGCACCGTCACTTGGCTGCCGTCTTCTAAGTTAAGCTGAGGTTTCAAGAGAACTTTGATAACGTCGCTGGGCACGTTTAGGTCAGCGGTGCTATCGTCCAAGTAAGTCGCGTTAGCAGTGAGCACATGCATTGATATCATCGTGTAATTACCTGCGGGAATCTCGGTTTCAGAGAGAGTTTCAGAGATGTTCTGCAACGATAACAAGTCGAAATAGAATGGATCCTCCTTCAGAGTCAAATTAATCCAATTTCCGTCTTGATCCTGCACTCTAGCCCAATCGATAGTTACGTTCAGGTTCTTGAGTTCCACCGGTTTGTCCATTACCTGGATGGTCAGCGTGCCCTTGCCTGAAACTTGAAAAACATTGTTTGCAACGATAAATCCCGCTATTATAACAACAGCAATAAGAACGCCTGTAACTCCGAACAAGCCTATTCTTCGAGTTTCATTTGACAAATAGGTTTTCACCTGTCACAAAACAATTGCTATGCCTGAATTTAATTCATCACTTTTGAACAGCATGGTTCAAAAACTTGAACACACCGTTCAAAAACATTGCTCTATATTCCCGGCCCACCAAGATATTATTGGTGGAAAGGCATGTGAGAGAAAATTCTGCTTCAATCAAAGAGGCTTTGAAAAAAAGCGGGTACTCGGAGAAAACCATAAGAGAAATTCTCGCATGGTATCTTCCATCGAAAAAGAAAGCCTCTTAGCTGAGGCTTATGCTTTTCTTATGCGTTCTGCTTCCTTCTCCTTGAACAGAAACCCGGTTATCTGCTCCACAAGCTTGCCCTGTGTTTTAGCGGTTTTCTCCAGTTCTTCAACTCGCCTTTCCAGGTCGTTTGAGATGATTTTGCCTTCTATCCTGTTCGCTGAACGGAACATAAGCAGCATCTTGAACGTCTCTGCGACTGCTTTTTCCTGTTCTTCCGCCGTGGCGGGCTTAATGCCAGCGCATATAGACAACAAGTCAATGTAATGCTCTTTAATCTTCAGCTCCGCGTTCACCGACGGGTCGGTTGGAAACGCTATCGCCAGTGGAGTCTTCTTGGCAAGTTCAGCTGCTGTTGGGAAACGGATGGTGATGTCTCCTCTTATCCATGATGCGACGAACTCGGTGACGAAGCGTCTGATGTCCTTCTGCGAGAACAGCGCCGCCGATGGCTCCTGTTTCTTTTTGTGAACCCTTACTTTGATGATTTTCTGGTCTTCTGTGGTGGCTTTAGCGCCTTTTTCCACGTAATCCTCCTCCAGGTCTGCACTTCTCGCTTTTATCCATCTGCATTCGCCTATTTTAACAATCACTTAGAGCGCGGTTAAAAAGAGATTTTGGCTGCTGACGGAATCTTGCCCAGAATCTTGGCGGTTGCCTTCTCCACGCGTTCCCTGTCAACCTCACGTGTGTAAACTCGCAGTATGTTCATGAAGCCCTTCAAAGTCTCAAAAATCTTCGAGATGTCGCTGAGCCGTTGCACCTCTTTGCCGCCTGCCGGCGTCCTAGTGAACACGGGAACCTCCATGCTCTCCATCAGCACTGCATGGTGATACGGCACCGACGGCACTGTGGGCACGTCAATCACAACTGCCTCAGCGTCCACACCTGCTTCCTTCGCAATTTCAGCCTGCATCTGGCGCCTGTACGCCTCGCGCCCAAAAATGTTCGAAACCACCGTGTCCTTCTGGTAGAAAGTCCGCTCGTACGCGCACTTCAGCATCCGCCGTCGCTCCAAATCCGCAATTATCCCCTTCGACTTTTCGCAGTGCTTCAGTGCCGACCATACGGTGTAGTCATCCATCTCCATGTATTCCTCAGGCGTCTTGAACGCCGTCAACCCGAGTTCCTCATTCGCCTTCTCCATAGCCATCGCAAGCATTATCTGCGCCGCCCGTCCAACGCGATGGAAGTAGATGCTCTTAAACGACTCAATCCGCGCAATCATAAACGCTTCCAACGCGGAGAGCGCCCCGACCTCCACGGCTAAATCCTCGCCCAGCACATCCAAAGCGTGGATTAACCGAAACACGTCGATGAAGCCGTACTCGGCGCCCGTGTGAAATGTGTCTCTGACGATAAAGTCCTGCTTGTCCACGTCCACAGCGCTACTTATTATCTGGTCCAAGAAAGCTTTGCCTGGCTTGTGAAGTTTGCCCACCGCGAGTTTACCCATCTCCTCAGGCGTGTATCCCATCTTCGCCACCTTGTCGCCTAACTCGCTTTTCTCGATAATCCACGAAGTGATGTCTTCATGCGTCCTGTCCAAATCGCGTATAAGCAGCTGCTCAAAAACATGCGAAAACGGGCCGTGCCCAACGTCATGCAGCAACCCTGCAACCCGTGCCATATCCATCTCCTCGTCGCTCACTACACCCGAGATGTTTGGGTTCTCAACAACCTTCCCAGCCAAGTACATGACGCCGAGGCAGTGCTCGAACCTAGTGTGGTTGGCGCCTGGATAAACATACTCTGACCCCGCCAGCTGCCGCAGTCTCCGCAACCGCTGCACAGGATACGCATCTATGATTGCTTTCTCTGAGTCAGTGATGTACACGTAGCCGTGTACTGGATCCTTTATCTCGCCCCAATACGCTTTCGGCATTCCACAAGCCTCCACGCTTCGCCAAGTTATATTTATGTGCCTCCCTATAATGATTAACGCTACGGTACCGCGCGAGGTTTAGAAAGAATGGACAGGAAAGGCGTCTTCATCTGCATCGAAGGATTAGACGGTTGCGGAAAAACCACCCAAGCCAAACTGCTTGCAGGAAAGCTGCAGAAAAGCCACAGCGCCATCTACACGGCGGAGCCCAGCCGCGGCAGCATCGGCACCTTCATAAGAAAAAGCATCCTTTACCGTGAAAAACGCCTCCCAAGCGTCGTCGAGGCGCTGCTCTTCGCAGCCGACCGCGTCGAGCACGTTCAAAACGAGGTTCTCCCCGCTCTGCGACAAGGGAAACTGGTGATTTCCGACCGATACGTCTACTCCTCGCTGGCTTACCAAGGCGCCGCTGGACTCAGCTTAGAATGGATACAGAAAATAAATGAACACGCTCTTCGCCCAGACTTAGCCATCTTCATCGATGTCAATCCAGAAACCGTTATGCAGCGGCTGAAGGCTAACAGATCTGTGATGGAGAATTTGGAGACGCAGCGGAAAGTGCGGGAGATTTACCTGCAGTTCGTGGAAAAAGGCGACTTAATCAGAATCGACGGCAACAAACCAAAAAACGCTGTTGCCCAAGCGCTGCACACGGCTGTGTTGAAGTTTTTGAACGCTAATCACTGAGAAGACTCAACCGTTCTCAGAATTCTCCGCGCTGAAGTGCTGTTTACCTCCCTAACCAGGAAGGCGACGAGGTCTTCGGGCGACAAATATCTTGGACCGCGTTCGTGAAAAACCTGAAGCTCCATCGAGCCCTCGCCGAAGACGGCGCGGAGCATGTAATAATCGAATTTTAGGGGCTTCTTCTTTTCCGCTGTGCCCTTGTAGTAGCGCACGGCGCAGAACAGGTCCATCCTATCGAAAGATGCTTTCCTCAACAAGCTGAGGGCTTTCTTTGTCTCTTCATCATCGATGAAGCTGAAGTCTGCACCCTCAGCTATCCCTGCTTCCAAGATTACGGTGCAGTCGTGTAGCGCTGGCTGTGCAACTTGGTCGAAGCTGAATGTTTTGCGGTTTACTTCTCGGAGAACCTGTATGAGTCTCTCCTGAAGCTTCCTGCTTGAAAGCGGCGACGCAAAGGTTTCTACGAGGTGGATGTTTGCAGGGAAATTCTCGTAGGTTCCAAGCATTCAGGCGTTTCTCGCTTAGGGTTTTTTCATTTTCTTTACTCGTTCAAGAGTGCTGAGCAGCTCGGAGAGCGCGGCGCTTAGCTTCTGCAGTTCATCCACGTCCTCGGTGCTCTGGATTTTGTCCTGTATCTGCTGCACCTTAGACAGGATGGTGGCTTCAAGCTTGTCGTAGGCTGTGCTGCTGGCTTTCGGTTCTTCTCCTTCCTTTACCACGATGACTTTCTTCTCGTCTTTGGCGCACCATAATGTGCCGTCTTGCAGCCTGAAGAGCGGCGACGCGCAGACCGGGCATGACAGCTCGGTTAAGGTGGCGCCTTGGCGGAGCAGGTCAGCCATGCGTTTGATGGGTTGATCTTCTGTCTTCCCTTCCATTTGAGAACCCCAAAGTAAATACGTGCCAAAGCTTATATAATTTGACTGCTGCGAATGATTTAGGTGGTTCATGCTTATGGTGCGGAAGAAAAAGACAGCGGAATACGAGGAAAAGATTAAGCAAGCGTTGGCTGTGCTTGGGGTGGTTTCAGAAGACAGCACGACTCCGAGAAACATCCGACGCGCGGCAAAAGATGCCATGGACGCGCTGCAAAGTCCAGAGTTCACGCCCGCTGTGAGAGCTTCGAACGCGGTTTCGCTTTTGGATGAGATTCTGCAGGACCCGAACATGCCGCCTTACACGCGGGTGAAACTGTGGAACGTGATGAGCCTCATTGAAGCCATAAAAGATTAACTGGGAGCATATAAGACTACTTTCGCTTTCTGAAGACCCTGGCTCCATCTATTTCTGCAATGTATTCAAAGCCTACTTCGAGCAGTTTGCAAGCTTCATCTAGGTTGTGAGCAACTTTTACGTGGAATTCGTCATCTGCGTTCTGAAATAATGCTTTTTCGAGGTTGATGTAGATCAGTGTGTTTCTGAGGTCTCTGTGGCCGAGGACTTGCTGGACGTGCAGGATGTCTTTGGTTTTGTGGTATTCCATGGTTGCTTTCCAGTGGCGAAATGTGTGCAAGCCGATTTCTTTTAGGCGTGGATTTTGCAGTTTGAACGCTATACTTTTTCGTGTTTTGTAGAAGTTGGATTTGAGGCTGTAGAGTGTTGCGAAGACTTTTTCTGTTTGTCTTGAGTGGTTGCTTAGCATGTCTATTAGCTTGCGGCTGATTGGTAATACGCGTGCTCTGCTTCCTTTTTCTGGGGTTATGCGTACTATTTTTCGTTCGAAGTCTATGTCGCTCCATTTTAGCTTTGCCACTTCTCCGCATCTTGCGCCTGTTTCTTTTAGGAATTGGAGAAAAGTTGCGAGTATTCTGCCGCTTCCTGAGATAAGCTGGTCGATGTCGGCTTCTGTTGGTATGAAAGGTGCTTTGTCTACGGGCTTGTATTTTGGCGGTTGCCATGAGAGGTTGTTGAATTTTAGAAAACTGCCGTAGACGATGACTGCCATGGCTTTTGTGGCTTCGTTCCACTCTTTGTCTTTGGCTAAGTATTCTTTCACTGCTTCAGGGGTTAAGTCGGTGTTTTTTGCTAGTTTCCTAAGAACTGCGCCATAACTTCCAAGGGTGTTGCTTTGGACTCCGTTTTGGCTCAGGTTCCAGAGGAATTCGACGATTTTTCCTGTTTTATCAGTTAACTGCGTTGTGCCCTCCCGCTGGGCTGTTTCCTGTCGGGTTCCGCTTGTGACCAAGTTTAATCCTCCTATCTGGAGGGTCCGTGCTCCTCGCATGTGCGATTCACTGCGTTCTTGGTGCTCTAGAGAAAAGTTGGAGGCTGTAATTAAATTCCATTCTGAAGATTTTTGTGATGGTTTGTTTTGTTTTTGAGTTTGGCTGAATCGGTAATTGCAGTCACGGCAAAGCCACCTTTGAACGCTTTCTCCATTTGTCAAATATCGCATTCCGTCTCGGTATATGCGGTTTGAGCCGCATCGTGGGCATAGGGGGCTGGTGCCAGTGTCCTCTTTTGTGGGCAACTTACCATCGTTTGAACTGGCTTTATCGCCAAATGCCCCGTTTTCTGGTGTAGGTTCAGCCATTTCCTCCCGCCCGCTTAGTCTTAGTTGTTCAGTTTTTCAGAAAGACGCAGTCCGCATGGTCCACAGAGGTGCCCCCAAGCATCATCAAACAGAGTGACCAGCCAATCCAACCTATCCTTGACCCCGCAGGCTACACATGTTTCAATTTCAACATCCGCCGTTAACCTTGTTAACTCCTTGGTCTTGGATGCGAGAAACTCGATTTCCGAGCTTGGAGAAGTGGACTTTTCGGTTTTGTCCAAGTAATCATGTTCTGTTTGGCAATCTAAGCCTGAATTTGCCGTAGATGGCATCTGGACATCAGGACACGATGAGACATCGTGTGGGCTAAGCGAAGTATAGCTCTGCAAAACTTGATCAACCGCTACTGGTTTGGCGTTTCCTATACTAAAGCTCACAGGTATGCCTTTCGCTTGTCCAGTTGTCCAGACAGTTTTCAGCCAGTTTCTGAGACTTTCCGTATGAAAGGAGCTGATTGATCGGATATTTTTGAGAAGGTCCAGATGATTAGGCTCCTTTTGCAGCAGCGAATAATGGTTTGTTTTTCCCTGCGCCTCTTCCTTCAGATAACCAGCTTGAGCAAGAGTTTTTAGCACACGTGTGGCGGTCTTTGTGGAAATCTTAAGCTTAGACGCAACATCATTCTTGTTCAAAGACACATCTGCGTTAACGAAGAGCGCCAAGGCTTCCTGTTGCCGCTTCTCAATCCGAGAAACCGTTTCTATAATGGATGCTCGAAGTATTTCCAGCGCCTTAAGAAAATCCGAAGGCTCAGCAACAACGTACTCAAGCTTGTCCACTACCACACGCAGGCGCTGTCTCTGGTTGAGCAACGCAAGTGTCTTGGTGAAGTTAATGATTTTCTTCACATGCGTTCTAAGCGCCACTTCCTGCTCACGTTTAACAGCCAAACCCAAAATCCCCAAAAGCTGCGAAGGAGCAAAAACAATAACCTCGAGCTTCCAATCCAGCATCCGCAGCGCATTCTGGAAATCCTCTTCTTTGAAAGGCAGCTCTTTCTGCAAACCAAGCGTGTTTCTCAGCGAATCTGGATAGCTGGCGTCTCGAAGCTCCTTAGCCATAACCCGCTTAGTAAGCGCCGTGGAATGGTTCATCGAGTGCTTCAAAACGCGCCGGTACAGGTCTGGATTTACGTCTATGTCGCTGCTGGTTGTGATAAAGTTCTTGGCGTTAGTTTTGGCTTTGCCCATCTCCATCTTGCCCGTTAGCTCGTTACGCATGGGATAGATGGTTTCGATGCTTTCGCCTTCGCCTATGGCGCGTAGGCTGAGGCTTCCGCTGTCGCCTCGTACGCCAACCGCCTCGTAGATGAGCAGTGTGCCGTCGAAGTCTTCGGGCAAATACTTTATGGCTTCAGGCGTGCTGGTGGTGAATTCGAAGTACCATTCTTTGGGAATTAAAGGTTTGATGGCTCTGATGCTCTCGTTTTTGCCGCTACCACTAAAACCGCTGATCATGCCCGACACGGGGTAGCGTGTTCTTCCACTGCAAAACATTATGAAGTTGGATTTTATGGCTTCATCTTCACCGATTAATCGGCGTCTCCCATACGCGAGAGCGTAGTCTAAGAGTTCACCTTGATTTAGCAGTCTTTCTGCTCTTTCAGTTTCTTCTTTGCTGAGCATCTTGGGGACGCTGGATGGAGCGATTGGGCAGTCGTCTTTGCGGCAGTTGCTTTTGAGAAAGGCGTCTTGACAGCCGTAGACGTATCCGCCGTTGACCGCGCTTTTCACAATGCCCTGTAGCTCTTGATCTTCCAATGGCGGGTCGTTTAGCCTGTTGATTTTACGCATTTGCTCAAGGACCTTGTCTGGTCGCAGCTTGCGGAAGTTAACCAAAAAAGATGCAAGGCGTATGGCGTGTTCGTTTCTCTCCCCCTCTTTGGCGCCTCTGTATAGCGCTTCTATACATGGCGGAGTTTTGCCAGTAAACCGTTTTCCTGACAGATCCTTGCGGTTAAACCATGATTCGGCTTGGTTTGGTTCTTTTTGGGGTTTGAAACCCGCATGGTACATGGCTTCGAACAATTCTGTCTCAAGATCGCTTACGATGCTGGGCTGGTTATCATTTAATCGAATGTACCCGTGACTTGGCGCCATAATGCACAATTTGCCTTCACCAAGCAACTCTAAACCGCATTCACTGTGAAAGCTGCTAATCGTCTTGGGTTTAGCATGTGTCTGATAGATCCAGTGTTGTCCTCCGCTGGGCGACTGCTCGATTTGCGTTATGAGCAGTTGTTTGAGGATTTGCTTGCCTTTGGCTTGTGCTTCTTCGCCGACCTTTTTTACGTCAAAATCCACTGCAGCAATGTAGAGCCCGTTTTTCTGTTTTGTCCCGCATAGGACGCTAAAGCCATCCGCGTTTTGCCAGGGCTGATTTTTGAATTCTTCTTTTGTTTGCTGGCGGGTTTGCCATTGAGCCCATTCCGTTAAGGGTTTCTTTTGCTTGACAGCAACAACTGCTATGCCTCTTTCAAAGTACGCCTTAGCTGTTATTAGCAGTTGGTCAGTTGCTTTTTGTTCTCCATTCGGAATGGTGCGAGTTTTCTGTTCAGCCATCGAGTCACCTTTAGAGGAAAAATTCCAATTGGTTTATGCCGCAGCTTTGGATGTATTTTCTGCGGACAGGCAAACCAACCTGCAAAATTTCTTTTTGGATAGCTTCTTTTGTTGCGCCGCTTTGCTGGCTTAACTTTTCAAGTACAGCCTGCTGCTGCCAGTCGGCAAGTGCTTTCCAGTCCACCGTGAAGACTGACTCGATGTCTTTTATGCCCTCAAGCTTGGCCCGCTGTGTCGCTATGCTCTGTATGGGTACTTTGCCGTCTGGGAAGACGTCGCCCCATTCTCGTTTGCCTTCAAAGTTCAAACGCGCCCATGCTCGATGGTTGGTCAAAATAGAATCCCTCGTGTAGCGTTAGGTTTTGGGTTTGAGTTTTTGGCGGTAAATCTTGTCTTCCCCGTATAGCCAATACGAGTGCTGGTAGCCATCGCCATGGTAGCGGTCTTTTATGGTTGCGTTGCTGTTCCGCAGTATGCTGTAGGCGCTGCTCCATTTGTCGGCTAAGTTGTTTTGTCTGTAGGCAACTTCGAAATCGCCGAGTTTAGCGCCCTGCTGAGGCTCAAACCGCAGCGTGGTGAATGTTACTTCTTGGACGGCGGTAGCTTGCTTTTTCTCTTTTACTTCAGGCGGCGCCAAAGAATCAAGGTACTCGTTTGCTGCGTCAGCAATCATCAGGCATCCGTCACGAAGTTTTATAAGGAATTCGATTTGTTTGTCCATGTTTAACTCTCCAGTTCAGCTGAGTTTGGCGTCTTTGGCTTGTGCTCGTAATCTTCTATGTGTTCGTCGAGGACTTCGTAGGCTACTTCTCGGGCTATGGAACGCATCAGTCTTGTCAGCTCAGTTTTTTCGTTGTCGTGTGGCTGGGTCATGGCTTTTAGCCTCCGCTTGTTTTGCTGTTTAGCTCGGGTTTGTTGAGAAATTCGGTTATGGCTGCTCGGATGGCTTGGCTGAGATTTTTGAATTTACGTTCAAAAATCAGCTTCTCTAGGCGGGTTCTTTCAGGTGCTTCTAAACTTATGGCAATTCTGGACTTGTAGCGTTTCAAGTTTTACACCTTCGTTTGTCATACGCTTAAATTAATGGCAAACAGATACGGGGTATTTTGTGGTCAAAAGTGCCTTCTCAGGTGGTTTACCAGACAAACGCAGATTGGCATACAACATACGAAGCCTTAGTTAATAATTCGCTTGTGATAGCTGATACTACGCAGAAGGGTTTGATACAGTTCTGGTTCAGGGATAGCCCGACGCTTTTTATGTTGGCGCCAACGGGTAAGTTGCAGGTGAAATGGAACAATTATGATGAGAAGAAAATCCTGTTCAAGTTAGTAAAGAACCTGCTGGTTGCTGGCGATGGCGAGAAGCTTGTTGTGAAACCTTTGAGGCAACAGGTATGGATAGAGTATCCGGTGCCGCAGTCGTTTAAGCTCTATTGGTGCAGTGACGCAACAGAGTATGTTCTAAAAAAGACTGCAATTGAACAGTCTAAGCGATGTTCTGAAATTGGGGCGAAAAAAATTAGTGCAGAAGTCAAAGCTGAGTTTTTCAAAGTTAAAAATGCTGTTACCGAGTTGAGGCGTGAGTTTAGGTTTTTCAGGGAGCCAACGTTTAATGAGGTTGCGTTAAAATCTGGGTGTTTGAATGCTCAGCGTCTGAGGAATTATTTGGTTCTGACCTACTGGAAAGATGATTCAGAGGGGGCGGAACTGACGGCGAAGCAGGCGATTAACTTGGCTGCTTGGCTTCGCTTTAAGCAGAGTAGTCAGCTGGATCCGCAGTTGATAGCCCTGTGTAAAAAAGCGATTGATTCAGCGACTATGGATGCGCTTGTGAGAGCAAGACTTATCCTTAAGACCTATCCTGAATTGGTTCCCACAATTAACTCAGGTAAGCTGGAGTGGCCTGACGAGACAAAGAACAAGTGGATACAGGTGTTTGGCAGCGAACCTCCAGCACCTTAGTGCTGTTCTGGACGCCTTGAGTCGGCTGGGCTACCTAAATGTGCAAGGTAAGCCGTCTGACTTTGGATTAGCTAAAGTAAAATATTTTTTTCTTGCATGCTAGGTCTTTTTAAGTTGCCCATCTTTTTGACCTACGAGCATCAGCAACACTTTCTTGAGAAGAAGAAAAAATAGATTTTTTTCTCTAAAATGTCAATTTTTTTCTTCTTTTGCTAAGTCCGACTCAAAAAGCACGTCTTAGTGGTAAAAGAAGCGCCTCTGCGGCAACCTTCTTCTCTTATTGCTTTAATCGAAAGTACAACAAACCATTTTTCCCGCGATTGTTGTTTTACCCAACTGCTTAAAGCCATCTTTGGCTATATTAGGTCTGCAAACATGGAGTCGGATTCTTCTGTCAACTGGTTGTCCCAGCATTCCCAGCACATGCCATCGTAGTCGATGTATTCTTGTTAGGTGATTTCTTTGCCGCATACTTCGCAAAAATGCTTTTTTGAGTTGACAATGCTCCTTTATTGTGTTCTTGGGTGGGTGTAGTTTTATGCTTTTGGGGTTTACTTACCTGGAGAAGAAAACCAAAAAAACAATCAATCGTGTGTGCAAATATTTAAATTAAAAACATAAATATAGAATGAGGCAAGCCAGCGTTTGATAGAAGTCAAGCTTAGAACTCTTACTCCTATCTGGACAGGCAACGTAGACCGCGACAGCCCAAGTTTAAAGGACACAGGGCTTCTTGGGTCATTGAGATTTTGGTACGAAGCGTGGGTACGCGCCCTTGGCGGTTCTGCGTGTGACCCAACATCTAAAGATAAATGCGAGTATAAAGGAAAAAAAATCAGTATTTGTCATGCTTGCCAACTTTTTGGCTGCGCCGGTTGGGCGAGAAAATTCAGGATCGAATGTACAGGTCTTGAGACCAGCCCGCTGTTTTTGGTGACATCTTCTAAGATCAATCAAGGCTGGTTGAAAAGAATATTCGAGAAGCAACACAACGCCCTCTTTGGGCAAGCAAGCCTAAAGATAACAGCTGATGACAAAGACAACGAAGATGTCTTATTGGCAACACTTTCGCTAATTTCTAAATATGGTGGTTTAGGAGCTAAAACACAACACGGATTTGGCCAATTCCTTATTGAAAACCTCGACACAAAAAGAGTGGAAAATGGGCTGTCAACAATCCGAAGTTCGATAAGTGAGAAAACAGAGAACGCCTCCAAGCCTAGCCTGTCTAACTTTTTTATTTCGAAGTTCAAGATAGATGAAAATAGTGTAATCGTTGATTACTATTTGACAAATCCGTTAACTATTGGGACGTCCTCTAGTGGATATGGAAAGTATATTCCTTGCAGTTTTGACATTCGATATAAAGGAGAAATTCAAGGGCGCAGCTTTGGATTGCGAAATTACTTCCGAGAGATATATGGAACGCAAGTTACGGAAAGAATATTTGGATATGGCAAGGGCGAGAGTAGGCAGGGAAGCAAACTATTTGTAAGCCATTTATACAAGGAAAACAATTTTGACAAATTCTATTACTTCAAAGTTTGGGGTTTCATTTCTCCGAAACTGTCGACGAAACCTAACTTTTCTATAGATCTTCGCGAAGAAATCATCAAGCATATGCAGAGCAGGTTTAAGCCCGCTCAAGCGGTATTTGATAAAGCTGGTTATGAATTAGAGGAGGTATCAAAATAACAATAAGCGACTTCTATGCTAATGTCAATAGAGACTACAACGACCTTTTTCAGGATTTAGAAAATTGGGTAACGAGCGAATGGAGAAGAATAAAAGAAAATCGGCAAATCAGATGGGAAAACAAAGTCAAAGAACTTAGACAACATATAGAACGAGAGATAACAACAAGGGTTCTTGCTGAAAAAGAATCCTCTTGTATAACTCATTACGCAAAAGAGCAATTACTCTTGCAGCATATCCTCCAGAGAAGAATGGCAGCACTGAAAGGTCATGTCCACTCAATCCTACAACAGGATATCAGGGGTTATGATGGGAAAGAGATCAATAAACTTGACTTAAGCGCAATTCCAAAGCAAGCATACGAGCGGTTAATGCATCCAACTCCCAAAGATTGGTTCCACTTTCCAACAGAACTTACTGCTCTATCAAACATGTTTACACTGTCTCCCGTACAATTAGCCGGTGTTTCCCACTTAATACGGATAACTTTTACACTCAAGAAGCCCTACATCAGCTTGGACGATGACGCTTTCTACGTTATAGACAATCCGGTGATTAAAGACACTGTCTTAAAGGTTCCAATAATACGCCCTACAACCTTGAAAGGTGCCTTAAGGTACGTAGCGATGAAAATGAGGTTAATAGATTCCACTTCAACTGATGTCGAGTTCTACGTTGATGAAAGGATAAAGCTCGTCAAGTTGTTTGGGAGTGAAAAAGACACTGTTGAGGCGTTTTTGGGCAACCAATTCAGACGTAAACTTGGAGAGGTAGAAGGAGAAAAAGGTACTCAAGTGTTTAAGGAAAGAATGAAGCCATATGTTTCAGAAAGCGGGAGTAGAGAAGGAAGACTAATTTTCTATCCAGTTTTCTTCGATTCATTAGGGTTGGATGTCATTTCTCCGCATAACAGAAAAACTAGAACGATTGCTGAAATGGGGCCTATCTTTTTTGAAACTGTGCCTGTGGGTGCACGGGGGATTTTTTCACTTTTGTATTTTCCCTTTGACCTTCTTCCAACACTCAGAAGCGGAGGCAGTGCCGAGAGAGCAAAAGCCATTAGTGAAATGAAAGAGGACTTAGAGGTGTTGAAGGAAGCCGTTCCGGCGATGCTTCTAACTTACGGCTTCGCAGCCAAAAAAACAAGCGGATACGGCGTTGTAGAAGACAAGATAGACTTTTGCATTGATTCTGTCGACATGAAGTTGTCGAACTTTGCAGCTTACAAAAATCAGATAAATCTCCTCATCAGAACATTGGTGAGCGGCTAAATGAACACTCAAAATTGTGAAGCACTCGAAAAACTCAAACAACACAGCAGTATAATAGCTATTCTGGAGATAGCAAGCCTTCTACATGACATAGGAAAATGTAACAATAGATTCCCAAAGAAGCAAATGCAAGACGAAAAAGAAGAGTATGATCATCTCTCTATTCTAGAATATGACAAAAAATTGATTGAAGGCACAAAACTGGGCGATTTATTTTTTAGCTATAACTTTGCAGAAATTTGCAAAGAACTGCCGCCAGTCAGCGGCATAGTTGATAAATGGGCGCTGAAAAGTTCAAGTATTGAGTCTTTTGTGAAAAAACACGAAAAAACAGAGGAAGAGAAGAAGGCCAAAAAAGAAAACCCAGAAACCATACTAATTGCTTTACTTCGAATTTCCGACAAAAAAGATGCTTCTGACGATAGAAACATGCCTATTGCTAAACAAGCAAAAAAGACGTATTATTCCACTGTTTTCGGAAAGGAAACAGAAATTGCAGATTTGGATAAGTTGCGAGAAGAATTTTACGGAAAACTATCTGAAGCCTGGCTGGAATACAAAAATCAGCATAACACTAAAAGGTTTAGAGAAAGGGTACTTTTCGCCTTCAAAAAAATGGGCGGCGTCCTAGCTGAAACGAGGAGAGCAGCCAACGATATTTCTTTATGGCATCATTCTTATGCAACAGCCTCAATTATGAAGACTTTGTTGTCGGGTGATGTTCTCACTGATTTCTCAACCAAACTTGAGAGCTTGCTTCCAACTGACAACCACTGGAATGTTGAACTAAAAGTCATAGGTATAGGTTGGAATGCCAACAGATTTTTGGCTGAGTCTCAGTCATTATCAGGGCTTATAGGCAGAAAAAGACTAATTAGAAGATTCAAACGAAGACTAAAAGTGTTATTGGAATATGAATACTCCGTTGGGAACGTAATATATGAGGATCAAGATTCGCTCTGTTTTCTAGTTTCAGATAAAATCGATGAAACAATTAGATACTGCTTAACGGAGAAAGTAATTGAAGCTGCAAATCATGTAACCAAAGGCTCTATAATACCAATTGTTGAACTAAGCAAAGCTGACGCTTACCCAAACAAAATCATACCTCAAGTGATTAGGAATCTTAAGAAAAAGACAATGGTGCCAATTCAGGATAGAATACTGCCTCAATGGACTTCTTGCTGGGATAAGAATAAAGTCGACGGCGAAGTCTGTGCCCAATGCGGAAGACGACCTAAATCAAAAGGTGAAGAACTCTGCGAGTTTTGCATGGAAATAATTAGAGAGGGAGCGTCGAACCCCATAAAGAAGGCAATCGACTCACCCTCTATTTACGAAGAGACCGTTTGGATAGATGAGATTGCTGATGAAAACGGAAATTTGGCATTGATTTTTGGTTCGTTACCGCTACTAGAATGGCTTGATGGAACACGACTTAAGACCACGCGCATAAAGTCAATACAAGATATTAAGAACCATAAAGCCAAAGAGTTAGGATATACCTTAAGCGATGGGGCAAAGGTCGAATCCTATTTTGGTAATTATTCAGGTCTTCTAAAAGCAACCACAAAAATTGACCCAAGTTCGCTTAGAAACAACAAAGATACAGCAAAGATGCTTTATCCGTTTTTAAATTTTCCACCGCAAAGAGAATCTTTAATTGATATTTATGAAAGCATCTGCAATAAGTCGGATAGCAAAGATCCAGCGCGGATTCTCGAAGTTTTGATGACAAAATCAGCGTCGCCTTCTCGTTTAAGAAAAATCTGGATGGAAACCCAAGCTTTCTTCAAAGATCTCTCCAATAAAACAGCAGAAAATGCTCGCACGCGCATAGGTGATTATTGTTTAAGATTGAAGCTCAAACTAAAACCCTTGAGCATAGACGGCGTATACCTTCTAAAATCAGAAAACTCGGGCATTCTTGAGGTTGAAAAGTTTAATCCTGAAACAAAACTTCCAAAAAGCGATCTTTTCTGGGATGGGGAATACGCTTACACAACAATAAGGCTTGAGCATTATGCACCAAGCAGCACTACAAAGAAAAAACCAAAAGAGGCACTGTTAAAAGAGAAACACGAATACATCAAACGGGTCGTTGAGAAACTTCAAGCTTCAAACGAAGCATTTGTGACTGTAAAGGACAAGAAGAACAAACGAGAAAAAATCTCTTTAGCTGTAGAGTCCTACAGTTTTGAAAAATATATTCCAGTTAGAACGATCTTGGCGTCTCCTAACTTATTTGTGACCCTTGTACCCGCAGAACTAGCCCTCAGAATCGTACAGAAAGAATACTTACCAAGTTATCAGGAGTGTTTTGGGAAGGTAGCTGATAGATTACCACTTAACGTGGGCATATTGTTTTTCAAAAGAAAATTCCCATTATATATAGCAATGGATGTTATGGGAAGACTGGTTGATCACCTTTTGTCTTTATCATCTGAACGTCGAGTCTTCAAAGTTGCAGAACGTAATGCTTCAGAATTGGTTTTGGAAGAATACAACGGAGACAAACAGCAACTGCTATGCACCAAAGACAGGTGGTTAGCAAAATACAAATGGAAAATTGATAATAAATTAGGCGACAACGGTGAAGACCTGTATTACCCCAATTTCATCGTTTCAACAAATAATCCTGATGTTCAGAAAAAAGAGACTTACTTTGAGTTGGGCAACATCGGATCGATATTGAATATCAAAGATATCGAAGCAGGCATGTCCTTGCAGGTATATCCAGGTTTGTTTGATTTCCATTTCTTAGGCGCCACAGGCGAAAGGTTTCATCTTTTCTCAGATAATAAAAAGAGGCGGCACCCGCTACTGGGAGCCTTTGGTATGAGACCTTACTTGTTAAAGGACATTGAAAAAATGAATGAACTCTGGAATATCATAAGCCCAGAAAAAGGAAAACTCACAACGTCGCAAATTAAGAAACTCGAATATGCATGTATAACAAAAATTGAAGATTGGTTCCAAACTGGGCAGGATCTGACAACAAACCCTGCCGCTGACGAAACATACAGAGAACTTGTTGACTCTTCAATTACCAACATCTGTAAGAGCCGATTATCCCCTGATGAAAGAAACAAGTTAAAGGAAGCTGTTCTCTCAGGGATGTTTTTTGATGTTGTAGAGTTATTCCTAACTTTAAAGTCATACAATAAAGAGGTGTAATAAATGAACGGATATGAAAGGAAAACGTACTTCGGCATGGCTGTCGACCCCATCCACGTTGGAACAGGCGGCTATACCCTTGGACGAGCAGACAACCCCATACTCCGAGACTTTGACGGCATTCCCAAAATCCCCGGCACCAGCATCGAAGGCACAGCCCGAACATACGCCTACTTCCAAGGCTTGGGAAAAAACCAAGCGTGCGCTAAAGGCAAAAAAACAAAAGAAACCCAACCCTGTGGCAACTGCCCACTATGCGTTTCCTTTGGCTACGCCACCGATAACAATAGCAGACAAGGCATGGCAATTTTCTCAGACGCAAAGATACTGTTCTTTCCCGTAGCTTCCTTAGTGGGTCCAGTGTGGGTAACAAGCCCAAGTAAACTAAACGAACTAAACATACCCCCAGAAACAGCATGGCAGAACATGGACAAGAACGAAACAGCAATATTATCTAATTACCTCCTTAAACAGAAACTGAAAAATACAGATTACATAAACTTTGGATGGCTCTTGCTCTCGATAGAAAAAAGCAATAATGAGAAAATCAATCATAATATCTCGGTGGATACAGTCTTCGGAGAATACAAGTTCAACGCGCGCGGTTTTGACAAACAAGACATCTTTGATAGGCTGGCAATAGTCAGTGATTCAGTTCTCCATCAAATAGTCAACTCAAACTTGGAAGTCAGAACGTCAGTTTCCATAAACCCCGAAACAGGAGCAGCAGAAGAAGGCGCATTATTCACCTATGAAGCCATCCCACGAGGAACCATACTCTACTTCACCATGACCTACCAAAACCCAAAACACTTCGGCGTTGAAAGCAAAAACCTTAATGATGTAGTGTCCACTGTTGAATCCAGTTTTGAACTATTCGAGTTCTTAGGCGTAGGTGGAATGGGAACCCGAGGCTTCGGCAAACTCAAAATGTTCGGATTAGACAAAAGATATGATCCAATAGCGATGGCACAGATAAGAGCCAACAATTTACAAGAACAAATCAAAGAAATAGATGAAAAACTAAAGACAACACCAGCAGAAGAACAAGCCAAGTTACAGCAAGAGAAAGAAAAGAAACTACAACTGATAAAGGAAACGGCGGAAGAACACGCCAAAATCGCTGAAATATATAAAGCACTAAGGTGAGAAAAGATGACAGACGCAAATATCGACAAGATTTGTGCTGAATTTGGCTTTAGCATTCCCCAAAAAAATATGGATAAATCAAAACAAGAAAACGTAATCCGAAAAGCATTAGGCGTTCTCTCAAGTGATGGCATTTTTGCCTATGTAATCTGGGCAGAGTCAAAAGCAGGCCAAATTAAGTGGAATAGAAACCGTCAAGAACTTTCAAAACTCGGTGAAGATGAGAAATGCAGCAGATGGATACTGGTCAACTCAATTTCATTGCTAACGAAGATCCTGCCTGAATCTTTTGCATGTGAACTGAAAAATGATACACTGGGACAAATATTCATCGGCATAAAAGGAGAAAACCCTGATTCAAAATGGGACCAACAAAGAGAAAGCTTAAGACGTGAACTAACAAAAAATAATGGCGTCTTAGCTGACGTTTATAGAATGTTTTTTGTGAAACAGGTGCTGGAACGGATGCTGACGTACGCGTTGTATCGAGCCAAATCACTTGAATGATAGTGGAATAAATGGTCTGGAACTGTTATAAAGTCACGCTTGAAGCAAAAGCCCCGATTCACATAGGATACGGTGCAAAACTAGGCACAGTAGCCAAAACAAGGTATTACATTCTCGCCAAACATATGTGGGCTGCCTTAACAAATGTATTAGCCCAAAGACACAGCGAAGATTACAAGGCTATAGGAGACGCTTTGAAAGCGCATACCCGCTTTTCGTACTTCTACATAAAACTCAACGATAAAGTGTATGCCCCAAAATATGTCGCATCTGAAGGACTAAAATTTGGCGATTTAAGCGTTGAAGAATTTGAGCAAATATTCATATCGTCTTTTGCCTCAACATCGATGGATAAGAAGCATAAAAGCGCAGAAGACGGCTCACTTCACGAAATAGAATTCATAAAACCTATCGCACTGAATAAGCCTCTGCTATTTGAAGGGCACCTCTTTTTTGACAGCAAACAAATCCAAATAGGCTCCAAAAGTTTGGATGCACAACAGTTAGAGGGTTTAGAGATTCAGGTTGGCGGAGAAAGAACTTACGGCTTTGGAAAAGTTAAAATAAAAGAAATGATTGAAACCAACAACCTGTTTGAACATTTTGACATAGAGTTAAAACATGAACCAACACTAAGACCAAAGGAAAAAACAAACAAATTCTACGCCTACGCTCACGTCTTAACTGAGAAAACCACTGATCTCATTAAAAATGTAAGCGGAGACCTTGAACCACTAGTCGGTAGGGAATGGTGCAGAAAAAAAGGGGCTGGGCGAAACATAACACCAGTGCAAATATGTTATGTCCCGGGAACCCAGATCGAAGTCACTCAACCTACAGAGTTAAAAATCGCTGAAGACGGCTTATGGATATTAACCCTGCCAAAGCAAGCTGCAATGTAAAATACAGTATTGAATTAAGATGACCATAATTTGCCAAATTAATCAGATAGTAACGAATTTACAATAAACTCACAGGACAAAGAACCAAGGCTTGTTCTTAGCGCCTAAAGAATTGGTTCTAAATCAAGCGAACATGCTCTGACAACTAAACAGACCACGGTATATTGGCGCGTCGAAAGAATAAGTCTTCTGAGTCTCGATCGCCAGCATCGCCGACGTTAGAGTCTCTTGGTGTGTGCCACAGTTCTCGCATACCAAGACATCCTCAGGGTTTTTATGTCCACAGTACTCACACGGCCACACGCTTATTTTCTCTTCAGGGCTAACCTCTATGAGATTGACAACTTCATTTTAGCTCTTGGTGAAAGAAGCTGAATTGTTTTTGCTGTTTCCGTTTACCTCAACATACAAGGCGGAAACGGCAGTTGCCTCTTCTGCTTCAATTTTGGCTTGACCAAGAAAGTCGCCCTTGCTAGCCCCAGTCTCTAGCAAATACAAGCCGGTAACCATGTTCAACTTCATTCTTTCCGAGCTTCAGCAAATCCCGTTTAAAATGAAGAAACGAGGTGGGTGGTCTCCAGAGAAGGCAACGTCTGCGTGGCAACGTATGCGACGCCCGATCAACTCTTTTCGAATTAGCTCTTGGAATCAGGGGTGAGCGCTTCTAGGACCTCTGCCACTATTTTTGTCTCTTTATGAGCTTTAGAGTCATTGATTAGCCGCATAAGCGCATCATCCATATCCACTAGAAAAGCATAGGCTTTGAGGACTTTTCCAATAACCGCTTCTTGAGAAGGCAACTCCTCCCTTCTTACCAACCGTTCAAGGTCATTCCAGTCATGCTTGGTTTCGGCTATGCTATTGAGGAGCGCTTTTGGATTAAAGGGCTCTCTGACGCTCCAGCATTTGATAACCGCAAGCTTCTGCACCGTGCTTCTATCAAAATTTCTGTCCGCAAAAAGGTAGAGGTCATACAGATCGCGTGCTCGAAACCTCTGATAGGCAGCCCGCAGCTTCTCAGCCAGCAACTCCTCTTTACGGAGGCACCCCACTGTGAAACGAGGAAACTCGACGTACTTGAAGTACATCTCATCTAAGAGCGGCAGCTTATCGAGGGGCAAGAGCGGCTTTTCGCGGAAGCTGACTTCAAACAGGAACTCGCCACTGTTCCAAGCATGCGAATAGCCCACTACCGCTATGTAAGACTCCTCGCATTCACCTGCTCCCTGACGGATATTCTCTTCCAAAATCCTGAAGTCTATGCCGAAATGACTACGCTTATCAAGCAACTGCTTGAGCTGAGACTGCAAACTTTCTGAGGATGCGTTTAGGCTTGTAAAGTCAAGATCCATCGAAAACCTTCCACTGCCGCCAAAATGCATCTTCTTTAAGCAAGTGCCACCCTTAAACGCCAAACTCTCCAGAACTCCGTCTGACAAAACTTTCAAAACGTAAGTTAGAACCACATCACGTTCCGCCACCACCAAAGGCACCCTACTAGAACGAGCATAAAATGTCACAAACTTCTGATCCAACATGGCGTTCTCACTTCACCTCAATCTCACTAAACAACTGATCATGGGGCACGTTATCGATAATTCTCCAATCCTTAGAAAACACGCCCTTCTTTGCTCTGGCGGAATCAAGATAGATCGGCGCATTACCGACACATTTCAACAACATGCCCCTAAGATCAGCTGGCAACGGCTGAACCAGCCCCTCCTTCGACAAAGAATCAATCATGAAACCAAGCCTCTGAACCAAAGAATGCGACCCCATCCTCAATGCATAATCCACCAACTTTGCCAAATCGACCCTTACCAAACCTCGCCAAGTTATTCTTGCCAACTGCTCTACTCCGCCGGCATAACGCGGCTTATCAAAAGAGTCCACTATGGCCTTCTCAGGCTCAGCCATAAAAACCTCTGCACCAAACACCTGCTCAGGTCTATAGCCAAAGAATTTACGCTTTGCCAAGGTTACAAACTTGAAGGTGACGCTTTGCCATTCAACTTTGGGCTTCTTCTTAGGGGTGGCAATAAATAGGGTGAAAGGCACCTGAGTAGTGAAACCATAATGGCTGTTGGCAGTGTAGTAACTGAAATAGTAAGGCTCAACCAAAGCAGCGCCCACCACCATAGCATTAGCGGGCGCAATCTTTTCTGGATAGCCATAGGCCGCAGGAATGAACTGGTAAAGCCCTGTGCTAATCCGTTCAAGCCAGTGTTTTCGCGCCAGTTTATGGAGCAACACATAAGCATAGGGAGCTGAACAAAGAAGGTTGTCTATAACATCTTTTGCGCGAATTGCAGTCTTCTTCTTTGCCTCCCACATAGCCACCAACTTTGCCTCTTCTGGAGACAGCCGTCTATCCTGAAGCTGCTTCTGCTCCTCTCTAAGTGCTTCCAGCTTAGCAGGGGTTATTCCCAAATCATTTAAAGTAACAAACCGAACAGGAAGCCCTTCCAGCGCCTTTCTGACTGAAACTTCAATCTCTGAGCCAACAACTATCAACTCGAACTTCTTAAGCGGAGGCTCCAAATTAGACAAGGCGGAATATAAATTGAGAATTTTGCTTAACATCCTTCTGCCTATTTTGCGTGTTGAAACCTCTACGAAGACATCGCCGCCGGACTTATCTTTGAAATGAAAATCAACTCTAATTTGTCCAGGAAGCGCTTCATCTGTGGCAACAAGTTTGTCCTTGCCAAAGATTTCAACTAACTCTCTTGAAACAAACGCTTCTAGACCGCGCTCCAACTTGGTTCACCGAATATAATGACTCAGTGTTCAGGTATTATAATTTTTTCCTTTTATCTTAGCATATTTACTTAATTTCATTAAGCTTAAGCGAAAAAAATAAGCACGACCACCAGAGACTTCAAGTTTTAGGTGCCGATAGTTAAAAAAAAGGGGAATGCGGGAGATTTCGTCATTCAGTTCTCATAGAAGCCATAAAAGATTAACTGGGAGCATATAAGACTACTTTCGCTTTCTGAAGACCCTGGCTCCATCTATTTCTGCAATGTATTCAAAGCCTACTTCGAGCAGTTTGCAAGCTTCATCTAGGTTGTGAGCAACTTTTACGTGGAATTCGTCATCTGCGTTCTGAAATAATGCTTTTTCGAGGTTGATGTAGATCAGTGTGTTTCTGAGGTCTCTGTGGCCGAGGACTTGCTGGACGTGCAGGATGTCTTTGGTTTTGTGGTATTCCATGGTTGCTTTCCAGTGGCGAAATGTGTGCAAGCCGATTTCTTTTAGGCGTGGATTTTGCAGTTTGAACGCTATACTTTTTCGTGTTTTGTAGAAGTTGGATTTGAGGCTGTAGAGTGTTGCGAAGACTTTTTCTGTTTGTCTTGAGTGGTTGCTTAGCATGTCTATTAGCTTGCGGCTGATTGGTAATACGCGTGCTCTGCTTCCTTTTTCTGGGGTTATGCGTACTATTTTTCGTTCGAAGTCTATGTCGCTCCATTTTAGCTTTGCCACTTCTCCGCATCTTGCGCCTGTTTCTTTTAGGAATTGGAGAAAAGTTGCGAGTATTCTGCCGCTTCCTGAGATAAGCTGGTCGATGTCGGCTTCTGTTGGTATGAAAGGTGCTTTGTCTACGGGCTTGTATTTTGGCGGTTGCCATGAGAGGTTGTTGAATTTTAGAAAACTGCCGTAGACGATGACTGCCATGGCTTTTGTGGCTTCGTTCCACTCTTTGTCTTTGGCTAAGTATTCTTTCACTGCTTCAGGGGTTAAGTCGGTGTTTTTTGCTAGTTTCCTAAGAACTGCGCCATAACTTCCAAGGGTGTTGCTTTGGACTCCGTTTTGGCTCAGGTTCCAGAGGAATTCGACGATTTTTCCTGTTTTATCAGTTAACTGCGTTGTGCCCTCCCGCTGGGCTGTTTCCTGTCGGGTTCCGCTTGTGACCAAGTTTAATCCTCCTATCTGGAGGGTCCGTGCTCCTCGCATGTGCGATTCACTGCGTTCTTGGTGCTCTAGAGAAAAGTTGGAGGCTGTAATTAAATTCCATTCTGAAGATTTTTGTGATGGTTTGTTTTGTTTTTGAGTTTGGCTGAATCGGTAATTGCAGTCACGGCAAAGCCACCTTTGAACGCTTTCTCCATTTGTCAAATATCGCATTCCGTCTCGGTATATGCGGTTTGAGCCGCATCGTGGGCATAGGGGGCTGGTGCCAGTGTCCTCTTTTGTGGGCAACTTACCATCGTTTGAACTGGCTTTATCGCCAAATGCCCCGTTTTCTGGTGTAGGTTCAGCCATTTCCTCCCGCCCGCTTAGTCTTAGTTGTTCAGTTTTTCAGAAAGACGCAGTCCGCATGGTCCACAGAGGTGCCCCCAAGCATCATCAAACAGAGTGACCAGCCAATCCAACCTATCCTTGACCCCGCAGGCTACACATGTTTCAATTTCAACATCCGCCGTTAACCTTGTTAACTCCTTGGTCTTGGATGCGAGAAACTCGATTTCCGAGCTTGGAGAAGTGGACTTTTCGGTTTTGTCCAAGTAATCATGTTCTGTTTGGCAATCTAAGCCTGAATTTGCCGTAGATGGCATCTGGACATCAGGACACGATGAGACATCGTGTGGGCTAAGCGAAGTATAGCTCTGCAAAACTTGATCAACCGCTACTGGTTTGGCGTTTCCTATACTAAAGCTCACAGGTATGCCTTTCGCTTGTCCAGTTGTCCAGACAGTTTTCAGCCAGTTTCTGAGACTTTCCGTATGAAAGGAGCTGATTGATCGGATATTTTTGAGAAGGTCCAGATGATTAGGCTCCTTTTGCAGCAGCGAATAATGGTTTGTTTTTCCCTGCGCCTCTTCCTTCAGATAACCAGCTTGAGCAAGAGTTTTTAGCACACGTGTGGCGGTCTTTGTGGAAATCTTAAGCTTAGACGCAACATCATTCTTGTTCAAAGACACATCTGCGTTAACGAAGAGCGCCAAGGCTTCCTGTTGCCGCTTCTCAATCCGAGAAACCGTTTCTATAATGGATGCTCGAAGTATTTCCAGCGCCTTAAGAAAATCCGAAGGCTCAGCAACAACGTACTCAAGCTTGTCCACTACCACACGCAGGCGCTGTCTCTGGTTGAGCAACGCAAGTGTCTTGGTGAAGTTAATGATTTTCTTCACATGCGTTCTAAGCGCCACTTCCTGCTCACGTTTAACAGCCAAACCCAAAATCCCCAAAAGCTGCGAAGGAGCAAAAACAATAACCTCGAGCTTCCAATCCAGCATCCGCAGCGCATTCTGGAAATCCTCTTCTTTGAAAGGCAGCTCTTTCTGCAAACCAAGCGTGTTTCTCAGCGAATCTGGATAGCTGGCGTCTCGAAGCTCCTTAGCCATAACCCGCTTAGTAAGCGCCGTGGAATGGTTCATCGAGTGCTTCAAAACGCGCCGGTACAGGTCTGGATTTACGTCTATGTCGCTGCTGGTTGTGATAAAGTTCTTGGCGTTAGTTTTGGCTTTGCCCATCTCCATCTTGCCCGTTAGCTCGTTACGCATGGGATAGATGGTTTCGATGCTTTCGCCTTCGCCTATGGCGCGTAGGCTGAGGCTTCCGCTGTCGCCTCGTACGCCAACCGCCTCGTAGATGAGCAGTGTGCCGTCGAAGTCTTCGGGCAAATACTTTATGGCTTCAGGCGTGCTGGTGGTGAATTCGAAGTACCATTCTTTGGGAATTAAAGGTTTGATGGCTCTGATGCTCTCGTTTTTGCCGCTACCACTAAAACCGCTGATCATGCCCGACACGGGGTAGCGTGTTCTTCCACTGCAAAACATTATGAAGTTGGATTTTATGGCTTCATCTTCACCGATTAATCGGCGTCTCCCATACGCGAGAGCGTAGTCTAAGAGTTCACCTTGATTTAGCAGTCTTTCTGCTCTTTCAGTTTCTTCTTTGCTGAGCATCTTGGGGACGCTGGATGGAGCGATTGGGCAGTCGTCTTTGCGGCAGTTGCTTTTGAGAAAGGCGTCTTGACAGCCGTAGACGTATCCGCCGTTGACCGCGCTTTTCACAATGCCCTGTAGCTCTTGATCTTCCAATGGCGGGTCGTTTAGCCTGTTGATTTTACGCATTTGCTCAAGGACCTTGTCTGGTCGCAGCTTGCGGAAGTTAACCAAAAAAGATGCAAGGCGTATGGCGTGTTCGTTTCTCTCCCCCTCTTTGGCGCCTCTGTATAGCGCTTCTATACATGGCGGAGTTTTGCCAGTAAACCGTTTTCCTGACAGATCCTTGCGGTTAAACCATGATTCGGCTTGGTTTGGTTCTTTTTGGGGTTTGAAACCCGCATGGTACATGGCTTCGAACAATTCTGTCTCAAGATCGCTTACGATGCTGGGCTGGTTATCATTTAATCGAATGTACCCGTGACTTGGCGCCATAATGCACAATTTGCCTTCACCAAGCAACTCTAAACCGCATTCACTGTGAAAGCTGCTAATCGTCTTGGGTTTAGCATGTGTCTGATAGATCCAGTGTTGTCCTCCGCTGGGCGACTGCTCGATTTGCGTTATGAGCAGTTGTTTGAGGATTTGCTTGCCTTTGGCTTGTGCTTCTTCGCCGACCTTTTTTACGTCAAAATCCACTGCAGCAATGTAGAGCCCGTTTTTCTGTTTTGTCCCGCATAGGACGCTAAAGCCATCCGCGTTTTGCCAGGGCTGATTTTTGAATTCTTCTTTTGTTTGCTGGCGGGTTTGCCATTGAGCCCATTCCGTTAAGGGTTTCTTTTGCTTGACAGCAACAACTGCTATGCCTCTTTCAAAGTACGCCTTAGCTGTTATTAGCAGTTGGTCAGTTGCTTTTTGTTCTCCATTCGGAATGGTGCGAGTTTTCTGTTCAGCCATCGAGTCACCTTTAGAGGAAAAATTCCAATTGGTTTATGCCGCAGCTTTGGATGTATTTTCTGCGGACAGGCAAACCAACCTGCAAAATTTCTTTTTGGATAGCTTCTTTTGTTGCGCCGCTTTGCTGGCTTAACTTTTCAAGTACAGCCTGCTGCTGCCAGTCGGCAAGTGCTTTCCAGTCCACCGTGAAGACTGACTCGATGTCTTTTATGCCCTCAAGCTTGGCCCGCTGTGTCGCTATGCTCTGTATGGGTACTTTGCCGTCTGGGAAGACGTCGCCCCATTCTCGTTTGCCTTCAAAGTTCAAACGCGCCCATGCTCGATGGTTGGTCAAAATAGAATCCCTCGTGTAGCGTTAGGTTTTGGGTTTGAGTTTTTGGCGGTAAATCTTGTCTTCCCCGTATAGCCAATACGAGTGCTGGTAGCCATCGCCATGGTAGCGGTCTTTTATGGTTGCGTTGCTGTTCCGCAGTATGCTGTAGGCGCTGCTCCATTTGTCGGCTAAGTTGTTTTGTCTGTAGGCAACTTCGAAATCGCCGAGTTTAGCGCCCTGCTGAGGCTCAAACCGCAGCGTGGTGAATGTTACTTCTTGGACGGCGGTAGCTTGCTTTTTCTCTTTTACTTCAGGCGGCGCCAAAGAATCAAGGTACTCGTTTGCTGCGTCAGCAATCATCAGGCATCCGTCACGAAGTTTTATAAGGAATTCGATTTGTTTGTCCATGTTTAACTCTCCAGTTCAGCTGAGTTTGGCGTCTTTGGCTTGTGCTCGTAATCTTCTATGTGTTCGTCGAGGACTTCGTAGGCTACTTCTCGGGCTATGGAACGCATCAGTCTTGTCAGCTCAGTTTTTTCGTTGTCGTGTGGCTGGGTCATGGCTTTTAGCCTCCGCTTGTTTTGCTGTTTAGCTCGGGTTTGTTGAGAAATTCGGTTATGGCTGCTCGGATGGCTTGGCTGAGATTTTTGAATTTACGTTCAAAAATCAGCTTCTCTAGGCGGGTTCTTTCAGGTGCTTCTAAACTTATGGCAATTCTGGACTTGTAGCGTTTCAAGTTTTACACCTTCGTTTGTCATACGCTTAAATTAATGGCAAACAGATACGGGGTATTTTGTGGTCAAAAGTGCCTTCTCAGGTGGTTTACCAGACAAACGCAGATTGGCATACAACATACGAAGCCTTAGTTAATAATTCGCTTGTGATAGCTGATACTACGCAGAAGGGTTTGATACAGTTCTGGTTCAGGGATAGCCCGACGCTTTTTATGTTGGCGCCAACGGGTAAGTTGCAGGTGAAATGGAACAATTATGATGAGAAGAAAATCCTGTTCAAGTTAGTAAAGAACCTGCTGGTTGCTGGCGATGGCGAGAAGCTTGTTGTGAAACCTTTGAGGCAACAGGTATGGATAGAGTATCCGGTGCCGCAGTCGTTTAAGCTCTATTGGTGCAGTGACGCAACAGAGTATGTTCTAAAAAAGACTGCAATTGAACAGTCTAAGCGATGTTCTGAAATTGGGGCGAAAAAAATTAGTGCAGAAGTCAAAGCTGAGTTTTTCAAAGTTAAAAATGCTGTTACCGAGTTGAGGCGTGAGTTTAGGTTTTTCAGGGAGCCAACGTTTAATGAGGTTGCGTTAAAATCTGGGTGTTTGAATGCTCAGCGTCTGAGGAATTATTTGGTTCTGACCTACTGGAAAGATGATTCAGAGGGGGCGGAACTGACGGCGAAGCAGGCGATTAACTTGGCTGCTTGGCTTCGCTTTAAGCAGAGTAGTCAGCTGGATCCGCAGTTGATAGCCCTGTGTAAAAAAGCGATTGATTCAGCGACTATGGATGCGCTTGTGAGAGCAAGACTTATCCTTAAGACCTATCCTGAATTGGTTCCCACAATTAACTCAGGTAAGCTGGAGTGGCCTGACGAGACAAAGAACAAGTGGATACAGGTGTTTGGCAGCGAACCTCCAGCACCTTAGTGCTGTTCTGGACGCCTTGAGTCGGCTGGGCTACCTAAATGTGCAAGGTAAGCCGTCTGACTTTGGATTAGCTAAAGTAAAATATTTTTTTCTTGCATGCTAGGTCTTTTTAAGTTGCCCATCTTTTTGACCTACGAGCATCAGCAACACTTTCTTGAGAAGAAGAAAAAATAGATTTTTTTCTCTAAAATGTCAATTTTTTTCTTCTTTTGCTAAGTCCGACTCAAAAAGCACGTCTTAGTGGTAAAAGAAGCGCCTCTGCGGCAACCTTCTTCTCTTATTGCTTTAATCGAAAGTACAACAAACCATTTTTCCCGCGATTGTTGTTTTACCCAACTGCTTAAAGCCATCTTTGGCTATATTAGGTCTGCAAACATGGAGTCGGATTCTTCTGTCAACTGGTTGTCCCAGCATTCCCAGCACATGCCATCGTAGTCGATGTATTCTTGTTAGGTGATTTCTTTGCCGCATACTTCGCAAAAATGCTTTTTTGAGTTGACAATGCTCCTTTATTGTGTTCTTGGGTGGGTGTAGTTTTATGCTTTTGGGGTTTACTTACCTGGAGAAGAAAACCAAAAAAACAATCAATCGTGTGTGCAAATATTTAAATTAAAAACATAAATATAGAATGAGGCAAGCCAGCGTTTGATAGAAGTCAAGCTTAGAACTCTTACTCCTATCTGGACAGGCAACGTAGACCGCGACAGCCCAAGTTTAAAGGACACAGGGCTTCTTGGGTCATTGAGATTTTGGTACGAAGCGTGGGTACGCGCCCTTGGCGGTTCTGCGTGTGACCCAACATCTAAAGATAAATGCGAGTATAAAGGAAAAAAAATCAGTATTTGTCATGCTTGCCAACTTTTTGGCTGCGCCGGTTGGGCGAGAAAATTCAGGATCGAATGTACAGGTCTTGAGACCAGCCCGCTGTTTTTGGTGACATCTTCTAAGATCAATCAAGGCTGGTTGAAAAGAATATTCGAGAAGCAACACAACGCCCTCTTTGGGCAAGCAAGCCTAAAGATAACAGCTGATGACAAAGACAACGAAGATGTCTTATTGGCAACACTTTCGCTAATTTCTAAATATGGTGGTTTAGGAGCTAAAACACAACACGGATTTGGCCAATTCCTTATTGAAAACCTCGACACAAAAAGAGTGGAAAATGGGCTGTCAACAATCCGAAGTTCGATAAGTGAGAAAACAGAGAACGCCTCCAAGCCTAGCCTGTCTAACTTTTTTATTTCGAAGTTCAAGATAGATGAAAATAGTGTAATCGTTGATTACTATTTGACAAATCCGTTAACTATTGGGACGTCCTCTAGTGGATATGGAAAGTATATTCCTTGCAGTTTTGACATTCGATATAAAGGAGAAATTCAAGGGCGCAGCTTTGGATTGCGAAATTACTTCCGAGAGATATATGGAACGCAAGTTACGGAAAGAATATTTGGATATGGCAAGGGCGAGAGTAGGCAGGGAAGCAAACTATTTGTAAGCCATTTATACAAGGAAAACAATTTTGACAAATTCTATTACTTCAAAGTTTGGGGTTTCATTTCTCCGAAACTGTCGACGAAACCTAACTTTTCTATAGATCTTCGCGAAGAAATCATCAAGCATATGCAGAGCAGGTTTAAGCCCGCTCAAGCGGTATTTGATAAAGCTGGTTATGAATTAGAGGAGGTATCAAAATAACAATAAGCGACTTCTATGCTAATGTCAATAGAGACTACAACGACCTTTTTCAGGATTTAGAAAATTGGGTAACGAGCGAATGGAGAAGAATAAAAGAAAATCGGCAAATCAGATGGGAAAACAAAGTCAAAGAACTTAGACAACATATAGAACGAGAGATAACAACAAGGGTTCTTGCTGAAAAAGAATCCTCTTGTATAACTCATTACGCAAAAGAGCAATTACTCTTGCAGCATATCCTCCAGAGAAGAATGGCAGCACTGAAAGGTCATGTCCACTCAATCCTACAACAGGATATCAGGGGTTATGATGGGAAAGAGATCAATAAACTTGACTTAAGCGCAATTCCAAAGCAAGCATACGAGCGGTTAATGCATCCAACTCCCAAAGATTGGTTCCACTTTCCAACAGAACTTACTGCTCTATCAAACATGTTTACACTGTCTCCCGTACAATTAGCCGGTGTTTCCCACTTAATACGGATAACTTTTACACTCAAGAAGCCCTACATCAGCTTGGACGATGACGCTTTCTACGTTATAGACAATCCGGTGATTAAAGACACTGTCTTAAAGGTTCCAATAATACGCCCTACAACCTTGAAAGGTGCCTTAAGGTACGTAGCGATGAAAATGAGGTTAATAGATTCCACTTCAACTGATGTCGAGTTCTACGTTGATGAAAGGATAAAGCTCGTCAAGTTGTTTGGGAGTGAAAAAGACACTGTTGAGGCGTTTTTGGGCAACCAATTCAGACGTAAACTTGGAGAGGTAGAAGGAGAAAAAGGTACTCAAGTGTTTAAGGAAAGAATGAAGCCATATGTTTCAGAAAGCGGGAGTAGAGAAGGAAGACTAATTTTCTATCCAGTTTTCTTCGATTCATTAGGGTTGGATGTCATTTCTCCGCATAACAGAAAAACTAGAACGATTGCTGAAATGGGGCCTATCTTTTTTGAAACTGTGCCTGTGGGTGCACGGGGGATTTTTTCACTTTTGTATTTTCCCTTTGACCTTCTTCCAACACTCAGAAGCGGAGGCAGTGCCGAGAGAGCAAAAGCCATTAGTGAAATGAAAGAGGACTTAGAGGTGTTGAAGGAAGCCGTTCCGGCGATGCTTCTAACTTACGGCTTCGCAGCCAAAAAAACAAGCGGATACGGCGTTGTAGAAGACAAGATAGACTTTTGCATTGATTCTGTCGACATGAAGTTGTCGAACTTTGCAGCTTACAAAAATCAGATAAATCTCCTCATCAGAACATTGGTGAGCGGCTAAATGAACACTCAAAATTGTGAAGCACTCGAAAAACTCAAACAACACAGCAGTATAATAGCTATTCTGGAGATAGCAAGCCTTCTACATGACATAGGAAAATGTAACAATAGATTCCCAAAGAAGCAAATGCAAGACGAAAAAGAAGAGTATGATCATCTCTCTATTCTAGAATATGACAAAAAATTGATTGAAGGCACAAAACTGGGCGATTTATTTTTTAGCTATAACTTTGCAGAAATTTGCAAAGAACTGCCGCCAGTCAGCGGCATAGTTGATAAATGGGCGCTGAAAAGTTCAAGTATTGAGTCTTTTGTGAAAAAACACGAAAAAACAGAGGAAGAGAAGAAGGCCAAAAAAGAAAACCCAGAAACCATACTAATTGCTTTACTTCGAATTTCCGACAAAAAAGATGCTTCTGACGATAGAAACATGCCTATTGCTAAACAAGCAAAAAAGACGTATTATTCCACTGTTTTCGGAAAGGAAACAGAAATTGCAGATTTGGATAAGTTGCGAGAAGAATTTTACGGAAAACTATCTGAAGCCTGGCTGGAATACAAAAATCAGCATAACACTAAAAGGTTTAGAGAAAGGGTACTTTTCGCCTTCAAAAAAATGGGCGGCGTCCTAGCTGAAACGAGGAGAGCAGCCAACGATATTTCTTTATGGCATCATTCTTATGCAACAGCCTCAATTATGAAGACTTTGTTGTCGGGTGATGTTCTCACTGATTTCTCAACCAAACTTGAGAGCTTGCTTCCAACTGACAACCACTGGAATGTTGAACTAAAAGTCATAGGTATAGGTTGGAATGCCAACAGATTTTTGGCTGAGTCTCAGTCATTATCAGGGCTTATAGGCAGAAAAAGACTAATTAGAAGATTCAAACGAAGACTAAAAGTGTTATTGGAATATGAATACTCCGTTGGGAACGTAATATATGAGGATCAAGATTCGCTCTGTTTTCTAGTTTCAGATAAAATCGATGAAACAATTAGATACTGCTTAACGGAGAAAGTAATTGAAGCTGCAAATCATGTAACCAAAGGCTCTATAATACCAATTGTTGAACTAAGCAAAGCTGACGCTTACCCAAACAAAATCATACCTCAAGTGATTAGGAATCTTAAGAAAAAGACAATGGTGCCAATTCAGGATAGAATACTGCCTCAATGGACTTCTTGCTGGGATAAGAATAAAGTCGACGGCGAAGTCTGTGCCCAATGCGGAAGACGACCTAAATCAAAAGGTGAAGAACTCTGCGAGTTTTGCATGGAAATAATTAGAGAGGGAGCGTCGAACCCCATAAAGAAGGCAATCGACTCACCCTCTATTTACGAAGAGACCGTTTGGATAGATGAGATTGCTGATGAAAACGGAAATTTGGCATTGATTTTTGGTTCGTTACCGCTACTAGAATGGCTTGATGGAACACGACTTAAGACCACGCGCATAAAGTCAATACAAGATATTAAGAACCATAAAGCCAAAGAGTTAGGATATACCTTAAGCGATGGGGCAAAGGTCGAATCCTATTTTGGTAATTATTCAGGTCTTCTAAAAGCAACCACAAAAATTGACCCAAGTTCGCTTAGAAACAACAAAGATACAGCAAAGATGCTTTATCCGTTTTTAAATTTTCCACCGCAAAGAGAATCTTTAATTGATATTTATGAAAGCATCTGCAATAAGTCGGATAGCAAAGATCCAGCGCGGATTCTCGAAGTTTTGATGACAAAATCAGCGTCGCCTTCTCGTTTAAGAAAAATCTGGATGGAAACCCAAGCTTTCTTCAAAGATCTCTCCAATAAAACAGCAGAAAATGCTCGCACGCGCATAGGTGATTATTGTTTAAGATTGAAGCTCAAACTAAAACCCTTGAGCATAGACGGCGTATACCTTCTAAAATCAGAAAACTCGGGCATTCTTGAGGTTGAAAAGTTTAATCCTGAAACAAAACTTCCAAAAAGCGATCTTTTCTGGGATGGGGAATACGCTTACACAACAATAAGGCTTGAGCATTATGCACCAAGCAGCACTACAAAGAAAAAACCAAAAGAGGCACTGTTAAAAGAGAAACACGAATACATCAAACGGGTCGTTGAGAAACTTCAAGCTTCAAACGAAGCATTTGTGACTGTAAAGGACAAGAAGAACAAACGAGAAAAAATCTCTTTAGCTGTAGAGTCCTACAGTTTTGAAAAATATATTCCAGTTAGAACGATCTTGGCGTCTCCTAACTTATTTGTGACCCTTGTACCCGCAGAACTAGCCCTCAGAATCGTACAGAAAGAATACTTACCAAGTTATCAGGAGTGTTTTGGGAAGGTAGCTGATAGATTACCACTTAACGTGGGCATATTGTTTTTCAAAAGAAAATTCCCATTATATATAGCAATGGATGTTATGGGAAGACTGGTTGATCACCTTTTGTCTTTATCATCTGAACGTCGAGTCTTCAAAGTTGCAGAACGTAATGCTTCAGAATTGGTTTTGGAAGAATACAACGGAGACAAACAGCAACTGCTATGCACCAAAGACAGGTGGTTAGCAAAATACAAATGGAAAATTGATAATAAATTAGGCGACAACGGTGAAGACCTGTATTACCCCAATTTCATCGTTTCAACAAATAATCCTGATGTTCAGAAAAAAGAGACTTACTTTGAGTTGGGCAACATCGGATCGATATTGAATATCAAAGATATCGAAGCAGGCATGTCCTTGCAGGTATATCCAGGTTTGTTTGATTTCCATTTCTTAGGCGCCACAGGCGAAAGGTTTCATCTTTTCTCAGATAATAAAAAGAGGCGGCACCCGCTACTGGGAGCCTTTGGTATGAGACCTTACTTGTTAAAGGACATTGAAAAAATGAATGAACTCTGGAATATCATAAGCCCAGAAAAAGGAAAACTCACAACGTCGCAAATTAAGAAACTCGAATATGCATGTATAACAAAAATTGAAGATTGGTTCCAAACTGGGCAGGATCTGACAACAAACCCTGCCGCTGACGAAACATACAGAGAACTTGTTGACTCTTCAATTACCAACATCTGTAAGAGCCGATTATCCCCTGATGAAAGAAACAAGTTAAAGGAAGCTGTTCTCTCAGGGATGTTTTTTGATGTTGTAGAGTTATTCCTAACTTTAAAGTCATACAATAAAGAGGTGTAATAAATGAACGGATATGAAAGGAAAACGTACTTCGGCATGGCTGTCGACCCCATCCACGTTGGAACAGGCGGCTATACCCTTGGACGAGCAGACAACCCCATACTCCGAGACTTTGACGGCATTCCCAAAATCCCCGGCACCAGCATCGAAGGCACAGCCCGAACATACGCCTACTTCCAAGGCTTGGGAAAAAACCAAGCGTGCGCTAAAGGCAAAAAAACAAAAGAAACCCAACCCTGTGGCAACTGCCCACTATGCGTTTCCTTTGGCTACGCCACCGATAACAATAGCAGACAAGGCATGGCAATTTTCTCAGACGCAAAGATACTGTTCTTTCCCGTAGCTTCCTTAGTGGGTCCAGTGTGGGTAACAAGCCCAAGTAAACTAAACGAACTAAACATACCCCCAGAAACAGCATGGCAGAACATGGACAAGAACGAAACAGCAATATTATCTAATTACCTCCTTAAACAGAAACTGAAAAATACAGATTACATAAACTTTGGATGGCTCTTGCTCTCGATAGAAAAAAGCAATAATGAGAAAATCAATCATAATATCTCGGTGGATACAGTCTTCGGAGAATACAAGTTCAACGCGCGCGGTTTTGACAAACAAGACATCTTTGATAGGCTGGCAATAGTCAGTGATTCAGTTCTCCATCAAATAGTCAACTCAAACTTGGAAGTCAGAACGTCAGTTTCCATAAACCCCGAAACAGGAGCAGCAGAAGAAGGCGCATTATTCACCTATGAAGCCATCCCACGAGGAACCATACTCTACTTCACCATGACCTACCAAAACCCAAAACACTTCGGCGTTGAAAGCAAAAACCTTAATGATGTAGTGTCCACTGTTGAATCCAGTTTTGAACTATTCGAGTTCTTAGGCGTAGGTGGAATGGGAACCCGAGGCTTCGGCAAACTCAAAATGTTCGGATTAGACAAAAGATATGATCCAATAGCGATGGCACAGATAAGAGCCAACAATTTACAAGAACAAATCAAAGAAATAGATGAAAAACTAAAGACAACACCAGCAGAAGAACAAGCCAAGTTACAGCAAGAGAAAGAAAAGAAACTACAACTGATAAAGGAAACGGCGGAAGAACACGCCAAAATCGCTGAAATATATAAAGCACTAAGGTGAGAAAAGATGACAGACGCAAATATCGACAAGATTTGTGCTGAATTTGGCTTTAGCATTCCCCAAAAAAATATGGATAAATCAAAACAAGAAAACGTAATCCGAAAAGCATTAGGCGTTCTCTCAAGTGATGGCATTTTTGCCTATGTAATCTGGGCAGAGTCAAAAGCAGGCCAAATTAAGTGGAATAGAAACCGTCAAGAACTTTCAAAACTCGGTGAAGATGAGAAATGCAGCAGATGGATACTGGTCAACTCAATTTCATTGCTAACGAAGATCCTGCCTGAATCTTTTGCATGTGAACTGAAAAATGATACACTGGGACAAATATTCATCGGCATAAAAGGAGAAAACCCTGATTCAAAATGGGACCAACAAAGAGAAAGCTTAAGACGTGAACTAACAAAAAATAATGGCGTCTTAGCTGACGTTTATAGAATGTTTTTTGTGAAACAGGTGCTGGAACGGATGCTGACGTACGCGTTGTATCGAGCCAAATCACTTGAATGATAGTGGAATAAATGGTCTGGAACTGTTATAAAGTCACGCTTGAAGCAAAAGCCCCGATTCACATAGGATACGGTGCAAAACTAGGCACAGTAGCCAAAACAAGGTATTACATTCTCGCCAAACATATGTGGGCTGCCTTAACAAATGTATTAGCCCAAAGACACAGCGAAGATTACAAGGCTATAGGAGACGCTTTGAAAGCGCATACCCGCTTTTCGTACTTCTACATAAAACTCAACGATAAAGTGTATGCCCCAAAATATGTCGCATCTGAAGGACTAAAATTTGGCGATTTAAGCGTTGAAGAATTTGAGCAAATATTCATATCGTCTTTTGCCTCAACATCGATGGATAAGAAGCATAAAAGCGCAGAAGACGGCTCACTTCACGAAATAGAATTCATAAAACCTATCGCACTGAATAAGCCTCTGCTATTTGAAGGGCACCTCTTTTTTGACAGCAAACAAATCCAAATAGGCTCCAAAAGTTTGGATGCACAACAGTTAGAGGGTTTAGAGATTCAGGTTGGCGGAGAAAGAACTTACGGCTTTGGAAAAGTTAAAATAAAAGAAATGATTGAAACCAACAACCTGTTTGAACATTTTGACATAGAGTTAAAACATGAACCAACACTAAGACCAAAGGAAAAAACAAACAAATTCTACGCCTACGCTCACGTCTTAACTGAGAAAACCACTGATCTCATTAAAAATGTAAGCGGAGACCTTGAACCACTAGTCGGTAGGGAATGGTGCAGAAAAAAAGGGGCTGGGCGAAACATAACACCAGTGCAAATATGTTATGTCCCGGGAACCCAGATCGAAGTCACTCAACCTACAGAGTTAAAAATCGCTGAAGACGGCTTATGGATATTAACCCTGCCAAAGCAAGCTGCAATGTAAAATACAGTATTGAATTAAGATGACCATAATTTGCCAAATTAATCAGATAGTAACGAATTTACAATAAACTCACAGGACAAAGAACCAAGGCTTGTTCTTAGCGCCTAAAGAATTGGTTCTAAATCAAGCGAACATGCTCTGACAACTAAACAGACCACGGTATATTGGCGCGTCGAAAGAATAAGTCTTCTGAGTCTCGATCGCCAGCATCGCCGACGTTAGAGTCTCTTGGTGTGTGCCACAGTTCTCGCATACCAAGACATCCTCAGGGTTTTTATGTCCACAGTACTCACACGGCCACACGCTTATTTTCTCTTCAGGGCTAACCTCTATGAGATTGACAACTTCATTTTAGCTCTTGGTGAAAGAAGCTGAATTGTTTTTGCTGTTTCCGTTTACCTCAACATACAAGGCGGAAACGGCAGTTGCCTCTTCTGCTTCAATTTTGGCTTGACCAAGAAAGTCGCCCTTGCTAGCCCCAGTCTCTAGCAAATACAAGCCGGTAACCATGTTCAACTTCATTCTTTCCGAGCTTCAGCAAATCCCGTTTAAAATGAAGAAACGAGGTGGGTGGTCTCCAGAGAAGGCAACGTCTGCGTGGCAACGTATGCGACGCCCGATCAACTCTTTTCGAATTAGCTCTTGGAATCAGGGGTGAGCGCTTCTAGGACCTCTGCCACTATTTTTGTCTCTTTATGAGCTTTAGAGTCATTGATTAGCCGCATAAGCGCATCATCCATATCCACTAGAAAAGCATAGGCTTTGAGGACTTTTCCAATAACCGCTTCTTGAGAAGGCAACTCCTCCCTTCTTACCAACCGTTCAAGGTCATTCCAGTCATGCTTGGTTTCGGCTATGCTATTGAGGAGCGCTTTTGGATTAAAGGGCTCTCTGACGCTCCAGCATTTGATAACCGCAAGCTTCTGCACCGTGCTTCTATCAAAATTTCTGTCCGCAAAAAGGTAGAGGTCATACAGATCGCGTGCTCGAAACCTCTGATAGGCAGCCCGCAGCTTCTCAGCCAGCAACTCCTCTTTACGGAGGCACCCCACTGTGAAACGAGGAAACTCGACGTACTTGAAGTACATCTCATCTAAGAGCGGCAGCTTATCGAGGGGCAAGAGCGGCTTTTCGCGGAAGCTGACTTCAAACAGGAACTCGCCACTGTTCCAAGCATGCGAATAGCCCACTACCGCTATGTAAGACTCCTCGCATTCACCTGCTCCCTGACGGATATTCTCTTCCAAAATCCTGAAGTCTATGCCGAAATGACTACGCTTATCAAGCAACTGCTTGAGCTGAGACTGCAAACTTTCTGAGGATGCGTTTAGGCTTGTAAAGTCAAGATCCATCGAAAACCTTCCACTGCCGCCAAAATGCATCTTCTTTAAGCAAGTGCCACCCTTAAACGCCAAACTCTCCAGAACTCCGTCTGACAAAACTTTCAAAACGTAAGTTAGAACCACATCACGTTCCGCCACCACCAAAGGCACCCTACTAGAACGAGCATAAAATGTCACAAACTTCTGATCCAACATGGCGTTCTCACTTCACCTCAATCTCACTAAACAACTGATCATGGGGCACGTTATCGATAATTCTCCAATCCTTAGAAAACACGCCCTTCTTTGCTCTGGCGGAATCAAGATAGATCGGCGCATTACCGACACATTTCAACAACATGCCCCTAAGATCAGCTGGCAACGGCTGAACCAGCCCCTCCTTCGACAAAGAATCAATCATGAAACCAAGCCTCTGAACCAAAGAATGCGACCCCATCCTCAATGCATAATCCACCAACTTTGCCAAATCGACCCTTACCAAACCTCGCCAAGTTATTCTTGCCAACTGCTCTACTCCGCCGGCATAACGCGGCTTATCAAAAGAGTCCACTATGGCCTTCTCAGGCTCAGCCATAAAAACCTCTGCACCAAACACCTGCTCAGGTCTATAGCCAAAGAATTTACGCTTTGCCAAGGTTACAAACTTGAAGGTGACGCTTTGCCATTCAACTTTGGGCTTCTTCTTAGGGGTGGCAATAAATAGGGTGAAAGGCACCTGAGTAGTGAAACCATAATGGCTGTTGGCAGTGTAGTAACTGAAATAGTAAGGCTCAACCAAAGCAGCGCCCACCACCATAGCATTAGCGGGCGCAATCTTTTCTGGATAGCCATAGGCCGCAGGAATGAACTGGTAAAGCCCTGTGCTAATCCGTTCAAGCCAGTGTTTTCGCGCCAGTTTATGGAGCAACACATAAGCATAGGGAGCTGAACAAAGAAGGTTGTCTATAACATCTTTTGCGCGAATTGCAGTCTTCTTCTTTGCCTCCCACATAGCCACCAACTTTGCCTCTTCTGGAGACAGCCGTCTATCCTGAAGCTGCTTCTGCTCCTCTCTAAGTGCTTCCAGCTTAGCAGGGGTTATTCCCAAATCATTTAAAGTAACAAACCGAACAGGAAGCCCTTCCAGCGCCTTTCTGACTGAAACTTCAATCTCTGAGCCAACAACTATCAACTCGAACTTCTTAAGCGGAGGCTCCAAATTAGACAAGGCGGAATATAAATTGAGAATTTTGCTTAACATCCTTCTGCCTATTTTGCGTGTTGAAACCTCTACGAAGACATCGCCGCCGGACTTATCTTTGAAATGAAAATCAACTCTAATTTGTCCAGGAAGCGCTTCATCTGTGGCAACAAGTTTGTCCTTGCCAAAGATTTCAACTAACTCTCTTGAAACAAACGCTTCTAGACCGCGCTCCAACTTGGTTCACCGAATATAATGACTCAGTGTTCAGGTATTATAATTTTTTCCTTTTATCTTAGCATATTTACTTAATTTCATTAAGCTTAAGCGAAAAAAATAAGCACGACCACCAGAGACTTCAAGTTTTAGGTGCCGATAGTTAAAAAAAAGGGGAATGCGGGAGATTTCGTCATTCAGTTCTCATAGAAGCCATAAAAGACTAGCTGGCGCTGTCAGCCTTTTGCACATTAATTTTAGTCAGGTTTCTGCTGATTTCTTTGCTAATTTTTTCGTTTCTTTGTAGGAGCGGGCGCAGTGCATGCAGCAGAAAGCGAGTTCTTTGCCGTCTATGACCTCACGGTAAGCGCCTTCGTAGACTTTGCAGCCGCAGTGGGCGCAGACGTAGAGGCTGGGTTCGATGGCGATGGAGATGAGTTCGGCGAAGCGCTTGAAGAGTTCCGTGCAGAGTTCTCTGCCTTCAGGGGTGAGTTCGAAGACTTTCTTTTCCTTCTCGCCCACGGGCTTGATGGTGTGTGTCACTAAGCCCTTTTCTTCCAGCTGCTGCAGGAACGGGTAGACGAGGCTTGGGCTGACTTCTTTTTTGACGCGTTTTTTGAAGCGGCTGATTATTTGGTAGCCGTGGGCGGGTCCTTCGTAGAGTATGGTGAGTATGTAGAAGCGTGAGAAGTCTGAGATTAGTTCGTCTATGTTTTCGTTGGTCATTACGGTATTTTCTGGTTCGGCGGGGATTTAAATGTTTTTGAGATATATCTTTAAAAGACACATGTCACCGTTCACCTTAAAACCCACACCAGAATAACACTACACGAGGCTAAAACATGAAAATATTCCACTACGACACTGTAAAAGCCCAAGACGCCGAAGGAGGCGCCGCCAAAACCACGATACGCTGGCTCATCACCAAGGAAATCGGAGCAGAAAACTTCGCCATGCGCCTCTTCGAAATGGAACCCAGCGGGCACAGTCCCCTGCACACGCACCAATGGGAACACGAAGTCTTCATACTTGAAGGCAAAGGACAACTCTTCGACGGCGCAAAAAGCACGCCGTTCAGCGCTGGCGATGTAATTTTCATTCCAGGCAACGAGCAGCATCAGTTCAAGAACACTGGACAGAAGCTTCTGCGGTTCCTCTGTCTGGTACCCTACACGTGGGAATAACGCAATTCTTTTCCCCATATAGTTAGGGAGTCTCTGTCCAACCGTTTTCGTTAAAAATATATGCTAGTGGCTACATCTAACTCTGGGTTCCCGGGAGATGATGCCCTTTGAAGTACGACGTAATCATAGTCGGTGCGGGTCCAGCAGGAATTTTTTCAGCACTAGAGCTAACAGAAAAAAACAACCTCAGCGTCCTTATTCTCGACAGGGGTCCAGATATAGACCAGCGTAAGTGCCCCTCAAGCCGCGGTTTTGAATGTCACCACTGCGAGCCGTGTTCGGTTCTCTCAGGCTGGGGCGGGGCAGGCGCCTACAGTGACGGCAAACTCACCCTGTCCACCGAGGTAGGCGGCTGGCTCAACCAGTACGTTTCAGAAAAAGAGCTCCGAGCACTAGTCAGCTACGTTGACAGCGTTTACCTGAAGTATGGTGCAAGCGAGCAGGTCTACGGCGGAGACGTCGAGAAAGTGGACGAAATCGAGCGCAAGGCTTCACTTGCAGGGTTGAAGCTTATCAGGCAAGAGATTCGACACATGGGCACCGAGAAATGCGCTGACACCCTCCGCAGGATGCGAAAAGAACTTAACAGCAAAATCACGTTCCAGCCCAGAACCGACGTTAAGGGACTCATAATCGAGAACCACACGGTAAAGGGTGTTGAAACCGTAAAAGGCGAAAAAATCTATGGCAAATATGTGATAGTCGCGCCAGGCAGAAGCGGGGCTGAGTGGCTTCAAACTGAAGCACAAGTCCGCGGCTTACGCACGGTCAACAACCCCGTTGATGTGGGCGTAAGAGTTGAGGTTTTAGCCTCAGTCATGGAAGAGTTGACCACGGCGCTTTACGAGCCGAAACTTGTCTATTACTCGAAGCTTTTTGATGACCAAGTGCGAACCTTTTGCGTCTCACCATACGGGGAGGTCACCACCGAATCCTACGACGGAGTCCTAACCGTGAATGGGCAGAGCTACGCGGAGCGAAAAACCGAAAACACCAACTTCGCCATCCTCGTCAGCACCTCGTTCACCGAACCCTTCAAGGAACCCATCGCCTACGGAAAATACGTTGCTCGACTCTCAAACCTCTTGAGCGGCGGCGTCATGGTGCAACGGTTAGGCGACTTAGTTTCTGGAAGACGCTCCACGCCTGAACGGCTCGCCCGAAGTGTGGTTGAGCCCACGTTGAAGAACGCCACGCCCGGCGACCTCAGCTTCGTGTTGCCTTACCGCTACTTATCCGACATAAGGGAGATGCTTCAAGCCCTAGACGTGATTGCGCCTGGAATCCATTCCAGAGACACGTTGCTCTACGGCATCGAAGTCAAGTTTTATTCTTCTCACCTGCAGCTGAACAACGTTTTGGAAACCAAAATCCAAAACTTGTTCACCATCGGCGACGGCGCAGGCGTCACCAGAGGCTTAGTTCAAGCCTCGGCTTCGGGCGTCATAGTAGCGCGGGAGATAGTTAAGAGGGAGAAACTGAAGGCATAGCGCATGGTCGTGGCTCAGAAAATCAGGTGCTCCCATTGCGGTGCACCCGTCGAGTTTCAGCCCGGTGAGATAGTGGCCACCTGCAAGTACTGCGGTTTCACCACCGTCATCGAAACAGGGAAAGCCTTCAACTTTGAGCATTCGTTGTTGCTGAACAGGTTTGATGAGAAGCAAATTGAAGAGTCTATCCGCGACTGGATGCGTTCAGGTTTCCTGAAACCATCAGACCTCGCCAAAAAATCAAAAATCAATGAGAAAAACCTGATTTACCTGCCCTTCTGGGTCGTCTCAGTCCAAGCCTCAAGCAGCTATAAGGGGATATTTGAACGCATAGCTCCGCCCATCGTGAAGGAGGGCAAAATTGAGAAGGAGTATAACTGGCTGGTTTTGGCGCGAGAATCGGCAGGCTTCCCAACTCGCGAGTATGATGTTCCGCTGGAGGGCAAGATTCCCTACGACTTCCGCCGCATTGAAGGCTTTGCAAGAGTCCTGAACAGCGAAATCGACAGGGACGAAGCCGTGGAACTTGCTAAGCAGCAGATTGATGCGCATCACCACTTTCTCCTCAAGAAGGATGTGGACAGAATCGTCGAGATGCAAACCGCCTACAACGTGAAGCAGGTGGTTTATTTGCACGCGCCCATATGGTTCATCAAGTACGAGTATAAGGGCAACGCTTATCAGCTTATTATCGACGGCGCCACTGGTGCTGCCTTGAAAGGCGATATACCCACAACTAAGTTTTAGTCCGGTTTAAAAGAAACTTTAAAAGCCCCCTTAATTATAACCGCATGAAGAGGGAGCTTGAAATGGACGAGAAAAAAGACGTTTACGCGGAAGCAAAAAGTCAGATGCGCCTTGGTGAGCGCATAGTCGCGGCAATACCCGGGTTCAGGGGTTACAAGGAGAAGGAGTTGCGCCGCGAGTCGGACAAGCTTATCCGAAATCACCTGTACCGACAGCTTTCAGAATTGAAGACCGACCTGAAAATGGTCTTCCAGAAGCTGACTGATCGACGTTACTTTGACGTTTTAACAGACATGGACCGCTTAATGGCGAAGATGGACCGCGTGGTCGAGAAGGTTAACCACGCATCTTACGGCTATTCGGGTTTCTTCGACGTGGTCAAGGTCAAAGAAGAAGCGTTAGACAGGATGATTGACTTCGACAACAAACTTGTCGATGAAATCAACGAGTTTGATGCTGCGGTGGAGGCTTTCAAATCCGAAATCGCGAGTGGAGACACCAAAAACGCGAAAGAGCGGATACAGAGCATAACGGACAAGTTGGAAGCGTTCGAGGAAACCTTTGATAAGAGAGGAGAAGTAATATTAGGAGTGACCTAAAATGCCGCAGGTCATAGAATGGACGAACGTTGGCGCCGACGACATAGTTTGGCGATACCCGAACGAGGACATCACGTGGGGCGCCCAACTCATAGTGCATGAGTACGAGATGGCAGTGTTCTTCAGAGACGGCAAAGCCTACGATGTCTTCGGTCCTGGAAGGCATACGCTTACAACGTTGAATCTGCCGTTGCTGACTGGGATTCTCAGGCGCCTCGCTGGCTTCGGTCAGACACCGTTCAAGGCAACCGTTATCTTCATTTCCACAAAGGTTTTCCAGGGAAAATATGGCACCCGCGCACAGACAACAGAGCTTGCGCCACTTCAGGTGTTCGGCGGCTTCTGGTTCAAAATCGAGGATGCCACGCTGTTCGTGAACCAAGTCATCGGCGGACAAAAAATCTACACGAGCGCGGACGTAAACAATTTCCTGAGGGGCTTCCTGAACGAAAAACTCATCGACGAGCTTTCACACTACGACTTAGTTACCGTTTTCACGAGGCTTGACGAGACTTCGGTGATAGTGAAGAACTCGGTAGCTGACTACTTCAAGCGTTTAGGCATAGAGCTGACTGACTTGCGCTTCGAAGGCATCGACACCACACCTGAATACCGCGAGAGGCTGTTCTGGCTGAAGACCGGAAGAACCGCGCCCGAAGAGGTTCTGCGCATGGAAACCGTGAAAAGCGCTGCTGAATCCCTCGGCAAATCAACCGGAGGCGGTGCGGCTTTAGGCACTGGCATGGTGCTCATACCACAGCTAATGACGCCCACCGGTCCAACGCAGGCGCCAGCAGCAGCACTGGTAATCTGCCCCAAGTGCGGTGCCAAGGTTCCAGCTACGTCGAAGTTCTGTCCTGAATGCGGAACAGCGCTCACGCCTCCGCCGGCTGGCGCGATTAACTGTCCGAAGTGCGGTAAGTCGATTCCTGCTGGGGCGAAGTTCTGTCCTGAGTGCGGAGCGCAACTTTCATCTTAAGGAGGCGGATTCATGGCTCAAAGCAGTCGAGAACTGCTTTCCATCGGCGCCTTTTTAATTATTGTCGTAGTGGCGATACTGCTTTTTGCCGCTAACCTTATTAGTTTGGGTTTAGTTATCCCAGTGATTTTGGTGCTTTCCGGCTGCTGGGCACTGGTTTTGGCTGGCGTACGAGCTTCAAACCCTCAGAAGTACGAGCGCGGCGCCTTCAGCACCATGAGCTTAGGCTTGCTGTTGATAGCGGCAGGCGGCGGCTGGTACCTGTTTTCAGTTAACCTGGCACTGTACGCGCTGGCACTGATACTGCTCGTGGTCGCCGCCATAGCGATAGCCGCGGCGGTAAGGCAAAAATAACCGTCGTTTCTTTCTAAACGTTTTTTTATTCCGTCTTGCAGTCATTGTTGCAGAGGCTAAACGTTAATGGGCAAAACGGTCGTCGGGCACGGCACATGGTACGACATGATGGCGCAGAAAGTGGTCAAGCGAGAGCGGAAACTGGGCAGAAGCCTCGACAAAGTCAGGACTGAGATGGGTCTCGGCGCCTCCGGTTTCCCCCACATCGGCAGCCTCGGCGACGCCGCACGTTCCTACGCGGTGACGCTTGCGCTGAAGGAGATGGGCTTCAACTCAGAGTTGGTGGCTTTCTGCGACGACAAGGACGGTTTGCGGAAGGTCCCTGCTGGACTGCCGAAGTCTCTGGAGAAGTATTTGGGGTTTCCCGTGTCCAATATTCCCGACCCGTTCGGATGTCACGACAGCTATGGCAAGCACATGAGTTCGCTTCTGCTTGACGCCTTGGACAAGTGCGGCATCGAGTACCGTTACATGTCGGCGAAGGAAGTTTACGAGAAAGGCTTGCTAAGAGATGAAATCCGCACACTACTGCTGAACGCGCAGCGGGTTGGCGAAATCGTCAAGGAAGAGGTGGGACAGGAGCGTTACACTGAAGTTCTGCCGTTCTTTCCTGTATGTGAGGACTGCGGGAGAATCTACACCACCAAGGCGCTGGAGTTTTTTCCAGAAACCGACAAAGTCACATATTCATGCGAAGGCTTGGAAATCCGGGGCAAACGAATCGAAGGATGCGGGCACAAAGGCGAAGCTAGTATCATCGGCGGCGGCAAGCTCAGCTGGAAAGGCGAGTTCGCGGCGCGGTGGAAAGCGTTAGACATACGGTTTGAAGCTTACGGAAAGGATATCGCCGACTCGGTGCGGATAAACGACCGCATATGCCGTGAAATCCTATGTTATGAGCCGCCATCTCACGCGAGGTACGAGATGTTCTTGGACAAGGGCGGACGCAAAATCTCAAAGTCTTCGGGCAACGTTTTCACACCGCAAGTGTGGTTCCAATACGGATCGCCACAGTCGCTGCTCCTGCTGATGCTAAAGAGGTTCGTGGGCACGCGCACGCTGGACGTTTCAGACATCCCCGTTTACATGAACGAACTGGACTCTCTGGAGGACGTGTACTTCGGCAAGAAAATCGTGAAAGACGAACGAGAACACGTGAAGCTTTGCGGCTTGTACGAGTACTGCTGGGTCATGAAGCCGCCTGCCAAACCAAGCATCCACGTTCCATATAACTTGCTGGCGTTTCTGGTTAAAATGGCGCCGAAAGACCATGCAAACGAGTTCATCGCTGAGAAGCTGCAGAGCTACGGCTACCTGCAGAAAAACCAAGCTGTCGATGCGGACTTGGCGAAGCGGATTGAGTACGCTTTCAACTGGGTCAGAGACTTCGAAGAAATCAAAGAAACCCAGGTAAGCCTCTCGGACGAGGAGAGAAACGCTGTCGCAGCCTTGGTTACCGTTTTAGAAGCGGAAACTGACCCTGATAGGATTCAGAACGCCATCTTCAACGTCGCAAAAAACAACGGGTTGCAGCCTCGCGCCTTCTTCAAAACTCTCTACGAAATCCTCATAGGTGCGCCACAGGGCCCGAGACTGGGCCCGTACATGCTGGCTATGGGCAAACAGAACGTGGTTGCCGCCCTGAGAAGGACATTGGGTAAAAGTTAGCTGGATGATAGTTACCCGTTTTCCTAGACACTTAAAGTGCGATTAGCATCATTTAGGAAGAAGCTTGTTGAAAATCTTGTTTGGAAGGAAGAAAAACTCGGCAAAATCAGTCAATTATATGCAAAATGGTTGCAGTTTCAACTTTGTTTGGGAAAACTGCAAAATCTTATAAGCTTATCGCAACGAAATAGTGGTTCACCAAACTATAGGAGAATAGAGAATGGCAATGCCAAAAAGTAATACAGCTGGCTACGATTGCAATGTTTTTGATAGCTGTTTTCGTTGTATCAATTGTTGCAATGCCAAATGCTAACGCACAGGCTATTTACAGAACTAAAAAACTTGCGCCATGTGTGGCCTCATGCCCAACCCTGTGGGTGTTGGCCAAGAAGTGCTGGTTTGGCTGGGAATTACCGACTATGTGCAAAATCAATCTTGTGGATGGGAAGGTCTGACAGTAACGGTCACGAAACCCGATGGTTCCACCAAAATACTCGACAACAATGGCAAGGGATTCAGGACCGCCGCTACTGGTTCAACAGGCACCGTATATGTCCCCGCTACTGTCGGTAATTACACCTTCCAAACGCACTTCCCTCAGCAATGGTTCTCTCACATTCTATGGTCAAAACCGCTGGCGACTGGAGGTTTCTCTGGAGGGTTCCTTGGTGACCACTCAGCCGAATCTGGAGACGCGTATGAAGGCAAATTCGCAAACACCGTAATCATCAACGGCATACTTAGCATCTCGTTTTCCGAATGATGTTCCAGCCTGGCGTTGCAGTTACGTTGGACGCGATAGACCCTAACAACAACTTCATCCATATAGGGGACACTACAACCGACGCAAGCGGCTTCTTCAGTTTTCAGTGGAATCCGCTCTCGGATATTCCAGGCAAGTACACAATTATCGCCACCTTTGCCGGCTCCAAATCTTATTGGCCCTCATTCGCGGAAACCGCCATGTCACTTGACCCTGCCGCTGAAGCTACACCTGCTCCAACACCTGTACCTCAATCGATAGCTGACCTGTACTTTGTGCCCGCAACCGCAGGCATGATAGTTGCAATCGTTGTAGTTGGCGCTATTATGATGCTGATGCTCAGAAAACGGCCATAGCGCGATCAACAGGAAACGCGCTTCACCCTCTGTATTTTTTTAAATCATTCTGATGGAAGGTAAAGTGTCAAAAAAGGCAGCCTATTCTTTCCTCCAAAGGAAAAATGCAAAAACTGGTTAAATCTTATATAAAAGAGTCGGATTCCATTCTGATAGAAAATTTTCGCAAAGCTTATAAGAAAATTTCATTAAAATAACGAATCACCAAATACAGGAGAATAGAAAATGAACATTAGCAAATGCAAGACAAATTTAACAGCAACTTTCACTTTGATTCTCTTGATGGTAGTAGGAACATTCGCGGCTGTGCCTGTTAACGCTCAATACCTGAACATGCAAGAAGGCGGCTCTATCCCATTGCCTGCCGGCGTCACTCCTAATTATACAGTCAAAACCGAAGCACATCTAAGCTTTAACCCTAATCCGGTGGGCGTCGGACAAACTGTCACAGTTATCATGTGGCTGGCGCCTCCAACTCACGTAAGCAGATACTTCAGCAACTTCACCGCGATAATAACAGACCCAGACGGAACTCGCAAAGTTATCTCGAAACCAAGCTACTACGGAGACGCAACTTCATGGCTACAGTTTGCACCTGACAAAACCGGCGTGTGGAAAATCGAATTTGAATTTCCAGGAGGCTACTTCCCAGCAGGAAACTACACAGTTACAAGAGCAACGGCGACTGTTTCCGCAGGAGTCGTCAGCTTTGCTGAATCAGTCTATTACGCGCCAAGTCATGATGGACCATATAACCTTACTGTGCAGGAGGAACCGGTAGCTTCTTGGCCTGCTTCGCCCCTTCCCACAGACTATTGGACACGTCCAGTCTCACCGGAAAACAGGGAATGGTGGCCCATTCTAGGCTACTTTCCATCTACTGGTGTTGTGGGTGAAGAAGGCGCGTACTGGCCAGAGGAGACAAACACGTACATGAGCAACTACAGATACCTTCCATACGTTCAAGGACCAAACTCAGCTCACGTTGTATGGAAGCGCGAGGGTGCCATAGGCGGCTTAATCGGTGGACCACTGGAAGACATATCATGGACTTCTGGTGGCGGTAATCCGTCGATAATTTATGCTGGAAGATGCTACCAAACTTTGACGAAAGTTGTGGACGGAGCGCCTACTAGTGTTTGGCAATGCTATGACCTGCGAACTGGAGAAGTGTACTGGGAACGGACAGGCGTTACACAAGCACCCACATTGGTAACCTATTGGGAAGGTTATTCAGAAACTCCTGGTGGCGCACCATATTGGGGAAGAAACGTGTTTCTTACGTATGTAGGCGGTGGACGACTGATATACTATGACCCCTATACTGGTGCTGCAACCT
>JAAKEZ010000109.1 GCA_018475625.1 Candidatus Bathyarchaeota archaeon A05DMB-2
TTTGAGCCTTGGGCGAAGTCAACTGCAATGTTCTTCAAGGTTTTGGTTTCGCCTGTAAACTTTACAGGCTTGTTTCTTGTTGTCTTGTCTTCTACGACCCAGCATGTGGAAGCGTCGTAAAGGACGGCGAACTCGCTTTCTTCGATTACTGTCCAGCCCCAACTCATACTTTTGCACCTTCGCTGGATATTGTAAGGGAAAAGCTTTATAATAAGATTACCTCTATGGATACATGTATGGTGATATGAATGGCTGAAAGAGCTATATCCGCATCAGATGCGGCAGGCATAGGAAAGCAGACGCCACGAGTCTACGTGCCAAGAATAATCCATGTTGACTGGGCAACAATCCACGTGCTGATCGGCGTGGCAAGCCACGTAGCCTGGAAAATCCTAGCCAAAAAATACAAAGTGATAAGGCTTAGGGGCAAGTTCTCGGAGCACAAGAGCGTCATATCCGACTTGATGAAGAAGTGGTGCTGGGAGCTCGTCGAAGGACGGATAGCCTAAGCGAGCCAGCTGAGGTGAACAATGCATGGCTGGACCCGGAGAGTTCACGCTAACAGGCTGGCTTGACCCCGTCTTCGACTACTTCGCCAAACAAGCCGACATACCCACCGCCGACTACGCTGCTGTGGCTGGAGCAGAAGGCATAGGCGCCTCCATCGAGTTCATCACGGATCTCTTCACTAAAGGGCTGTTGAACAAAGCCATCAACTTCCTCGTAGGCATAACTTCTGCGGGCTACGGAATATGGGGCAAACCAACACCGCAGAGACTGAGACGAGAGCTCATCACCTTGGGACAACACGCCCTAACAAGAGTAGTGGACATGAAGCCCAGCGACGCCCTTGAACTAAGACAAAGCCTTGACACACTAGTCGAAGGATTAAGGCTTGGAGACACAAGCAGAGTAGCTGAAGCCCTACTGCGCTCACCAGAAGAACTTCGCCAGATGCTCGCAGCCCTAGGCGCACCAGTATCGCCTACATCTCTTGAACTGCCGCCCACACCCC
>JAAKEZ010000110.1 GCA_018475625.1 Candidatus Bathyarchaeota archaeon A05DMB-2
ATACGGCTGATGTGAATTAGGTTGACAAAAAGGGGAAACTCTCCAAGATTAAGGTTAGTAGACCAATCCAAGGAGAGGTTCCCTATGAATAGTATATCAGTAAGTGACCTTCTGTTGATCATCTATGTTCTTGTCGATGACTGGTACCAGGCGAATGCCACTGATTTCAGACAGGGACGACCAGGGAAGCGACCCGAGTTGAGTGATAGTGAAGTGATGGCGATCATGCTAGCGATGGATTACATTCCCTTTCCGAGTGAGCGTCAGTTTGTGGCTTATTTGCGAGCCAATCATCGGGACTTATTTCCCGATTTACTCGATCAAAGCCAATTCAACCGACGAGCCAGATCGGTTGCTCCCTTGTTAGAGCGATTTCGTCAGTCATATCTCATCCGTCTTGGCGTAACCCTGGCTAGTGCGGGTCTGCTGGACACCAAACCTGTGCCAGTGGTTGGTTATCGTCGCAGTAAAAAGCGCAGCGATTTTCTGGGCAGTGCGGCTTACGGGTACTGTGCCAGCAAGAGAATGCACTATTTCGGCTACAAGCTGGTTACGATCTCCACCGTAAGTGGGATTCCGTTGATCTACGACCTGGTGCCAGCCAATACCGATGAGCGGCTAGCCGCAGATACCTTATTGGATCAGCTCATCGGTTTCCATTTGTTCGCCGATAAAGGTTTTCTGGGGCAAGCCTGGCAGACCCAGGTGCATCGCTTGACTGGCAATTGGGTCTGGACGCCTAAGCGCCAGAACCAGACCGCACAACAACCGGCGTCTTTCGAACGCTGGCTCAATGGTTTACGCTTACGCATTGAGGGTCTGTTCAATGAGATCCAAAACGTGGGTCGAAATGTCGAACGACTCCTGGCTAAAACCGTTTGTGGGCTTTGTGCACGTATCGTAGCCAAAATAACCAGCCATTTGTTAAAGTACGTTTTGCGTCACGATTTCGGGATCGATGTGCTTTCTTTCTCAAAAATCAATGCCTAATTCACATCAAGCGTATTA
>JAAKEZ010000031.1 GCA_018475625.1 Candidatus Bathyarchaeota archaeon A05DMB-2
CCGTAGGTTTTCGCTTGGTGCCGGGGGCGGGATTCGAGCCCGCGACCTCTGGACATAAGGCGCTATGCCCCGTTCGTGTTCTCCAGATTATGAGTACGATTTGGGACATATCGGGCTTACCCGAAACTCCCAGCACCAAGAGATTAACTATAAGGGCTTGCGTGAGGAGTTCATTGCTTGGCTTCAGAGTAAGGGGCTTAATAAGTATTATGCGAAGGGCTTGGTCAGTAGCTTGGATAGGCATGTCAAGGATAAGCGGATTAAGGAGGCTATGGACATCGTTAACATCTTTGCCAACGTTGAAGGCGGACGGCACGAGTTGATTCCAGCTTTGCATGCGCTGCTCAGCTTTGCGAGGCTTAAGGGCGCTGATAGAGCGTGGATTGAGGCGTTGAAGGAGGCTATTCCGAAACGGGAGATTGGGGTTGACTTGAAGATTCCGAGCGAGGATGACATTGTGCGTTCTCTGCGGATAGTGGAGAAGGTGGATTTGCTTAGGCACAGGGTAGCCTTTAACTTGGCTTTAGACAGCGGCTTGCGATTGACAGAAACAGTGAAGCTGATTGATGATTTCAAGGCTGACGCGGTAGAGAAGACTGAGGGGTTTTACGTTGCTTGCGCGGGAATGTTCAGGAAGTCGAAAGTAGCGTATTATGGCTTTTTCACAGAGTACACGATGCGGTTGCTCAAGCAGCTTTCAGAAGACGAGAAAAAGTGTTTGACGGACAAGAATGCTGGGAAATACGTGCAGAAGCTTTCAGGCGTGGTTCGCTGCAAATACTTGCGCAAGTTTGCGTTCGACAAGATGATTGAGCTTGGAGTGCCAGAAAGCGTAGCCGACTTCATAGAAGGAAGAACGCCTAAGACTATCGGTGCTAAGCATTACATGATATTGCTGAGGCAAGCCAAACAATACTACCCAAGATATGCGGGATACGTCATAGAGCTTAGGCGAAAGGCTCATTACTAACATCTAAAGCTTCCCCTTTTTTCTTTTTGGATTTACTGAAAGCTTCGCCTTGGCTTCAGAGAAGAATTTAAATTCATAAATCTTTTAACTGCGCTTTGTAAATCTAAAGAACTTAGCCTGCGAACGTAGACCTAACATTCAAGTACGCATTATTGGGAGTAAAAATGAGAGGGATATATGTAGCCGATGTTGGTGACGGCCTTTGCATGGCCATTCATACAATTTCAGGACGAACGGCTCAAATTGACTGTGGCGGACAAGACGAAAAGGCGGCATTTAGCGGCTTTGAAAGAATTCTTAACTACTTTCATAGTCTCGATACATTTATCCTTTCGCATTATCATGGTGATCATTATAACGGACTTCTTTATGCTTATGTCAATCGTTACAGATACCCTCCTCTTAGAATAAGGGAAGTATATCATCCACGGATACCTGAGTTCAGAGAGAAAATGAAGTTACTTCTCTACTTATTTACCATGAATTTGGTGGTGTTTGGAAGCGAAACAGGTGTTATGGCATACGACCTTTTGCAGACAATAACAAGAATAAACAATGGAGTACGGCCCAAACACACTCCTTGTTCTAAAGGTGAGTTAATAAAAATAAGTGGCTCAGTTTTTGAGGTTCTTTGGCCACCAGCCACGATTAGTGATGATAAAACCTTGCATGATATTACACAAGCGTTAAAGGATTTTGAAAAGGCGTTAGAAGAGGATGAAGAGACACGACGGCTGTATGACCATGTGAAAGAAGAAGGTATTTTTGAAGACTACTTTTCAGAGGAAGATGGAAGAAATGAACGCGAGAGATACGGTGAAAATTACGCATATGGAAAATGTGAAAGAAGAAAATTACCTGAGGTTGTCGAAAAGGCAAATAAATCTCTTAGAAAAGCAGCTAATCATTTAGGTTTAGCTTTCTTTGAAGACAATAGAATTCTATTTTTAGGAGATACTGAAGGATTTGAAATAAAACAAATAATTGACGAGTTGAGAACAAAAGGCAGAGAAAACTTTTACATTCTTGTGGCTCCACACCATGGCACGCATTGGCATAAAAGCCTTGAGCAGATTGGGTGCATTTATTCACTATCTTCCAGTGGTAGGAAGTTATGTTCGAAATTCAAACCTCAATTAAAAGAGATCTCCCAGCGGTCACTTGCCACATTTGTCAATGGCGATATATTAATACCTGAGTGGTGGCGATTTTCATAATGGTGGTTTTGTGTAGACGCTTAACGCTATGTTACCTGATAGACAAGTGCATTCTTATTGGCGTGCTTTGAAGAACAAGTAAACTTTTGTCTGCATCAAAAAACCACAGACTTTGATTAGATGTGCAAGTCTTTCAAGGTTGGCCTTTTCTATTTCCTTTGCGTAGGCTTCTCTTTTTCCAAATAGCTGATGGGGAAAGAAGTATTTCATGAATCTGGCGTGGCTGCTCTTAATGAATGCTTCTCTAATTTTCGCCACTTCTTTATCGTTTAGAGTTTGAAGCTTGCTCAACACGTATTTTTCACTGCCAAGTAGCTGAGTATTGAATCCGAGTTGGCGAAGAGTTTCCGCGATTTTTACAGCTTCTCTTGGTGGTGGTTGTTGGGCGATTTTTTGCATTCCTGCTTTTTCTGCGAAGGGATTGTATTTCGCCATGACGGCTGGCATTTCAACATATTCGGTTCCAGCCAGATGCAACGTTTCCTTGACAAGTTTTGCGCCTAAGCCTATTGTGCGGTATTTTGGATGTACAACTACTCGGGTGATGATACTCAGCTTTTTGTTCAGCTCTGTCATTTGCATTTTCGGCAAGACAAGTCTTCGTCCGAAGCATGTGGGTGGTGGGTAGTTGTAGACTATTACTCCACATAACTCGCCGTTTCGTTTGAGGCAGAGAATTTTACGAGGTGCAGCTATCTTGTGGCTACGATAATGAAAGCTGGCAAGCTTTCTCCAATCTTTTGTTGTGCCTTCTGTGATCTGCATTTCTTTTGTAAGGCTGCATTCTTTGGCTGGTTCGTTTGGGGAGTAGTTTACTGTTATTTCTTTGCCGAAGCGTTTGTGAATGTACACTGAAGGGTTTAAGTCTTCGAGTAGGTCTGTGTGAGTTGTTGCTGCTAAAACTGCCTTGCCTTGTTGGCGTGCGTGTTTCTGGAGGTTGTAGGCTACTATTTTGGCTGTGTCTCTGTCGAGTGTCGCTGCAAACTCGTCCATTACCCAGAACTGCGCTTGGCTTTCAATCATTTTGGCTATTTTGTAGCGGTATTTCTGTCCGTCGCTCAGTTGCTCATAACTTCTTAGGAAGAGGAATGCATCGTTTAAGCCTACTTTGCTCAGAAGTTCTAAGGCTTCTTCTGTGGTTTTGCCGACTGTTTCGATTAATGGTTTGTTCGGTTCTGGCTTGATGTCTGCTACGTTAATTGATGTGACTTGCATGTCTTGTTTGATGTCCTTCTCCAAAGCCTTCAGCAGCACGCTTTTTCCAGAACCACTGTCGCCTGTTATGTAGACGATGTCGGTTGGTCCTATCTTCAGCTCCACGTTGTCGTAGACTACGAATTTTTCCCATTGGTCGAGTCCAAGCCCGAAGGCTTCAGCCACGTTTACAACTCGTTCTGTTGGTTCTGGAGCTGCGGTTTCGTAGGCTATGTCAATTATGAATTTGCCCTGCTGCTTGTCATATGTGCGTCTGTATTGGCGTATGCGGAAAAACTCGTGTCTTCTCATCTTGTTGTTCCCGTGACTTGGTGTTTTTGCAGTTTCTTTCGTAGCTGTTGCAGTTTCGTTTTTCCCTTAGAAGCGATGCGTGGCACAACCCAGAGCTTAGGCGGAGGCTCTGTTCGGGATGAGTAGCAGGCTAAGGCTAAACTCCAGAAGCGGTCATCGTTTGTGCCTTCTGGGTGCGAGAATTTTATTTTGCCGTCTTTTGTCAATTCGAAACGTTCAATGTTTAATTCTGCAATCAAGTCGCTGTCATAAGGGATTTTGAGCTTCTTTTCAACCATGCATTGCTTGAGCCACTGAGCCATTTTCTCCTTTGTTTCTTGAGTGAATTTGACGCCTTCAGTCTCCGTTATCCCCGCATTTACCATGTCTTCGACAATGTAGTCGCCTACGCCTGTCATGTCAACTAAGACTTTGTTTATGGTTTGCCATCTGTCGCAGAGCGTCTTAACGTAACCTATCACGCTTGCGTATGGTGTCCGCAACGGAAAGCGGTGCATGTGGATTAATTTTATAGAAGAGTCCTCTATCTCAACAACTGTGAGAACGCTGTAGTCTTGGTATTTGCCGAGGTCTAAGCCCGCGTAAAACTCGCCTGATATTGCTTGTTCAAAGTCGTAGTATTCTAAGCCGCTGTCTATGCAACTTGTAATGAGAGCTTGGCTGAGCCAGACGTTTTCGTCTTCAGCCCACTCTGCTTCCATTTCGCGACGCCATCGCCAAGGGTCACCTTCGTACTCGTGTCTCTTCTTTTCCAGCCATTTCTCGGTTATGGGTCCGTTCGGTTCGAGGGCTTGCTTGTAGGTTACGTGGCTTTTTGCGAAGTGTTGGAAGGCGTTGTCGTGGAATAGTTTCCAGAATGTGCTGTCCGTTGTCCATGGTGTGCTGCTGGCGATGAATTTGCCGTTTGTGGTTGCCAATGTGAAGCTTATGGCGTCAAACATTTCCTCGTCGTTTGGAATGAAGTTCATTTCGTCACAGTACACTATTTGGAGTGTGAAGCCTCTGAGGTTGTTGGGGTTGTTTGGGAAGGCTTGGATTGTGCTTCCGTTCTTGAGCCTCACCATGGTTCTTTGCGGTTTGTAGAATAGGCCTGCTGGAAGCTTTGTTCTGAAGTAGTTGATTTTTGTTATGGGAATCATTGTTTGGCGCCAGCTTGGACCAACGACCGCAATGTGCGAGCCAGAATGTAGTAGGGCATAGTGTAGAAGCCAGGCAGCAATCAGATGGGTTTTGCCGCTTTGTCTGCACCATCTTAAGGCGACATCGTTCTGTTTTTCCAAAAGTTGCGCTGCTTCCTCTTGGTATTTTGTTAGGTTTAAGCCAAGCATTCTTTGGCAGAATTGGATAAAGTCTTTTGGGATTTCTGTTTCTTTGGCTTTCTGTTGTTCAAGCCAGTCGTTTTCAAGTTGTTTGGCTTTGTTCAGAATCCCCTTTAGCTTCACGGATCATGCGCTCCAAATTTTCAAAATACTCTAATGCCTTAGCCTCGTCGAAGCTTTCGCTGATGCTGTTCATTACTTGGCCGAGGTAGCCCATTATGCGAACCCAAATCTGAGCCTGCTTAGGCTTTGTCTGAGGGTCTGATGCAGCTT
>JAAKEZ010000032.1 GCA_018475625.1 Candidatus Bathyarchaeota archaeon A05DMB-2
TCACGCGATAAGTTTTACTGTTGTGTTTACGGTCTCCGCTACCCACTATGTCAAGCGTTTCTGGGTCTCGCAAACGACATGAATGCTCTCGTAAATATGGATTAGCACCCTTAAGTTTACCATTTATACCTATTCCACAAATGGGATAACTGCATCTTCCTTGCCAATTTCCAACGGCAATGTGGTCTATGAAGATTTTTCGCATAACATAATCGTAATGTTTACCGTGGAACTCGCCTTTTTTCTCTTCAGGCTCCCAGAAGAAACCTATGCTGACACTTTTGACCTTGCCTTTTTTGATGTCAGCCAAATACTGCGGGCTACAACGGTTCTTGAAGAAGGTTAAATCAGCTTTTACGCGGTCTTCTTCAAAAACTGCTGAGGCTACACGCCCCCGAATGTCCTCAGCCTTTGTCAGAATAACCTCAGCTGGGTGATTTTCGACTATCCAAGCGTTTTGAGCGGTTAACGTGGCTTCCTCGATTTCCTGGGCAGGTTCATAAACGAGCATGCCATCATAGTCGTAAACATCTTCCCTTGTGATTACTGCTGGCACAACAAGGCTTTCCTCGTCTTCTTTGACTTCAAACTTGCCAGCTTCAACGGATTTTAAAGCATACATTCTCATGGTTAACCAACCTTTTGCTTTTCAAGATGGAAAATGTGCGAGTTTGAACTCGCATTTGAAAGCGTTTCAGCTACGCTTTCGCCTGTTCATCAACGTATTCGGCAAAGCTGATCGCTATGCTGCCTGCAAGTCCGAAGGCGAAGAGGATGCTTGGAATTGTGCCTGCCGGAAAAACTGTGTAATTCAGCATTATCAGAACCGCTTCAAGTGGTAACCCCATGAAAAGCAACGCTACGCCGAACATGATGCCGTAGATAACGCCTTTCGTCAGCTTATGCCCAGCACGAGATGTCATTCACATTTCACCTCGAAAAAAAGGAACCCAAGCTGCCTTATTATTATACCTAAGTATAATGTTATCTTTGAACCCAGCGTTTGGTGAACGCCTGGCTAAATGCACACTCGTGGGCGGTGCAAGCCCAACGCAAGTCGCTTTGACGACCCCTGGGTTGGGTAGGGGCTGAAGTGAACCAGCCCAGAACCATCCCCAGCGCAGAAAGGAGTGCCATGACGAGGATGGAAGCCCTTGCCCTTCAGGGTAGGGTAGTTCACTGCCGTTTCAAGTCGTAGTCTTCGACCCAGCGGTAAAAAGTGGTGAGACTTATGCCTAAGTCTCTGCAGATCTTGTTAACGCTGTGTCCAGCAGCAATCCTATCAGCAAGTAGCTTGTCAACAGGCTTTCCGAACTTGCGTTCCAGCTCCAGCTTCCGCGTCGACGTTACTGAAGTGGTGTTTTGGAAAACCCCGCTTTGAACCTTGCTTAAGCCTAAAACCACATCGCCCCCTGGAATCCTCTCCAAGCCTTCAACCTCACGGATCTCATTCACAGTCATCCAGTCAGTCATAAGAGCTAACGCTCTGACTCTGTCAAGCTCCGCAGCCGCCTTATCCCTTGGGTTTACCTCAAAGCCGCCAAGCCACTTAATCCGGTAATGCACGTCTGAAATCTGCTTGGTTTCCATAAGCCTATCAATCAAATCCATAATGCCTGGTTCATAACGACTTTGGCAATCGCTAATCAGCTTAAAATATTCACGCTCGTTCACTTCGCTTCCAGCAAGCTGCCCAGCCTGAGCGCCACGCAAAATAGCCATCGGAATGCTTGTTCCAGCGCTTATGTTCTCCATTATAGGCGTGTAATAGGGCTCTGGGTCTAAGGCTCTCCCTGCTAAGCCTTTAAACTCTATTGTCGTGTTCTCGTCTGCCCACATGCTCGTCTGAGCGGTAAGCGGACCCCACTCACGCTTGTACTGGTCGATTTGCTCTTTTGTGGCGCCTTTAATGGTTACAACTGGAAAACCGCTACCATAGCGGTACATGGTTTGCCCCATGCCCCAGCGAATATTCCGCAGAACGGTCAAGTCGTCCCAGACAGGCTCTAAAACGCTTATGCCCTTATATCCAGGCTCAAGCTTCCGAGTGACAAAATGAATGACGCGGCTGAAGTGAACCTCAACCTCTTCCCTACTGCTTATTTTAACCTTATAGAGTTCTGGCAGTCCAAACCTTTCGCTGTTCCTATCCTCGTCCACCTTAACCTCTGTAATCATGGGCGGGCTGTAAACTTCTAAACCCACGATTTTTTCAGGCGACAGAACTGAAGCCTTTAACGTGGGAGCCTTATCCTGATACCCAATAACCACTATGCTCCAGCCATAAGCCCTCTCGAAAACAGCAGCCTGCGTGAAAACGTCCTTGGCGTTAAGCAGAAGCAAAACCTTCTGCACAGCCTCATTAAATTTTTCCTCGTCAACGCCTTCCTCAAGAGGCTCAACCTCAAACCAGTTGTCAAAAACGTCATGAGCAACAGCAAACACTATGCGGTGGGCCACGGGCTCCCGCTTAACAGCAAAAGTTATGTTGGCATCCGTAATAGGCTGTCCAAACTCGGCGCCTAAACCAGTGTTAACACGCTGAAGCTCAGCTTGAGTTTTGCTGAGAACAGAATGAGCGCCGAAAAGTTTCTGGGCCAAGAGTTGCCTAACATTAACCATGCTTCTCAGCCTCCGCCTTTGCTTCACGTAGAATCTGACGGATAACTTCCTGGACGCTGCGAGCCTTACGCCTCTTCTGCTCCGCCAAAAGCCACTCGTACAAGCCAGCGTCAACGCTCTGCTGGAAAATCGGCAACCATTCAACACCAACAACTAATTCAAAGCCCAAAAATAAAAGAAATTCTGAAACAAAACTTTAATTAAACTTCTCTTTAAAAATCGCCAAGAAAAGTGGAATATTGCGAAAATAAAGTATTACGCCAAGCATTCATGGAATACGCAAAAGCATAAGCCTAATAACAGAAAAAGTGCACGGAAAAATTTAGGGAAGTTGGGGTTTTGTTTTTCTCTTTTTCTTTAGGAGAATGGTTGCGATTAAAGTTGTTAGTGTGAATAGTGGTAGAAGCATGGTTGATGGAAACTCTGGTATTATTTTTACTTGACGCGTTGAATGCGTATAGTTAAAATAAATGTACGTGCTCTTTGGATCTGTCCAATTCTTAAATGTTAGAGGTTTTCCATCAATGAGTACGGTATAGTTGTTATGCCACAAGTTTTGTGTAACGTTATTGGGAATTATTATCCTACAAAAGCCTGTAGTTAAATCAGTTCCCGTTACATTAAAGCTTAAAGTTTTCTCTGCAACATCAAGTTCGAATCCTGACACGGTGGAATTACTGATGATTCCTACGACAGCGTCGTAAAAGCCTATAGGAGCCATAAGCGGATAACAGTCTCTATTATCATCATCGATAACATACGGTGTATCTCCTATCCCATCACTATCCAAGTCAGTGCCATTATAGTCGCTCCAGTAGTTGCCGCCGGAAGGATAACCATTATCCCACACATTAGCATAGTCAGACGTTTCTATATACACCTGCTGGTTGTTGTCTATAATGTTGTTATGATAAAATCTGTTGTTAGAAGAAGAATAGAGACGGATGCCATAGTAGCTGCTGTTTGTTATGTGGTTTTCAATTATGCTGTTGTTTGAAGATTTGTAGAGGTAGACGCCATCTTCCGAGTTGTTTGATATCTTGTTTCCAGCTATGCTATTATAGTTAGAAGAATAATAGAGCCAGATGCCAAGATAGTTGCTTGTTATGTTGTTTCCAACTATGCTGTTATAGTTAGAAGAAACGAGCTCGATGCCCTCGCCGTTGTTTGTTATGTTGTTTCCAACTATGCTGTTATAATTAGAAGAAGAATAGAGCCAGATGCCACGCATGTTGTTTGTTATGTTGTTTTCAATTATGCCGTTGTTAGAAGAAGAATCGAGATAGATACCAAAGTAGAATGCTGTAATTTGTATATTTTTGAGTGTTACGTTACTTTTTCTGGGCAGACCTATTCCTGTTCCGCTTCCTGTTCCTTGAACTGTGTAGCCTGCCCCATCAACCACAATATTATCTCTCTCCACCACAACTGCACTTGAGTAGTCTGGAACGTCTCCAACAATGTTGTCTGTTAATGTATAAGTAACCTTGTCAACCGTTGAAATAGGTGCATCTATCGGGTCAACACTCCCATCAGCCCTAATATAAACGGTTCCACTCCAAGTCCGAAATTCCGACCTGACTGGTTGAATGTTAAATGCTAAAGCAGATATGCCAGTTAACAGCAGCACCAGAATGATTCCAACAAATATTCTCTTCATCATTCACCACCTATTCCTATGTCAGCCTCATTTATGTCCAAAACGGTATTTCAAATTTTCCTAAACGAGTTTGGTTGTCATACTGCAACAGATTGTGAGAAAGTGGTTCAAAGCCGAAGCTGTGCGATAGAGCTTGCAGTTCGCAGGCTTATGGAAGGGTTGGAAAAAAGGGGAATTGGGTTTTCTAAATCTGTGGACTTTTAGCTTCTTCTGGAGGTTTCTTTTTTCTGCGCATGAGGAAAACTGTTGCCCCTACCGCTATTATTATCACCAAGGCTACCAAGATGTAGAGATAAATCGGTTCTATTGGAAGGCCAGAGGGTGCGGCTTGCCACATGTTTGTTTCTGTTGCCTTAGCCGTTGCGGTTATGC
>JAAKEZ010000033.1 GCA_018475625.1 Candidatus Bathyarchaeota archaeon A05DMB-2
AACCAAGGTTAAGCTGTTTTCTAATAGCCTCATAGGTTCTGTCTGGAAGCTTTCCACTTTCATAAATGTCCTGGGCGCTTAATCCCTGCTCAGCCAATTCCCTTAAAACCTTAATTTCCTCGTCTGTCCAAGGTTTGCCTCTCGCCATAAGCCTAAGCCTTCTGCGTCAAGAAAATGCCCGTGATGTTGCCAACAAGCCCAGAGATAACCGTGAAAACTTCTGGATTCCACCTTCCCAAAACAACCAAATGCACAGCCTCTAAAGCGGTTAAACAGCCAACCATGCCCAGACTGAAATAAACAGCATAAAGCAGCTTCTGGCTTGGCGGAACCTCCACACGTCTACCACGCCTAATCTGAATGGTTTTTGTTAAAGCCTCTCGAATCGGATTCCTCAATGCTCATTCCCCAAGAGTGTTATTCTCCGCATGAGGCGTCTGGCTCTGCCATGAATGAAGGCTTGCTGACAGACTTGCACGTTCTCCGCGTTCATCAGCTTAGGCAACAAAACTCTAATATTCTCAACCGTGCCAACAGGAATTATTGTGCAGTCAATCTGCCCGTAACCCTGAGCAAAAAGCCATTGGCTTGCCACAAGCACAATATGCTTAGCAATTTTTCCGAAAGCTCCAATGTAAACTCCATAGCTTGTGACGGGAAGATCTATTTCCGCGCCAGAAGCTCCAGCCTCACGCAACTCTTCAACAGTTTCCAGTCTGCCACGAGAAGCATCCAGCCACGTAACCTCAATTAAGTCGCCTAACTGCAACTCGCCAAGCTGCTTAAGCACTTTCTTACTCATTTGCACATAACCACACATAAAATAAGACGGAAACAGAGAGTTTTAAGCAAATCTGAATGTTTCCTTTCATTAAACAAGTTTTTAATTAAAATTTTGTTTCAGATTTCCTTTTTAGCCTCTTTAAGCGTTTCTTTTTATTGGATAGTTTATGGCTTCGGTTACAACAGACCAGATTCGCAAACGTTTAGGCTTAACAGAAGCGGACATAAGCGATGAAGACGTTTTAGCCTTCAGGAACGAGGCTGCAGCCTTCTTAAGCGAGGAAATAGGAAAGACGCTTAACGCTGAAGACTGCACAGAAGCAGAAGCCAACGCCATACGCAATTTGGCAGCCATCTACTGCTATTGTAAAGTTTCCGGCGGCTCAGCAGTCGGCTTAGACTTCACCATAGGCGATTTGCGTGTTTCTCCAGACGCTGGGAAACAACTTGAATTTCTAAAGGAACAGGTTGAGCGGTTCATAACTCACCAAAAACGGTTTGGCATAAGCCTTCTGGAGGGACCATAAAGAAGATGGGCACTATTCCCGAAGCCTATTATCAATTTGTTATGGATTATGCGCCTTACGTTTACGTTATTCCAGGCTCTGGACCAGACCCAGCTTGGGGAAGAGCAGCCTTTGCAGCCGCTTTCGCCATAGACTTCGTCTCTGAAGTCTACTCTTCCAAACAGTTTGGAGACAGAAAAACCGAAATTTATGACAAGATTGTTTCTCTTACAGACTGGCTCCTAACACAGCAGTGCACAGACCCAGCCAAGAAGGCTTATGGCGGATTCAAAAGCAACGAAAACAGCACATACTATTACAGCGTTGACGCTTGTAGAGTTATTCCTTCACTATTAAGAGCCTACGAGCTGACAGACGATGCTGACTACTTGAATGCTGCAAAACTCGCTGCTGGCACATTTCTGAAAACCATGCAAGACCAGCAAGATTATGGCGGATTCGCAAGAGCTGTCACAATTGAGGATGCTTGGCTTCTGCAGATGGACGTAGAATCCCTTTACGGGCTTATCGGATTGAAGATGCTTGCTGAAAAGTATGATGTGGCAAACACAAGCCTATACCAAACAATAATGTCTAAGGCTATAGGCTTCTTATGTGATGGCTTTGAAAACCTTTGGCTCTACTACGACCCTGTGGATTCAAAGTGGCATCGTGTAGGCTTGACGGAAAACGAGGTTTACGATGACCCATTAGCCTATGCATTAATGGGCTTATACGATTATGAAGGCTGGAGCCTTTCATGCCAAAAAGTCTACAACTTCATAAACACTATTAGGGCTTCCGCTCAGTATCCAGCTTACAATCCAGCTATCTGCTGGGCTGGCTACATAGACGTTATTACAAGGTTTCCAGCATGCGACTATTATGATGCGGTTACGAGCGGAATTCTATGGAAAATCCGCAAGTATCATGACAAGCCAAGCTTCGCCCATAGCGTGAAAATCATGGAAAAGCACCAAAACGAGTTCATGTATTGGGGCGTTAAGCATTCAGATTACAGTTATGTTGAGAACAAGCAGGCTATGGCTACGGTCTGCTGGCTTGCACAGCTATTCCTAAATTATGAAGAGCCACAAACACGCTTCACACAGATTCTGCGCTCAAAAGGCGAGAACATAACGCTTTATCCAATAATAGAGGCTGCTGAAACCGTTTCTTACGGCGAAGGCATAGACATCCTCGCCATCGTTTCGCCAACCCGTGTTGAAGAAGTGCTCATAGAACCCGGCTACATAGTAAACGACTACCTTAACGTTTACACTTTCGCACCATTGAGGCAACATGACAAGGTAAGACGGAAAGGCGTAGACTACGAGGTTCTCGGCGTTCAAGCCCTCGACTTTGCTGGCGAAACAGCCTATTTTAAGGCAAATTGTAGGAGGCTGATCGGGCAATGAGCGAAGTCGAAAATCCTGTGGACACTGTTGTTAGGCTTCTAAGCAACAATATGTGGGTTGTCAAGGAAGACGGCTCGCTTGCCTCCATACTTGTAAGCAAAGAATGGTATGACCGTGAACTCTTCAAAAATTATGATGGGCAAATGACGGTTGGTTTGGCTGAAAGCAGAGACACAAAAATCGAGATGAGCGGAAGGCTTCGCAGGCGTGTAGGCAGCTTACGTGCCAATGTTTGGAGCCAAGACATGCTTACACGCCAAAAGATGGTTGAAGAAGTAAACCGCATTGTTAGACAGAACCGCAACAAACCAAACGAAACACTTTACTATTTTGCTGGAGTCGGGCAAGCGACAGGAACACATAAGGCTTATAATGCTGGTTCAGCGACCGAGCTGCCTCCAAACCATGTAGGTTGGACTGAACTAACAAACACGGAATACGAGAAAATCTGGTATAGTGACGACCAACGACACAGTAAAAGCCACAATGTCAATGGCGAATATGCGCTTATGCTTTTCCGCTTCAAAATCGATTCTCGAGAAAAAGCTGTCAAGAAAATTGTTTTAGCCTTTGAGGGTTATGGCACCGCTCCAGCAGGAAACGGCGTAACAATCAAAGTTTGGAATCATGTGGCTCAAGCGTGGCAAAACGCTCAAAGCGGAACTGGCGGAGCAGACGAAACAATCACCATTACGCTTACGTCATCTATTACCGACTTCATAGATGATAATGGCTATGTTTGGCTTCTTGCCAGAACAACAAACCCGAGCGACGACGCAACTCCAGCGGTTCTCTATTGCGATTATGCATGTTGCACCGTAACCGTGAACGGAATCACCTACTTAGACATTGTTTCTTATCGTGATGCTGACCGTGTTGACGTTAAACCCTTCATCTTCAGAACTGAGTTTACCCTAAAATCATGGTCTTTCGAAGACGTTGGAGGCGTTTTCTAAAATGGTTGAAACATACGGAGCGCATGAAAGCCGCATATACTACGTTGAAGAAGCCACCTATGGACAAACACCCTCAAACCCCTCAATGCTCGGCATCCCAGCGGAAAACATCGACCCAGCCATAGACCCATCAAACATAAAGGTTCGCGGAGTAGGAAGCATAGACCTGCAAGCCATCAAGAAAGGATTAAGAAGCGTCAGCCTGAAAATCGCTTATCCACTGCCAAGCGATGCGCCAATCAACTTTCTCCAAAACGTCAAAGCAGAGCTGAACAAGTCATTGAGCATTCAAGTGCTATATTACAAGGGAATATTCGCTTCAGCAACCGACATTATATCGCTTCTCTACACTGGCTGCAAATTCAACAAGGTAACAGTTGAATGCAGCATAGAAGACATTGTGAAAGCAACTGCAGAGATGATTGGACAAGACTTGACCGTTGGAACAAGCAAAATTAGCGGGGCAACCTACGCAGACTACGCCGGAGCCGTGCCATTCTATGAAAGCTACGTTAAGAAAGGAGCAAGCATGCTTGACCGCGTAACAGATTGGAAATTCACAATAGAAAATAACCTTAAACAAGTGCCAGTAATCCGCACAACAAGCGGACATTTGCTAAAGTATCTGCCTTACAGACACCGCAACCTAACAGGCGAAATAACCTTCGAATTCGAAAGCAAAGAGGAATTTGACGATGTAATTAATGATGCATCTTTTGACTTGGAGTTTGGCTTAGGAGGCACAAACAAAGCCG
>JAAKEZ010000034.1 GCA_018475625.1 Candidatus Bathyarchaeota archaeon A05DMB-2
GGAGTTGCAGAGTATGTTCCTCCGCCTGGTTCTCAGCAACCAATAGTTTCTAATCCTTCACCAGCCGATGGAGCAACTAATGTACCCATCTCACTAAACCAGCTAAGTTTCGCATTAACCGATTTCCAAAAAGACCCAATGAATTATAGTGTTACAACTTCGCCCTACATAGGTTCAGGCAGCGGAATCAAGGTAAACAACGGCAGATACACAGTCCCAATAAGCGATCTTGAATACGCCACCACCTACACTTGGCGCGTGAGTGTTACAGACGGTAAACACTGGACAAACGTCACCTACACATTCACTACGCAAACCATGCCTCCATGGTACAACACCCAATGGCAATACCGCAAAACCATAACAATTGACCCTTCACAAGTCAGCGGAGACCAAACTAACTTCCCAGTACTAATAGACATGGTGGACAGTGACCTAAAAGGCAAAGCTCAACCTGATGGCGACGACATCGTTTTCGTCAGTGAAAACAATGTGAAGCTGAGCCACGAAATAGAACAATACGAAAGCAGCACAGGACACTTAGTAGCATGGGTACGCATACCATTCGTTTCTTCAACCTCCTTCACCACATTCTACATGTACTACGGCAACCCAACAGCACCAAACCAAGAAGACACCGCGGCAGTGTGGGACACAAGCTACAAACTCGTCTTACACTTAAACGAAGAACATGAATGCCGCATGTGGGCCATGATCTCAGATTCAGGACTGCCACACGACACGGTTGAAAAGCATTTAATAACCGATCCTCATTCGCTGGAAGCCCTCAGCTCAAGTAACAGAGACGGTTGGGGCATGGTTTGGTATAATAGTGCTGATTTTGAGCAAAGGAGAGGCACACCGCCAGCCTACACAGATCCAAATTACCGGCCAGCAGTTTACGAGTTAGCTGATAGTGGCGCAACAATAGGCGTTGCGCATATCAGGGCTGCCAGCTCTGGGAACCCCACAGGTATTCCTGACCCTCATCCATTCACACGAACCAAAAATGGCAAAACTTGGTCTTTGGCACATAACGGTGTAATTTCAAAGTCTACTCTCAAGACGCTCATCAACAACTTAGATCCAACATATCTAAGCCTAAACCCGCCGAACATTGGCGACTGGAACATAGAAAACAGCTACGTGGACTCAGACTTGTACATGGCTTACATCATGTTATGCATCGAACGGAGCAATTGGGATGTACTAACAGGACTCGCCTATGTGCTGAACACTGTGCCATCCGGATCTGGAAACATCATCCTAACCGACGGCACAACAATCTGGGCTTACGCTAACGGACAAACCCTAACCTCCTATTACAGTTCCACAACGCCAACATACTCCGTTGTCGCCTCACAAAATCCAGACCCAGCACAAACAGGCTGGACCTCGATGAGCTCTTACAACCTAGTCATACTCACAAGAAAAAACGCTCCAATCTTCATAAGCGACATCAGACAATACAAACTGCTCACTGACCCCACATTTGACGCGTGCGCAGACAGTGATGCTTTGCGTGCCAATGGTGCTGGTCAAGACTGGTATGAAAGCCGCAATGACGTCCCAACTTTGCTGTATTTGGACACTACAAACGTTGGCGGCAACACTGGAAAGAAGGCTGGTTTCACTGCAAGCAGTAGTGGCAATGCGTATTGCACTCAAGAGTTTGGCGTGCCGCAGACAGGCGTTTTCAGTGTTCAATGGGACATCTACGTAGACTCAATACTTAACATTGATGAGACTGATCGTGCTGGCTGGATGATGATCGGCGACAACTATGATACTTCCACTGCCAATTATCAGACTCCGAACAATCCTCCCGCAGAACGTTTCGTCTACATGGCATTCTACAAAAACGGCGGAGGCACCAGCGGAACCATGGATTTAGTGGCAAAAACCATTGGAGAGTCGTTTAATAGCCACACAGTTATTGCGTCTGGTCTAAACTTGAAGCAATGGTACACGATCAAAGTGGTTGTAGACGTTGCTGCCAAGTCTTATGATGTTTATGTTAACGGTGTGTTTATGGCCCATTTTGTTACTGACTTCGCAAGGGACAGTGTTACTCACATTAGTTTTGCTCAGTGGAATGATGGTGCAGGCGCATTTTACGTGGACAATGTGTATGCACCGGCTCCAATAAGCACACACACATTAACCATTAACATTGTCGGAGACGGAACAGTAACGAAGAATCCTGACGCGCCCACATATGCCTACGGGACGTCAGTACAGCTAACCGCCATACCAAACGCTGGCTACAGCTTTGCGGGCTGGACTGGTGATTATGAAGGAAGCGCAAACCCCGTAACAATAATGATGGATCGTGACAAGGAAATTACAGCAACCTTTGTTAAAGAAGTTTACACTCTCAGCGTAAATGTTGTCGGCAGCGGCACAGTCACGAAAAATCCAAACTTACCCACCTACAACTATGGCGACACGGTTATTCTCACAGCTAATCCGAGCACGGGCTACAAATTCGTAGCGTGGAGCGGTGACTTATCTGGAACTGCAAATCCCGCTACAATAACCATGACAGGAAATAAGGCTGTTACTGCAACCTTCCTTTCGGAAGATGCTCCAGTATGCATTGATTCTTCATCGTACGGTCACATAGGCATACTTTACGGAGGCGTAACCCAAGGTGCGACTGGCGTAATTGACGGCGCCTACACATTTGACGGCATCAACGACTATATTCAATTTGCCCACAGCAACGCTTTAACAGGCTACACAACCTCTTTCACGGCTAGTTTCTGGCTTAGACTTGACGATGTAAGCAAGCGACAAGCTATACTTAACAAGTATGAAACTGCGGGCAATCAGAGAGGATGGTACATCGAATTTCAAACGCACGCTACATACGGTAAGGTTCTAGGGTTCTTTGCCTCACAAGACGGTTCAAGCTACCGTGAATGGTATGCCTCATTCAACCCGACGGCTGGCACATGGTACTACATAACCGTTGTGTGGCAAGCGAATACTATTCCCAAATTCTATGTCAACGGAATCCAGGTTGCAACAATCGGCACCAGCACACTTGCTTCAATCTATAATAACGCTGCTGCGTCACTGTACGTTGGTAGAAGCTACACAACAGGCAGATACTTGAAAGGCAGCTTGGACGAAATTCGCATTATCAGTCCTGCAAAATCTGCCAACTACATACTCACTTCCTACAACAACCAGAAAAACCCAAGCCTGTTCTGCCAAGTTGGACCAGAACAATCACTGCCAGCAACCCCAATCATATCTAATCCCAACCCTGCAAATGGAGCAACAAACGTACCCATAACCATCTCCAAACTAAGCTTCAACCTCATAGACTACCAAAACGACCTAATGGACTACACGGTGACCACAGACCCAGACATCGGCAGCGCCACAGTCACAGGCGTAACATCTGGCACACACTCAATATCCGTGAGCGGCCTACAATACGGAACAACCTACACATGGGAAGTAAGCGTAACCGACGGCACACACTCAACCACCGCAACCTACACATTCACAACACTAACGCCGTTACTTGTAGATTCCGAGTTCAATGACAGCGCAGACAGTGCCGATTTGCGTACTAATGGCGCTGGACAAGACTGGTACGAGAGTCGCGCAGACGGAACTAGCGGTCCGCTTCTATTAACACTAAACACGGACAACATAGGAGGTAACGCTGGCAAGAAGGCTGGATTCACAGCAAGTTCAAGTTACAACGCGTACTGCACTCAAGAATTCAGCTCTCCACAAACAGGGATCTTCAGTGTCCAATGGGATATATATGTTGATTCAATACTCAACATCGCCAGTCCTGATCGCGCAGGCATAATGCTGATTGGAGCTGACTTAGACGGAAGTGGTGGTCCCAACAGAAATGATGCTGAACGCTTCGTCTTCCTAGCCTTCTGGAAGGATGGTGGCGCAACCAGCGGCCCCGCACAACTGGTGTGGATGGACACTTTCAGCATCTTCACGCCAATTGCTTCAGTCAACTTGGACCAGTGGTACACGATCAAAGTAATTGTTAACGTGCCAGCAAAAACATACGATGTCTATCTTGACGGAGTTTACATTAACACGGTCCCAGCTTGCACTGAACTCTCCAGCGTCACACACATTAGTTTTGCTCAGTGGAATGATGGTGCAGGCGCATTTTACGTTGATAACGTGTTTTCACCTGCAATAGACCGGTACAAGCTTACAGTGAATGCTGTTGGAAGCGGTTCAGTGTCCAGAAGCCCTGGAGAATCAACTTACACGCCTGGAACACTTGTCACTTTGACAGCAACTCCAGAGCCAGGCTGGTACTTTAGCGGTTGGAGTGGCGATATATCCAGCAACGATAACCCGATAGACATTACTATGGATG
>JAAKEZ010000035.1 GCA_018475625.1 Candidatus Bathyarchaeota archaeon A05DMB-2
TGTTTCCGCTTGCCAAAGTGGCTACCACAACTGCAGGTGCCTTCAACACACGAACTGGATGCTTGTCTGGAAAAGCATTTGCAATTGGATATCTCGGGTCTGCGTCCAGAACGCCTAAGGGCTTTTGTTCTCCGTCGCCTGCAAGCGTTACTTGGTGGTCTGCTGTGCCCTTCTTAACGAATAGTCCTGGCTTGCAGCTTGTTCCTTCGGTTATGAGCTCTTCAACGATTGGGTTTCCGCCAACCAAAATCTTATTAGAAGGTTTAACAAAAGGCATGGCTAATCACTACTCCTTCTTGTGGTAAAGACAGCCAACCGTCAGCCTGCTTTCGCCCTCGTTTGTGGTTGCTCCAGCACTGCGAACATTTTTCACCGTGCCCTTAACATTGTCAACGCCTTTTTGGACAAGTTTAAGCTGCGCAAGATCCAGCTTCTCCAAATCATCTTTTGAAAGCGTAGTCTTTTCCATTATTGCCTTGATTGCAGCTTCCCTTTCCTTCTCAACATAAGCAGTCAAAGTCTTAGTGGCTTCATTCATTGTAGCCTTAAGCTTCTCGTTTTCAGCCTCAAGCTCTGTAATCCTCGCTTTTAACGCTTCAATGTTTTCTGTCGACTTTTCTTCACTCATTTTCTTTCACAAAATTGTTATTTTCATCATGGAATATGGGTTCAGCGAAGTTCAAAGTAGTCAGACCAACATGGATTTTATGGTTCATCCAAGTAGAATTCTAATGAAAACAAAGTTCATTAAACCGACAGACTGCGAAACTGCTTAATTTCTCTTTAAACGAGTATCTCTTTATCCTTTCTTATCCATTTGACAATTTCATCAACAATTTCTCTCGGTGCTCCTTGGGGATGACGCGTTCTTAGAAAACGCATCTGCATTTTATTATTCTCACAGAATTCTCTATGCCACCACCATAGAGAACATCGAGTTTTGATTTCTTTTTTGTGAGTTCTTTTTGTTATATCTCTTGGAGGAACAGAGTATCCAAAAGTGAGTTTATCAATATAGAGATCATAATCTCTTCCTGTGAAGAAAATTATGTGTTTTGGGCGGAGAGCTTTGACCTCTTCTTCAAATATTTCAAGACAGTTCTCTGTCAAATAATACGGCGTTGTATCTCGATAATCTGAGGAGGTATTACATTTTGTGATATTCGTTATCGCGATACGGTCTAATAGGTCTGGTAGTTCTTCGCTTCCTTGCTCTGGATACAATTTCTTTGTAATGTCTTGAATGCATCCCCAAAATCTTGAGTGCCTTGTTAGAAACATTTTTGTACCATCGTCGCGGCAATCTCTAAATCTGGATTGTTCAAGGAACCCTATTTCTTCAACTTGGTCTTTGTTGTACCAGTGGGTCTTTCCAACAAATACAACCTTATATTGGTCTCTTTCAAAGTCTTTTCCAATGTTAAAAAATGAAAGCGGTCCACGTAATTGTAGTCCTTTTTCTCTGCAATAGCTTTTACACAGTTCACATCTGTAACCTTTTACTTTATAACATTCTGCAACTCTTTGTTCAATGGAATTAATTTCTGTGTGGATATCCTGTCCCATAACATCACTTCGTTGAAAGTTTATGGATAATAATTATTGAAAAATTTTTGGTATAACTGTCTTCTTCTATCAGAACATTGTGTTTAGTTGTTTGACAAGAGTGTTCACTTTTGTGATGAGGCTGTCTGCTGATTCGTAGCCTTCCATTTGTTTTTTAATGCCTTGTGGTAGGGCTTTGGCTTCTGGCAGTTCTGGGTTATAGTGCACGGTAATACCATATTTTAAGGCCCGTTTTACTATGCGTTCGTAGATGATGTTTCTTTCCGACTGGTCATATTCTTGTCTGAAGGCGCCCCAGCGGGCTAAGGCGTTTCTGCATCTTTCTTCTGGCACCAGCGGATAAGCATAATTCACAGGGTCAGCGTAGTCTTCCTCGTTCTGCGGATAATCCTTTGGCGGTGTCAAATGTCCTTTGTCTTCTCGGAATTTTATGCCGTACTTCTTTTCTCTTGCTTCAGCTTGTTGACGCAGTTTTTCTCTTTCGCTCTCTTCCTCTTGCTTCTTATTTGCTATGTCGCCTTCTTCGTGTGTTGCTGGTTCAAAGTTTCCGCCGTGGTCTTGGCAGTGTTTGCGCGCTTCAGCTTCATTCCATGTTTTGACTGGGTAGCGGTAGGCTTGCTCAACTGAGCCTGCTTCTGGCTTGTCTTTCGGTTTGCCAAAAATGACCCGGTAGGTTTTGCCGTTGTGTTTTCTTTCGCCGCTGCCCACTATGTTTAGTGTTTCTGGGTCCTTAAGCCTGCAAGCGTGTTCGTTTGGGTATGGGTCTGCGCCTTTAAGCGTGCTATCTATGCCTATTCCGCATAGTGGGTAGCTGCATCTTCCCTGCCAGCTTCCAACAGCCACATGGTCTATGAGAATGTCCCTTTTCACATAGTCGTAGTGTTGCCCCTTAAACTCGCCAAGCTGCGGAATACAGTCAAAAAAGAAGCCTATGCTCACGCTACGAGCCTTGCCAGTTTTGATGTCTTCAAGATATTGTGGGCTGCATCGGTCTTTGAAGAAAACCAGTTCTGCCTTAATCTTGTCCTTTTCAAATCGTGGATTACGCACTGTTCCGCGAATAAGCTGAGGCTTTGAGAGGATTATTTCTGGCGGGTGTTCCTCAACAACCCAAGCGTTCAAAGCAGTGAAAGCAGCCTTCTCAACCTCGGATGCAGGCTCGTAAATGAGCATGCCGTCATAATCGTAAACGCCCTCACGAGTAATCACAGCAGGCACGACAAGTGTTTCCTCATCTTCCTTGATTTGGAGGCTGTCAGCCTCAACGCTTTTCAAACCATACTTCCGCATAGGCAATCGCTCTCTTTTTCAGATTTGAAATGGGCAAGACTAAGCGGGTTTAGCGGTGTCAACAAGTTTCTGCAGCCAAACCGTGATGGCAGTAGGTCCTACCAACGCGGTGTAAACGTCAAAGGTTATTCCAGCCAAGTCTAAGCCTAAGGCAGAGAATGCGCCTATGGCGACTGTTCGCAGAAACTTTTTCCAGCTGAAAGGCTTGTCCTGTGCTGAATATCCGAGGAAAGCATAGATTAGAGCTGCAACAACTCCCAAACCAACATTCAACGGATTCATTCTGCCTTTTTCACCTAAAATGGAAATCTAAAAAGGGTCTTTTAGGTTCAGCGAACAGACCACTTTATCTCCATCTGCGAAATGGAAAGAATTTTTTAACTTCATTGGTTCTATTTAGTTAAGTGATAAGAAATGGTCAGCGAGGAAGATGTTCGGCGTGCAATAAATTCTACGATTGAGTTAGGGAATTGCTTGAAGAAAATTAAAGGCGGACCATTCCCGACAGATCTTCTTTCAACATTTGGTGAATTAAAGGTGTTTCTGGAGCTGAAAAAGCAATTTCCTAAGTGCGAGGTACGCTTCAAAAGAAAAGCCAGAGCAGATATATCTATTAATTCGGTTAACATTGAGGTAAAGACATCAAATCTCAAAAAAGAGGAATATGGTGAGGGCTATGGTTTTGCATTACATGTTAAAAAATGTAAAGAACATCCAGAAGCTTTCGTCGAGCATTCAAGGAGAGGCAAAATTAAAGGAGACTTCTGCTACTTTAGTTATCTAATCTGTGTTGCTGTTAATGAACAATACTTGGAAAATCCTATTTTCTACATATTCTCAAGAGATGAATTAATTTCAGTTAAAGATAAAATTAGAAATAAGTCGAAACGGTTTTGGTTTTCTCCGTACAGAATTCTTGTCCCTATAAAACCAAACCCTGAGCAGAAAGGAATCATTTACAATGATTTTGATTTGAAACTTGCCAGTGACGACAATGAGTACAAGAACAGATGGGACAAAATAAAGTGCACCAAAGCAGTTTAACATAAATCATTAATGTTTTAACCCATATTCTTCTGTCCAGCTGTAGAATGTTTGTTTGCCTATGCCGAGTTCTTTGCAGATTTGGTTAACGCTTTTGCCCGCTGCGATTCTGTCGGCTAAGAGCTTGTCTACTGGTTTTCCAAATTTGCGCTCTAACTGCAGTTTCCGCTTTGATGTTGCGGAGCTGATGTTTGGAATGGTTCCGTTTTGAACTTGGCTTAAGCCTAAGACTACATCCGCGCCAGGAAGCCGCTCTAAACCCTCAAGCTGTCTTATCTCGTTCACTGTCATCCAGTTTGTTTTAAGCTCTAAGCTACGGGTTTTGTCGAGTTCTGCGGCTGCTTGGTCTCTTGGGTTTATTTCGAATCCGC
>JAAKEZ010000015.1 GCA_018475625.1 Candidatus Bathyarchaeota archaeon A05DMB-2
AGTCTAGTTTGGTCTAGGACATCAGCCTGCCACGCTGACGACCCGGGTTCAAATCTCGGCGACCGCACCACCAACCCTTACACACTTAGTTTTTGAGAATGAGCAGCAAGTGCGATTCATCGCTTAAGGAAACAGAAGGACTAAATGTCGTAAGACGGCTGTTCAACAGGTGGCGGTGGCGTTGGAGCGGCAGGTTCAGGTTGCGGCTGTTTCCGTCGTCTTCTCACCATGAGGAGCACAAGTAAAATAGCCACCACGACAGCGGCGACAACTCCGACAATTATTATCAGCAGGTACTGGTCCCAAAATGACGGCTTGTAGTTCTGCTCTGCCGTATCGGCTTGAGCAAGAAGACTGGAGGCGCCTTGCAATGCCGCTATTGCCGCCGCCCAATTCTCTTCTTTCGCTAATTCCAACGCTTGATCAAACTTGGTTTGTGCTTGGTTCTTGAGAGACTTTGCTTCAGGACTTTTATAATTGGCAGAGCTTAGGTCGGCAGATATTTGGGTTTTTAACGTGTTGTAAGTTTCCTGTGAAGAGCCTCCTGTTCCAATTAAAATCATTAATTCTGTAGAGTCCCATGATAAAGCAGTTGATTCTCCTTGTACTCCGTCAATACCAACATAATAAGTGTGGAATCCCAACGTAACATTGACTGGGATAGAGATTAACATAGGGTCAAAAGTATGTGTTCCCTGGCTTGGGACAGTCACGGGGTTAGATAAGGTAAGACCTAAAAAGCCTGAAGCCATCCAGTCAAAATGTAAACCTACACGTTCGATTGTAAGAGTGTCGGGAGAATTATTTATGAAAAATATAGTGGCAGTCGCTGTACTACCGGGAAGCGGCGCTTGAGGTTGCCAAAAAACAGACGCGGAAGCCTCTTCTTGGCTGAGAGCTGAAACAACACCACTAAACATGGCACAAATAACGACCAAACAGCCTGCAACAACCAATAGGTGACCTGTTTTCACCGACTTCTCCCTCCAACTGCTACCAATTGCAGCGTTTTCATATATATACTTTGACCAGAATCGACTCTTTACGGAATAATGTGCAGTTTAATCAGATTACAACCGTATAACTAAATCAATTGCCAGGGAACACTTAACCATGAGGGATTATTGGAGCTAAATCTGGATGTAATTCTGGAAAATTTTTTAATAACGGTTTGGAACTCAGGGCTTCACGAGAATGATGGAAATGAAATGCATGACACTATCCAACTAAAGCCTTGAGGGCTCCAATGGTGAATTTTGATGGAACCTTCATCGCTTCCTCACACTTCTACAAAATCAAGGGCAAACCGTACTTATGTGGCGGTAATTTTAGCTGCTGTTTTGTGCAGTCTGTTAGCCGGCGGATTCATCGGTTATGTATGGAGCAACTCGGCAGTTTCTGATCGCCTAATCGACTTACAAAACCAGGTTAATGCTTTGAGCAGCGCTGGCAACTTGAACTACCAAGTGATTCCGGATAACGTTTCGCTTTCGCAGCTTTACCAAAACGTCCGTGATTCAGTGGTGATGGTTACAGGCGTATTGGTACAGAACACGTTTTTTGGCCAGCAGCTTACTGTAATTCAAGGTTCAGGATTCGTAAACAACTCCACTGGGCGCTTTGTCGTCATCACCAACTTTCATGTAATTGACGGAGCGGAAAACATCAGCGTGACCTTTAGAGATGGAGATGCGTACGCTGCAAGTGTTTTGGGCTCTGATGCCTATGCTGACCTTGCTGTGCTTTCAGTTTCCGCCCCAGAAAGCGAGTTTAAACCGCTACAACTTGCAAGTTCTTCAACGCTAAACGTCGGCGATTTTGTGGTGGCTATTGGTTGCCCATATGGGTTGACAGGCTCGATGACCACGGGTATAGTTAGCCAACTGGGCAGAACTATAACAGAATCATCCACTGGCGGCTACAGCATCGCGAACATCATTCAAATCAGCACACCGATTAACCCAGGCAACTCAGGCGGTCCATTACTGAATGATAAAGGCCAAGTAGTTGGCATCACAACCGCAGGTATCGCCGACTCTCAGGGAGTTGCATTCGCCATCCCCTCGAACACAATACTACGCGAAATGACCTCCCTAATCGATACTGGCACTTACACACAACACCCCTGGATAGGTCTCAGCGGAACAGACATGACATACAACATAGCTAAACAGACGGGGCAAAATGTAACATATGGCATGCTTATAACTCAGGTTGCCAGCGGCGGACCTGCCGATAAAGCCGGGCTCAAAGCAGGAACATCGCAAGCGGTCATCGATGGAACCCGCATAACCGTGGGTGGAGACATTATCGTCGCGATTAATGGAAATAGAATCGTTAACGGAGATGACCTATCAACGTACCTTGAAGAGAACACGCTGCCAAACCAGACAGTAACAGTCACAATAGTGAGGAACGGTGCCACAATGGATGTTTCTTTAACTTTGGGAACGCGTCCCCCTCCAAGTTAGCCCAGTCAGCAGTAGATGAGGTGTCGTTAAAAACGCGACATTTAAATCTGGCTGTTTTGAGACGAAGCACAGCAAGTATCTTCACAGCACTTTTAGCAACCAAAAACAACTAAAAAGGAACTAATTTACTTTTCAACACTGTTGGGTCTGGATAGCATGGCGCTTGGATGTGCTACGTTCAGTTTTTACACTTTCGGCGATAAATAACCGCCACCAAGAGGGTTAAAACAACAATTATCAGGGGCAATGCCGAGGGTAGCTCGGGGATAACGTCAGCCTGAACGGTGACTGTGATGCTGCTTGTAGCGGTATTGCCTGCCACGTCTTGAATCGTCAGCGTCACGGTATATGTTCCCGGATTTGTATAGGTGTGGGTTGCTGTTTTTCCTGTTCCTGTAGTTCCGTCGCCGAAGTCCCAAATGTAACTGACCACACCCTCGTTATCGGCGCATTCGCCAGCGTCAAAAGTCACTCTTGAGCCAGAAGACACGGTTTGAGCATACGCAACTGGCTTTTCGGTGTCAAGCGTGATGGAGTTGCTGAAGGTGGAGATGAAGCCTGCGTTATCTCTGACTTGGCAGAAAACAGTCTTCAGCCCGTCGCCGTAAGTTAAAACCCAGCTCTTGATGGAAACAGGCGATTCCCACTGTTCTGTGTCCCATACGCCGTCGTTGCTGAACCGCATCTGAGAGATGCCCGAAACCGTATCAACCGCCGCCAAAGTTAACGTTACAACACGTGAGCCCGTATAACTTGCGCCATTGTTTATCTTCAACGAGCCCGTCGGCGGCGTCTTATCTAATTTAATCTGGGTTAGCATTTTATGAGGCAGTTCTTCGACTCCAGCGCCGTCAACGCTCCAGTACTCAAGAATGTTGTTAGCGCTCTCCGTCGTAATAGCGGGTGGACCATCCACGGCAACGTTTTTGATTGGTCCATTGTTGATTCTGTAATAGGTTGCTCCGATGCCGTTCCCATCGTCAGTACACGTCAACATTATCGTGAAGTCAGAGGTGTGCCACAATCCGTCGTAGTTGTCGGATGTAACTGGAGAGGGCAAAACCGTGACCGTAAAGAGAAACTCGACGTTCGCGTCCAAGACGCTTATAACATGTGTTCCAGTGCTCGCAGCTGGCACAGTAAGGGTTTTGTTAAAGAACCCAGATTCATCAGCCACTGCAACATCCAAATCGGCGCCATCCCAGCGCAACACCACGCTACCTGGAGCGAACCATTTCCCAGCAACAGTAAGCGGATGACCTGCTGCAACTTGGACCGTTGCCGTAAAGTCTGTGGTGTTGCCGTATAGCCCTGCAGCAATCATGCTGCCTATCTGGGCTAATCCTCTTCGGAATTCGTTGAAGGGTGTGGTCGCGTTATAATATGCGCCGTCGCCGTTGTCTTGTGCTCGGAAAACTATGGCGTCAAAAAGCGCGGGGTTGTCCCCTGCAGGTTGGCTTTGAATAAGGTCAGGTGCGACTGTGTTATAGGTGAAATGTCCCGTTGAGTCAACTGCTGTGTTGTTGGCGATTGAGACCCATTTTGAAGTGACTGGGTTAAGGTAGGTGATGTTTGCGGAGCTGCTGGCTAAAAAGCCATATCCATTAATTGTGACAGCTGTGCCCGCTGAACCTGATGCTGGCGTAACCTGTAAGGTGCCAACGATTGTTATTGATGTATCGGAAACCGCAACTTCAGTTGCCGAAGCATCAGAAGCCTTGAAGAAATAGCTTTCTCCCGGGATACTGGTCGGCACTGTGCCGTTGACCCAGTTGTAGCCCACTTGCCAGCTTCCACCCGCTGAAGTGTAAGCAGCTATTGCAGAGGCGTTCAAGTCAGTTATGTTGAATGTTGGACTGTAAGCAATGTCGCCAGTTGATACCTGATAACGATTGTCTCGGCTTACCAACAAATAGAATGCCGTGGACGACCACTTCACGTTTCCAAAAAACAGGCTCACGTTGCTTCCAGCGCTCACCTTTTGACCGGGCAAGCTAGGCGAAAGACTGGAGTTTATCAGTATTTTTCCAAGCGACAGCGTCACGCTCAAATACACAGCCGACGATTGCACGGTTTGGCGCGGTGCATCTGGAGAATCTTCATGAGCCACTGCAAACTTCGTCACGTTGCCAACAGCGGAAGTGCCAGCGTCATAAACTCTGAGGAAAAACGACCTCCCAAGTACAGTGGGAACGCAATTCATAAACTCTGTGATGTCGAAAACTATGTTGTTCTGGCAGAAGGGATAGCTGCCTCCGTCTATGTATTGGCTGAAACTTTTTGTTGCGATGGGCGAGGTTGTGTTTCCCAATCCGATTCTAATGTCGCATTCATTTCTTAGCGGGTGATCTATCTTGAACGTTGCGAGAAGCTGTGGCTGGTAGTTAACAATATCATAATAGAACATGCAAAATCCGACTCGTTGTTTCATGGCTTCGTAGGAAATCCAGTAGAAGCCATCTGGAATTTTCTCTCCCGAGAATCCCACGCCCCATGAATTGGCTATTTTGAATGCGCCGTAGTGCACCGTGCCGCCTTCGGTGTAGTTTTTGCTGTCGTCGTATCCGACGATGGTGTTAGCGTGGTTCGTGTCCAAATCATTGTAATTATCCAGCGTCCACATATCAGCGCTTGTAAGAGCCGAGTACTTATCGGAGTCTACGCTTATTGTGGCAAGGTGACCAGAGGCTATCCAATTCTTGAGATTGTCTAATCCTGTGGATGTGCTGAGACTCATGTATTGAATACCGCTACTGCTGTTGCCACGATAAAGCGCTGCCTCAGTCCACGCCGCTTCCGGAGGCCACGCCGTGTAGGTGGATAAGGTATAGGGCATTTTTTCCCATGAACAGGCACCGACGGAACATATGAGTTGGATGGCTTCGGCGTAGGTTAATCCCTTGTCCACTCCGCCGTTGCAGAGGTTATAGATGAAAGCAGGACTGATTATCTTGCTTTGGTAGATTGCTGTTGGTTGCCCATAGTACCCACCTATCCATGAAGCCCCAGAAAGGTCCCAGCCGTGCTCTTGGGCTTCCTGAAAAGTCTTCATGTAATAACCCACCGACCAAGCTACACATGAGCCTTGTGAACCTTGATTTCCGATTGGTGGAAACCACGGTGTTGCCGACTGGTCAACTGCGGAGGGCGCGCCGTCGCCTGCTTGGTAATCCACGCTGTCAACTATATATGCAGTTGCCCCGATTTCTTGCCATTCAGCTTCTGTGGGCGGGCGCAAACCAGTGCCATAGCCATCGACCAGTTGGGTGTAGTTTCGGTCGGGCTCGTAGACTCCGATGCTGTTTTTTAGGTGTTCAAGTTCGGCGGTGGTGATTTTGTGCTGGGTTATTCGTGCTTTTTCCGCTATTGCCTTTTCTGCATTAATGCTGGTGTCGGTGAGTGTTAATTCAGGTGGAGGTGAAGTGGTTTTGCCCTCGTTTGGCATCGTGGTTTCGTGGATTATGGCTATGAGTGGGGAAGAGGCAAGTAATAGCAGCAGTAACGTGCTTGGGATTGCCCACTTCATTTATTTGGCACTTCGAGTTTTCTCTCGTACATATTAAGATAAACTATATTGTGGTAGATAACCCTTATGTTAACCCTTTTCCAGGGCTAAAGCAATGCAGCCATTATTTCCTGATTTGCCCACTACCCAATATACAGTACTTCGTAGTGGTCAAGTGCTGAGCGCTCATGGGTCCTCTCGCATGAATCTTCTGCGTGCTGATTCCAATCTCCGCGCCTAACCCGAACTGGTTGCCATCGGTGAACCGCGTGGAAGCGTTCCAGTAAACCGCTGCCGAGTCTACTTCCCGCATGAAACGCATTGCCTTCTCAAAGTTCATAGTCAAAATCGACTCGGAGTGCTTGGTGCCGTACTTGTTGATATGCGCAATCGCCTCGTCTAGGTCTTTCACAACTTTTACACCTATGATTAAGTCGAGGTACTCCGTATACCAGTCATCCTCAGTTGCAGGCTTCACGTGTGGAACAATCTTAATCGTCTGCTCGTCGCCTCTGACCTCAACACCTTCCGCCCTAAGTGCGGCAATTGCACGTGGCAAAAACGTTTCAGCTATGCCCTGATGCACGAGAAGCTTTTCAGCAGCGTTGCATGTGCCAGGTCTCTGGCACTTCGCGTTTATTATGATGGAAACAGCCTTTTCTAGGTCAGCGTCTTCTTCAACGTAGACGTGGCAGTTTCCAGTGCCCGTCTCGATTACGGGAACCCGCGCCTTTTCCACCACCGTCTTAATCAGGTCGGCTCCTCCTCGGGGAATCAACACATCCACGTATTCCCTCATCCGCATAAGCTCCTCTGCCACTCCGCGCTCCGTGGAACTTACCACCTGAACGGCGTCTATAGGCACGTTGGTGCCCGCCAACGCGTCTCTGAGCACATCGCCTATTGTGACGTTGGAGTTTATGGCGTCAGAGCCGCCTCGGAGAATCACGGCGTTGCCTGATTTGATGCAAATTCCCGCTGCGTCCGATGTGACGTCTGGTCTGGACTCGTAAATAACTCCGACGACGCCTAGTGGCACGCGTAGCTGTCCGATTATCAACCCGTTTGGGCGGGTCCACAATTTTTCGATGGCGCCCACTGGGTCTGGCAGCGCAGAGACTTCTCTTAGGCATCGTGCCATGTTTTCTATCTTGCGCTTATCTAAGGCTAGCCTGTCGAGCAGTGCGGGCTTCAATCCCTTGGCTTTGGCAGCTTCAACGTCTTCCTTGTTTGCAGAAAGAATCCTGTCCGCGTTTGCTTCAAGAGCGTTTGCCATCCGGCAAAGAGCTGTGTTCTTGGTTTCAGCTGAGAGTTTCGCAAGCTGATAAGAGGCAGCCTTTGCTTTTTTGCATATTTCAAGTATCATTTTTCGCCCTCTGAAAGATGTATATTCCTATGCTCAATAACGTCTTTAGGTCGAGTTATTCCCAGTTTTTTCTTGACCTGAGTAATCTTTAGCCCTTTTATACTATTTAACTCTCCGCTGTTGTAGTTTGGATTTCCTCTCGCGAATTCAACGTTGTTTTCGTCAACTAAACTAACAACGTCTCCAACGTTGAAGTGTCCTACAACCTTGGTTACGCCCACAGGCAGGAGACTGGAGCCTTCGAGTATGGCTTTTTTTGCGCCTTCGTTGACGAAGATTTGACCTTTCACTGAAGCGCCATAAGCTATCCACCGCTTTACTGCGGGCAGTCGACCATGCGGCTTAAAGTACGTGCCGATGTGTTTGCCTGCGAGGATGTCGATAAGTACGTTTTCTCTTCGTCCGTTAGCTACCACAACGGGTATGCCGCATTTGGTTGCAATTTCTGCTGCCTTAACTTTGCTCTGTATGCCGCCTCTTCCCAAGCGGCTTTTCCCATTTAACGTGTTTTTCAGTTCCTGCGTGATGTTTTCGATGGTTTTTATTACTTTTGCCTCTGGTTTTTGGGGGTCAGTCGTGTATATACCGTCAACATCAGACAGAATTACAACAAGGTCTGCGCGGATGGCGCTGGCTACGAGAACCGAAAGTATGTCGTTATCGCTGAAGTTCACCCTGTACCCTTCGGTCAGAGGCGTTAACTCATCCACAGAGGTGACATCGTTCTCGTTCACGATAGGTATAACACCTAGTTTTAGAAGCATCTCCAGCACGTTGCAGGTGTGCACATAGGAAGCTCTGTTAGAAAGGTCTTCCGCGGTGAGAAGAATCTGCGCCACTTTCAGCCCATGCTCGTTGAAGAGCTCACGGTACTTAGCCATGAGCACACTTTGCCCCGCAGCCGCCGAGGCTTGCTGAAAAACAATGTCGTTAGGCTTGGGAGGAATACCCAGTTCAGCGATGCCAGCCGCCACAGCTCCGGAAGTCACCAAAACAATCTTGTCGCCCTGCTTGACCGCGGATGCTAATTGGTTGGTTAGCCTGCGCATCTCTTCTTCGTCAAGTTTTCCTTCGCTGGTTGTTATGCTGCTAGTTCCAACTTTTACCACGACTAACCTTGACGACATTTTCGGCATCCCTTTTGTGCAGTTATGCCCATCTTCCTTAAAAACTCAGTCCCATATAATATTGTGAAGCGCTATGGAAACGTACAATTTTTCCGCAGCGCCTTCAAACATAAAGCTGGTCAGGAACGCACAACCGTGAAGATAATAGAAAAAAACCTAAGGCAGGGCTTCGTAAAGGTCGTTCCAACCTCTGAAGACGATCTTTGGCACTTGTACAACGTCATCTTTAAGGGCGATGAGGTTTACGCTTTCTCTTCAAGAGCGATTAAAACTGACCAAGAGTACTCTCGTCCCAAAAGCGCCGAGCGCGTCTCAGCATTCATGGGCGTCAAGGTCGAATCGGTGACATGGGACAAGTTCTTGGGCAAGTTGCGAGTGCACGGGATAATCTGCCATGCGCCAGAAATCATCCCAACAGGCGCCCACCACACGCTCAACATAACCTTGAACCAGCCCCTAACAATTGTGAAGAAAGAGTGGTCCCCACACTTGCTCGATAGATTGAAGCAGGCAAGCTTAAGCGAGAAGCCCATGATAATCTTAAGCATAGACGATGAAGGCTTCGCGTTAGCCGAAACCAGACAGTACGGCATAGAAATAAAACTGGAAGAACGCATAAAACTGCCAGGAAAGCATGAAGCAGAAAAAAGAAGCAGCGCAACCAAAGAATACTTTAACCGCGTAATCGCCAGCCTAACCCAACTGTGGACGCCCGCGCACAACCCCATCATAATCGTGGGCGTGGGTTTCTTAAAAAACGACTTTGCGAAATTCTTAGCTGATGAAGCCGTGGAAATCTCTAACTCAGTGGTAGACGTGAAAAGCGTGAACAACGATGGAGTAGCAGGAATCTATGAGGCATTGCGCTCTGGCGTTCTTCTGAAATCTGCAAAACAGTTGCGTATAGTTGATGAAACTGAAATCATGGAGGAAGTTATGAAACGCCTCGGCAAAGACGAGGGCACGGTCACTTATGGACTAGAACAGGTGGAAGCAGCAGCTAATCTGGGCGCCGTTGAAAAACTAGTTGTGGCAGACACCATGTTACGTGATGCTGTGGATGAACAGCGGCTCAAAATAGAAGAGTTAATGCATAGCGTGGAGCAGCGCCGCGGGACCGTGACTGTCGTCAGCACAGAACACGAAGCAGGAGCCAAACTCCTCGCTCTTGGCGGGATCGCCGCGCTCCTCAGGTTTCCTATCCATCGTGAAACTTCATGATTACGTTTTTTTGCCATGGAAAAGCCGTTAAACTTTCTGAGTTAACTGCTTATAAATAGATTACGTTATATACCCGTATCTATTTAAATAGACAACACACGTGAGTTGAATGAGCAGAAGAAAACCGATAATCTCAATCCAGAATATCGTAGCTTCAGTATCCCTGAACCAGAAGATAGACCTGCAGAAAATAGTGGAAAAGTTCCCGCAAACCGAATACAACCCCAGCGTTTTTCCAGGTCTGGTCTTCCGCTTGAAAAAACCGAAGACTGCCACTTTAATATTCGGCACGGGCAAGATGGTCTGCACAGGCGCCAAATCAGAGAAAGAATCTCGAAGCGCTGTGGAAAAAGTTGTGAAGGAACTCAGAGGGCAAGGAATCCAGATAACAGAGAAGCCCGTCGTTAACATCCAAAACATCGTTGCTTCCGCGGAGTTGGGCGGCGAAATTGACCTTGAAAGCCTTGTGTTCAAACTCCCCAGAGTCATGTACGAGCCGGAGCAGTTTCCAGGCGCCGTCTACAGGATGGACGACCCGCAAGTTGTGTTCCTAATCTTCTCGGCAGGCAAGCTCGTCTGCGTCGGCGCCAAGAAGGAAGAGCAGGTCTACGAGGCGGTTGACAAAATCCAGAAGTTGCTTGAAGATAAAGAGCTAATCTACTACCCGTAATTTTGAGCCATCTTTTTCATTTTTCTTCGTACTGCAGGATTCTCGTCAGCCAACCGCTTGAGCGCCATTTCAAACGTCTCATCAGCAGACAGTTCCCTCTTAATGAAGACGCCTGTTCTGCCCACCTCATCACGCTTCAACAACGTCCGCACTCGGTCTCGCACGGTTTCAACCGATATCCCGAGAGTTTTGGCCGTTTGCTCTTCCTTGCCGATGATGCTGCTTTCCACATGCCCTTTCTCCGTGGGTTCAATTAACATCAGCCGCTTGTCCACTCCTGTAACACGCGCACTTGCGTTTAGCTGAGCGAGGTTTGCTTCGCCGCCGAACCTGTAAAACTCAGTTTCCACTTTCCGCATCCGTATCAGAGGAAACGAAATACTTGTACGCGGGTCAATTTCGATGTAGGCTTTCACGGCGTATGTTGGCGTCGCCTGAACCATCACCCGAGAACTGACGTGGATTCTGGCTTTTTCCAGCGCGGTTTCCACGAGAAACGAGGACTGCGGCTCACGTATGAAAACATCTACGTCGCTGTTCTTGTTCACGTCACCTCGGGCAACGCTGCCATGCACTGACGTCTGCAGGTGGAGGCTGTCGAGTGCCGCCATTATGTTATTGGCTTTTTCTCGGAGCTCCGTTAAAAGAGCCCAATGCTTGCTGTCGTAGATAACTTCTTTGTACTCTGCATGCCTTGTTGGTTTGGTCGCCGTTTGCGTCGCCTCTCTTTATGCTTTTAGTGTGTAGGGTTTATTTAGTTAATTTGGCAATTCAAAACACGACATACACGTGAAGTCTGATAAACATGAACGTTACCGATAATCGCTGCAACGCTTGCAACCGCCGAGAAGCCTTTTTTTTCAGACCGTACTCTGGAGAAAGGCTCTGCCGAAAATGCTTTGCCGAATCAATTGAAGCGAAAGTGAGGGCGACCATCACCAAATACCGCATGTTCCGGTTTGATGACAGAATAGCTGTGGCGGTTTCCGGCGGCAAGGACAGCCTGAGTCTCCTGCATGTGTTATCCAAGATGGAGCGGCGCCATCCAAAGGCTTCGCTTGTAGCCGTCATCGTTGATGAGGGTATCAAGGGCTACAGGGATGAGGCGTTGAGGATTGCAGTGGAAGCTTGCAGAAAGCTAGGGATAGAACACCATGTCGAGTCGTTTAAGGGACTTTATGGCTTCACACTTGACGAGATAACCGCGCAGAAGAGTCAGAGAGACGAGCGGGAGCTTACATCCTGCGCCTACTGTGGTGTTCTGCGGCGGAGAGCACTCAACGTGGGGGCTCTTGCGGTTGGGGCGAACAGAATTGCCACGGCGCACACGTTGGATGATGAAGTTCAAACAGCGTTGATGAATATTTTCCGCGGAGACATTTCACGGTTGGCTAAGGAAAAGCCTGTAACGGATGAGGTGCATCAGCGGCTCGTACAGAAAGTGAAGCCCCTCTGCGAGATTCCGGAGAAGGAGAGCGCCTTGTACGCTTATGTTAAAGGCATCAGGTTTCAGGATACGCCGTGTCCCTACGCTTCGGAAGCTTTGAGGAATGATATCCGCGCGTTACTTAACATGATGGAGGAGAAGCATGCTGGGACGAAATTCACGGTTTTCAAAGCTATGGAGCGCATCCGTCCCGCGCTGGTTGACGTCGCCAAGAACGACGGCTTCAGATACTGCGCAGAATGCGGAGAACCTGCTTCAGCTGAACTCTGCAAAGTGTGCGAAATGCTGCGGCGCATGAGTTAGAGCTGCGTGCGGTTGAAGCCTTTTTGTTTTTTCAGTTCTCGCAGAACTTCTGAAGCCGTGAAAGCGTCTTCGGCTGAAGCCAGTTTTCTGGCGCTTTTTGTGTCTATTCGCGCGCCGCAGTAGGGGCAGGTTCTTGTTTTTTTATCTCCAGCCGCGAGAAGTAAGCCGCTGCATCGGCTGCATTCTATGATGTTTGTTTGTCCCATGTCATGTACCTTTTCCGAAAGACTTTTCCACACACAATTAGATAAAGTTAGGGAGGCGCGAGCGTACGATGAGCGGGGAAAGCCCGAGAAGGAATCAGCATTTGATGGAGCTTGCTGTGCGGTACTTTAAGAAGGAAGGATACAAGGTGAAGAGTGAAAGCACAGTGCTTGAAGGTTACAGCGGCATCAGCAGGCAGTTTGACTTGATTGTCCAAAAGGGACGTGCAGAGCAGGGTGTCTGGATTCGCGACTGGAACCGCACTATAGGCGTCAACATAATAATAGGCTTGGACACGGCTTCGGAGGATGTGGGGTTATCCAATCCCATATTGATTGGTGAAAAGTTCAGCGACCACGCCAAGTCTTACTCGAACAGACGTAAAATCACTTTGTTGACGAAGCAGAAGATTGCTATGAGCCTCAGGTAAACGAGAGAAGGAAATTATGAAAAGAAAAAAAGCTGCTTTGGCAGTAATCCCTGTTGCGACTGTAATTATTGTTTTTTGTGCTGGGACTGTTTTCTGTGACGAAAAGTTACCCTTTTTCAAGAAATCTAACCGTTAGACCGATTGAAACGAATCTTGGTGGTCCCCTTGAAGCTGTTTACTATGCTAATTTTACTGATTCTAACAATTATGTTGGGGCATTATTTTTAAGGATGGAATACAGTCCGCCTAACCAGTCTTCAACAAAATATACCTGAGCATCAAGCGTAATACAAATGTTGAGATAGATTCCATGGCTCTGCGGTTTCGTTCGCCGAAAATACTAACAGTCTATCTTGAAACTAACAATCCTCGGGGCGTTACTTACACCTTTTCACTAGAACACCTCGATACTTACGTTGTTAGCATCGATGATTTCGGAGAATTAGGTCGCATGAATGGCGACGTAGATTTTAACTTTATATTGCACACAAGCGAGGATGAACCTAACGAATTATTCTTTTCAGCAGATGTTTCTATGCATTACAAGATGCCGCTGCAGTTGACAACCTTGAAAGCACATGCCTCCACCAACACGTACATTCCGTAAGGCGTTTAGGCTCTTAAGTACTCTTCGGTTAAGCCTTCGCGTTCCAGCATGCCCAGCCAGTCCACGCAGCCCACCCCGCATTTCTTGTTTTCGTTTAGGACGGCGATGATTTCGTCCACGACCACATCCACTGTTTTTCCCGTGATGTCCAATTCGCACACCTTTTCTTTTCCGTGTTCCTGCAGCGCCTCGATTAGGCAGACGTCTAGGATTTCTGAGGCGAGGTTTTCCCAGAGCTTGTTGCCTTGGAAGCCGCATTTTTCCATGAAGCCACGTAGTTCTATGGGATTTCTGCGGAGGACGAAGATGCGGGTGACGTAGTCTTTGGGGACGACCGCGGCGGCGAAGTGTCCGTCAACTATTATGGCTGGTTTTTCCTCGGCGTCTATGGTTTGGCGCATCTCCTTAAGCATCTTTTGCTCGTTGATTATTATGGTGTTGCGTTCAGCGTCTTTTTCCATGGTTAGGTTGTGTGTTTCGGCGAACTCTGTTAGGTTGATGTAGCGTGCGTTTAGCCGTGTTGTGAGTTGTTTGGCTGTGGTGGTTTTGCCGACGCACGGTGTACCTGTTATGAGGATGACGCGTTTTTCCATAATTGGTATTAGGTGCAGGTGATAGTTATTATTTTTGTTTTGGAGTGTCGAAAAACAAATTGAATATTTCTAGTTATTTTTTGGTTATTTTTCCAACTTTCCCATCCAAATAGCTCGTGATTTGCTAGCTCATTATTTTAAAGACGGATGCCTATGATATTTCAAAACAATAGTGGTTGCACATATATATACGAGAAACAACCGACACTGATCTAAACGATATATTATCCGTAGAACGTGAAGCTTTCAACTCCAATAAAGAAGCCAACTTGACAAAGGATATGTTAGCGGACCCAATCGCAAAACCGCTCTTATCGCTTATGGCATTTATTGAGGGGCGACCTGCAGTGTACACTCTCTTCACCAAAGCGCACCTCTCTAACAATCCCAAGGTTGCAGTTTCGTTTTTGGCTCCGTTGGCAGTCGTACCTGAGTTTCAAAGACAGGGAGTCGGCGGTAGTCAGGTGTGGATTTAGTGTTTGTGGCGGGACATCCTGATTATTATCCGCGTCATGGATTCGCGCCAGCGGGCAAACTCGACTTCGAGACGCATCATCCGATTCCTGAAAAACATGCTGACGCATGGATGGTTCAAGCGCTTTGCCAGGATGTGATTTGCTCTGTTTCGGGCAAAGTAATTTGCTGTGACGGGTTGAATAAGCCTCAGCTCTGACGAGAATGATGGAAGGTTTTATTGCTCTGCGGTGAGCCCTCTCCCTAAGTGCGAGTTTTGACGGGTATGTTTATTGGTTGCAACTGCGCATCCTATTGTGGGCTGGCGAGTTGGTGTGTGGCTTTCGGGCCCTGAAAATGTTTGAAGGGTCTGAGGAAACTCCGCCCACGCGTAGAATTGCAGTCCTCTGGACAGGGCGAGAGCCTTGGCAACGGAGCAGAAACGACACGTCCACGCGGTACATGTCTGTGATGCGCCTGTAAAGCGTTGAGTTTACCGTGTGGAAGCGGTGAAACGGCCGTCCTGCAAGTGGAAAGGGCAAACAGACGCCGATGAGGAATCTACCGGAAGGCGCGGGTAGCCCGATTAGCCGAATGTCACAAAAAACAAAAGGCGGGTTACGTCCAACACACCAGCCCATGTGAAAAACACTGTTTTTGTTTTTGTTCCGCTGCTTTTTGGTGCGTTAGTTTTTAAATAGTTGAATCGTGTGAATCGTGATTATCATACCTATGCTTCAACTAGTTCCTCGACCGAGAGCAAGAACGCCAGTTCTTTCTGTGCTTCCTTGAGGTAGCTTAAAATAGACGTGTGTTCAATTTTTGGGAAACAACTGACTGGGGAAATTAAGGACGGCCATGGCCACTGCCAAAAAGACGTTGCTGGCGTTTGGAATTGTTATCCTTATAATGACGTCGTCTTCAATGGTCCTGTTTTTGGCAAGCGGCAACGTGAACAATGCTGGCCAAATTCGCGTGGCGTGTGTAGGGGACAGCATTACAGAAGGGTCAGGATACACTGTAAGTCTGCAAGCCATGCTTGGCGCCGGATACCTGGTGGGTAACTTCGGAGTTTCCGGGTCAACCGTAATGCTAAGCTCGGATAAACCATACATGAATCAACTGGCGTTCCAGAAAGCGAAGATGTTCCAACCTTCCATCGTGGTGATTATGCTAGGCACCAATGACGCCAGACAAAACGTGACTAAATTAGTCGACAAGTTTCAAGCTGATTACAGGAGGCTGATTGAGGCATACCAAACGCTTGAAAGCGACCCTGAGATTTGGCTAGTGAAGCCTCCTCCAATATTCGAAAATAACTTGAACTTGAACAACACGAACCTGGAGAAGGACGTGATCCCCAGTATAGACCAGGTGGCAAATGAACTTGACTTGTCCACGATTGACATTAACCAGCTTTTATTAGAGCACCCTGAGTACTTCGGCGATGGCGTTCATCCCAACAGTGAAGCCGCATATCTAATTGCTAGTGAAATCAGTCAAGCTTTAGCTTCCAACGGGTCCTAAATTAGCACCTTTTAGGTGACGTGGGGTTATGGGCATTGCGTTTTGTAAAAAGGAGGAATGGGCCGTTATTGTCTGGTTAGTATGAGGCTGTTGGTTGCAGTGTAGACCTCTTGCTCGTACGCCATGCTCCAGTGGTCGCTCCAAGTTGCTGTAATTATATCGGTGGTGAAGTTGCATTCGGCTACGGTTCGATCTCCTGTTTTGAGTGTTAATCGTGTCCCGCTGATTATGCCTTTGAGAAACATCGGTGAAACATCAGGCGTGTATCCTGAATCCGCGATTAATTGGCGGTTAGAAACCGTGAACTGCACCTCAACGTCTACGACATTTTCGTCGCTTGTCGCGGTGATAGTCCAAATCATGCTGCGGTTCTCTGAGCCTACTTCTTGGAGTACGCCGAAGGTTTCGAAGTCTGTTCTGATGTAAAACGTTACGGGAAACGCAGTTTTCCATGTACCCTCCAATTCCCTTGCCGGAGTCAACGATGTAGCGCCCTGTGTATCCGTGTTTGTTGACGGTTGAAATTCATCAAAAAAGCCCAAATAATAAAATGAAGCAAAAACAACAACAAAAGCTATGATTATTATCGCTACGGTTTGCAATTTTGACAATTGCTTCGGAGCTTGTTTACCAGAGTCAGCCACGGTCAACCAATTCACCATTCTTGAATCAGACCGCATAAGCAATTAACCGTTATGTCGCCAAAATACTTCTGCTGAATACATAGCTACTCTCCAGAGTGATGGTACAATTTCTTTATCTAAGGGGCTATAGAGTGCCCTCAAATACTATTTTTTCAACGGGCTTTGTGACTGCTTACACACAATCACGTATATTTAATACTGTTTTATAGGTAGTAGATAGTAGCACAGTACACTTGTAACGAAATACTGCAAATGTGCAAAGGTGGAAAACAGCTGCAGAAAATAAGGATGATGAAATGGCGAACTCGCGTATTCTTGCTGGCGGTCATCTGGATACTGCTGCTTGTGGCTTCCGTACTTTTCCTCTCGTTCTTGCTGGAAAGGTTTAGCAGCAGCCCTCATCCAATTGGCGCGGTGAGTCTGAACTGGTCAGGATACTCCATTTCTTCAGACTTGGCAAACTCTGAGCCACACGTGTTCAGCGTTAACGCTTCATGGAAAGTACCTAAAGTAACCGTTTCAGCAACGGACGCTTACTCGTCAGCTTGGATAGGAATCGGTGGACAACAAGACAAAACCTTAATCCAAGTGGGAACCGAGCACGACTCCATAAACGGGCAAGAATACTACGCTGTTTGGTATGAATTGCTGCCTGAAAACGTAGTCACGATATCGAACATGACCATATCTCCAGGCGATACCATCATGGCTTCAATCAACCTAATCGACCTGGAACAGCAGGAATGGTCCATCCAGATAATCGACGTGACAAACGGGCAAGAATTTAACCAAGACTGCTGCATTATCTACAATTCATCACTGCTAACAGGTGAATGGGTGGTTGAGAGACCCACGGTGAACAATCAACTCAGCAACTTGGCAGACTTTGGAAGCGTCACCTTCACCGATGCCCATGCTATGGTAAACAACAGCATTGGAGTAATGGGAAGTTTTCCAATATCAAAATTCACGATGCACAACGACCAGTACGTTGCATTAACCACTGTCTCACCCATCAGCGCCAACGGCTCCAGCTTCAGCGTTAAATACTTGACAAGCCGCTGAACAAAGACGGCTTTTAAGGCTCTCTTAGCTGCGTTTCCGCTGCCTTCTCAGCAACGTGACGTCCCCATGCCTCTATGCTGCTCCAGCATCTAGTATCGTATATTTTGCTGGTGTCCAACCCGTTCTTCAGCAGATTCCGCCTGTTAACTCTTATTATGATGTCAACGAGTAAACCATGGCTTCTGCTGAAATCCAAGAACCCGCCGAAAAACCCATACGAAATCGGGCGCAGACCATATTGGTCCGCCACGCTCCATAAATATGCTTGTTTGGCTTTTTCCCGAGCTTCGTCTTCGCGGTCAGCCATCTGGCAACTGACAAACAACGCCGTCTTCTTATTCCTCAATGCAGTCGCGTTTTTCTCAAGGAACCGCAAGGTTTCCTTAGTCCACTTGTCAGCTCTTACGCCACTCCCAACAATGACAAGATCGTACGTGTCAACTTTCGGCACGTTCGCTTTGGCGTCGACAACGTCGACTGCGTAGCCCGATTTCTGTAAAGCTTCTCCAATCTTCTCGGCTATGCCGACTGTGCCTCCCCACCTAGTGCCGTAAACCACAAGAGCCTTCATTATGCTTCACCATGGCGGCTTCTGTTTATTTTCAGCGCTTCTAACCAATCGTAGTTCAACCCTGAAGCTACTTATTAATCATCTGCTCTACCTATGCTGTTTTAAATGTAATCTCCCAAAGTGGCAAGGTAAACAGCATTGCAGCTGACATTGAACTCCGAGCCTCTCGTTAAAAAGGATAAAGAGTTCAATGCGTTGCCGAACAGCGCGATGGGGATTGAGAAAAAACTAGAAGAGGGTTAAGGTGGTCTCAAGTAGATGCGAAGTTGTCCTCTCGAGACTTGAAGGTCTATTCCGCTGTCCTTGGTGATGGCTTTGGAAGCTGGTCCGACAGCTGAGATGGCTAGAACGTTCCGGAATGATGCGTTCACGCCGAGCAACTCTTTTGCTGCTTCTTTTGTTAATTCGATTTCAAAATGGGTGATTTTCCATTCTTCTCCATCAACAAGAATATCTTTGACTTTTCCGACTTTTAACCCTTCACAGTACACAGGCTGTTCCATTAGTTCGGTGTATTTCACGTATTTTCGCCTCCGCAACTTCGCTTTTTTATTCCACTTGTAAGTTTATAAGACTTATTATGCAAAAGCAAAAACAGTCGTTAAGAAGGCTTTTTAAGTTGTTTCCAGCCACGTTTTAAGCTGATTCGCGCTTATCCCCTCGCCCAACCTTGCATCCAGTCTTCTGCAAACCTTTCCCTCTTTGAAGAGAATGACTGTTGGAACAGAATCTATTGAATAGTCGTCCCACAACGGATTGTCATAGTCATCCACGTTAACGCGGAGAGCACAGGGAAAATCGCGGTTTGAGACTGCTTTGCCAAAAACCTCCAGAAAGCTTCTGCAGTAGGGGCACCAAGACGCGTAAAACAGGGCGAGAACAGTCTGGTTCTTCCGCAACTCGCTGTCCAAGTCGCGTTTGTTGTTTACTTCAATCATAAGGTTTTTCTTAGACGCGCCATGTTGCACTTAAACATGTCGTTTTAAAAGGAGAATAGCTGAAAATTAAGCGACTGGAAGCTTGGAAAGCTAGCTCACGAAAACGGTTGGTTACTGATTGGTTGGCATGTTTAGGGCTTTAGTCAGCCTCGCATGTCTGTCGCAGTTTAGGTATCTAGTGTTTCAAGTCTTCGATTCTGTGTTTCTTGGCTTCAATTTCCATTGTGATTTTCTGATGCAGTTTTATTTCAGTGTTAATGAGTTGTGCTTTCTCGTCCAGCAGGGTTAAGCTGTCATCTTTTGTTAGTTGGCATGGTTCAGGTTTTTCTGGAGCGCTGTATTCGGTTTCGTTTGGGGTTTCTACCGCGTTTTCTTGTTCGGTTTTTTGAACATTTCGAACACTTTTACGCCTCGAATTGAATCTGATGTATCAATATATAATGTGCAGTATTCCCCAAAAAAAGGACAATCTCGAAAACCGACTACTCCACAAAAGCAACAGCAATATACCGCAACATACATCATATCAGAAGCCAGGTGAAACCCATTGAAATCAAAAAGAAGATACAAACGCGGATACCCCGTCGCAATCCTCGCAGCAATAGAAGAAAACCAAGCAACCCTCTGGAAAATCTTCAGCAGTGTCGTCAAACATGAAAAAAACATCCAACTCAACGGCGCCAGAAGCAACCCGAAAGTCCTGTACAACTTCCACGAAGCAATCGTAAACGCCCTAAGACCAACATTGAAAGAAGGCGTCAGAAGCATAATAATCGCAGCGCCAGCGAGAACTAGCCACGCCCAAACGTTCATAAACCACGTTCACGAGCATCACACTTGGCTCAGCCAAGGTCCAAACAAAGCCGCAATCGCCCAGATAACTGGCTCAGTCAGCACTCCGTCTCAGGTGGCAGCACTGATACGCACGCAAGCGTTCCAGCAGATAATCAGCGAAACCGCTGATGAAGAGACAGAAAACCTAATCGCCCTGCTGGAAAAACGCCTCAACACAGCAGACCAGAGTAGCGGCGTGCTGTTTTCGCTTGAAGAAGCCGAAGACCTAATTCTCCAACGTCAAAAGCCAAGCAGCGCTAAACCTGAATATCTCCTGCTCACCGACAAGTACCTCGCGGACACGCGTGAAAAAAGCAGGCTGCACAGGCTCATGCAAATCGCGGCAAACAAGCATGTCAAAACAAGGATGATTGACGCAGAATCGCCAGCGGGAAAAAGGCTTACACAACTAGGCGGAATTGTCTGCTTAACCCAGTAAACCCTCACGCTTCAGCGCGTCTGGCGAGATTTTGCCCGAGTGCAAAGCCGTAGCCAACAAAACGCCGGAAACGCCCAGATTTTTCAGCGCTACCAAATCTTTGATGTTCCGAACCCCTCCGCCCACAAGCACTTTAATGCTTAAGCAGGCTAGCGCCTGCCTCAGAACAGGCATGTTGACGCCTTTGCCGCTGCCAACCCGCGCTAAATCCAGCAAAATAACTTGGTTCACGCCCATCTCTTGAAATGTATGCAGTAAAACCATCGGTTGCGCACGCACAGCATCGTTTAGCTTGCTGAGCACCTTGCCGTCCACCATGTCAAGGCTAACCACAACCCTGTCTTTTCCGAGAGCTTCAACTGCGTCTGCGACAAAATCAACATACTGCAGAGTCTCGGTTCCAATAACAACCTTCGCAACGTGACTATCCATAAGCTTCCTCGCCCTTTCAATGTCCGCCACGCCAGCGTCAACCATCAGATCCAGCCCCATCCCATCCGCGATCTGTCGAAAAAATGAAAAATTCGTTCGCCCACCCATAATGGCGTCTAAATCAGCCACATACAACTCGCTGAAGCCCAGCGCTGCAAGCGCTTTGGCAACGTTCACGGGCTCTGCAGAGGAGCATAGGACGCTCTTGAGTGGCCGGTACTCTTTTCTTCTGCCTCGGACAGCGTGAACTGCCACACCGTTCAGAACATCCATAACGGGTATTACCTTCAACTGTTATTCTGCCCCAGTTTTCAATTGGCGTGACCGGTAGAAAAACCTATTTCACACGCAGCAAAAAGCTTAAAGGCACAGGCTCTCCGTCATGAATATGACCCAGATTGAAGCTACTGATAAGTCCAAATGATGAAAAAGAAGCAGTGGAAGCCATCGCTGGCGGCGCAGACATCATAGACGTCAAGAACCCAAAGGAAGGCGCGTTAGGCGCTAATTTCCCATGGATAATTAGGCGAATCAGAGAATTAACACCACGAAACATCGAAGTCAGCTGTGCACTCGGCGAAATGCCCAACTGTCCAGGCGCCATGTCGCTGGCGGCTTTAGGCGCGGCAACAATAGGCGTAAACTACGTCAAAGCAGGCCTCGCAGGGCTCAAAACATCCGACGCTGCAGTGGACCTTATGCAAAACATCACCAGAGCTATCAAAGACTACAACCCTTCAATCAAGGTGGTTGCGGCAGGCTACGCAGACGCTGAACGGGCAGGCGCCGTCGACCCCTTGCTGGTGCCTGAAATCGCCTACAAAGCTCACGCTGATGTGGCGATGCTGGACACTGCGGTGAAGGACGGCAAAAATCTCTTCGCTTTTCTGTCAGTAGACCAGCTTAGAACCTTCGTTTCTGCCGCGCATGGTTATGGGTTAATGGTGGCGTTGGCGGGCGCGTTAAGGAAAGAGGATTTAGCCGCGGTTCAGGCGTCGGGTGCTGATGTGGTGGGCGTGCGAAGTGCCGCTTGCGCTAACGGCGACCGAATCAGCGGACGCATCACTCGGGAAAAGGTACGAGAACTCGCCGAAATCGTCAAACGTGCAAAACTGCAAGCATGGAGCCCTTGACTTTTGCGAACTAAAGGGTTGAGCAGGAAAGCGGTGCTGGCGGAGCTAACGAAGGCTCGGGAGCAAGACTTGAAGTACGCGGACGGCAAAATCCTTTGCTCCATGTGCACCGAACCCCATCCAATGGCGAAAAAAGCTCAGCAACTTTTCTCAAGCTCAAATCTAGGCGACCCGGGCCTGTTTCCGGGAAGCCGACGCTTGGAAAAAGAAGTCATTAAAAATTTGGCGTCGCTTCTTAACGGCGAGGACTGCGTCGGCTTCTTGGTTTCAGGTGGGACAGAGGCAAACCTGCTGGCGCTGTTAGCTGCAAGAAACCGGGCAAACGTCAGCAATCCTGAAGTGGTCTTGCCTGAATCAGCTCATTTCTCGTTAACTAAGGCATGCAAGTTGCTGGGATTAAAGGCTGTCCGCGCAAGCTTAGACGCCTCGTTTAGGGTTGACGCATCATCCGTGAAGAAACTCGTTAACGAGCGCACGATTGCCATAGTCGGCACGGCAGGCACAGCTGAACTTGGCGCGGTCGACCCGATTGGCAAGCTTTCCGAAATAGCTCTAAATCACGGCGTTTATCTGCATGTGGACGCCGCCTTTGGCGGTCTCATACTCCCCTTCCTTAAAAATGCTGGCAGTAACGAGGCGGCGTTTGATTTTCAATTAAAAGGCGTTCAATCAATAACCGTTGACCCGCACAAGATGGGGTTAACCACGATTCCCGCGGGCGGGATCTTGTTCCGCGACCGTGCGATTTTGAATTACCTCAAGACGGAAACGCCATATTTGACTGAAGACCGCCAGTACACGTTCGTGGGAACAAGACCCGGCAGTTCAGCCGCAGCCGCGTGGGCTGTTTTTCAAACGTTAGGTCGAGAAGGATTCGAGAAGACCGTTAAACACTGCATCGGCTTAACAGAGCGTTTGGCGTCTGGGCTTAAGGCGCTTGGCTTTACGCTCGTCGCTGAACCCACGCTGAACATCGTGGCTTTCCGCGGCGTCGGCACGAAGGTTCTTTCGGAAAAGCTGCGCGAGCAAGGCTGGCTCATCTCCTACGTTCCGCGCCTTGACTGCATCCGTTTAGTCGTGATGCCTCACGTGAAGAGGTGGCATGTGGTTGCTTTCCTAGAGAACTTGAACGCCATTAAAGAGGAAAGCTTTTAGGCATGCGGTTTTCTCTGTCGATTCTAGAGGATTAATGAGCTGTGAAGCTTCTGGTCTTTGAGCACGCTTCAGGAGGCGGCTTCGCCGACGCACCTTTACCGCAGGGTGTTTTGACCGAAGGGGTCGCAATGCTGCGTGCGGTGATCGCAGATTTTAAAGCCGCTGGGCACGAGGTGACAACTTTGCTTGATTCCCGCGTTGCCACGTTCAGCCCGCCCTTAGAATCTGACTTTGTCGTTTCTGTTTCGTCTCAGCAAGAAACAAAGGAGGCGTTGCGAAGACTCTCTGAATCCGCAGACGCTGCTTGCGTGATTGCGCCTGAAACCGATAAGGCGTTGCAGTTACATGTGGCGAGCTTGGAACAGACTGGCGTGACGCTGCTAAACTGTTCATCCCGCGCCATCGAGGAAGCAGGAGATAAAGCCGTTCTTCACGAGCACCTCAGGAGGCTTGGCGTGCTCATGCCCGAAACCATGGTGCTCAGTGTGCAGGATGGGGTAACGGAAATCAAGCGGGCGGTTGACAATCTCGGTTTTCCCGCGGTTTTCAAGCCTTTGGATGGGGTTAGTTGTCTTGGCTTAAGCGTCGTCCGCAGTGAAGCTGAAGTGGGTGGTGCGGTTAGCAAGCTAAAGCGAGAGTCAACTAGCAAGCATTTTTTGGTTCAGAAACTGGTTAATGGCGTGACTGCGAGCGTTTGCCTAATCTCCACCGGCGACGAAGCTTTGCCTGTCAGCTTGAACAGACAGGACGTCACGCTTGGGGCGTCCAACGCCGTTTCAAGTTACGATGGGGGGTTAGTTCCACTTGACAGCCCGCTCAAATGCGACGCTTTTGCTGTGGCGAAGAAAGTTGTAGAGTCCTTTCGGGAGCTACGGGGGTTTGTGGGGGTTGATTTGGTTCTGACCGACGAGGAACCTGTGGTGGTGGAGGTGAATCCTCGCTTAACCATGTCCTATGTCGGGTTGAGAAACGTTACAAATTTTAATCTTGCTCATGCCATCGTCAACGCGGTTTTACTTCGGCAACTGCCAGCTGATATGCAAACGTGCGGTTACGCCTATTTCTCGAAAGTAACTGTGCCCTGCACCAAAGCCGATGCGTTTCGAGAAGCCTGCAGGATGAGCCAGGTGGTTTCTCCGCCTTTTCCTTTTAGAGGAGATGACTCTGCATGCGCAATTCTCTTATGTCGCGGCTCAACAGTAAAGGAAGCTTTGGCGCGTTTCAGCGAAGCTAAAAAGCAGTTCTTCACCACCATAAATGGAGGCAGACAGCGTTGGTGAACGTGATTGGCTGGGACATAGGCGGCGCCAACACCAAAGCAGCCTTCATCAGCATCAGTAACGGCTGTGTCGAGGCACTTAAGGTTGCAGTCGAGTACTACCCAGTTTGGAAAGACCCTGAAAAGCTTGCAACAGTTCTTTCGCAGCTTAAGGAGAAGCTAAGCGGCGGAGCAAGACTTGACTGCGCTGGGGTGACTATGACGGCGGAGCTTTCTGACGCGTACCAGACTAAGCGAGAAGGCGTCACCCGCATATTAGAACACGTTGCCCGAGCCTTTGCGGATATACCTGTTTTCGTTTTGGATATGGACGCCGAGTTGAGGTCGCTTAGCGAAGCCAAAAAGGAGCCCCTTAAGGTTGCCGCGGCGAATTGGGCAGCCACAGGCTGGCTGGTCGCTCAACAGATTGCAAACTGCGTTGTGGTTGACGTTGGAAGCACGAGCACCAGCATCATCCCCGTGGTGGGCGGGAGCGTTTCGGCGGTGGGTAAAAATGATTTGGAGAAACTTATGTGCGGAGAGCTCGTGTACACTGGAAGCTTGCGCACGAATGTCGCGGCAATCGTCGATTCCATTCCTATCAGAAGGGGTGTAGCTCGGGTTTCGTCGGAGCTGTTTGCGCAGTCAGGTGACGTTCACTTGGTTCTGAGGAACATCACGGCAGAGGAGTACACTGTTGAGACGGCTGACAGCCGCGGGAAAACAAGAGCTGAAGCAATGGCTCGGCTTGCCCGGGTTGTCTGCGCCGACACGGAAATGCTGACGGAAAAGGAAATTACCCAGATGGCAACGTACATCCATGAACGCCAGACCGCACAGATAGCAGGCGGACTAAGACAAGTTTACTCACGCGCAGCCCGCATCTCTGGTGGGAAGGTTCCCGTGGTTGTCACAGGGTTGGGAAGAGATTTCTTAGCGAGAAAGGCAGCTGAAAGTATAGGAGTTGAAGAAATCGTGAACCTTGGCGAATTAGTGGGAAATGCCGGGGCTACTTCAGCGTCGCCTGCTGTTGGTGTAGCCCTGATGGCCGCAGGCAAGATTGAAGGTGTGGCTCCAAGATGGATGCCATAATAAAGGTGGGAGGTAGCTTAGCCGAAGAGCCAGAAGCGCTTCGGGCTTTATGCAGCAAGTTAAGCGAGTTAGCCAAGAGGCATACGTTAGTTGTGGTGCCTGGAGGCGGCAAGTTCGCAGACACTGTGAGGGATGTTGACCAGCGTTTTTCTCTTCCATGTGATGTTTCGCATAGGATGGCAATTTTAGGCATGGACCAGTTTGGGCTGCTGCTGTCAGCCGTCACGCCAGTTTCCATTGTTTCACGCACACCAGACGATTTAGAGGGAATCTCCTCAATGGGTAAGGTGTCGATTTTTCTGCCGTCGCATATGATGTTGAAGGAAGACCCGCTGGAGAATTCTTGGGACGTTACGTCAGACTCCATAGCCGCTTACATTGCCAAACGCCTAGGCGCTGCCAAAATCATTTTAGTCACCGATGTTGACGGAATTTTCACGGAAGACCCAAAGAAAAACGCAAGCGCCAAGCTAATCCCAGCGATTTCAGCCCAGACGCTGCTGAAACTGGGCCGAAGGACAAGCGTCGATAAATTCCTCCCTAAACTGCTTCTGGAAGTGTCGCTGGATTGTTACGTGGTCAACGGGAAATACCCGATGCGGATAAGCCAAATCATGGAAGGACAAAGAACACCATGCACGCGCATAACATAGCGTTTTGCGGACACAATGTTGAAATGGGTAAACTCATACTTCAAAGCTTATACGCACGTGAGACTTGGTTAAGAAATCGATAAAACACTTCAACTAAAACTCTCACATAATCTTCTTGCATATTTTCCTCTAAGCTCAGTTGAGCGTAAGGTTAAGAGGGTCAACCTTTTCGACTCTGATTTAATATCAAAAACTTAGGATTCTTTGTTCAAGGTGACTCGTGTCTAATGGCATTTGAACCAGTGATAAAGCAATTACCCAGCCTCAAAATATTAACTGTTGCCCTCTTCTTCAGATTAAAAGAAACCCCGGAGGCTAAATGTTAAAAGTTATGTTTGGTATAGAGTAGGAGAGGTGCTCTAGCAAAATGCCGAACAGGAGGCGTTTGATCGCGTGTACACTCGAAGTGGTCGCAGGCGTGCTCCTTTTGCTCTCGGGAATCCACGGTCCCACAGGAACCTATGAACTGATTAATGAACAACTGCCAAACTATATCCAAAACCAGCAAGTCCTCCAAGTGGTCAACACACTCATGCTAATACTAATAGCCATATCATTGGCGGGCGGATTCGCCGTCATCGCAGGCGGCATATTGATTTTCCTGAACCGCGTGGGCACGGGCAAATTTATAATCAGCTTAGGAGCAGGCGTGGGCTTGCTCTGGCTGATACTGCTCGCAATCACATTAATCACGACGCAGCAGGTAGCCGCCGTCATAGCGGAGTACAGCAGCATAGGCTGGGCAGGCATAATCTTGGCTTTTGCAGCGAGGATAATCGCGAAATAGCAGGTTAACAACCCCCAATTTTCTTTTGGCAATCTTCAATACGGAAGGAAAACTTTGTAATTCACTGATAGATAAAAGGCTTAGCGCGCCTTGCATTCCCTGAGGTCGCGCAGTTCATCCAGCGTCTTGTTCAGCACCGCCGTTTCCTTAATCCCCTTAATCGTCGAAACGGGCAGGCAAACCGTAACTTTCCCAAGGAAAGGCACTTCAAAACCCAGCGCATCCGTCGCCTCATCATTCAAGCTGACGTAAAAGTGTGTAACCATCCATGTGTTCGTGTCCACTTCAGCGCTGTGCATTTCGCCGAGAACAAAACCGTCCGCGGTGACTACTCGTCTCCAAAATAGTTTAGCTATCTCAACCATATAGAATCACACTGTCAAGTACGGAAGCGAGGTTTATATGTCTTTACAGGCAACGCTCAAGCGCCGCAGGCAACTCGCTCAAGCGTTTTATGGTTTGGTCTGGGCATGCCTGCTCCACTTCCTTTTGCACGCGGCGCTCGATGAAAACGGTTTTCATGCCAATGCTCTTCGGGCCCGCCACGTCCGCATCTACCGTGTCGCCCACAAATATTGTCTCTTCAGCTGCCACGCCCAGTTTCTCCAGCGCTTTCTTGTAAATTTCTGGACTCGGCTTTCGTCTGTTAACCGCGGCAGAAACCACCACCACGTCAAAAAGCCCAGCTAACCCGTGCTGCTCCAGTAGTTTGTGCACGCACTCGGGGATGGCGAAGTTCGATACTACACCAAGACGGTATTTCCCATGAAGCTTGCGTAAAACCGCTTCGGTGTCATCGTCGATGCGTACGTAAGTCATGAATTCTTCGCAGAACGCCAGCGTTGCCCGAAACACTACGGGGCTGTCAGCGTCAAATTTGTAGCCTAAGATCCGCAGCGCATCTGCAATCCGCACGTTGAAGTGTGGCTCCGCCAAGGTTGGGTCAGCCTCGGTGTAAAGCGCGTCGCGTGCCTTGACGTATGCCCGCCTGAAATCCGTGAAAGACACGTCTATGCCGCTGTCCACTAATGAATGGTACGCTCGTTTCAGCGAAGGATTGTAGAACATGTGGTCCTTTTCGATTAGCATAAGCGTGTCGAACATGTCGAAGAGTACGGCTTTCACCGACATAGCAAACGCCCAGCAAGCATAAAAAGCGTTAACCCTTAAAACTCTTCTCTTCAACCAACATGCCATTTTCCATTGTTGCCCATGAGGTAGCTGACAACGCTGCGGGAACGGGCAACCACGTTAACCAGCCGCAACAACGGGTATAGGGGCGTGTAAAACAGTAGCCACCCGTAACGCACGCTGTTGTAAGCGAAGCGGAGTGCAATCGCATGACCGACCACGCCGATGATTAGACCGTAAGGGATGAACACTAGCAGGTTTAGCGCAAACAGCAGGCGGTCAGGCGCGAAAAGCCATAGGAACGGAAACGCGATTAACGCGGCTAAATCCACGAATGCGCCTGCGTACTCGAACACGTAACAGTACCAGAGTAGCACCGTCAACCACGACCGCCGACCCATCAAGTCACGGTGAATCCCCAGCGTGTTGTGCAGCCACCCCGTGAACCACCGCAACCGCTGATGCCACAACGCACTAAGCGAGAACGGCGCAACCGTGGCGCTCCGCGCCGCGCTCATGTACCCGATTTTCGCGCCTTTCTTGTGCATCTCCAACGTGATTTCCAGGTCTTCGGTGACGCTACGGATGTCTTTTTCCGACAAAACTTCGCGCAGCAGGTCCGCATCGTAAACGCCGATGGCGCCTGAGACCACGAGCACGTTGTCGCCTAAGCCTTGAGCGCAGCGCCCAACAGCCAAGCCGTGACTGTACTCCAGACGCTGCAGGGTAACGTAGAGGTTTCCTTCGCTGCCCTGGCCGTTCGGGTGCGTAAAGCCGGTGACGGCCTTTTTTCCGTTTGCCAATTTGTAATCTACAAGCCCGACCAGCGTGTCAGGTGCCCACTCTGAATCCGCGTCCACGATGGCGATTAATCCGCCTAACGCGCGGTTTATGCCTGTCCTTAAAGACTCGATTTTGCCGAGGTTGGCGGTGTGACGCACGACCTTGCTGCGAATATGCGGATGCTCAGCACGGGCAAGCTGCACAGCGGACCACGCCACTTCGTATGTGTAGTCGGTGCTGCCGTCGTCTACAACTATGACTTCGCAGAGGCCGTCGTACTTTTCCGCGCACTTGAATAGACTTGTCACGCACGCGGCGATGTTTTTTTCCTGGTTGAAAGCAGGAACCACGAAGGACACCATGGGATAGAACGAGCTTTTAGCGGTCTTGTATCTGCGCCGCGCGAAAAACGCGGCTATGACCCAGACGCCTGCCACGCCAATGGCGACGAAAGTGTACCAGGTGTAGAAGAAGCGGATTGCGCCGGTCCACACTATGTTGGCTGGTTGTTCCGCCGCGGTGTAGCTGAAGAGATTTCTGATTATCCAGAGGGCGACGGAGGGGAAATATAGCCATGAGAGAAACGCGAGGATGAACGGCGCAATAAACGCTAAGTAAGCTATCCTGAAGCGTTTGGGAAGTGTCATACCTTTCGGTGCCTTCATCCTTCTCAAGAGTAAATGGCGTCGCTTGCAGATAAAGCACGTATTCCCGAAGAAGCAATATTCCAGACGACACATAGCCGTTTTCACAAACCTATAAATCCAGAGCACTGACTGTACTTATGAAAGATGCAGGCGGAGAACTCTGAACCATGGAGGACTTGTCCAAGTATTACACTATGCTCAGAGACCCAACGCGGCGGAGAAATAGAAATCCTATTTGCACATGAGAAAGTCGGGTTCAAATAACTCTGGGACACGCTAAGTTTGGGCGTGGGCACCTTCTACTACCAATTGGACATGCTTTCTGAATTCGTGGTGCAGGAAAAACAGCGCAGGTATTACCTCAACGAGCGTGGGCAAATGCTGCACCGCATTCTGAAGGACGGGGTGTTTCTGCGCCTTGGTTTCCGCTGCGTCTGCTTTGGGAAGGATCAGCTTGAATTGCCTATGGGTTTTTAAATTAAGTTGCAATATGATCTAATGTTGATTTCACCGTGACAAGTGTCAGTTCGTTGCTTAGAAACAGGTATTTATGGAGTATCATACTGGTTTCTTTGATGATTGGTGCTCTTTTTATAACCTACGGTTTTTTCGGGGCAAGCCCATCAAAGAGCGATGTCTCTGGAGTTCATGTGGGAGTGGATGTGGCTTATGACAACGTCACAGAAATCAAACAGCTCGTGGATGAAATCAGCCCATACACGAACCTTATCGTTATCGGAAGCCAAGGAATAACCTTCGACGTTGCAAAGTTAAACGAAGTTTGCTCGTACATTTACGATAGAGGCATAGATTTCATGATTTACATGCATCCAGAAAATACCTCTGAACGCATCGAAGGTCAGCGGCAATGGCTGGCAGAAGCAAAAACCCGGTGGGGACAATCGTTTTTGGGGTTGTACGCTTTCGATGAGCCTGGCGGGCGTCAACTGGATAATGATGAATACACGGCGCTTAAAGACTGGTCAGCGAACAACTTTACAGACGCAGCAAATCAGTATATCAGCCGGATGAACACGATTCTGCAACACGTGATTAAATATAATTATGGCGATGATTGGCCGTTGATGACTTCAGACTACGCGCTTTACTGGTTCAATTACAAAGCAGGATATGACGTGGTTTTTGCAGAATTCGGCTGGAACTACAGCAGACAGTTAAATGTGGCGCTCGCCAGAGGCGCAGCCAACGTCCAAGGAAGGGACTGGGGCGTCATGATTACGTGGACTTACACTCAGCCGCCTTACCTTGGATCTGGCAAGGAACTTTACGACGATTTGGTTCTGGCATACGAAAACGGCGCCAAATATATCCTGATTTTTGACACGAACGAGAATTACACGCATACCACTCTCCAACCAGAACATCGCGATGCGTTGAAACGGTTCTGGCAATACGCCGTGGACAATCCCAGACCGAGCGCCTCACCTACCGATAGAGTCGCATACGTGCTCCCGAATGGTTACGCATATGGTTTTCGTGGCCCATATGACAAGATTTGGGGATTGTGGCAAGCCGACGACTTCTCATTCGCCATAAGCACCGAAGTTGGCGGTCTAATCAACAAGTACCAGAACAGATTGGACATAATATATGATGACGGGTTAGAAGCCAATAACACATACGGGTACAGCCAGATGATTTTCTGGAACGGAACAAGCTACATTCAATAAGCAGAGCATATAGTTCTAGTTTCCTAGAAGCGCGCTTCAGTCGCATTCGAGTTTTTTGGAAGCGATTTTCTTAAGAGGGCGTTTTGCATAGCTTTTTTCTCGGTGGGCAAGCAGTGAAAGGCACAAAAGGCAAGGCAGCAACAATTTTCCCTACGTTTTTGCTGTTTTTAACCGCAATCCCAATACAATATCCAATAATGCCAACGCTGAAAACATTACATGTGCCAACGGGGCAGTCAGCTATGGTCGAGAGGATCATGGTGGAAAATTCAGTATGATCTGATCCTGTGATGATGCCGTCCAGCGGGAAACCCAAATTCTTGACAATCAATACTACGGGGAAAGTATGAAGCAAATTCTCCGATGGTGCAGGAGCGTATGATGACAAAGTACGGCATGCATGGGAACATAATGCAACGGCGCAGGATTCAGCAACGGATAAGAAGCGCATATTTGAATTGGCTTTCAGATTTTCGTCCATCCTTCCTTCCGTTTAGCGCGGCTTGGTGGAACCTCACAGACGCTGTTGAGGTCACGCGAGAAGGAAGCGTATCTTACCTTTCCTTCAACTTTACGCTTGTTGACGCGCCTGCAGTGTTAACATGATTGATGTTTGAAGCCTTATATTCTTTTTCGCATTTGGAAGAGGAATATTCTATTCAGGGAAAAAGGCTTATATATGCTATATATGGTATAGCCTGATATAAGATACATTCACTTATGAAGGAAGGCTGAAATGAACTACCAAGACAAAGAAGAAATCCGCTGGCAAGTTGTAAAAGCCATGATAGACGAATTCCCAGCACTAAAGAAAAAAGTCAAAAAATACATTGCACAAACAGAAAACTAGAACACAAACTTCTAAAACATAAAACGTTTTTCAGTCCCAAAGCTTAGCAGCATAAAGAAACAATTAACTTTTCCGAAGCAGGTTCTGCGGCGGAAACTTGGCACCGTTTTTACTATTCGCTTCTTCTGTCAACAATTCCGTCAACTCAACATACCGCTGCAAGAACGCTAAACCCTTCGCCGTCACCCCGTACATTTCTTTCCGATTATCAACAAGCTTGTTCAACAATTTGATTTTCAGCATGAACTTGAGGTACTCGTTGAGCTGCGCGAAGCTAAGGTTTGCCTTGTACATTATTTGGGTTTTTAGGGCTCCGTCCTTCGCGATTTCCAAGATTTCGGCGATTATGGAAAGCTTGTCTCTTCTTTTGGGTGAATCCTCAGTCCACGAGTTCACTTCTATTTCCCTCTTTTAGAACTGTCTTCTATAACTGAGTTAAACGCGGAGTATTTTAAGTCCTGTTTCGCAAGTCTGCATATTCCAAAGACAGCAATATGATACAAACTGCACACAACGCAACATAGAAAACCTTTACTTCAACCAACCAGAAAAAATAAGCCGGTGACAACATGCGTATAGGAATAATCTCAGACACACATGACAACCTGCCGATGGTTGAAAAAGCCATAAAACGACTAAACAAAGAAAAAGTCAACCTCGCCCTCCACGCAGGAGACTACGTCGCACCATTCGTAATCCCAAAATTCAAATCATTAAACGCAAAACTCATCGGCGTCTTCGGCAACAACGACGGTGACCACGAACTCCTCAAGAAACGGTTCAGCGAAACCAGCAACTGCGAAATACGCGGAAGATTCGCCTTCATAGATGCTGACGGCTTCAAAATCGCAATGCTTCACGGAGATGAACCACAACTCCTCGACGCGCTAACTACCTGCGAAAGCTTCGACGCCGTAGTTCACGGACACGCACACACCACTGACGTCCGCAAGAAAGGAAAGACCCTAATCATAAACCCCGGCGAAGTCTGCGGGTACCTAAGCGGCAAGAGCACACTCGCCCTACTGGACACTGAGAAAAAGGAAGCAAGAATAATCCAAATATAACCCTCCTTAAACCCTGTGTATGCGCTAAAAAACGCCAGTGCACCAGAGTATATAAAAAGCTATAGTCTTATAGAGGGGTACAACTCCCAAAAACAGCAACAAAACTGAACCACACCAAAAACCAGCAGTCAGCAGCCATACTCCAGCAACATTCAAAACCCTTATACCACACGACACAACACTTATATTAGCGACAAACGCTTCTAAAACAATCCAGCAACATAGAACATGCCATCCAAAACAGATGCAACTCCGCATCCGCACGGATGCAGGAGTGAAGGGTGAAATGAGCCTAAAAACTCATCATGACACCACGCACAGGCAATAACAACACACCAAAGCAAGGTATTCACCAAACGCCAAACAGACACTACCATAACGGCCCAACAACGCCAACGCCGTCTGGAGAATGGCTCGGCTTGAGAGCCGACGAAGGGCGCGGCAAGCCGCGATACTGCCCCGGGTAAGCGCATGCAGCTTTCGAACCGGGGATGCCCGAATGGGACTTCCCAGATAATGCTCCTTCACGGAGCGGGAACCCCCCGAACGGAAGCATCTTAGTAGGGGGAGGAAAAGAAGCCAAAACGGGATTCCCCTAGTAGCAGCGAGCGAAACGGGAAAAGTCCAAACCGAATCCCGTCGGGAAACCAACGGGAGATGTAGAGTTAAGGGCCCAGCTTCCTCTTCACCGGTCAAGCTGAAGTGGCCTGAAAAGGCCCGCCACAGAGGGTGACAGCCCCCTAAGCGCAAGCCGGAAAGAGCTGAGCTGGAGTCCCAGACTACCGTACCCTGGTTTGGGTGCGGAAAATCGGAAGTCACCAACTTCCAAGACTAAATACGCCTCAAGACCGATAGCGCACTAGTACGGTGACGGAAAACTGAAAAGTACCCCGGAAGGGGGGTGAAAAGTGCCTGAAACCAGACGGTTACAGACGTGTGCAGCCCGGAAGGGTAGATTCCTCCCAAAGGAAACCGTCGCAAGACGGTAGTACGAGGGAGGAGGACCAGGGTTGCACGTTCCGTCTAGAAACACGGGCCGGGGAGTTCACGGTTGTGGCAAGTCTAAGGGCCTAAACCCGAAGGCATAGGGAAACCAACAAGCGCGCAATCCTCGCAAGAGGACGAGGCGCGGAGTCTGAAAGGGCTCGGAGTCACAACTGTGAAAACTAGAAACCGGGCGATCTAGCCCTGGGCAGGGCGAAGCTAGGCGAAAGCCTAGTGGAGGCCCGCAAGGGTGCTGACGTGCAATTCGTTCTCCAGACCTGGGGCTAGGGGCTAAAGACCAATCTAGCCCGGTGATAGCTAGTTCCCTCCAAAGTGGGTCTCAGCCCAGTCCCGAGCGAGGCGGCTGGTGGGGTAGAGCACTGATTGGAAAGTAAGGGGCCGAAAGGCTCCGCTTTTCTTTCAAACTCCGAATCCACAAGCGTCGTAGACCTCGGGAGACGGGTTACGGGGGGTAAGCTCCCGGACCGAGAGGGGGACAACCCAGACTGAGGTTAAGGCCCCCAAGTGCTGGCCAAATGTCAAACCGAAGGGCGTCGTCAGCCTCAGACAGCGGGGAGGTAGGCTTAGAAGCAGCCATCCTTCAAAGAAAGCGTAACAGCTCACCCGCCGAGGCTGACGGCCCCGAAAATGGACGGGGCTAAGCCAGCCGCCGATACCTCAGAGCACAGCTTAGCGCTGTGTTGGTAGGAGGGCGTCCTGGCTGGACAGAAGCTGGGCCGTGAGGTCCAGTGGACCGGTCAGGAGTGCAGATCCCGGCGGTAGTAACAGCAAAGAGGGGTGAGAATCCCCTCCGCCGAAGGGGCCAGGGTTCCCCGGCAACGGTCGTCAGCCGGGGGTAAGTCGGTCCTAAGGCATGGCCTAACCGACCTTGCCGAAAGGGAATTCGGTTAAAATTCCGAAACCACGAAGATACACGCGGCAACGCAAGCCTAGCGCCTGACGCTTCGGGGTAGGCTGAGCAAGGCTGTCGCCTTGTTTAACCGTATAAGCCTGGGGAGTGCCGTAATGGCGAGAACCAGGCGAAGGCGGGAATAGCCGCCCGTTTTAGGGCGGTTCAGCTGATCCCTGGAGCCAGTGAAAAGGGCGTTGGGAAGGATCCTTCGTGACCGTACCTAGAACCGACACAGGTGTCCCTAGGCGAGAAACCTAAGGCGTGTCGGGTATACACTAATGCGAGGGAACTCGGCAATTTAGCCCCGTACCTTCGGTATAAGGGGTGCCTGCTGTTTCTGCCTCTGGCTGGAATGGCAGGTCGCAGTGACAAGGGGGTCCCGACTGTTTAATAAAAACACAGGAAGCCGCAAGCGCGAAAGCGTGTGAACGGCTTCTGAATCCTGGCCAGTACAGGTACCTGAAACCTGGGTACAACCGGGCTAAGGGCCTGCAAACGCCGGGAGTAACTCTGACTCTCTCAAGGTAGCCAAATGCCTTGTCGGGTAAGTTCCGACGTGCATGAATGGATCAACGAGGGCCCCACTGTCCCCGCGTAGTACCCGGTGAAACCACATAACGTGGACGAACAGTCCACGATCTCCCAGCGGGAAAAGAAGTCCCTGTGGAGTTTTACTGCAGCCTGCCGCTGGAA
>JAAKEZ010000016.1 GCA_018475625.1 Candidatus Bathyarchaeota archaeon A05DMB-2
AAGGCTAATTGTAGGAGGCTGATTAGCTAATGAGCGAAATTGAGGATTCTGTTACAACCGTGATTAGGCTTCTCAGCAAAAACATGCGGGTTGTCAAGGAAGATAATGCAATCGCAAACATCTATGTCAGTAAAGAATGGTATGACCGTGAACTCTTCAAGAATTATGATGGGCAAGTCACGGTTGGCTTGGCTGAAAGCAGAGACACAAAAATCGAGATGTCTGGGCGGATTCGCAGACGCTTAGGCACTTTACGGGTTAACGTGTGGGCTACGGATAGACCAGCCACAAGCGACCCTGGAAAGCTCATGCGAAACAAAATGGTTGAAGAAGTAAACCGCATTGTAAGGCAGAACCGCTCGGCTCCAAATCAGACGCGGTACGATTTTGCTGGTTTAGGCTATCCCTCTGGAGATCCTCATAAGACTTACCAAGGAGGAGCGTCAAGCGAGCTAATTCCTGGAGCCACTGGCTGGACAGAGCTAACCAATGAGGAGTATCAGAAAATCTGGTATAGCGATGACACACGCTATTCAAAAAGCCATAATGTCAACGGCGAATACGCTCTCATGCTTTTCCGATTCAAAATCGACAGCAGAGAAAAGACCGTTAAAAAAATTGTTTTGGCGTTTGAGGGCTATGGCATTGCCCCGTGGGGCAACGGTGTAACCATAAAGGTTTGGAATCACGTGGCTGCTGCTTGGCAAAGCGCTCAGGCTGGAACTGGCGGAGCAGACGAAACACTCAGTATCACGCTTACTTCATCTGTCACCGACTATGTCGATGATGATGGTTTTGTTTGGCTCCTTGCGAGAACAACAAACGCAAGCGATGGAACCACAGCAGCCATAATAAATTGTGATTATGTGAGCTGCACGGTCACGGTTAACGGAATTACCTACTTGGATGTGGTTAGTTTTCGGGATGCTGACCGTGTGGATGTTAAACCCTTCATTTTCCGCACGGAGTTTCAGCTGAAATCATGGTCCTTCGAGGACGTTGGAGGAGTATTCTAAAAAGGTGAAAGAAAATGGTTGACACGTATGGAGCGCATGAAAGCCGTGTCTACTTTGTAGCTGAAAGCGTCTATGGACAGACGCCTACGAATCCTTCGATGGTTGGCATAAACACTGAAGGCGTGGAGCCGGGATTGGACCCTGGCTTAATAAAGGTTAGAGGCGTGGGGTCAAGGGATTTGCAGAGCTTGACGAAGGGTTTGCGGAAGGTTCATCTGAAGATTCCAAGCGTTTTGACAAGCGAGTCGCCCATCGCTTTCATTCAGCATGTGCAGACGCTCAGCCCGTTAAGCATTCAGGTGCTGTATTACAAAGGCTTGTTCAGTAGCCCCTCAGACGTGATTAGCTTCCTCTACAAGGGCTGCAGAATCAACAAATTGGAAGTCGCTTGTAGCGTTGAAGACGTCATGAGGGCTTCTGTCGAGCTTATTGGGCAAGACGTTGCTGTTGGCACGGCCAAAATTGCCGGAGCCTCATATGGCGACTATGGTGGAGCAGTTCCTTACAGTGCAAGCTATGTTATGCGTGGATTAGCAGACGGTTCAGGCTTAGCTGCCGTAGAACGCATAACAGACTGGAAATTCATCATTGAAAACAACTTGAAGCCTGTGACAGTCATCAAAACCACAGACGCCCACTTGATAAAGTATCTGCCGGCTCGCCATAGAAATCTAAGCGGTGAATTAACATTCGAGTTTGAAGATAAAACGGAGTTTGAAGATGTCATCAACGATGCTGAGTTCAGCTTAAAATTCGGGTTAGGCGCGACATATAGCGCCTTGTTCAAGTATTGCAAGTGGGAAGACGTGGCCACGCCGACCCGCATCGAAGACCTTGTCAGTTTGAAAGCCAAGTTTGCTGCGAGAGATGTGGTCATAAGCTGAGGCGACTAAAAATGGCTGTGGAAGTCAATGTTTTGGAGTATTTCGGTGCTGAGGCAGAGTTGAAAAAGAAGTGGATGCGGATGTGGGAGAGCCTTGGAAAAAGGATTCTGAAAATGCCAAAGTGGATGCAAGAAATCGTATTGGAAGACATAAACACTGCCATCAGAAATCGAATTGCAACAATGGAGATGATTCAAAATGCGAAAAGAAACCATTGAAATAGGAGAAGAATACGGACCAGAATACAAGGGACGCTACACTTTCCAGGAGATAAGCTGGGCTAAGCGCAGTCGGATAATCCAGAAACACACGAAGTATAGCCAAGTGACAGGGCAAGTTCAAAGCAGCGATTATGTGGCAATTCAAGCGGAAACTATCATGGCTTCGCTTAAGGAGCAGCCTGAACACAAGCCCATAACATTGGAGAAGCTTCTGAACGAGGAAAACGGCGTTCCAATAGGATTAGGCGAATTGTTCAGCAGAATAGCCAACAGACTTAACAGCTTAACCGTTGAAGAATCACGTTTTTTGTCAGAGCAATCCGCAGAAGCAAACCGCACCCAGCAATCACTGAGTACAGACTCTGCAAAGAGTTCGGATGGACAATCCAGCAGCTTAGAAAACAGCCAGCCAAAACAATCCAGCAATTCCTCATAATCCTCAACGAGGTCGATAGGCAAACAGCAGAGGAGATGGAAAAAGCCAAGCGGGAGGCAAAGCTGCGATGAGCATTGAGATAACGTGTGACGTTAAAGGCGTCGAGAAGTTTCAAGAGGCTATGAGACAGTTTGATAGCGGAATGCAACGTCATGTGCATAGGCTTTTGGCAAGTTGGGCTGCAGACGTTAAAGCCTTAGCCAAACAGCTCGTTCCAGTGAGAACAGGCCATCTGAGAAGCTCAATTTACGCGAAGATTAGCGAGTGGGTTGCTGAGATAGGTGCTGAAGCCACTTACGCCTTGTTTGTTGAGCTTGGCACAAGGCGGATGCAGGCTCGCCCATATCTGTATCCAGCAATAAAGCAGTATCTTCCAGAGCTTGAAGCAATAATTCGAGACGCTATTGAAACAGCTAAGGTGGAGGCTGGTTTCAGATGAGCTTCAACGAGTTAGCCATAGTTATTGCTGCTGAAAACTTGGCAAGTAGCGAGTTTGCCAGAGTAGGCTCAGACGCTTCTGCAATGGCTACAAGAGTTCAATCTTCAGCTTCTGTTATGGAAGCGGAGTTTAACAAGACAGGCGTCGAAGCCTCTGCTATGGGAGAAAACGTTAGAGCTTCAGCTTCTGGCTTTGAAGAGCTTAAAACGAAAGCTGAATCCACAACCGTAAGCTTGACAACAGTTGCACGTGCCTTTTCAAGCGTCACAATGATGGGTTCTGCTGTCATAAGCCTCGCTGGAGATTTTGGCATTGTCGACAAGGAATCTGCTAAATGGGCGAGAACCATACTTGCTGTTATAACGCTTGTTTCTGCATTCATTCGCATGAAGAGTTATCTTACGGTTGTGACGACCGGACACACGGCATCCATAGCCCTCAACACGACCGCAGAATCAGCAAACGCAAGCGCAAGCATAGCCACAGCCGTAGCCTACAAAATTAAAGCAGCAGCCACATGGATTGCAACCGCTGCCCAGAATGCCTTGAACATTAGCCACGCAACTTTTCTTGCTCTCACTGGAGTTGGCATAGGCGTCATAATCGCTGCTGCAGTAGCCATGGCTTATTTCGCCAGTCAAATGAATGCCGCAACATCTAGTGTTCAGAGTTTCAATGAGGCTGCTGCGGAAACGCCTTCCCGTAGTCGTAGTATTCAACGTGCTGGAGAAGAGGAAATGTATAGGCGAGGTGTCGAATAGCATTGAGCGTTGAAATCCCGAAAGCCGCCATTGTTTTTGGCTCTGTTACTCCACCTCAAGGAGATGTTATCGAGCTTACGGTTCATTTAGGCTGCACGAAAGAAGTCGGCAGCTTTGAGTGCCTGCTACAAAACTGGAACAAAAAGTATAGTTCTGGCGGAACTTATCCAATTAATGTTGGCATGGATGGCTCCATTTTTATTGGCAGAGGCACGAATGTTCCGCAGATTATTACGCTTAGAGTTGAAAGCGTCAAATGCGAATCCACGCCTACCGAGAATTATATTCGTGTTAGCGGGCGTTGCTGGGGAGAGCGCATCTTCAGAAGAGTGGTAACTAAGACATATGAAAACAAGAAGGGCGAGGAAATAGTCAAAGACCTCATCGATTATTACGTGGGCTTAAGTCATCAACGTGGAGACCCACCAGTTGAGCTAATAGAAAACACGGACACAACTTACACCAAGCTGGAATATGATAAGGCTCCTGTTTTCGACATTCTCAAATACATTGCTGAATCAGCCGACAAAAACGGCGTTATTGGCTACGATTTTCGTGTAGCTCCAGACGGCAAGTTTGAGTTTTTCCCAAAGAACAGCAAGGCATCGCCTGTAAGCCTTTCAGAAAAAGTCGAGGTCAGCGAATACCGCAAGGACATCCATCGCATTCGCAACAGAATTGAGGTTTATGGCAGCCAAGACAAGCCTTTTCCGGTTGATGTGGATGGGCAGCCTTGGAGCGACACGCTTACTGAAGATTTGACGGAAGATGCCGAAGGCAATTTGGTTCATGGCGTCTATGGCATGTGGAAGCCTTTAACAGCTTTCTTAGACCTAAGCCTTGACACCACAATAAAGTATGCAGGAGCCAAAAGCGTCAAGGCCCATGCTCCAAACTACACCTATTACGCAGCAGTTGGCTGGGAGTTCAACGCTGGCAAAGAAATAAGCGCAGACGAGTTTCCACAGATGATGTTTGCAATTCGCGTAGATGACAAGCACGAACAAATCGGCTGGCTGCAGATTGAGGACATTAACGGCAGAACAGCCAGCAAAACCTTTAGCCTAACCAAATACAATCAATGGGAGAAAATTATCCTCAATTGGGGCAGCAGAAACGCTGAGCAATGGGACGTTTATTACGCAGATTTTGACTGGACAAAAATCAAGAGAATAAACATATGCGTGGACCAGAAATATTTTTCAGCAGGCGACATTTGGATAGACCAGTTCCACTTCGGCTATGGACGTTGGAAAAGCTTTGCAGAGGACGGTGCAAGCCAATCTGCGTATGGCTTGCGTGAGTTTGTCGAAGTTGATGAGGAGCTTGTAAGCGATAAAGGCTGCGAGCTGAGAGCCAAAGCTCTGCTTGATTATTTCAAAAGCCCAGCAGAATACCTCACGGTCAGAAGCACGGTAATCGATTATGAAGATACTCCGCTTCTTGCTGGAGACAAAATTCACGTCAGCCTTCCAAACGAGAATGTTGACTCTGACTTCCGCATTGAAAGCGTAGAATACCGCGTTGACGCTAAAACACAAACTTTGGAGATAAGCCTTGAGCTTGGAAAAGTTCCGCCGTTGCTCGCAGATTATTTGTATGGTTCTCGAGCAACAACTGTCACGGTTGAAAAGCTTGCTCGGACAAAGCTGGGAAGGTTTAAGCTTCCAACAGCCATGGGCGAAGGCGTAGGCATGCACCATGTTGGACATGAAGCTGGAAGCGAGGACGGCGTTCAGTGGCCTAACCAGAACGCTGGCGGATGGGACAAGATTACAGGCTGGATTTGCCCGAAATACATTGGTCTTTACAGTGATACAGCAGACATAATGCGGTTCCGAACAAAGAACAAGGCTGGAACGCAAGCCTTAGACCATCAGTTTCAGCCAAGCGACGACGCACATGGCATTTTCGGAGCGGAAAACGCTAAATGGAAAGAGGTTCACACGCTTTATCTGCTGCTATATACTGATGGATTTATGCGTATTAAAACCGTTGGAGAGGCAAATCCAAAAGCGCAGTTAAGCCAAGACATGCTTCAATTCGGTCCAGGTGGAGACGCTGCCCTGGACACATGGCTTAAACGTGTGGGAGCAGGACAGCTTGAAATTCGTTATGATTTACTGCCTACAGCTGACCAGAGCGGCTACATAGGTTCAGCAACGAAGCGTTTTGCAAAAATCTATGCCGTGGAAGTAGCAATAAGCAATATGCTCTTTAATTTTCATGTTATCCCAGATGCAGATGCAACCTACGATTTGGGTTCAGGCCTCAAAAAATGGAAAGATCTGTACTTGAGCGGTGTAATTAAAGCCTTAGACGCTGGCGTAGCTGTTCATCTTTTGCCAAACGCATCTGCAACTTATGATTTAGGTAGCGCCACGAAGAAATGGAGTAACTTGTATGTTAATGGCGTCGGCGACCTTGGCTGGCTTAATGTCGGCGGCTTTACGGTTATAACTTCAGCTCGTGTTTTGCAGAATGTTGCAGCAGCAGCCGGCATAATCACAAGCGGACGCTTTCCATTAGCGAGACTTCCAGAGGGCACCGCGGGCTATGTTCTTGAGGCTCAAGGGGCAGGCTTCGACCCCATGTATGTTAATCCGAATTATCGTTACGAGCCTAAAAGTCACCCTCATTCTCAACACACAAATATTGGCCCGGATGATCATCACGCGAGAGATCACAACCACGCTGGGGAAAATCTAAGCCCAAATCAGGTAAGCTGCAATACGATGAGCATAGCTGTAGGCTGCAACAGGCAGTATACGCATCCAAGCAGTCAACAGTGCGTCTATGCGTCAAGCGTCGCATGGGAGAATTGTCCACGTTTCTATTGTGTAAACTATCAGAGTGGAGACGTACTCTTCCAAAACAAGTTTCGCATAACAGAAGCGGAAAAGCTCGGTTTCAAAAAGGGCTTGGCGTTTCTAAATCCGAAAGGCAAGGTGCTGATGATGTTGGATGGGGAAGGCAACTTGCATGTTGCTGGCAAAGTTAAGGAAGGCTTACCCAGAAAAGCCAAGGCGGGTGTGGCATCCTAATGAGCCTCGGCAGGGCTAAAATGAAAAAGCTCAGGGAGAAGCTGAAGCGGAAACAAGTGGAAGGTGTAACACGATAAGAAGACGAGAGTTTTTCCGCATAACCCAATACGTAAGAAAATTTGACCGTGCGACTGGCAAGTTCCTAATAAACATCGCTTATGAAACTGTTGCTCCTGCGCCTACAAGCAGAGTAATAGAAATTGCTGAAAGCTTCGGTCTTGGGCTTGACCAATGGGAGAAGTTCGTGATTTACGATAATGTTGAGTTGAAAATAGGGCCAACGGACATCACACTCATAACTGGCGATTCAGGCTCAGGCAAAAGTGTTCTACTCAAAGCCTTAGAGAAGGACATCAAACAAGACTTGGGCTTGAGCTACATTAACATTAATGATATTTTACCAATCATTGGTAAACCCTTAATCGAAACTGTTGGCGAAACCCTTGAAGAAGGCTTAGAGCTTCTAAGCAAAGTAGGCCTAAACGACGCTTTCCTTTTCTTACGCAGTTATGAGCAGCTCAGCGACGGACAAAAATACCGTTACAAAATCGCCAAAATGATGGAGAGTAAGGCTCAATTTTGGATAATGGATGAGTTTGCAGCTACGCTTGACAGGGACACAGCCAAAATAGTCGCATATAACCTTCAGAAACTCGCTAGACAGCAAGGCAAAGCGGTTTTGGCAGCCACAACCCACACAGACCTATTTGGGGATTTGAACCCATCGGTGCACATTCACAAGCGATTCGGAAAGGAGATAACCGTAAACTATTACCCAAACGAGCCAGCCCGAGAATGCAGCCTCGTTAAGGAAATGAAAGTAGTGGAAGGCGCAACCGAGGATTGGCGTAAGCTTGCAGGCTTCCATTACAGAAGCCACAAAATAGCTGGTCCTCGCAAAATCTTCTGCATCAAACGCAAAGACGAATTATGCGGGGTAATTGTTTATTGTTATCCGCCTCCAACATGTTTCGGTCGAAGACTTGTCTTGCCAAAAATGAGCATGAAAGAGCTAAACGAGAAGCTGAGCATTATCAGCCGTGTTGTTGTGCATCCAAAATACCGCACCATTGGCTTAGGCGTTAAGCTTGTTCGTGAAACCTTGGCTAAGGCTGGAACGCCTTACGTGGAAATGCCAGCAGTGATGGCGAAATATAACCCGTTCGGAGAGAAAGCTGAAATGAGGAAAATAGCAGAGCAACCACCACCAAAAGAAGCCCTAGCCATTGCAGAAACTCTGCAGCAGCTCGGCTTTAACATTCAACTGCTCGGCAGCGAGAAATACGTTTTAAACAAGCTCCAAACCCTAAACGATGAAGGCCTAGAAAAGTTGAGAGAAGCATTCATTAAGCATTGTCACGCACGCTTTATGAAATACTTTTTCTGTCATATTCCCTTCGGAAGGAAGGAAGTTTACGCCAAAGAAGTAATGAAAGCCAACCTTGAAAGGCTTGCACGTTTAATCAAAGTCTGTGGCTTCTTAATGCAAACAAAAGTCTATCTCTTTTGGCATGTTCAAAACGATGCATCATCAATTTAGAAATAATAACGCGCAACAATTCACGTTCGTCTTACGCAAAATTTTAAAAGATTTGGAGTACCAATTCACCTTCATGCGCACTTTGTCAGAAAACCAGATTAAAGTGTTAAAACTTTACCGTAGTGGCAAAAAACCTACTGAAATATGCAATATCACCAACTTGTCGAGAAAATCCGTGAATGAAGCGATCAGAAGGGGAGAAGGAAATATTCAAAGAGCAATTGAAATACTTCGAATAGCTTCAGAAAATGGCGGTCTTAAGGCAGGAGAAGTTCAGAAGCTAAAGGAAATCTTACGCAAGTCTTAAATTCTAAGCTTCATCCAGGATTTCCTGGAGGAAGGACAAAACGCCCTGTACTCTAACTAAGGAAGAGATAGCTGTTAGAAAGAAGTTGATTGCGCCGCTTCTGAGAAAAGTAGATTCTTCTCTCTTAGGAAAACAGATTGAACGATGTAACAGCAGGTTTTTTTATGATTTCAAGGTGAGGCAAGCTAGAGATATAATAAAAGACACTTTTGTGATATTTTCTGGTAACTTACCTGTTGCTGTCAGTGGGGGCAAAGATAGCTTAGTAGTCCTGCATATCGCTCTTGAAGCTAATCCGGATGTCTCGGTCATATACAACAATACAACCGTCGAGTTTCCAGAAACGCTTCAGTATATGAGGAGGCTTCAAAAGGAATGGGGGTTCACTTTGCACATAACCCAAAGCGACAAACCATTTTTCAAAGCAGTCAAAGATAGAGGTTGGGCGACGCATGAAAACAGATGGTGCTGCAAACCCTACAAGGATTTACCCGCTTTTCAGTTTTTGTCATCAAGGGGCTACAAGGCTGAAATCACTGGGACAACGAGAACCGAATCGATTTATCGCAGAAGTTTGACACCCATAAAAACTCCTAAAAAGGAGCCCTATATAATACGTGTGAATCCCATTTATGACTGGAATGAATGGGAAGTATGGAGGTACATTAAGGAAAATGACTTACCTTACAATCCGCTTTACGACCTTGGGTACAGGCGGATTGGATGTTGGTGTTGTCCGATAAACGGTCCAACACATTATAAACGGTTGAGAAAAACGCATCCGCACCTGTTCAAATTTCTAAGTAGTTTTTCTCCGCCCCATCCGATCGCTTCTAAAATCTAATGTAACCTGCTACGACAACTCGTAAATGGCACGACTAGAGCTTACAACAGATGTTGCAGCTACTAGAAAATTGTTTCCTGCATGACATTTCTATTTCTTCAAGAAACTTGGTTTTTAAGTCAAGAAACTCTGCACTTTGAGGCTTGTTGAAAATGAAGTAATCATTGATGAATGCTCTCACATTTAGTTCTGGAATTCCTCTATCCAAGAGATAGTTTAATATAATTAATTCAGGAAGTGAGTAGACCAAACCGATTCTCTGTTTTTTAACAAACAATCGAATGCCAGCGTCTATTGCAGTGAAGTCATCGGTAACTAAATATAGACATTGTTCATTCTTGCGACTCAAGAATAGACCAAGAGCCATGCAGTGTCTTTCGCCTTCGTCAATCTTGTTCTTGTATTCTTCTTGTTTTCCCACCAGGTTAAACCATCTTTCTGCATATTGTAGACAGTGAGAATATACATCGTTCTTGACGATTTTTCCATCATCTTTTCTTCGCTCAAGGAACAGGTCAATATCTTGTTTGACATCATCGTATTCTCTTAGTAGTCTCCTTTTAGTTTTATCCGCGTATTCCTCAACTACCTTTTCCGGAATAATTAAATCGAATCGTCTGGAAATCTTTTGGATTGCTTTTTCAGGACGAAGCTCCAACCTAAACGCGAAAAGCAAGCTATCAGTATCCACTATGCAGATTTGTTTATTCCCGGACATCGAAAATATCTTATCTGTGAGCTAGATAAATATATCCTAAGGTTTCAGATTTAAGAATATGGAGGCCCTCATGTGCTATTGAAAGATTTCAATTTAAGAGATGACCCATTTGCAATAACGCCAGATATGGATAAAATTGTGTGGGCAGATAGAGAGGCCTTCCTCCGCCAATTAAAAAACGCAATGAGACGAGCATTGCAGAGCACTCCCAGCCGAATAATTGCCTGCATTTGGGGAGAATGGGGTGCGGGTAAAACTCATGCAATGAGTTATTTCTCAAAACCTGAAGTAATGAAAAAAATCGTTGAAGAAATAGGAATCTCAATTCCTTCATTACCTATTTCTATACCCATAATTTTCCCTCTAGATAATACTCTTGACACCATTTATCTAGAGATAATCGGAAAAATTGGAGTAGATACAATAATCAAAGCATTGGATAAGATAGAATCGAAGTTTCAGTCAATACGATCTGAAGAAGCGTATCTGGCTGAATTATCAAAGTACATGGATCCTCGTGTTGCAGAAGCCTTTGCGAAACTGAAGGGGAGAAAACGTTTCGTCTTTGAGAGATATCTTTCGATGACAGCAACTTCTACAGAGCTTAAGAATGCAGGTATTGCAAGAGGCATCTCTACATCAACGGATAAAGTCAGAACAATCAGTGGAATCCTTAACCTCCTTACGGCAACTATTGCCTCCCGCGTCATTGTTTGGATCGACGACCTTGAGAGAATCGGTGACCGTCCAGGTAAGGATGTATTCGAGTTTCAGTACTTTATAAGAGATCTTCTTGATTTCATCCCTCACAACTTGTTAATAGTTTTTAATATGACTCTCTTACCTGGCGAAAAAGTCGAGGAGCGATTAGCCTACCTCGGCCCTGCAATAAAATCCAGAATCTCAGATCAGATCATAGTTGAATCATTGACAATGGAAGAATACTTGTCTTATGTCAGAGATCTGCTAGGCTACTTCCGGGTAAAGCCTATCACAAAAGAAGACGAATTCTTTCCTTTCGAAAAGGATGCACTAGAATTGATCTACGCAGAGATGAAACAGAAACAAATTCCATTAACGCCAAGACAAATTAATGATGTGTTGTCCTTTGCACTATTCCAAGCCATGAATGAAGAAGGAAGAACAGATCCACTTATAACCAAGAGATTCGTTGAGAAACATGTTATAAATTCCATCAAAGTTACCTTTCCTGTTAAGTAACTCAAATCCTTAATATGTATCCCCTGTCGGCTTTAGAAACAGTTTTGACATATCTGAACTTAAGTTCACCTGAGGCAACGAAGTTAGTTAGATCTTTTTCAAGATCTGAAAGCCCTGCAGCAATGTCGTTATTCTGAATCAATGAAGCAAGCGAATATTCAAAAAATTCATCCGCTGATATTCTGTCTAAGTCTGTGACAGTCTTGAACATCTGCATGCTATTGTTGAGAAGGTTCTCCAGAATTCCTATTTTTTCCTTCGGAGAAAGGTTAGGCCAGTGTCCCATTTTTTTCTTGAAAACGCCTGAATAGAATTTACTGAAAACGTAAGGGTAAATATCTTGAAGCCATTCGTAACTCATTACTTCTTTTTCAAAAAAAACATCAAGATTATCCATCAAGCGGAAGGTGTTGCTTCTCTTATTCCAAAAGGCTAAGAACTGAAGATCTAGCATCCATTCAAGCCGGGGAGCTTTAATGTTTTCACGGTAATATCGCTCAGCACTTTCCCAGCTTTGTATACTTTTTAAACTCTTTTTTAGTTTATCAATCAAATAAAAGTCATTCATTTGAGCTGCCATTTCAATTTTCTTACTAAGAATTCGTTGAAGCTCTCTCCTAAAGAAATCTATTTCGTCTGCTTCTCCTCTCAATAGGATTTTGTGAATAGTCTTCAGGACATCATAATCTTTTTCCAAAAGTCTTTTCAAGATAATAAAGAGCTTTCCAATTGATAATTCAAATGGATTGTCCCTTTCTGGGATTATTGAGATGACCCTTCCAATTTTCGAAATCTGAACTTTTCTCAATTTCGTGATGAACCCCAATTCCCTGCAAGTTTCTATATATCTTCGGGCCGCATCTGGGTTTGTGATCTCGCCTGTTAGCGGGCTCCTTTTTATGTTTGCGACAGGCAATTTACTACTATATAATCGAAGAAAACTTCGATTTTGTTTTGCCCATCCAACAAGATTTTGTTCAAGTGTTTTAGGCGATATCTCACGGTCGCTAACCAGTGAAGGAATAATCACAATGTAACCTAGCCTCCTGACCTTTACTGTTGGGGAAGTCAGCCTTTGAGGTTCTAATATGAGGCTATCGTTCAATTTAATGCCACATCCGCGGGATCACGTGATAATAAACGACATAGTTCGCTATTAAATCTTAACAGTTATGCTGTTGAATTGTTCTAGTGCGGATTGGAGGTTTTCTATTGCAGAGTAAAGTTTACTTGTTTTGATCATGCTGCTTTCATGCTGAAAAGTGAAAAGCAAATTCGAAAGTTCTAAAAGTTCACATGGAAAATCCGCCTTGCTGCACGGAAACGTGAAACCCGCCTTTTTCTGAGCTTTAATTTTAGCTTGGAAGCGACTCTAACCCATTTTTAGAAAATTAGCCAAAGTTTTTCGTGAGGTAGAGTAAAATGCCAAGCGAAAAAGAAATTAAAGATTTGCTGGACTTGAATAAAAAGTTGAATAGAGTAAAAAACCAAATTAAGAGAGCTAAACTTTACGCCTTCAAACTTTCCTTAGACAACGATGGCAACTACAACCCATATTACAACGAAATAAACGAACTTCAACTTCAAGAAATCCACATACTCCAAGAAATCCAACAAATTAAACAAGAAATCCAAGCCCAATTTGACCCCTACTGCTTTTCTCCTTTAACCCTTCCAAGAGGCTTTTAGATGCCAAAATGTAGTTCCGTTGACTGTCGCAAATATTCTCCATCCATCCCGGGCTGCAATGATAAAACCTGCATGTATGATGACGCTACTAAATTGCTAAGGAACGAAGTCTTAATGAAGTTCTGCCCAATTTGCAAGCGGTATTTTCCAGTCAAAGTTTACGACAAGCACATGGCAAAACACAACATTCCAACAAGTCTAGCTACTGGTGACAAAAATGAAGGTGGAAAATAAAACGACCCTTTCTTTACAGCTTGACGACTTACTAAGCAAGCAAAGCTGGGAAGTCGAGTATGGAAGCCTAAACCTGCCAATAAAACTTATGCAGCCATTAGAAGACTGGAAAGTCGAAGTTAGATGGCTAAACGGCAAACACCCGTTCCACGGAAGATGCCAGCCTTCCCAAAGGCTAATCACAATAGCCATAAACAAAAACATCACTTACCCATTCACACAGAAATTTGCAGTCGGAACAAAGCAGATCTTCCACCCATTCCACGGCTACGAATATGTCATGGAAACAGTCACTTTCAACAGCCCAAACGAGCTCATCCGCTTCATTTTCTTGCACGAGTTCAGCCACTTGTTAGACTATCTACGAGGACTTAACATGCATAGAAAACAGACAAGGGCAAACCGCTTCGCCCTAAAACACTTCAAAAGGTGAAAAGCCATGCCCAAGTATTTAGTGGAAATAATCCTCGTAGTCAACGCCAAAGACTTAGACGAAGCCCGAAGAGTTGCAGACTACATCATAGACATTCCCATTCCAGACAAGAAAATCGAAAACGTAATAGAAACTTTGAGGTATGAAGAAATTGTCGAAATCCGAACCTAAGATCTGCCCCAACTGTCCCCTCATTTCTTTTCTGCCAATAATCATGGCTGCACGAGCCTGCTACACCCGACAAAAGGACCCATTAACCCCGCATAAAATCTGTCAAATGCTCCGAGCCTTCGCAAAACAAAACCAGCTAACATCCGACGCCTGCCCCTACTTTTCCCAAAAAGAAACGATGGAGCGTTACTTAAGTGCCGAAGCAGAGGCAGCCAGGTAAATTTTGGCCTCGGGTAAGACCTATGATTTGGGAGAAGGCTCAGGAGCTTTACCAAATGGAGCAAGCTAAAACTATGGGCAACGATTTTAAAGGCATAACAGCAACCCGAAAAGAGCTTCGTGAAGGCGGATACTTCTACATGGCGAAACTAATTGTTTTGCGAAACCTTTGGCTGGAAAAGAAAGGCTTGCCCTGCATAGAAGAGGAGGAAACGATGCATGCCTGTAATAGTGAATGAAGACGAAACTGACGCTCAATATATGTGCGACATTTGCGGTGTTGAAATTCAGGACCAGACGGAAGGAACATGTTGCCCTACGTGTGGGCGGATTTTCTGCTTAGACTGTTCTGCTGACCATCCCATTACAAAAGTTAGGGTTAGAGAAGACGGCCCAGACTATAAGAAAGATGAGTATATGTGTGACCTATGCTATCGAGAATGGCGTAAAAAACATCCACCTCAGGTGAAACTTGATGACTTTGTTTCAGGCAGGTGAAGTTGAATTATGCTTTTCAAGAGAAGACACATTGAGCTAATCCTTGCCGGAAGGAAGACGCAGACACGAAGGCTCACTGACAAGTCGGCAAACTATCATGTGGGGCGTGTTTACGGCATTAGAGACCGCTGGTTCAGTAAGCCTGAAGCGCACATTTTGATAACCCGCAAGTATAAGCAGAGGCTAGGAGACATAAGCCTTGAAGACGTGGGAAAGGAAGGATACAGCAGCCTGGAAGAGTTTCAGAGGGCTTGGGAGGAAGTCCACGGGTTAGGAGGCTGGAACCCTGATTTGATAGTTACTGTCTATGAGTTTAAGCTAGAGGAGCGGCGGAAATGAAGAAAACAAATATGTATCCTTTATTTTGTAACGTTGTGCTTTGTGCTCTCCCGCAATAGGCGTCTTATCTCTCCATAACTTTTAAGGTATCGCATTCCTTTTGCAGTTGTTTTGTAGATTAGCCTTCCATTTTTTGCAGTGACTTCAACGAGCCCCAATCTGACAAGGAAGGATAGATACTCGGTCAATTGTGCAAAGCTTAGACCTGCTACCTACTGGGAATACCAGCTCCAGCTCAAGCAGAACTGTGTTCTGTGGCTTGTATTGATATTGGAAAACGCGAAGACAGAGACTATCGAGACTTTGGTTGCAGTATGAGTTCAGCAACTCTTAGATCTTCTAAAGTATTGATGTTCACAGCAACTCTCTCATCATCGACAGACAAAATTTCCTCCTTCAACTCGTTCTCTTCAATTCTTTTTCCATCAATCACGTTTATGCCTGCTGGAACTAGACTTTTTCCCTCGATTTTGAAGACGTAATCTGTGCTTAATCCAAGTTTATTATAAATTTCTAATGGAACCATGACTGTCAATGCAGGTTTGTTGCACTGTTCGTAATGTGTTATGACTTTGTCGACAAATTCGCTTGTGATTAATGGAAGGTCTGCGCATATTGTTAAAACAGTCCCAAGTTTTAGTTTTCTAATTGCGTATCCTGCGTCCAAGCAAAAACCTTTTCCAGGGGTTTGCAAAACTTTCAAAGAACGTTTTCTTGCAAATTTGGCTGTTTTCGGAGTGTGTTCACTTACAGCCACAATTATCTTCTCTACTTTCTTGGCGCCTCTTAAGGCGTTTAGGACATGTTCAATCATCGGTCTGCCGCCCACTTTTAGCAAAGGCTTTTCTTTTTCGCTTTTCATCCGCATGCCCTTACCGCCAGCCATCACCAGAGCGGTTACGCTCATCTAATCACCACCAAAATGGCTATTAGTGAACTCAATCGAGAAAGCTCGTTACCAGCTCCAAACACGTCTCCTGTTACGCCTTTGAAGTGCCTTTTTGAAACTCCCACAATGACCAAGGCTGCAACTAAACCCACGATAACGGCGGTAAAACCCACAACGCTCAGAATTGATAGCGGTATGCTAAATGCGATAAAGAGGGAAACTGTTAGGCGAAGATTTCGGTATTGACCATGCATGGCGTTGACAAAGTATGTGTTCATTCCTTCGTGAGCAGACCTTCCGACCCAAGCCATGATTACCATCGCAAGTTTGGCTGAAACCTCGGACACAATCAAGCTTTGGATAACGAAGTTCTGTTTAAGTTGTGCTATGCAGAAAGCTGTTGTCAAAATCGTCACTAAGCCGAGCGCCAAGCCGCCCGCGCCTGTCTGCCGGTCATGCATGATTTCAATCTTTCTCTCCGGTGGTCCTTGATACATTATGCCATCTCCGAAGTCAAGTAGCCCGTCAGTGTGATGAAGTCCCGTGATTAGTAGGATAAAACCTAAAGTTAAGATTCCAACGATTGAGGCATCGAGGATGTTAAGAAGCAACCAAGCGAATATGCCTGCTAATAATCCGATAAATGCCCCTATGATGGGAAATAGGTGCATATAGTTAGCAGCTTCGGTTAGGCAATCCGGTTCCATGCCCACTGGAATTATTGTGAGGAAAGCTATAAGGTTCTTTATTTCTTTAAGCATCGCACGGCATCACTTTGATCCTACTAACTGCTCGTAGTTTTTCTCAATTTCTCTAAGTAGAGTGTCTTTTGTTATTGAGCCTGCTGACTTCGCCATCGCTGCTATGGCTGCTCCTCCCGCACCTACTCCCTCTTTTACTACGCCGGCCTCGTACGCTCTTAGACCCTCAAATTTAGATCGGCTGAAGTCGAGATCAGCGGCAAGTATCGGGACGTCTGCGATTTGTGTAATTATTCCTTTTAGATCAGCTGTTTTGTCAATTAGGATCCATCGGGTAGTTCCAATGGCTACGTTGTCCAAAACATCCGTGTTTAACGCCTTAACAACGGCTAATATGGCACCCATCTGGGTTCCGCCAGCCATCAAAACTGGGATCTTATCTGCAGCGCCTAGAACTAGTCCGGCGAATGCTGGCATCATAGGGTCTCCGACACATGAAATCGCTTTGAGGGGTTCGCTTGCCAAAGCACCGAACTTCACACCTAAAGCCTTCAAGCCTGCTTCCACAGTTTTAATCTTAAGTTTATGAGGGTTGCCTGGCATGCTGCTGCTAACTTTCCCTTCAGCGTCCACACCCATTGCTAAGAGAATGCCGAGCGCAGTTGTTGTGCCGCCTGGAATGCTCTCCCCAATTACAAGATAATCAGCTGTTTTAGCTAGGTTTTCTCCGGCGATTATTGCTTTTTGTACAACTCCTTTAACATTGTCCACAGCCTTTCCTGTACTTATGTCCTTTCCTGGTTTCCCTCCTAAATCTAAGAAAGGTACATGAGGGTTTACCTTCAACCCGCCACTAGCTACAAGGGCAGGGATATTTGCAAGCTTAAGCGCTGACATGGTGATTATGGCTGGTGTTGGTATTCCATCAGGCGTCACTGGCACGCCCTGAATGCATTTACATTTTCCGAGAAGAAGCAGCTCGACATCTGCGGGGGGTGTATAATCGGTTAGCTCCGGATACTTTCCAGCAGCCGATATGCCTGGAATTTTCGCTGTTTCTGTGTTTCCTATTGTACAAACGAATAGCGGGTTCTTCCCTTCTAACTGCCTTAAGAACGCTTCGCCTCTAGTTTCTTCGTGAAATAGTATTATATCAGAAATTTTCTTCACATTCTTCACCTTACAACGATTGATCATTTTTCTTCAATATCGCATCTAGAGATGTCTAAGAGCCAGTATTTCCAATATCCATCTTTCAGCACCTTTTTACTATCTAACATTTTTATACGCCATTTGAAGATGGGGCCATCTATGACAAGCGTGTGGTACTCGCCCAGTTCGCCACAGACATGAACGTTATGCCTGCTGTGGAGCTTTCGCAAGTCCTCTAGAAAACTCCTATCGACTTTCCGTCCTAACCATTCTTCGTCGAATAAATCGGCTTTGACGTTAATCACGATAGCCTCGAAACCCGCATTTATGAAGTCTGTTAGGATCTGCTCCGGGTCAAGACCCCAAAGGGGCTCCATGGGTATGATGCCTACCCCGCTGCATACTCGATTAACCCAGTCCTTATGCTCTTGGACGTCGATGTCGCCGAAAACGGCGCCTTCTATGCCCATTTGTTTCAACTCCATCACAGCAGCCTTGAACCCTTCTTCATATGTGTCCCATGTAACTTCTCTTTGAATGATGGAGATTCCAATTGCTTGTGACTGAGCAACCATCAACTTAGGATCTAATCCATGAGACATGCATCTTTCCTCCGTAGATACAAAATTCAAAAGGCGAGAAACCTCGAAGCCGTCTAACATCGCCTTGTAACAGGCAAAACAGCTCTCTTTGCCACCACTCCAGGATGCAACAACCTTCATAAACGATCATCCCCTAAAAATTAGATGATTTTGAGCCATCCACCTCATCAACTTCACAAGAATTTGTCTCAGATTTAAAATGACCAGGAATTTTAGATGAGAGCTCTTTTGTCATGTTCAGTTTATCTTCTAATATATCAAGTAAGGATAAGAGCTCATTTTGATTCTTAACAAATATCGCTCCTTTACTTTTCAATTCAGTTAGGTGTTTCTCTGCCTTCCCTTTGGTAAAATCTCTTTGTTCAATAGGTACTTCTTCTATAACGAATGTTGGAATTCCTCTTTCTAGGGCCTCTTTTGCTGCTTCTAAGTTTTGTAAATTAGCGTAGCCAAAAGGAACTGCTGTTATTACAACAGCGCTTGCTTTACTCATCATCTCCAAGTTGACCTTGTAAGTTTCTTCGGTTATCGGCGAGAATGGAGCCTCACTTGTGACTGGTATCTTTAGTAACTGAGCTGTCTCATAGTCTGTGTCTAAAACGTTAAGAACGCCTGCGGTAACGTTGTAGCCTTCCTCGGCTAGAATCTTCATCAATGTAGTCCCTGTGCCTGCTCCGCATATTAGGTGAACGGAAAGCTTTCTAGATAAAGAGGGTTTCGGCATTGAGATAGGGATGATATAAAGGGAATTGGTGATGGGGTGCTTTTTCACAACTGCGTCAACTTGAAAGACCTTCCTAATATTTTCGCTGGTTAAAACTGCATTCAAATTTCCCATGGAAATTATTTTCCCATCATTCAGTAGAATTGCGGAGTCGCAGTACCGTGCAGCCAAGTTGAAGTCGTGGAAAACAGCCAAAACTATTAGTTCCCTTCTTATGCAAAGGTCCTTTAAGAGATCCATTATTTCTAATTGATTATTGATGTCTAAATGAACCGTTGGTTCATCTAGTAGCAGAACCTTCGGCTCTTGAGCTAAGGCGCGGGCAATTATGACACGTTGTCTCTCTCCACCGCTCAGCTCGTTTAGGGGTCTTTCCGCTAGGTGCCATGTGTTCGTGAGCTCCATGGTCTTTCTTGCTATGGCTATGTCCTTCTCGCTTTCCATCTGGAATCGGCTTAGATGGGGGTTGCGCCCCATCAGGACTATGTCTAATGCCGTGAAGTTGAAGGCTATAACGTTGTCTTGTGGAACAACTGCCATCTGTTTCGCAACTTCTACACTTTTTAGAGCATATATATCGGCATCATTTAGGAAGATAACCCCCCTATGCGGTTTGAGCGTCCTGCTGATACTCCTAAGTAGAGTTGTTTTCCCAGATCCGTTAGGTCCAAGAACGCCTACGAAGTCTCGCTCTTCCACCGAGAGGCACACGTTTTCTAAAACCCTAACAGACCCATAATAGCAGTCAATGCCATCGACAGTTAATACAGCCATGGTCTCACCCTCGTCAGACCCCATAACTCTCTTTCTTTTTGCGCAGGAGATAAATAAAAAAGGGTCCACCTGAGAGCGCCGTGATTACGCCGACAGGTAACTCGACTGGTGATACAATCACCCGCGCCACAGCGTCACAGATGACTAAGAACGAGGCTCCCACGATAATTGACGTCGGGAGAAGTACACGATGATCAGGCCCAATCATGATTCTAGTTATGTGAGGGATCATTAGGCCTATGAAACCTATTAAGCCGCTAATGGAAACCGCCGCTGCTGTTACTAACGACCCAAAGATCAAGAGCACCTTTTTCACTTTTTCAACATCGACGCCTAAATTTTGAGCTGTTTCTTCCCCTAGGGAAAGTATGTTAAGGTCGCGGGCAAAAAAATAGATAATCACCGTGCCAATGAAGATTAGAGGCAAAATAGCCCAGACATCCTTCCACTCTACACCAGAAAAGCCTCCCATAAGCCAGAACACTACAGCGTGGAGCTTCTTACCGGCAATAACTTGCAGGATGGCAACTATAGCAGATAAAAATATGCTCACCGCTATCCCAGAAAGCAATAGAGTTGTTACTGGAACCCTCGATCCAACCCTCGAAATATTATAGACTATAAATACAGCTACAAGAGAGCCAGCGAAAGCTAGGATCGGCATAGTATTCACGCCAAAAAGTGTGAACCCTATTCCAAAAACTATGGCGAGAGACGCTCCAACCGCCGCACCCGCTGAAACACCTAACACGTAGGGGTCAGCCATAGGATTTTTAAAAATACCTTGGTACACAACTCCGGCAGCCGAGAGAGCAGCACCAACTAAAGCACCTGCTAGGATACGTGGCATCCGAATTTCAAGGATTATTCTTTCCGCAGAGTATGGTATATTCGAGGAGCCTACCAAACTGCCTAGGAATGGAATTCTTTTGGCTAGTATTTGAAGAATTGTGGAAAAGGGTATTTGGGCGAAGCCCACATTTAACGATATAATGATTGTGAGTACTAATGCAACTGTTAATATGATCAGTAATAGCTTCCAGCGAGAAACGCGCCTAAAATAGGTAGTTTCGACCCCATTTGTGCTCATCAATATTTTTCATCTACCAACTAGTTCTAATAAAGTTCTGGGTGAATAATCTGTGCGAGGATCTCCAACGCGTCGACGATTCTTGGACCAGGCCTAGCGATAATATCTGCATCAATCGTGTATAGTCTATCATTTTGCACAGCGCTAATCATGTCCCATCCAGGTCTCGCCTTCACCTGATCAAAGCTTCCCCAGAAGGGCGGTTCAGCCCCATGACCAAGCGGGAATATCATTACGTCAGGGTTACGTTCAATGATGGCCTCGGAGCTGGGCATGAAATAGTTTAGATTTTGGTCAGCGAAAATGTTGATTCCACCGGCTTTCTCGATGAGCTCGTTTTCCCAGCTTTCTGACCCCACACTCCATATAGGATCATACCAAACTTCGTAGTAGACTTTTGGGCTAGATGTGGCGTCCGCTATTTTCTTGACTACAGCATCGATCCTTTGCCTCAGGCTGTTTACAAGTATGCCAGCCTCAATGTCCTTGTTAGTTGCCCTTCCGACAAGCACAATATCCTTAAGAATATCATCGATGTTGTCAGGGTCTAACACCAAAACCTTGTATCCCATCCCCCTTAAAGTGTTAACGACCTCTTCTTGCGCGAATGCGGCAAAAATCAAATCAGGATTGACGGCGACGATTGCTTCCATGTTAGGATTCCAGTAATCCCCAACACTTGTCATGTTTCCAGCCTCAACCCAAGCTGAAAAATTATATGGATAGTTACAGTAGTTAGTAACTCCTACAACCCTATCGCCCGCCCCCACCGCAAACAGAATTTCCGTGTTGCTTGGAGCAAGCGACACAATTCTATTCGGGTAGGACGTGAGGTTTAGGACATAGCCACGGTCATCCACCAAAGTCAAGTTTCGATATTTGTAAAGCTCACTCTGCAAGTTGGCGATGTCGTTTTGTAAACCACTAATCGTGGAACGCATATCAGCAATTTGTCCTTCGTAATATGCGTAGACATAGACTGCGGAGATGATCGAAAATATTGCGATGACGGTCGTAATGTAGGTACCATATTTGGCGTTCATATTTGGTCTCTCTTGGATGGTTTATCCAACCAATTTATAAATATTTGGGAGCATATAAATACTTTGGCAATTTAATCCGAAACAAAGGTTGGTGAACATGAAATCTGAAACCTCGCCGTTGTTGGAATATCTGGAGGAGAGGGGCGTAATGTTGAAGGATCTTATAGATACGGCTCTGGAGCTTTTTGTTCCTCATCCAGGCGTGGAGACAAAGGAGAAGGCCGCTGAAATCCTTCAAGAAGAATTTCTTGACGCTTTGTCTGACGTGAATGTTTCTTGTCTAGAGGTTGCGTGTTTCCGGGCAGAGGAGGACGCGAAAGCTGGCTTGGTCCCGGGCTTGACGAAGGATAGATTCATGGGCCGTCCTGGGCTCGTAGCCGATGAGCTCTTGGGGATGGCTATAGCTTGTTATATTGCTGGAGTAAAAGGAATTTTTGAGTTCATACGGTTCGATCAAGCCAAGCCGGGAATTTTAAAGAAGCTTGGGCCAATTTCAAATGATGCTATTGGAGGACTGATCGCGGGCGTTTCATCAAACATGTATACCCGCGCTTTAAAAAGTCAGAAATAAGATTGTTTAATAGGAAGCCAGAAAAATGGAAGCCCTAAGAGTAATAGAAAAGGTTACGAGCAAGATCGCCCCTGGACGGGCGCCCTCATTTATTGAAGTTCACGTGATTAAGGCTTTAGAGACGATAAACGCTAAAGGAGGTGTTGGTCGAACAAAGCTATCGGAATTACTAGGGCTTGGTGTAGGCGCGACACGAACTTTAGTGAAACATCTTAGAAATGAAGGACTGATTGAAGTTTCGAGATCTGGAATCGTGCTCTCAAAATTTGGTGAAAAAGTCTTCTCTGACTTAAGGTATAGGATTAGCAAGGAGATAGAAATTCCTAAAAGCCCTCTTACAGTGGGATCCTTCAATGTGGCAGTTCTCATTAGAAATGCAGCTGGTTCTGTGAAATATGGTGTAGAGCAGCGCGACGCTGCAATCAAGGCTGGCGCCTTTGGGGCCACGACGTTAGTCCTCAGCCGTAACAAGTTAACTATGCCCGGAGTAAGCAAGGACATCTTCCAAAAAATCCAACCAATACACGATACGCTAATATCCAAACTCAAACCTACAGAAAACGACGTGATCATAATAGGAAGCGCTAATGAAAAGCGGGCAGCCGAGTTCGGAGCAAAAACAGCAGCCCTTGAACTATTGACATCTGAAAAGTGATGATGTCATTAAAATAATTCGCTGGGACTACAATTCAAACAGGCTATACAATTCATAAAAAGAAGGTTTGTAGGTTTTGCACGGAGGCTCTCCACAATTGGTTAGGATTCAGCGCAGAGTTTCTAGGAAACGTTATCTTGAAAGCAAATACGTATACGAGTATGAGCGCATTTCCCTGGACATTCCCCACAAATTCCACAACAAAGTCAAACCCTTCCTAAAACAAAGAAAACAAAGGCTTGCCCTGCATAGAAGAGGAGGAAATGATGCATTGCCGCGCGCAGGGAAACAATTCTAAAACCGGATGAGGAAAGCTGAGAGAAGGGGATAAGCCGCTCATCATTATCCATCAAAAACGTTAGCCTTTCGGAACATCTCCTTTTCTGTAAAGCATGTGGGACTATAAATGCCTTGAAGTAAGCAATTGCAAAACTATTTATTTTTGCAGTTCCTTACTATTCATTATGAAATGGGAAGAAACAACTCTAGAAGTTCTCAAATCCAAATTTAATAACGGAATTTTTAGAGCAAAAGATGTGTTTAAACTTCTAAACGAGAAAAAAGGATATTCTAGAGGAACAGTGTATCGTATTCTCCACGACCTTTACAAGAGAGGATTAATAGAAAGACTAGGGAGAGGCATCTATAAGGTTCTAAAAACTGTTGAACTCAAAGAAACTGTGACAGTATCAACTAGTGTGAGCGTCGAACTTGTTCCAGGTCCACTAACTAAAGCAAGAGATTTGCTTAGAAATAAAGGAATCGAGTTCATGATTACTGGGGGCTCCTTACTCTATCGCTTTTTCCACCATTTACCCAAGCGTCTCATTCACTTGATATATGCCAAAAAAGGAGCTGGTGAAGTAGCTGTCACATTGCTAAGGGAAGCAGAAATAAGAGCGTTGCTCAATCCCAGTCGCAGCGAGATCAATGTCACACTGGAAAATTTTCCCGAGAGAGATGTTTTCGTGGTAAGAGAGTTCATGGAACTTCCAGGTAACCTTGATGGAAATGCAAGTATTGAGCGGGCTTTAGTGGATCTATATTTTGAGAGTACAAGGAAGAGAATACCTTTTCCCGAAGAAGAGGCAGGCAGAATTCTCTTCAAGGTATTGAGAACCGAACCCATCAATTTTAGCCGTCTGCTCATGCTGGCAGGCAGAAGAGGGATAAGGGAAGAAATGGAAGCAATAGCAAAGTTTGTTCGTCCCGAGCTTCCTATAAAAGTCAAGAGTGAAAATAAGCATGTAAAAAAAGTTCTCAGAGCGATGGAGGCATTGCGATGAGTCTAATTCACAATGCAAAATACTTTACTAAAGAGGAAATATTGGAGAGAGCAAGAAAGTATGAATTTCCAAATCCATTAGCTGTTGAAATATTTCTATGGGATTGCGAACTTGCTGCACAGCTCCAAGATAAATGCGCGGATATTGTGCTCAAAGGAGGAGCAGCTGCTCAGCTACATCTTCCCATAGAAAAACAGAGAGGAAGCGTTGATATCGATGTAGCTACTCCTTTAAACAAGAGCGACATCGCTGAAATTGTTCAGAGAATAAGCAAATCCCTTGAATGGTCTGTTAAGTTCGAGTTGTATAAACCGAAGAAGCCTGTCCCTAAGCTCCCACTCATAACCTATTTTACAAAAGCACCTTCAAAAACAGACCCAACGAGAAAGGAGTTGGAAATAAAAATTGACATTTTCCTTAAGAGCCCTAATTTGCCTACCTTGGAACTTAACGATGTTGAGACTTTTGCAGTGGATGTTAAAAGGATGAAGTGCTTGACGGTTGGAGCGCTTATGGGCGATAAGATCCTTACGCTTGCAAAAGGAAGCATAGGCATGACGCTTGAGGCAGATTATCCAAAACAGATTTACGACATAGATGCACTGCTAGAAGTACATGAAATTTCTAAAAACACTGTTAGCGATATGGTTGCATCTATCCAAGCATTAACAAAACTTGAGGCTTACATTAGAAACATAAAAACTGCTCCGATAGAAGCTCTTCACGACGTCATAAAAACGATGGATAAGTATTCATTGGTGGACACAAGTGGCGGCGATGCAAGCATCAAAAAGAATATAGACGCATTCCAACAATTCTTCGTTAACAAGAATCAAAGAAACCCATTTTACGGGTGGAGTTCCAAGTCCCTGAAAATCAAGTTTCTTGCCACGCTAATCGGCGAATGCGTTGAAAACAGATTAAGCGAATCCGATGTTGCCAAAGTTATTACTCAGTCCAAAAGCATTGCAGCAAGACTCAACGAAATTTCCGGAAAGGATGTTATCGAGGTAAGGAAAAAACTCTTAGACCTTGCTCAAACAAAAATTCCCTATTTTAGGGAAATGAAAGGAAAGGCGCTTGAAAGAGTCTTTTGGCAAATCGTAACATTGGAAAACATTCAGGATGTAGAATCTATAGTATAATTTGTTTTTCCAAACAAAATATAGTCCGTTCAATCCTAATGCCTCTTCCTTGTCAGTCTCCATTCTTCATATTTTTCTAATGCTTCATCGATCTACGCGTTTATGAATTCCTCTGCGCTGTGGTATGGCGTGCTCATTTTCCTTACTGCTTCATTGAGCTGCTCATATTGCTCCTTTGGTATCTTTAAGTATTCATATTTACCGCTATGCCGCTCCAACCTAAAGCGTATAGCATCCCGTATGAACTCTTCTCTTGTAGTAAAACTCAGACGCTTATTCTCCTCTATAAAATTCTCAACTCGCTCCAGAAGCTTTGGTGGCAATATTGCGCTCTGCCTTAGAAGAGCTTCTATAACATCTTGATATGTTTGCATTTTGCCTGTTTGAGCCATAAGCGTTCCAACAGTTGCTGTCATTTTTCTGCGGGATATCATCTGAAATTCTAAGCGTCTTCATTCTCTTATCGACCAGCCTTTTGAAGGGAGTTAGACTACTCCTGTGATGGGTTCTGCTTCCTTTCTGCGTTTTCTCCTAAGCCACGCCTTTATGAACTCTTCGATTTCCCGTCTGTTGTATGGATCTTTCCAAGCGGATTCGAGGGCTTGGCACTCTTCGGTTGCGCCTATAAGCCCAAAATAAGCGAGAAGCTCATGATAAAGCTCCTCAGCCGCAATCTCGCTTAACCATACATACATTTCAGAGAGAATGCCCATTAATACGGCTCTGCTCATGCTAACCACCAAATTCATCAGGCAAAACCATCGTTAAAAGGGCATCGTTTAGGAACAGGCTTCTCATCAGGTTTTAGAGTTTCCTCATTTTTCCTGTTCTGGCCGGTAGAGTTCGCCTTGCTGGGTTAGGCGCCATAGAAACAGCAAATAATACGCACGAACATGCTGTAGGCTCTTAAAATTAACCCAAGCATGGGTTTTCTGTTCACTTTAACTTATCTCTCTCCACTGGGCGATAGTGTCGTTTCGGCATTTGCTTTTTATAGTGTTTGAGGCTGACCGTTTTATGTATGAAGGTGTCCAGAGATGGCGCTTTTAGAAAAGTCAAATTTCGAGGACGAATTTTCGCATCCTATCCTAGAAGGATTAAGCGCTTTAGAGCGTAAGCTACTAATAGACCTTATACGCCAAAGACACCATCAACTTTGGAGCAAATTTAGAAGCAACGGTTATGGCTGGAACACCGCAAAGCAGCATCTAAACGAATTCATCAACCATCACCTTTCAGAGTTCACTGAAGAGCTTGAGAAGGCTGGCTTCAACCACAACGGCTTCTTTAGAACTGCACGAGGGAAAGGTGAAGCTTATGTCAACGAGCGAGCATTGTAGGAATCCTTGGAATGGGAAATGCAGAAACACGGACATAGAAGTCTACATACTTTACAAGAGTTCAAGGCTTCCAATCTGTAGACGATGCTGGAACAAAATTGCCAACAGCAACATTGAGTGGGGACAACCATCGCCCACTGAAAGTTCATCAGCTTTAAGGAGGGGTCATGTTGGAGCTGGAGCAGATTGAGGGTGTCGGTAAAGCTACAGCCAAGAGGCTTATGGAAGCAGGTATTGCGAATGTGGAAACGTTGGCTGTCACACCTGCAAGAGAAGTAATGGAAAAGGCTGGATACGACAAGATTATCAGTGCCCTAAGAGTCGTTGAGGCTGCCAGAGAAGCCTTGGGCTACAAGTTTATGACCGCATGGGAGCACTGGGAGATGACCAAAAACCGCATGAAGTGCACCACTGGAAGCACAGCCCTGAACACTCTTTTGGGAGGCGGAATAGAAACCCAAGCCATAACAGAGCTTGTAGGTCAATACGGATCTGGAAAAACCCAGCTGTGCAAGATGCTGTGCGTTACCGCTCAGCTTAAGCCTGAAAACGGAGGCTTCGGAGGAAACGTGCTCTTCTTTGACACTGAAGGAACATTCAGCTCCAACCGCGTATACCAAATCGCCGCTGAAAATGGCTTAGACCCAGGCGAAGCCTTGCACAACATAATAATTTCAAGAGTGTACACGTCAGACCATCAGATGTTCCTATTGGACAACGCTTTTGAAAAGTGCGCTGAGGAAAAAGTCAAACTTGTAATCGTAGACTCCATCATATCACATTTCAGAGGCGAATTCCTCGGAAGAGAAACACTGGCAGACAGACAGCAGAAACTCAACCTATACATGCACAAGCTCTTGCGTCTAGCAGAAATCTTCAACCTAGCCGTGGTTGTCACAAACCAAGCTCAATCAGATCCAACACCCCAGTACGGAAGCTACATAACTGACAGACCAGCAGGAGGCAACATCCTAGCCCACGCATGCAACACCAGAGTCTGGCTTAGAAGGGCGAAGGGCGGCGGATCAAAGCGTGTTGCCAAGGTTTTCGACTCCCCATGCCTACCAGAAGGCGAATGCACCTTCAAAATAACCCAGAAAGGCATAGAAGACGCTGAAGAAGAGGGCAAGTAGACTCGCAGCCAGCCCATCTAAACTTCAATGCGTCCAGCCCAGAGACGCAATGAACACTCATGGCTAAACGATAGAGGAAAGACTTATGGCTAGAGGCGACCAGACAGTCAAGATTTACCGCAGACTCTCAAAGAAACGCTACCTTGAAGGAAAATATATGTACGAGCACCTGCGCATCTACGTGCCCATACCAAGCAGATTCCACAAAATCATTAAGCCCTTCCTCGACCAACGCCTAAAAATACAGATAACCAACAAAAACAACGGCCTTATAATCACTTTGCACCCGCTAAAACGTTTCGGCACGCCGAATAGCCCCCCGTAAAATCATGTTCTAAAACCAGCAAACAGCGCCTACCACAATGTTGAAGCTCAAAATCTGCTTAAATATGGGCACGCCGAAACGTTTTCCCCTATAGGCGTTTCGGCACGCAGAACTGTTTTCGCCGAGGTATAGGCATACAAAAACATGTTGATAAACGTGATTAGAGCCTTTAGCCCCAACTTTCCTTCAGCGGGTTTGGGCGTGTGTAACGTGTGGCGAAGGGCAAGGCGAAAAGTGGAAGACTCTCGGTTTTCAAAGGCAAAGAAGCAAGGCTCAACAGAGCCATATTCCAACTCCTTGCCCTCAAGGAACCCTTAGCAACATGTGATGTGTTTAAGGAATTTAGAAAACGAAAAGACATGGCACACATCAGATATTCAGTTTTAATCCGAAGAGTGAAGGCACTCCAAGAATCAGACTACATCATGAAAGTAGGCGAAAGAAAAACAAAACTAGGATCCGAAACCGCACTCTATCAACTAACGCCCAGAGCAGAACTCGCCATTGTTTTAGACCAAACGAACCTAGATAAATTCATCAGAAAAGCCAACTACCATCGAATCATCAGCGCACTAGACGCTTTCCAACATCTGGAACAATAGAACCACACAACATCCTTCAACCTCGATAGTCGCTTTGCAAGCGTCTACAAAGCGAATATTCGCTTTGCTGATGCCAGAAAGTCCTTAAACTCTTGAATGAACCATAATTAAAGGTGAAATCTGTTTGGTCAATTTGGTTGAAGAATGGGAAGTTCTAGAAGCGTATGCAGGAGACAAACAGGGTTTCTATCAACTCTTAGCCGATGGTGAAGTTGTGGAAATCCGCGTAGCCATTGGCAGGCTTGGCTTCAAGAAGGAATTCGAAAACAAGAGCGATCCACAGCTCAACCGCATCATAGCCTTCTGCAAATCCCGAAACTACATAAAAATAAGCGAAAACGTCAGAGACGAATTCTTCTTCAAATAGTCTCTTTGGAGGCGAAACATGAGCAAGGATAAAGGGTGAAAACTTGATGGACAAGGCCATCCCGAAAGGTTCAGCAGTCTACATCCGCTATAAGGACCACGTTCTATTCAAGAACACGTTCAAGCCCATCGAGGATGTTGCTGAACGCGAAACCTTGGGGTGGCTAACCCAAGAAAACAACGAGCTTCTCTGCATTCAACACGATAGAACCGTCGAAAGCCCCCACCACTCAAGTGGCACGGCCAGCGGAATGGTGCTATTAAAAAGCTGCATCCTAGAAATCTGCCAATTACCATTACAAAAAATTCCAAGCGGGTCTATAAATTGTCAAAACAACATAATTAATAACGCTGAGTATGCGCCTCAAAATCCGAAGCGAAAAACTCAGCCAAAGTAAAACGGGACGGGAGCGAAACAATGAAAGCCATAACAGTGACATATAGCCCCCGCGGCTACAAACTCCAAAAACCACTAACGCTAACAGTGCCCGAAACAAGAAACGCTGCAGACGAAAAACTCCAACAATACATAATCAACAGCCTATCATGGAAAATGCCAAGACTTGTGCCATTCACCTTTGAAAACGCCTCCACATTAGAACTAGCCAAACACCTGCTAAGGCATCGCACCGCCAGCACAGCGACGCTATACCAATACGTCTACGGCGTACACCGCTTCTGCCAATGGGCAAACATCCAACCAGACCAGCTGATAAAAAGCTGCCAAGACCCGGACGGAGACCCAAACCCAAAAGCCCTAGCAAAATACAGCCGTCTCCTCGACGACTTCGTAGGATGCCTCCAAGCAGAAGACCTAGCGCCAGGATCAGTGTCCAACCACGTGAAAGGCGTCAAGGCACTATTCCGCTGCAACGGACTAAAACTTGAGTTGCCATACAGCCTGCCGAAAAGAAACGTTTACAGCGACAGAGCACCCGCACCAGAAGAACTCCAGCACATGATAGACATAGCTGACATACGAGAAAAAGTCATCGTTTCAATGCTTGCCTTAGCCGGCTTCCGCATAGGCACACTGGTTAAGCTTCAATACCGCCACGTCAAAAGCGACCTCGAAAAACTGGTGACACCTATCCACATCCACGTAGAAGCCGAAATTACCAAAGGCAAATACCACGACTACAACACTTTTCTGGGTCAAGAAGCAGCAGAATTCCTCAGAGCATACTTGGAACTTCGAAGGCAAGGCAGTCCCACTGGAAGAATGCCGCCCGAAAACATCCATGACGAATCACCACTAATAAGAGACGAGCTTAGCAGACATCCAAAACCTCTTTCACCAGGCAGGCTACACCAAATCATCCACGACCTCTACATAAAAGCTGGTCTAATTCCAAGAAAAACGCTCGGACGCAGATACGAATTACGCGCCCACAGCATACGCAAATTCTTCCGCACGCAGATGGCAGCCTTAGGCGTAGACAGAGACTACATAGAATACATGATGGGTCATACCATAAGCACATATCATGACATCCAAATGAAAGGCATAGAATTCCTAAGAGGCATCTACATCGCCTCAGGCCTGTCAATAAAACCGAAAACACGCATAAGCAAAATCGACGCCCTCAAAGAAATCATAAGAGCATGGGGACTAAACCCAGAAGAAATCCTAACAAGAGAAGCCCTCACACAGCCCCACAGAACCGTCATAGGTCAGAGCCAGCTTGAGCAAAGTCAGCTACACCAACTCACCACGGCGCTAAAGCAACAAATGCTGAAAGAAATACGAGAAAACGAAAACCAAAAAAGTATAAATTCATGCCTAAGCGGTGGTAGCCCGGGATACGTGACTTATCTCGTCTAAATTTCTCATCTAGAATCAGCGAAGATGATGAGTCTGACAGGAGGAAAATATCGATTTGGATTATCGGGTTCAAATCTGTTTACCGCGCTGCAGCAAAAGATTCCAATTTTGCCATCTTTTCGGCGTTATTTCAGAAAAACTGTTGCTATCCAGTTCTCAATGATCTCTGACAGTTCTTCCTCATGGCCCAAGTAATCGTGAGGCGCATCTCGAATTATTGCTGTGTCGCATCTTTTGCTGGATTTGGCTTTCCTTTTGATAGTTAACAGGGCTTCCTCAACTTTGTTATTGACCACTGCTTCTTCAACTGTTCCATACGTGGCAAGTATTGGGCATTCTATTGTTGATAGCTCTTCGAATCTAGCGTTTGGGTCGTGGAAGTTGAATATGCCGCTTTTTGTGTCTGGACCGAATGCGTTGAGGTAGGTTCTAGCGCTTATCGAAAAGTCCCAGAGGGGGCAATAGATCCTTGGCATGAGTTCGTCTGATTTTCCATGCTTTATCATCTGTCTAGCGACGTTGATTGCTTCATCATATTTTTCCGCTGTAACCATTCTCTGAAGCCCAATGTGATCTACGGGCGAAATGAGCACCATTCCCCGCACTCTTTCATCATGGGTTTGATGTTGATAGAAGACAGTTTTCAAGGGTCCTGCGCTCTCCCCTTCAAGTATTACTTTTGAGTAGCCACGTCCTTGAAGAAAATCAATCCACGCTTTTATGTCAAAAACGCATTCCTCAAGAATCTCGTAGGCAGTACCAATGCGAACGTGAGTAAGGCCTGAATCGGTTTTTTTGATGAAGCCTGAGCGATAGTCATGGCCCCTAGTGTTTACTGCTAGGAATGCATATCCTCTCTTAACAACCTGTTCAGCTATGCGATCAACAAATCTCTCTTCATAGAAGTTTCCAGTGAAACCATGGATGTGGAGCAAAGCTGTTCCATTAGTCTCTGCGGACAGGCAGAAAAGCCCTTGAAGTTCAAGTCCGTCTTCTGTGAAGGTTCGAACAAGCTCTCCTTTCAAACAACTTTCCCTCAATTGAAGGTATAATAAGCGTCAAACTATGAAAAAGTTGCCGTTTCCTTCTTTGAATGAGCCAAGAAAGAAGAAGCGCACAGGGGGAAACTCATGGCATTGATATGTTCGTTTTCTGACACTGCGCTTTGATGCCCGTGCGCACACAACCAACCAACACGGCGGATGCGAAAAAACTGGTTGAATTGGACAAGGAATTATTGTGCAACTGACACAATTTCGTATAAGCCTCTTCTGTAAGTCATTAATAACAGTTTATAGACAAATAGTCTCATGATGGAAGATGAAGAAACCAGTTCGCGTCGTGTTTAAGAGCCAGGGTGCGAAGGTCCGTGGGCTTTTCTACGAAGCCTCTGGAATCAAACCATTGCCAACTGTTATCCTTTGTCATGGATTTCCTGGAAATGATGGAGACGTGTTTGGTCTTGGCGAGAGACTGACGGAAGAAGGATTCAATGCTCTTGCCTTCAATTATCGTGGCTCTTGGGGGAGCGAAGGATTATTCAAGGATGCGAACTCCTTGGAGGATGTAGTCTCGGCCATTCGCTACGTGAAATCCAGTTTTGTTGTCAAAGAATTCAATGTTAACCCGTCACGCATTGCCCTTATTGGGTACAGTTATGGTGGTGGCATGGCTCTGTTGGGTTCATTGAGTTACGCCTCAGTGAAAAGAGTAGTTGACCTTGCTGGAGGCAACCTTGGCGAAGCGGGAAGAATGATGAAACAAAGTGATGAATTCAGACGAGCGATTGAGAAAAGCATAGAGGAAGGTGCTACCAACTCAAGTTTAAGAGTGAATCCTAAGGAAATCATCGCTGAACTGCTTGCAGACTTGGACAAGTTCGACTTGGTCAAGCACGCTGAGAAAATATCAAGTAAGGATATTTTGATAATTGGTGGATGGCGTGACCAAGATGCGGACATAGAACATCACATATTGCCTCTCTTCAGAGCATTGCAGAGACATGGAGCGAAACAAGTGCAAATAGAAATCTTCGACTCAGACCACTCATTCACAAACGTCAGAAATCAGTTAGCAGACAGAATAGTATCTTGGTTGAGGAGAACTCCAAAGACACGATAACAGGATAAGTAGTAGGATAAGACCTTGCCCCAACCATTAGTGAGCCGAGAGTTCGAACAATACCCTGAGTAGGGTATTATGGTAGCCCGGGAGTTACCGTTCTCAGGTTGTAATTTATACCAATCTCCCCTTTTTTGGTTATGACGTTTATGTGGAGGGATTTTGTGCCTAGACCGAAGGATGTTCATGCAGGTGCGCTCGTGGTTAAGACGCGTGGTAAGAAAAAGTATGTCTATTTAGTTAAGAGGATTGGAAAGAAGGTTTCGTCTATTTATCTTGGACCCTACTATGACGAGGATGTTTTGCGGCAGTTCATCGAGTATCATAAAGCGCGTATTCAGCGCTTAGAAGCAAAGCTGGCTTTCCATAGGGGACATTTGGAGTTGGCGGAGAAAGAGTTGGCTAGAATGCAGGATGTTAAGCGGCATCTTGAACGCTATGGGGCGGTTGTGCCCAACAAATGAGGTTTCAACATGATTTTTCTGCTCTCTTTTGTCGGACGAGAAAATTTTATTTTTGCGACAAGTCCGTTTCAAGTTGCTTTTCAAAAACAAGGTTTAAATTTGGGTTATCTTACGTATATGAAAGATTGAAAAAGTTGTCAAAAGTATGCAGAAGGTTGGATGAGACATGCCCGTAACCGAGACAGTTCAGTTTTTGGCTAGATTGCAGAAGTGGAATCGTATTCAGATTCCTGTTGAGGTGCGGTGGCGTTTTAAGCTTGAAGCTGGAGAACTCTTAAACGTTAGAGTTAGCCCTGTTGGCGGCCTTGCAGATGAACAATTTGTGGCTAGGCTTCTGTCTGGGGGGCGCATAACCATTCCATGGGAAGTGGTTTGGGCTCTTAAGTTAGATAAACCGGGCTACATGTTAAGAGTGTGGCTAATCCCTCATTAATGCTGTAAATACTGCGTTTGACATGGGCTCAAACAAATTGAGGAGGAGGGTGAAAAGCATTTTCCAGTAGGCACCGTTTCCCCTCTTTTTCTATCGTGTTTCTAAAGGCGTTGGATTGAGGATACTGTTAAGTTATTTGACCCGTTAGCTGTTACCAAAAGGTAAAATACCAGACAAAGATTTCCACTCTAAGGAATATACTATGATAATAATCCGAAAAGATGGGAGAAGCATCGATCTTAAGCCCAAGCCATTTGACGACGAGGAAGACCTTAGAAGACAATTGCTGGCGAATCTCAACATAATCCCAGTAAGAGATATCAGCGGCGAAGTTGATGAAAGCATCATTGCGTGGAGATCAGAGTTTCCCCTAACAGTCGGCTCCGTCGACTTGGCGTCAGTGGGCGATGGAGGAGGAATATACTTGATAGAGACGAAGCTCTTCAAGAACCAAGATAAAAGAAAGGTAGTTGCCCAAACATTGGATTATGTAGCTGACCTCTGGAAGGGGTATGCGCAAGACTCTGAAAAGTTCTTGGACAAGCTCCAGGAGGGGGGTCATGGAGAGATTCCCAAAGACGAAGGATTCCGAGAGGATATCGGGCAGAACCTCAGAGATGCCAATTACTACATCATGATAGCCATGGATAGTGTAACACGACAGGTCAAGGATTTGATAGAATTCCTGAATAAGCATACAGACTTCAAAATCCTGGCTCTCGAAGTCGAGCGTTATGTGGGCGATGGACTGGAAGTTATTCTGCCACATGTATATGGCGAGGAGATATCCCGAGAAGTTGTCCGACGGGTAGAGTCCACTCCGTGGTCTTCCGAGCAACTCAAGATCGAGTTCGAAAAAATTGCTGACACGAACTTGAGAGGCAGGCTTTTGAAGATGCTTGAATGGGCAGTTGATAAGAATCTGTTTATCCAGTCTAGGGGCAAGGTGCCACAATTCGGGCTAAAGGCTGAAGCAGGAAGGGTGTTTGGCGTTACACCAGAAGGGAGCCTCTATGCATATTTCGGAAATATAGAGCGTGGCAAGTATCCTTCAGACGAAAACAGATACGAATTTGTCAAAGGCTTAAAGGCGTTACGCCTATTGCCTCAGGATCTAAACCCAGATGATGTTATCTCAGGACGATACTTGACCAAACGACTGAATCAGCTAACAGAAGAGGAATTCGTTAAGCTGCTTGGACTGTTAGAACGTCACCTCATGGCAACTTCAGAATAAAGAATTCTATAGCCAGCCACTATGATTCCATATAGGCTGGGTAAAAAACTTAACAGAACCTGGATTGAGTGTTCTTTATCGCTTTGTTTTTATATTATCGTTTTTAGCGATAGCTTTTT
>JAAKEZ010000003.1 GCA_018475625.1 Candidatus Bathyarchaeota archaeon A05DMB-2
GGCTTACGTGTATGCTTGCGATTGAATCGTCTTCTTTGATGACTCGGATGTTCTTTTGGAGAAGCCTGACAACTGTTGTGGTTGGGTCTTCAAGCTCGCTCATTGTCCGATGAGCCTCCTGAGAGTGGCTTTGAAGTGGGCTGTTTCGCCTCTCCAGTCGAAGGCTTGAATGTCTAAAACTTCGTAGTCAACGCCTTTGCGGCGTATCTTATCATGTTGCTTTATGGGAGTGAAAACGTGGATGGTTAGGTAGTCGTTGAGTATGTAGCCTGGTTCTATGAGGATTTCTTCTGCTCTGGCTGGTGAGATTATGGCTTTGATGTCTATGTCTTCGCCGTAGCCTGTTTGCTCTTGGGCTTCTTTGATTGGGTATAGGGTTATGGTTTCTCCGTTTTGGCGGAGTATCTGAGTGAAGCGTGTTGTTGGAGGTTCATAGTTTAGGTATAGGAGTGAGAGCCAGCAGACGGTTGCCATAGCCTTCTTGTTTTCCACATAACTGTAGTCCACATGCTTGACGCCCCAGAACATGAATTGGTCTTGATGCTTGTCGATGATTTTCATGCTGAATTCGAGGCTTGGCTTGTCGTGATGTTTGCGGATTTTCCAGAGGATTCCGCTTGTAACCGCATCATAATAGTCGCAGGCTGAGAATCTGCTGATGACATCTATGTAGCCTGCCCAGCAGATCGCAGGGTTGTAAGCGGGGTATTGAGCGCTGGCTCGGATGGAGTTAATGAAGTTGTAAACCTTTTGGCATGTGAGGCTCCAGCCTTCATAGTCGTATAAGCCGAGTAAGGCGTAGGCGAATGGGTCGTCGTAAATCTCGTTTTCGCTGAGTCCAATTCTGTGCCATTTGTCATCAGAAGGGTCGTAATAGAGCCAGAGGTTTTCAAAACCTTCTCTGAGAAAATCGACTGCTTTAGTCATCATGTCTTGATAGCTGGATGCGTTTGCGGTGTCGTATTTCTCTGCGAGCATCTTCAAGCCAATAAGCCCATAGAGACATTCGATGTCCATTTGCAGAAGCCAAGCGTCTGCGATTGTTACGGCTCTTGCGAAACCGCCATAGACTTGCTGGTCCTGCATGGTTTTGAGGAATGTTGCTCCAGCAAGCTTGGCTGCACTCAGATAATCCGTGTCGTTTGTTAGTTCGTAGGCTTTCAAGAATGATGGGATGACTCGGCAAGCGTCTACGCTGTAATAGTATGTGCTGTTTTCTGTGCTTTTGAATCCGCCATAAGCCTTCTTTGCTGGGTGTGTGCATTGTTGTGTTAGAATCCAGTCGGCAAGGCTCACGATTTTGTTGTAGATTTCTGTCTTTCTGGTTTCAAATTGCTTAGATGAGTAGGCTTCATAGAGAAAGTCTATGGCGAAGGCTGCAGCAAAGGCAGCTCTTCCAAATGCTGGGTCTGGAATGTCAGGTGGAATGACGTATACGTAGGGCGCATAATCCATGACAAACTGGTAATAGGCTTCTGGCACAGTTCCCAAGACTCAGACTCTCCCCACGTATGTTCCTTTCAAACGCTCAAGCATGCGCTGAAGCTCAGCTCGCAAAACATCAATGGGCGGAGCATTGCTTAGCACGGAGACGTTTTGGTCTCCAACAGAGAAACTTAAGCCAACTGCTGATCCGCCGGTCAGATAACAGATTGAGTAGATGGCTGCCAGAACTGTTATGAACTCTTTCTCAGCGTCCGTACAGTTTTGGTAGTCGATTTCTTTTCCAAGCTCAAGCTCCAACGTAACCTCGGCACGTTTCAGCATCTTCAAGATTTTAGCGTCTGGGACATCCGCAGAGCTAATGTTAACTACGTCGCGAACATCATCAACAGTCACGCTTGCCAAGACATCTGGCTCCGTGTGGTTTGATCACTTCTCTGCCTATAAATCGAGAAAGAAGCCAAAATTAAGCAATTTTCACTATGAAAAAGCAGATTTTAAATCTAATTTCAGGAATAGGCGACTTGTCATCATGTATTTGAAAAAGGAAAAAATGCTGAGCACACTATAGAGTGAGGATGGGATTTGCGCCACACACCAAGTGCAGACACCTCCCGCAACTCCCCTTTTTTCTGTTAGGTCTGGGTTGTTCTCTAAAATCCTCTCTTATAGGCTTCCGTAAGAAGAGCACGCATTAAGTTGTTGTGTTTATAATCAAGACGATTATGCCGAAGGTAGGCAAGCTCACGAGCGGCTACGAAAAACCAGAAGAACCGCTAGCGTTCCTTTAGGTAGCGATTAAAATTGAATACGGTTCTTCCTTGATATCGATATGCGTCACGGACAGAATTTTCAACTGATATAGATACTACTTTATTTCCGAGACCAGGGACCATCTTGTCTATAATGTCAACGATGAAGCTATGAAATGCCTTTAAATCTTTTACCTTGTCTGAGATTTCCCCATTAAACCCATGTGGAATATACACCTCAAAGTCATCGACTATTTTCTTTTCTAAATCAGCCTCGGCTGAGCCTGTGATGATTACTTGAGCTCTTGCTTGATTAGCGGTTCGGATGTTGTTGGGGGTAGCTTGAGGTTTTAGATTCTTGAATTCTTCTACAACATCAATCTCTTTTTCTTCTTTGCCCGTTGAAAGCACTTTTGAAAATGCTTCGATCTCCTTTGCTACTTCATCTTCATCAATTTCATAAGAGATTTTGAGTCTGTGAGATTTGGGTAATTTACTATTAACTTTTTCTTTAATGCGAAATTGATAGGACTTTTCGAGTATTTCTTGAATGAACCTTAGCGCATCATTATCCGTTATCTGAAATATGGTGTTGTTCTGAGCCATATGCCGTGCGATCTTTGGATTTCTGATAGGAATAGGTCCTAATTTCAGCCATGTTACTGGTTTTCGATGACCATAAAGATCATAGTACGGTTTTACTAATCTATCAATGCTCAAGAAATAAGGGCCTTCAACAATTCCTATATCCAAGATAGTGTAGTTGCCATAAGCAACCACAATATCACCTTCTTCGACTTTTTTGAAAGCCCAGAACTGATTAGCGGCATATCCCGCCTTGCTGAAGCCTTCCTTCCTTGCTTTTGCCCGCAGTTCGTCAACAGTTTTGAAGTTGTTCAGATTGCCGGCTTCTTCCCAACCAATTGCGATTACTTTTTCACTCTGCCATGTGCCTCTTCGCCATTGAAAATGACCTTTCCCCGGAGAAATTTTCCAAACCTTTAGATCATTGAGAAAGCCCATCTTGACTCCCGTCATGAGTTTAGTAATTAGTTTGAGTCTTATTGATTAAATAGTTTGCTTAGAGTGAGGCTTGGGATTATTGATTTAAGATGTCTCTAAGGAACATTTGAAAATATTCCTTGACTGGGCAATGTTTCCTTAACTGACTATATAGGGTAAGCCCACCGAAACTTCGTTAAGAACAGTCAGTTACTTTTCCTTATTCAACAAATTCCTGAATAATAGAAGAGTATACATAGATGATAAGCAATATTAAAATAGACCTTTGAAGAGAAAAAATAGTTTCTTGGTGGTTTGAATGGGCAGAACTGAACGAATGAACCTTATCGGCCAAATTGAAAAGATGACGGATTCCAGAGTACTCGTGCTTATGCTCGGTGACAGAAGAGGGATGGAAACGAGAATCGCTGTTGATATTTTGCCGTTTTGTCAAGAGCATCTTACGAAAATGGGTTCGCAAAAAAGAATCAGCTTATATCTCTATAGCACAGGAGGAATAACGATGGCAGGTTACGCGCTTGCCAACCTTCTCCGAGAATTTAGCGAGTCCTATGATGTGATCATACCTTTCAAAGCGCTAAGCTGCGCTACCTTAATTGTTTTAGGAGCAGATAGTGTCATTATGACCAAGATGGGTCAGCTCAGTCCCATAGATCCTTCAGTTGTTTCTCCTCTCGCACCTCTTGTGCCTATGCCTGGTACTCCAGGGCAGATGCGGGCAGTCCCTGTTAATGTGGAAGATGTCATTAATTACATCGATTTGGCCAGAAAAGCGCTAAACGTATCTGATGAAGAATTGCTCACTCGTCTTTACGATAGAATATCCCAGAGTGTTCATCCGCTTGTTCTTGGATCAGTTTACAGAAGTCGTGAACAAATCGGGTTCTTGGCACAAATGCTGCTTGAGAGACATATGACAGATAAAGAGCGAATCAAAAAGATAATAGATATTATCACAAGAGGGCGTTTCTCCCACGACTATTTAATCGGAAGAAAAGAGGCTAAGGAAATGTTGGAGCTTCCAATAGTTGATGTCAAGCCGGAGCTTGATGCCGCTGTAGTTGATCTATACAACCAATATGATGATTTGTTGCATTTAAGTGTCCCATATCATCCAGAACAAGTTTTGGGGGAGCAGGGCAACGTTGTTGGGTCCTTTGACCGAGCTATTGTTGAATCAAGGGATTTAACCCACGTATTTCGAAGCCGCAGGGAGGTTAAGCGTGTTGAACTTACGCCACCAGCAGTTCCAACACCACAAACGGGTTATTTGGAACGGGATCTTGGTGAAGGATGGGTGACAGACAATACTATATAAGCAACCGCTGCATAGTAAAAACATAAGGGAGTTGAGCGCCTTTTGAAAAATCTGGAGATTGAGGAACATCCCGGACAGACGACAGCAGGGCTTACCTCTGCGAGCCAGATTATTAACACGACCGATGCTACAAGTTTCGACCCCGCAAATACGTCTTCAGATGTTCCTGAGCCAGTCCTCTTGATTCCAGAACTCCTGCAGCCTTCAGAATTTGGTTCTTCTAAGGAAACCTTTCGGGAAGCCTTAAGACGATCCATGCGACGCAAAGCCAAGATACTTGAAGCTTTGGCGAAGTATTAGCAAATTGCTGGTTCGCTATCTAAGCCGCGACGAAATAGAGACTCTGAATAAGTACCTGGCTATAAAGCATGGTTTCAAGCATGCTGTACTTCAGAATGGCAACTTAGATCTTTGTGTTGAGACTCCTCAACGAACTTTGTTTGGCACCGAGCTGTATGCAGATAAGCTTTGCAAAGCTGCTGCGCTGATGAAGGAGATTAGTAAACTACATCCTTTTGCAGCTGGAAACAAGCGAACCGCCTTCTTGGCAACTACTGTATTCTTGGAGCTAAACGGCTATGCTTTGTCCTGCGAGACCCAAGAAGCAATCGACATCTCTCTTAAAACTGCCCAATGCGTCTGTGACATTCAAGAAATTAATCAATGGTTGAAGAAATATACTCGTAGAAGCCAATGGCAACCCACTGAATAACTCGCTCTTGTGGCACGCGCTTCTGCAGAGGAACACGTTTCTGAAGAGAAACTTGAATAACGTGAGTTCTTCTTCCATCTGTTCTTTCTATGATAAATGTGGCAAAATTTTCAAGGCTACTACTGTGAAGGCACGCTGAGCCACACTATTCCGAAGCCCAAAGACATCAATGATTTACTCTTTTTCTTTGTAGTAGCTCAGTCCTGCTGTTACGCCTGTCGAAATGGCGAACCACACAATTGTTGCTGTTATGTCGCCTTGGCTGACTATGTAGGCTAAGCCTACTGAGGCGCCATTAAGAACAGCGAGAACTGCAGCCAGCTTTGGTTTGAATTGGAATCCCACTATTTCGCCTCCTTTTCAGTTTCTTGCCATAGTTCCCAGCCGAATTTTGTGGCGTTTTTGCGAAACTCTTCTGAGCGTATGAAACCTAATTCTGCAGCTTTTATAAGGTCAGCCATAACAACCTCTGGGGTTTCGGGACTGCCCCAGTTAAGGCGAATCTGAGCCTCCGTTGGATTGAAGCCCGCTTGAGACAAAATCACGTCAAAAACATCCCTTTCTACTTGCCTCTTGATGTAGCGTTGTATGGGGTTTATGAGCATATCTTGCAGTTCCAAAGCCGCCTTTGCTGAGGCTTCTGTGAATCCAGGAGTGCTGAACAGGCGGGGTAGTGGTGTTTCGCAGCCGAGGTAGAATTGGTTTATGATGTGGTCTATGTAGTATTCGAAGCGGGCTCTTGGGTCGAGCATGACTGGTTTTATGTCGCCTTTGCCTCTGTAGAAGAGCCATGCTCCTTCTTCTGGGCGGTTTCTTATGGCTGATTCAAACTTTTTGATGTCTTCGTCTTTGGCGTTTTCCAGCAGTGTCAAGACGTCTGGTCCAGCGTATTTTTCGAAGATGCTGGGCATTATGCGTTCTATTTTGGCTTTCATCCAAGCGTAGCTGGGTCGCCTGTTTGAGTTAAAAATGAGCGTGTGGAGTAATACTTGGAGAATGCCTATTCCGAAGCCTGAGTTGCCAATGTTGTTTATTCTCCAATGAATAACGGCTTCTGGGACAAGTTCCTTGTCGGCTTCGGCGTAGCTGTGTCGTAGCTTGTATCCTTCAGTTTTGTATGGTATTTTCAAGCCTTCACCTATGTAGGCTTGCTTAACCTTCTCGACGGCATCAATTGGAAGCTTTTGTAAGCTGACAAGTTTTTTAGGCGTGATTTTAAGCCAGAAATCGTTTCCGCAAGCGATGAGAACTCTTGCCATGTTATTGAGCAAAGCGTCAAGGTTGACATCTTCATTAAATTGATCAATTGTCTGTTTGGCTTTTTCCATTTGAGGGTATTCTTCGTTGGCTGTCGTGTAAAACCCCATGCCAACGGTGGCAGAGGCAAGCAGGTCAACTGACGCTTTGCAAGTTGGGTCTCTTTCATAGAGCTTCATGACATCGGCGAGCGGTATGTCTGGGGAAGTTTCAGTAACCGTTTGAGTGGACGGGTAAGCAGTGCCGGATCTTGTAGAGCGAGTGAAAGCCTCGACAAGTTTTTTGACGATGTTATTCACTTTTCAAACCGCCAAGAAACTTGATGCCTTCCTCGGTGATCTCGTAGGGAGCGCGGTGTTCCTTTCCGCTTTTCCTCACATAGCCATTCTCGATGAGAAAATCGAATATACTTTCAAAAGTGCCGTGAGTGCCACACCGCTTAACCGTTCTCTTCTCAAGCTCTGTGCGGCATAAAGGCTGTCTCCTAAGCTCCGCTAAGACGATTCTCGCAAGCTGCAATCTTTCAGACAGCCTTCTCATGTTAAGACAACTTCCATGGGTTCTTGTGTACTATAGAAAGGCGGAGAGTGGTTGTTGCAAACCATTAGAATCTGCATGTCGCGCTTTCCGTCCTTGCCATAAGTTTCAGGTGCTAAGTCGGGCGTGTAAGGCTGCATCGTGGCTTCGCATATTGGACAATAGCGCCAGCAGTCGCAGACGATTAAGTCGTTTTTGCGGTGCGAACGGTAGATTCTTCCGCACTTCGAGCATTTGCCTTCATATTTTTCCATTCAGCTTCTAACCTGGATGGCTACGATTACAATGATGTGCTTATGTTCGTCATTTTTGCAACGGCTTTGCTTCGCAGGACTCCTAAGCCGAAGCGTGTAGTAGCCCTAACGCCGTATTCGCCTGTTTTTGCGTCTTGCCAGTCTTCAACGGTTACGTCTCTTCGCAAGAGCATGACTGCAGCCACACGGGTATCAATGGCATAAGCTGTTCCGTTGGGCACCAGTGTGCTTGCTTGGACGCGCATGCCTAAGACGCTTGTGACCAAGCCTTGTTCCACATCTGTTTGTCCAGCTGGCAAGTATTGGGCGTGAATGAATTTGTCATCGTTTAATAGTTGATGGAGCTGTGTTTCGTGCACTGCGAGCACTGTGGGTCGCCAGTTTTCGCCTCTGACGGCATTGTGAAGTTTTAGCAGTCCGTTCCAGCTTAGGGCAGCTCCGCCTCCGGCGATTGGGGCGCCTCCTGCAAGGTCTGCGTCTGCGATGGCTCCGTAAAGCGAGAGGATTTTTGTTGTTTCGTTTTCGCCTAAGGCTCTGCCTACTTTTTCGATCATGTTGTCCATGACGTTCCATGTGGCGTCTTCTGCGAATTCTCGGGTCCATTCTTCGCTTGATTCTGCAAGGGTGTTTGTTTGGATGTCTACGGTGCTGGTTTTTTTGCCGCTGAGTCTTGTGATTGCGCCTTCAGCATAGTTGTAAGCCACTGCTTTCTCGTCGAGTGGGAAGCGTTCTAACGGTTCGGTTGTCTGTTTTACGTTGATGATGTTTCTGCCGATTAGTTCCGGGTAGGCTGCTTCTATGAGGGTGTCGTGCATGCGTCCTAAGGCGCCTGTCATGTCGCTGAATAGTCCTTCTTTGACGCCTACTTCCATGTATCGCTTGAGAAACGGATGCGTCACTGCTCGTTCTTTGACTTTTTCAACGAGCAGTTTGAACTCGTTGTCTTTTTGCATTAGGCTTTCGAAAAGTTTTGGTTTCATGGCTTATCACTTGTTTACGTGAATGAAGAGTAGGTCGCCGTCGGTTGTGGTGGTTTCGAGTGCGGTTCCGAGTTTGCGGTTGTAGAATATGGTGTATGTTGCTGTTCCGCCTTCGTCTACGGGCTGGTCAACGAGCTGTATGACTTTGCCGTTGGCAGCGCTGCAAACGGCTTTTCCGCGTGTTATGGCTCCGCCAGCTTTGACTTTGACTCTTCCTCGAGTTAGAACTGGGCATGGTTGTCCTGAAGAGACGGTTTTTGTGGCTATGCCTATGGCGTCGTCTCCGCCAGGCGAAGGCGAAACCTTGTCGTCTGCTGAGAGATAGACTGGGTCGCCTTTGGTTACGGCTGCTGCGGCTTCGAAGGTTTCGATTATGGCGTTTGGATCGTCTGTTTCGCCTATTGCCATCCAAGTTTTTCCTGAAACATCAGCCATTTCATTTTACTCCGTTTTTAGTTTTGGTTTCAGACAGTTCATCCTGCTTACTTCCAACTGTGACTTTTTGTGACCGTGACTCAAGCCTGCGGACTACGCCACGCAACTCTTGACAGAGCCTTTGCGGGCCAAAGCTCCAGCTTCTTTCAACAATTGGGCTGGGCAAAACAGACTGGATGAGGCTCACAGCCTCTTTGATTGGGATTATTGGCTCGCTTGGAGAAGGCTCTTTGAGAAGACTTTCAGCCAAGCTGACTTCCTCATGTTCTTCTTTTGGATTTTCAGGCTCTTTCAGCTGCTCTTTTGTTTGCAGTTTCTCCATTATTTGGATGTTTGTTTCTGGTATTCCTGGCACAGCTACAAGGCTTAATTCGGCGTTGTGTAAGCCATGTGGAACTTTTCCATCTAAAATATCGAGGGTTTCGTAGTCTGCGCCTACGCTAACGTGCTGCACTAAGCCCTTGCGAATCTTGTCGGCAACTTCGCTCTCGTAAATTTCCGCTTCATACCAGAGGGCGTGTCCATCCCAGTCGGTTTTGGTGACTTTGCCGACTGCGCTGTCAGCGGAAACGTGCTCAATGTAGACTGGTGAATTAACAAGTTTAGAAGCGAAAGCTTGCAGTTCTTCGGGCGTGTAAATGTTAAAGTTTCTGCTCACGCCACTGGTCATGGCTACGCCGCGAATCCGCAAGGGCTTGTCAACAATCTTTTCCAAAACTTGGAAGGGCAGTATGGCGGAAACGTGCTCTTTGACCAAGCCTTCACGGTGCTGTTCAAACCAAGCCTTAGCCTTGTCAAGCGTCCAGCCTTTCTCTTTGCTGAACAGGTAACTCTGCACAGTGGTGGTGTCTTCACCCTTAAGCTTGCCAACTACAGCTTTAATGCCTTCCTCATCGCTTATGCTTATTGTGCGGAGACTATCCTGTTCAAAATCTTCGGGGTTACGATGCCCAGAACGAATGTACTGCTCAGTTTCTTCCCAAACCAAGTCTTGTTGAACTCCGTCGCGTTTTTAAGTCAAATTTTGGAGACTTTGGATAAAAAGATGCGAGAAAGCATATAGCCAAGTAGTCAGTTATATGGTTATATACTTCTTAAGTAGTCAGTTATTTTTGGAGACAGTGTTGCCGAGTCTTTCGGTTTATATCAGGCAAGCAAACTATGAGAAAATAAGAAAAGTGGCAGAAAAGAACGGAGCCACAATAGGACAAGTCATAAACAAACTAATACAAGAAAAGCTCTAAGTAAATTAATGCTCAGCAATCAAGTTTGATATGGACCTGAATATCAGTTCTCTTTTTGCACGTAGTCCTTCAATGTTTGTCTGTCATTTTTCAAGAGTATTTTCTGGTCAAATGTGTCAAGAAGTAAGTCATGAGCCTTACTTGCTCCCTTCATTCCCCCTAAAGCGGAAAGTGGAGAGGTTTTTGAGTTCCAGTCAAATGATCTAAGTGGCAAAAGCATATCCGTCAAGATTTCCTCTCTTCGAAAATCAAGTCCCTGTTTTAAACATAATTGAAAAATGTCTTTCGCAAACCAATGCAACGAATAGACCCCCAGTGCCTTTAGAATCATGTACTCTCTTTCTGTCTTTTTGTCAAATGCTTCGGGAAACAGTTTCTTCAGAGCTTTCCAATAATTCTCTAGAAAACGAAGTTTATCATCATTGCTTAACTTAACGAAATTCTTGTCTGAGAGCAAAGGTTGAAGGGAAGAAACAAAGGAATTTAGCTGAATTGGCTTTCCAGTATCGCGCTTGCCACTCACGTTTATTTTACCTTCTAAAGGTGAAGATCTTTCCCTATTCAAAGCTATGCTTATCTCTGCACCAATGATCCTCCAGCTTTCTTTTTCAATTATCGAAAGCCCCTGAATACCACTTGCTTTAATTCTATACAGTAACGCGTCTTTAAGAGAAGGACTTATGCCTTTTTGCGTCTTGTTAACGATGAAAAAAATCGTCCTTTCTATATCTTCCGGTGTAAAGCCATTTTTATTTTGCTCAAGTTTACTGCCAATTTTTCCTGTAGCAACTATCGAATCGATGAAGACTATAGGAAGCTCATAATCCATTAAATCTGAAAAGAGTGAGGGGTTTAGGGATTTGGAAAAAACGAATTTTTCCCGAATTTTTCCAAATCCTCCCACCCTGTGTTGACCGTCTATAATCCAGATTGATCCCTTTTTCCTAGGTATCTTGAGAATACCGAAATCGCCATCCTGTTGTTTAAACTCGGTCTTTCTCAAGCTTACAAGCAAAGCGGGCATAACCGCCAAAGGGCAGTTTGATAAGTACTCAACAAGTTCATTTGTTCTTTCTTCATACTGCTCTCGCTGGTAGCCTTCAAGTTCTTCTTCTTTGAATTTGTCCAGCTCATACAAATCTAAGATGTCACTCACTTTCATCTTTCCTACGTACATTTCAATGTCTTTCTGAACAAGTTTGATCACTTTAACAAGGATTGAACTTCGTTGATTGATTGAGCTACTTGCTAACTTGGAGAGAAGTCGCAATCTCTCATCTTGCTGTATTTTCTCTGGAAAGAAGAGATTCGGGTCGTTCCAACATTTCTCACAAACAAACTTTTCTCCGTTTTCGACAGGGTACATTTTACCGTTGATCTCATATCCGCAACATGAGCATATCATTGAATCACCTCTAAAGGTTTCATGAATTCATTAAAAGCTTCATCAAAAGTATGACATTTCTCAACTTTAACCTTTAGCATTCCCTCATACGGTGGGAAAGCACCGCCGGAGCCTATGACACGTCTAGCTCTCTGCACTGCATTTAATCTAATTTCGTCCCATTTTGGAGCTACATAGGTGTTCTTTGAAAGAGTATTTGTCGGTTGATAGCGCATAGGATAAGAAACTGCGCCCCAGCTTAATGTGTTCTTTATACGAGTAAACAAATCTTGTGGGCTGTCGGTAAAGTTGTAAAGAGCGTAAACAAGGATATTTCTGCCATCAATACCGTTTGACTTTAGAAGATTGATTGCTTTCCTGACGTAAGAACCCATGCCAATATAGTCATATGATAATCTTACAAAGCGATCTATCTTAACACGCGAGATCTTTTTCGCGACACGATCGGAAATCAACCTTGCATCAAGTCCTTGGTTAAAATCGACTCTAAGATCAAGCTCTTCGATTTCTTTGAGAACAGACTCCCATTTAGAACTTGCCAGAAAATTATTGTCAAAAAGTATCACTCGTTTGTGCCCTGGCCAAATCAAATGCCTTATACTGCTTTTCTCTGCTTTCATTTTGCCTTCTATGCGAGGAACAGCACAAAAAGTACATGACCTTATGCATCCGCGAGAAGAGAAAATTATGCTGGCACTAACTTTTTTGTTCCAATCAGGGACCAGACTATAGTCAGGGCAAAGGTCTTCAGCTTCTGTGAAAATTCCCTTGAAAATGCGTTTTGGATTCACTCCACTGAGAGTTGCATGTTCAGGCATCAATGAAGCATAAAGTCCGCCAAGCCAGAGGTCAGCCTTGGGAAAAAGTATTGAATAGAACCGAACTGCTTCCCAGACAGGTTTCCAAGCCCAAGTAAAAAGACTCGTCACATAGATAATGTTAGGCTCTCTGGAAACATGCGTTGTTGTTCCTCTTACTAGTTCAGTTGTATCGCCTATTTTCTTGTGATATGAGGATAGCTTGAGTAAGCCCAGTGGAGGATACCTAGTATAATATCTCGGCTCCACTAAGAGAACGTGTTTGGACATGCGATCTCTCCTCTATTCCTCATTCTAAGTGGATCGTAGATGTTTGTCGTCAAGAGGTTTTAAAGTTTACCAAATGCGATTGCTTCTTTTGGTGTTGGGGTAAGTAAATACTACTCTTAGGTATTATTAGGTATATAAGATTTTTATTACATGCCATCCTTCTGATTATCGATGGTTGGCTTGGCAAAAAAGAAAACTTCTGTCACAATTGATATCGATCTTCTTCTGTGGATTGAGAAAAAGGTTAAGGAAAAGAAGTTTGCAAGTGTTTCCCATGCAGTTGCATATGCTCTCGAAGAGTTGAAGAAAAGAGAGCCCTAACGTACCTTTATCGTAGATCTGGCCAGTGATCCTTGATGTAATCGGTCGCTTCACTTATGTCAAGTGGTTGGCTAGAATTCCCTGATCGAATGAAGAACTCAGTTTTTCCCTCGTATTTTAAGTAAACAGGACGAGGCGATTTTTTTATTACAACCATGGCAATTTCCTTGCCCTCTATTTCGCCAAACTTCAAGTTGATTAGTGGTCTATTTATTTTACCTAGGTAGTTATTTACTGTATTCGTGAAGTGAAGCTCAAAATCGTCCTTATTTCCTTTAGTCTGTGCCAAATCTTTGTCTAGACCCAGTATCTTTTTATTGTTATCCACTCCAATAAGCAATATTCCTCCTTCTGAGTTCATAAAAGACGAGATTGTTCTGGCCACTATCATTCCCATCAACTTGCTGGGTTGCTGTTTTTTATAATCCCAAATGAGTGATGATTTGAATTCAACGGAATTGCTTTCCCCCATGTTTATCAGATCAGTAATCGAAAGGTCAATTATCTCTTCCAATGTTTGTGGTTTCTCTTGACTTTCTACATTCTCTTTGTATTTTCGCAAAAGTTCATTTTCAAGTTTTTTGATGTAGGATCCATAATCCCCACTAAAGACCTTGGCTTTTAAAATTGCGATACCACCGGTCGCGTATTCCTCAGCAATTGAATAGATCTTTTGTTCATCAAGCAAAACATTTAGGTTTTCCTCAGTTGCAACTGCTATCGATTTTATTAGAGTTCGCTCTTCGTCAGTAAAGTATTCTTCTCGAACGTATCCTTCTTTGTTCTTCAATGGGATTCTTCCGCCTTCATTAAAACCCACAACCATAGCAGCGAGCCATACTTCTTTGCTTTGGCAATTTGCGAATGGGCTGTCTCTTTCTTTGAGTCTATTAAAATCTGCAAGGTCTTTCTTGTCAACGTAGACCCGGTCAACTTTCTTCTTTTCTGTCATTGTATAGTCTTCACCTCGGCAAGATTGCCATATTCTTTTTCTATTACATCAATGATGTAAGTTTTGCCTACACTGGCTGATAACTCCTGTTTTACCTCTGGCGAGTATTCTTTTTCGGTGACTAGCAAAGTGACTTGTTTGCCTTTCAGGTAATTCGGGAGATTTCTTGCTATGCTTTGACTGGGTTCAGAAGATATTCTTGCAAGTGGTGTGTCAATTATAATAGGCACATCAAAACCAGAGACACTATTTAAAGCCGCCATGAAAGATAAAGCGCACACTTGTCTTTCGCCTGCAGAAAGAGTACCTAGTCCTTCTCTGCCAGAGACATGAGGAACAGAGATATTGTACTCATCATCAATACATACACCTCTGTAAGTATCTTTCTTCCAGATTAAAGTCAAAAACTGCTCACTTGTCTTCTTTTCGATTTCATCTTTGACTCTCTTCATTATTCTATCTCTAACTTCACAAGCACATTTAATACCCTCATCGCAAAGGGCTAATAATTCCAAAAGCGATTTATGCCTCATTTCCTTTTTTAGTTCTTGAGTTAATTCTGAATTGAAAGCTCTAATCATCTTTTCTCGTCTTTCTATCTGAGCTTGCTGCTTGGCAATATCCCCAATTAGTCGCTCTTTTTCTTTCTCGTATCTTTCCCGTTCTTTCTCCCAAAGCTTAATGTTCTCAACATTGGATTGGCTAATTTCTTGGTTAATCTTGCTCAATTTCTGCTCTTTTTCTACTTTCAACTCTTGAAGTCTCTTAACTTTTCTGCCAAGCTCGATTATTTGTTGTGGGAAGCCATTTACGCTTTCCATCATTTTTCTTATAAGCGTATTAGCTGCAATAATTTCATTGCTTTTCTCAGAAAGTTGACTTTCTGTCAAATATGTTTCCACTTTTTTGCGTCTTATGGTTGAATATTCATCCTTTCCAGAAATATCACTTCCACAGATGCATTTCCCTTTTTTAAGCAGACTCTCAATGAATATGGTTCGATAAGGAGGCGGTATTAGTCCTGCTTCTCTCCTCCCTTCAATCAAGTTTCTCGTTTTCAATAGCGCACCGTAGGAAAGAAGAATTGGCATATTGCTTCGCAGCAGTTTCAGGCGCACCTCCTCATTTTCTGCTATGTCCTCGTCGATAGTCGTGATATCTTTTCTTAGTTCTTCCCGTTGCTCTTCAAGCTGCTGTATGTTTTCTAGAGACGAATTTCTCAATTTTTCGCTAAATTCCTTTTCCAATCGTTCAGCTTCACTTTTCTTTTGAAATAATTCTTCAAGTACACTTTTGTCTGTTTCCAAAGAACGTGTATGAAGTTCTACATATTCTCGTAGTTCGTTAGCCCTTGAACTTAACCCGTGAGCAGTTTTTAGGAGTTCTCTCTTTCGAGCAGTTAGATGTTCTATTAGTTTCTCAAATAAGTCTAATTGTGAAATTTGAAAAACAGCGTTTTTGATGTCTCTACCTGTGTTCTCTTTAAAGTAATCATCCATTCTTTCTCCATCAAAGAAGAAATATTCTTCTATTGATGGGGGAATTCGATTGTCAATAATATATTGTGCATCATCGCCATAAATTGGTCCTATCCAATCTCGCCCTCTTTGCTGCATTACTGTAAGAGAATGAGGAGATGTAATCTCTGCAAGGTTCCCATCTTTTCCTTTTTTATAGTGCTTACAGCGAGTCACAACCATCTTATTGCCGTCATTTTCTATGAACTGTATTTCCACTTTTACTTCAAATATATCGTTAGTACTCTCATGCAAAGTCGTGGTATTTACAATTGGCAAACCCTTGTATTTGCTGTCAACATGGAATTCCTCGCCGAATAAGCACCAAGTTATTGCATTTAACAAGTTCGTCTTTCCTGCTCCGTTAACACCTTGAATAACTGTGAAGTTTTTTGAAAGAGAACGGGAAAACTCTATTCGCACGCTTCGGTATTGCCTAAAATTTTTCAAGTCTATATAATCTATTTCCATCACTTGCTCTCCTGGCGGCGACGCGTTTCAGCAGTCTCCATTATGATCCTATCGTAATCTTTTCCATAAAGAGGGCTTTTAATATGAGAATTTCTTAACTCGACGTTCAAAAGCGCTTTAAGCATATCCTTGATTTCTTTGGGGAATTCGCTTTCTTCAATCGTTTCAATGATTCTTCTGCTAACGCCTGACATATTTCTCACCTATATCATATCCCATATATTTCCTCCAAATTTGCCATTATTTCTAGGCATTCGGAAGAATTTTGAGCAGAACTTGCAAAGTCACGGTATCTATCTAATTCCTTTGCTATTATTTTTCTTTCCAATTCTCCTAATTCCTGCGGAATGGTAGCCTTCAACAGAGGTTCAACTATAATGTCATGGATAATTGCTTGTTTTTTATTTGGAAATTTTCTCAGTACGCGCCCTCTTCTTTGTATGTATTCTCGAGGATTGCCAGAATTATCCAGCATGATAGCGAGGCGTGCTGGAGGAACATCAACTCCTTCATCGAGACATTTCATAGAAACCAGAGCATGGTATTTTCCCTCAGAGAATTGTTTGATAAGAAATTCTCTTTCTGAAAGCCCGCCAAACTTGTTTTCTGGTCTGATACCTTCTTGCTCGGTAAACTTGTGCTGAATAATGTTCTTCTTGTTAAGAATATCTTGCACCGCGCGTATTTGATGAGGTGAACAGTAAACTAAACAGTACTTAACTTCTTTAACATCATCCAAAATTTTTTCAAGAATGGCGAGTTTATTCCGTGCATTTCTAATTATTTTTTGTCTCTTTATGCAAAGCAAAGTGAATATTTCGTCTCTTTCTTCTTCATTTTTTGAGCGATAATATGCCTTAGCTATCTTACGTGTTTCCTCCTCATACTTTTTCATTTCCTCTGGCGTTAAATAACTGAAATGCGGCTTGTATATGTAAGGAACCAAGTATCCTGCCTTAATGGCATCTCTGAGAGAAAACTCGAAAACAACATCACCAAAATAATTAAAGATTTTTTCAGTGCCCTTAAGATCAAACCATCTCTTAGGAGTAGCGCTTAACCCCAATCTGTAATCATATTCTTCTATAAGCCCCAGCCTCCTTTGGGGCGCTCCTATACCATGAACCTCATCTATCACCAAAAGCAATCGTTGGCTGGGGTCGCGTTTCTTGCTTTCGCGAATCATGTTAATGAAATCGACTGTAGAAAAAGTATTGTGCGTTGTTAGAACCAAAAGTCGCTCACTAACTCCATTTTCAATATCAAGTAAACTGTCAACTAATGTGTCTTTCCACTTGTTCTGGCTACTATCGGCAACAATTTTGTCGCAATTAACCCCAAATTTGTTGAACTCCTTAGTCCACTGTTCACTCAAATGGATAAAGGGACTACTTATCACTGCCACGACTTTAGTTTCTCCTGCAAACAATTCCTTGATACAACCTATCGCAGTAAGTGTTTTACCGGTACCTGTAGCCATCTCAAAAATGCCTTTTTTATTATTACCAAACCAGTTCTCAATTGCCTTCTTCTGATAATCTCTCAGTTCAAAAACCTGCCTATGATTCGCAGGGTGAACCCATCGGTCAAGATCCAACTCGTCAATATCATTTGGGGCTATCTCGATAAGTCTTTCCTCTATTGCTCTAGGTATATCTACAACCTTTGTGCGCTTTGCTTGCGCATCCCAGAACTTTTTGAATTTTAATAAATCCGCCTCAAAATAGTCTCTTTCAGATTCAACCCAATTTCGAAAAACTTTGAACTCTTCTATGTTATTTTGCCATCCTTTTGCACTCTCATTGTCCGACCCGCTAAAAGATATTTTATCTCCATTGAGATCTTCCATGATCCCCACTTTTTGGTGAAAAATTCCTTGCTTTTCCACGTTTCTATAATCAAGAGGATAATCATTTTCATCAAGAACAATGGCTACTTTAATTTTTAGCCTTTTATTAGCCACCATCCACCCTAAGGCACGGACATGATCTTTTATAAATTCGTCTTCTATATTATCAAGCTCTCTTAACAGAGTTTTTTCTACTACCTTTTCTGGACTCTCGATGGCTTGTTTGATTGCCTCGATATCTTCTCTTCGAAACGTCGCTCCAGTTACTATCTTCACCGTACCGCCATTACGGATCAATCCAGAGATCCCTTTAGCTGCAATAGCAAGACTTGTTGAGGAAAAGAAACCTGTGAGTCGTGAATAATGAATCGAAACAGATAATGTTGGAACATAAAAGTCGGCAACTATGTTATCCGTATCTGAATCATACGACTTTTTCAGTCCAAGCTCCCGTAAACTCATTCTCTTTTCCTCGCTTTTTGGCGGGAAGCTGAAACTTTTGCGCATCTGTGCTTTTAAAGCAAGAGTCTATCCAATATAATAGGCATATTTGACATATTAATTTTGCAGCAAATAGACGCGTTAACAACCAAGTTTAACCAAAATAATCGCGAACACATGATTAGTGTTCATTTTCTTCTTCTGATAGATTCTTTCGTCTAAGGCGTACTGTATCTCATATGAACTCTTCACTACTAGCATAACCCCAATTCCTTTCTTTTCTGCTATAAACTCTTTAATTTGCCCCAAAAAGTCGGGGAAATACCAACAGATCTGTTCAGTAATGTTTTGATTACATCTTCACAAGTTTGCATTTTACATGATTGCGCTATAAGCATTCCTAATGCTGCCGTCAGCTTTCCATGAAGTTCGTCGGATATTCTATGTGTCTTCAACATTCAACCCCTAAACTACATAATCGAGTTTACTCAAATAATCTTTATCAAAAACACCATTACGCAATAAATTTCTAACTTCTTCTAACACTCGTTCGTTTCTCTCCGCCCAATCAGGATAATGCACAAGCACCTCAACCCCACACGGATGCGAAACATCTCCAACCTTAATGACAACCCCATTACTCTTCGCAAACAAATCAATCGTCAACCGAGGCAACCGATGCCCCACATCAAACACATAATGCGCACCCTTAAACCTGACACCAGCCAAAACCCCCTCCAAAACCTTAACATCAGTAATCAAACCCGTAAAACTAAACCCATTACAAACAAGCTGATACGCCCTACCCAAATTAGCAGGCTTCCGCACATACAAATTTACCCGTCCAGTCTCAAACCACTGCAACCTTCCAAGCTTATCACGCCACAACAACCACCTATTCCGCGCCCTACTAACCACCCAACCCTTCTCCAAAGCCTTCGCCCTGTCAACACCAGCAGGCACATAACACCATCCACGCCAAGCATGAATTGAACACTTTGAACCCCGCTCATGCCCATAGTGATACTTCCACTCTGCCCTCAAATTGCTCAAGTAACGCCAATACTTCCGATAAGGCAAATTCAACAACTTACACAAAGGCTTAGCAGTCAACAAAGGATTCTCATCAAGCAAAGCAAAAACCCTCTGCCGAAGACTTTCACTACCACTATCTCCACAGTGGAAAACCCGCCGCCTCAAAGACCCAGCAGAAAACTCAACCAAAAACCTACCACCTACCCTCTACTTCACACCCAACCAAACAACCACCACTGCCACGCTTAGCACAGCCCTTAAACCTGCAATCAGAAACCCGAAGAACCTCTGCCTGACGCTTACCAACAATCTCGCCACTCAGCAGAACCATACGCTGAGCAGCACAACACCAACACTCATAACTCACATCCATATCTAAGCAACAACCTCAAACCTCTAAACTGAAAAAGAAAAAGAGGGAAGATGATGGAACCCCTCAACTTTAAAGTATAAATTATAGCCTAAGCGAAGCCCTCTCCCGGGCTACCATTCTCTAGAGTTAAATTTATACCAATTTGAATGGCGAACAGGGGGCTCGCCATTTCCCCATTTTCTATTCTCTAGAGAGTTGGTAAGAGGTTTATTCAATGGAGAAATTCTTGTTTAGTTTTCATAACCAGACTGTTTTCCGCAGGAGGCAGCTTCTTGAAGATTTACAGCGATGACCAATACCTGCCATATAAAATAATGAAACTGAGGGCGCAATCGCACAAGAAAAAAGAATGAACCACTTTTGCTGTTCAACGAGTTTTCTTTTATTCAGCTTTCGGTTTCTCTTCCTATTTCTTTGCTAGCATTCGCCCTTTTTCTCTCCTACCGGCTCTCGACGGCAAAACAGAGAGCGAGCATAGCGTTAACCGCCATAAACCACGAAGGATATACGCTTTTCCCTTAACACATCAAACAACAAGCATCCAAAACCTCACCATCCAACAATAAGTTTCTATTGTAGCATTGTGATTTCAGCTTGCCTTATTTGGCGCTTCGCTATCCCTGCGAAAGCCTTGTAGAATTCCTTAAGAATACGCTTGTACCCCTCATCTACGAAAGACAAGTCGATAAGATTATCAGTCCAGCGAAGGCTATGCTCCGCGCACTGGAACAGCAACTGCTTGTGCAGTTCAGTCATCGCAGCATCCTTAAACCAATCCTCATTCTTCAGCCTGCCCAATGGAACGAAAAACAGCGGCACAATCAAGCTGCGAAAACCCTCAAGGTCATCCATCAACTCCATCGTCCTCAAAATATCCTCCTCCTTCTCCTCAGGAAGCCCCACAATCAAAGTGCAAGCCGGAACCATCATGTTATCATGCATCAAGCCCATGCCGTCCCGCACAACCTCAGGCCAATCCTCCGCTTTGAACGGATGAGCCTTCGCAGGCATAATCCTCTTAGCAAGCTCAGCGGAACCCGTTTCTATACCCACTTCCGCACCCCACCACGATTGATTTTGGAGTATAATTTCGGAGAGTTCTGAGAAAAGCTTCGGCTTTGAAGCAGCTGCTGCTAGTGAACAGTGACTCCAACTGACAGCTGGCACCTTGCTCTTAACCGACTTGTGAAGCCTCAGCAACTTCTCATCATCAGGCACCGTTGTATGTGAACCGTACAGCATGACGTCTTCAGCATGTAGACAGATGACACGATTCTTACCTAATTCAACGTTGACTAATAGCTCCCGCATTATCTTGTCTAAAGGATACCAACGTAGAGGTCGGAGGGTGACATTACAGAATTCACATCCCCTACAGCAGCCCCTGCCAATTTCTATCAGACCATTAATAGACGGCTGAACAATATCCGGTATATCCTCCGAGCAAGGTGCGTCTTTAGCGGCAACCTCATAGAAAGTGGGAAGCATCTCGCCGTTTATGGCAGCTTTGACGATTTTTCCGATAACGTTTTCGGCTTCGCCTTCAACCACGCAGTCGATGACTCCTTCTTTGAGAAGCTGCGGTCTATAGCGGAACTGCCAAGCGCCTGGACCCCCCACTATAACTTTTAACCCACGCTTTTTTGCTTCCCTCATAACAGGGCTGTTCACTAACGCGTGGAAATACTTCGCTAAAAAAGGCTCTTTCTTGAAAGCAGACGCTAGAGTTGTTGATGCTGGGCCAAAACCAAAGGGATCCATGGTGTGAATTCCGACAACTTTGGCATTTTTAATGTGTTTTCGGAGATGCTGTGGACTGACAGTTAAAACGTTAAAGCCCCCTTTTAGAAGTTGAGCTTCGATTTTTCTTAGGCCATAGGGCGCTGCTACGGGTACTCCGTTTTTTGTTTTCAAGGGCGGAAAAAACAAATAACTGTATAAGATGTTAGGGATGAAGTTGGGCGGTGCACATGTGCCGAAACCTAAAAACTCGTTGCCATGATAGTTGCTCATTAATGTTCGGTCAGCAGTTAAAAGCACGTCAATATTTCTGTCCGCTGTCAAAGGATGCTTCATTTTATAAGCGAAAGAGGTTTGGACGCTAGGCAACGTCACCACCATTTATATTAGAACGACTGCTTTCTAAACTGGCGAACATGGGTTACCTAGGAGGTAAAGGGTGAATTATTTCCACACTCAGTTGAGTATTGAATGTGTCGCCGCCTTGGTTTACGGATGACCCGTCCACTAAATGTGCTGTCCCATCGGGGCAATAAACCTTTTCTCCTTTCATAACTTTTTTGAAACGTCGACTGCACTCCCAAAGCAGGGGACAACCATCACAATCTCTTGATAACAAGTGCTGTCACCTCACTTTTTCTTTAATGAATATGATGGACCTACCGATTTTTTCAACTCTATAGCCTAACTCGATTGCCAACACAGAGACTGCTCCCGCAAGTATCCCCCAATCTATTCCAGTTATACCTTTGAAACCCAGTGATTCAAAGACAAGGGTAAGCGGGATGATTGGGCTTCCAAGGTCTGTGAGTAACTTCTTTATTGAAGCCGCATCTATTTTGTCCAATTCGACTTTTTTTATCGTACGTGAGGCACCCTCAAATTAGACTATATTTAAATATAATCAATATAATAGAATATAAAATTTGCTTTCGAAGCTTGAACTCTACAGCATGTTTACTATCAACCGCAGAACAATTTCTAAAAATCAAGCTTTAGAAAACAATTTGCACAATCTATTTTCACTGCTCTATGTTTCATCAGCAACATAATCTGTATTCCCTTATGAAAAGAGTGAAAAGCTGAAAACAATTAAGATGTAGCTCTACGTTAAAAATCCACAGCGGCGTTTCTGAATCCCCTCCAAAAAACATGGCGTTTGACGTCCACAAAATTGTGCTATCGGGTTCGTTTTGTTTATATATATGTGTTGGGATGTATGGTGTGCAAGAGGAAACTTGAGTATGGGTTCTAAATCCCCAAGAGGCGAATTCGCTGCCCGCGCACTAGCCAACAAACGGAAAAAGTTCCGCTGGTCAGATCGTTACTTTAACCGCCGCATGCTCATGCTCGACGAGAAAGTCGACCCGCTGCAAGGCGCGCCCATGAGTAGAGGCATTGTTCTTGAAAAAGTAGGCGTTGAAAGCAAACAGCCGAACAGCGCCATACGCAAATGCGTCCGCACACAGCTCATCAAGAACGGGCGCGTCATCACCGCGTTCCTGCCCGGCGACGGCGCACTCAACGTAGTCGATGAGCACGACGAAGTCGTCGTGGAAGGCATAGGTGGAACACGCGGCGGAGCCATGGGCGACATCCCCGGCGTACGCTGGAAAGTTATCAAAGTTAACGGTGTCAGCCTGAACGAGCTCGTCTACGGACGAAAACAAAAACCCGCACGGTGACACAAGTGAGCGCAGCGAAACAGGAAATTAAACTCTTCCAAAAATGGTCTTTCCAGGGCATCAAAGTCGAAGACCTCGGCTTGCAACGCTACCTCAACCTTACGCCCATGGTCACACCGCATAGCATGGGACGCCACGAGCACCAGCGCTTCCGCAAAGCACGCGTCAACATCGTTGAACGCTTAATCAACAACCTTATGCGCCCAGGCAAAAACGCAGGCAAAAAAGCAAAAGCCACCAACATCGTAAAGCAAGCGTTTGACATAATCTACCTTCGCACGGGTAAAAACCCCATCGAGGTCCTTGTGAAGGCGGTGGAAAACGCCGCGCCATGCGAAGACACCACACGCATCAGTTACGGTGGAGTCGTCTATCACCTCAGCGTGGACGTGGCGCCGCAACGCCGCATAGACCTCGCTATACGCCACATAACCGAAGGTGCACGCGCCGCCTCCATGAACAACCCCAAGCCTATCCAAGAAACCCTCGCAGAAGAGCTTATCCTCGCCGCTAACAAGGACATCAAAAGTGCAGCTGTTGCTAAACGAAACGAAATCGAACGCGTAGCCCAATCATCACGATAAGCGCCTAGCGCACATGGATTTCCACCACATCCCCATCATCCAAAACGAAACCTAACCCGACTTTTTGTGGACTAAACACCAACCTTTCAGACCACACCTTAGCAAAAGCGAAGTTCTCCACGAACTCGCCGTGGATGCTACGCGCTAAATCCGCAATTGAGGCGCCACGACGCAACGTAAACGGATGACGCGAAGCCTCGCGGGCACCAGGTTCCTTCGTGTAAACCCGAATCACATCCAACACGCTGAACAGCACTGGTCCAAGCCTCTCCAGCCCCGCGTGTTTTTCACAGGAAACCGCCACCACCGGCATGCGCCCCGCCACAAACGCCTCCAACCGCCCCAAGCCCCCCATTGCGCCGGGCAAATCCAACTTGTTCGCCACCACCACCGCTGGACGATAGGTGGTGCTCTCGAAAATCGCGTCCTCCACCTCATCCAGCGTCACTTCACCGCTGATTTTCACCAACGCGTCGCCGATGCGGTAGCTTCGTAACAGCGCCTCGACTTCTCGCATGGTGGAATCCATCAGCTTGCCCATCAGGATGATACGCAACCCAGCACCCATGTAACGGCGGTCGATGTCCACCCTGCCACGCGGCTTGCTTACCAGCACTCGGGCTTTTTCCAACTCGCTTAGCACCAGTCGCAGCTGTTCCACAGGGTCACTCGCCAAATCCACCATCAACAAAAGCCCATCCGCGTTCCGCGCCAACGCAAGCGACTGCAAACCCCACGCCCTCCCATCCGCCGAACCCTCCATCAGGGCTGGCACCTCGACCAGTTGGAACTGCACATCCTCGTAGCTCATAACTGCGGGCACCGGCTCCCGCGTAGTATAAGGCGCCGGGGAAACCAGCACGTTCGCGTTAGTCAACGCTGATAGCAAGCAGCTTTTGCCCACGTTCGTTACGCCTAGAACGGCTACTTGTGCGGCGCCTTCCTTTTCGATGAAGAATTTGGGTCCGCTTCTGCTGCCTGCACGCTTCTGTTTCCGCTCTTCCATCTCTCTGCGCAGGACAGCCATCTTCTTCTTAATCTGCCCACGTAGCTTTAACGTGCCCTTGTGCTGTGGCACTAGGCTGAGGAACTCTTGCATCCGCTGGAGCTTCTCCTTCGGATTTCGTGTGGCTTCAACCTCAGCCCACTTGTCTTTGGCTTCAGGAGGCAGATTAGTCGGCATGCATGCTCAGCCTTATACTCGTCAAGCGCAGTTTATTAAAATAATTTTCACTTTTCCCTGAAAACGCCGAGAAAACCTGTTTTTCTGTCCGCCGTTGACACCCGCAAAACAAAAGCCGTAGCCACTGGAACGCTTAAATAACATACGTCACGTACTCATCTGGGACAACAGATGAGCACCAAGGCAGAAGCAGGCATATGCTTTTTCAACACGTTAACGCGCCGAAAGGAAGCGTTCACGTCGATTGAGCCAGGCAAAGTGCGCATGTACACGTGTGGACCCACAGTTTACGGTTACGCGCACATCGGCAACTTTCGCGCTTTCCTGTTTGAGGACTTGCTCAAGAGGTGGCTGCAGTACCGCGGGTTCAAGGTCACGCATGTGATGAACATCACGGATGTGGACGACAAAACCATACGGGGCAGTCGGAAAGAGGGCATACCGCTTAAGGAATACACGGCGCGATATGCAAAGGCGTTCTTCGATGACATAAATGCATTAAATATTAAGCCAGCCGATGTTTATCCACGCGCCACGGAACACATCGCTGACATGGTGAAGCTCATAGAAACGCTCATGCGCAAAGGCTATGCTTACCGCGGAGAAGACGGCAGCATCTACTACGCCATCAGCAAGTTCCCAGCATACGGCCAGCTCAGCCACATCAACTTGAGCGAGCTGAAAGCTGGCGCACGGGTGAAATCGGACGAGTACGCGAAAGAAGAAGCACAGGACTTCGCGTTGTGGAAGGCTTGGACGCCTGAAGATGGTGACGTTTTTTGGGAGACTGCGCTGGGCAAAGGCAGACCTGGGTGGCACATCGAATGCAGCGCTATGAGCATGCGGTACCTCGGCGAAACCTTCGACATTCACTGCGGCGGAGTGGACAATATATTCCCGCATCATGAGAATGAAATTGCTCAGAGCGAAGCGGCAACTGGCAAGCCGTTCGTGAGGTATTGGCTGCATAACGAGCATTTGCTGGTGGAGGGAAAGAAGATGGCGAAGCGGTTTGGAAACTTTTACACGTTGCGTGACCTGCTGGCGAAGGGATATGACCCTATAGCGATTCGTTTTCTGCTGTTGTCCACGCATTATAGGCAACAAGCCAACTTCACTTTCGAGGGATTGAATGCTGCACACAACGCGGTTCTGCGGCTGAGGAATTTTGTGCGGCGTTTGCTTGACGCGGATGGTGCCGGAACAGGCGGAAAAGTCGCGGAGCTGATTGCTCAGGTGCAGGCTGGTTTCGGCGCCGCGATGGATGACGATTTGAACGTGAGCGTGGCGTTGGCGGCGCTGTTTGATTTCGTACGGGAAGTGAACAATCTGCTGGATGCGAACGCCGTTAGCCAGAGTGAGGCAGAAGCCGTTGCAGCGTTGATGGCGGGTTTTGACAGCGTGTTGGGCGTGGTCGGCAAGGTTGAAGCGGAGGAAATGTTGCCTGAGGAAGCAGAAGCCCTCATCAAGGAACGTGAGGAAGCGCGGAAAAATCGGGACTGGAAGAGAGCGGATGAAATTCGCTTACGGCTGCGGGAGATGGGAGTCATGGTTGAGGACACTGCTGCGGGCGTGCGTTGGCGGCTGGAGAAGAAGCGTTAAGCGCTAGATGTTTTGCCGTTCTGGTTCCACGCGTCCGTGGCGTACTTGCGAGTGTAGAGTTTTTTTGCGAGTTCTGTCTCGTACGGTGTCAGCGTGGCTGGTTCCAGGTTGATTTTGAGGATGGCGTGGAATCCCTGTGCGAGGGTGTTGGCGGCTGTTTCTGCTGTTATTGGGTGTCCAAGTTCTTTTTGGATGCTGGTGATTTTGTGTTCTGCGATTTGTGCGGCTTGTGCGCAGGTACAGGGCGTGTTCACTCGAAGGAGTTGGAACATGAGCGGTAGGTTCACGCTGAGGAGGATTGTGCCGTGCTGGAGCACGGTTCCGTGTCTTATCGCTTGGGCTGAACCGCTGATCTTTTTGCCTGCAACTATCAGGTTTGGGCAGTTTTTTTCGTTGCCTTGGTTGAGGTCGGCTGGTATGCCGATTAAACGGAGTGCGTCTGTTACGGCTTCATGGATGCGTTGATAGACTGCTGGGCTGTCTTTGCCGAGGCTTGTCGTTGTAGCGATGACGCTGTACGTGACTTCGCCAGCTTCGTCGTGGAAGACTGTTCCTCCACCGCTTATTCTGCGGACAAGGTCAACGCCATGTTTGCGTAGTGCATCGGTGTAAACGGTTTCTTGCGGGTTCTGGTTTCTGCCGATGCTGACTGCGCTGGGCTTCCACATGTAAAGTCTTAACGTGTTGGGGACTTGTTTGGCGATGTGTGCGGTTAAAATGGCTTCGTCGATTGCCATGTTCATGAAGGCGTTGCGTGTTTCAAGCGGAATTAAGCGCCAAGTGTCCATGTTTGTCGGCTCTTTTCTTGGAAAGAATGGGGATTGGCTTAAATCTTTTGCTGTTTAATGTGGGCTGATATGTGAAATTTTTCTACAAGTCCCCTTATGCGCTCAGTTTTTCATAATGGTTTGGCTGTTTTCTGCGCCAATACGGATAGCCCCTCTATAGTTTTCTGCAACAGACCACCCAATAGGCTTAAACAGGCTGGTTCTGCACGTAAACGTGGAAATTTTGTGTGGAATATCGCTTTCCCTAACATTAGTTGATGATTCTTAACTTCCGTGCTGTTGTGGCAACAACTATTTATTAAGATGGCACCATGCAATAGTTAGCTTGTGAAAATAGGGGTTAGACGATGAAAGCTGTGATAGTTCAGTTTCCTTTCGGCGTGGTGGCTTTCGGCGAGGACGGCAACGTGGCAGATAAGGTGCTGTTTTCGAAGAAGCCGCAGCAGGCAGCCAAGACCCTGATGAAAATTGAGTCTGGAAAAATTTCCGAAATCATGTCCTTGATTGCGGCGCTTAAGGATGCAGGTTATGATTTGTTCGTTTTCGAGAGTTCAGGCGTAGCGGATGAGGTGCAGCGAAAGTTGAATGTTGACGTTGAGGTGGCGGCGGTTTCGGAGGCTGATGCGCTTCGCGGTCGCATGGCGGAGGCTGCAGTTGAAACGGGCTTTACAAAAGATGCTAAGGAACTTGCGGTGTGGAACCGCAACGTCAGCATGGAACTCGCTAAGCTGCGCGTGAAAGGTGCTGTGGAAAAAAGGGATTTGATTATCGCGCAAGCCATCCAAACGCTGGATGATTTGGACAGAACGGTGAACCTGTTCATGGGGCGAACCAGGGAATGGTACGGTGTCCACTTTCCCGAGCTTGACCGCTTAATCGAAAAGCACGAAACATATGCGCGTTTAGTGGCTGATTTGGGTTACCGCGAAAGATTCACGCTTGAAGCCCTCGAAAAAGAGGGGTTGCCGAAGGAACGGGCTGAGGCGACGGCGAAGGCGGCAGAAGCCAGCATGGGCGCAGACATGGCGGAACAGGATTTGGCAGAGATTCAAGCCTTGAGTAGAAACGTGCAGAGCCTCTTTGAGTTGCGGAAGGAAATGGAGAATTACGTGGACAAAACCATGGAAGAAGTCGCGCCGAACACCCGCGCAATAGCTGGAGCACTTCTGGGCGCACGCTTAATCGCCGTAGCTGGAAGCCTGCAGAATCTGGCGCTGAAACCGGCAAGCACCATTCAGGTGCTGGGCGCTGAGAAAGCCTTATTCCGTTCGCTGAAGACTGGCGCGCGACCGCCTAAGCACGGCTTGATTTTCCAGCACGCCTTGCTGCATGATGCGAAGCGGTGGCAACGTGGCAAAATCGCTCGGGTCATAGCGGGGAAGCTTGCCATCGCGGCGAGGGCGGACGCTTTCGGCGGAAAATATGTTGGCGATGTGTTGAAGGCGGAAGTCGACAAGCGAATTGAGGAGATAAAGGAGAAGTACAAAGAGCCTCCGCCGATTCAGGAAAAGAAGCCGAGACCAGAACGTAGGGAACAGCGGTTCGAGCGGAGAGAGCAAGCACCAGAGCGCAGAGAGCGGCAGGTATGGCGGAACAGGCGAGACAGGAAGCGGAGAAAGGACAAGCGTGCACGTAAAGGTTAAGCCTCACCCGCAGTTTGCCGAAATCTACCAAGTCACACTTGAGGATGGCGCACAGCGGTTAGCCACACGGAACCTTGTGCCGGGCAGAACCGTCTATGGCGAACGGCTTATCCGTTTTAAGGGCGTGGAGTACCGTGTTTGGGACGCTTTCAGGAGCAAGCTGGCAGCCGCCATCATCAAAGGCGTGCAAAACGTGCCCATAAGAAAAGACGACCAAGTGCTTTATCTGGGCGCGGCTTCAGGAACTACGCCAAGCCACGTTTCCGACATAGTCGGCGAAACGGGTCACGTTTACTGTGTCGAGTTCGCTTCAAGGTCTCTCAGGGACTTGGTGGACAACGTCTGCGCGTTCAGGCTTAACATGTCGCCGTTTTTGGCGGACGCACGGATGCCAGAGAAGTACGCCATATTTATCCCTGGAAAGGTGGACTGCATCTACTGCGACATAGCGCAGCCCGAGCAGGCGAAAGTGCTGGCGGACAACGCCGACGTCTTCCTAAAACCGTCAGGCTGGGCTATGCTCGCTGTCAAATCCCAGAGCATAGACGTGACAAAGGAGCCCTCGGAAGTTTATGTGCAGGAAGCGAAGGTGCTGCGGAAGCGGGGCTTCGACGTGAAGGAAGTTGTACGTTTAGATCCTTATGACAAGGCGCACGCGATGATAGTGGCACAACGATAGCCAAAGCGTTATCGTGAGAATCTGCTGGCGGCGTTTTTTCGGTATGCTTATAGGAAACGATGAATAATATTTCATATGAATAAGATTTCATGTGAGGCCAATGAAATGAAAATCTGTACAACATACGCGTGCCACAAATTCTTCGCAACGTTAGCCAACCCGACACGCCTGGCCATAGTCGAAATCCTAATGGATAGTCCAAAAAACGTTGCCCAAATAGCACAGGTTCTGCAGCAGGAGCAAAGCATGGTCTCTCACAACCTCAAGCCACTGATGGAATGCGCATTTGTCTTCTCGGAGAAAAAAGGCAGAAAACGCGTTTACTCAGTAAACAAGGAACTCATTGAACCCCTGTTCCACCTGATCGCCTTCCACGAAAGCAAATATTGCCCTAATGGTAAGACATGCTTAACCAGAAGAGGCATAAAGCTGGAAAGAATGAGGGAAGCACAGAAAACCCTATACGTCAACCACGAATGAAAAACGCATCAGACCGAAGGGCGGCGTCACTGAGGCGGTTTCGGCGCGACAACAACTCTTCTGTGATAAAGCCGCGCGGCGATGCAAAGCCCCGCCGCTACAACAGCCAGCCAGAAAGGCCACAGGAACCCCGCCGACATGAAGACGCTTATGGACACGTCAGAGGGAGAGACAAACGGTATCGAAAGCGGGCTGGTTGTTGAACCCATGAGAGGAACGCTGATGCTGAGCACTGCTTGAAGAATCAATATGATAACGACGAGCCCGATTATGAAAAACAACACCGTAAACAGGGGCTTCTTGTAACCGAAGCTGAGCAGCTGCTTGGAATAAGACTTGTTAGGAAGCACCGAGTAAATGAGCATGGAGACGCCACTTGCGATTAACGTAAGTAATGCGACCACGTTGAACGCCCAAATCAGCGGCACCGTGAAATTGATGTCTAAGAACCCGAAGTTGGTGTTCACGGGCGAAGCATTTGCCTTCAGCAAGTCGTCGCCGACGGTCAGCTGCCACCAAGGAACCAGCAGCGATACTGCTACGACTACTATGGTGATGATGCCGCCAGCGAGACCGAACCAATTAATCTTAGAAAATAAAGCGTTCATCCATTTCACCCCTTATAGGCTGGATTTGGAACCTCCATGGTCTGATCCATCTGCACCTGAATTCCCTTAACATCCACGGTGAAACCTACCAAGTTGGCGGGAACCATTGCCTCATCAGCGTGCGCGGTTTGAAAATGAGCAATTGCCCCTTCCGTCCAAGTGCCAAGAACCGTTAGCGTCTTGGTTTCGCCTTTAGGTATGCTGACTGGTTCGTCAAGGGTTATAATGCCAAGAGTGAACCCGTGAGCAACGCATAGAACATCCCCAGACATCGAGTTGACTGTGATGTCAAAGGGGAAAGTGTTAGTAAACTGAATGGTCTGCGAGAATGTCCGCGATGCAGGGTCGTATTGTGGCTCACCGACAGGCTCCATTTGGGGTCCGCCGGAACCGCCGCCCCCACTACTCAAAGTGTCAATTATTTCGTTTGCTTCCGGAGGAATAATTAGTCCCAGCAGGTTGCCTTGGTTCGCCAGCAGGGTTCCTACAAGCGGTACTGCAATAATCACTATCGTGATTACAGTAAGAATCAGGCGTACCTTGTCCATACTTGTCACTTCATTTTCCTAACTATTCCGATATTCTATATTTGGTGAACAAGGGTTTTTATGGTTTGTGAACGACCAATCTCAATTCAGCAAAACTGACGAATTTATTCTTTGTAAGGCGTGTTCAAGACCTCTTTAACCTTGTTAGAAATAACTGGTCCAAGCCCGTGAACCGTCTTCGCCCAGTCATCCACGTTAATCAACGCGTTCAAAGGCGTCTGATAAGACCGTAGTATAGCAGTGGCTTTCTCGTGTCCCACGTTCGGGAGGCTCGCCACGAAAAACACCTGCGCATCTGCTATAGTGTCCGTTCGCTTGAAAGGGTGAACTGTTGGCGTCCTCTTCTCCACAACCTGTTCCTGTCGTGCGGCGACGTACAGGAAATCCACGGTTTCCTTTTGCGACGCGGTATTCACTATGGCTATGCCGTTCTTTGCGAGGTTGAACATGGCGCCCCAGATTGCCGCGGGCTGGATGTGGCTGAACTTGTAGATGATGGGCAAGTAACCCTCCAGAAGTATCAACGCCTTCGGGTAAGCGCCTTTAAGCCTGAACAACTGCTCAAAAAGGTAACGCCGCGTGAGCGTGTAAACAAAATCGTGCACTGTTTTCCGCTCCACCGCACACTGGTCAGACAGGATATAGTCGCCTTTCTCAAGAGCCTCAGTTTTCACGGCGGCACCCCGCTCAATCAAGCCTTTCACTATTTTGGTGGCGGTGTTGGCTTCGCGGCAGTCAACGATTATAGTTGGCTCTTCGCCATTCTTCTTATTCTTCAGGTAAGGAAGTAGGGTTTCAGTTCCTGACATGGGTTTAACTCCCGTAACGTAACCAGAGCTTTCACGTTTATTTCATTTACGTTTCTGAGACAAGCATTCGCCATTCAGAATAATTAGTATGCGCTTTGATGACCCAAAAGTCTTTAGGCTGAACCACCAACCAGCATAGTGCCATGTCGAGAATGGTTATGGTGAATCGGAAACAAGCAAGCATGCTGCTAATCCTTGCCCTCTCACTCATGTTTACCCAGCCAGCCATATGCGAAGGCTTCGTTGAGAACCCAAAGGTTCTGACGCTTGAAGCGGAACAGCACTGGGACACTTACGTGGTCGGCGGAACCTGCTGTTACGGCACGCACAACCTTTTCCTAGCAGACGTGGATAGCGACAGCACCATGGAGATAATCACGGGCGGGTTCTCGTATGAAACAGCAAACCACACGGGCCGCTGGGAAGCTCCATTCAAGATTTGGAATTGGGATGGAAAAAACGTTACGCTGGAGAAAAGCGAAGGGTGGATAGGCAGCATCTCAGCGGTTTACGCGGCTGACGCCGATGATGACGGCAAGGCGGAAGTTTTCACGGCAGGCAACGCCGTAAACGCAAACGGTTCAGGATACGCTGCGTCGCTTAAGGTGTGGATTTGGAATGGTGAAGTTTTGGTTCAAAGAGCAAGCTACGAAGGAGTACCTGCGAGTTCAATCTACGTAAGCGATGTTGATGGAGATGGCATTTCAGAAATAATCACCGTCGGCAGAAATTACAACAGTTCGCAGTTAGGCTCGCAACTGTGCCTGTGGCACTTGAAAGACGACGCCTTAACACTTGAAGTTACCAAGGAACTGAGCGGCACCAACATAGCCACCGCTAGCTCTGTTTTTGCCTGCGATGTGGATAGCGACAGCCGAACAGAGATTGTCATAGGCGGATACGCAAACGCTCTTAACAGCAGCAAGGGGCTGCTTCAGATATGGAACTGGGACGGCGAAGACTTCTCCCAGAAAGCGGTTGTTGAATGGCGAAAGGTGGATGGTTACGCGTTGAACTCAGCTGGAGGAGTTCAAGGCAACACGGTCGTTAATAACGTAAAGGTGGATGATGTTGACAGTGACGGAACTCCTGAAATTGTGACAGGCGGCTTTACCTACGACGGCGAGGAAGTTAATGCTGAACTGAGAACCTGGAGCTGGAGCCAGAACGGCGTGATGCTTGAAAAAAGCCGCTATTGGACCACTAAAAACATTACCGAAATCAAATCCGTGAGTATAAATGACGTTGACGGCGACGGAAGAAAGGAAATTGTGACCAGCGGCGTCTCCGCCGCATATGGCAGCTTTGGAGACACGAATGAAACTCAAGTGGCGCAGCTCAGGGTTTTGAGATGCGATGGAAAAGACTTGGAGTTCGCGCAGAATCTGGACTGGGTCAGCGGTGAGGGTTCATGCGCGTGGAACGTTGGCACAGGTGATTTGGACAATGATGGAATGGTTGAAATTGTCACAGTTGGATGCATATCCGTGGAGAACCTCTGCGACCCTGATATGAGGGTTTGGTCGGTGGCACCTCTCCCAATGCATGGTGAATTATTGTTAGCAGTTGTTGCTGTCGCTGCTGCCGGATTGCTTTCTGGCACCTACTTTCTCGTCAAAAAGTTAGGAAATAAAAAGCAAGTGAACTAAAAATAGCTGGTTGAATTGATGAAAGTGTAAGCGTCTATTCGTACCTTGTTAGGTATAACGGTTTTTTTGCTTCCTTGCGCCTCTCTTCCAATGGAATATCTTTCAGTGAGACATTCTCCAGCATTTCCTCTAAGCGCTCATCAACTGATTCGCGCTGCAGGTCTGGGCGAAGTTCCCTATCCAGAAGGGACCGCCGTGATTTTCTAACATGAGGCGTCATGGCTGTTGCACTTTGGTTAATTTTCCATTCAACAAAATGACATTCAAGAAATATTAACGCTTGTGACTGTGGCACCACAGCAACAAAGATTTATTACATAGAAGAATAGTGCCCATTGTCTATAACAAACTTCAGTTAAGCACGATTCAGCAGTTAAGTAGAAAAATTTTAACAAAAAATAAGGTGGGAAGAGTTAAGGTCCTTTTTTAGTGATTTCTTTGACGACTCCAGCCGCGACTGTGGTGCCCATGTCTCTGACGGCGAACCGCCCGAGTTCTGGAAAGTCATTGTAGGTTTCTATGGCTATGGGATGCAACGGCTCCATCCTTACCCAGGCTGCGTCACCTGTCTTAAGAAAACTAGGCTTCTCTTCAACGACTTGGCCTGAGCGTGGGTCAATTTTCTTTATGAGTTCCGTGAACCTGCACGCGATTTGTCCAGTGTGGTAGTGGAGAACTGGCGTGTATCCTGCTGCGATTGCTGTTGGATGATAGATCACAATTATTTGTCCGATGAATTCTTTGGCAACTGTTGGCGGGTTGTCCACTGATCCGGCTACGTCTCCGCGGTGAATGTCAGTTTTTGCAATGCCTCTCACGTTCATTCCTATGTTGTCGCCTGGTTCTGCCACTGGTATTGCTGCGTGGTGCATTTCTATTGACTTGACTTCTCCAGTCTTGTTGGAAGGCATGAAGACAAGGGTAGTTCCTGGCTTGAGCACGCCTGTTTCAACTCTGCCAACGGGAACTGTGCCGATGCCTGTGATGCTGTAAACGTCTTGTATTGGAATGCGCAAGGGCTTGTTAGTTGGCTTCGGAGGCACTTCCAAAAGGTCTAATGCCTCAATCAAAGTAGGTCCATTGTACCAGGGCATTTTTTCGCTTTTCTTAATCAGGTTGTCGCCTGTCCATCCTGAAACGGGTATGAAATTGACTTTTTCGATTTTGAAGCCTACCATCTTGAGCATTCTTGAAACTTCGTTTTTAATTTCTTCGTATCGTTCTTTGCTCCAGTTAACAGTTGTATCGTCCATCTTGTTGACGGCAACTACGACTTGTCGAACGCCTAGAGTGAACGCTAGAAATGCATGTTCACGTGTTTGTCCGCCTGGACCAATTCCTGCTTCGAATTCGCCTTTTTTGGCTGAGACGAAAAGCACGGCAGCGTCAGCTTGGCTCGCGCCAGTAATCATGTTCTTGACGAAGTCCCTGTGTCCGGGTGCGTCGATGACTGTGTAGTAGAATTTCTTAGTTTCAAATTTGAGGAATCGCAGGTCGATGGTGACGCCTCTTTCCCGTTCCTCCTTGAGGTTGTCCAGCACCCAAGCGTACTTGAAGGTGCCTTTGCCCATTTTCTCAGCTTCTTCTTCGAAAGCTTTGATGGTTCTCTCGTCGATGGCGCCTGCTAGATAGAGTAAGTGCCCGGTGGTGGTGGATTTTCCGTGGTCAACGTGCCCCATGATTACAAGGTTTAAGTGGGGTTTTTCGCTTTTGCTCATGTGTTTTTCCTTCCTCTTTTTTATTTTTTCCCTTAAATTTTAGTGATTTCGTTAACACAACTGTTCTTCCAATTATTTTAATCTTATCATGGCATTTCAGAGATTACACCTAAAGCTCAGAAATTACCGTTATAGCCTCGTTTCATTACTGTATAAATAAAGAGAGCAAAAGTTTGCGCTGTAAATTACATCCCAACGAGCCTGTTTAAGCCTATTGGTGGTCTGTTGCAGAAAACTATAGAGGGGCTATCCGTATTGGCGCAGAAAACAGCCAAACCATTATGAAAACAGCACAGGGGGTGAGGCTACCCTGTTGAGGCGTCAACGCGCTGAGAACCTTTGCCTATTCTTCTTGCTTTTCCCACAGCTGCAGCTTCTGCTTCTTGAACTCGCTTCGCTTCCGCTGCAAGTATCTGTAGACCGTGTTGTGTTGGCTTCCGTTTATAAGCATCTGCACCGCGTTTCGCGCTGTGTCAACCTGTTCGAAAGTGCCGATGATGCCCACCGTGTGACCGTAAACAACAACATCTGCCTCAGTTAATTCTTCAATCAGCTTCCGTGTTTTGCCGTTTGCCCCGATGATTCTGCCTTTCACACGCTTTATGTCCGATTCAGACCGCCCGAAAATCAGCCGCAAATCAATAATGTCAAAGATGTTGTCCTCATTGCGTATCAGACGGAACGCGTGTTCTGGCGCAAAACCTCTGCCGATTGCTGTCACCACGTCCTTGGCTTTAAACAGCAAAGAAGGGTCAGTTGCCTTAGCGGAAAGAACGATTGTCACGCCGCCGGATTCGCTTTCAACCTGCAACTCAACCATCAGTTTCTCCTCTATTTGCCGCTTCACCTTTCCATCTGGACCCAGCAAAACGCCCACACGCTCTTTCGGAATCCGCACAAAACCACTTGGCTTCGACATTCTTAACCAACAACCTTCCTGTAAGCATCATCAACAGGTAAAACATTAACTCCTAACCGACTAAAGAACCTATTCAAGTTCGCCAAATCCCGACGCAGGAAAAACTCCGCCATGGGATGCGAAGTGGGAACAGCCTGCGCCATATCAAATATCACTGGTTTGCCCTTCCAAATCATAACGTTGTACTCGCTTAAATCACCATGCACCAAATCTGCCTTACGGTAAAGCCGCTCCAGAAAAGTCAACAAAATACCGTAAACCTTCTCAGGGTCGCTTGGTAGCTCCTCCTTCAAAGACGGTGCATTGGTTCCATCTTTACCGATGAACTCCATCACCAAAACGTTATTCCGCACAGCCACAGGCTTGGGAACACGCACCCGTGCACGGGAAGCCTGCTGCAAGTTGCGAAACTCCTTCTGCGCCCAAGCATAGATTAACGAACGCGTATCACGCTTTACTCCTTTAAACCTATAGTCGCCTTCGATGTACTTGAGCATGCCTTTGCGGAACTCAGCGGAAGCCGTCAAGTAAATCTTCACTGCCAATTCTCTGCCCTCTTTGTCCTTGCCCCAGTACACACGGGCTTCTTTACCCGCATTCACCACTCCGTGGACCTCATCGAGCACGCCGCTGTTCAAGAAATCATAAATTACCATGAGGGTAGCTTGGTCAAAAACTTCTTCTAAAGTGGCTCGTTCAGAAGAGAAGTCATGTATCAGCATCCTGTCTCTTCTTTCAACTTCCTTCTCTTTATGTGCAAGTTTTTCACGAACTTTCTTCGCCATAACGTTCACCATGCTATAAGACGTTGATTATTTAAAAGCCAATCGAACCAAACCGCAATCTGCAGAAGCCTATTGATCTGCCGCAAACCGCAATCATGTTATATTGTTAAGAGTCCCTTTCTTCGAAGAGTCTCAGCTTGCGCATGAGTGTACCGCCAAACCACATCGCCCCGCTTGTCACTTTGAAAATCCCAAGGCGAAACCAAAACCACGTCACCTTCACGTATCCAAACCCGCCGCTTCATCTTTCCGCGGATACGGCACAGGCGCTCATGGCCGTCCTGACACTTCACTAGGATGCGGTCGAAACCGAGCAGTTTCACCACTACTCCTAAGACGTCACCCTGTGCGGGGTACACCATTTCGTTTAATTCGCCTTCGCTTAGCACTTTTTTCTTTCCCAACGGCAGACCTCACGGTTTTCTGTGAGGAAGGCAATGGCTAAACTTGCTTAAAAGCATGCCCGTCCAGTCAGCGAATATTTAGGTTTAGACGTCTCAAGCGCGTGTTGCGGGCTAAGTTTAAATCTTCACATAGATACTAATCTAACACGGCAAGGAGTTGACCGGGATGTCTTATGTTTTTAACATACCCTTCCATGGTAACATCAAACTGAAACACATCATAGACAAGATTAGAGAAGACGTGAAACTGCATACCTTCTGGAAATGCGCCAACGTCATGGCGATAGAACGCATGGGCTACACCGACCATGGTCCAACACACGTCAAAATCGTTGCCAACCTCGCACTAAAGCTGCTACGCATCCTCGTTGGCAAGCAAGTAAAGCCCAGCATAGTGAAGAACTACGGCATGAAGAGCGAGGACGCAGAAGTCGTTGTGGTTCTCGGCGCTATCTTCCATGATTTAGGTATGGTTGTAACGAGAACAGACCACGAGAAATACAGCGTGCTAATCGCCTTAGAGTTCATTGAAAAATGCTTAACGCCCATTTACTCGCAGGAGGAACGCGCCATAATCTGCTCCGAAGTGCTCCACGCCATAGTCGCGCATGAAGAACCTTACAAGACCCTAACTGTCGAAGCAGGCATAGTCAGCATCGCCGACGCCTTGGACATGGAAGCTGGAAGAGCAAGAATCCCCTTCAAGGCAGGCAAAATCGATATCCACGCCGTCTCGGCACTGTCAATCGAGAAAGTGGAGATAATCGAAGGCGAAAAAGCGCCCATCACCATAAAAATTACGATGTCAAACTCCGCCGGCGTCTTCCAAATAGATGAACTGCTCAAGCCGAGAATTAAAAAATCAGGGCTCCAAGAGTACGTGCATGTGGTCGCCGAGATAACTGGAGAAAAGGAAAGAAGGATAATAGAAAAATTCGAGATTTAACCAACCAAATGCACGATTCAGAACTAAAAGGCTCAAACGCATAATTTATCAACTTGACGATTACCCATAGATAGGACAGGTGAATTGTTGATTGGAAACGCGGAAAGAAATTGACCCCCTCGGCGAAAAACTGATTTCCAAAGACACATATTACGGTATCCAAACCGCCAGAGCCGTTGAGAACTTTCCTGTAAGCGGAATCAAGGCGCCCGCCGAATTCATCAAGGCATACGTTCTCGTGAAAAAGGCAGCAGCATTAGCCAACATGCAGGTTGGCTGGCTTGATCAAAAAATCGAAAAAGCAATCGTCCAAGCATGTGACGAAATCCTATCAGGCAAATTTCACGACCAGTTCGTGGTGGACGTTTTCCAAGCTGGAGCCGGTACATCCTTCAACATGAACGTTAACGAGGTCTTAGCCAACCGCGCCTTAGAAATCATGGGCAGACCTAAAGGAGACTATAAAACCGTAAGCCCAAACGACCATGTCAACATGGCGCAATCCACTAACGACACGTTCCCAACCGCCATTCACATCGCAGTACTCATTGCTCTGCAGCCTTTGACCAACGAGCTTGACAGGCTGGCCGAGGCCTTCGAAGAATTAAGCAAGAAACACCGTGACACCATGAAGTCAGGGCGTACACACCTGCAAGACGCCGTGCCAGTCACCATTGGACAGGAATTCGGCGCTTATGCATCAGCGATAAAGCACGCATGTGACCAGTTGAGAGAACGTCAGAAGCTTCTCTGCGAAGTGGCGTTGGGCGGCACTGCAACTGGAACCGGTGTGAACGCGCATCCACGGTACAAGCACACCGCGATAGCTGCACTCGCGGACATGACGGGGTTTCCGTTGAAACCTGCCAGCAACACGTTTGAGGCACTTCAAAGCTGCAGACCAGCGCAAGCTGTTTCCAGCGCGCTTAAAGAGTTAGCGTTAGAGCTTATCCGTGTGGCGAACGACCTGAGGCTGCTTTCGTCTGGGCCAACGACTGGGTTAGCGGAGATTGCGTTGCCGCCTGTTCAGCCTGGCTCCTCAATAATGCCTGGAAAAGTTAACCCTGTGATGGCTGAATGCCTAGACATGGTGGCGTTTCAAGTGGTCGGCAACGATTTAGCCGTGTCTCTCGCGGTACAGGCAGGGCAACTGGACTTGAATGTGATGACACCCGTGATAATGCACAATATACTCTCATCCATCAAGCTTTTAACGAATTACTTGCCGGTTTTCAGGAAGAAATGCGTCGAAGGCATAACCGTGGACGAGAAGCGTTGCGCCGACTACGTGGATAAGAACCCGTCTTTAGCCACTTACCTGTCGCCGTACATAGGTTATCTGGAAGCCAGCAAAATCGCCAAGCAGGCACTGAAAGAGGGGCGCTCCGTGAAGGAAATTGCGCTGGAAAAAGGCTTGCTTACATCCGAAGAACTCGAAAAAATCTTCAACCCAAAACGGTTAATAAACCAAGAAGAATAAATTTCGATGTTATATTTTGTGCCGCAGAGCCAACTGTGCATAACTCCAAGCTTGTCAAGAAACCTTTACAAGAAAAAGTGCTGGTAGTCAAGAAAACTTGACAAAAACCTTTTTACCGTGGAAAAAGCCCCTTCCAATCAGGGATATGCCTGTGGAAAAGAAGGCGCTTTTAGCTGCAATCTTCATTTCATTGCTCTTTTTAATAGCGATAACTGAAGTGGTCTTCGTCAGGTTAGCGCAGGCAAATCCTTATACTAGGTATGACGTCAAGCATGTATCTCCACCAGAAGGGGCGATTCCACTCGTAATCTCTGTATTGTCTCCAAATGACAATGCCGTATACAACGTTAATGATATTGCTCTTACCTTTACCGTTAGCGCGCATAACACCGATATTAAGGCCATAAGCAATGTGTCTTTTACGGCTAGCTGGCTACAAGAGAAAACAGTTGTCTACAATTACAATCCTGTATCTCCAGATTTTTGCAGTTATAATGAAACTTTTTGGGACCTGCCCGATGGCGAATACAGTATAGTCATCACAGCTATAGGCGACGGTTCCTATGTTGAAGAAAGGGTACCCTACATTGAAGGGACGATTTACCATTTTGATATGATAACAGTTGCTGTGGTTAATTTCACGATTGCCACTTCTCCAAAAGTTTCAATTCTTTCTCCGAAAAACGAGACTTACAGTTCGTTGGCGGTTCCGTTGAATTTCACTGTTAACAAATTGTTTTCAAAAATCTCCTATGTGCTTGACTATCGAGAAAACATTACGATTGGGGGGAACGTCACGCTCACTAGCTTATCTAACGGGGTGCATAACATTACAGTCTATGCGTGGGATGCTGCTGGAAACGGTGGTTCCTCGGAAACCGTAACTTTCACTGTTGCTGGGTCAGAATCTTTTTCGGCTATGTTTGTTCCGGCTGTTTCCGTAGCCTCGTTGGCCGCTGTGGTAGTTGGCTTGTTGATTTACCGAAGGAAACATCGACAGGTGGTTCCACAAACATGAAAGATACTCCCGCCGCCTTAATCCTGATATGCCTGATGACTTTAGGCGCAGTTCGCATTCAACCCATTGAAGCCCAGTACCAATGTGACATCACCATAAACGCTGACGGAAGCATAAGCCCCTCAACAGCGCCCATACGGCAAGATGGCGACAGGTACATCTTAACTAGCGACGTAATTGGAGGCGTATTCGTAATGAGAAGCAGCATTACGGTTGACGGGAATGGACACACTGTCGAAGGCGAAGTAGGCGGAATCATCCTGAAAAACGTCAAAAACTTGACCGTGAAAAACTTCATCATAAAAGGCGGTCAATATGGCGTTGATTTAAGTGAATGTTCCTACGTAACAGTCGTTAACAATACAATAATGAGAACATCGTTTTTCATTGCAAATGAGGGATTAGGTGGTATTAGTGTTCGTGGTGGGCATTATAATATAATAGTTGGGAATAGATTGGAGAATAATTTTTACGGCATGTATCTTATGGTTGCGAATAGCACAATAATTGAAAACACAATCATAAACAACAGTGTCGGAATATATTTGCAGGACTCTTCTAACAACACCATGTATCATAATAATTTCATCAACAATGGCATGAACGTGATGTATAGGTCACAAATATCTTCTCGGTTATTGAATACTTGGGACGGCGGTCCCTCTTCTGGCGGAAACTACTGGAGTGATTATGATGGTCCAGACGCTAACGGCGACGGCATAGGCGGCTCACCCTACATTATTGACTCTAACAATCAAGACCGTTACCCGCTGATGAAACCATGGGAACCCGACAATGCTCCTCCGCGCAGTTTCATCTTATCACCTGAAAACAAGACGTACAATGACAGCAATGTCATTCTGGTTTTTTCCACAAGCGAACCCGCTTCAAAAATAAGCTACAGCATAGACGGGCAAGATAGCGTGGCCATTACTGGCAACACTACGCTGAGCAAGTTGCGAAACGGCTCCCACAACCTAAAGGTGTACGCAACTGACAAGGCGGGGAATACTGGTGTTTCCGAAATCGTATATTTCACCGTTGACGCCCCGGAGCCTTTTCCACTGGCACCCGTTGTCGTTGCTTCTGCATTGTCTGTGGTTATTATTGGTGTATGGTTCTTGGTTTACTTTAAGAGACGTAAAAGGTGATTCTCATGAAAAGAAAGGTATTTTCACTAACACTTATCTTGGTAATGATATTCTCGGCAGTAGTTGGAATACAGTTTAATTTGGGAAGCGCAAACCCATATATTCGTGATTTTGTGGAAGAGAGAGAAATGCCAGCACCCGAAGGTACTGAACCAATTACAATATTGATTATCTCTCCAGAAAATTGTAAAGTCTACTCCTCAAGCAATATCTCTCTCAACTTCAACATCAGCTGGCCAGAATCAATAGATTTCTTTTGGCTATTCCAAATATATTATAACGCAAGCTGGCAACCAAACAAAACTAATGTCGATTATGGAAGTAGTGCGCGCTCTATTACTATTAACTTGACAGAAATACCTGAGGGCTCTCACCAATTAGAAGTTGTTGCGGTCGCAAAATATACGGGCTACATATCTCACCAAGAAATTAAAAATAATCTCTATCTTACAGCTTATTATGTGAGTTATAGGCTGAATGGTTCTTCAATAGTCAACTTCACTATTGACCTACCTCCAAAAATATCAATCCTTTCTTTAGGGAATAAGACTTACAGCGCACCTAATGTTGAGTTAGATTTCGCTGTTAATGAGCCAATTTCCGAAGTCGCTTACAGTTTAGATGGGAAAGAAAACGTGACTATTGCTGGAAATACAACTCTGACTGGTTTATCTAACGGAGCGCATAACGTGACTGTTTACGCTTGGGACGCTGCTGGAAACACTGGAGCCTCAGAAACAATACAATTTAACGTAGAAGCGCCCGAGCCTTTCCCAACAACGCTTGTAGCAACCGTTTCTGCAGCGTCAGTAGCCATAATCGGCATAGGCAGCCTTTTCTACTTCAGGAAGCACAGGCACTAAGTAAAAAGAACAAGCACCGTTTCAGTCGCTATTTTTATAAGCAAAACCCCTAAAGTAAGAGCCCATGCAGGCGGAAATCGGAATAATCGGCGGAACAGGTCTATATGACCCAAAACTCCTCAAGAGCATCGAAGAAACCACTGTGGACACGCCTTACGGCGCGCCTTCTGACTCCATTATCACTGGCGAGTTGGGCGGCAGGCGCGTGGCGTTTCTGCCGAGGCACGGCAAAAACCACACTATAAGACCGACGGACGTCAACGCCCGCGCAAACATTTTTGCTTTGAAGAAGCTTGGCGTCCAGCGGATTCTTGCGTCTTCCACAGTCGGCTCTTTAAAGGAAGAGTACAAGCCTGGGGACATTGTGTTTGTGGACCAGTTCATTGACAGGACTACAAGGCGCGAGCAGTCGTTCTATACAGCCGCAGAAAAACGGGTATGCCACATCTCTGTTGCGGAGCCCATGTGTCCTGAGGTGCGGCAGATTTTGATAGCAGTCGCCCGAGACATGGGCATTCGCGCGCACAACACTGGAACCTACGTTTGCATCGAAGGACCGCGGTTCTCGACGAAAGCGGAATCCCGAATGTATAGGACTTGGGGTGCCGACATCGTGGGAATGACGCTCGTGCCCGAGTGCGTTCTCGCCCGCGAAGCCGAGATATGCTACGCTTCAATAGCAACTGTTACGGATTATGATGTGTGGAAGGACCATCCGGTCTGCGTTGACGAGATTGTGGCGACCATGAGGGCGAACATTGAAACTGTGAAGCGGATAATCGTTGAGACTGTGGCTCGGCTGCCGAAAGAACGCGGTTGCGAATGCGGAAGCGCTTTAAAGAGCGCGTTTGTTTAATGTGAGGTGCAAGGAATGAAGAAAGAAGGCAAGAATTTGAATCTTAAGTCCAAGATTCGCAGGATTCCAGAGTTTAAGGGCGTGGTTTTCTGGGACATCACCCCGCTTCTTAAGGATAAAGACTGCTTTAGGGAAGCCATACAGCGTTTGGCTGAACATTACCGCGGCAAAAAAATCGATGTCGTGGTGTCAAACGAGGCAAGAGGCTTCATAATCGGCGCCGCTTTAGCTTACAAGCTCGGCGTCGGTTTTGTTCCCATACGGAAGAAGGGCAAACTGCCATACAAGTGCGTTGACCTCACGTACAAGAAAGAGTATGAGTGCGACACAATCGAGATTCACGAAGACGCCATCCAGCGAGGGCAGAAGGTCTTGCTTATCGATGACTTGTTGGCAACGGGCGGCACCGTTAAGGCAAACATCGAGTTGATCGAGAAACTTGGCGGAGAAGTGGTCGGCATCGGCTTCTTGATTGAGCTGGGCTATCTTGATGGCAGAAAAGCGTTAGGCGACAAGTACGATGTGTTTTCCCTGATTCAATGCGACACTACCAACGGATAATTCCGGTTCGCCCTTTTTGCGACGGAATTTTTTTATCTTGCTTATTCTCTCCACTTGAACACTTTTGCAGCAGCCACAAACAGAACAATCGTGATCACTGTAACCACGGCTATGTCTAACAGTGCCTGCGCATAATTCGCGTAGACCATCACTGCGTTTAAGCCCTCAATTATATAGTACAACGGCAGCACATGTGCGATGCTTTGCAGGTATTGAGGCATGATGCTGATGGGGAAAAACGTGCCAGAGAGAAACATCATTGGAAATGTCACTATGTTTCCGACTACGCCTGCTGTCTCAGGGTTCTTGGTCACTGTTCCCACGAGCATGCCTAAAGATGCGAAAAGCATTGGACCGAGAATGAGGAAGGGTATCAGCCAAACGGTTAAGGTGACATGCGCACCAAAGGCAAAAACTCCAACCGCGACCATGAGCAAGAAGGAAACTGCTGATAAGACGATGTAAAAAAGCACTTTAGAGGCTAACCACTCCATCTTGGTAAGGGGAGTCAGTGATAGTTGCTTGAACAATTTTATTTTCTTGTATTCTGAGGATATGTTAACAAGAGAGAACATCGGGCTGACGAGTATGGAAAACCCTACAAGACCGGGAATTAAGAAGTCAACGTACTTGGTTTGCTCAGTGTTAACCGTGGTCTGAGTCAAACCTATAATCGATGAACCATTAAATCGCCTCAAGTTAAATTCATTTGCCAAACCAATAACTGTCCCGCTGACTATGGCGCTGGAACTTGCTGAAGGGTTGCCGTAAACGGTTACGTTAATAGGTATGCTTGCAAGGTAGTCGGCTGAGAAATTCGCGGGAATGATTATACCGTCGGACGATGAATGGTCCGCGAGATATCTGGAGAAGTTTTCTGAAGGGCTCACCAACTGCACATTTACCGTGCCTGTGTGATTGAGAGCATCGATAAAAGATGTAGCCACATCCATGGATTGCGTTGGAAACGGACCCGTATCTTGGTTTTGAACGTAGACTGTTATCGTGCCAGAGGAGTTTCCTGAGAAGATTGCGCCGAAAATCAATATCAGAATTACAGGGAATATTAAGCCAAAGAATAGTCCAAACTTGTTTCGTAAATATCCTCGACTGAACACTCGAAGGTCTGAAATGGTTCTTTTAGCGCTGAACATCACCTGCTGCCTCCTTGGTTTCCGGGCTTTCTGTTGTTACGTTCAGTTTTGATTTCTCCATGTTCGTCCATGATTCCGCTCACCAATTTGACAAATACGTCGTCCAAACTGTCACGGCGCGTGTGAATTTCGCCCCAGTCCAGCCCTGACTGTTCAGCAGCCGCCAAAGCTGCTAACGCATCGATTTTTTGGTTAAGCTGTATGCTAATTAAGTCCTTGCCGTCGAAGTCGACTTTCAGTTCCGTGTTCGCCTTGATGTGATCCGCCAGCTTTTCTGTGCCATGAATTTCCAGCCTTTCCCCTGAACCGTGCTCTGCAATGATTTGGTCCGAGGTTCCCATGGCAACGATGTGCCCGTGATTCATGATGGCGACCCTGTCGGAGAGCTGCTGTGCCTCGTCGAGATAGTGAGTGGTGAGGATAATGGTTTTTCCCCTGCTCCGCAGGTCTCTGATGACCTCCCAAATCGCTCTCCTAGCATTCGGGTCAAGCCCCGTGGTAGGTTCGTCGAGAAAGAGAAGTTCAGGAGAATTAACAAGCGACAGCGCAAGCCCCATCTTCTGCTTCTGTCCTCCTGACAGATTCTCGAAAAGGACGCCAGCGGAATCATCCAGCAAAACCTCTTTCAAAATTTCGTCTGGATCCACTCTGACGCCGAAAAGGTCCGCGTAGTACTTCACTGCTTCCCGAGGATTTGCCTTTTCAAAGAAGGTGAACTCCTGCGGTATGACCCCGATTTTCTTGTGAAGTTCGTAGCCGTTTTCCCATGGGTCAAGACCAAGCACTTTCACGGTGCCCTCATCCCTTTTTCGCAACCCCTCCAGAATCTCTATGAGTGTGGTCTTGCCTGCGCCGTTGGGGCCGAGAAGACCGAATACTTCGCCTTTCTCAACAGTAAATGATACGCCGTCAACTGCTTTTATGTCGCCGTAATATTTTTTGACAGAAGAAATTTCAACCGGAAGCATTTAGGACATCTCGTTTTAATGACTGGGGTCATTCACAGTGTTATCTTGTTGCTTCGCCATAAACGTGACTGTTGAAAATATAGTTTTCGGAGTCTCACCAATGCTTTACAAGTTTTTATGAAGCATCTGATAACTTTATCAGCAAGTTATTGAGCTTGGGATGCCATGAAGCATTGCAGGCTTGCGACGTAATCGGTGAACATGACATCTCTCTTTTTCGGGACGTACATGAACTCTTGGTTTCTTTCATGGAGCGCTTTAATGATGTTCATTTCGAGGATTTTTGCTCCGACGCCGAAGCTTTGCTCAAGTGCGTCGGCGAAGGCTTCGATTTTGCAGGGTATTTCGTGTTTGGTGATTTTGTAATCGTTTTCTAGGTGCTGGTAGATGGTTTTTTTGCTGTTTTCTCCGAGGAGGGAGAAGGTTTCGTCTACTGCGTCTTGGATGGTTTTTTCGAAGTTTATTTTTTGCGGTTTTGGCTGGATGCTTTGGCGGGTTTTGGGGGCTGTCATGGGGTTCACTGTGCAGTTTTGTTTTACTGTTGGTTTGTATTACATGACTACATATCACGTCGCAAGATTTAATATATTGCTTGCTTTGACACTCGACATATTCCCAAAACCGATATAAACCCGCAAACAGACACATAGGCAGCGACAGACGTTCAAAACCCTTAAATCACCCCGCAGAAGCATCTTTTCATGGTGATTCCATGCCCATATACATTCTCCTATCCACGCTAACCTCCGAAGGCAGAAAAACCATCAAAGAAAGACCCGAAAGAATCAAAGAAGTCAACAAAGAAATCGAAGCCTTTGGCGCCAAAGTCCTCCAACAATACGCTGTTCTAGGAAGATATGACTTCGTCAACATTGTCGAAGCACCCAGCAACGACGCCATCACACGAGTGTCCATTGAGCTGGGCTCACGCGGAACCGTACACATCATGAGCATGCCAGCCACGCCCATAGACGACTTCCTGTCAATGCTCAAAAAATAACCGCCGCGCCGCGCGAACCCGCCTCTTTTTTTCTTTTCAGGCTGAGCGTTGCCGCGACCGCGGAGTTCAAGTTGCTATTTGCAGTTCATAACCCTTTTTAGCCGTGCACGCTGAGATGCATATTGCTGGTGACTGATGCAGTGAAGGCACTGCCTAAAAAACGCGGACACCAAACAAAGCGAAACCTCAGCCTAACCTTCGCATCTGCAGCCGGCGCCGTCAAGTACCAAGCGCTCTAGTACGAAGCTTGCATCAGTTTGTACGCGTGGTGCATGTACTGGATTTCACACGACATTTTCGTTTGGCACAAGCCCCTTGCGGAAATAAGCGTGCTGAACTATGCTGGCTCAATCGCTTCGGTAGCGCTCATATGGCTGGGCAGCAGAATTTGGAGAAACCGTCCAAAGGAATTTCTGAAACCGCAGCTAAAACAGCCATTTCCGCCGCCTCAGCAACCAGTCGCTACAGGGTTCGCTTGCGCTCATTACTTTGGGTATTTGCGTCAACTTGATAAATCCGCGAAGATACCCTGCAGAATGTTTAACTTGCGGGTAGGTAATTTTGTGTTTCTCCACTGAAAAGTAATGAATGCATTTGCTGAACCGTTTTTGGCGGTCAGGTTACAATTAGATAATATAACAGAGAATGCGCTTTCATGTAGAACCCTTTAACACATTGGCTGGTCCAAGGCTTGTTCGCCTGCGAGGTTGGCTTTTATGTTTATTCCCCAGAAGTGTAAAATTTTATATATCCAAGTTAGTATTCCACAATGAGCGAACAGTTTCGCAAATAAGATATAGGAGAAAGGAAAATGCAAAGGCTAAACAGGAAAACCACGGCTATTGCTGTAACTTTGCTCATGATTTTGACTATTGCAATCCCGCTGGCTGCTATACCAACCGTTAACGCAGGATTCAATAACGAAACAGCGGCCGCAGTTGCTGCAGGCATGCATTGGCCCCCACCGGGACCAGAAAATGCCGAACGCAATGCCTCCGCTACTAGGCTGCTCCTCTGGAACCGCTTCAAAGATCAGATTCCCACATGGGTGTTCCTCACGGCTGCACCTAATCCTGTGGGCGTCGGTCAACGATTTAATCTTGTGATGTTCAATCCTCAAGTCCCACCAGGCGCACTCATTTTCAACGACGTTGTTTATCAATACACTATTGACGTTGTGAAGCCTAATGGAGCTACAGAAAAACTTCCTAGCACTGGCACGTTCGTCTCCGATTCAACTGGTGCAGCGTACACGACATATATCCCTGATCAAACTGGAAACTATTCATTTACGGTGAAATTCCATGAACTGTTCTACCGCTGGTACTATGACACCACTCCCGGCTCCGCCATGACAACAAACTCTACTTATCAAGACTACTATGGCACTACTTTCAAAGAAAGCACTTACACACTTAAGGTTACAGTACAGGAAGATCCGGTAAGCCTTGTCGGCTTGCCCAATATACCTCCATTGCCAACCGAGTATTGGACACGCCCAATTGAAGGCCAAAACACCGAATGGTACAGAGTTTCATCAAACTGGCTAAACAACTGCCATGACCGCGATAACGGAGGCAACGAAAACAGATACCAGCCCGACGGCATAGCACCCGAGAGCGCACACATATTGTGGACAAGACCAACTGAGGATAACGGAGTAGTCGGCGGAAACGACCTTTCGCGACCCGGCAACGTTTTCAACGCAGGATCTCAGTACCAGCCTAGATTTGTCGCTCAGGTAATCATGTACGGCAGACTCTACTATTCACCAAACATCTACACTCGCGGCGCAGGCGATTTGTTGGACTGCGTGGATCTGCGGACTGGCGAACTATTATGGGAAGTGAACACCACAGCACTAGTAGGACAATCATTCCAGCAATATTCACTAACAACTGAAGGATCAACGTGGTTCGGCTACTACTACAGTCAAGACGACCCGAACGAACACGGAATTCAAAATCCAGGCTGGCTATTCAGCGTCAACTATGCGCGCGCACTTCAACCAGAACGGGGCATTGTCTCACCGCTTAGAATAAACAACGTTCCTTCAGGCTTTGAGATACAAGGTCCAGCAGGCGAAAATCTACGCTACGTCCTTACCAACCTTGGAACCTCTGCAAATCCAAACTACTATCTAGCTCAGTGGAACTCGTCCAAAGTAATCCCCATGATTACTGCAGGTAGCGACCCAACATCGACGGCGATAGACGCAAGCCTGCCATCACGTTATGACTGGAACGTATCTTTCCCCATCAAATTCACCACAGCCCCAACCATCAGAGCAGCAAAACTAGGTGACATACTATTCGGTAGCAACGGTTCTTGGCCTACAGGCACTAGCGGTCCCTCATATGCTTATCCGGATGAGGTTACAATTTGGGCAGTAAGTTTGAAGCCTGGGAGCATAGGACAGCTAATTTACATGAAGAACATTGATGTAGATGATGCTCAACGCAACACGAACATCATGTTCGAACGCGCATCTGCAGACGAAGGTGTCTGTGTCGCCATCGAAGTCCCGAATTGCAAATTTATTGGCTACAGCATATACGACGGAACCAAACTATGGGAAACTGATTCACAATCAGACGGCAATCCCTATGGTTACTTCACATGGCCTAGCTTGATATCGCGAACACAGACCAAGCTTGCTTACGGTATGCTCTACACGGGAGGCTACACTGGGTGGGTCACAGCCTACAACCTCACAAACGGAAACATAGTATGGAGAAATGTATATCCTTCCGGCGGAGAGAAAATCCAGAACTATGTCCAGATGATAGGTCTCGTCTGTGATGGAAAGCTTTACGTAGGAACCCACGAACACTCCGCTGACACACCGCTGTACAAAGGCGAACGCCTCCACTGTCTCAACGCCACCACTGGAGAGGAAATATGGAACCTATCAGGATGGGTTTATCCCAGTAGCATTGCAACCGCAGACGGCGTCCTCATTTACTGGAACAACTACGACGCGCAAATATATGCTATCGGCAAAGGACCCACAGCAACCACCGTCTCTGCACCTGACGTCGCCGCGCCGTTCGGCACGCCAGTCGTGATAAAAGGCACGGTTATGGACATTTCCGCTGGCACAAAGCAAAAAGAGCAGGCAGCCCGATTCCCCAATGGCGTTGCAGCTGTTTCGGAGGCAAGCATGACTGAGTGGATGGAGTACGTGTACATGCAGAAGGCAAGACCATCAAACGCTACTGGTGTTGAAGTCACCTTAAGCGTGATTGACGCGAACAACAACTGCAGGGAAATAGGCAAAACCACAAGCGACGCTAACGGCTTCTACAGCTTCGAATGGACACCTGATATACCGGGCAAGTACACCGTCATCGCCACGTTTGCTGGCAGTGAAGGTTACTGGCCGTCGCAGGCTGAAGACGCGTTCACCGTGATGCAGGAGCCAGCATCCACGCCAGCACCGACGCCTATGCCTGAATCGATAGCCGACGTGTACTTTGTGCCCGCAGTCATCGGCATAATCATAGCAATCGCCGTAGTCGGAGCCATAACAATACTGATGCTCAGAAAACGACCGTAAACTGCCAGCGAAAACGCTGAGCTTTCACCTTCCCCTTTTTTAGTTTCTTTAAAAATCCTTGATTGTGGTTCCATCTTCACACAGGCTATATAGTTACCATATTAACTAAGTATGCTTAGGATACTTAGGATACTGGCTATTGGAGGAATCAGAATGGTGCCGAGGGCCGGGTTTGAACCGGCGACAACTCGGTCTTCAGCCGAGCGCTCTCCCAGGCTGAGCTACCTCGGCGCGTTTTTCCATGCTTTCTGGATGACCTCGGGATATGGAGAGCCATTTCATTTACGTTTCCTCAGAAATATTAAGTTATCTTTCTGGCATACGTATTCAAAGCCTACCTCAAGCAGCATTGTTAGCTCTTGTGGTGTGTGAGCAATCTTAACTGTGAACTCGTCGTCGCTGTAGTCAGCGAACATTTTTCTTTCGATAGTGATGTATTTTTCAGTGTTTTTCATGCTTTTATGTCCAAGAAAGTCTCTCACGAACAAGGCGTCTTTCGTTCTGTGGTAAAGCATTGTTGCCTTCCAGTGCCGCAGCGTGTGGAATCCTATTTTTAACAGTCTTGGGTTTTGGAGTTTAGCTGCTTGTTTTCTTCTCAGATGTAGAAACGCGGATTTCAGAGAGTCCATTTTGCAGTCTCCGAACATTTTTTCGCTGTTTTTAGGCAAAGCATTAAGCTGTGCTATTAGCTGCGGAGTAACTTTCCATATGCGCGGCCGTGAACGCTTCTCAGGTTCATTCAAGGTTATGGTGTTTCTTTCGGAGTCAATGTCTGTCCACCTCAGCCTTTTTGCTTCTCCGCGTCTCATAGCCGTCTCTTTAAGCAACAACAAAAAAGCTGAAAGTTTCTTTGGCGCTGCTGAAATCAAACAGTCTATTTCTTGTTCTGTTGGAATGAAAGGTATGCTTTCAGTGACTGTGCATCTTGGCGGTTCCCAAGTCATTTTATTCAGCTTAAGAAACATTGTATAGGCGTTTATAACGTTCTTCCGTCGGTTAGGACTCCAAATTTGCTTTGAAATCACGTCTTTCACTGATTCGCTGTCGAAAAGGTTAGCTCCTCTTTCCATCAGCACTTTTAACGCTATTCGGTTAAGCCGTATGGTTTCTTCGCTGTATCCTTGTCGCTTCATGTAAAGGCAGAGTTCAACGATTTTCCCTTTGGCTTCTTGCTGTGTCTTTCCGATTTCTCCAGCAACAGTTTTATTTTCTGTTGCTGAGTCCAATTTTTTCGCTTCCTCAAGGATAGCGCATAATTGGTGATTTCTTTTTGTCGGATTCTGTTTAAATATTTTCTTGGAAAAAGCAAAGTGTTTAGCCGCGGGGTCGCTGAACCTTGTTTCGCATTCTTTGCAGAGAAAGCGCTGTATCTCTGAGCCATTATAATTGCGTTTGCCCGCACGAACCACATCATTACTCCCACACTCGGGACATATAGGAGAGACAGAGACAGCCATTAAGTAGAAGCCTCCTGTAGAAAAATTGAAAGTTGCGGTTGCACTTGCGGGTTTTTCGGTTTCTCTTTCTTCAACTTCATGAAGCAAAACCATAAAGTTTGAACATGCTTAATAACGCCGCCCGTCTTACCCCGTTTCGGGTTATTTGCTGAGATTTGATAGATTAGCGGCTTCTCTGGAAATAATTTGAGAATCCTGTCGGCTGAAACATACTGGTTACTCCATTTAAATAACAAGACACCTTCAACTTTGAGAACACGCCACAACTCTTCGAATCCACGTTTCAAATCGCGCTGCCACGTTTCAGGACGCAAAAAACCATAATCACGCTTCATGTTGCTGTTGCCTAACTGTGCGTTTTCGATTATATGTGGTGGGTCCCAAATTATCAGCTTGAAAGTTTCGTCTGGAAAATTAAGTTTACGAAAATCGCCCACTATATCGGGTTCGCATTCTGGACGCGCATCCAAATAAATCGCGTTAGGATGATGCTTATTAAACCACATCATTCTGTACCCAGCGGTTGCATCTAAAATCAACTTTTTATCAGCCATTAAGCATCATCCCCGTGCTCAGGATGGTTATGGTAGTTTGTAAGGTGTATTTCCAAGTCTGTTTTGGTTGCAAAAACCATAGTACGATTGGCTTTCTCGCATAGTTTACAGTAAAATAAACTAAAATCCTTTGGTAATTTCTGAATCTGCCGATTCTCCACTTGTCTTTCACCAAAAGAAAAGCCAGAATCGCTTAGATTTGGATTGGAAATCTTGTTTTCAGGAACAGTAAAAAATTTTTCACCTTCAACTCCTTCAACTGGTTCTGGAGTAGGTAATTTTTTTTCGTTTCCTAAGAAACTGATTTCCAATCCATGTTTACGCCATTCCTGAGCTTCTTTAACCATTTCAGCAATCAAATTATCGGCAGATTTGATTTTGTCCAATATTCCTGAGGTTTTTCGTTCTATTTCTTCCACATCATACAACAGCGTGTAGGTTTTAGGTTTTTTTTGGTCGCTTGAAACATAGCCACTAGCTTCGAGTTGACTAAAAAAGGCTCGTATGGTTCTTTCGCTTTTACCAATTTTAACCGCTATCTTCTCTCTTATTTTTTTAGTAATTTCCGACCCTTTAACACTATACGCGATTTCTTCCTCAATCGGCTCTTTATCAACATACTTTTCTTTAATTTCTACGATTTCTTTTAAGGCGTTGAAAACTGCCTTGGTGCGGCTATCAACTTTCGAAAGCATTGCCGATAAGGGAGACAACGCTATTTTTAACGCTTCAATCGCCACAGTAGGCGTTAAAGCGTAAACATCGTTGTTTAGTTTTTCTAAACGTTTCACATTAAGCATGGCATAGAGTTTAACGAAAGTTAATAGTTTAGCCATGTCACCACGAACGCGTAGTACCTCAAAACCCAATGTGTTAAGCAACGTCTGAGGAAACAGAATTAAGATGTTTTTCGGTTCAAACTGCTCTATGAATCGGCTGTAAACTTCGCTACTAAATTCCTCATCTGTAAGTGTGCGCAACCCTAATGCCTTTTCTGCTTTCTGCTTTTCCTGTTTAGCTAACCATTGGGCGATTTTCCGCGTTTGCTCAGGTGTCTCATCCAAACCGAAAAGCCAAGCTCTGCGCTCAAACTGTGGATCAAGCAAAAGGCGTGTAGTGCTGCTTATCGTGGTTATGGCTGGAATTTTATGTTGCTCCGTGGTGAAGCCGCCTTTTTCGTTTTTTACTGTGACCTCGACAACGTAACCTTGATCATCGCTTGAAAGAAACTTAACTGTTGAAACGCCTTGAGTTTCTTGATCCATCGCCCCCAACTCTTTCAGACTCAAGATTTCAAAACCTTCCAGATTTGTGTAGTCCAAGGCGTGTTCAGAAAAACGACCAACGTCTTTAACTTTGTACCCTCTCGTGAGAACACGCATCAACGTGGATTTTCCCGCACCTTCAGTCGCCTTGAAAAGAATAATTTGCTTCATTTCTGCCTGTTTACATTTTCCAGATAGATTCAAAACGACAACGGCTTTTTTGGTGTTTTCTTCACCTGTGAGTATGTTGTCCAAGTGTGGCGATAATGCCTCTAGTTGGTTTTCAGCGTCTAAAATTTTCTGCAATTCTGCGTTTAAAGCCGCTTCTGTGGCATCATCAAAAACTGGCTTCTCCTGAGTTTGGTTTTCAGTTTTTCTTAATGCGCAAAAAACGTTTTCGTTGCAATGCTTCTTTAAAATCGGGTCAGCACAGCCAAAAACGTACTTTCCCTTTATTGCGCTGCTGAAAATATCGTTCAGCTCTTGCGTTGGTAGTTTAGGATTATTTAGCTTATTCCAAAACTCAAGTTGCACTTTAGCCTTTTTCGGCTCTAGCTGTCTAAAATTTACGAAATATGCGCTAAGTCGGATGGCAACTTCGTTTCTTAAGCCTTCATTTACACCTTTCAGTAATTCGCGTATGCAAGGGGGATGTTCACCTTTGAAGGCGGCGGTTTCTTTTCGGTCAAACCATGTTGCATTTTTCTCTTCAGCTTTAATACCTACTTTGTATAATGCGTCATAGAGCAAGTCTTCTAAGTCTTGCACAACGGTAGGCGTGTTGTCATTTAATCGCTTATAGCCTTGACTAGGCGCCATCGCACAATAACAATGCTCGCCTAAAAGCTCAACTGCTGCTTCATTATGAAAAGTCTTAACGGTTCTAGGCTTCTGGTGCGTGTAATAAATCCAATGTTGCCCTTTGCTCGGGGTCTCCTCTATCGCCGTTATCGGCAACTCCTTCAAAACCTGATTTCCCTTTTCTACGGCTTCAGGTGAAAGGTTCTTAAGGTCAAAATCAACTACTGCCAAATATAATCCGTCATTATTCTTGGTTCCACATATGACGCCTAAGCCGTCGGCATCATTGAAGTTTAAACTGTTAAACTCTTGCTGTGTCTGCCTCTCACTTTGCCATTTTTCCCATTTTGCTAATGGTTGCTTTCCCTTTATTGTGAATACGTTGAAGCCAATGTTGTGGTAGGCTTCAGCGGCGGCTTTTAGCTCGGCAGCGTTCACTTTTTAACGCCCCCTTTTTTGCTGCTGCGTTTACACAGCAACTTAACTTTGCAGTCCCCGCAAGTATTATGCGGCAGCGACGCACCATAATAGCCAATGCAACCCGGCAAAGTGTCATTCATGTCGGCGCTCCTTTTTTTTTGGTTGCCCAAGAAGCTGATCAATAAGCTCGGCTTTGTCTCTCATAATATGCTCCATACTTTTTGGAACTATCAATAGAAGTGAGTCATAGAGAATTGTGACGGTACTTCCTGTCTTCAAGTCGTGGTAATCACGGTAGGGCTTGGGTACAACGACAACGCCGCTGGTTCCATGTTTCATTATTTTATGTTCTGATTTCGCTGGCATTTCGCCACCTCACTTTCATATTGTCTTATCACAAGTCTTATATACCTTTAGTGTAGTTACTACAGTGGAGATATAAAATGCAACAACAAAAACCTCGAAAACTACGACAGGGAGAAATCAAGATTCTTAAAGCCTTGGAGCTAGGCGCAAAAACCAATAAAGAAATTGGAAAAGAAACAGGTTTCAGCAACCAGCCAACACTACTTTCTGCGTATCTAAAAAACCTCCAAAAACTCGGACTAATCACACGCGACATTGACACGCGTAAATACCGTTCCGAAAAAATCTCCGTTGAAAAGCTGTTTTTTAACGACGTTTCAGAGTTTTTAAACGAACAAGTAGCCATAGACCTTAAAAGCGACAAAAAACCGTTAATCCTCGCGCCTTTATGGTTTGCAGTAACGGATTCAAAAGCATCTGAGTTTAAGCAAATATTGGAAAAAACACTGGAAAAACCTGAAAGCATAGTTGCACTAGTCGAACCGTTTAATATTGTTTGGCGTGCATGGCAAAACTACATTCTCGCACAACGCAAACCCAAGGATCGCGAAACTATAACACGTTATCAGGAGCTGCTCTTGGAATGCTATAAACTCGCCACAAAACTGCCACCTATTGAAGAAGCCGCCGACCTTGTGGAAACGTGCGTTCGCGAGAAGCTGCGTCAGGAATTTCCTGAAAAGCAAAGTTTCTCAGAGGATGTTATCTCCATTGAGGTTGAAAGGCAGTTAAAAATTATGCGAGAAACCATTGACGGAATACAGCAGCCTTGGAGTTTAGAGGATCTTGAAAGGCGCCTTCGCATCCGAGACTCTTGGCAGTCCCTTCAAACTCCCGATCAAGAAACACAAAAGCGCCTAGAGAAAATCTTGAATTTTCTGGAAGATCCAGCAAATAAAAAAGTTTACGAAAGCTATTTAAAAAGCCTTGAAGATGCGCCTAAAACTTTGGTGGTATACCCAGCTTTAGGGTTCAAAGGTTATATCAAAAAACTGAAAGAGTTGTATCCTGAAAAGGCTAAAACTCTGCAAGGCGGTGTCCCCCATGCGTAATGTTGAAAAGTTGGCTTGGGCCGCCGCTGTTGCTATGTGCGCGCTTTTCCCCTTAGACTTCTTTAAGGTCGCGCCCTTCACAATCTTCGGCTTGCCCTTCGGCTGGCACTTTTTCCCCGAGATTGCCTTATGCTTTCTCTGCGGCTGGCTGTTCACAGAGACCCCGAAACGATACATGGTTGCCGCTGTCGCCTACTGCATTGCCATACCCATAACGGTTATGGTTGCTTTGTCGTTGGCTTTAGATTCTATTATAGTTCTCTTTGCTTATCCTGTTATCATAGGCGTTTTGCCTGTTCTACTCGGCTTCATGACCTCAAAACTTTTTTCATGGTTTCAGAAAAAACTTTAGTTCCATCACTTTTTTCTCATTTCACTAAAAAATTTTTCTGGAAAAAATTTTGTTGCCTCAAAAAATTTTTCTCTAAAGAAAAAAATTCATTAAGAAAAAATTTTCTACTTGACAAAATTTTTCAGCCCGCACAAACTTTCTCTTTTCAAGTTTTCCTTTCGACCTTCGTTAAAAGAATAAAGTAACGATCTCCTATACCTATTATTAGTAATTCAACCCGTCATTTTTTTGAAGTTCGTATTTATTTACTATACAAACAACTACTACTTTAAGGGGGAAGCTTCTTTTGTTTAAAACAGCTTGAAAATTTAATCTTAAGAAATTATCATTAAATACTCAATAGAAACGGCCGTTCGCCAACATTCTTTTAACTATTTTCTATTACTATAAAATATATTTATGCGCAAAACAAAAAATATTAAACCATCACTAGTTAAACTGATGGCACTTTCATGGTTTCAAACAACTTCGTGGGAGACAGTTTAGCATACCTCTGAGCCATAGCATCGCTTTTCCAACTAAAGAACCTCATAAGCTCCCACTCTCTCCAGCCATATTCAGAAGCAAGCTGTGAAGCTCGCATAGACCTGAACCAATGCGGGCAGATGTGTAAGCCGATGCGTTCTCCTAAGTCTCTTACAATTTGATATGCCCGCACTGTTGACATAGGCTTATTCCCGTTTTTCGCGTAACTTGGAAACAACCAATCATCCATTCTGCGCATCCAGTTGACCATGTGAATTGTAAGCGGTTCATCTATTGGAATCTCTAAGACATTTCGTCGGTCGAGAACGGGCTTAGTTACGTATTTGCGTTTAACCCAACCCCCAAACTGAGGCAAGAAGTGATACTTCAAAGATGGGTCAGGGTCGCCTTCACCTTCCCATTTTGCTACGACTTCGCGCTCTTTTTTGAATCGCTTAACCACAGGCATATCCCTGATTATTATTCTGTCTTCTTTCACGGTAAACATGCTTTTTCGCAGACCCAAAACTTCGGAAATGCGCCCACCAGTCTCAAAAGCAGTGGCTACCAAGCCTTTGTCGCGTAGAATAAGCTTCAACCTAAGCTCTTCAACTTTCCATCTTGGAAGCTTTGCAAATTTGCCTCGCAAAAAAACATTTTCCTTGTAATACTCAGTGTCGCCGCATTCGTCAACTAGCCTGAGAAGAGTTTTCCAACCGCAAAACTCTGGAAGGTCTCCAACTTTAAAGCGCACATACTCGTCACCGTGCTCTTGCCAGTACCAGCCACGAGTTTTTAAAATTGTTTCAGTCATGGCTCTTGCCTCTGTTTAATCATGTATAAACTTTTGTGTGTTTGTTTAAACTTTATTATGCAGCCCTCCGCAGCACAATATTGCGTTTTCTGTGAAGGCGGACCTCGATGACGCTGCACGATGGGTTCCAACATTCAAATCTGTTCTGTCTATGGTTAAAGCGCATTTTACTATTGCAGTCAGGACACCTTCCATTACTAAGCGTTAATCTCTGTCGGCTCATGTTTCAAACACCTCTTCAAGCCTTTGTTGCTCTTTTGACTGCTGAACCAAAGCCTCAAAAATCATGATTGTGAGATAAAGCGCGAAGCTGACTAACAAAACGCCAACCTTTAAATGCCATTCAAGCTCGCTTCTTAACGCGAAAGCTCCAACTAAAATCGATAAGAAGCCCAAAGCTAAAGCTGTTTTAGAAAGGTTGCTGAACCTAAACGTCATTCTGCTTTCTCCTCTGCTTCTGCATTCTCCAGTAGCGTCTCAGTTCTGTGTCTGGTTTTCTTGGTCTGCCTCGGCCTCTTTTCATGGCTGGTCAAAAAGAAACGCTTTTTCCAAGAATAAAAGTAGCATCTAAAATGTTTTATATGAAAAAGACTAGGTGTTTTTGCGTCACTTAGCCTACCCTTTTTGTGTAAAAAATGCAAGGTCGTGATGTACGTAGTAATATTGCAAATCATCAGGCTGGCAAGTTTTCGAAAGTTTTCGATTTCTTGCCAAGTTGCAATTGCCTAGAGCCTTAGAGACCCCTTGCAAGGAAATACATCGGGCTTTTCCTCAATTGAGGAAACCCCTAGTTACGTCTAGTGTTGTTGCTGGTTTTGTTGGTGTTTCTGGGAGAATTTTAGAGAAGATTGCAGCAGTCATGGAAGCAGCAGAAAAAACTTAGACTTTTTTACAGTTAGAGACCTCTTGCAGTGCTTGATCTATCTTTTCAAGCACGCCAACCAACTCAACCGTTAACGTGTTGAACCTTTCAGGACTGCGCCTTCTCAGCTTGCTGAGCCTAAAGCGGTAGCGCATGAAAGCGTTGTAGCTTTCGCGCTTGCTGGTGTCGCCGTTGCATAAGAGCGCTGGTAGCTTCTTAATCACGCGTTTAGCGTTTACCATGCGCTAAAGCCTCCAAAAAAACAAAAAAAGAGGGAAGATAGCTGGAAAAATCGGAAAATCTCCAACAAAATAGCCAACAAAGCCGAGAATGAGCTACCTCGGCACGCACCAAGGGGAGTACAAATCAAAAGTGAAGCGAGTGGCTTTAAAGTTTTCTGATTGGGCTTTTGAGGTTCCTGTTTGGATTCTGAGCTTTTTATAATTCACTGAAGGAAACATCGCTTATTACCGACCGCTTCTTTACTATTCTTGGAGGTTTTGGCATGTCAAGAAAAGCAGCAGTCATCACCTTTGAATTGGTTGACGAGAGCGTGGGAAGCTCGAACCGCGTGATTGCTGATGACCTGCTCAAATGGTTCAATGAAGAAGCGTTGCCCGCACCTTGGGTAAAAAAAGTTAGGGTGGTTTCTGTTCAGCGGTCAAAAGTCGAACAACGCAACGTGGTGGGTTAAGAGGTAACCTATTAACGCGCTGGCGACGAAGCATAGGCAAAGCAGCACAGCGTCATTTCTGTTGCTTCTAGGAGCATAGTTTGACGTTTTCCGCATCTCATGACACCTTGACTTGGCTCTTTTTGGCGGGTGAGGGGAAAGGTTTTATGAAGGAAAGCTACGTATTTTGAGTTCAGATGGGTAAGTGGGCCGGTCGTCCAGCTCGGTAAGACGTCGCCCTCACGCGGCGAAGATCGCCGGTTCAAATCCGGCTCGGCCCATTTTTTGGTGTTTTTTTGTTGTACGGCTGGGCGAAAAGGTTTATTAAATCTAAATATTTGAGATAATCTGTCGTTACTTCCAAAATGTGGGTCATAAATGGAAAGAAGCATCAGCTCAATAAAGTTTGACGCTGAGAGTAGCTTGGTTACCGAGATCCATGAAAGCAGCAAATGTAGCATCTGCGGCGAAGAATACGAGACACCCCTCTTCACGGTAGTCTCATCCGGATACCTCATAGCCGAATACTACGCGTGCCCCCACTGCCTCTCCAAAGTCCATCATACCAAAAGGCAAAAACGAATAATCTCAGTTGAAGAGGACGAAGAAGAAGCGGAAGCAGCAAAAGAGGAACTTGAGCGGACCGAGGAAGTCGAAGTTGCAGAGCCCGAACCCGTAAAGCTCGAAGTCAAGACGGAAACCGAAGAGGCCTCCAGTTCAGCGTGCGCACATAACTTTGGGTATTTGAAGCAGCGCCCGAAAAACACGCCCATTCCTGAAGAATGTTTCATCTGCAACAAGATGATCGAATGCATGTCCTAATAAAGCCAGAACCGTCAACTCCCCCAGTTTTTCCATAACAAGTAATCATTATTCCAGAGTTTTAATCACCAGTGTCGAACCTGTCCAAGTTTAGGGGTCTGTCAACGTCAATTCTTCATCTTTCCCCATCAGACTGGGACGGCGACATCATCCCCCATGAATAGAACGGGTTTACCCTGAAATAAAGCCTTTGCCACACAATGCAACAGTGCTTTTGCAGATTTCAAGCACATTTGGCGTTTGTCGTTGCAAAGGACAGAGGAGATGGGTCTACCCCCGCTGAGCTGATAGCGCTATACACGGCTCCGTTAAAAGAGGACTAAAGACAAAAATTGCATATAAGTTCAGCCTGCATCAACCCAGCACCTTGGCGCCGTAGCGCTGCGTGATTGTGGATTTTGGATTCATATTTGCCGTTCATAAGTTAGTTAAATTGGTTAAGCTTATTGCTGTGCAGTATCATTGGAGGAAAGTACGTGAAGCAGCAGGTTTCATTAAAGAACAGGAAAGAATTAAAAGCCAAAATGCAGAAGGTTTTCGGCGAAAAAATCAAAGGACTCTCGACAGAATTGCAGGAAATATTGATAGATGACATGGCCACTGCCTTCGAAAATAGACTATACGTGTTAAACCGTGCACACGCAAAGGATGGCTGCTGATGCAACGCCATGAAGAAAAATCATTAGTTTCAATACATAAAAGCTTTATACAAAAAACAACGAATAGGTCAAAAAAAGAGGCATAAGTATGAGACGTTCCAAACTGGAAATGTATGTTGACATCCTCAAAGTTCTAGCTCACAGAGGACCATTAAAACTTACTCATGTCATGTACAAAGCCAACGTTAACTGCAGCGTTCTCAAAGAATACCTTGACTTCCTGATTAAACAGGGCTTGGTGGAAGAGAGAACAGTTGGGAAGCGACGTGTTGTTTACGCCATCACGCAAAGAGGCATCACCGTACTGAAGTACTTCAGGGAACTCAAGCAAGTGCTGCCGATAGTCGAAGAAGCCAGAAATCAGGCGCCTATTCCGTTCTAAAATTCCTGTTCCCTTTTTAACACTTCACAATTCTGTTTGTTATTTTTTTAAGTGGAGACTGCCTTTCTGTGCCCATGTTTGCTTTTTAGGTTTGCGGCTTAGTCGTTTCTGCGGTTTTGTTGGTGCCTGGCTTTTTTTTAAGTACTTGGTGTAGTTGTTGTGAATAATTACCTATGTGTCGTAAGACTTAATAAACAGCCTATAAATAGCTATACTGTACACGTGAAAAACACTTGGGGAAAGCCCGTGACCAAAGAAGAAATCCTCGGCAAAAAGCCTCTTCAACTGCTCGAAAAAATAAAAGAAAACCTAGAAAGGCTGAACGAAAAAATGGAAGTCATGATTGAACTTCAAAAACACGGCAAAAAAGACACGCAGCCACTTCAAGACGCATCACTGGACGTTATGACACTGCTCTCCATGCCTGACCACTTGAGAAAAACAGCCATGACCATCTGCAGATGTGGAAGAGCCACAGCAGAGGAAATTGCACACCAGACAAACCGTGCGCGAGCAGTAGAAAGCGCGTATCTGAATCAACTAGTCATCATGGGTTACCTCAAGAAAGAGCGCAAAGGAAGAAAAGCTTACTTCTACGCTGACAGAGAAAGCCAAGGGTGAAAAAAGAAATGAATAGAATAATAGCCGTACACTCATACAAAGGCGGAACCGGCAAAACACTGCTGTCAGTAAACTTGGCAGCCACATTAGCGAAGCATGGGAAAAAAGTCGGACTTTTCGACCTTGACTTTCGAGCACCAAGCCTCTTCGCCATATTCAAAATGCCAAAAGCCGAATATTGGCTCAACGATTACCTAAACGGTGCATGCGACATCAACAAAGTCCTCATCGACCTGAGCCCAAGGATCCAGGGAAAAAACAACTTCTTTGTGGGTCTTGCAAACCCAGCAACCGAGGCAATACGGGACATGAGCGCGAAAGACCGAAAATGGGAAATGCGAGCGCTAGGAAGACTCTTGTCCTTGCGGAACACGCTACTCAACGATAAAGAGTTTGACTACCTGATTTTCGACACCAGTCCCGGGCTTCAGTACTCCTCCATAAACGCAATTGTCGCTGCCGACTTCGTAGTTGTGGCAACAACTGGTGATAGGTCGGACGTGGACGGAACCAGCCGAATGCTTCGCGAACTGTACAACCTGTTTGAGAAGAAAACTGGGCTGGTGCTGAACAAAGTTCTTGATTCCTCCTCAAAATCGAAGAAAGACGAGATGCACCGGAAAGTTAAGGATGTCTATCAGGTTCCGCTACTGGGGCTGGTTCCATGCTTCTGCGAGGTTCTTCGAGCTGAAGGCAACTTCATATTCGCTCAGGACAAGTCAGATCACCCATTCACGAAGATTCTGGATGAGATGGCGAAGCGAATAGAGAACAACGAGGTCAACTAGCTACCTTCCCATTTTTCGGGAGCAACTTCCTTTTTCGTCTGTTTCGAACACGCGCATGGCTTAAGTTCGATGCAAACGCTTATAGAACGCTACCGCTGCTAGAGTTCGCACGAACGGGGAAAACGGTTTGGGCAGGTCAGCGATTGTCTTAGCAGGCGGATTTTCCAGCAGGTTCGGTCAAGACAAAGGAGTCTTGGAGCTCGGCAATAAGCCGTTGATGCGGCACGTGATTGACGCAGTTAACCCAATCGTTGACGAAACGATTGTGGTGACGAACGCAGAGGAGAAAATCAGAGAGTACGCCAAGATTGTGGGGCAAAACGTGCGGTTTGTGGTTGACGTTTGCGAGTCTCAAGGACCATTAGTTGGCGCGTTAACGGGTTTCAGCGCCGCACAGGGCAAGTACTCGTTGCTGGTGCCTTTTGACACGCCCTTCGTTTCCAGAGAAGTTGTCACGTTGCTATTTGAGCTGTGCATCGGCAAGGCAGCTGCGATTCCAAGGTGGCCTAACGAGCAGATTGAGCCTTTGCAAGCGGTTTATCAGACCAAACTTGCGTTGGAAACCGCAAGACAGGCGGTGAATGAGGGAGAACTGAACATGCGCGCCATGATTGCGAAGCTGCGTGGAGTGCGGTACATTTCCACGCTGGTCATCCAACAGTTGGATCCTGACCTGAAGACTTTCTTTAACATCAACACACCTTTTGACCTGAAAAGAGCCATCGCGATGATTAAGTCAAGAAAAGCCCGATGATGAATACCGTGGAACTGACGCGTGAAATTTCTCTATAGCCTCCTTATTTAAAGGGACTGAATGGAAACGGTTTTGATACCTCATAGGGACTTATCGAGAAAAACAGATTTCGAATACGCGTTACGGAAGTTGAATAAAGCTATTAGGGAGAGAGATGAACGGGTTTCTAAGATTTTTTGACAAGCTTGGAGTTATGCACAGTTGGCTCTGCGGCACAAAATATAACATCGAAATTTATTCTTCTTGGTTTATTAACCGTTTTGGGTTGAAGATTTTTTCGAGTTCTTCGGATGTAAGCAAGCCTTTTTCCAGCGCAATTTCCTTCACGGAGCGCCCCTCTTTCAGTGCCTGCTTGGCGATTTTGCTGGCTTCCAGATAACCTATGTACGGCGACAGGTAAGTGGCTAAAGACGGGTTCTTATCCACGTAGTCGGCGCAACGCTTAGGAGGCTGTAGGCATGTTCAGCATTAAAAGAACCATCTCAGACCTTCGAGTGTTCCGTTCTGCAATCAGCCTGATAAATCCTGTTCAAACCCTTACCCAAAGTTTAAACTGTACCTGAAGCAATTAGGTATGCGCTGTTTGAGGGAAAACGAGATTGGCGAACCTTCCACACCGCGCACGCGGCGTAAAAGTCCTAAAGGCCGTATCATCACCCCTTAGACTGCAAATCCTGAATTTACTCTTCGATAAAAACGCCCTCTCCTACACAGAACTCATGAACGAACTCAAAATGAACCCAAGTCGAGACGCAGGAAGATTCGCCTACCACCTAAAATTCCTCCTAAAAGCCGACCTAGTTGAGGCTGACGCAGAAGCAAAAAAATACTTCCTAACCGACCTCGGAAAAATGGTCATAGACGTTGCCGACAGAGTGGAGAAAAAAGCCGTCAAACCACGCGGAATGCTCGTCCGCACCTCACATTTCACGCTTGAAGAATTCGATGCAAACAAAATCTCCAACTCCCTCATAAAAGAAGCCAAAGTCCCACCGGAAATAGCGCAAAAAGCAGCAAAACAGGCAGAAAAGCGACTGCTCAAGTCGAAAACAAAGTATCTAACAGCCCCACTAATCAGAGAAGTTGTCAACGCAATTCTGGTCGAAAAAGGCTTCGAAGACTACCGACACAAACTCACCCGCTTGGGAATGCCAGTCCACGAAGTAACTGCCCTAGCAGACACAAACACCACACAAAACTCGGAAGCCAAACTATCCGCAGCAGGAAACGCCGTTTTCAGCGAGTACACGCTCCTAAACGTGTTTCCGCGAGACATCGCCGACGCACACGCTTCTGGCGCACTCCACATAGAAGACCTGGGCACATGGATTATGAAACCCAAAGAAATAATGCACGACCTAAGATTTTTCCTTCAAAACGGCATCAAACCAGACAACCCCCTCCAACTTTCCACACCACCACCCAACAGTCTTGAATCCGCACTGTCAACAACATTCAACATGCTTCTGCACACCAGCAAAGAAACAAGCGGAACACAGACATGCAGCTACTTCAACGTGTTCCTCGCACCATACGCAAAAGGAGTCGACGCCACAAGAATAAAGGAAAGCCTCCGACTGTTCATACTGAACCTGAACCAGCACGCGAACGCTACGCTGGGCTTGGAACTAACGGTTCCAACATTTATCGCGGACAAACCAGCCATCGGACCGCAAGGAAAAACCATCGGCAAATACGCTGATTTCGTCAGCGAAACCCAGCTTTTAGCGTCACTTATCATTGAAGTATTCATGGAAGAAAGCATTCCGAAACCCCTCCTCAACCCAACCATCGTCATCAAAATAGGAAACGACGCCTTAGCAGACCAAAACGCAAAACCCATCCTCCTAAAAGCACACGCGCTGGCAATAGCAACAGGAACACCCAACTTTGCAGCGAAACAAAAAGAAAAAGAAGCCGCAGTTTTCTCCGCCTCCGGGCTCAAACTTACCCCAGATTTGACAGGCGACTGGGAAACCGACACTCTAAGAACAGGATGCCTCGGAACCGTGACCATAAATCTACCTCGAATCGCACACGAATGCGAAAAAGACAAAAACAAATTCTTTGAAATCCTGCGCGAAAGATGTGAAATGGCAACCCGCGCTCTCGGAATCAAATACAACGCACTCAAGCAACGCGGAAAACATTTACTACCGTTCATGCTGCAGACCCGAAACGGCGACACCTACTTCAGACTGGAAAACTGCACACGCGCAATCAACTTCGCAGGTTACAAGGAAACTGTGGAAACTCTTATCGGAAAAAACATAACCGACGAAGAAAACACCAAATTCACCGAAGAAATCGCACAGAACATAGCGGCTTTCAGGCATAAGATAGGCAGAAAACATGGAAAACGCCTATACCCCGCAATGCTGCGTAGCCCCGAAGCTTCTGAACGACTCGCACAACTGGACATGGAAAAATACGGTGTTGCTAAAGTGAAGTTTTCGGGGACTCGGGAGAAACCTTACTATTCGACTTCGAAGCGGCTGAGCCTTAAAGCTGGCGATTTTCTCTGTGTGCCGTCTGAGCAGTTGGACGCTGAGATGAAGCTGAAGGGGCTGAGCACTGGCGGAAGCTTGAGCATAATTGAACTTGGCGAAGCCGATTGCAAGCCTGAAGAACTGCTTAGCTTAACGGCGCATCTTGTCGTAAGTCAAGCGTTAGAGTTTTTCACTTACAACCGCGTAAGCACGTACTGCGGCAACTGTCGGAAAAGCTGGTTCGGAACCCTGCATAAATGCCCCTCATGCGGATCCATGAGCACTTTGACGGTTTTTAACCGTTTCGCCTTTACCTAAAGTTTGTCATTTGGTTGCGCCCAGCACTAGTGCGAGAAGCGCCATTCTGACTACTGTTCCGTTCCAGGCTTGTTGGAAGTAGCGGGCTTGTGGTGTTGCGTCGACTTCGGGAACGATTTCGTCTATGCGCGGCAGCGGGTGCAGAATGGTGAGGTCTTTTTTGGCGTTTTTGAGGGTTTTTAAGTCAATGCGGTATGTGCCTTTGACTTTGGCGTATTCTGCGGCGTCTGGGAAACGTTCTTTTTGTATGCGTGTGACGTATAGGACGTCGGTTTGGGGGATGATTTTTTCGAGGTTGGGTTCTTCGGCGACGGGGATTTTTGTTTGTATTATGTTGAGGACTTCCCGGCGCATTTTAAGGGTCTCAGGTGAAATTAGAGTCAGTTCGACGTTGTATTTTGCGAGTGCGTAAGCGAGCGAGTGCACGGTGCGTCCGTATCGGAGGTCGCCGATGACGGCGATTTTTAGTCCGTCTATTTTTCCTTTCTCTTTTCGTATGGTGTAGAGGTCTATGAGGGCTTGTGTGGGGTGTTCTTCTGCGCCTGTGCCTGCGTTTATGATGGGGACATTACTGAATTCGGCGGCGAGTTTTGCAGCGCCTTCAAGTGGGTGGCGGAGTGCGATAATGTCGGCGTAGTTTTGTACGGTGCGGATGGTGTCGGCGAGGTTTTCTCCTTTTTTGACTGAGGCAATTTCGGCTTCGGCGAAGCCGATGTTGTTTCCGCCGAGTTTGAGCATGGCTGCCTCGAAGCTTAGGCGTGTGCGGGTGCTGGGTTCGAAGAAGAGGGTGGCGAGGATTTTTCGTTTGAGCATGTCGGAGCCGTTTTTGGCGATGGGTTCCATGCTGCGGCTGGTGTCGAGGATATAGTTGATTTCTTGTTGGGTGAAGTCCTCGATGGAGATTATGTCTCTTCCTTGAAAGTTCACGTTTGGCACCGTTTACATGAAGGTTGGCAGGTGGTAGATAACGTTTTTGTGTTAGTCTTAGTGTGGCGGTTGGTTTGGTTGCCGATATTTTTGCTATAAATACGCTGCTGCTTTAAGAATACGCTTAGCGAAGCTCGAAAGAAACTGATAGTTGAAAACAAGGTAAATAGTGCGGTTATGGTGGGGGTCTTTTTTGGGCGTACTGGTATCTGCGTGGTTTTCCTTCACGAGTTAATATTCCATCTTTAACCAAATCTATTAATGCATGTGCTACGGCGGTGCGGTCGTAGTGGAATCCTCGTCGTGCCATTTCGCTGTGGACCTCGCTTAAGCCCTGCGGCTTGCTGAACCAGCCTTCTTCCCAGAGTTTCTGAATGACGCCCTTGCAGGTTTCTGCGCGTGGCGGCGGCGCGGCTCTTTCAGCGAGGCGGGTGTCTTTCATGCGTTCGGTGACGGTGGCGAGTATGCGGTCCACGGCGGTTTGCAACTGGTCTTCTTGGCTTTCGATTTCGAATTCTATGTCGCCGATTTTCATTTTTACACGTATGGGCGGTTTTTGCTGTGGTTCTGGCAATTTTTCACCTGTTGCTTATTGTATTGTGCAAGATGTACATGCACAACACTTAAATATTTCCCCAGCAGCATATTGGCTATTGGTGAATCTTGGTGATTGAACAAAACACTATAACAACAACACAGAAATATAACTTTCCACAACCCACCATCGACACAACATTACCCCAGCGCTTCCTCGAGCAATCGCTCCATTCCCTCAAACAAGTGCAAGCACACCAGCCTTTTCAACTAAATCAACAACCCATTCAACAAGCAGAGGAGCACCCATCCAGCCTCCAACTCAACCGCACGCCAATCCAGCTAAAACCCAACTACCAAGAAACCACCATCGCTGCCATCGACACCTCCACTATAAAAATCGGCGAAACCACCACCGGCATCATCATCGCCGTCCGCGGCGCCACTGTCTGGAAACAAAACCGCAAATACCACTACACGCGCCTCGGACCGTTTATCTTCCACATCACCGAAGAAAACAAAAACACAGTCTACAACACACTAGAACGCGCCTACTTCATCACACGCTACGAAAGCCCACACCAGTCCTCGCCGAACCTCATGCAGATGCCCACGCGACTCGCCAGTCTGCTCGAACGATGGCTCCAAACCATGATAGCCAAAACCGTCACCGACGGATTAATCCTGCTTGACGGCAGCCTGACCGCCGGAACCATCGACACACCAGTCCACCGCATGAGAGAAATCCTCCACCAAGCCCGCAAAAACCGCAGCATCGTCCTCGCGTTCAGCAAAGCCACCACCCTCCGCGTAAACGGCTACCTCATCACTGACCAGCTGCCCAACTTCGAACCACCGTACCTGCTGGAGACCGCGGGGCTGCGGTTTAAGCCGCCCACCGTCCTGCAAGGCGACGTGTACGTGGCAAAGCTCAACAAGGCAAATTACGCTTTCCGCTTAGACATCGACAGAGAAATCCCGCTTCACCAGCGGCTGGAAGCCGTAGAGAAACTCGTTGGCAACGACCTGTACACGCAAGGCTACCCCGAAACCCTCCGTCTCGCGCATATACTCTGCACGTTCACAGCTAACGAAGTCCTCGCCATGCAGCATTTCATCGCGCGGAAGCACGGCATCCAGCTAGTCAACCGCCCAGACATGCACCGCCTCTTGTTCGGACCATTCAGCAAAGGAGATGCTTACGCATGAAACTCTACAAGAAAGAAGGCAACATACTCCAAGTGCTGAGCTTCCCAACCGAGAACGCCGAAAAAGGCGACTACCTCCTCGTCGAGGACGCAGACGCAGGAAAAGCACTCATTGCACAGGTGATTGACGTGCAGTTCGCCGCAGTCCCAGGCGTGTTGGAAGAGTTACTACGTACATTGCCCGACGGCGGACAACCCATCCAAGGCGAAGACATCGACCCCATGGAAATCGCCCCACACATCACGTACATCCAAGACGCCAGCCTCCTCATCTGCAAAATCCGCGCAACACTCGAAAACGGTGCACTCAGCCCAAGCAGTAGCTGGCTTCCCAGCCGCTCACAATCCACCATCAAAAAACTCTCCATCCCCAACCTGCTTAAACTCGCTAAGGTGGACGGCAACCTACCCATAATTCTCGGCGGAACCAAAGACTCCTCGCTCCTAACAATCGACGCCTCAGCTATAGACGGCACGCTGAACATTATCACGGGCAAGAAGGGCTGCGGCAAATCGCATCTAAGCAAGCTGCTGATGGCAAGTCTAATCGGCTACAAAGCCACTGTCGTCGTCTTTGACCTCAACGGCGAATACTCCAGCATTGGGCTGACACAGGACGGCAAGCGAAACATATACTACGACAAAATCCACGCCCTCACGCCCGCGCAGAACTTCAAAGTCGCCCTCGACCAACTGCACCTCAACGTAGTCATGGGCATCCTCGTCCACGCACTGCACTTGCCGGGAACCAGCGCCCGCGAGTTCAGACGCATCTGGAAACAACTCAAAGACCGCGGTGACCTAACCCTGAGCAGCCTCGGCGAAGCCATCCGCAACCTCAACTGCAACCAACACGTCAGGGACGCGCTGGCGTCACGCTATCATTCGCTCGTGAACTCGGGCTTCTTCACCGACGTCGCTGCGGAAGCCGCGCTTCTTGAAGAATGCCTGCTCAAAGCCAAAGAACAGGGAGGCGCCATCGTCATAAACCTCCGAAACATAAGCACCATTGACCGCCAAATCGTCGTCGAATACGTGCTCGGCAAACTCGTCGACAGCCTGCAGAGCTGGAAGCTCAAAGCAGTTTTCCTCTTCGCCGAGGAAGCACACTTGTATTTGCGCGAAACGTATTGGGACGACATCGTCACGCGCATGCGCCACTTCGGGATATTCACCACGTTCATCACCAACCAGCCCGACACCATCCGCGAAAGCATCTACCGCCAAGCCGACAACATCTTCCTCTTCAACTTCACCAACGAGCATGATTTAGATGTGGTGTCACGTGCCTCCCGTGTGGACGCCGAAACCATCCGCTCCATCGCACGTGACCTCCCTCCGCATCACTGTCTAACATTGGGAAAAGTTGTGCATGACTTTCCGATAGTCACGCGAGTCAGAGCGTTGGACCTCAAAACAATGGGAGAAACACGCTTGTTCTTTAAAGATATAAACTAGGGTTCTCCAGCTTCTGCTTATTCTGCTTAAAGAACCGCCAGAATGATTCCGTTAGATCGTATTGCTCTACTTCGTTGAAGGGAACCCACTTCAAAGCGTCAGCATCGCTTGCCGCCTTAGGCTTACCGCTCTTCACGGTTACAAGGTAATCGATAATCACAAAATGATATTTGACTGCGCCATTTTCATCTAAGTTGATGTAATTAACTACGTCAACAAGCCGTGGATCGTACACTTCCAGCCCTGTCTCTTCTTTCACTTCACGAATGACAGCATCCTCAATTGTTTCGCCGAGCTCTACTAAGCCGCCTGGGACAGCCCATTTTCCTTTGCCTGGCTGGTTTTTCCTTTTTTCAAGCAGAATCTTGCCATCATCGAGTATTATGGCGCCGACGCCTACAACTGGCTTTTTAGGGTACTCTGCACTCAACGCTTAAACCTCAGCTGATATTTGTTTACTCGTATCTTAAAGCTTCTACGGGTTTAAGCTTTGAAGCACGCCACGCAGGATAAAGCGCGAAGATGACGCTGATGCCCACACCGAAACCCAGCGCGCCCAACATCACTTCGGGTCTCAGGATGGGCGTTATGGTGAGGGCGCTACCGATGATTCCGCCGCGTCCCAGGAACAGGGCGACTACGTTCGCCAAGACCCAGCCTGATGCGATGCCGATTATGGCGCCCATTAAGCCGATTATAATTGATTCTGTCAGGAAAATGTGCAGCACCGTTCGGCTTTTCATGCCCAGTGCTTTTAGTATGCCGATTTCTCGGGTGCGCTCAATCAGCGAAACTATCATGATGTTCATTATGCCAATGCCCGCGACGAGAAGTGATATGGCTGCAATGCCGCCAAGGAACAGGGACACTGTCGAGAAAATTGTTGAGAGTAAGCTTTGCACTGCAGTGGCGGAAATCACGGAAACCTGATTCCCGAAATAGTTTGTTATCGTTGTGGAGGTGCTGTTGACTACGTCTAGGTCGCTGCTCTTTAACTTCACAATTATCATGTCAGCTTCATCAGTTCCGAAGAACTTCTCAGCTTGGGACAATGGCATATAAACGCTAGTGTCTGATGGTCCACCCAAGCCGAAGCCGCCAATTCTGTCGAGCACGGCGGAGATGTGGGCGGTGTAGGTCTCGTTCACGAATGGAATTACGGTGTTGTTTGTCCAGATAAGCGTGACATCTTGGCCTGCTTGGACGAACAGTGTGCCGTTCAATCGGGGGTAGCTTACGCGTGCGCCGACAACTATGTCGTTGTCTGCGGGGTTTGTGGGTATGCTTCCGCTCGCCGCCACAAACGTTGTTGGAAAGGCGTTGGCGAACTGGGCGAAGTCGACGCCCACGATGGATGTGACTGGCCGGGTGATTCCTGAGCCATTTTGGATGTAGCCTGATTTCTGAATGACAGCCAGAGACGTTACTATGTTAGGGGACAGCGAGTTAATCTGGCTCGTGTAATTGATGTATAAAAGAGCTCTTGTGCTGCCTCCGCCGAAGCCTTCACCACCGCCGAAACCGCCGCCTTCACCAGCACCTCCGCCGAGAGCGCTTGAGCCTGGGATAACGATAAGTGTGTCTGCTGCTAATCCTCGTTCAAGTTGGTCTGTTATGGTGGCTTGGAGTCCTTGGGTGATTGATAGGAGCGCGACTATGGCTGCAATTCCGATTACCACACCTAATGTTGTGAGGGCTGCTCGTAGTTTGCGGAGTTTGATGGCGCTGAATGAATAGGCGAATACGTCAAGTATTTTCATGTCAATTCACCACATCCGAGCTTATCACGCCGTCAAACATCTGCACCGTTCTCTTGGCTTCTCGTGCAAGATGCTGGTCGTGAGTAACCATGATTATGGTCACGCCTTTCTCGTTAAGATTTTTAATCAAGCTTATGATTTCCTTGGCTGTTTTAGAGTCTATGTTACCCGTGGGCTCATCCATCAGAAGAAAACGCGGGTCGTTCGCCAAAGCTCGGGCGATTGCTACACGCTGCTGCTGACCACCGCTCAGTTCAGCGGGTTTATGGTCCATTCGATCTTTTAACCCAACGATTTCAAGCAGCTCTTCTGCTCGTTTCCTTCTTTCAGCCTTGCTCTTGCCCACTATTGACATGGAAAGTTCCACGTTGTCTCTTGCTGTGAACCTAGGAATTAGGTTGAAAAACTGGAACACGAAGCCAATTTTGCGTCTGAGATCCGCCAGTTGGTTGTCGCTCAAGGTGGAAACGTCTACTCCGTCGATTAACAGTTTGCCTTCGGTCGGCTTGTCCAAGGCGCCGATTAGGTTGAGGAGGGTTGATTTGCCGCTTCCGGAAGGTCCGAGTACGGAGAGGAAATCTCCTTTTTCAACCTTCAAGCTTACTCCGCGCAGTGCTTCGACCGGGATTTTTCCAAGCATGTACGTTTTTTTCAGGTCAACTGCTTCGACAACAAGCGCCATTGACATCACTTGCCTTTACTCCGCTAGTGGTGGTCTATTTATTTGTTTAGATACCGCCATGAGAGTACTATGCCTATAGTCGTCAGCACGGCTGCGAAGATTCCTACGTACGCAAAGTCCCATGCGAGTTGCGTGTAGTTGGTGTTGAAGATCAAGAGTTGCCTAATGCCATCGATGGTATACGACATTGGGTTAACGTTCGCTACTGCTTGCAGCCACATTGGCATTTTGTCGATTGGGAAGAAGGCGCTGCTGGCAAACGTTAATGGAAGGTTTAGTAGGTTCATCACTGCCATCGGCGTCTCTATTCTGGAAGATCTTATATTGATGGCGATGAACATCGAAGATAAGCCAACGCATACGAGGAACAGCATCGCGAATACTCCGAGCAAGTTAAGGGGAGTGAAGCTGGCACCCAATTGGAATCCGAAGGGTATAGCTATTATCAGTATTATGAGTGCTTGGAACATTGAGCGCAACGTCGCCGAGAGTACCTTCGACAGTATTATCACCGACCTAGATACTGGAGTGCTGAGGACTTTGTTTAGGAACCCGAGACGCCTGTCCCAGACTACTGACATGCCGCTGAACATGGTAGTGAAGAGAGCTGTGAAAGCCATCATGCCTACTGCCATGAAGCTAATGTAGCTTGTTGTTCCAAACGTACTTTGAAGTATCTGACTACCCAAGTTTCCAAATAACTGTTGCAGCCCACTGACTTGCGAAGGTGAAAGTTGCAGTTGTGTTATCACCTGCGCAGGAATAGCAAATGAGTCTGGACTAACCAGACTGCCCAAATTCAAAGCGTTTCCCAGTAAGCCCAGCCAAATTATGGGCTGGATTAAAGTGAGAAGGAACACTACAGGAGCTTTGTACCATTTTTTAAGTTCTCGGTTAGTCAGAGCCCAAAGTCCATGCAGCTTACTTCTTGAATTGAGACGGCCATTAGTTTCACTCATTTCCTCGCCCTCCTCATGGTTGCCCTCTGCGCGAAAACCGCTTCTGGCGATTCTTCTGCATCACGCATGGATTTGCCAGTGTACTGCAAGTAAACCTCGTTCAATGTAGGCTTAGTAAGCGAAAGCTTCGTTACTACATGCCCTTCCTTGCGTAAAGCTTCAATTATTAAGGGCGCGGTAACTTCTCCATTTTCTGATTTTATCAGATATGAGCCATTCTCTTTTCTTACTTCTTTCACATGTGGAATTTTTTTGACAAGCCCTGTAATGTCAACATCTTTCTGAATGCCCAAGGTTATTATGTCGCCTCCTAAACTTTCTTTCAACTCTTCAGGAGTCCCGGTGACGATGATTTTTCCGTGGTCAATTATGGCGATGCGGTCGCAAAGGGCATCAGCCTCTTCCAGATAATGCGTGGTCATAAACAGGGTCATACCGTACTCTTTTTTTAGCTTCCGTACATAGTTCCATGTGGCGGTTCTGGTCTGAACATCCAGACCTAACGTGGGCTCGTCTAAAAACAGCAGTTTAGGGCGGTTTATCAAGCCGCATGCGAGCTCCAGCCTTCGGCGCATTCCGCCTGAGTAGGTTTGCACCCTCTTATCCTTGAACGCCGTTAATTCCACAAGCTCCAAGAGTTCAACAGCGCGTCTTTTAGCAATTTCCCGTGGAATGCCATATAAGTCGGCGCATAGGAGGATGTTTTCGTATCCTGTTAAGTCCTCGTCAGCGGTGTATTCCTGAGGAACCACGCCGATTGAGTTGCGTACTTCCATATTTTCTTTGGCGATGTCCTTGCCGAGGATGTACGCGTGCCCCTCGGTTGGCTTTAAAACCGTGATTAACATGTTTATGGTTGTTGTTTTTCCTGCGCCGTTGGGTCCTAGAAATCCGAAGATTTCGCCCTGCTTTACGCTGAAGTTGATGTGGTCAACAGCTACGAGGTTGTGGTTGAAAATTTTTGTTAATCCTTCTGCTTTGATTACATCTTCACTCATTTCTGTTCACCCTTTAGTTTCTTTGCTATTTCTTCCAGTTTCGCTGCAACCTCATTAATTGCCTTAATCCCTTCATTGAACGCTTCCTCAGAGAAGTTCTTTTGCAGTGCGCTGCTTAATTGAAACATTGCTATGCCGGCGCGCCTCATTGTGTCGCGGATTACGGCTTCTTTTTCAGGCGTGACTTTCATGAAGAACGCGTTGAATGGAGGCTGGGCGAAACCCATTGTTTCTCGGAATCTCTTCATGATGTTTTTTTGTTCTTCGAGTAGTGATTTGCCGTTTGGTGTTAATTCATACCGTTTCAGCCCGTTTTCCTCAGGTAGTTCCTTTATGTAGCTGTTGTCTTGCAGCCACGCCAGCAACGGATAGATTGAGCCTGGACTCGGCTTCCAGAACCCGCCTGTGTGTTTTGCAATTTCTTCCATTATTTCTGACCCAGACATGGGTTTCTGGCTTAACGCTTCGAGAACATGGTAGCGTATGAAACCTTTGGGCACCATGGCAGTGTGTCGCATCCAATGTTTTACGGGAGCGGGAGGGAACATAACGTATCACTATCGACCTCAAATGTGATATTAACTGTGATATCAAATGTGATATTTAAACATGGTGCCGCACCAAAATTAGACAACACCGTGATGTGCAGCCTACTCCACTACTGTACCAACTTTTTCGCCCTTGATTGCAGCCAAAATGTTCTCAGGCTTGAAGCCGTCAACCACAACCAGCTTTACGCGCTTGCGCTTTAGTACCTTAACAGCCTCGGGGTCGATGATCTGGTGCATGCCTGCCTTGTGCTGGCTCTCCGAAAAAACGCCCTGCAAATCATCAAACGACAAACGGTCAAGTTTGACAGCATCCGAGTGCTTACGCGGATCCTTGTTGTAGATGCCATCTTGGTCTGTGCCCTTGACCAGCAACTCGCCGCCTACATGCTCTGCCACTAAGGCTGCAACGGCGTCGGTTGTGATTCCCGGCTTCAAACCACCCATAACCACAACTCTACTTTGACTCAAGCAGGTCGCCGCGTCGTCAAGCGTCAACGCCACCTTATCACACGCCACGTCCCCCAGTTTTTTAAGGAAAAGCTGGGCAATAAGACGCGAAACGGATATGGCGATTTCATCTTGAGCTTGCATGTTCAATCCAAGATTCTTGGCTGTGGAGATGAACTCCCGCGCCAGTGACCCGCCGCCAACAACCACCACAATTTTATGACCTTGCTTTCTCAGTTTCTTGACTATAGCAGCGTATTTGCTCATCAACTCCACGTTGACAGGTGAAGCCATAACTGAACCACCTATCCGCAACACTATGCGCATCCGCGATCTCCTCATGCCCATAATACGCAAGGCACAAGTTAAAAAGGCTTCAGAAAAACCCTGCGTGACGCAGCCTCTGTTTCCTCGATTGCGCTTATTAAATAAGGTAGGAAACGTTTTTAGAGTCGTCTCAAGAGAGCACTACGAAAGGCGAAGCGCAATGTTAGGACAGCTTGGGCTTATAGACAACGCGTTTATCTTGTTCGCTTCACTAATTGTTCTGGCATTGTTAAGCCACGTGAGCGTAAAAAACGCCGCCAAAGTCTCAGCATTGACAGGATTCGGTAAAACAACCGTCGGCTTCATCCTTGTAGCCTTCGCCGCTTCACTGCCCGAACTCAGCGTAGCCATTTTCGGAGTCATCTCAGGAAACATAAACCTGTCCATCGGTAACATCTTGGGCTCCAACATAGTCAGCATCGCCTTCGGGCTGGGAATATGCTTTCTGATAGTGACTTTGAAATGCCCAAAATTTCAATGCGTATATCCCGTCATGGCGAAGGAAGAAATTGGCAACCTGCATTTTGGTCTCTTCGTAGCGTCAATTATCCCTCTTGCATTGCTTTACATCGGCTACGCAAGCCGATTCATCGGAGTAATCCTGTTAGCCGTGTTCTTATTCTACATGTTTCAACTATCACGCGCAGAGAGTTTGAAAGACGAAGGCGCCTTAAACGTCTCAAGAAGCAGAATTAAACAATACACTCTTCTCGCGTTAGCGGGAGCTACCGGCGTTATAGCCAGCGCGTACTTCATAGTTCACTCCGCTTCCTTCATCGCAACCAGCATTGGCGTTCCCCGCGTCATCATCGGCGCTACGGTGGTTGCTTTCGGCACAAACATACCAGAGCTTGCAACTTCCGTGAACTCGGTTAGAAAAGGACGATTTAGCTCAGCACTGAGCAATATCGTGAGAAGCTGCTTCATCAACGTAACCTGCATCCTAGGCGCATCCTTAATCGCTTCCTCCTTAACGATTAACATCGCCGCCTTCTCCAGCGTGGCAGCGTTCTCGCTTATAACTAACCTGTTCCTCTGGTACTTCCTTTCCAGCGAAAAGACCAGTTGGCGAGAAGCCACCCTGCTACTTGTACTCTACACAGTGTTTTTATACATTAGCTTCAGCAGCGTAATGCCTTGAAGGATGATGCACCGTTGACTTTCACGCAGCAACTTACCCTCACCGCTTTGCCACCGTTAAATTTCAGCTTAAGCGCCGAGATTTTCGCGAATGGCGACAAGCAGATACGCAGCTTCGAGAATGGGAGGTTTCGACAGGTCATACGCGTCAACAGCATGCTTATCCTCGCCACGGTGGAGTCCGTGGGAACTGTTGACCAGCCTCTGCTGTCCGCCGAACTGAAATCAGCTAGCGCATTATCCATGGAGCACATGAGGAAAGCAGAAGAAATAATCCGCGCCCTTTTCAACTTGGACTTTGACCTGAAACCCTTCTACGAAGAAGTAAAACACGATAAAATAATGGCGCGCATAACTCGGCGGCTGTGGGGGCTGAAAAGTTCAACCACGCAAACCGTTTTCGAAGCCTTGGTGGATTCGATTGTTGAGCAGCAGATTTCTCTGCGGGTAGCGAACACGCTGGAAAACCGGATGATAAAAAAGTTCGGCGACTCGCTGACAGTGCACGGCGAGGTTTACTACGCGTATCCTACGCCGAAAAGCCTAGCCACAGCAAGCGTGGAAGCGCTTCGGGAGTGCGGTTTAAGCCAGCGAAAAGCCGAATACATCAAAGAGGTCGCCACTCTTGTTGCAGAAGGAAAGCTGGATTTGGAGAAATTCAAGAACTACAACGACACTGACGAAATTATCCGGCAAATGGATGCGATAAGAGGAATCGGCGTGTGGACAGCCGAACTCACCATGATTCGCTCCATGCAGAAGTGGGATGCTTTGCCCGCTGACGATTTAGGCTTAAGACGCGTGATTGCGCATTACTACCGCCGAAACGAGAAAATCACCAGCGCACAGGCGAGAGAGATTGCCCAGCCGTGGGGTAAATGGAAGGGAATCGCGGCTTACTACCTTGTGGTGGCGGAGATGCTTGGCGTGGAAGCCTGAGCGCTTGGCTATTTGATGAGTTTTCGTTTCATCAGGTATATGGCTAATATGAAGAGTACGGTGGTCACGATGGCTATCCAGAAGACAGCCAGAATCAGCACCCATTCAGGGCTTAAGCCGCCTAACGTTTCCACCTTGCCCACAACTAGTATGCGTGATAGGTCCGCTACATGCGTCAGCGGCAGAACAGCCAGCGCTATGGTCTGGAGTTGGCTTGGAAACGTGGCAAGCGGGATGAACGTGTTACTTATGAGGAACATGGGTGTGATGAGCAGGAACGTCGGGTAATTGAAGAAGTCGATGTTCGGCGCCAAAGCCGTGAAGCACATCCCCAGCGCGGCGAACAGCAGTCCGCCAAAGAAAGCAACAGGGAGCATCACAAGGAACAAAGGCGATGAGATTAACCCAAAGGCAGCCACCACCGCCAAAACAATGGCAGAGTTGAACGTCGCCCTGGTGGCGCCCCACAATAGCTCGCCTGCTATGACTTCTTCAACGTTAATCGGCGTGGCGATTATGGCGTCAAACGTTCGCTGATAGTACATGCGCACGAACGAGCCGTAAGTGCATTCGAAGAAAGAGCCGTACATAACCGTTATCGCCACCAACCCCGGCGCTATCCACTGAATGTAAGAGATGCCCTCGATTTCCGTCACGAAAGTGCCTAATCCAAAGCCGAACGCAAGTAAGTAAAGGATGGGTTCGATGAGGGACGGCAGAAAGTTAACATGCCATGTTTTCATAAACACATCAAAATTTCTACGCCAAACCGTCCAGACGTGATAAGTCAGCTTAGGCAATCCCGATGTCGAAGACGTTGTCATTCCCGTAGCTTCCTCCCTGTCAGTTTGAGAAATACATCTTCAAGGTTCGCGTTGCGTATACTCATATTCACGCCGGAGAACTTCGTTATGATGTGTTCGAAAACACCGTGCGGCTGGCTCATGAACACGCGAATTTGGTCTCCAAAAATTTCGATGTGCGCTTCTGGCAACTCTTCTTTTAATGTTTTAAGGACGTCCTCGTCGTAGGAGACTTCTAAAACGTCTTCGCCTACGTGTTTTTTGACGAGTTCTTGAGGAACTCCTGTCTCAATTATCTTTCCGTTGTCTATAATTAGAACTCTGTCGCAGAGGGCTGCTGCTTCATCCATGTAGTGCGTCGTTAGAATGACTGTTACTCCCTGTTTTAACAGGCTGCGAATTTCATCCCAGACGATATGCCTGCCTTGAGGGTCTAATCCTGTTGTTGGTTCGTCCACGATTAGTATTTGCGGCTGATTGATTAATGCTCTTGCGAGGATTAGGCGACGTTTCATGCCTGTTGAGAGCTCATTTATCGCGCTGGCTTGTTTTTCTTCAAGTTGAAAGAACTCTAGCAGCGTTATGGCTCGTTTTGTTGCTTCGGCTTTTGGAATATCGAAGTATCGAGCGTAAACCTGCAGATTCTTGAGAACCGTAAAGTCTGGGTCAAGATTATCTTCTTGCGGAGCAACACCTACCATTCTTTTAATTTCTCGGGAATTGGTGGAAACGTTCATTCCAGCCACGGTTAATTCTCCTTCTGTCACAGGAGAGAAGCAGTAAATCATGCGCACAGTGGTCGTTTTTCCCGCACCGTTGGGTCCGAGGAATCCGACGCACTCGCCCTTGTAAACTTCGAAGTTTATGTGGTCTACTGCCGTGAAGTGATTGTATCTTTTGGTCAGGTTTCGCGCTTTTATGAGAACTTGAGAAGCCATGGTGTTCACGCTGGCGGTGGCGCCGGCAATTTGCATTTACTGAGTTGCAAGCAGCGCTATAAAGCTTTCAGCACCTGTGCGCTTTGAGCTTTTTCAGCGTTGCGGCTGAGCTTCACTGAACAGATTTTGCAGAACTAAAGCGGAAGTGAAGAGCGCTCTGTTGCCGCCAATCTGGTAAGCAACTCGGAGGGCTTCAACGATTTCTTCTTTGGTGGCGCCTGTTTTCAGGGCTCTTTTTCCCAGAGCAGTTGCACCTTGCGCCGTTCCATGCTCCGCGTCGATTGCCATGGCTATGAGGAGCTTAATTTTCGTGGACAATGCGCCCTCGGAGTAGGTTGATTTTTCCAGGTTTTTATAGCACTCGATTATTTCTGGGTCAAATTCTTTGTAAACTTCTAATGGATTTCCGGACATTTTTCTGTCATCTGAGAACGCGTAAGGAAACCGGTGAATAAAAACATTTCAAGTTCTGCTAAAACCAGTAAAGATCACGTAAATAGGGGGTTAGAGCTAAACTTTTTCCTCGGTTTTAGGCTCGATTTTTGTGCCGCAGTTGTAGCAGAAAATGGCGTCTTTCAGGTTCTTTTCTCCGCAGTTGCTGCATGTGACGGTTTCTTTGGGCGGTTCCTGCTGGATGTTTTCCATCGCTTTTTTGAAGGCTGCATGCATCTCTTTGGTTGCAAGCGCAAAGGCTTTCTCAAACTCTTTTTCTATACGGTTGAAGGTTTCGCGCAGGTCTTCTAAGGTGATAGCGGTTTTTTCCGCGCCCAGCACGGTTTTGACGCCGCATTTTGGGCAGTAAAACGCGTCTTTGGGAAGTTTTGCGCCACAGTTTGAACAGTACGACATAACATTTCCCTAGTTAGCAAAAAAGAGGAAATCAACAACTTAAACCTTGTTACTAGCAATATCAACGCAGCAACAAGCAATCCAAAAACCACCCACATAAACTCCCTTTAAATAAGGGAGGGGTAGATGCTTCACGCTGATAGGTGGCAGCCCATTTGGAGCCTAATAGCCAATCGATGCAGAAAAACTATAGAGGGGAGAAAACCGACTGCCGAGGTATCAGAACTATAACTGACTTCCCTAAATAAGGAGCTATAGAAAAATATCACAAGTTCAGCACTCAGCGATAACAAAGAAGCGCAGACCACAGCACTTGGCAACCATTTGTAAGAAAAAATTATCAACTTGTTTTCACAACTACTGCCAAAACACCAGAAACCTTAAAGAGGATGAGCACCAATTCATAAACCAGATATATAATAACTGTATATATCCGTGAGCAACGAGCAAACTCGCAATCACGCGATTAATCATAACTCAAAAATCACTAAACCAGGAGGTTAACACTTACGGGAGCATCTCAGACCTTTACAATAAAGTATGTTATACACGCCAAGTTTGAAATAGACGGAGTGGTTGAAAAACCCGACGTTATCGGAGCAGTTTTCGGGCAAACAGAAGGACTTTTCGGACCAGAACTTGACCTCAGAGAACTCCAGAAAACAGGCCGCATCGGCCGCATCGAAATAGACCTGCACTCAAAAAACGACCGAACCAACGGCTCAATCACCATACCTACCAGCTTAGACCGCGTAAGCACCGCACTCATCGCCGCAAGCGTCGAAAGCATAAACCGAGTAGGACCATGCAGCGCCAAGGTGCATCTAGACAAAATCGAAGACATCCGCGAAGCCCGCAGAAAAATCATAATCGACCGCGCCAAAGAAATTCTCCGCAAATGGAACATCGAATCCCAACCATCAGTGGACGAAGTCTATAAAGAAATTAGCGACACCATGAAGCTCGGCAAAGTCGAAAAATTCGGACCCGAAGAACTGCCCGCAGGACCAGACCTGTCCACCTCAAAAGAAATAGTCATCGTAGAGGGACGAGCAGACATCATAAACCTGATGCGCTGCGGCATCACCAACACAGTCGCACTTGAAGGCGCAAAAGTCCCAGAATCAATAAAGAAACTCGCCAAAGAAAAAGACGCAACAGCACTGCTGGACGGCGACCGCGGCGGAGACTTGATTCTTAAAGAACTGTTACAGGTTACAAACATACGCTATGTAGCCCGCGCGCCCAGAGGCAAAGAAATCGAAGAATGCAACTGCAAAGAAATCAAAGAAGCCTTGGACAACAGGGTTCCAGTCAGCGACCTTTTCAAACCGAAAAAAGAAAGACCAAAAGTCGAGATTCCAGGAGCCATCGGAGAAACGGCGAAAGCACTACAGGGAACGCTTGAAGCAGTTCTCCTCAACGAAAACATGGAGCAGGTTGAACGGTTGCCTGTGAGCCAGCTAGCGGAAAAACTCCAGCAGACATCTGGCGTCGACACTGTAATCTTCGACGGCATAATCACTCAGAGAATCGTGGATATCGCTGGCGAAAAAAACATAAAGCGAATCGTTGCTTCGCGCGTGTCGGAAGCCGTAAAGCCAGTGCTCAACGTTGAACTTATAACCTTTCAAGATGCCATAACCCCATCTTAAAGGGTATCGGTTTATTTCATGAATTCCATGAGGCTTTTTGCCGCCTGTTCTTTCCGAGCCGCGATTTTAAGCAAGTCCTCCTCGGTTACGCCGAAAAACTCCAGCACTCGCGCTGCAGCCGGCACAACCTGCTTGGAAACGTAGTAATCAACGTCTGCATCGTCGATTGTGGCGAAAACATGCGGTTTTGCTCTATCGTAAAGTTTTCCTTCGCCAGTTGAGATTATATAACCTACTTTGTCACCGACCGCCAAGCGCCAGCCCCTGCTCTTAAGCGCCTTCGCTGCTTCCACATGAGAAGCTTTCACAGCGTATTCCTCCACGGGTTTCGTCAGCGTCTTCCAGATAATGAGGTCGCGGAACGGCACCTTCCGTAGCTTAAGCTCGTCGACAACGGATTGCACGTAGCTGACCGCTTTCTGGGATGATTTCTCCTTCAAAATTATCTCCAATACGTGTTCTTGAACCTTCTTGGCGACCTCTGCCCAGTCTCCGCGAATAACCTCCAACCCGACTATGTCCAAGCTTCCGTCTTTGCGGAGTCCAGCGTAGCGTTTTTTGGCTTCAGTGAAGAATATGCGCACGTAAACTTCGCGTTCCACATCTAAGCCAAGCTCTTTTTCGATTTCTTTTTCCAATTCACGTGTTTTCTTCTCGTCGTAGGTGACGAAGAGGCTGTCGGTGTCGCCGTAAACCACCTTCAACCCTGCCTTCTCAGCCATGCTTATCGCGGTTTGAATGGTGTGCCTTCCCCATGCCGAAGCCGCTTCAGCGACTGGTTTAATGTACCATCTTGCTCCAATCCAGCCTGCGTAACCGTAAGCAGCGTTCGTGATGACCTTGACTGCCTTTTGCCTGGCGTCTAAGACTCTGTACTCGACGGATTCGGGATTTAGCGTTTTCATTTTGTCGCGGATTTCGCTTCGCACGCCGATTAAGTAAGTTAAGATTTCCTTGTAGAAGCCCGGCGGAGCCTTTCGGAATTTGTGTTTGACTTCTGGCGCAGTGAAAACTCCGCTGGCTGGCTCCTGCTCTTTGGGGGAAACGTACGTGTCTGGTGAAAGGTTGTACGCTATCATAATGTTTGGGTACATGGATTTGAAGTCTAAAACTGCTATGTTCTCGTGCAGTCCCGCCTGCGGCTTAAGCACCAATCCGCCAGCGTAAGGTCTGTACGGTTGCTCAACACGTTTCGGGATGAGTTCGCCAATTTTCTGAGCGTGCTTGATGAGAAACCACTCAACCCGGAACCCCACGGCGGCCGTCATCACGTGGTCTAAGGGCAAGCTTACGAGACTTGAGAACTGCATCGCAAAATCCAAGAGCAACTCAATCATGCCTTTTACGCTGCATGCGCTGTCCATGCTGAACTGCTTGAGCGCAGTGCGTTTATGCTTGTCATCCCAGTAATCTGCAAAGTCCACATCCTCTATAACAGGGCTTTCCGCGGTTTTTGCCACACCAAGGTGTTCCGCGAGGTTCCGAAAGGTTTTGACTTTGACTTCTGGAAACTGGTCTGCGAAATCGGCGATGTCAATGTTTGCCATGCCTGTGAGCGAAACATGCCCATAAACGCTGGTGTGAGGTTCCGTGCAGGCCCTGTCAATGTCCAGCTTTATTCCCAGCGTGCGGCATCTTTCTCGGAGGTAGTTCCAGTCAAGCGTGTTTGTGCCATAGCCAGCGATGATGTCTGGGTCGAGTTTCTGCACGTACGCGACGAATTCTTGTATGAGGGATTTGTCGTTGTTGTCCGTGTTTGGGAGGAACTGTCTTTCTTCACCCGTGCTGGCTACGGTAGAGATGATTATTACGGGGTTTCGGTCTGGTTTTGGAGCGCCTTCGCGGCTGTAGCAGGTCATATGGAAGCTGAGGGTCCGCAGGGACGGAACATCCGATTTTTCAAGCAGTCTTGGCGGCGACTTGGCTGCGTAGATTTTGTCCGCTCTAGTGCATTGAGCGCTTTCTTCTTCATCAGCGTCTACTTCATGCCATGCGCAGGGAACAACGTTGTTGTCGATGAGGTAACGCATGGACAAGCGAATGTCGTCTTCGAGGCAGTCTTTTATGCCTTCGAGGTTTCGAAGAGCCCTTGCAAACTTCGCTTTTTCGGCTGGGTTTCTGCAATAAACCTTTACTGTTTGCACTGGCTTCCCGAAAAGCTTGCGTTCAGCAACTTCCAGCTTCACAGTTGCCGCGCCGTGGATTTCTCTGATTTCCTCAGCAACCTTTGAAGGTTCAAAGTCTTCTGCCACCACGGCGTAGAAGTACTCAACAAAGCTTCTGTCAACAACCAGCACTCGGTTGCCTTTTTCGTCGATTCCCCAAAGCCACAGTTCTGTTGCATCGTTTGTGGTTTCTGAGTTAATGTCCAGAAGCCAAAAAGTAACTTTCACATGTAATCGCCTTCAATAGAATATTGAAGCATATGCTTTAAATCTTAGCTGAAGGTTTTTCGCCGTATTGCGTGCTGGAGAAGACGGCTTGCGTAATTCTAACATGATTGTTTGTTCTAGTATATTATAGGTGGTAAGCATGGGATGTACTGGGCGGTTCTCTGGCTCCGCGTCTGTCGCGGTGTTGCTGGTTGCGATTTGTTTCGCGGCGTATCCACAGTATGGACTGGTTAATTTTGCGAGTGCAGCGTCTATTTTGCCTAGTGATGTGGAGTTCGCGAGCGGAACCGTTAACAATGAGCCTTTTGGTGCTTGGCATGGCTGGGTTAATGTTTCTGGAACGCAGGTTGTTAACTACGTTTTTCTACTCGAACATTTCCAATCACCCGACGTCAACCGTCAATTTCGTGGGGCAGCGTTTCCTGTTAGCGGATGGCACTGAAGTATTTGTAGCAAGCGCTTTTTTCGAGATGGAAGTCTACAGGGACCTAGAATAGCGACGGGTTTCCACAGATTGACTTTTCTTCAGGCGATAATGAACTCGTTTATTACATGTACATGAACATGAGCGACGGATGCAGCATAACTCCCGTTCAGAAGACTGTGGGCAGCGAGGTTCCGCATTATCTTTGGGGCTTCAAATATGACAATGTTTACGCTTATCCAGTACGCAACCTCAAGTGGCAGGGGCGCAATTGCCGCCAGCTTGATATTTGACCATCTCACTGTGGACTACGATTTCAACATTAACGGCAGCGTTTCCAGCCTGAAGACAAGTTTTGACATTGGAAAAGTGGCAAGCTTAACGCCACCAGAAGGTACGTTCTCGCTAGATGGCTTAGGTTTAACCTTGCTTTACACAACTTTCACCTCCACAACGAAGCCGTACTCAGCCTCCGTAAACGGCGAACCCTATAACTCGTCAACCGTGGAGGATTCAGCCGTTGACATGGGGATTGCACAGGTTACTGTGGGCGACACGAAAGCGTACGACTTCGTTTTCAGCGGAAACTACACGCTCAACCATGAAACAAGCAACGAAACGTATTCGGCAAGCATAGAAACCTACGAGATGAAATCAGAGGCTGTGGCTGCTTCAAGCCTTCCAATTAACATTTATCAGCCAGCAGTGTGACAGACAGGTTTCTTCAAGGACCTCTTGAACTTTACCGCTTTCTTCGGCGAGCCCTCTTTTTCAGAATTCACCATGATCCAGTGTACGTAGGCCACATCTACAGTAACGTTGAAATCCAAGTTTTCCAACAGCAATCACCATACCTGTTTCAGTCGGTGCTGCAATTTTGGTTTTGGCGATGACGAAAAAAGAATGAGAAACAGCCAGTTGAGCTGACGGAGTTTTTATCTGCTCAGAGAATGCCCTCGCCCCTGTGCTGTTTTCATCATGGTTTGGCTGTTTTCTGCGCCAATACGGATAGCCCCTCTATTGGCTTCTGATTTGAGTGGCGATGTAAGTTGTGAGTATGCTTTGGTTTTTTGTGTATTGGTGGCTAGTTTTTGAGTAATGTCCATGTTAAACAAAGCAAACATCCTAACAAAATACTAACTCACAGCAGCCGAGCAACTCGCCACTATTAGCTACCTCGAAAAAAACTATCATCAAAAAACTCGCAAAACACCTAAGCAACCTCGACACCGCAGCACCCTTCATCCTCTTCGGTAGCTACGCCAACAACGTCGCCACCGACAAAGCGACATAGACCTGTTCTGCATAGGCTCGCTCACCAAAAACCACGCAACCTACCTCAAAAGTTCGAGGCAACCTACGGCAAAAAACAACAAAATGGTCACAATGCCCTCAGAATAGGCGACAACCTAATAAGGAAATAGTAAAAAACCACAATCCTCAGCAACCCCGTCCCCCTTCGTAACAACACTATGGAAATACCACATTGAAAGAGGACAACTTAATATGGTGCCTCAAACAAAAACACGGCATGCGCATATTGAACTAAACCCAAACCTCACAGAAGCATACCTCAAAAAGTCACAAGCGCGTTAAACACCATAACCGCCGCGCTTCAAATCAACTAAGCCGACTGGACCACAACCACCGCATACTACGCGAGATACTTCGCACTCTACGCCTTGCTCATGAAAATCGGCGTCAAATCCGAAATCCATGACTCCCCCATCAACTTGGCATAACTGCTCGCCAACCACGGAATCCCCCTCAAAACCTTAGTCGACGAAATAACAGAAGCCGAACAAGAATAGATGCCCAATAATACGTGGCAACCGCGTTAAACCAAAACAAAATCAAGAAAAACGCAGGAAATGCCAGAAATTTCGTCTTAGAACTCGAACAAACAATAGAAAACATAACACCCAAACAAGTCAACACCATCAGAACCTACCTAAACGAAAAACAAAAAACCACTTCCGAAAGCTTAATTCGTTAGCTGTTGCAAATAAAATAGTAGCAGAGGCGAAAAGAATGCCGACAGAAGAAATTGAGCTGCCTCGTTGCGACAAATGCGGCAACCCCATAGACGATTGCCAATGCGTATGCCCCTACTGCGGCAAAAGTTCTGGCTGCGACTGCTGCACCGGCTACGGCAGAGCAACAGGCGGATAAGGCAAACGATTTCTTCGCCCGCTACACGTTCAGGTTGTGAAAAACAAAAATGGTAACTGATAATAGTATAAATTGGATGGCAGGCGGACCACAAGGCAGCGGCGTGGACACCGCAGCCAACATTTTCGGAAAAGCATGCGGCTACGGCGGACTCTACGTCTTCGGAAGACGCGAATACCACTCCAACATCAAAGGCTTACACAGCTACTTCCATCTTCGCGTATCGCCCAAACAAATCATAGCCAACATAAATGACGTGAATTTGCTTGCGGCGTTTGACGCGGAAACCGTGGTGCGTCACATCAACGAAGTCGTCCCCGAAGGCGGCATAATCGTAGGCGCAAAAGACATGAACACCAAGGTTCTCGAGGTGCCAACCTTCCCACCTGAATACAAAGAAGAAATAAAGAGAATAATGCAGGAACAAAGCATCGGCGAAACCTTGAACGATTGGCTTAATCACGCCAAGCGGCGGAACGTCAACGTTTTCCCCGTGCCCTACATGGATCTGCTCAACCAAATCGGAGAAAAACTCGGAATCCCTCAGATAAGCAAAATCGCACGCATGATAAACGTCCTAACAGTAGGCGTCTCTTTCGCACTCCTAAAATACGACAGAAACCTCGCTGAAAAAGCCGTGAAAACAACCTTCGCAGAAAAAGGACAAATCGCCGAAATGAACGCGCTAGCCCTAAACACCGCTTACGACTACGCGGAACAAACCTTCAAAGATTTCAAACACCGCCTCACCAAACTCGACATCAACGAGGAGCGACTCTTCCTCACAGGAAACCAAGCCGTCGCCATGGGCAAAGTCCTCGGCGGTTGCCGAGTTCAAACATACTATCCCATCACACCCGCCGCCGACGAAAGCGAATACCTAGAAGCCCACCAAGTAATGAAAACAAACACAGGCGAAAACGAAGCCATAGTCGTTATCCAAACTGAAGACGAAATCGCAGCCGTAAACTCCGCCTCAGGCGCCGCATTAGCAGGTGCAAGAGCCGCAACCTCCACCTCCGGACCAGGCTTTTCGCTTATGGTGGAAGGCTTAAGCTGGGCAGGAAACAGCGAAGTGCCGCTGGTGATAACCTACTACCAGCGAGGCGCACCCGCTACGGGCTTGCCCACGCGGCATGGTCAAGGCGACCTGCGGTTTGCCATGCATGCTGGTCACGGAGAGTTCCCACGTATTATTCTTGCTTCTGGAGATATTCAAGAGTGCTTCTATGATGCGGCGAAGGTGTTTAATCTCGCAGAAAAGTACCAGATGCCCGTGATTCATTTACTCGATAAAGCGATGGCAAACTGCTCTCAAACCTATCCCGTCTTTGATTATGGCAAATTCAAAATTGAACGCGGCGATTTGCTCACGGAAAAAGACCTTGAAGGCAAAGAATACAAGCGCTTCCGCTTCACCGAAATAGGCATCTCTCCGCGGGTGGTGTTGGGTACCAAGAATGGCGTGCACTGGTACACAGGAGACGAGCACAACGAGCTTGGGCACATCAGCGAGGAACCTTTTAACCGGAGGCGTATGGTTGAGAAGCGAATGATGAAGCTGGCGTTAGTGGCGAAAGAAATGCCATCTGAAGACAAACTCAAGTTTTACGGCGACATACATTCAGAAAACATGGTAGTGAGTTGGGGTTCACCTAAAGGCGCCATAATTGAATCGCTTGAACTGTTGAAACAGGAAGGCTTCAGCTTAGGCTTCATGCAAGTGCGGCTGCTACATCCGCTGCCTGCGGAAGAAGTGAAAAAGGCGTTGGAAGGTAAAAAACGGATAATCGATGTGGAAGACAATTACGCGGGTCAGTTGGGCGGAATAATAAAAGAGGCAACAGGCATCGCCCCAACCCATTATGTGCTGAAGTACACGGGGCGACCCGTAACCACCACGGAAGTGCATGAAGCGCTTAAGGCGATATTGACTGGCAAGACTTTTGAAAGGGAGGTGTTGACGTTTGGGGCTTAAACCATCCGATTTTCGAGTGCCTGAGGTTTACGCGGACTGGTGCCCTGGCTGCGGCGACTTCGGCATCATGAACGGCTTGCAGATGGCTTTTGCTGAGTTAGGTTTGGAACCGCATCAAATCGTGATGGTTTCTGGCATAGGCTGTTCAGGAAAAGAAGCACATAACGTCAAGTGCTACGGAGTCCACACGCTGCATGGGCGAACTTTGCCCTTCGCCATGGGCATCAAAATTGCAAACCCCCACTTGGAAGTTTTAGCCATCGGAGGCGACGGCGACGGTTTAGGCATCGGCGCAGGACACTTCGTAAACGCTGGAAGACGCAACTTGGACATGACGTACATAATCCACAACAACGGCGTTTACGGCTTGACGAAAGGGCAGGCGTCGCCCACGTTGCGGCTTGGCGTCCAAACGAAGGCGTTGCCGAAACCGAACATCAACGAAGCCGTGAACAGCATTGGGTTGGCGATAATCTCGGGCTTCACGTTCGCGGCGAGGTCGTACGCTTACGACGTTAGGCATTTGAAGGACACTATAAAACAAGCCATTCAACATAAGGGCTTAGCGTTCATAGATTGTTTGCAGCCTTGTCCCACGTACAATAACGTAACCACTAAAGAATGGTACGCTGGAGAAGACCGAAAAGATGCAAGTGGAAAGCCGCAACCGCGCCTTTACAAGCTGGAAGAAACAGGCTTCGACCCTGTCGTGGATGACTGGAACGAGGATTTCCAAAAGAAGATGGCGGCAATGGACAAAGCGCGTGAGTGGGGCGACAGAATCCCAATCGGTGTTTTCTACAAGAACGAGTTGGAACCGACTTTTGAGGAGCGGTTAAGGGACAGGATACCCTTCTACCGTGAGAGACCGCCAGCTAAGCAGAAACTGAGAGACCAGAACGGCTTCAGCACGGTTGACCTGTCGGAGTTTATGGGTGACTTGAAGACAAGATAGAACGGAAGTGCTACCTCTGCTGACACTCATACATGTGAGGAGCTAGCGCCAAGCCGCCCATCGAAATTCGGAAAACTTGTTTATTCGACTGTCAACTTCCCGAATTTTCCAACGTTAAGCTGGATTTCACCCTTGAAGCTTGTCACGTAGCCGTTCTCTATCTTGACCGTATCGTCCACGTTCACTTGGTCTATCTGCTCGTTCCACAGGGTCAATTTTATGCTTCCGGTTTCATCTGCTATGACGGCGTCGGCTACTCTATAGGTTTCGTCCTTGTATCGAGACATGACTTCTCGGGGATTACCTTTCTCAATTACTTTGGCTTCTATGCTGACGCGTTTCATCCCATTTCGCAAATCTTTAACGTTCAAACTCTTTCGCTCCGTTAACGTTTAGTTTCTTCCTGAGCCACGTGTGTTTTGCACGGGTTTTGGAAGGCTTTTTCACTTGCACAGGTGCCCTTCGGTCATATAAATCTTGCTAACTGCTTACCCAAGCAGGAATCCTACGATTAGAAGCGTCACTAGGAAACTTGCGCTTGACACCAAGATGCTCTTAACCCAACTGAACTGTGGGGTAACGGGTGACCCTTCGATTATGACTGGTTGCTGGGCAGCTACTACTTGAGGTGCGGTTATTTCGCGAGTTATAATTGCTCCCAAACCAACTGTCCACAGGTACATGATTATCAGAACCACGTTGGTTATGAGGTTTGCAGTGTTTATTGCGTCAATCGTCGCGGCAGGCAGCAAATTTAACCCTCCAGAAACGTTAGCTAAAACTTGGATTGGCAGGTACAGAACAGGCAAGGTGGCGTAGACTGCAAGGAATATGATGGCTTGAATGACCAGAGTTATCATGGCGAACCCGACAGCCACCATTAACGGTCTCCAAGTTATGTTGCCCTTCAGCATCTTGATTAGCACGTACATTATAGCCGTCAAGATAATCCACTCGAAAATGAACGGGGCAATGCCGCTCAACGCTGCTTGCGCAAGGAATGTGTTGGGTCCTCCATAAAGTTGTACATAATTCTGATAGAGACCTCCAAAAAAGAGTCCGCCAATTCGCATATCTACATCCGAACCGCTGGGCCACATGAAACTCATTCTTATGCTTGTGATGTTTTCCCAAGAAGCCGGGTTGCTGCTTGACCAAGCGCTGGTGTTAACTGGGATGGTTATGTTGTTCCAAACGTTTGCCGCGCTACTTGAAAATAAACTTGTTAAATCGTAATGGAAGCTTGAGTTATTCAGCGAGTCTAAATAGAGGGACACGTTGCTGGGTTTGACGTCGGGAGTAACAATTTTTATTATCAGGCTGACGTTCCTGAATCCGTCAGGGCCACAATTCACTGTCCCATTTAGGTCTTTTAATTCTATTCGAACGTTGCTGACGTTGAAGGCTACGAATTCAATGCTGTTGGTGCCGAAGTAAGGTGGACCCCCAAAAAATGTTGCGGTGCTGTTAATGTAATCCACGGTGTTGTTCCTTATCGTCACGCCAGGACTTGCTTGCCACAGTCCCGCGTTCTGTGCCCAAAAATCGCCCTGAGATGCTGACGGATTATTTTTTTCAAGATATTGATTTGACCCAGCCACGTAAGTGTAGCTAACTTGTAGTGCCACGAAGATGATGAGCAGTATGAAGGCGCCCAGGTACTGCGGATTCTGCAGAATGTTTTTGAATGCTTTCTGCGGCGCGTATATGACTTTAAATATGTTGCTAACAACCAATACTGTGGACTCCGATTACCAAATCATACCGCACCAGTTTATATAATGTTCGCTACATCCCGAGCTTGAGCCGCCGGTAGGTGGTGTAATCCACGAATTCCACAAACGGGTTCTCAGCCTGATACTTGACACTGAGTTTCTGCCTATGCCTCTTATCCACAATTTGGCTTGTGGTTCGCAGCAAGTAAGCGTCGCTTCCCGCGCCTGAGCCGTAACTCACCATCAAGATGCGCTCCTCAGGCTTCGCGATGTCCAGCACCGATGCTAAGCCCACGGGTGAACATCCAGAGTAGGTATTGCCGAATTTGTTGATTTGAAGTGAAGCAGCGTACTGCTCATCCTTGAAGCCGAGTTCATTAGCGATTTTAACTGGGAACTGAGGGTTAGGCTGATGTGTCACAAAGTAGTCAACGTCGCCTGCCTGCACGTTGAGTTTCTCCATAAGTTTAGTGGCTGCTTTTCTGACATGTTTGAAGTACGCTGGATCACCCGTGAATCTTCCGCCGTGCATCGGGAAAGGCTCTCCATCTCTGCGCCAAAAGTCAGGGGTGTCAGAGGTAACTGAGTACCAACCTTCAATCTCAGCTAAAACATCGTGTTTTCCAAAGATGAAAGCTGAGCCGCCATAGCCTACGAACGCGTCGAGCTCGCCGCCTGGACATCCCCTGGGCGCAGCTTGTGAGTTATCAGCGCCTATGACCATCGCATATTTGATGTCAGACTTCGAGTAGTTTACGAGTGAAGCCGCGTCCTTGAACATGCTGGTGGCAGCTTTGCAAGCGAACTCCGTGTCGACAGCGTCCACGCCCTGAGTGTCGCCGTCTTCTTCTCCGAGCTTCAGAACCTGCGCCACTTTCGACGCGATGGGCTTCACTGCGTACGGGTTTGATTCTGAGCCTACATAGATTTTGCCGACTAAGGCGCTGTCAACTCCAGAGTGGATTAACGCTAGTTTTCCAGACTCAACTGCTGCTGTTACGGCGTCTTCATCGATGAACGGGACTGAACGTTCAAGGCTTCCTTCCCTTATCCTGAAGCGCGAAGTGTAAAAAGCATAACCCACAATGCCGGGAGTGTCGTATTCTTTGCTTGGCTGAACCACTTTGTACTCCTGATGCGGATAATACTCATCGGCTAAGGTGAACGCCAGAGAAATCGTCGGCACAACATCGCTTCTGCCCACCGAATACCTCCTTCTGAACCTCGGAACAACCTCTCTGCCCTCAAGGCTTGAGAAATCAACAGTCTCTCCGTCCTTCACTATCTGATCCGTGAGCCTTCCGGGCACGCGGATTTTCCCCTCGTGGAAAGAAACTATGCCGTACACGTAGTTTTCCAGTTTCATGAACTTGTTTGTCGGCTCAGTGACCAGCGTGCAGAGTTCAAGCTTGCCTTTCTCGTAGAAAAGGTCGATGCTTTCCATTTTTCCGAAACTTTTTCTGCCGCAGTCTCCACAGTAGTCCCGCACCTCGAAGTATTCTTTCTTGCAGAGTCCACATCGGCTGGATTTCAGCCTGTCACCGAGGTAGGAGACTCTGCGCTCTATAGGTTCACTGCTCATTCTTTATTCTCTCCCGAAAATGGTAACGTACGCTTTGGTGCCGAAACCCTCAAACTCTGATGTACAGCCGTACCGTAGTGTTCCTTGTCCAAGGTCAACCTGCCTTTCGCCAGCCTCGCCCCTTAGTTGCTTAAAAATCTCAAGGATTTGGGCACCTCCAGTCGCGCCCAATGGGTTGCCGTCTGCTTTTAAGCCGCCGTTTGCGTTGACGAAAACTCTTCTGCCGTTTATCTCGTAGTAGCCTTTTTCCTCTGGGCGGCTTTCGTAAATGCTTTTCCAAGCTGTTCCCGGTTCACAGAAGCCTAAGTCTTCAAGGGACACCATCTCCATGACCGTGGATTGATCATACACTTCGACAATCTGCATGTCCGAAGGCGCCACTCCTGCCATTTTAGAGGCATTTTTTGCGGCAATCTTGGTTGCGGTGAAATGGGTTAGGTCATCTCTTGCTGTAAAGTTCAGGTAATCTGTGGCTGAAGAGCAGTCTAAAACGTAAATAGGCTTATCAGTCATTTTTCTGGCACGTTCTTCACTGGTGAGAATCAACGCTGATGCACCATCGGATATGGGTGCAAAATCGTAAAGCCCCAACGATTTTCGCGCTGCTTTTCTGGCGTTTAGAACCTGGCCAACGGTTATTTTTCTCCGAAAATGGGCATACTCGTTTTTTGCAGCGTTGGCATGGTTCTTGACGGAAACTTGCGCTAGAGCCACGTTGAGCCTTTCCAGATTCTCTCCCGTTATCCCGTACTTGTTTATGTACGCCCTGAGCAACAGTTCATGATTCGCCTCGGGAGTGCCGCCAGCATAGTAGCTCCATGGATCTTCCAGAAGCATTAGGTCATCGCGGATTTTGTCCCAGCGGTCCGTCATTTTCTCTATGCCGCCCACCAGCACAGTGTTGTATACGCCTGCTCGGATGGCATGGCATGCTGTGAGCAAGGCGGCGCTGACGGAGCGAGTGACTTCCATTGGAACGTGAAGTTCAGTGAGCTCTGAGAGAAAGCCTTCTTCTAAGCCTAGCTTATTTGTAATTGGAAGGAAGCAGTCGGAGAGATAGCACGCTTCCAAGTCTCTGCGTTCTAAGTCGCATTCTCTGGATGCTGTGAGCCAAGCTTCTTCAATCAGCTTTTCTGGCTCTTTGCCATAATGCTCTCCAAACTTGGTTCTGCCAACAGCAACTATGGCTGGGCGATTCTGCATAATTTTTTTACCTTCTTGGATAGCAAATATCATTTTTCAAGAAGCCTTTTAAGTGTTTTCCATATTCATTCCTGGTTTGCTGCAGTTTGGATGGGACATGTTTAGATTTTAGAGTACGGCGGCAGCCGCTAAGATATTGTTTGTGACCACAACGGTGAGGGCAGCAAGGGACAAGAAATATCCTGATTGCAGAAAGCGCTTCTCCAGTCGGAAGCTGGCCTTTTGCGTTTCTTCAATTTGGTACGCCTTGTAGAATAAGAAGCCTATGAGCAGGGTTGCTGCGAGTTTTATGGCGCTGAAAGCTGCTAGGTTTGTTTGTGTTAGACCTGCGAACAGAGGGTTGATTTCGACCGCGCCGAAATAAGTTATGCCCACGAGTGTTGTTAGCAAGTCAGCGAGTCCCATTGAAACCAAGATGAGGCATAGTAGTTGTTTTGTTGCAGGCACACGCTTCCCTCTGGTATAGTAATACACAGTATACAATTATGCAACCTACCCAGATACGCTTTCTGAATGTTCTTCCGTAATAACTGAATTACACAAATACACGTGCATTAACATAAACATGCAAAATTGGCAAAAATAACCCTCAAAATTTTAGCTATTTACTTAAAAGTCTGCAGTATTCCTGTTCAACAACAAAACCCCGCATCCAAATCCGCACTCTCACGCCTCATAAGTACAACTTCACAAAACTTTTATTCCCACAACACCTGAATAGAAAAGCCAAACCAGAACGGAGCAACAACACTTTGGATGCCAAGAAAAGCACCTCGCTGTTAGGCGTAGCTTTCCTCGTTTTACTGGGGCTTTCATACGCGGAAAACCTCTTCTTCTTCAACATCCTTGGCGACGTCCTCAAGAACCAGCTGTTGGCGGTCGCTATGCTCTTCCTCCACAACGTCCTTGTAGTGTCGCTGATTCTGCTGGGCATGACATTCTACGTCAACCTGGTGGTTTTGAACTTCTTCCGAAGAGAGAAACACGCGGACGTGGTGATAACGCATCCGCGAATCTTCGCCTTTATCTTCGCATGCCTAGTCGTATTCCTAAGCATAATCCGCGGAGCCACCCTCATCAACGGCGGGATAACTCTTGAAACCCTACCCCTGGTCCTCCTTATCAGCGCGCCAGTCGGAATAGTTGAAGGATACGGTATCTACTTGACAATCAAGAAAACATTGAGCAGAACTATGTCGATGAAGGGTCTCGGCTTCATCTACGGCGTGTTCTTCGCCGCATCCCTGTTAGAAGTCGGCTTCATCAACCTGCTCCTAGCTACCGTTGCCTAATTTCGTTCTGCGTCAACTTCCGCCGCAGCTTTCGAATTAAAGCAGATAGATTCGGGCTTATCTCCACAGGATACTCGGGTGCCGCAGTCAACTGCTTGTACTTCTCCGGAAGCTTCGCCAGGTTCGCGGCTGCCGTTGTACGTATCTCCTCAAGCGATGGGAGACTGTAGGTTAGCTTGCCGTTCTCCATGACTTTTCTCAGCAGCGGCTCAGCGCCTTCAACCTTCTCATCCGCCAACGCAATCACGTCTCTCTCATAAAAGCCGTCGGCGTCTTTGAACCTGTAAACCTGCTTCCGCCCCGGCAAGGTGGCTTTGCCCTCGCTCAGCTTCATTATCGGCGCGGATGTGCCGTTGGCGGTTATGGTTTCACATAGCTTGTAAATCACGTCCACGTAAGGCTTGTCCGCCGACGTGCCCATCTTTGTGCCGACACCAAACGCGTCAATCCTCGCGCCCCGTCTCAGCAGTTCGGCTATTTTGAATTCGTCCAAGTCGCCGCTTGCAAAAATGCTCACGTACTCCAAGCCTTTCTCGTCGAGGAGTTTTCTGACCTTTTTGCTTGTAGCCGCGAGGTCGCCGCTGTCCAGACGCACCCCGCTGAGCCGTAAACCCTTTTTTTCGAGTTCTTTGGCAACCACAGCGGCTTTTTCCGCGCCAGCGATGTCATCGTAGGTGTCGATTAGGAGCGTGGACTTGTCGGGGAAGGTTTTGGCGAACGCTCGGAACGCGTCTATCTCCCGCTCGTAGGACATGATAAAGCTGTGTGCCATGGTGCCGAACACTGGAATCCCATAAACCAAGCCCGCCAAAACGTTCGAAGTGCCATGGCAACCTGCGATGTAGCTGCACCGTGCCACTTTCATGCCCGCGTCGATGCCGTGCTCTCGCCGCAAGCCGAATTCAATGACGGCTTTGCCTTGGGCGGCGTGGATAACTCGTGAGGCTTTGGTGGCAATCATAGTTTGCAGATTCACAGTGTTAAGCAGGAAAGTCTCCACCAGCTGCGCCTCGATAATCGGTGCCGTAACGCGGATCAAAGGTTCGCATGGAAACGCCACCGTGCCCTCGGGAACAGCCCACACCTCGCCCGTGAACTTGAAACCTCGTAGGTAGTCGAGGAATTGGCTGTTGAAGCCCTGCTTCTTCAGGTAAGAGAGGTGTTCCTCGGTGAACCTGACGCTTTTGAGGTATTGAAGTACCTGCTCCAAGCCCGCGAACATGAGGTAGCTGCGGTTTTCAGGTAGCCGCCGTATGAACAGGTCGAAGGTTGCGGGTTCGAACTTGTTGTTGTCGAAGTAGCTGGCACACATGGTCAGTTCGTACAGGTCGGTGAATAGGCTCATGTTCTGCTGGTTTTGGTAGTCGAGAAAAGAGTTCATGCGCTATAGTGGAGGGCCAGTAAATTTAATCCTTTCTGCGTTTATCTTTAAAGTTGTGAAAGCACTTTCCGTTCTAATTTCAGCGTTCTAATAAATAGATTTATAAGTTGAACCGAGCAAACAAGGAAGCCAAATGCCATTCCTGTACCCAGTCAAACGCGTATTCCGCTCATGGAAACTCTTCCTGTCACTCTTAATCGGCATAATTCTTGCATCCACTTTTTTCGCAGGCATCAACATAAAAGCCAACCTCGCAGCTGAACAAGCCTTGGATCAACAGCTTAGCTCTCTCCTTACAGACATGGAGTTTAGCACCAACCTCAACATTACAAACCTTGCATTTGCGAGGCAAAACATTTCAAACATTGACGGCGTCAAGAAAGTTGACGTTGTCGCAAGGTTTTATGGTCTGCCTATTTCATTACCAATCGACAACTACACTACCCCCGAATATACTCAAATGGCTTGTATGCCAAATTCCTCGCGAATCTATGATGAGTGGGTAAACAAGCCCGTGGACGGGATAAAAGAGAACGAAACTTATCTGATCGGGGGCACGCCTCTAGCGAAAAGAGTCGCCATAGGGGATAACATTTCGACAGTGATCGAGTTTCCAACCCCGAAGTTTGATAATAAGACTACAGTTTACATTAATCTTACCGTAGCGGGGTTTGCAGAACTCACCAGCACCGGTTACTCGCTTATTTCGGGCAACACTTTCTATATTTCTAATCTTTCTGTCGAGGATGCTAGGCAGAGGTACCTTTACCAATCGGACTTGATGATTATAAGTTGGGAAAACACTCTTGAAAAGCTCTGGGTTAATGCTCCGAACGGCACGGTTTACACAACTTTCTCGATTTATGTTGACCGTGACAAACTCTTAAGCCCATGGGACACAGCGGCATCAGCTAAAAACGTGCAGAGGGTGGCTGACAATATACAGAACAATGTCCTTGCCAATTTTGAAGCCCATGGCTACGTTAATAACATGCTTGGATATGCCTTGTCCAATTTTCAGTATAATTTCTCAATCACTTTGTTCAGCTTAATTGTAGTTTCGCTTCCAATTTTCTTTGTAGCATGGTATCTCGGCTCCACAGTTTCCGACGTTTCCTTCAACTTGAGACGTCGGGAGATTGGGTTACTATCGACAAAGGGTCTTTCAAGCCGACAAATACAGCAAATGTTTCTCGCTGAAGCCTTAGCTATTGGCTTTATCGGGGGAGTACTTGGAGTAGTTGGCGGTTTAATTCTAAACCAAGTATATGCTGGCGGCAGCTTTAACTGGAATACATTGTTCAGTCCGCAACTGTTTAGCCCATACACCGTGATTTTCACCGTTGTTTTCGGCATGGCTTTGGCTCTTTTCTCAGTGTTCTGGTCTGCAAGAAGAGCAGCGAGAATCCCAACCGTAGAAGCACTCAGAGACTACATGCCAGCAGAAAGTGAAAAGTTCTACCGAAAACGGCTGCCATGGATAGCGTTCATCCTTGGAGCTTACAAAATTGCAGTATACATCGCAAGCATTAACATGTCTCAACTTGTTTCAAACTTGAGCTTTTCTGGAAACTACCTCACCGTATTGATTCTTACGCCTTTCTTGGTACTTGATCAAATACTCAACTATGTGGGTCCTCTGCTGTTTTTCTGGGGCCTCACTAAACTATTAATCCAGAACTCGCTTAAATTCCAACAGCTAACATCCAAAGTCTCAATAGTCATGGGCGACCTAGGCCATTTAGCAGCAAAAAACGTCAGACGCAACCCTGCACGGATGGCAGCCATTGCATTCATAATTGCGTTCATAATATGGTATGGCGTTCAGGTCACCGGGCAATTGGCTAGCGAGCGGGATTACGCCGTTAGGCAGGTTCAGTACCAAGTTGGCGCTGACGTCACGGTTAGTGTGATAAACGCCACCAAAGCCCCGATTATAATGGACGATATTCTGGGGAATGTCACCGGAATCAAGAATGCATCTTTGGAATGCACACTTCGCCAGCCTGACACTGTTGTCAAGACTGTTGACCCAGACACTTGGAGGGCAACAGCCTACTATGAGGAGGAATGGTTCAGCGGAGCTCCGATGGAGCAAGCATTCAACGATATGAAAGCAAACAACATGACTATCATCTTGGAGCGCAAGCTTGCCAAACAATACAACCTAGAGATAGGTGACACATTTGGCATTGATTTCCCTTCGGGTCCAAGAAAGCTAAAAATTGTAGGTTTCTTTGGTCCAGAACCTGTTGAGATTTCCGCTGGAATGGGGACGACGATGCCTTATGTTACGCCAATGTGGTCGTTTGTGCCGAGAAACCTTTTCAACATGAGTAGCCCCTTTAGCGACGCGTACATGCTGGAGAATTTCGAGACGAAAATACTGCTGAAATTAAATGCTGGTATCAACGGAACAGCTGTGGCGGAAAAAATAAGGGAGCTTGGTCTCGAAATTTACGGAGTTGACTCGTTCGAGGAGCAGTATGAGCAATCCCAGCGCATGAGCAACATATACACATACAGCAGCCTGCAAGTAGCGGATATTCAACGTTTAGGCTTAATCTTCGTTGTCCTCGCTGCTTCGGTAGGAACGGTGTTGATTAGTGTTGTCAGTTTAAGAGAAAGAACCCGTGAAGCCACCATTATGAGTGTTAGAGGCTTATCGTATCGGCAGCTAGTGTGGATGTTCCTTTCCGAGAACATTGCAGTAATAACATTCTCCGTAATCCTAGGCGTATGTGTCGGATTAATAACCCTGTACGGCAACATAACCTCAACCTACGCTGTCATCCCAGAAATTGTGCGGAGGCGCTTGGTTTTCTCAACTGACTTCATAGTTTCCATCGCTTCTTATATAGCGGTCATATATGCCGCTACAATTGGGTCTATCCTGATAATGTCCAGTCAATATGTAACTAAACTTGAGAGGATGGTTAGGTTAAAATGAACGGCTTAGACGTGAACGTAAGAGACCTAGTTAAAGTACACAAAACAGGCAAGATTGAAGTGCAAGCCCTCCGCGGCTTAAGCATGGACGTCAAAGCAGGCGAACTAATCGCCATAATCGGTCCTAGCGGAAGCGGAAAAACCACCTTGCTTAACATAATCGGCGGGTTAGACACAGCCACCGCCGGTTCAGTGCAAGTTGGAGATACCAGGGTAACATCCATGTCCATTACGCAACTAGTCGACTACCGAAGGAAAATTGTTGGTCATATATTCCAGACGCTGAACTTAATACCCACGCTGACAGCGAAGGAAAACATTGAGTTCTCCATGATAGCCTCAGGCGTGTCCCGCGCAAAAAGGAAAGCCCGCGTAACCGAGCTCTTAGAAACAGTTGGCTTGGCAGACCGCGCAAACCACAAACCTGAAGAACTAAGCGGAGGCGAACAGCAACGCATAGCCATTGCAGCCGCTCTTGCGAATGATGCACCTGTCCTCTTGGCGGATGAGCCCACTGGGGAATTGGACACTGCAAACGCGCGAATCGTGGTGGAATACCTCGTGAAGGTAAACCGTGAACTCGGCAAAACCATAATCATGGTAACACATGACCCAAGCGTAGCTAGAGTAACGCACAGGATTCTCCGCATCGAAGACGGCGTGATAAAAATGGCGCTGACCCCGTCCGAGGTTATAGTTGAAGAAAAAGCTGTTTCTTACACTGACCAGTTGAGAGCAAGAATAGGCGAAATAAACGCACAGCTTCAGCGGCTAGACGAAGACTTCAGGGCTGGAAAGATAAATGGCGACGAGTACACGGAGAAAAGGCTGAAGCTGAAGCAGACGATGGGAAGCCTGCGTGAAGAGCTATCCCGCATGGGCGTAGTACCATAAAAATTCACACTTCTACAACATTTTCCATTTTATTAAAGAGAGGGAGTAGACATTTCAGAGTAGATGCCCTCAGTGACGCGTTTCCTCGGTTTGGATGCTCTGCCTAATCCGCTTGCGCTGTAGTAATCCTTCGGCGATGAAAATCGCCATTGCAGAGCCAGTCACCAGCGCCAGCAGCAAAAAGAAGATTTTAAAACTGTAATTCTCAACCGTATAGTGCAGCGCCAAAACCACGAGTTCAGTGATAAGTATTCCTAGGAAGATGAGGGAGTAAACCAGCATCTTCGGCATTATGCGTCTGCCAACCCAAACGTACCCACGCAAACGTGCTTTGTCCTTCACTATGTACTCGCCGTAATCGTTCTTTTGCAGCAAGCCCATGTCTTCAAGTTTCTGCAGGTGCCGGTAAGCCACGCTGGGGCTACTCAAGTGTGTGCCCTTCACGACATCTCTTGGACCTACTGGCTTACCCTTTTTTACGGCATATAGGTACACGGCGAGGGTTAAGCCCTCAAGCTCCTCTTTGTTCGCGACTGGCACGGTTAAACCTTGCACCTGCGCTGACTATTTGGTGGCATCCACGTATTAGCTTTGCTCAAAGCTCAAGCCGCTTGGCGTTTGAAAAGCAAGGGCATACCCACGAGCGGCAGCGACAGCAGCCACAGGTCCAAGTTGTGCCCGAGGAACCACGCGTACCAGTCGCTCCAAAGGTTGTTTCCTCCGAAGAAAATCCATGTCAAGTAGTTCCAAAGGAAGTAGAGACCCAAAGCCACAACTATAACACCTAAAGTTCGCAGGTTAAGCTTTTCAAAAGTTTCTGTCCCGATGGACTTTCCCGTGAAGTGCGCTGCAAACACGCCTAACGCGGGCAAACCATACACTGTCAAGACAAAACTAAGCAGGTTCTGCGGATAAGCACCAATGTATTCTGTTCCTTTCGACAGCAGCGTTGATACCCACATACCCGTGTTGCTGAGCCAAAAAACGAAAATGTAAACCGTGCCCGCAATCAACCCCCATTTTATCGCATCCGCCCTCTGTTTGTTTTCTTTCAACATGGACGCGAGCTTCAGCAAGGCAATGGGAATAGCAATAGCTGCCACTAAGCAAGGTACACCAGTTGTTACCAATAAGACTGTGTTAAACTGTAATCCTGCTCCACCGCTACCGAAACCGCCCAATTCAACGGGCAAAACGCCCCATATTCCTGACACAAGAAGCCCAAGCCAGTAAATCGCCTCCAAAACCAGAACACACCGCAGCACCTTAAACGTCGTTTGCATGGAAAGCCCTTTTTTGGCAAAGTAGAAGATGACTGCAGCGACTGCTATGAGACCGGCTATAAACCTGAAAACAAGACCGATAGACGCGGAAATATCGGTTACAAAAATCCAAAAAGAGATTAAACCTGAGCCACCCCCAACAGACTCCCATTCGCCAATCCACGAAAGCGTAAACAACGCATGGAAAGTGAACAGGAAATACGAGAGGGCGACAAGAAGTAATCCGATTTTCAGCGATGAATAACGCTTCGGTTCGTTCATAGTCCCAAGCAACAGTGTACCTATTTCGCTCTCTTACGTTATTATGCTTGCGGTCTGCACGCGAAGAGGCAGTTTTAAATATAGATTCATTCCTATTCACCCTCGGGAGCGACATCAGTGAAGCTGAGTGACCGGCAAGTAAACATGCTCTCGTTAACCGTTCAAGGAGTAGGCGGCGTCTTCGTGGCAGTTTTCTTAGTTGCTTATTTGGGAGGTCTTCCAACAACTAACGTTCTCCATTCGGAGCCTGTTTTCAGGTGGCTGCTATTGATTTTTGGTGCGTTGTTCCTAATTCTTATATTTGTGGTTGCGGTTGTTTCAGTTTTGTCCAGAGACAAGAAACAAATCTCCAATAAATTTTGAAGGATTGTTTTTGCAAAATTATTAATGAAACGATCGGGTTTTCGCATGTCAGTTCAGTAAACAATAAATTTCAGGGCTTGTTGTAATGTTCATTAGAGATGATTTTTGTGCCAAAAATGAATTTTGAAGGAACCGCCACTTGGAAAGGCGGAACAGAATGCGAATTAAATGTTAAAGGCAAGAACATCATCACCGTGAGTCCTCCTCCGGCGTTCGGCGGAAGAGAAGGCTACTGCGTTCCCAAAGAAATATTTGCAGCTGCACTGGCTTCATGCATGAACACCCTGTTCCTGCTAATCGCAAAAAACTCCAACCTGGAACTCAAGAACTTGGAAACAAGAGCAGTAGTCACCATGAACGTGGAAAGCTTAGAAAAGCTGATTTTCACCCATATTCACTTCGCCATGAACGTCAAACTTGAAAATGACAACGAGCGAGAACGGAAAAAAGCCAATACAGTGTACCAGATGGCACAGAAAATATGCCCACTCAGGCAGTCATGGGGCGAAGACGTTCCGATAAGCTTCGAACTAAACTTTTAAGCAGGAACAAACCAATTTCCACCTTCTCTCACTATTTTTGCAAATAAAATCACATTTAGCATCATAACAGTACGAAAAATATTTATGAGCTACACGTAAAGTCTGAAAGGATTTAGAAAGGTAGCGATGAGGTTAATGAGAAGCGAACTCACTGGGCAACCGCGGGAAGTAAAACCTGATGCCGATAAAGCGGAAAAGCATCAGGTGGAACCGGAGTGAGGAAACGCGTGAACAGCCGCAAAATCAATGATGCACTAAACGCGTTATCCTCCAAAAAAGCACCAAAATACACCACCTACCTTGCAGCAATAGTACTCTTTCTCGCCTTAATCCTGCTCCCGCCGATACTTGGAATTTTCACAAAATTTGACACCATGCAGCAAATTCTAAACCAGCCAACACTCATGAACAGAGCATTAATCGCAATTGCAAACTCGTTCATGATTGCTCTACTCGTTTCAGCCTTTGACGTCATAGCCGGGGTTCCGATGGCGTGGTTCATCACGCGCGGAAAATCAAGATGGCTCAACATTATCGATACGCTAGCGGACATACCGTTTATCGTGCCCACCGCAGCACTCGGCTATTCTCTGCTGCTTTTTTGGAATGGACCAGAAGGCATATCAGCCCTGTTCGGCGGTTCACTTATCTCTCCAGGATGGCTTCTCATCACCCTGCTCCACTTCACCTTCTCATTTCCCATTGTGGTTCGAGTCATGGTTGGCGCACTGCTCGATTACAAGATGGAGTTCGAACGGGCATCCAGAACCTTGGGCGCTTCACCCTTCACGGCGGCGCGCACAGTCACCATGCCCATACTCAGACCTTCGTTGATTGCGTCGTACATTCTTGCATTTGCCCGTTCGCTTTCAGAAACTGGCGCCACATTCATCGTTGCCGGACTCTTTGAGAATGGACCTGTCTTCCTTCAAAATATTAAAAACGAGTTAGCAGTCTCCAATCCGCCTCTCTATGAAGGCGTAACCGTGTTCACAAGCCTAATACTCATTGTCGTGTCGTTGGCAATTTTTGCCTTTATACGGATTTTCGGTTCGCGACTACGACTGCCAATCAGGGGATTCTGGCCTAGCTTCGAAAGAAAACTAAGCTACAAAAAAGCTGAAGCCTCAAGAAACAGCATCACCCTAATAGTTTTCTTTCTTATAGTTCTGATTCCGTCTTTGTTCGTGGCTTTGCCAGCCTTCGAAGCCCTGTTCAACCCCACGCTTTCAGAAGCATTTTCAGGCTCAGGCATTTGGAGCGACTATTGGCAAAGCTTAGTTGTTTCTTACGCTTTAGCGGGCATAGTTACTGTGCTTAGTTTTGTGATTGGGTTGCCAATGGCGCTGATGATTGCGAGAAAAAGATTCGGAAAGTTCACCGCCAACATGTTTGATATTCTCGTCAACGTTCCACTCATCGTTCCTTCTATAGCGCTGGGGGTTTCCTTGAAGTTCTTCTGGCAAAACTTCGCCTTCATCCCTGAATTCCTACTCCTCGTATTCGCGCACTTGGCGATTACGTACCCCTACTTCGTGAGGTCAATGACCGCAGCGTTCGAACGCATAAGCCTCGACATGGAAGAGGCAGCAAGAACCTTAGGAGCCAAACCGTTCGGCGTGTTCAAAACCATAATGCTGCCATTGACGAAGTACTCAATTCTTTCAGGAGCCATCATAGTCTTCACCAGAAGCGTAAGCGAAACCGGCGCAACCCTGGCTGTGGTGACAACATTGCAGACAGCACCTGTAGTTATTGTTAACTGGGTGAAGCAGTTTGTGCCAGCCACGCCATTGGACATCGGATTAGGCTGCGGCATCCTCATAGTCCTATCTCTCGCTGTCCTGCTAACGTTGAGGTTCGTAACCAGAGGAAAGGCAAGATACTGACATGCCACTTTATAACCTTCACAGTCATACTATAGCCTACAAAGGAGAATCCTACCATGCCTGACGTTCGCGTGGTCAACTTGACCAAAAAGTTCGGCGACATAGTCGCCTTAGACAACGTCAACCTAACAGTTCATGATAAAGAATACTTTTCGCTGCTAGGTCCAAGCGGATGCGGAAAAACCACCCTTCTCAAGTTGATAGCCGGGTTAATCGAGCCAGACAGCGGAGAAATCTACATCGGCGACAAGCGAGTTGACAATGTTCCGCCTGAAGACCGGGAAATCGGTTTTGTCTTCCAAACCTTTGCGTTGTTTCCGCACATGACAGTGTGGGAGAACGTGAATTACGGTCCCAAAGTGAAAAACTTCGACGAGAAAGAATCAGAAACCATAGTGCATGAGGTGCTGGAGCTGGTTAAGCTTCATGAGCGTTTAGGCGCATACCCCAACGAGTTAAGCGGTGGCATGATGCAACGCATAGCGGTTGCGCGGGCTCTTGCGGCTGGTGCGAAAATACTGCTTTTGGATGAGCCACTGGGACAGTTGGATGCTAAAGTGAGAAACGAAATTAGGTACGAAATGCGGAAGATGGCTAAAGACCTTAATCTCACAGCTATTCATGTCACGCATGACCAATCTGAAGCCATGTCCATATCTGACAGGATTGCGGTGATGAAAAAGGGGAAAATCGTGCAGGTGGGCACGCCGCAAGAGCTTTACATGAATCCAGCCAGCCTTTTCGTGGCGAATTTCATAGGGGAATCAAACTTTCTTGAGGGCTCAGTTGCAGAAGCAAACAACGGCGAGTTAGTGATTGAGCTTCGCGGCGGCGCCAAAGTTCACGCTTTCGGAAAAGGCTTGGCGAGGGATGAAAGAGCCGTCGTGGTGATTCGGCCTGAAGTTCTCACGGTTGAGAAACCATCCTATAGGGGAAAAAATGTGCTTAGAGGCGTGGTTGAGAAAATAAGTTTTGAAGGTACGTTCATAAGATACGTTATTAGGCTTGAGAGTGAGGATTTTGTCATAGTGATTAAGCCTTCGTTGACGGAGAGGTGGTTTGACATCGGAGACAGTATCACCTTAAGTTTCGAATCGGAGAAAGCGCATATCTTTGCGTATCCTGAGGCGGGGTTAATGGAGGAAATTTCAGTTTAAACTTTCATCTCGACGTTTTTGGTAAGACCATGCATAGTTTTCTCCCAGTGGAACGGTCGAGTTATTAGCTGAAGCAGTCCTTTCCACGCTGCTGCACTGATAAGCACCCAGTATAAGGGCATCGTTAGTGCATATGGTATTGAACCGTATTTTTTCTTCTGCAGGCAAGTTATTGCGTACAAGAGAAGGTATACGGTGTTGCCGACAAATAGATTGAATAGGCATATGAATTGGATGGGCAGAAACTCAAGGACGCCAAGGGCGCTAAGCGTCCAAGGCGTGAATATGCTGAGGGCGGCGATAAACCATAGAAACGGGTTGATGATCGGCATGAATATGGCGCCACCAAATGTAAGCTGGAAAAGGAAAAATTTTTTCCAGCCTAAGTCCTGAAGAAGCTTCCGCGGATAGCGCATGTGGACCAGGTATGTTTGCACGTGTCCCTTGTACCATCTGGAGCGTTGGCGAATCCAGTTTTGGACTGTGACCGTGGCTTCCTCGTATGTATAGGAGTCTAGCATCTTGGTTGTCAACGCTCTCCTAGAAATTCTTACGCCCAAGTCAGCGTCTTCAGTTACGTTGTATGGGTCCCAACCGCCTAGTTCCCTTAGCTGATCGATTTTGAAGTGGTTGCTTGTGCCGCCCAAAGGTATTGGCGTATCGGTTTTGTCTAGACCTGAGAGGTAGTAATCGTACCAGTATGAGTATTCTATTGAGAACCATCTGGTCAGCAAGTTTTCTTTCGCATTGTAGAAGTTTAGTTTTGATTGGAGGCAAGCGGTTTTTGGTGGTGCGTTGGCGAAGGCTACAGCGGCTTTTTTAAGCTGGTCTTGGTCGGGTTTGTCTTCTGCGTCGTAAATTACGCAGTATTTTCCTATTGCCCTGAGCAAACCGTAGTTGCAGGCTCGGGGTTTTGTGGTGATGTCTGCTTTGGGTATGACAACAGGCTCGAAGATTTTGAGAAACTCCCTATATTCTTGGGTTGGTATCCCTTCGACTTGTGTTTGGGGTTTTCCGAACAACCCCAGTATTCTTGCTTCGTTCCGTGTTTCCTCGTCTTTTTCTTCCATGAGGATTTTCACGTCAAGCTTGTTCTTCGGATAGTCCATGTGGTATATGTTCCTCATTACTTGAGGGAGGACTTTGGATTCGCGGTACACTGGAACCAGAATGGTATAGGTGGGCAGTTCGCTGTCCTCTGCTTCGGTTATTTCTTGTTGTGAGACTCTTATAACATTCTCTGATTCCTTAAAACCTCTTAGGGAAATGTATATCTTTATTGGATTCACGATGAAGTATGCCACGTTTACTGCAGCGAAGAGAAATGCAAACGTCAAGGCTGAATTGATTATGACTGCGGTAATGGCTGCGAGAAGTGTTCCTACTGCCAAGATTTTCTGATTTGGAAAGAGCACTTGATGGGCCGATTCGTCCGGATTCCTGTAGTAAAGATCAAGTAATGCTTTTTGTGTGTGAATTTTCTGGTAAACCCTTTCTATCGCCATACTTATTGATTCCGAAGAGGCTACAATCCACGTGACTTTTCTTTCGCCGAGGAGAAGGCGCAGAACCAACATTGCCCTAAAATTTAAGGGGTTTTCCAACGCTATTTTTGCTGTCGTGTCGGTGATCTGCAAGGGGATAATCCTGTAGTCGGCTATAACGCGGTATGGTAGGATTGTTAGAAACTGGCATCCGTCATTTTTGCGGCATAGTTTTTTGATTTCTGTCTTCTTTAGGAAAGAAAGGCCTAATTCTGTTGCAATGTCTTTGAAGAAGCCTTCAGGCACTTTCACCTTGGCTTTTCTTAGTGTGTAGATAACGTCTTCTTTTTTCACGTGTGGGTTTTCCACGAGGCTTGTTTCATGGATGCCGTGCTTCTTTAGCAAGTCGATAAGTTTCTGCTTGCTTATATTAATGGCTTCGGAATGTTCCTGCAGATTGCCAAAATCTGCGTCAACGGTGATTTCTGCGGCTTCGACGCTACGGCTTTCCATAATTGCTCCCAAGCTTGCCTTCTTTGATTTTCATTTTGAAAGGGTTAACCGTTATGAACGTCGAATCCTGATTCAGTTTAAGTGCTTATTTCCTTCTTTGCCACACCAAAAAGGCTGCAACTGCAAGAACCACTGCTACCGCTGCTATTAGCACAGCATAGAACACGGCTAGTTCCAAGCCTAAAATTTGAGGTTGCCACATGTTTGTTTTGTCCGCTATAGAGTGGATAGTGTAGTCTGGGAACTCTGTAATTCCTTCAACGAGAATGCCTGTGGCTTTGTCCCAGTAATAGGTGCTCTGCGCCGTAACTGTGTAAACTACGGTTCGTGTGGCACCTGCATATCTACGTTCTTCGACGCCGCTGATGGTGATGTTGCCGTGGTACTGGTCGAGGAATATGTCGCCGATGTTCCGGTTTGCGGGGATTATGAAGTCGTCTCCAAGCTGCCCTGTTTCAAGGTTCAGGGTTACTGTTTCGTAAAGCAGTGTTCCGTTGGCGAGTTCTGTGGTTACGTTAAGATTGATGGTTGTTCCTTGCACAGCGGCGACTTCCATTCTAGCCCAGATTACCTCATGGTCTGCAGGCGGCGAACCGGTAAGGGTTATTTGGTACTCTATCCAATTGCCTTTTTGCACGCCTACTGCAATCTCAGCGCACACTATTCCAGCAGCGATTATGAGAGCCGCCAAGACTGTTAGGGACAAGGTAAACTTTTTACTCATGATTCTTCAGCATTTATCGTCTTGTTTTATGTCCGTTGGAGGTTTTAACTTTTCTGTGGATTCAAAAAACGTACCGTGTATTCGGAAGGATTCATCAAAACACGCTTTTCTGGAGGCTGTTATCTCTATAGGAGAAAAAATAAAGGTTAAGGAGAGTTGTTTAGATCTTCTTTTTGTCCAAGACTTGCCTGAATGTTTTTCCGCAGCACTCATAAAGTCCTATGGTGAGTTGAGTGCGTTTTCCTTTCTTGTCGGGTTTGCCAGCCATCTTCCAAGTTTTCTTGGCGTTTTTAACGTCTTTTCCACAACTGGGACATTTAGCCATTCTCAATTAACCTCGTTTACATCGTTACGCATGAATTAACATAAAACATTTTCTATTCATGGAAGACATGAAAGCGAATTTTGTGAGGTATGCTGTGATCTTAACTATAGTGCTCGGAGCAATCTATAGCCCTTTTTATGCAAGTTTTCAACATGGTTTGCGCGGTTGCGGCACCAATAATGACCCTCTCCCACTATCATTTCTGCCTATTTTTCTCAAATGCGCGGAGGAAAAAAGAGAAAGATGAAGTGTGCTACATAATTTTGGGCGTTACTTCTTCCGCTTCCGTTATCGAAGCCACAGACACATTTATTTTCAGGAAAGCCTCCAGCACCGTGTCTCTGCTTTCTCCTTCCACGATGAAAATTACTCTTCCCTCGGGGTCCACAACAGTAGCAAGACTTAACCTTCGCATTCCTGACGCTTGCGTCTCGGAGCATTTTCGGCGCGCCTACAGCGCATGCTTTTGCGTCCATGGTCGGGCTTGATGACTGAGTTAACTACAAAAGTCGGCATTTTGTCATAAAAGCAAATCCTATCCGCTAATTGGTGCATGGTGTTTATAAGAAATTAGGATACAGTCACAGACCAAGTTTTCAGAAGAGTTTTCTTGCTTTGTCCGAGTAGGCTTCAAGCGCATTCTCAGAAAATAAAACGAACACCACTTCGGTGAGTTTGTCTTCTTTTTCTAGAAACTCCTTCACCGCCTTTAAAGCTACAAGGCTCGCCTCTTCAACAGGGTAGCCGTATGCACCTGTGCTTACGGACGGAAACGCTACCGTCTTCAGCCCCTTAGACGTCGCCAGCCTCAGCGAGTTCTGATACGCTTGCTCCAGAAGTTCAGGTTCGCCGTGGTTTCCGCCGCGCCAAACGGGTCCAACTGTGTGGATGACGTATTTGGCTTTGAGGTTGCCGCCGGTGGTTATGACTGCCTTGCCTGCCGGGAGTCCGTTAGGCCATTCTGTTGCTCTTATGCGTTTACATTCTTCGAGTATTTGTGGTCCGCCCTTGCGGTGAATAGCTCCATCTACGCCTCCGCCGCCCATAAGTGAGGAGTTTGCAGCGTTCACTATGGCGTCCGTGGAGGCTTCGGTTATGTCTCCCATGACCAGTCGCACGGTCGCTTTTCCAACCTTAAACTCGTTTGACGCCATCTTACATCGCCTTTACAATATTGCGCTTAAGGCTGACCACAGCGCGGAACTGAAGAACCACGCTCCAAACCCCACGAAAATGATGAAGCAGAATATGAAGATGCCGCTGTGCACTTTTTCGTTCCAGAAACGGCGCGACTTGAAAACCGCGAAAGCAACGACGGTGTACCAGAAGAAGTCGCAGAGCCAGTGAACAACCGCGAAAACGGAAAAACCCACTAACCCGAATTGTTGAGCGTTAATTATCAGCGCGGTGCCGATGGTTAACCACCACAGAACGAAACCCGCGTTTGCGGCGGTCGTCCAAATTCCAGCCACCAACGAGTCCCGTGTAGTGTGGAAATACTTTTCCTCAGCATTCTTCCTTTTACGGAAGGTTTGGATGCCCATAAGCATCATCACTAAGCCGCCGATCAGTCCCACGGTGATAGGCACAGCATCAGGGATGTCGAAGCTACTCAGCCAGTAGTAGATGAGGAACATTAATGGAAACTCCACGACGCCGTGTCCGAGAGCGATGAGTAGCCCAGCGGTTTTGCTTTTCGCCGCTTTCTCCAGCGTAACCGCAAACAAGGGGCCAGGCAACAAAACGCCCGACAGAGAAATGAGCACCACGGAAGCTAAGAACACGTAAAAGTTCGTAATGAACTCCGTTTCTAAGCCTCCTTTAAATGATGTGCCAAAACGCTATCTACAGCCGTATACAAAAGCATCACCAAAACACATTTTTCTCAGGTCAACACGTGCTCGCGTCACGGTAAATGTCGCCCTGGATCCTAATTACTTCCGCGCTATCATGCGCCGCCGCGTAACTCTCAAGCATTGCGTGGTTTAATTCGAGGAAGGTGTGACCCCAAACGAAAATCGAGAGCAAATCCTCCGCTTCCTTCTTGAATCCTGCGATGTAGAGCGCTGCGGCTAACGCTTCCGCCGTTGTCAGTTTGGTCGGTTTGCCGAAGTTTACTGGGTTCCCAGCAATCAGGATGGGTAGGCAGCGCGAGGTTCCTTTCACGTGGTTCAGCAGGACTTTTTCGGCGTGTTTCCAGCTGCAATCCAACGCCACCAACCCGTAATCTGCAACGCGGTCTCTGTCAGCAGGCGAGAACGCAATTTCCGAGAATGGGTTAAGCATCACAGCGCGGTTCGGTAAAAACCTCGTCCTGTTCACTACTCTTGCCAAGCCGTGGCGTTTCAGCTTCAAGCCAGTGCAGCGTTTCGGATCACACTGGTTGGCGTGGTATATGGTGATTTTAACTGGTTTTTCCACCTGTTTTTCGCACCTTTAGATGGCACATCGGGTCATTTAGCACATAAGGAATCCACTTTAAAAGGTCGGTCGCCACAAGGTGATAGCCGATTTTCTCCGCCGCAAAATCTCCTGCAGCACCGTTAACAAATGCTGCTGCCACCGCAGCCTCAAACGCGTCAGTCTTCTGCGCCAGAAACGCTCCAACAATGCCTGAGAGCACGTCGCCAGTACCGCCCACAGTCATGCCCGGATTCCCCGTGAAGTTCAGCTTGAACCGTTCCCCATTGCAAACCACATCTACTTGACCCTTCAGCAGAATCACAGCGCCCAGTTTCCCAGCGGTCTTTTGCACCTCAGCCACGCGGTCTTCAAGGCGCTCAGATATCTGTCTGCCCGCTAGAATGGCGTATTCGCCAGCGTGAGGCGTGAAAACAACCGGAACTTTCAAAGGCCTTTTGTTTTCTGCGAAGGCTTTCAACCCGTCAGCGTCAAGAAGCAACGGCTTTCCGTTGTCTTCGACGGTGCTAACGAATGCCTTCACGAATTCTTTGGTTTTCGGATGCAAGCCCAGACCTGGTCCAAGCACGACTGCGTCAACCGCGTTAACATAAGCCTCTAATTCTGCCACGTTGCCGGGGTTCAGGTGGTCGCCGTCCAACTTCACCGTTATTAGGTCTGGCGAAATCGACGAGATTGCCCGGGCAGTTTTTTCTGGTGCCGCCAAGTACGTGATGTCCACGCCCGTCCGCAACGCAGCCAACGCAACAAGCGTGGGCGCTCCTGAAAACACTTCGCTGCCTCCGACGACCAGTAGCCGCCCAAAATCTCCCTTATGAGCGCTCAACGGTCGCGCTTTCGTGACGAGAAGCACGTCGCCTGGACCCGCATACGCTTCAAACTCTTCGGGCAAGCCGATGCCCTTAACAAGCAGTTCGCCCGTGTACTTTTTGGCGTTCTCCAGCCCCGCCTTCGCCTTGTAAAACGTCAGCGTCACATCAGCTTTTACCGCTTCGCCCAAGACTTCGCCGGTGTCGGAGTCCACTCCTGTGGGCACGTCCACAGCGATTTTGAAAGCGTTAAGCGAGTTTATGCGCTCCACAAACATCGAAATGGGCGGTTTGAGCCTGCCTTTTGTTCCCGTGCCCAGCAATGCGTCAACAATTACGTCTGCCTTCACAGTTGGCATGAGCGAACTGTCAGGCACCTCATAAATGGGAATTTTCTCGCGGAGAAATTGGAGAGCGCACCAGTTTCTTGCCGCGGCGTCATGTGTGATGTCTTTGCCTTTGCCCGCGAGTATCACGGAAACTGTGTAGCCCATGCTGAGCAGGTGCCGTGCAGCCACGAAGCCATCGCCGCCGTTTCCGCCTAAACCGCAAAAGACTGCGATTTTCGTATCTTGCGGGAACCGCGCCGCCACTTCGGCAGCAATATTGCGTCCGGCGTTTTCCATTAATTGAAGCAGGGTAACTCCGAAGTATTCCGCGTTGGCTTCCGCGGCTCGCATTTCTCGGCTGGTTATATATTGCGCGTTTTTCTTTTTGGTCGGCATGTTATGACCCTGAGTAGTGTATTGGCACTCGATAAAAGATAAGCATATCCTCGAAGGCTGGGTACGCGCCGTGGCGTTTGGTATACGAAAGCATCAACCGTTTGCTACGCATCTATTTTTATGTTACTTGTTTTTCGGTCGGTGGCTCTTGCCCTTGTACTCTCGCGAAATTATCATCGTAGACGTTACAAGCACGTTCGGCACTGTCCGAACTCTCTCCGACAAGAATCCCTCCAACGCGTCCAGGTCTTCAGTTTCCATCTTGGCGATAACGTCGTATTCCCCGAAGATGATGTCTGCCTGGAGGACCTCGGTAAACTCAACGAGTTTCTGGCATACTTCCCTCTCGGTTCCTGAGCTTACTTTGAACAGAACATAGGCTAGAACTGTCATTGTTTCACCATCAAGCCTATTGGTTGAGGAGCTTAAATTACTTTCCTTATCCTTCTGGAAAGGTTTATCCGCTGCCATGGCGCATATTTCACTGGTTCTCACGCAACTTATCCATTCGTGGAGAACTCTGCTCATTGTTTAGGTGAGAAATGTTTGAAAAAAGAACATGTCATCAGCAAAGAAGATGCTCTGGTGATAGTAGACGTTCAGAATGATTTTCTCCCAGGTGGCGCATTGCCCGTCCCTGAAGGCGACCAAGTGATTCCAGTGCTTAACGACTACGCGAAGATATTCCAGAAGGCTGGCGCAAAAGTTTTTGCCACGCGTGACTGGCATCCTCCAAACCACATTTCTTTCAAAGCTCAAGGTGGTCCCTGGCCGCCTCACTGTGTTCAGCAAAGCGAAGGCGCGAGGTTCAGTCCAGCCCTCAAGCTTCCTGAAGGCACTGAAATCATCTCGAAAGCTACCGATCCGGCTAAAGAGAGCTACTCGGGTTTCGACGGCACCGAACTCGCAGCTAAACTGAAAGCCCGCGGCACCAAACGAGTTTTCGTGGGCGGATTAGCAACTGATTACTGCGTTTTGAACACGGTTCTCGACGCGCTCAAACAGGGCTTTGACACTGTTCTGCTTTTGGACGCTACCCGCGGCATAAACGTGAAACCAGGCGACGTGAACCGCGCAATTGACCTGATGACTGCGAAAGGCGCCGACCAAGCCACGTTGGATGATTTTCCAGACTCCCTTGAGACCCCACTCCACGAGGAACCCACAGCGGAAGCGATAGCGGACAAGCCCTTGTCTAAACTGGAGATAAAGAGGAAAGCGCGGATGAGACCCCGCGGACCTTACAAGCGAGTCCGCACTGAACGAGGGTAGAGAACCGTCGTTTCTGGACTGCTAGCAAGCACTGCCCTTCCTTTTTGCAAAGCTGCCCTGCTTTTAATTACTACAGTCTCTAAACCAGCATGTTTTATCCGAATCTAAACGAACCTTATAAATACATGAAACTTGAGAGCGAAAAAATGGATCCGATAAAGAATGCCTCGGCTTTTTCACGGAGAAACACTGTGAAATTAACGGAGTTTCAGATCGATTATCCTCATTGAGGCTCGATTGGAAGCACCTGTTTACCATAAGCTCACGCTGTTTTTCTGTTTTCTGCTTCCGAATAATCTTCGAATGGTCACATTTTACAATAAAAAGTTAAAAAATCACGTTTATATGTTTAGGATTAACGGCAAAGGATTAAATGTTCACGCTTCTGCTGCCGTTTTCGAAGCTGGAAAATCGAAATCTAATGCGCAGGCGTTTGCCTAGAGAAAAGCTGTCAGAGGATGCTTGGTGCAAGCGGCGGATTATTGTTCGCCCATCACCTGTATGATGACTGTACGCTTTCGCGGGTAAACGTCTGTCTCCACAAAGAGCAAAGACTGCCACGTTCCAAATTCCACGCGTCCGTCAATCACGGGCAGTGTCTTGTCAGGCGGCAGAAGCATGGAGCGGAGGTGGGCGTGAGCGTTAGATGGGTGCTGATAGGCGCGGTGTTTGGGCGCTGTCTCATCCAGAAACGCTTTGATATCGTTAAGCAAGGCGTAATCGTTCTCCGCCAAGATAAGTATGCCCGTGGCGTGCGGCGCGAAAACGTGGACTATGCCGTTTTTTACGCCAGACTTGCATACTGCCTCCTGAACTTCCTCTGTCAAATCGACAAAATCTATCTCGCCATTGGTAGAGAAAACGCGGCGCACATTGAAAACCTTGAAATCGGACATCCGTGTACCAACGATTGTCTATCATTTATCGTCGCTGAAAAATGTTTCTCCTCAACGGGCAGCCCGCTGTGATTTGGCTTGCGGCGAATATGTTTTGTTGATGCTTTTGTATACGAACACCGAAGCCACAGGTACGGCTACTCTGGTGAAATCTGGTGACAGATAAGCTCTATGGTAATCCATTTGTCACCAAGTTCACTGTGGCACAACGTCAGCATGCATGATGGCTGGGATTTTAAACAGCTTAGCCTACTCCTGCTACGGACAAATATGGTTCTCAATCGAAAAAGGCTGGAAAAAGCCGTTTCCAGTTGCGTTCTTCCAAGTTAGCGTTTGAATTTTCGAATAGGCACCTGGAGAATTTGCTGCTCGACTAAGCATTCTTTCAGGTAATCCTCTAGCGTAGCAGCTGGAACCACGTCGATTGTGTAGTCTCTTGCGTCAACCGAATGCATGAAATTCTTCTGCGGGATAACCACTTTCTTGAAACCCCAGGCTTCAGCGGCTTTGATTTTCTCGTGGACTCCGCCAACAGCTGTCACTTGTATGGAGTCGCTGACGCTGAGGTTTATTTCGCCTGTTACGGCCACATCTTGCCGGATGGGTTTGCCCTCGATGAGTGAACACAGGAGAATTGCCATGGTAACGCCTGCAGATGGGCCATCCACGCCGTAAGACTGAGCAAAGTCGATGTGCGTCAAGTAGTCTTGCGCTATGTCCACGCCGTACTTTTGAAGGATTACGCTGCGAACTTTGGCAATGCTGTCTGAAATGAAACTTTGACCTTTGGCGACACCTGTTACTCTGTAATAGCCTTTAAGCGGATGGTCACGTGGAAGCTCATTTTTCTTAACCATTTGAGCTTTCACACTGAGGACGTTCCCCGTCATCTCACCGCTATAGGGGTCATGCACAACCGCCAGCCCGTATATTTGTCCGAGCTTCACGCCTTCAGGCTTGATTTCTAACAGCTTGCCCCTCTCGTTCATCTCATGTTCCAGCAACTGTTTCTGGATGGTTTTGCAGTGCTCATTCAAGGCTTCCAACACGTGGCGCCGCTCGACCACTTTGCAGTCTTCGTTCATGGCTAATGTTGCAGCGGTCTTAATTATGGAAATCAATGGTCTGAATCGCGTCGATAACGCATCACGCTTATTGCTTCGCCGTCTGCCTTCTTCAACTATCTCGATGCAGGCGGCTCGGCTGAACGGCAGCAGGTTGAAGCGTTTGACTTCCTGCGCGATGAACTGGACATATTTGCGCCTGTTCTCCAGCGTGTTAGGCATGTCGTTGTTCATGCGTACAACCTTGCCATAGCCGTAGATGCGGTCCATAAGTGCGGGGTGAATCTGTCCTATGCTGTCGAAGTTTCCGGCGCCCACCAGGAAAGTGATGGCTGGAACGGGTTCAGTGGAAACTGCCATAGCTGCTGTGTCCCCGCCATGCCATCTTCCCCTTAAAGTAATCGGCAGCTGTCCATCTTCCAAGACGGTTAGCAGCGTGACTGCTTCTTCGGGGTCAAGGTTCTTGATCTCGTCGATGTACAGTATTCCAAGCGAAGCCACATGGACATCCCCTGCGGTTACCCGCTGATGTTCAGGCGTGCCCATTCCACCTGTTTGAAATGGGTCCCATGCAACCGAACCAAAAAGCTGTGGGTTTCTGTGGCCTGTCGCATCTACGAATGGTGCTTTTCCTGAGCTGTTGTCCACCAGTAGTTTTGGGACGTCGGATTGCTGGGCGCCTCCGATGCCGCGGAAGTTGCTCATTCCGCCTATGCGTGTGAACCACCATATGAAGACGCTGAAGAAGATTAGGCTTCCTCCAGGGATGAAGGTAAGCGGAACCACGTTGATGAATCGGTCAATAAAGTACGCTGAAAAGTTGTCAGAGTATAGTTCCTTCCAGGATGTGCCGCCTATGGATTGCCCGTTGATGTTCCATGTGTGCCACGCGTCGTACATGAAGTACATGCCTAATCCTAACAGAAACAGCCCTAACGCAAGCATCAGAATCTGTATAGCCCTCAGACCCACCTTGGTTGTGAACTTGCGCTTGAGCTCTTTCCGCTGCTCTCTCTGCAGAATCTTTTTCCCTTCCCCCTCCTTGTGTATGGACACGCGGGGTTGGCTGGGCATGGCTGGGTTTTTCCAAGCAACAACATCGAAGAGTTTTATGCCGTTCTCTTTGTAGACTTGCGTAAGTTTTTCTGCTAAAGCTCTTCCGAGGAGAGACTTTCCGGTTCCGGGGTCGCCCAGAAGCAGCAGGTAGGGTCCGGGGTTTATCACGGTTTTCGCCATGGGCTTCGTTTCGTTTGGTTTGCTCCAGCTTGAGTACCACTGCGTCTGCTCTAAATGCTTGAGCTTGTGGGTCCACTCGTTGAGACATAGAAAGCACTCGCTTAGAGCTTGCTCTTGGCCTATAACCCAGTTTATCATGCTATCGTCAACTGGGAAACCTTCGGTGGTTTTGAATGTGCCCCAGTTCCACCTCACATTAACTGTTCGTCCCTGTACGGTGCGGGTAAGCGTTTCCGAGCCTTCCCCAAAATGGTCAAAAGACACGTCTTCTCCTCCTCATGTTTCATAGTCTTTCTGTCGTAGAATCAATTAAAGCACTTATTTCAAAATCAGGAATATTACTGAAACGTGGCGAATTCGGCTTTACAGCCCTCAGAATTTACGGCTTGTCGTTTAAACTCATTTCCCAGATAAGGCAGTTTTCACGCTTGTTTTGCGCCAAAAAGCCACATGCTTTCTGGTAATTAATCGAATTTAAACAAGCACCAAAACAGGTTAATCCTTCAACACTCAGTCCAAATATGAAAAGCCTAAAACAAGCTTAAAACGGCAAAAAAGCCTTTTTCTGTCCTTTTCAACTCTTGTTTTCGGGCTTGCCCATGGAGATTATCGTGACTTCATATAAGTACTGTCGAAAATCTCCATGCCAAACCAGCAGGGGTATTTTTCGAGTTTGCTTCGAAGTTTCGCGTGGTTTTTCCCTAGCATTAGACAGTTCTCTGCCTCTTTGAGGAACGGCGTTGTTCAGTGTTTAGAGAAACTCCTTCAGCAGAGGCGTGCTTGTCGGTTGCGTGCGTCTTGAACAGTTGCGACGAGGTTGAGCGCTCCGGTGGTGATGCTTCTGTATTCCGGAGCGTGCCAAAGCGCTTCTGTCGCGGTCATCGCGGCTTCAGCGGTGCCTGTTTGGTGTTGAAAAAAGCTGGATTATGGCTTGTTTTTCGTGAGTGTGTGCTTTTGCATTTATTGGTGTAGGCTAAAACGTTACATTTTTTGATTTATTTACGTGGATATAATCTACATTGGTGAGTTTAGTTATGCAAGTATTACATTAGCTTTAACATGCCACCAGAATGCTCCTGAAGGCGCCCTTGAAAGCGTGCGTATACAGAAGCATCAACGCACCACCTTTTTTTCGGGGTTACGCAATAGTCTTTTATTTTTTTAACTGCAATTCAGGATAGGCTTAAGCGGGGGGGAAACGCGGTTAAGGAAGTCGACAAAGTCAAGCTTCGACGGTGGCGCAAGAGAGGCTTCTACAGCGAAACTGTACTCGTGAAACTCCTCCAGAAAAAAGGGTACAGCGCCGTGCGCGTCCCAGTCAGCAACCCCAGCCTGAACCCGCTGCCAGACATCATAGCGAGGAAGGGCGAGCACAGCTACGCGTTCGAAGTGAAGAACGCCAGCTACTACGCGTACTTTCCGAAGCAGCAGATTGACAAGCTCTTTAGGTTCCTCAACGAACTCATACCCGGCAGCAACGAAACCAAGCACGCTGTGGTGGCGGCGCACTTGGGCAAGAAGTGGCTCTTCAGAGAAATAAGCTGGGCTGATTGGGAGCGAGACAAAATTCCAGACAAGGTCCGCATCCTCAAGCGCGACAGGGGCAACCTTAACCTGTAGCCTGGTAAGGGAATGTACCTTAACACATATTATTATCTGCCCAGCCAATCAATAATGCACAGGGGGTGAGAACGTGGCTGAAACAGTGGTTTCCGCAGTATCATTAACCAAAGCATACCCGATGGGCGACAGCAAAGTTGAAGTCCTGAAAGACGTAAGCTTCAGCATCGCAGAATGCGAGTTCATCGCCGTGTACGGCCCGTCTGGCGCGGGGAAAACGACACTGCTGAACATAATCGGCGGAATCGACAAACCCACCACAGGACAGATAATAGTTTTGGGCGAGGACTTGGCGATGCAGAACGAGGATTTCCTGGCGGATTTCCGCTGCAACGCCGTTGGCTACGTCTTCCAATCCTACAACCTCGTATCAACCTTGACAGTGGCGGAGAACGTGGCGTTTCCCATGGAGTGGACAAAGCGACCTGCAGAAGAAATAGGGAAACATGTCGCCGAGCTTTTAGAGACTGTGGGTTTGGCGCACAGGACAAACCATTTTCCAGCCCAACTAAGCGGCGGTGAACAGCAGCGTGTGGCGTTTGCCCGTGCCTTGGCTAATGACCCGCCGCTGTTTCTCGCGGACGAACCCACGGGAAACTTGGACACGAAGAACGGGCAGAAAATAACCCAGATACTTCAGATGCTAAAGTCCAAGGGAAAGACGGTTGTTGTTTCTACTCATGACGCTGATATAATGCGGCTTGCAGACCGAACACTATGTTTAGAGGATGGTAGATTGGCGAGCAAAAATGAGTAGCATCGGTTTTCCCATGAAGGATCTTCTGCGCAGGCGACTACAGACCTGCTTGGTCGTCGTCACGTTGACGTTGAGCGTGGCGTCCACGCTTTTTCTGCTGCTATTCAGCTGGCGAGTGGAAGTTGGGATAGCTTCGACTGGGGAAACGTTGACCGCTGGGTTGTCAGCCGTTTTCGCACAGTTTGTGCTGTTTGTCGGATTCCTGATTTTTGCGGTTGGCGCAGTTTTAACCAGCTTTATTGTTTTTTTGATGATGAGGCAGAGAACGCGTGATTTCGGGTTAATCAAGGCAGCTGGATGCCCAAACGGTCGAGTCTTCGGTTACTTTTTGGCTGAACTCCTGATAATAACGGTCGTTGGATGTATCTTAGGCGTGGTGTTCGGTTTCACAGTCGACTTCGCTGCCACCAGCGTATTGAGTTTTCAGGCGTATCAGCAACCGCCGAACCTGTTGTTTGCATCAGTAGTTTTTGCCGTTTTCTTCATCCTTGCCGTAACTTTCGGGATAAAGCCTATGCTGGACGCAGCCAGAGCCTCACCAGTGAAGCTGCTTTCTCCCGTTCAGTACTTTGGGTTAGGCACTGGAGGCAAGTTTAAACCGCTGTCGCGAACCGGGATAACTGTGAGACTTGCATCACGAAGTCTGTTCCGTCGAGTGTCTGCAAACGTACGAATCATCGTGTTGCTCTCGATAGTGTTCATCCTACTCACCGTGTCAGTGGCGGGAAGCATAATTGCCAACGACACCACCAAGACATGGGTTGAAAATGCCGTAGGTCAAAACGTCATTTTAATAGCCCACAAAGACATGGTCGCACAATATAAACTTCTCACATCGCAAGCGTTTATTCAGGACGGGAGTGTCTATTTTGACTATACAGGCGAGAACTTTGCGATACCCGCTGGAATTTTTGAACAGCTGAATGCGATGCACGATGTATCCGGTGTTGATGCACGGTTGATTCTGATGGAGCCTGTTCAAGAGATGAGTGGATATTACATTGACCAGGAGACTCAGTCTACCCATTCGGTTGGCGATAACCGCAGTGGCATTTCTTTGGTTGTCGGCGTGAACCCTGACGAAGTTCTGACCACTCCCTTCACGAAAGGGCGGTTCTTGAATTCAAGCGATGTGCAAGAAGCGGTTATTGGTGACACTTTAGCTCAGGCGATGTACTCTGCAGACTTGAAAGCCAAGCCGCCAATCAGGCTTTCTGATCCATTTCTGCAGGATATTATAGTGCGAGGCAAGTTTTTAGACATAGTCGGCGTTTGCGTTGACCCAATTAACAGCGGCACCGCCACTTACGTTCCTCTCAAGACTCTGCAGAACGCAACAGGCATTCCAACAGTCAACGTTGTTCTCGTCAAATTAGACGCCTCGGCTGATTGCGCCGCCGCTTTGGCACAGTTAACGCAGATGGTTCAAAATGTAAACCCAGATTTCTCAGTTTTTGACCTGAATGAAGTATTGCAGAAAAACGTTGCCTTTCTCGGGTCACTGTGGACTGAAATAATGCTTTTGCCATTGTTCACTTTGGGGTCGGCGGCGCTGTGCCTTGTTGGCTACATGATTCTTGGCATGGATGAGCAGCGTCAAGAATTCGGGATTTTGAGAGCCATCGGAGCAAAACCAAGCACCGTGGTTGCAGTGGCGGCAGTTCAGAGCGTAGTAGTCTTGCTTTCAAGCTTTGCGATTGGGCTTTCTTTTGGTGTGATAACGACTTTGATGATTTTGATGGCTCACCCGGTAGTGACAAGCGTTACTATCGCAAAGATAGCGGTGTTGCTGCTTGCGGCTTTGGCTGTTATGCTTATTCTAAGTCTTTATCCAGCGGTTAAAACTGCTAAGGCTTCAATTTTAAAGGTCATAGCGTAAATGCTCAAACTCCCTCGTGAAGTACTTCAGTGAGTCAGTGTATGCAGGTAGCTTATTCAGGAAATCTTGAAGTTGGAGCACGGGCACTATAGGAACTTGCTCGTAGAACTTGAAGCTTCCATGTATCAGCGATAGGACAGCGGGCACAAACTTTGCACTGCTCCATTTACCACATTCAATTTTAATGCTTGTGCTGGGCAGTGATTCAGCGAGGGCACGTGTTCTTTGCACTTGAGCTTCGGCGATTCGTTTCAAGGCTGACGAGGACATTCGGTGGTGCCAGTGCTTGCAGTCGATGCAGAGGACCAGTGGTTTCTTGCAGCCGACCACGTCGATTTCCCATCTTCGTCCCGCATTCTTGAATCTCACGTTCTTGGCAGCAACGTAGCCGTTTCTTTCGAGGGCAACGGCGGCGATTTCTTCGAACTCCTGCCAGTGGAGCAGGTTGCTGACGACTTCAACGTCTGCACCTAAGGCTAACGCCTTGATGGCCATCTTGAGTCGGCCGTTGTTGTCAGCTTCAACTGCACCGTTTTTCAAATAAACGACACCTTCGTTTTGCAGGTTTTCAAGCAATTTCACAGCCATGCTATAGGAGACGCGCCCGTCTTTTTTGACACTTTCAATTAAAACAGACCCTTTTTCAGTTAATTTTAGTAGCGAAATTAACAGGTTCCGCTCAACTACCATGCCAAACCTCCATTAAAATAGGCACAAAACTGCCAAAAACCAGATTTCTCCGCGCGCTGGCTAAAACTCTCAACCGCTGAAGCCGCTACGCACACTATACCGTATACAAAAACATCAACAAACCACACTCCAAATCGCCAAGTACGCAGTTCACCGTCGGTCACCAACCTTGCCAGTAACGCGATTTCAGGTGCGGTAATCACGACGTGGGAACCAAGGCTTTGCATGTCCTTCCCCATGCACATTCTTGCTGAAATAGCTTCTTACGCAGTTCAGCCTTTGTTCGCTGCTCGTATCGCTGCGGATAGGCAAATCACCATGAGTTTTTACTCTTATACAGCATTTTACGCCTGACTGAAACATGTTTTTTAACTTTTTAGCATAAAAAGAGACCATTCGACGATTTTTCGCTTCACGCAAACCTGAGCAAGCAAGCGTGGACGATTAAAGTGCCGAAAATGCTTCAATTATTTTTGGAATAAAAGGCCTGAACTACACATCAAAAACGCAGAAACATATACTTTAAGCGTTAATTTTCCCTGTTTTTCAGCGACAACACGTTAAACCGTTACCAAAAAATGGGTTTTGCCCCCTCCACCATTATGAATATATAAGGTTCGTTTAATTTCGCGGCAGCTAAGTTGGCATGGCTTTTTCTCAAGCAATTTGAACACTAATACTGAAACTGGGTTAAAAACGTGCGTATTACTTTTCAAATTCTCATGTTCCGCTTAAGTAGGTTTTTTCGCTTTTGTTCGCATAGATTTGTACGCCGTATTTTTTAGATTTAGTGCCTCCCTTCTGAGCTATGCTAGCGAAGTGTCTCAGCACACCCTCTTCCGATTGAACAAAATACCAAAATTCTCAATAAGAATCATCAACAAAATTTCCACGTTTACGTGCAGAACCAGCCTGTTTAAGCCTATTGGGTGGTCTGTTGCAGAAAACTATAGAGGGGCTATCCGTATTGGCGCAGAAAACAGCCAAACCATTATGAAAACAGCACAGGGGGTGAGGCTACCCTGTAGCGTAGCAGGGTCATAGAATGGGGCTATAGACGAAAAACACATGTTAGTTCAGTCTGGAGACATTCGCATGCAGACAAGATTCAAACCACAGTAAAAACTTAAATATTATCCACAAGAATCACAAGCCAACGGAGCCACACGCGATGAGCATTGCTGTAGACGCAAAAGACTTGGTCAAACAGTTCGGCAACATCCGCGCACTAGATGGATTAACCTTCCAAATCAGTCAGGGCGAAATCTACGGCTTAATCGGACCCAACGGCGCAGGAAAAACCACCACGCTCCGCATCATCAGCACACTAATTCTCCCAACCTCAGGCACCATACGCATATTCAACCAAGACCCAGTCACCCAAGCCGCACAAGTCCGCAAAATCATCAGCTACCTCCCAGAAGAAGCAGGCGCATACCCAAACCTCACTGGAAACGAATACCTCACATTCATGGCAAAATTCAACACAAACAATACAGAAGAGCTCAAACAAATGACCGAAGAAGCCGCGAAAATCTGCGGACTCGGCGAACGACTAAAAGACAAAGCCAAAACCTACAGCAAAGGCATGAAACGACGCTTACTTGTCGCACGCGCACTCATGACACAACCAAAACTCGCCGTCCTCGACGAACCCGCAAGCGGACTAGACGTCCTCCACGCCTACCACGTCAGACAAATAATAAAAAACTATGTCAAACAACACGGCGTAACCGTCCTCCTCAGCAGTCATAACATGCTCGAAGTAGAATACCTCTGCGACCGCGTGGCACTCATCAACAAAGGAAAAATCATAGTCGAAGGCAAACCTGACTCACTAAAAACCCAGTACAAGAGCGCGAACCTCGAAGAAGTCTTCGCCAAGGTGGTTGGATATGCTTAAAGGCTTCAACACAATCCTCGTAAAAGAACTCAAAGAACTTATCCGAGACCCCAAAATCCTCATTGGCATGCTCGTTCTTCCACTCGTCATCTTTCCAGTCCTCGGCGCAGTCCTCGGCTACGCAAGCCAAACCGCCATCGAACAAGCCCAAAAAGCCACACTTCTCGTTGTGGACAACGACCAAGGAAACTGGTCCACAACCTTCATCAACTACCTGAAGAGCACAGGCGTAAAAACCACTGTCATCAACAACACTTCACCACAACAAGTTGTAGCACAAGAACTCTTAACCAAAAACAACAGTACCCGATTCATCGAGATTCCAGCAGGCTTCAGCCAAAACATGACCGCCCACACCAATGGCAACCCCGCCATCACAGCCACAATAAACGTGTATGGAGCCTTCCAGGGAACCAGTATCTTCTCAGACATCGGCTCAACCGCCACCAACAGCATCATAAACAGCTACAACCGCGTCATAGCGCCCGATGTTCTCTACACAACGCAATCCACCATCATCAAAGGACAAATCCAAAAAGGCATAGACCCCGCAACCCTATCGGGCTTAATGATCACACAGTCAATCGCGCTCCCCATCACCATAATGATAATGCTCACCTACTCCATGCAAATCGCAGCCACCAGCGTCGCCATGGAAAAAGAAGAAAAAACCCTCGAGACCCTGCTTACGGTTCCAGTTGACCGCTTCGCCATCCTCATGGGCAAACTCTCCAGCACCATAATCGTCGCCGGCATAGCCTCCGTCGCAGTCATGATAGGCTACAACTACGTGCTGGGCTCTATGACGATGGGCATCCCAACCGCCACATCCATAAATCTGGTGAACCTAGGGCTTGTGCCCTCAGCATTCGGCTACTTTCTGCTGGGCATTTCGCTCTTCATCACGCTGCTCTCAGGACTGGCGCTGGCAGTGATAATGTCCGCGTTCGCAGAAGACGTCAGAGGCGCCACTGCACTCGTCGGCTACATCTACCCCATCATATTCATCCCCGCGATGGCGCTGATGTACCTGGACGTAAACTCGCTTCCGATGGCGGTGCAGGCTGTGTTTTACGCTATTCCGTACAGCCACCCGATTATCGCGTCGAAGGCTGTGGTGCTGGGTGACTACTTGACGGTTGTGTTGGGCATTGTTTACGTTGCTGTCTTCACGATTGTTATTATGTACGTGGCTTCGCGCCTGTTTGCGACGGAGAAAATCTTAACGGCAAAGTTGAGGTTCAAACGAAGAGGAATAGGAAAAAGGCAGGAACAAGAAGAATAGCATTCAAACATCGCGGCAGTTGCGAACCAAAAATATTTTCTGCTGACACTTAACTTGGACGCCACGTAACTACATGCCATAGCAACCGTGTTTTTTGCTTTCATTAGAATCCTTATTGGCTCTGCAGGGATGTATCAAAATTTGCATTATTATTTTTTCAGAAATTTCCCTTATAACGCATTTCGCAATAGATGCGATAGTTCGACTTGACAGAAAAGAAGGGAGAAAGCTTTGCGAACAAAAACGTTAATACATGAAAAGGCTTACTCAACCCAGCTAATAGTTCCCGCTCTAAACGAAGAACATGGTATAGAACCCACCTTAACAGAATTTCTAGAAAACGTGGGCACTTCACACATCCTCGTTGTTGATGGCCACAGCCGAGACAGAACCGTAGAAATAGCTAAAAATCTGGGTGCAGAAATAGCTTTCCAAGACGGCGTGGGCAAAGGCAACGCAATAGCAAAAGCACTTAAACACATAGACCCAAGCGTGAAGTATGTAGTTCTCACCGATGCCGATTACACTTATCCAGCAGAGTACGTGCCTGAGATGATTGATATACTTGAAAACAATCCGCAGGTAGGCATGGTCTGCGGAAACAGATTCAGCGGAGACATGGAGCCGAAAGCGGTGCGCGGTTCATTCTTTTTTGGAAACAAGCTTTTAGCGTTTGCACACACATTATTTAATGGAGTTTCTTTGCGTGACCCGTTAACTGGCTTACGTGTTATACGTGCAGAAATACTCAGAGGATGGGATGTGAAATCTCGGGGGTTCGATATCGAGGTTGAACTTAATCTCCGTGTGGAAAAAAAGGGTTACATGACAATGGAGGTACCTATAAAGTATCGTCCGAGACTGGGCGAGAAAAAACTGAAGATGAGGCATGGTGCAGTTATTCTGAAAAGGATTTTACAGGAAGCTGTGTAACGGTAAATCATGCATGCTCGAGTGATGTATGTGAGTTTAGGGGATGGTGAGGGATAGCGTTTGTTTATACAGTGCGGTTGATTGCTCAGTTGAACTAAGCAAAAGACGAAACATGATACTCAATTATTTGTTTCTTTTCTTTAGAATTTTTGTAGAGTTCTCTATGTGTTCGTCAGTTGCAGCATTGTAAAGCTTGCAGATTGACTGACGACACATTTATTTTGCGGTAGGTTTAAGCGTTCGCGGTTGTTTTGCGTCGTTCTGTAGGTTTTAGCAGGTGTAGCTGTGTTGTTCTCATGGACAAGAAGGTTTATTAACACTTAAGACTTCGCATTTCAGACAGCAAGGGGGGACACAGACTACGCGGACGCATAAAATCTCCAAAGTAACGACAATAGCAATCACCCTGACGGCTGTTATCCTTACCATCACAGCACTCGGAGCGGTAACCGTAAACCAGACAGTACCATCCACAGGAACGATAACAACTGTAAACGTGGGCGTATATCAAAACAGCGACTGCACCCAAAGCTTAACATTAATAGATTGGGGAACAATATCACCCGGAGGCTCTGTTACCAAAACTATCTACGTCAAAAACACAGGTAACACCGCAATAACGCTAAGCATGACCAAGAGCGGCTGGAACCCGACAAGCGCCAACGGACCAATAACAATAACTTGGAACAGAGAGAGCATGAATCTAAACCCTGGTGCATCAACTGCCGCGACATTGACTTTAAATGTGTCATCAAGCATAAGTGGCATAACGAGTTTCAGCGTTAACATCATCATAGCCGGAACGGGTGGCTAACAACTCCAACCCACTCTTTTTTTGATAGCAAACTAAATCTAATAGTGTAATAGCCCACGAAAAATTCGTTTTCTCAAAATTTTCACAGAAACAATCACAGCCAGCGTAGCAATCATTAAGAACAAAAATGGAACAGTAGATATTTCAGGTATAGTTGCGTGGTTAGCTATACCAACGGAAATAACGTATAGCGGCACGATGGAGGAAGATGCGCCAATGGTGTTGCGTATTACAGCTGCTTGCGCGCCATTCCAATTCTCAAGCCCTTGATAAAGCACATCTGAACGCAGGTTCAGCGCTGATGCTTCCAGAACTATCTGCTGAATAACTGCCCCTGCATCTATCTCGATATTGGCGTGATCTAAGTTGCCGCCATCGCCTGTATTGCCATTGTTGAACGAAGAATCATATGTTATGAGCAGAAGCGTTGAAGCATTTGCCGCCCACTGCTGTCCTGACAAAGCATCAGCTATCGCAGACCTTTTATCCATTTGGAGAATCTCCAATACTGAGTGAGTATCAGGTTCGTACCTGTATAGCCCAGTAGCGTTTGAGACAAATATCACCAGCGGATATATTCCTAAAGCACTAGGAGTCGTCCTGTGGTGAGAACTGTCAAACGTGACACTTGTATACCCGTAGGAAGCCCATAATAACTGTGAAAGCTGCAGCGAGGTTAGGCTGTCAACCGTCGATTGTTGTGCAGTAGGTATGTTTCTTAAGGCTTGTTCGAAAGATAAAGAGCTATATTGAACCCGCGGAAGATTTCCAGTCATAATCTCGTAGTTCGGACTTGCTTGTGAATAAGAGCCACGTGGGTAGCTCAGCGGCATGACTAGCAATGGAGTCATGTTGGCAGACAATTTCAGATGATTCCGTAATGCTTGAAAATCAATAGCATCTACACAGCACGTTCCCAAGTTCAATGATGCAGCAGCTAAATATACATTCTGAACTACACAGCCTGCCTGTGCAGAGGCAAAATACTGATTATTGCTTACGCTTTGGTCCCAAACCAAAACTAGAATGACGCTTGCATCGTTAACCCACGTATTAGAGCCAAAATCGTTGCTTATAATCTCCTTGTTTATGGTTAAATCATTTACCGAGAGTACATTGTTTTCAGGATCATACTTGTAGCTTCCAGTTGAATTAATCGAGAGAATAACCAACGGATAACCGTAGCCAATTTTAGGCACAGTTCTGAGGTTGCCGACGTAGCCATACGCAGCCCATAAGACGTCTAAAAGCTGCTTATCGGATAAACTTTGTGATGTAAAACTTCGCGAAGACATCCTCCGACTCATCGTCTCCTCAAGCGAAAGACCAGACACCGAACTCAGCCCAATCAAATGGGCGGAAAGGAACCCACTGCAAAGTAGGACTATGAAGCAATACCAGAGGAATTTAGACGAAAAGCAAAACATTAGTGAACCTTCCTCGTTGTTATACAGTAATTAGAAATATTAATATTTTAATCTCTTAGACGAACGGCACGAAGGCTAATTCTCATTACCTTGCTTTCGTGTAAAACTCAGAATTTTCGTTTCATACGAAATTAAAAGCCTAAGAGCTATGCGGACACCTTTAATTTTTAAGAATAACTGTTTAAAAAGATCCAAGTCTGTAAATGTTAAAACGCCTATTATGGGCAGCAAGGTTAAATACAGAAAGAAGAAAATTGCGCATCCAAGAACAAGATTTGGAAAGCTGCTGAAAGGTGAAATTTTAAGGAAACCGAACAAAGCGAGTGCGGACAAAGCTGATGCTGCGTAGATTCTAGCAGAAGACTGAAGGTCGGGGAAGGTTTTGACTTGTTTATAGGTGACCGCCAATGAATATGTTAACGTGAAAAAGCTACATACAAAGAGCGAACCGATTAAGCCCATCACACCAAACAAAAACGTAAGTATTAGGGAAGCAGGAAGAAAGACAACAAAGTTAATCAACGCTGATTTTAATGCAACATCCGTCCTTCCTATTCCATTGAACAGATAACCCAAAACGGACGTACCAAAACCAGCAAACAAATTCAGCAAGATGTAAAAAGCCACAAAGGTAGGCGCTAAGGTAAAGTCTGAACCGTAAAAAACATATATGATGTCGTTTGCCAACACCGCAATCGCTATTGTAGCGGGAATGACAAGCATAGCAGTGTACTTCACTGAACGCCTGAAGAATTGTCCGAGTTGCCCATTCTCATTCGTGAGCTTTGAGAAAGCGGGAAAAAGAGCTATAAAAGGATAAGACAGGACCGCCATTGCAGTTTCGAAAAGCGTCGCGACTTGGAAGTTGCCGATCTCGGCGTTTGAGGCAAAGTGAGCTAGAATTATTGTTTGGTATTGAAGAAGGAATAGCCCAAGAAGCCCAGAAATATACAGTGGTGCTCCGTATCTTAGCATCGTCTTGAAAATGCCTGGACTCGGGTCATCGTCAGTATGTCCCTTATACAGTAACAAACTCAAGTAGACTACTCCGACTGCGACCGCAATTACGTAGCATACAACGTGACCCAATAGTGCTCCAAAAATGCCGAACCCAACTATGATAAGCAGGGGTGAAAGCGAGAATTTTGTAAATGCCCGAACAGCCATCACAAGTACGTTAATTTTCTCTCTGTTTAAACCGATAAAAGCCGCACTTATCACATTAAAAAGGGCTTGGAACAGTATCAGGAAGGAACCGATTCTAACATAGAAGCCTGCTTCGGGCCTGTTTATTACGAGGAGCGACAGCGAATCTGAAAACGTAAAGCAAAACAAAGATGCAATTAAGCCAACTATTAACTCAAAAATAATCCCGTATTTGACCACCCTTCTCACGCTGCAGTCGTTCCCCTCTGCCCTGAATTTGGCACAAAATCGGGTAATAGCAGAAACAATACCAAAGTCGATTAATCCCACCAGAAGTGATGGGACGACAATAGCGAGAGAAAACAGTCCATAGTTATCCGGACCTAGAAGCCTGCCAATAATAATCGAGCTGACCGCAAGTATGCCAGTGGATAATGCATTGCCTATAAAAAGGTACATTCCGCCATGGGCAGAACTCTCGGCTACCTGCATAATCTCGTTTTCTTGAGCCATCTGCTCCTCACTTCAAGTTCAGTAAGTTCTCCGCGTGATATGCTGCATGAGTTTCCCATAAAAAGCAGGATTAGAAATCGAGCGTGCCATGCAAGACAATGAGTGTCTTGAAACAGGATCTTCAATCACCTTCCTGAGGAAAGCCAACATGAGGAACGATAAATCATATTTCTTTGGCATTTCACGTTCTTCAGCTTCATTCAGCAAATTTATAGTTCCTAATTCCGTAAATTCCCTCATTAGGGCATTCGCTGAACCGAAAGAACTGGCAGTCACCTGTCTTGTCGTTTTCAACGCCATTTCAAGGGCAAGTTCTAAATGGAAAATTTCGGCTAGTTTCATGGCTTCTCTCCAGTGCTGCACAAGGATTGCAAAGGTGTAATAATCGCTTAGTGTGAATGTTTGCTCCTTGAACAGACTATGTGCGGCAACAACAAGTAACTCAACTGGAGCTTCCAGAGTTTTAACAGACGTGTCATTCACTTTAACTTCGCATAGATGTTCAAAAACTAGTTTCTTGTCCACATATACTAGCCCAGAAACTGCAATTTGAGTTGTTAAGTCGATGTTCATTTTGTGTCTCGGACTGAACAAGGTTATGCCATAATTGTCTTTGTCTAATGTGATGCATCCATGGTCCATTAATGTTTCTGCGACCGTCTGCAAGCTTTCATCCGACCTTAGAAGTACATCGATGTCAGATGGAGTGTATGGAAAAGGTTTCAATGTCTTGAAAAGAGCGTAGGGCACTCTGGTTTTTTCGAGCAGGGCAGCGGTATACGCTATTAGGTCCAATGTGTTCTTGTAGCGCTCTTCATAATGTAACAAGGTAGACTTGATGCTTTTGCTGTAAGTTGCTGCTTGAAGAAAGAACAACGGAATCTTGTTTTGCTCAGCCAATTGAAGAAAAATCTGAAAGTCCTCAATTCCTAATTGAAGCGATAACCCTTTCTGATAGCCAGGGATGCCAATGTATCGCACTAGCATTGATGACTTTGCCGCTTTGTCTTGTTCCATCTGAAATCATCTGTAGATTTTTCTGAGTCAACTGACTTCTAACTTGCACAGAACCTCTTGAAGGGCATCATCGGCTGATTTATAAGTTGTGTCAATTATTGTAGCCTGCACTGTTTTAGCTAATTTATCATATAGACGCATTTGCTCCTCAGGAAAGTGCAGTTTTTCAGCTCGATTTCTTAATGTTTTGAGGTCGGCAGTCACATAGAATCGCGCATAGGTTTTTCTTGCTGAAGCTATTAGCACTTTTGCCTCATGTTTTTCAAAAAAGTTTTGGTCGCGTGTTGTAAAAGATATCCAAACCGCCAAGTCCAGCGTGTATCTGTCGGCGATTATCCAGTAGCCCATAAGACTGGGGATTAAAAATCGAGTAAAGATTACGGGTAGTGCGCTGAAAAACTCTAAGGACTGCCATAAACCCTTGAGATTCCGGGGAATGCTAATGTTGTAGTAAGGGTTTTCTGATCCTCGGAAAAACTCGATTCGTGATAAAACTTTAGCAAGTAAAGATGCGAATGTGTGGGAACCCCGCATCCATGAAAGTTTTACTTTATGGTTTTTCCCGATGCTCTTTACTAAACCTTTCACCAAGGTAGTTTTGCCAGCACCATCGGGACCGAAAAAGTACAGGATAACCACATGATACACCTAGACCGACGAGCCTTCAGACCGCAATGCTCTTACTCGCCCTACGTCATTCAAAAAAGCGACAGTTGCAAAAATGGCTATAAGAAATGCAAGGGTCCAAACAATCGAGGATAGAGTGATTTTCCAAGGTGTAAAATTCAGAAAAAACGCGTCCAACGACACAAGCGCTATACTCAAACCTATGCTTAACCCAGTTCTCTCGACGGCATCCAACTTTTTTGATGCAAAAAGCGCGCGAACCATTGAATGCCCAGGCAAAAGAAGGACAAAAAATGTGCCGAGAACAATTCTTAAGTTACTCAGTGGATAAGCGTTTTCCGGAAAACTCAGAACAAGTAGCACTGTTACGGCAGTAAAAACCAATGTTATCCAATACCAAAGTGCCTTTCTTGAAACAATGTACGAAGAGAGTTTCACGGTTGCGACAGATTCTTTCTTAATCGCAATTTTTCCTTCGTTTTCCAGATTAAGCACGTGTCTAAGGAGTTCTTTGTCAGGGTAATGGAATTCTTCTTGAACGAGCGTAATCAGTTGTCCGATGTTCTCGGGTTTTTTTTCTGCGACAATTTGCAGTATGTAGGCATCGATTCTTTGGGCAACAGGTTCCTTTTCGGTCAGGGCTAAACCCTCATAGAGTAACTCCAGATTACGCTAATAAGCAGTACTGTTCTAATTTTAAGTACGTAATTGCTGCACTATTTGATGCTGCGTTTTACCAACAGCTACTGCAATTTCTCGGTAATACATTTGTTCGTGGTGAGTTATGTAATGACTGTTTGGCAGTCCAAGCACACTTCGGGCGGTTTTCCCAAGATAAACTGGCGCCTAAATTCTTGGTAGCTTTCATTATTCCATATTTTCTTCAGAGGTTCCTGGACGATGTTGCCGAAGGTGATTCTTTCGGAATCGGGGATTACGCAGCATGGAGTCACAAAGCCATTGTCAGTGACGTAGCAGGCTCTGAAGGGCCAAGTGCATCCGGGGAAAAGTGAACCAGGATAGTCAATCTTGAGTTCGATACGTGGCGTTGTTGGGATGCTTTTTTTGATGTCTGCAAAGGAACAGGTTAGTTCATCGGCAATTATATGCTGGTACTCTTTTGAAGGTCTCCATGAAATAAATTCGCGCATAAGGCTTAATTCGAGACAGTCAACACCAAGCTGCGAGGCTAAGAGGACCATCTTGGGAATTTCAAGATAATTCAGCCTGTTGCAAGTGAAGTTTATTTGCAGGTAGGTCGGTGCTCGGATTTTTCTCTTAGTTGCGGCAAGTTGCTTGACGTTTCTTATCACGTCTTCAAATTTTCCGCCTATCCTAATTTTCTCGTATGTTTCTTTTGTTGCGCCGTCTATAGATATAGTTATTTCGTCGAGGGCTTTCAGCAGGGGTATAGTGTCAACTTCATTCAACAATGTGGCGTTCGTGAATGTGTGCGTGATGAAACCTTTCTGTTTGGCGTACGCAAACATGTTAATGAGGTCAGGGTTCAGTAAGGGTTCACCGGGTCCTTCACACGTGACCCGACGCATAGTATAATGAGGAAGCTGGTTTATCACTTTGCAGAATGTTCCATAAGTCATGTCTTCAACATTTTTTGTAAGTAGACTGCGGGTGTTGCAGGTTAAACACTTTAGATTGCATCGTCTTGTGGCACCAAAGTGTATAGATAAAGGTTCATAGGGAACTTGGACCCTTCTTCTATCCACAAATTTTGGGCCCATGATTTCTAAAAGTCTTGAAATAGGCAAGCCTGGTGTTCTAAGATATTGAGATAATTGGTTGCGTATGCTCATCGGGTTTCATCAGCGCAGGTTGTTGTTTTGATGAAATACTCAATAATCGAAGTGTTAATTATAGATGATCGTTTCTTGGTTCTTTCGACCTATATGTCTTGCCTGTACATAGATGTAAATCAGGGATTCTAAGAGTTTATTATGGCATTTTACAAACGAGTATATTCTCTCGGATTTGCATCCGCGCTTTAATTTGATTTTTTCTGCAGTGAATCGGTAATATATTTTTTTAATGCCTTCCTCCATTGCCCACTTAATTGGCACATAGTAACCGATGTTAAAATACCGGAAGTCCTTGTCTTTCAGAGCATCATATTTGAAACCACAGTTATAGCAATCCATGACATCATTGTGTCTTATCGACAGCAAGTATCCTATTAGCTCACCATTTTTTCTGGCGACGAATACGTTTGCCTTTCCTTTTACGTATTCGTTCAAATTTCTGAAGAAAGAGGCATCATAAAGACTTTTGGAGGATTTGTCGTATTTCCAAAGAAGGCACGCATTTAAATCCGACAATTCGTCTGCAAGTTTACCAAACTCGCTTAGTCTTTCTGTAGTCGCTCCACTCGCCGTGTATTTTTTTATTTCTCGTCTTATCGTTAGGCGAATTTTTTTGGGAAGACTCTGCAGGTATGCCTCAAAATTTGGCCATGTGAGATCAAGGTAAAGCGTTCTTCGCCAAGGAAATTTCGTATAGCCAAAATTTTCAAGACTCGAGTTCAGAATTGCGTCAAATTCGGATACAAACAGAAAAGAGCTAAATACAATTCTTTCTTTCTTGCAGATTTCGTCAATTTTTTTAGATATTAGATCCAAAACAAGTTTTTCTTCACAATTCTTTTTGAATGAAATTTTGGTTCGGTAACAAAACGGTGAATAGCAAAGTAATACGCGATTTCTGCAAAGTCCCAGTCGATTGCCAATATCTAGGATTTTTTTCATGTATGGAATGATGCGTGGTCCATATACAAAATAATGCTCGAAGATGTCGATAAAGCAAGGTGCGAAAGCCAATAGTCTGTCTTCATCATAAACCGCCAAATAAAACGGCTGAATATTGAAAGATGCTTCAAGCGTCTTAAACCATCCATAAGTGAAAAAACCATCATCTGCGATTGCATCTATCGCTTCTTTTCCTATCTCATCCACAAAATTGAAAACTTTTATTCTTTTCCCAATGACCATTAATTCCCCTCTTACTTGATCTAAAAATGTGACTTTGGTGAATTGCCCTGGTTACTTAATCTGTTTTGTCTTTTTCGCTCACTATAGCGATGTTCTAGGAACTTTCTAATTCTAAATTCTGTTAATTGTGAAGAATGTTGAATGTTAATTCTAGAAAGAAAGATGAACAAAGGCATACGAAAGATCGAGGTCACAAAAAATAGGAGGACTAGGTGTTTACATCCGATAGCGCTATTTTACTACTGTTACACCAAGTTGAATAGTGTTGTCGATTGCATAAAGGAAGTCCGCGAAGGCTGCATCTGAGTAAACTCTGGTTCTCGGTCCCGTGTTTATCCATTCAAACCCGCAACTTGAGAAAGCCAATCGGCCACCTGGGTTTTTGCCCGGAGCTATGACTATTGTCAGTGTTGCACTTTGACCTGGTGCTAGATATCCTATTTCCCAAGCCACATCCACATCATATGAGGCTCCGTCTTTCTGGCTTCCCTTGCCCTTTCCAGGGTTAGTATTTTCTTGTTGATCGCCTGTGTGAAGAGTCACTTTTGCTGGGTTACCATTGCTGTCTGTAAATCCTAAGCCGCTGCCTATGTAGGCTGAGTAGCCAGCGTAGTTTATTTCAAAAGATGTTCTGTCTGCTAGTGTCACTATGTTGGTGCCGGGGTCGAAAGCTACGGGTGTTGAGCCAAGCGCCATTAGATTGCCGCCCCATTTGTCCCAAAGTCGGAAGTAGTGAGCTTCGCCGTCATACTGGGAACCTAAGAATTCCTCGGTGTTAGCGAAGTAGTAGGTGACATTCCATGAAACTCTTGGACCGCTGTGAATTCCAGTAACGGTTGTTTTCAGGCCGCCATCCATTATTTCAGGAGCTGTGAATCCGCAGAAGCCGAAGGAAGACGTGAACTGTTTCGGGAAACCGGGTTTTCTGACTTCAATTATTGACTTTTGAGCACAGTCTGTTGGGTCGCATATTACTGCCACTACTTCGCCTGCGCCTGGAACGTAGCCAGATCCATTTGCCAGTGCATCCGCGACGATAGCTTCAGCAGTGGCTGATTGAGTGGATCCAGACCACCAACCTATTCCATCCATTTTTATGAAGTACCATATCGCATCTTGGATGTCCTCCATCGATCCTTGCTTGTGGTTGAGGATGTAGTTCACCATGTCCCAAGGCATGCCTTGAAACTCCACAGGCGGGTTAAGACTCGAATACAACATTATTTGATGAGTTGTGTCATTCGAGATTGTGGTAGATCGGTCGATGCACCAACCAGCGTAGACTCCATTCGAAACGTCATAACCTGGGGGTACGTTGCTGAGCGTTGTGATGAGATAGCTGGATGTTCCGGTAATTACGTGCATAGTTACTGGCGTTGACGGCAGACTAGGCCAGGTGTCAGCAGTTACTGTCGCAATTACAATTCCAGAAAGCATTAGAAAGCTGAGCAAAATTGCTGATAAACTTTTGAGATTCATTTTCCTTTCCCATATTTCGTTTGAAAAGCGTATAATATAAAGTTGTAGGTAGTTCAATTATAGAGGAAAATTCAGTAAAATATATTCACAACACGGAACATGAATTTAATGAACATTTTTCAAACGAGTGAAAACTGATTAACAAAATCTGTCAGTATATAAAGAGCGTATTTAAATCCTATAAATCGTTCTTTGTCCAGTATCAAGTTTTTCAAAGTTTTCAAATTTACATAATCTTTGAGCAAATCAATTTTATCTTCCAGTTCACCTATACAAAAATCGAGCGCCTCTCCTTTCAAAACATTTTCAAGCAAACTGTAACCAAATCCTATTTGTCTCTGAAGCGCTATGTCCCTAGGCAAAAGTTTTTTGTCTAAAAGCATTTTTCTCAGAATGTACTTTGTTACATTGTTTTTAATTTTTAACTCGGTTGGAATGGAGAAGGCAAATTTAGTAAGATCAGTATTCATTAATGGTAAATATGTTTTTATTACCAAATTTTTGGATAGTGAATCAATTCTAGGAAAATCGAATCTCGAACCGCTAGGGGCAATGTACATTTTGGTTAATGAATCTGCAGGAATTCCCTCTATAATGCTGTCAAAGTCCTCAAAAATAAGGTCAGGAGACGTTGGCATTAGTTTGTTTAATAGATTAGGTGGAAGCATCCACCAGCAAGTGTAGGTCCAATACCGCGGGTCGATTTTGACAAAATAATAGTTCAGCAGTTTTCTAGTGTGCTCGTGTAAGGAGGTTCCAAGCTGATTGAGTTTAGTCTTCAGCAACATGTCGATAATGTATTTTCTTCTGATTTTCCAGTAAATTCCAAAAAAAAGGGAGTCGCCTCCATCTCCAGTTAACAATGTGCCCTGAGGCTCTGTTGATTGGATGCGTTTCAAGGCGTATACGTATGGTGTACTTGCTACAACGTCTCCTACAGGTTCATCATACATGCGAGGAAGCAACTGAATTGTATCAATGACATCTTTGTCGCTGATGTAAAAAACATTCAAATCTACATTCAAATATTCGCAGACTTTTTGAGCTAAGGGGCGTTCTATGGTTTCATCAGGAAATGCCACATTGAATGCTGTAATGTTAAGCCCGAGGCACCTACGTGCTACGGCAGTGACTGTTGAGGAGTCCAATCCTCCACTCAACAGCGTTAAAATTTTCGGCTCATTTTCAACGCCAACATGGATTGCATCGGCAATTTTTTCGAGAAGCATGTCAGAAGTCAGATTTACCTGAGAATTATAAGATGTAAGCAATTGTCTCCAAAAATCACACATTCTTGTAATTCGCATTTTGCGAGAATTAATATCAAAGCAGAAAACTGATCCGGCCGGCACCTTATACACAATTCTTACTATCGTTTCAGGTGAGGGAACAAAGCCGTAAGCCAAAAAATGTGCCAAAGCATGACTGTTCAATTGTTTTTCGATTCCATCAAAAGCTAAAAGTCTCTTAAATTCAGACGATACAACGCAGTTTTCCTTATTTATAACACGGTAGTATACAAGCTTGGTTCCAAGTGGATCTGTGAAAATTCGTAGTTGATCATTTTTTAATAATAGGATGTAAAAAAGACCTTCAATCTGTTTTAATACATCTTCCCCGTAGATTTCATAATATTTCAGAAAATCTTCAGCACTAAGTTTTCTGTTTTTGAACGTCGGAACACCATTTACAAGGACCAAATCTTGCTCATCATTATTGTATTGCACTTCTTCTCGAGTGGTAAATTTGGCAACTACAAGGCAGTTCTTTCTTTCTAAAATAATTTGATTCTTGTTATTCTTTACCGGTAAGTCTTGAAACGAATCAGAGTCACCTATTGCTGCAAAAAAATTCACTGACACAAAATAACACTCTCTTTGTTACTATTCTGCCTGTTCGACTAAGACAAGTTGAAAAGTCCTATTCTACAAGCTTATGTAATTTCAAGGTTTCTTCCAGCATTTCCTTGAGTCTGCCCTCGTCTAAGTCGCTTAGCCAGATGCCACTTTCTGTATTATTTCTGTCTCCAATAAATTCCTCAACTTTTGTGTCGTAGACAATTGCCACATGAGGAACACCCATAATCTCCGAAAAAACTATGGAATGATACCTCATGCCTATGAACAAATCAAATAGTCTGAACAATCCTAAGACATCTTCAGGTTTGTATTCTTTTTCAATGATGATGAAGCTCTCTTTATGCTTCATGCCTTGTCTGATTTCTCTGCCAATTGTTCGGTCATCGTCCCAGAAACGTTGACCTATACTTCCTAAGCCAAAAGGGATGAAAATTAATGTGGCTTTAAAGTTATCAACTATCCAATCTAGAACAGCAGGTAAAACTTGGTTAAGTTTCTCGTTAATATCTGGCTCCAACGTTCGCAAGTTTACGCCGATAAGCAAGTTATCCTTTTTTGGATTTGGCAAATATTTTTCTGACAAGATTACAGAAGCATTTTCAAGGCTTGAAGGCTTCAATTGCAGTGCCAAATCTTCCACAATACGCACGTGCTTTCTTATTCCAGTAAGTCTTAGAACCTGTTCTGAAAATTTGTCTCTGACACTTATTCTATCCGACAAACCGAAGGCCAGAATTAGCATCATTCGAGATACCAAGTTCGTTGTTAGTGACTTAGGATTAATTTTTGTATAAAACCAAGGGTTAGGATAAATTCCAACGCTCTGGAAAACTACTTTCTTGGCAAAAAGCTTGGCGAGTAACGCAATTATACACATTCTCCTTAAAGTCGGCAATCCATATCTTCCGCCACCTGCAAAAATCAGCACACGTGACGTAAGCAAATTCTTAACAAATGCAAAGGAGGCGATCTTTTCATGATACGATTTAACACCATGTAATTTTGAAGTTCGCTTCGGATCCGTTGATAAGACTATTACTTCCGTTCCCTTAGTTGCCAGCTTGTCGATTAATACCTTGCAGATTGCTTCATCGCCTAAATTACCATAACCAAAATAGCCATGCAGCAGAATTTTCAAGGGATGCATTTCTATTCTTAAGCTCCTATCGTCTTACATAAACGAAAAAAGGCTGATTTAATTCAAAAAAATGAAACTCGGTACCAGAAGGCATTGTTAAGAAATCAGGCTTAGCTTCTCTGCGTATCTTCTGCTATTTTTTGCAGTCTCCAACGGGGTTCTATCTGTTGAGCCCGCCCATTGGATATCTGGTGTGTTGACCTCGTCCTCGATTGTAACCCAATCGTCATAGCCGATTTTTCTGAGTGCTTTCATAATCTTTGGAAAATCGATCTCACCCGTACCTAATTCCACGAATCTGCCGTCTTTGATGTCTTTGAAGTGCACATGATTTATCCTTTCGTGAAAAGTATCGATGAAATCAATCAAATCAATACCCGCCACATACATGTGACCTGTTTCAAGGGTCATATTCATCAGGTCCGGGTCCGTTAGTTCAAGCAGAGTCTTGATTTGCGGCACGTTTTCAACCATTGTCTTCAAGTGAGGATGAAAGGTAGGCTTAATGCCCAAATTGTTGCACGCCTTTCCAATTGCGTTCAGTTTGTTAGCTAATATACGGTAATGCTTTTCTTCATTTCCCCCGACCCCTATTGTTCCGCCAATTATCAGTTTTTCTCCCCCGATGGAAGCAGCAAATTCCGCAAACCGTGTAAACCGCTTAACTTCTTTCCAATAAAACCTGAGAATTAGCGAATCCACGAAGCTTTTTGAAATAAATTGTCCAGGGCAATAAATCGACACAACATGCAACCCATACTCGGAAAGCAGATCAAGGAAACCCTGTTTATTGTCGAAGAATGGTACAACATTAACGTCGTGAGTTTCAATTGCCTTGAATCCCGCCTCTGACATTTCCTTAAAGATGCTCGGCAAACTCCTTACAACGCCGCGCAATCCCCATCTCACTATATGATAACAAAACTTCATCATTTCCACCAACTTGCTTGATAAATCTTTAATTAGAATATACTAAACTATGCTTCTTCAATAAACCATAAGCAAAATATTTTGCACGGCTGACCCTCTCAGATGCGTTAGACTTAATCGCGACCGAAAGAGATTTGGGCCACAATCGCGGCATGCCCAGATTTACCATGCTCAAAAAGCCTGTGGATTGAGGAACAAAAGTTCGCACATTTTCTATTCTTTCTCCCAAGATCTCTATATTACTCATCGTGCCCAATCCGCATTCGGCAGCGTGTGCAATTGCAGGGATTTTTTCTGGGCGGTAACACATTACCCTAGCAGCCACAGTATCAACGGCCACAGGGTCAAAACCGGCCATGACCACGCCGACGCGCGTGGGTTTCCAAGCAGCCATCCAAAAATCGTCGCCCAAGGGCACAACTTTGTCGTATGATCCTGCAACAATACCGTCTACGACGGCCATGTACCGCCTCTTTTTAGGAGAGGCAACGTAGTTTCCTAAGGCGATTTTGTTCAAGTCGTGAATTGTGCGCCAGATTACATCGTTGTGCATGGGGCTTCGGAAACTGCCATGTGGTAGGCTTTCATTGCGCCGTTTTGGATAACCGTAATACTCGCCGGGAGCGATTCCAATCATGTTCTTGAGGGCAACGCTTATTCCCGCTAAAGAATGAGATTTAAGCTTTGGAACTGAGATCAATACATCTGAAGACAGCACGGTGTGGGCTATTCCGTAGATGTGGTTGGGATGTGCGCCTTCTTTTCCGAGGTGGACAGTGTCGAACTCGTTCGTTTTTGGATTCTTGTCGCGGTTTAAATCGACAGTCTTAACGGGAACCCCATTGTGCTGCAGTCTTTTTACGATCTTTTTTATTCCTGAGATTATGAAGGCTGCTTCTGTCTCGAATTCGGATGAACCGTCTCCGACGAAAATCTGGCTTGCCCCGTTTTGATAACAAGCCTCTATCAGTGGCTCAACTAGCGAGCTGTGGGTTGTGTTTCCGCTTTCAGCACTGTAAATGTTAACCAGATTAGGCTTTATCAGAACAGTGTCGCCTGAATGAACGATTTTGTCTATGCCACCTATCATGTCTGCGGCGGTTCTCACTGCAGCTTTGGTTTCTTCACCGTAGGAGCGTGAAGTGACTATAGCTACTTTGGAGTGCCTTTGGTCAAGTTCAGTCATGGCAGTGCGCCTTTGTTTTGTGGAGTTTATGCTCTACAAAAACTAAACTCCCTTATATATAGAGCGAGTTTTATATTCAGTTTTGGCTTCGACTGATTGCGTTAATAAATAGGTATTCGCTGATGTTTAATTTATTTTGTTGTACTGCATTCGCGTTTTTAATGGGACGTAACGCACGTTTTTCTTCTATTTGCTAGCTATGACTACAGTCCCTATGGCTGTCCGTAGTAAGGCAATGAACACGAAAATGAAATAATAATTGAAGGGTTCCCGTCCTTTTGAAACCAATAGTCGTAGTCTTCGTTTTGGTTTTTGTAGGTTAAGCTAAGTAAATGAGCTTGTGAATTGAAGTTTCCAGTAAGACGCAAAATGGCTTTTACTTGTCTTATTGGTGAAAGATATTAATCGAGGACAATGTAAAGTGTTTTTTTGGGTAATATGGGTTGATGTAGGAAACAGTGCAAGTATATGTGTTTCCGTTTCTTGTGGTGAAATGAAGAGCCACATACAACCACTCATAATTTGTGCCATGGCCTCCCTCATCGTCAGGAAAATGAAGTACACCATTAGTACCGACTACTTCATTTAAAGCTACATCGGGTAAGCTATTTACGAGCATATAGCTCTCTATATTCTGCAAGGGCACATTAATTTCGTATGCGGTAAAACTAAAAATAATTGAGCATAAAAATAATAGTAGAAAAAATTTCTAGCCAGCATTTATTCTAATTCTCCATATAGGGTAAATAGCAGATCAGCTTTGACCTGAGGTGTGTGAAAAAAGTGCGCTGCAGTTATAGCTGTCATTGGAGTTTGATCTCGTCAAAATAAGGGAATCTGGACTCCGCTAGATACGTTGATAAGACTAATATTGTCAGCAGCAATGGAAGTTTTAGTATTATACACCCGTACGCTATAAGAACAAACTTCAATGCTGTGTCAACGCTTATCAGACGCGATTTCAGATAGATTTTTCCTAGCTCAAAAAGAATGAAAAAGCAGAAAAAAATAGCCAATAGCATAAAATACAATATTTGTGTGCTAAAATACATGCCGTAAAGAAGCAGAAATGAACCAGAAACCAGAAGCATGATGAAAATTCTTACACTATTATTTATCCCAAGTCTTACCGTTAATGTTCTGGTCTTTCCTAAATCTTCGGGATAGTCACGAATTTGATGATATAGCTCTGGTGTTGAAAAAACCGCAAAGGTTCCCAAAATGAAAAAATCGTAGTACTATTCCAAAAAGAAAATTCTGTCAACAAGACTAGGGAAGGCGCAACCCATAAAACATAGCTTGCAACAAAAGGGCCGAGGTGCGTCGCTTTAAAACGAATTTTCAAACCATTATAGGCCATCCAGAAAAATATGTCGATGCAAAAAACAAAAATGGTTATTGGAGATCTATAAATGAAAAAAGCCGACAATATGGCGCATGAGAGTGAAAGAAATATAAGAAACACGGCGTCATTTTTCGACACTAATCCTCTTGTAATCACGTTCCTATTAGGTGGGTCGACATCTCTGTCGCATAGCTCGTTATGTGCGTATCCTGCCATGTTTACAAACGTTATCGGAACCAGTAGCAGAATAACAGACCAGTTAGGTGGTACTACGTTATTGCTAATCAGGAGAGCGAAGAATGGAAAAGTAGTTATGGAATACTGAAGATAAGGAAATGAACGAATTGCAAGACTTTTAATCTTTGGAAGCCATTTCATGAAATAATTCATACTTAATTTCTTTCTAGATTCTTTAATCTGATTGTGTAACATTTTTGACATACGCCACCTTGTTGTAAAAGCTCAATGTTTTGTAACATGTTGATTCCCAAGTAAATCGTTTTGCGGTTTCGCGGGCGTTGAAACGCATCTTCAGCAAAGAGGGATTCTTTGTCAACATCTCGATGGAGAGGGCTAGCGCCTTTGGGTCGATGGCAGTCACTAGAACACCGTTTTTGCCGTTGTCAATTAGTTCAGGTAGGGATGCCACGTTGAAAGCGATTACTGGTTTGCCCGCGGCGAAAGCTTCAAGCACCACTAAACCGAATCCCTCGTATAATGAAGGAAGGACAAAAATGTCTGATATCTGGTAGTATTGTTGAAGAGTTGCTGGCGGGACCTTTCCAGCTAAAACAAAGAAACGCTCTAATCCTGTCTTTTCTAACTGTGCATAATATTTTTCGGTATCTGGACCAACTAGGAAAAAGCGCACGTTTGGGTTCTGCGATATTACTATGGGTGCTGCGTCCAGCAGGAGTGAAATTCCTTTTCTTTCATCGGCTCTTCCAACGTATAGTACATTGAAAGTGTCAGAATATGGGGTGTACTGTTTTTTGTTTTGGTGTTCTTCGGGGATGAGGTTTTCTGGGTTTATGCCGCTGTAGATTACAGTAGCCTTTTTCGGGTCAATTTTGTAGTACTTGATGGCGTTTCTCAGCGTGTCGTAACTAGAGGCTATGATGCCTGCAGCGCGTTTCACGCTTATGTATTCCATGATTATTAGCGGAAAAAAGGATGCGCTTGTTTTCAGTGATTTGTACAATGCTGCAATTTTTGAGTGATGCAGGTTGCGCCAAATCGGTCGTATGTGTGCTAACTGCTCATCTACTAACGTTCCGTGTAAAGTGACCATGAATTTTGCGTTATCGGGCGTGAAAATTTTTGATATGGCGTAGAAAAAGCCGCAGCAGAACTGGGCATGAACTATGTCGAGCTTATATTTCTGGTTGAGCTTTCTGATTGCTATAGCTGCTTGGATGTTGAACAGGAGCATTTTTATTGGGTACAGGGGCAGTTTGGGGATTTTGATGTTTTTGGTTGGAACCATAATGTAGTTGATTCCATCTGCCTCGAAGTTGTCTTGTAAGTTTTTAGAGGATATTGAGAGTACGAATACTCGGTGTCCTTTGTTTGCGAAGCGTTTTGCTAGCTGGTGAACGTAGGTTTCGACTCCGCCGTATTTGTGGAAAATGGTTTCCAACGTCACCATGCAGATGTTCATGAATTCACCTAGTTCATCGATGTTTTGTGTGGGCTGAATTTATTCTGACTCAAAGTGTGAAAGTTAGAATGGTAGTTTGGTATTGAAATGTAGGAGGTTTACTTGTGATGCTTTTTCCGAATAATTGTTGCCAATGCTATGATGGTTATTATAATGCTGGTTATCGTAATGACTGTTTCAGGTGAAGATAGGATGTTTGAGTCTGTGTTTGCTGAGTTTAAGCGTACGACAACTTTATGGGTGCTGTGTGAGTAGGTGAAATGTACCAGCCAATAATAATCCGTGCTAGTTGAGGTGTAGGTTGTTTCGTTTCCGTCAACATAGATCTTGAGCGTGTTTATGTCTGTAATTAGCGTTTTCGCTATTGTCACGTTTGTGAAGCCTGTGGTTCCTGATGGACCGCTTGCTGTGAAGCTTATTTCTTTTGTTACAGAGTTGAAGATGAGTTCGGTGATTGTGGAGTTTGAAATTATTGAGAATGGTGAACTTAGGATAGAAGGGGTTTGGGTGCCTGCATTGTTGTTTATGGCTGTCAGGTTATATGAGGTGTCGAGAACTTTGGTTATGTTGAATGTTACTGTATCCAAGGTTTGGGCTGTGTGGTTGTATTCCCATCGGTTGTTGATTGTTGACCACTGCATTGCAGTTTCGTTCAGGTATAGATTTCCGTTTGTGCTGTTGAAGATCCGATTATCGTATTCGTATATTGCCTTGAACCAAACGGTTGTGCTTTCGCCCAGCATCAGGGGATTCCTTGTTAAACCGCCATCGGTGATTTTAATCCGGTCCCAGACGATGCTGGGTGTTGGAGCTGTTTGTGTATAAGAGGTTACGCCGTTACAATTTACGCTGGTGACAAGCCATTTTTCGTTTCCTATTACGTGGGAGGTGATGTCGAAACTTATCCATCCAGTGGCGTTTGTGACGTATGCAGTGCTGTTAACATATATGCTTCCTCCCGCTATGTCGGACCCGTTGTTGCTCCATTTAGCATGAAAACCAACCTTTTGAACACTGTTCACATCGGCTCTCACATCGCTAACAAACGACTGATCAATTAGGACAAAACCGTTTCCATTGTAGATTTCTTCGTTTCCCCAACTACTATGTGTAGGTTCAAGACTAACATATTTGCGAACTCGAACCCAATCGAACTCCGTATATCCACCGTGATAACTGTCAACTAAACCCACGTATCCTTGATAATTCCCGCTTCGTGAACCAACCAAGTGCCAAGAGCTCCCATCAGGGGATGCGTAAGCATAAAAAGTGGGACCCACTTTAACCAATCGTGCATAGAAAGTCATTTGAGAACCTCTAGTCAAACCAGTATTTTCTCCAGCCCAATCTGTTTGCCCTCCAGTCTGGTCTCTCCAACTGGTCGTTATATGGGAACTGTCACCATCAAATAGCATAACATAAAAGGCCGCATTATTGCCAGTGTTTGCTCTAGTCATGAGAAACCTATTGTGTGCGTCAACTGTTGGATAGCTCTGATCTCTGAAAATCGTTTCGATCATATAGTTGTCACTAAAAGGTACACTTTTGAAGATTCCAGAACCTTCATCAGTTATACCCCAGAAATCACCACTCGACTGACTACTTATCCTAGCCCACCCATCCACAACAGATGCGCTACCGGTCTGATCATAGTTTTGTAATGTCCAGCTACTTAAGTTGCTGCTGAAATCATCGAACAGATCAAACGTATAATAAGGGTTAGCTGTAGTCGATACATCCATTTTGCCATAATAGACGTATATTGTGTTATTAGTTCCACTCAATATTCTTGGAATTTTAAGCCAAAAGAGCGCACTCTGACTCGTTAGATTTTCAATCCAATAGTTACATTCATATTCCAAGCCTGAAGACGAATTTAACCATGTGAAACGAACGTCACTGAAATCAGGTGCAGAATGCGCATTCAAGTAGACATCCTCCCCCGCATTAGAACCAATTCCCGAATGCACCATTAATCGGATTTGGTAACCATCAAGAACGGACTCTTGTGGAGAAATCGGTGTATCCAAGTACACTCTGCGAGTATCTTGATACCACGTTGAAGAACTTCTGCTTATGAATAAGTACGCTTGATTCTGAGTTGAACCCAAAAAAAGCATCGGACAAGCTTCATCATTTGTAAGAATTGGTGATTCCGCCACTGCAGCAAATCCTGAAGATGGAGATGACGAATAATATGCATGTATCAACCATTTTCCACCCTGCCAGATTTCCGCGACCAGCCAGTAAATGTCATCGTAGTACATCACACTAGCTGCGCCAAAAGAGGCTGCTTCACTAAGAACTATGCTATCGCTTGCTGAAGTCAAGTTTTCGATACTCGTGCTGTTTCTAACCAGCACATATTCTGTACTGCCAGTCGCGTCATGCGAATATAAATACCATCTGTTGTCATTTGGGTTGAACCATATGAAAGGGGTCTTCCACTCGTTACCCCCTACTTTAACATTCTCCCTAAATGTGAAGTGGATTCCGTCCGTACTAGTCCATCTTTCCAAAGTATGATCTGCACGATCTTCGAGGAACATTTGAAATGTTCCATCAACATAAGCTGTGCTGGGCCATCTATAATGGTACGCACTCGAACTTAAAATTGGATTTTGTGAGTATGCAATCCAAGTCCCTTCGGTGTCATTTGTATAGTAAAGTCGGATTTGTAAACCATTCGGATCGCTGTCATAGGCGAGATATTTTTGAAGGGCACCATCGACGACTTTATTTACTTCTAAAATTGTCGTGTTATGAACTGGTTGGAAAGCATGCCTGTTAATAGGAGTTCCAGAGATAGTTGCCCAAGGCTCAGAAAAATTGAAGAAATTAAGACCGCCGCTAGGCTCACTCCATATAATGTTATGTTGAATTCTATAAGTCCACCCATCGTAGAACCAACCACTTGAACCTGACGAATTCACCATAGAACCTGAATCACTCAAACCTATGTTGAGACTGGAAAAACTAGAAACTATAAGTAACGAAAGAAAAACGAGGCACAACAAAATGGTAAGTGTCCTTTTCATCCTTTTCACACAGCTTAGCCTATCTCCACTAACAACAACGTCAATACGCATTTTATATTATTTCCTGAAGTTACTTTATAGAAAAAAATCTCAATTGTTCCATTTTGTAAAATCAAAAATACTAAATGTGCAAAGATAAAAGCAAGAAATAAGCATACTTCCGAGAGACCCCGTGAATTACGCTCTCAAATGTTGAAGATATTTTTACTATGCCATATTCGCAGTCTCTCACGAAATTTTTAACGTTAGCAATGTTTTCGTAAGCAAGTTCTATTATGATTTTAGCGTTATATTCATTAATAGTATTTTTTAGACCAGAAAGGACCTCCCACTCAGCCCCTTCAACGTCAACTTTTATCCAATCCACCCTACTAACGGCAAATTCTTTAATAACGTCATCCATCGGTCGAGCTCTGACTGCGTACCAGCCTCTTTTCCAGTCTATTTTTGCACTATGATGACCCCCCACATGACCAATGAATAATTTCAGCGTGCAGTCCTTGTTCCAAGCCGCCAAGTTAAGCGCAATCACATTGCAAATACTGTTGAGTTCCAAGTTCTTCCGCAGCACACGATAGTTATCAGGATTTGCTTCAACTGCCAGCACAGCACCCTTGTCTCCGACAAGTTGCGCAGTTCGCAGAGTATACTTTCCTACATGCGCACCAATATCCACTATTACGTCTCCCGGAACTGGCTCGAGCCATAGCGAAACATAACTTTCCGACTCATTAATAATCTCGAAGCTCTCATGGTCGACTAAGGCATATCTTATGCCGTCACTCTTAATAACAACGCTTTTCCATAAAGCCTCAATAATCTTGTCCTTGCTCGAATCAAAATCCAAAAGCTTTTGGAGAGTTCCGGGAACAGATTGAAAAACAGCGATTCTGAGTAATGTCAATTTGTCTTTTATTCCATTCCCAAAACGAATTCGCTTATAGTGCCGTAATGAAGTTCTGACATATTTGGGGATTTGCATTCAGCCTCATATCCTATCAAAACTGTTGTTCACAATCAAGATGTTTGTCAACAATGAACTCGCATAATTTTTTCAATTGTTTCGATTCGTTTTTCCCAAGAATTATTTTTGGCAAAATCGATTCTTTTCATAATCACTTCGGCATTTTCAGATTTCCTATTTTCGCCGAGGGCTTCTTCAACTTTCTTTATGAAATCTTCGTCATTTTTGCTTATATAAACAAGACCAGAAGCACAATTGTTGACCTCGGGCAAAGCAGTTGAAACTACGGGCTTTCCAGCAGCTAAATACTCGAATAATTTTATGGGATTAGAGGCTAACGTCAAAGCATTTATCTTGAAAGGAATAAGACAAACATCCATACTCGCCAAATATTGTGGAAGAAACGAGTATTTTTTATGCCCTACAGTAATAATATTAGCATGTTTTTTCAGTTTGCTCATACCGTGCAACACTGGACCCACAATAAGTATGGAATATTCTGGATGCGACTCGGCTAATCTGCATATTAAATCAATATTAACCCATTCGTATACAGCGCCTATATAGCCGATTATGGGATTTTGAAGTTGGCTTATATCCTGAGGCCTTTCCCTAATTTTCAAAGCTTTAGAGAAATGCTCGAAGTCGGCACCATTAGGAACGTAAAAACAGTTTGGATTGAACTTCGAGATTTTTGCACAGAGACTTCTGGACACTGCAAACACTGCAGAGGAATTAACAGACAAATTTTTCTCGGCTTTTAAAACTCTTAGGACGTTAGCCTTTGTGCCTGAGGACTCTTCATCCGGGCAATCATATATTGTTTTTATACCTAACCCTTTTAGAGTATCAATAAGAAAAGAATAAGGATAAGAGTAAAAAATCGCCGCATTAGGTTTAAAATTGAAACATTTAAGATACACCCTGAAAGCTAAGGCACCGAGTTTTTTATCCACAAATTCGAATCGACGCTGAAAAGGAACAAACATGTTCACAATACGCAAATTCTTCATAATTCTTCTCGTTACAAAAAAATTATTTGTTCCATAGCTTTTAATCAATGACGCAGGAGCCAGATATATTGGATCTTGGAAATAAACAATATTATGTCCCTTATATGCTAATAGCATAACTATTTGTTGCGGTCTTGTCCATAAGGAGTTCCAAGGAACAGCCGAGAAAAATACAATGTTCATGAATCATCACTTATTTGCGATGAGAATAGTTTTCTTCATTCTGCGTTTCAATACACATACCATAGGAGTTGGCTTTCTGTGTCCAACTAGCTCTATGCAGATTCAAGAATTAATACCATAAATTTATAAATTTGTGAATTGGTGAAATTGTGAATTTCGTGAGGGTTCATATACCACTGCGTGTTCGTCGCTAGGTTGCAGATGACATGAGGATGCAGTTCTCCTGTTGGGAGGTGATTTGCGCAGAGTAAGTAGGCGTTCGTTTCCGCCATTCTTTGGGCACTCCACAGGCTAAGCAGAACTGAGCCTCAACCAGCACATTTGGAGCCTAATAGTCAATCGATGCAGAAAACGAGGAGGGGAGGGGTCCGTATTGGCGCAGAAAACAACCAAACCGATGTTGAAAACCACATAAAGGGAGTACAGTCTTTTCGAGCACTACTGCGTCTAACGAGCCTGAACATACATCAACGTCTCCTTTATCGTGTTAGATATCTCGGAAATGCCAGCAACGCTGCTGTCAAAGTGCACTGTTCTAACACCGCCGTTCCTAACAGCCTCAGGCAACTTCCACGAAAATTTATGATGCACGTCAACATAACCCCTCGGCTGCACAACCGAACCCCTCTGAACATACCGCACCTTCAAAGTCTCATAAGGAGCATCCAAATGCACAATAACAGTGTTCTTAGGCACAAGATAAAGCAACACCTTAACCATACTATTAAAAAAACGCGCATTAACCTTCAAATCCCTAGAAAACCAGTAAAGATCAGAAATGCTGTCTAAAACATACCGCTCAGCAATCACCGTATAACCCAGCAACAAAGGCAAATAAACCCTAAAAAAAGACAAAAAAACAATCGAAACAAACTGAAGACCAAACCAAAAATACTTAATCTTCTCCATAACCTCCGCCGAGGGATTAATCAAACGCGCACCATCAGGATAAACATAAAAACTACAACGCCCAAGCCCAATGATAAACCTCTCCAAAACCAACACAGGCAAATGATTACACTGAACATAAGCCATCTTAACCCTTACCTTCCGAGCCTCCAACCACCTAACCAAAAGACCAATCTGCGTGGTTTTCCCCACACCGTTAGGACCAAGAAAATACACAAACACCTAAAACCCACATACCTTCAGTACAGTTATAGAAGCCCTTTGTAAATCTCAACCCACTCATCAATAATCTTGGACACAGCATGATTCTTCTCCACATAAGCAAAACCAGCCTCCGCTTTCTCCCGCCACAAATCACCATCCAACAACGTCCTAAGTCCATTCTCAAAGCAATCTAACCCATCACAATTAGTATGATAGCCAAAACGACTCACATACCCATCAGGATCCACACAGCTCAATAAAGCGGTCCTATGCGCAAGCGCCTCCAAAAACGCAATAGGCAACCCCTCATGAACACTCGTGTTCACAAGCACCCAAGACCTCGCCAACAAATCTCTCTTCTCCTCTTCTGAAACCAACCCAGGCATCTGCAAATTCCGCACCCCTCGATACTTCCTTCTCAACCGAGCATCCTCCAGCCTATTATGAGACTTTCCCATAGCCACAAAATTCACCCCAGGAAACCTCTGCGCAAGCTGTAAAAACTTCTCAACACGCTTCTGCGGATCCCAACGCCCCAAAAAGCAAACCGTAGGCTCAGAAGCTTTCTTCTTCATCGTTTTGGGTATATCAACAGGATTCAACAGGGGCAAAACCTTCTTTCTAGGCCTATACAAACGATTTATCATAGGAAGAAAGCACAGGGCTTGCGTAAACAACCTATCCGCCCCATGGCACGCCTTTCTCAAAATGGGAAGAGTCGAATAGAACCTAGCTTTCATCTCAGCATTCCAACTGTATTCCTTGTCTACCAAAGACATTTCCTGATACGCTTTCTCGTCATATGGATCTTGAAACCAAACGATGTGCTTGCGATCCGGCATAGCTTTTTCAGCTATATAAGTACTCAACTGGAGCTCTATGCTTTGATAGATGTCAGCATCCACAGTCTTGTACAAAAGCAGCGATTGCAGGTAGGAAGTGAAATGTAAAGGCAAATAAGTCAATGAATTAGATGGTTTATAAGGAAAGCTAAGAACAGTTATCCCTCGAATGTTCTGCCTTTTCTCCTGTCTTGGAGCTTGCCAAGAAACCACAAAAACTTCAAGTCCTTTATCCGTCAAACATTCAGCCATCATTCGTGTGAGTTTTCCGAATCCACCATACCGTCCCAAACCAAAAACTTCATTGCTTATTAAGCAAATACGCAATATTTATCACCCACCTGAAGTCAAATAATCCATTATAAGTTCATGGGTCCTTTCAATATCTGTTTCTGAGGTGTTCACAACCAAGCAGCAATACTGTTTAGCAAACCATTCACACACAACATTCTGTGAACTCAGATATTTTTTGGACTCAATTTTTTCTCCTCGACGCTCCAACAAATCTTCATAATCAACTTTAAGAAAAATGCCATAAACACTTGCTGGAATCAAGCGCAACAGGAACCTAGCGGCTATGGACTTAAAAAATGTTTTACCATATATTAGAGTTAAATCGGCAATTGTTATAGGGATATACTTTTCAACAATTATCCAATTTCCTAACAATCTAGGTATGCGGATTTTGATTAAATCCACAATCACTAAACTGATAATTTCCAAAAAAAGCAATATAGATTTACTCACCCTTCCAGTGCTTTTGAAAAAACCTAGATTCGCGACAGGTCGCAACTGGGGATTTACTCTGGTCCAATGATCCTTAGGATACCCGAGCTTAGCTAAGATAACCCCTAAAAACCACACAAACAAATTATGAGAAGCAATCCACGTTATTCGCGCTTTAATGTTTTGATCATTGAGAGCTTTAGATAAAAGTTCCATCTGAGTTGATTTGCCAGCACCATTCTGACCAAAGAAAAAAACTACGCGAGGTTTATCTATCTTGTTCAAGCAATCACCGAAATCAATAGCCGATTTGAGAACACTTTAATTCACAAGAAGACTTCGGTAGAAGCACTCTATATCTGCCACAACTTTTTCGGCTGCAAAATATTTTGAGAACCGCATTTTCCCTTTTCTTCCCATCTCTTCGCACAACTTTAAGTCAGTAGTAAATAACTTAAGGTATTCACAGAATTCTGACGTATTTTCAGGATCCATCAGAAAACCTGTTTTACCATTTTCAACAATCTCAGGTATTCCGCCTGCAAGGCTCCCAAGCACAGGCTTGCCAAAACTCATAGCCTCAAACAAAGTTGTAGGACAAGGTTCTGGCCATATCGAAGGCGCCACCACAAACCTGCATCTTTTAAGCGCATTTAGCACTAATGGTCTTGGAGCATTTTCTCTTACAATTATTCTTTGCCCATCATTAAATTTCCCATAGTCATATGCATAATGCTTTCCTCCGATTATAACCAAAGGCAAATCAATTCCTGAAGATTTGAAAGCAGTTAAAAGAAGATCAAGTCCTTTATGAGGCGACAACTGACCTATATATAAAATGAAATCAGACGGCAAATCTCCGCAACTCAAATCTACATCAGCCTCTGGCTCGTAAAAGTTCGGGATGACAGTTATCTTGTTTTTTGGCAGTCTTGTATGTTCGTTATGAATGGTTTTTACAAAATTACTTACCGCAATAAATTTATCAACAGCTGAAAGATGCTTTTTTCCGATTTTGATGAGATTAGTCATAAAAGCTGATTTCAAAAGACCGTAAATCTTCGCGGAACAGTGATAGCAAGCCATAGTTAGAGGCTGCTTGCAAAGACCTTTGCTTTCGAAGAACATATCTTGTTTGGGGCACAAAAAACCATAATGATGAAGCGTGGAAATAACGGGCATATCGAACTTTGACCTCAAAGGTAAATAAGAATACGTTATCCAACCGTGGCAATGAATTATATCCGGCTTAAAATTTTTAACGAAATTCTCGACTTTTAGTTGAAGCTGGAAGTCTCGAAGGGGCAGGTGGTATTTTCTTGCGGGATTTGGGTATACTAATGGCAGCTTTCCAGATAACAAGTCGAACCTGTAAACGCTGACGCCATCATATTTATCAATAGATCCCATGCCCTTTTGTCTAACAGTGCCTATAGCTACTTGATGCCCTCTTTCGCAAAGCTTTTTGCTTAACGAAAAAACATGCTGTTCTACGCCACCCAAAGTGGGTTTACAAAAATCCGTAAGCATCAAAATTCTCAATGTAGCTTCCTGCTTTAGAGGTTAAAATAGGTATACAGATCCGTCAGCTATTTTTTAATTAAAAAGCTCTCCCGTTAGTCATGATCAAATACGCCTTTATAAGGAGCAAAGTAATCGCGATCACACCTGTAGCATTAGCTACCAATCTGAATCTCAGTTTGTTAACAACAAAATCTCTTCCTCTATATGCGAATAGAAGCTGAGCAGGAAGAACTAAGAAAAGTGCCAACAAGGTTACGAGCAGAATTATGTCATCAAACGAAGGGAAAAACAAATCAACCCTCCAATATCTTGCACCGTAAACTCACACTTCTTTCTTTGGAATTATAGATGTTACTAACTAATGTTACCGGTTTGCCTGTTGTTATTGTTAAAGCGCAGATAAGGGCACTGCAAGCAGGACACCCAATTGTGCTGCATATTTTAGACTCACAAGATGTTCTAACGCATAAATTGTAATATCTAACTTTCTTCATTCTGACTATAACAATATGACTTTCATATTCATAAGTAAGATCGCAATTTTTTGTCAGTTCCAATCTATCTACTAAGACTTTAGGCAAGTGCTCCATTAAATAATTCAGAGAAATATGATCAAAATCCTTCCCAAGTTCATCCCCGAAAAGACGCGTAAGCGAAGCCCCTGGAGGAGTGATGAAAAGTCCGTCGTTATTACCAGTGAAAACCGTGGGCGCATCTATTGCTTTTATGGGAGCCTTCACCACGGAAGGAGGCACCTCCTTTTTAGATATGAAAATTCTGATGTTAAGATCATTAAAAAATTTTGGTGGCAGATAAACAGCTTGTCCAACATATTCGAAGCCGGCTATTAACTGTTTGAGCGCTTCTATAGAAGAGAGAATGCTTGCATCGAGTAAATCCTGTCGGATGTAGCGGTTTGGCCTTACATACAGTAGCAGACTCCCCCAAAAAACCAGTGCTAACCCAATAAACATAAGGGGTAAAGGAGGCAAAACTGATAGTGTCGGCATTTTCTCATACCAAATTGACAAAACTGTGGCGACAACCCCAAACGACATAAAAATAAGACCAATAATTGCGGAGGGCTTGCCCTTACGCTTCTGCAATTTGCGTATTAATTTCTCATTTTGTCTTTCTAATTCTATGATTTTTTCAGTAAACTCTTTGTTTTTTTCATTCTGGTACGTCATAATTATCAGCCTTTAATGAATTCTAAATCAATTGAAAGTTATGTATCGAAGCTAATTTCTTATTCTTTGTGCCCATTTCCTAAAATCTTAAGGATTCGGGCACATATGAGACTATTGACCTAATTATCCAGAAGAAAAGAATTTAAAGAAGAGGAATTGAGCAGTGAAGCGTTATTCACTAATCGAATATCTATCCCGTCACTGCTTGTGCGTAAATTTCGGTGTATGATGTTACTGTAAATTTCCTCGTCTGCCCTGCCGATATTGTGACGTTCACATCACTCAAGAGTTGCCCGTAAGGATCGTTTCCAGCCCAAGTTTTCACCCTCACTTGTATTGGTCCACTCAAAGTAGCCCAATAAGCAGAGTTGGGCAACGTTAGCCAAGTTACTCCCCACCTGTTCTGATCCACCTCGAACACTGGCCAAGAATTATCTACAACGTGATTCAGCAAATTGAAGGGCTTTGGATTGAAAGGTTTAGGTATATCGGAAGACAGTATGCTAGTAGTGTAGGGTGTTGGCGTTATATGTTCGGGAGCGTCAGGTGCCAGTCCGACAAAAGAACATCCTGGTGCTCCGAAGGTGTCGGGACTCCAATAGTTCCATGAAATTCCAGCTTCATCGCATAAGCGTATTACCTCTTTAATGTACTCCCAACCCGCATGCGTGTAAGTTTGGTCGTAGTCGTAAGTGCCGAACTCTCCAGCCCAGACGGGAACGTTACCCATGTATTCGCTATAGGTTATTAAACCGTTGACGTACTCTGCGGCTTCACGTTGCGCTTGAGCGTAGTCGCCGGGGTTAGCTTGGTCTCCGCCCCACCAGCGGTGTGTGGCGTACATTATGTTTCCGCCTGAAGGTTTGTTCGCAGGCGAGAAAATCAGTCTGTTGGGTACTCCAGCTTCGGATTCCCGTGTTTTCCATGCGTTTTCGAAGCTATCGTAAACTATGAGTATGTGGTTGTCTCCATTTGCTCTAAGCATGTTTATGCAATCAATGTAGACATCATATTGTCCTTTCCCATCAGGGGTACTACCTTCACCGAGAATTTCATTATAAAGCTCGTATCCTGCAATTATTGGATTATTTTTATACCTATTTGATATAGCCAGCCATGTCTGGAGCCAAACATCTTCATGCAGTGGCAGGGGAGCTTCCCAGCCCTGCACTGAAGGTTGTGCCCACCAGTCCATGCAATCCAATATGGCGTACATTTGATATTCCTCGCAAAGAGCTAAAGCCTGATCCATTAAATCTGAATCGTAGAAAATGTGATGCTCATACCAAGGACTTATTCCGAAAGCTAAACGTATGCAGTTGTAACCTCGAGATTTCGCCTGTATGAAAAAGGCGTTAAGGTCAGATGGCCGGTTGTACCCAGCATAATCAAAGCCAACGCCACGAAGAATAATCCGATTTCCATTTCCGTCCACAAGCGAGCTCCCCTCCGCATGCAACCAAGATAATGAACCAGGATCTGGAGCTGTCGCGATAACACCTTGGCAGGGTATGGTTCGATTAGTTGTAAGTTGAGCATAAGAAGACAGAATTAAAGCCGACGCGATGGTTATGATTATTACTATTTCAAATGTTCTACGCAATAGCAACCCCGTTTATTTCATATGGCTACACTTGATAAACTTTGCTGTTTAATTGTACGACAGGAATACAAGAGGAGTGTGGGGCGCCTAATAATTATATTTAAAATTCAATTTTCAACATTTTGCAGTATTTTTGCCATTTCACTGACAGGTATGAATTCAGTTCTGGGTGATGTCAATTTAGCCAAAGACATAAGAATATTAACTTTCAAAGGTTTTTCATCATGCAGCACAATTACACTATTATCCATCTCGTGTTTAGAAAAATATCCTTTAAGCAACAACCAATAATAAGTGTACAACGAACAAAACTGGACACGATATCTATTGGCCACATTAATTCCCACGTATAAATAACCGCCACCTCGCGAGACATCATAATATTTGTGAACAACGTTTTTCACTTTTTCGTTGTACGCAGTATAGGGATATGCAAAAGTGTTAATCTCCTTGTTCAATAGGCCTTTCAGAAAATCTCGCGACTCTACAAGTTCCCGCTCTAGTTCAGCCTCAGGCAAAAGGGTAAGATTTGGATGAGTGCAAGTATGTGAACCGATTTCATGACCAAGCATACTAATTTCCTTAATCAACTGAGGAACGGAAGCAAGCCAAGGCTTTTTACAGATATCAGTTGTGACAAAAAAGGTTGCCTCAATTCCTAACCGCTTCAGACTTCTAGCTATGTCGTAGTGAAATAGATAGCCGTCATCAAATGTTAATGCGAGGTAAATTGTTTACCATCTCCTTTAACGGCATTGAATATTTTATTGGGTCAAGAAAATTTTCGGCATATCCCCTTGCGTGTTTACCCATAATCGAGGCCTCAGACGGATTGGCTAAAAGGTGCATCAATTTTTCGCAGAAATCTTGAATGCTAAATGGTTTTGCCAGTAATCCTCCACCAGAAGCCTCTATTTGCTCTTTAGGACCGCCTATATCAAAAGCGATTACAGGTTTCCCCAAAGCAAAGGCCTCCATTGTTGTATATGATGACATTTCGTATCCAATGCTTGGAACTATCACGAGAGAACTTTCTCGTGCTTTTTTTATGAGTTCGGACTTACCTAAATAACCATGATAAACTAGGTTGGACGGTTTATTTTGTTGAAGCACATTAGAGAAGGTTCCGTAACCTATTACATGTAAGGGGGCTGGTGCAATGGCCTTGGCTAAATCAGCAAGCAGATGAGCACCCTTCGCAAACTCCAGCCGACCCCAAAAGCAGGCACTGCCATCTCCCTGAAAAATAGGGGCATTATCCAAAAAAATTGGATCAATTGGATTTAAAAGATACCTAACTTTTTGTCCAACATTAAGTGATTTGTCGATTAAGGCTGCAAAGTCTTTTGAAGGAGAAATTATGTATTCCGAGTTGTTCATTAAGTATCTAAGTGCGGTCATATTGTACAACATATGGGCAATAGCGCTAATTGGTTTTTCGTAATTTTCTCCTTTGGATTTCGAAATAACACATTTGAAGCAACGCGGATTAGGGAAGGGGTTTCCACATGGAACTAGCTCAGGTAGTCTGCAATACATTTCTATCGGGCACAAAAAAACGTAGGTGTGAGCCGTAAGGATGTACGGCAATCCTATTTGTCTAGCAGCCTTAGCAAAAGCGAGTGCATGAGAAGCATTAAGGATATTGGCATGAATAAAATCTATTTTGAATTTTTCTTTAAAAATTCTTAAGTATTTTAGCATTAAGGAATCATGAAACCTGCCTATAACGTTCTGAGTTGTTTTAATTTGATAACATCCAAGATCATTTGAAATAATACTGGATTTAACTACAGTTAGCCCAAGTTTTCGATAAGTTTCCGCTATTATTCGTGAATAAACACCCAAGCCTCCGGCTAAACCGAACCAATCACTAACAACAGCAACATTCAATGTAAAAAACCTCTTATTCGTCCTTTTCAACGATGGGTAGTTTTTTAAACGGCGGAAAGAGCAGAAAGTATAAACCAGGAATTCCAAACAATCCCGTAAAAAGGTATCAATATGCCGGTAAGATCTTGAAAATGCTTAATGACGCCGTACATAATTTTTATATAAAGAAACTGTTGCTTCAATCCATTTTTCACAATTTGAGAACCACTTTTCGGCATAGGCCAACCTTTTCCCCACCATGAAGCCTGTCTGAATACGTCGCGCCAACAATTTTCAGTATAATGATAAATTTGAGCTTTTACGTTTGTTTCTAATCTGTAACCACTTTTTGTCATTCTCTCAAAAATCTCCAAGTCTTCTCCAGCACCTCTAATGCTCAAATTAAATCCTCCCAGGCTAATCAGAACTTTTTTCGGGGTAATAGAACCGTTCATTGCTAGATGAGGCGTCTTCTTCTTTACTGCCGCTTTCAACGAAGGCAATAGTAAAGAATATCCTTGGAGCTTTGAAATAGTATTATTGTTAGTAAACAATATTAAAGGAATCACGGCTCCGATATTTGTTTCACCTTCTAGAAATGATACTTGGTTTAGTATAAAGTTAGAAGTTAATGCACTGTCAGCGTCTACCCAGCAAATATATTCTCCTCGGGAATGATCAACGACCATTTGTCGAGCGTATCCAAGACCTTTACCGTTGTCGTTGAGAATTCTAAAACTAATGCCACTCTTTTCTAAAAGTTGTTTCGCTATTATTAATGTTCTATCTGTGGAATTACCGTCCACCAACACAATTTCAAGTTTCAATTTATCATAATTGCTTCTAATTATGCTCTCTAAACAATCGTATATGCTGCTTTCAGAATTTTTGACACAAACGCCAACAGTAACTAAGGGAAAGACTCCGAGAGAAAAACTTTCTTTGGCATTTAGCTCTCCGTTATGGGCGAGAAAATTTTCAATATTCATGTTAAGAACTGAATTCATTCGAGATTCCTGCTGGAAATATTAAGTCTGCCTTTTCACAGAATATTTATCTCTGCGCGCATACCAATGTCCCATAAGAAAACCCATTCGGCGGAGTCCATAATGAAGAGGCATTAGAATGCAGCCTAAATCTTTAGTCAGGATTAGTGACTTAAAAGTCAATTTAAAACAGTCTAGCACTGCAAAACCAGCTCGTTTTTTCATGCTTGGAAAGAAAGATTTGTGTTTATCGGACACATAGGATGTACCATAACCCCACCAAACGGATTCCTTCCATAATCCTCGCCAAGTATCCCTCATATAATGATAAATGCAAGTGTCGGGGTTCAAAGTAATTTCCCATCCTGCAACTTTAATTCTTATGAACAAATCCACATCTTCGCCCGCTCCGTCTATACTCAAATCAAATCCACCAACTGTTCTTATGGCATCTACTCTGCAAATGGTTCCTTGCATCCCAATTTTGCCCATAGAGTACCCGGCCTTTTTCCAGTCAGAAGCAGGTATCGTCCACTGATATCCTTGAAGGCGCGAAACAAGGCTCTTACCTAGTGGCACTATTCTAACGCCACAAACGCCCAACTTCGGATTTCGATGCAAATAGTCAACCTGTGTCTTTAGAAAGTTACAAGGAAGAACATTGTCTCCATCAATCCAAGCAACGTAAAGCGCATCACAATTATCAACAATAAGTTGCCGAGCAAAGGACAAACCGCGACCATCATCAGACATAATCTTCGTTTTAAAATTGGATTCTTCAATTTCAGATCTTATTATATCGACAGTATTGTCCCTTGAATTTCCATCGACCACTATTAAAATAAGTCTATCCATAGGATAATCCAATTTCGCAACGCTTCGAATGGTTTGGCGAATAGTCTTCTCGGAGTTTCGAACACAAAGACCGATTGCTACAGACGGGAAGTCTTTTTTCAACCTTTCACTACCTCTCTATAACCGCTACGTGGCGCCCACTGTTATACACCAAGTTTACTGAAACATTACTTGCCGCTACCGATAGATCGGGAGTCCATAAGTATACTAATCCTGAAACGCCATACCCACTCGTCAAGTTCTCTGCCATTAGTCTATTAGTCTTTGACGAACCTGCATAAGCATTAATTTGTTTCCCATAGTAGTTCAAAGCAATGTTAACATAACTAAAAGCTGTCAATATCTCATAAGTTGAAACAATAGTGGTTGGGCTCGCAAGAATATTATACAAATTTTGAACCTCCACGAAATCTGGCCCTTTCGCAGAATTTACAGTATTCACATTCGAATAAAGACTAGGAGAGAAAACAGGATCTGCTAAGCCTATACCACTAAATAAAACGATTAAAACAAGGAAGCCCGCAATAATTCGAGAAGATCCGTTCAGAATTTTGATACCTGCGATGGCTGCTGCTGGAATTAGAAGAACAAAACTGGCTTGTCCTAAATATCGTTGTAATCCTACATTGCTTGAAAAAACAGATCCGAGAAAGCCAACAAGTTGTAACAATATGGCGGTCAAGCACATAGCAATAATTGCCAGAGTTTTTGTATCCTTTAAGGAATTCTTGTGGATAAAGTAGTATAATACAAGAGCGGCAGCTAGAGACAACGGTAAACTCCACGCATAAGCTCCTAAGGGTGAAACGGCCTGATCATACAAAGGGACGTATGTCGAGCCTCCAATTCCGGTTTGGGCACCACCGAGTAGCCTTATAATAAAAGCGTCCAAAGGACCTTGGATGCGGTTCAAACCGCCGAAGTATATCCATCGTGATAAAGTTATTATCGTTAGAGTTATCGCAGAGGGCAATAGTAGAGCCTTTTTATACGAGCCAAATGATTGAGCTCTCCGGATTTTGGGCAATATGTAACTTGCGACCAATAAGATTAGCAACAAAACAACCCCGATTGCCGCAGTCCCGTGAACGAGAATGGCGATGGCGAAACAAAGATTAGATAATACAATCAAAGAGAAAGTCGGCTTATGTATGAACGCTTCAAAAAACGCTAATACAAACAACAATAAGAAAAGGCTAGCTATGCACTGTGGTTGAGGGTTAATGAATGCAGGAGGCGTAAAAGCAAAAATAAGTATACTCAAAGCGCCAACACGCCAACTTCCGCCAAGCCTTCGCGTTATAGCGTAAAGTGTCGAGTCATAGGCTACTATAAAGAAAAAATACACAATCCATCCAAGCGAGGTACTTAAAGAATTTAAAGTTGTTACGACTGAAGCTGAATAAAACATTCCCAAATCTAAAGGAAACGGATTGTAATACGGATCAATATAGGTCCAACTAGTATCCCAATGCCCTTCAGCCGCCAGCCTAACTATAGCAGAAGATCTCTCGTCAACCGTTATACCGCTAGCAGGTGGCAATAGAAGTGAGAGCAAGACTAAATGAAATATTATTACTGCAAAAACAATGAGTGTTTTCTGAGATTTATTTGAAAATAATACAGCTAATAATAAAAGGGCAGTAACAGCAGGATAAAGGATGAAGAAGAACAATGAACTCGAGATAGCCAAAAACTGCAAAATCACCAGAATGCCCATCAGACTAAAGGCGCTTAGCGCTATTACTAGGAAAATTCGAGGCTTAAATTCCCTACCAGATAGATTATCTGATTTTCTTCTTCTAGCAAGTTCCAAAAGTATAAAACACAGCGGCAGCAAGATTGCAGAGAAAATAATAAGAGCAGTGCTGAAATTCATAATCGTCATTCCGAAATTTCAAAGTATAGAATTGTAAGCAGACTCAATTGTGTCTACCACTTCATCCCAAGTTTTTATACTTCTTTCATCAAACTCGACTTGAGTTTTTGTGTTTAGTTTTTCCAAAATGGCTTCTGCCACATGATGCGGATCAAATTCAGTAACATTTGCCAACTCGGGACGAAATGCCGCAGCTTCCTTAGTTGCAATAACAGGAACGCCCATGGCATAAGCTTCAGCCAAAAAAATGTTGAAGTTTTCCGCCGAACTCAAGCTGATGGCACCTCGTGCATTTGAAACTAATTTTAAATAATCGTCTCTAGGAAGTGGGGGGATATGTGAAACACAAGTTCCAACATTTCTGCAAAGAGCATCAATTTCTTTAGCTTGGGACCCAGATCCAGCTATAATAAGACGAATTTTGTATCCACCATTTGTTAAAATGGAAACTGCTTGGATTGCTAAGTCGACTCCTTTGTATTTTTCAAGCCGTCCACAAAAAACTAAGTAATCGCTGTTTTGTCCTTTCCAAATGTAGTTCAGCACATCTTCTTCTATGCCTAACGGAATAAGTACCAGTTTGTTTTTGGCTACTGGAAAACGTTTTGATACTGTAGCTGCCTCAATAGGAGAGGTGACATGAACTAAATCTGCTTGCTTCAACAATGTAGTGATTCGGCGCTTCCAATAGAGCTTCCATATGAGTGAACGCATAAGTGTGTAAGCCGTTGTTGAATGATGAGGAGTTATTACTAGTTTCCAAGTTGCTCCATCTGATTTAACCTCTATCGGCAAAAAACTGAAAACGGCATGTATACTGTGGGCATGGACGATATCAAAGGAATTGTCAAAAATGCGCTTCGCAGATTCTTTTTCTTTTGGGATATGATAAGAGTTGGAAATTACATAAGTTGGGACTCTGAAAACATCAACACCATTGATCTTTTCTGAAGAAAACTTTTTTTCATGAGGGGCACCGGCAACAACTGTTACTTCATGACCCTTCAAAACCAAGCGTTCAGCCAGATTCTTGACTACGTATTCCACGCCGCCAACATATGGGAAATACCTAGGAGTTACGTAAGCGATTTTGAGTTTTTTCAAACCTGCTCCTATCCAATCGATTCTCAGTCTTACTCAAGCAGAGTACGTAGTGCTAATCCTATCTGTTTTGCAGAGTTGTCCCAAGTCCTATCCATTGTCCTATTATGACCTACAAGAGTCTTACTATACACACTTTGATCCCCCTCTCCAACAAGCCGAAGGTTTTTTGCATACTCATCAGGAGTTACCGCAGTTAAGAGACAATCAGAATTTGTGACTACTTCTGGGATTGGAGTGGATATGACTGGTTTCATTTGCGACAAATACTCCCACATCTTGTTAGGAGCTGCAAAGTATGCTGTCTTATTGGACAAGTCAAATGGGATTGTACCAACGTCAATTGCACTGATAAACTCTGGCACTTTTTCATAAGGAACAAAGCGCAACCAGGTAGTGCAGCCTTCAAGTCCCGCTTGCTGTAACCACTTTCTCACCTTTTGAGAATATCCAGTCAGCAATCTTTCACCTACAATTAGGAGTTTGGCACGCAAACCACTATTCTTCACCAAAACCAATCCATCAATAAGAGTTCGCATGTCAAGCCAAAACTCAACGCTCCCAATATAGCCTACAACCAAATCGTCTTGGGTATAACCCAATTCTTTCCTCAGATTGGCTCCATCATGAAGTTTCAAAAATTCTTTTGAGATGCCATTTGGGATTTGTAAAACTTCATCGGCGCCTTTCTTACTGGCGTAATTAGCCAATGCAATAGATGCAGCTGTAACAAGATTAGATCGTTTAAGCATATAGGATAATATACTATCGAATGTCCATGTCAGAAAACGACCAAAACTGCCATTTACATTAGCCATGTAGCCAGCGGCGCTTGTGGGATAGTAATCAGGCAGATCAAACACTGTTGGAACATGTAGGCTTGATAGTTCCTCCATCAGATTAAATGCTAAGGGAGCAGCCAGGTTAGATAAAACGACGACATCAATGTTTTCCTGCGTTACAATTTTGCGTATCTGAGAAGCATGGCTGAAGGCACTCATTAAATAGTAACTAGCTACACGGTCGCCACTCTTTCCAGTCAATTCATGCATAACGAGATTACTTTTGAGCATAGGTTTCTCAAATAACTTGAACCGTGCTACATGAACTTCGAAGTTAGTTCCATCATGAAGTCGTTCAAACAGTTGGTTATGCCTCTGGGGAAAAGGATGACCAAGATAGTCGCTACTTGGAACAAGCAGAACCTTTATCAGAAAAATCATCCTCTTTCAGAGAAAAATTATTCATTCAATATGAGGCAGTTGTAACATTCGAGGTAATGACTGTTCAACTATAGCATCGCAAAAAGACTTCTCTTAATTCTTTATACTTAGCTCTCTACTTTATTTGAAAGACTCGGCTAATATTCGTTTAAAAATGGTGAGCCCATGTTTTACTCTGAGTTTTTTCTGTCCGAGTCTCGTTCTGTAATGGATAGGGATTTCAACTATTTCGTAGCCATTCCTTTTGACCTGATGATTTAATTCGACCTCAACATCAAAGCCTTTGGATTTCGGCGTCCAGTTTCTTATTGATTCCCAGCGTACTACTCGCAACCCAGACAGCGGGTCTCGAAGTTCGATTCCATTCAAAAGATTATGCGTAAAGGCGATCAGCCTGTTTCCGAAGTAAAGTATGTTGTGCATCTCACCCAAGTGAAGATGGCCGTTAAATCGATTTCCGCTGACCATGCCGACTTCTGGGTTTTCTTCCAGGATTTCAGTCATCTGAGGCAGGTATTCTGCTGGATAAGTGTAATCTGCGTCGATCAAAACCAGATAGTCAATATCGCCGTCAAGGTACCTGAAGGCTTGGGCTATTGCGTTGCCTTTCCCAGTTCCTTCTTGAAGCAGAATTTCGGCCCCGAATTCCTTAGCAATCTGTATTGTTCTATCAGTACTCCTACCGTCAACTATCAGGAAGGCCGGGTTTCTCAGCACTTGTCTAAGCTCCGCTAACGTGCATCCGATACCTTCCTCTTCGTTTAGCGCAGCAATCAGAACTAGCGTCCTTGGCAAACCTCAAGCCTTCTCCTTTGACTAAGTATCGATTACTTTTATGATTTAAATACTGTCCTTTCTGAAAACATATGTCTTATCGCACAATTTAAACCGTATAGGAAAAATGATATAGAACAATTAGACCTATGTTACACTGGAGAAGTCATGTTCAACCATATCGCAGAGTAACGATTATGATACTGAAAACTTTGTGTTGAAGGGTTGAATATCCATAGTTCAAAGAGCAGCTGATAGTAATAACCGGCGTTTTTCGAGTCCCATTGAGCTTGCTTATTGACGTTGAAAGTTAAGTCATTAATTTTCAGGTTCTGTATCACACATCGATTTCCTAAGGTTGAGATGTTCGAAAACGAGAGCGTTAGCTGCTTTTCCCAGACTCCTCCGTCAGGGATTACGATGCGGTACTCGTTTAATGTGGGTAATGAACTTGCTTTTCCAAGGTCTGTGTCCGGGTAAGAGTCTGTTTGATTTCTAAACTTTACCTTGAGTGTGTAGTAGCTCGTTCCGGCCATATGGTTGGCGACCCCCAAGTAAATTGTGTATTGTTCGCCAGCAGTAACGTTGAATGGGTAGTCACTTGTTGTATGGCTTGATCCTAAAACCCATATTTCAGAAAACGCTTCTCCAGACCAAGGCATAAACAATACTAAAGTTGGAGTGGATAGCAACAAACTTCCAACTAAAGCCACCGCTATAAACAGTGCCTTGTAACTTGTAAAAGTCAACACTCAGGTAACCTCAACTTTCATTTTCAACAGTTTCTTATTGTAACGGCGACTGAACCACAACCAAATCAAAGTTAAGGCGATTAGAAACAAGATGATCCCAACAGCTGAAAAGACAATAGTGTTCAGGAAGGTTCTCTGAGTCTTGACAGAAAACGATGCGAAAAGTGATGTGGCAGCATAGAAAACCTTGTTTGCAACGGTAATACTTTCATCAGCTTTGCTCAGAGCACCATCTAAATTCCCGATTCTATACGCCGTTTCAGCCTCATTCAAAAGTTCTCCAGCGTTACGCAGTTCACTTACCAAACCTGTGGTATTTGCTCCTAGTTGTTCAGCTTTTGTTACAGTCTCAAAGGCATTTCTTAGAGTATTTTCAGCCTCGGAGATTCTTGACGAAACTTCGCTATCGCTTGCTGCCCTACAAGAAAATACCAAAGCACCAAATAGAAGGAACCATAACAATAAAACGAATAACGCCTTCAATTCTTAAGTCTCCAGTTTTTGCTATCAAAATATCTCGCAAAGCAACAAAGCTTGTCACCAGCTTAGATGTTGACTTTGCTTGTTGGATTCTCCGTTTCAAAAGCTCTTCCATACAGCAGGTAATTTTTGCGAGTGACCAAGCATGCATGGCTCAAAGTTAACAGCCGGCAATGATACAATGCTTTTCTTGCTCAAACCCTTGTTGCACAGCAGTCTTTACCAGAACACATCTCTTCAAGGGCCCTCTTGGTGTTTCGTACATCGCTGAGGCGTTTCTCTATTTGTTTGCTGGTTTTGGAGTACTCCTTGTAATAGTTTAAAAATTCGCGACCTTTCGGCGTAAGCACATAATGCTGCTTTTCACTTTCAAAGCTAATCAGGGACGCATTAATTATTTCAGCCATGTATCTCTGCAGAACCTTGTAGCTTAGATTAGCTTGGTACATTATCTGTGTCTTTTTTGCATTCCGGCTTGCCACGAGCAGCATGTCAGCTATTATGTCTAGTCTGTCTCTATAGTTTGCCAAACTTTTTGCCTCATAAATTTTTATAATTAAAAAAACTTGATAATACAAAGCGTGGTTGTGTACTTCTTAAGTTTATACGTGAAGCCAGCCCCTACCGCCTTTCTTAGGCTGCTGCTTCTCCTTCTTCTCGGAGAGATAGAGTTCAGCCCTCTTTTTCTTCCGCGGCTGCTGATTCACGATGCTTGTTCTGATGAATTTCGTCCATCCACCAACTTCAGGGTTTGGAGGGATATATCTGTCAGCATTTACGACCTGATATTTTTCCAGTATTTCTCTAAAGCTGAGAGCTTTGAAGTCTCTGGTTGCATGAATTATCGTACCCTTGTCCACGAACAGCGAATAATAATCATTAGTTGCCACGCCCTCTGCTCTCAGTTTATCATCTAATCTTTCCTGCCACAATCTTGTCCATTGGATTCTTAGTTCTTCAACTAATTCTTTTTGAGTTAGACTCATATTTATCCAATCCCTCCCTGAAAGGAGCGGATAAGAACAGCCAGTCACTGTAAGGTTTCAACTACGATTCTGATTCTCCTTTCCTCCCATCTCTCTAATAGCGAACTATTTAAACAGTAGCGAATGAAACATCTATACAATTTATCTAGAATAAAGATAAGTTTTTCTATAGTGACAATTTCAGTCATCTATAAGCGATAAAAATTCATAGAGAAAAACCACCGTCTTGGCCTTTTATGCTTACTCTGAAATCAACAGTAATTAGAGCAAACAAATTCATTATGTAACGTAAAGTCACTTCTTCCTTCGAATCCAAAAACTAGAGGATACTGATTCTTTGCGATTGTATGAACTGAAAGACGCCGCAAGCTCGTCTGGATGATTCAGGTCCATGTACGCCCCAGCCCATAATACTTCAAAACAATCATTAAAGGCTAAAAAAGCCTGAAGCAAATATTGCTCATTCCAAAATCTAAATTCCTTAAAAACCAATTGTTTGGGATATTCACAAGGCATGAATATGTCGTGGCTATGAATCACCACACCTCGGTTAAGCCTCGGCAATATCTCCAAGTATACGTACCGGACATCGCTGCCTATGCTTAGAACATGCGTCGAATCAATGAAGAGAATATCGTTCTCTTCCAATCTGCCGAAATAAGATGGAGGAACATCTTGGACTCTTTTAGTTATTAACTCTGAAAAACCAGGAAAACCAGTGGAGATAAACTCATCAGGATATGGATCAATGGCCACGAGTTCACAGTTGTAACTCGCATCCTCTTCTTTATTTGTTAGCAACGCCAGCGAAGACAAATAAGTTGAGCACCCAGATCCAATTTCGATTATTCTTCTAGGCTTAAGATGACGAATCATGCAGTACAGAACATCAGCATCTACACCACCGAACAACGCAGTGTTTATAACACGGGATGAGGGGTTGGATACGTGCTTTTCATGGAAACGCTCGTATTCATCCTTAAATTTTGAAGAAAAAAGAGAAAGAAGAGCAAGTTGACCCTTTTCATTAATATCTATGCCAACAAGCTCAGACGGTTTTTTCCAAAGTTCGTCTGTCAACGTTCTAGTATCGGGGATAGCTTGGTAGTAATCTACTGGAGTTACGTGATAACCCATTCGTTCCAGAACATAAAAAAAACGCGAAATTATTCCCATTCTGTTATCACAAGGGTTATCTTTGAAGAAAACACCATTTATTAATTTTATGTGCACAATTCTTATGCTCTTTTATCTTCTAAAAACAGGTTTGCGATTTTTTGAATGCTACTGAAAAGCTGCCACACGGTCTATTTGAAGGTATTAGGTAATTGCTTGCCGTTTCTCAAGTTAAAAAAATTTGCAATATTTAAATTCTACCTTACGCAAATAACCCAGAAGAGGAAACGAATTATGAGCCAAATCACCGTGAGAGACGTCTTCACAAAAGGCTTCTTAACCGTAAACGAGAACGACACGCTATCCAGATGCCTCGAAACATTCAAGAAAGAAATGCCCCCGGTCATAGCAGTCTTAGACAACAAGGGCAAGTACGCGGGCGTAATCACCAGGCGGTGGGTGATACGATCAAGACTTGACCCAGCCACAACCAAAGTCAAGACTCTGATGCGCCCCGCGCCGAAGGTTACTCCAGACTTACCCCTCAGCAAAGCAGCAAAGCTGATCATAGAAAGCGAGATCAGGCAGCTCCCAGTCTTTGAGAACGAAAAACTCATAGGTTTCGTCACAGACGAGAACATAATCCACGGCGCCGTAACCCAAGATTGGGGCAACACCCCAGTTGAAAGCATAATGACAAAAGCACCTCACACGATTGAGGCAAACCGCTCCGTTGGCGCCGTGCTTACGCTTTTCAGAGAGCAGGGAATCAGCCACGTTCCAGTGATGGAAAACGGAAAACTCGCGGGTATCATAAGCATCCAAGACATATTAGAGCACGTTTTCCAACCGCCAGATCGCCAGACGCTAGGCGAAATCGTCGGGGAAAAAGTTCCAGTGCTGACAATCCCAGCAAAGGGAATAATGACCAAACCCGTGATTACAGTCAATCCCGAAACCAGCTTAAGAGAAGCGGAGAAAAAAATGCACGACTTTGACATCTCCTGTCTGGTTGTAACGTCAAACGAGCGTCTGGTAGGCATTCTGACAAAACGAGACTTTCTTGAACCAATTTCCCTCATGGAACAGGCTGAAAGAAAACTTGCAATCCAGTTCGGCGTCAAAGGCATAGTCATAAACCCGGATCAGCAGGGCTTCATGATGGATGAATTCGACTCCTTCGCCCGCAAGTATCAAAATGCCCTTCAACAAGGCATTTTGTTCGTGTACCTGAAAACTCACGGAACAAACCACAAAGGCGTCCCACTGCTGCACTGCCGCATGCAGTTGAGGACAGTGAAGGGCGTTTTCTACAGCTCAAGCGAAGGCTGGGGAGTCGAATCCACCTTCCGAGTGGCACTGGACAGGCTCGACAGGAGACTGCTGAGAAGCAAAGAGCTTGCGTACAACCCGAAGTATGCGAGAGATTTTATGCGAAAAATCGGCATGCCCCAAGAAGAACTCTAAAACTGCAGAACTGAAGAAGCCTGTCTGGCTACGATTTTTCTTTTTTCTTCGCAAGTACTACATTGTAGAGGTCATTGTCACGACCAAGTTGAAAGAGAAAGACGCAACATCTTTCAGGTCAGTCGAAACGGCGAGAGAGAAGATTACCTCTCTTACTTCATTCGGGTTAATTTTTGTGTTGTCGTAATTCCACGTTAAACTGAAGTATTGCGAGTAAGTTTGAGGAAGAGAGTTGCCGGACGAATCATTGAAAACCCAGTCTGAAGGTGAAAACGACATGGTCAGAGGCACGTTTCCTTCGTTTCTGCAGTATATCGTTGGACTCTTTTTTTCTTCTCCCGCAACGATTTGACCCCAATCTATGTTTTGCAGAACTTGCTGACTCTCGACAGGATTACTTCTGTAAAGGCTCAATTTAAGGATAGAAGATGGGTCAGATGCTGTGCCGGACGATGAACTGGGCGAGGGAGTAATTTCTATCGCAGAATCATTCGACTGGTTCGTGGGCGCAGGTGTAGAAGCAGGAGTAGGTTGAATTGAAGGGACAATAGGCATGAATGATGGAAGAGATGCAGGCACGATTACGGATGGAGACGCAGACAATTCTGCAGATCTTAATTCTGTAGGTTGAAACGGAGATTGAGAACCTGGACTTGTAAGCATTTGATCTGAGAGGTATTGGCTAGAATATTGAGTGCTTAATGCAACCGCAAGTATCAAAACAATTATTACGACATCTCTCTGCGAATGCAAATATTTCCTCAGTATTGGCTTCCTCCTTTCCTTTTTCAATTTTTAGACAGATGTATTGGCGGATTTAGTGTTTAAGTTTTTTCATGCCGGTGTAATGTCAAGAAAAATCTAAAAAAATGGGAAGTGATTCGGTGATTCCTCAGCACCGTTTTAGCCGCTTCCTGTTATGACTATGTTGAAGCTGAATGCGGTAACACCAGTGACGCTTGCGCTAGTTGTCAAAGTTAACCTAACTTGAACGCTTGCACCCGGGTTGATTGTCTGACCGTTGTAGTTCCATGTCAAAGTCAGGTAGTTGGAAGCGGTTGATGGACTCCAGTTCGAAGTAGACAGAGTTAGGGTTACAGCCAAACTTCCTTCGTTGCGAATGTAGACAGTGACACTTTTCTGAGCACCTGGGTCCAGCGTGCCCCAGTTGATTGAACTGGTCTTGTTGGAATAGGCAGAATCCCAGTACACGCTGACTCCTACAGTAGATATTGATATCGCCCCAGTGTTTGAGATTGTTAGGCTTGTTTGAACAGCAGACATAACTTCGACGAACAGGAACCCTGAAAGCAGCGTCAATGTTACTATTGATATAAAGACCCTTGTTTGTTTTTGCGAGAGCACACGGCGTGTAGGCAAATGTTCGGGTAATGCATTGATGATTTTCTTAGTCACGACAGACAGCTTTTTCAGCGTTAGCTTCTCCACCATTGTTTCCCCATTGATTTTTCTTACGGCTCGGCTTGTATCTCGTTAATCTTGTTTAAGGATTTTTGAAAAGCATTTTAATACAATGTGCAAAATCATGACAATTTTTGCAAAGTTGGCTTCGCTAAGTTTGCAAAGGCGACTTAACCAGTTTAATGCCTCAAATCTATCACGGTGGTTCCTGCAAACCTATCGAAGTACCGTAGAAACTCGGCGTTTTTTATTCGTAAACCTGCAATCAGGTCGACAGGTAACAGGAAAGCTTTGCCAAAGTTTCTTACCGCTGCTTGATCATAGGTTGCTTTCTTTCCATCTGTCCTTACAACTTTCAAGCCTATGATACGTTTGCCTAAGCTTTGCCCGTTGAAGCCTTCAAGTAGAGTGGAGTAGACCCATAAAAGTCCAAGGGTCCCGAATATTATGGCGCTTAAGCCTATAGTGAACACGTTTCCTGAAAGAAAAGAAATGACCTGAGGAAGCATAATTACCAAGGTAATTGCCAAAATAAGAGAAAAGTCTATCAGAAAAGCGTAGGCTCTCTTTCTGAAAGAAGCTAAAGGAAGATACGTTGCTTTCTTTTCCACGTCAGCAGCTTCTGCCCATGACTCCACGTCTTTAATCACTCGGACAGCGTTTTCCCCTGCTCGGCTCAGCCTGTACTTAGCCATGGGGGTCTGCTCTACAAAGGCTGAAAGGGCGCGGAGGTGGAAGCTCAGTTTGCCCGTGTCAATCTTTAGTATGTTTAGCAGGTCTGTGAAAGAGCATTCACTCTTATCGCTTAAGGTTAGGAGTATTTCTCTGCGCAATGGATGCGACAGGACGGAAAGGATTTTTGAAACGTTCTGTTGTTCGACTGCCATTGATAGCCCTTATCTATGTTGAGATACACAGCCATTAATGTTGAACTTGCGTATAGGAGTACTATGAAATGTGGACTTCCATATAAATGAAGTACTAATACCAGGGATTTATCCTTGTAGCGGTTCGGGACCAGGTTTATGAGTTTTGATTCAAAACTTCAGGCGTTAGCATTGGAGTTAATTCATCAGCAATTTAACTTTGTAGTCTGCTTCGAAGCTTCTGGGGCTCGTTTGCCTGAAACTGTCGATTTTCAACTCGGCTTTGTCAGTTATTATTTTAAACTCGTGGACAAAGTCTTCAACATAATCGAGCACGCCGCAGCTGTAGCAGAAGGACCCAAAAAAAGAGATTACAACTCTTTCTGGCGACACATGGACAATCTTGGCTACGGCTTCAGGACTCCTAAACCTGTTATAAAGTGCTACTGTTTTGCGAACGAGTTGCTCCAGTTCTTGCTGAGAAATCATTCTTAATACCTGAATAAAATGTGCAAACTTTGTATTTTGAGGTTTCGCTGCTTATTGCAGGGATTTTTCATTTTTGTTGCTTCTAACCCAACAGATAAGGGAGTACGACGCAAGAGTCACAACGGCGACTTCCACAATGCCCGAAAACTGTCCAATATAAAACGGGTTGCTTCCAAAGGCTAGAGGATATATCACATATGGGAGGCTTTCATGTGTAAACATGTCAAAGAGTATGTGGCTAAAACTTCCAATCAAACTGCTAAGAAAAATGCTCAGCATGGAGTACCTGATTTTTGTTGGCTTAAGTCTTAAAGAGTTGTACGTTGACCATAACCGTTCATTGAAAACGCGTTCCACAGAGTATACTGTTAAGCTGATTAAGACAGGGTAAACAGTTAATGATAAAGCGTATCCGTGCCAGATTTGATGGTCTAAGGCTTCTCCAATTAACATGTAATAGAGGGGCTCCAGATCAATAATTGTGGCTGCCATCACCAAGGCGAGAGGGTCAAAGACCTGTTTTCTTTTAAAGTAGAGAAATAACACTGAAAGACCATGTGTAACAGGTAACGGCGTTTTTAACACCTACGAGTCGATTAAACGGGTATCCGCTCACCATCAAAGCCTAATTTGGATATGCCCAATTCGCTTTTTACTTCGCTCAACTGCGCCGCGTTGAACACTGGTCCGTCTCTGCAGACGCGGTACTTGCCTATCACGCAGCTTCCGCATAAGCCTATGCCGCACCGCATTAACCGCTCCAGACTCGCCTCGAAGGAGATGCCATGCTGCTCGGTGAGGTTGAATATTTTGCTCACCATCAATTCTGGACCGCAAGTGTACACCATATCGAACTTGGTGGCAGCTAAAAGCTTCCCTAACGGTTCAGTTACTAGACACTGTAGGCCGTAGGTTCCGTCTTCCGTGGTTGTGATTACACCTTGTTCGGTGCATACTGCGTTAAGCTCCTTTAGGAACAGCAGTTCAGTCTTTGTTTTGGCTCCGACGACGAAGGACAAGCGCTGGGCTTTCGTTGCGAGGCGTCTGGCTAAGAACAGCAGGGGCGCGGTTCCAGTTCCGCCGCCGACCATGAGGATTTTGCCGCTTGCCTCGGTGAAGCAGTTGCCGAAGGGTCCGCGTACGCCCACGGTTTCGCCGGGTTTCATACTGTGTAGGTGTCTTGTGGCGTCGCCGACGGCTTTGACGGTCACGGAGACTCTGTCGTTTTCGGCGTACATCACGCTTAGGGGAATCTCGTCTACGCCGGGTATCCAGAGCATGAGGAATTGCCCTGGCTTGGCTTTTGCGCATAGCTTGTCTTTCAGCGTGTATGTTTTGACAGTTGGACTCTCTGTTTTCACGCTCAGGATGGGCGTGGTTCTCAGGGTGTTAAGCGCGGTGTGCAATGCCGACAATCTCCTTCACACTTCCATAACCTTTCTTTTTCAAGTAAGCTTTTACGCCGCGGTTTATGGCATGGAACACGTTGGGGTTTTCCAGAGCCACAGCAGTGCCGACCTGGACGGCGATAGCGCCTGCTAAGAAGAATTCCACAGCATCTTTCCACGTGGTTATGCCTCCGCAGCCTATTATAGGGGTCTCCACCGTCTCATAAAGGTCGTACACGCAGCGAAGCGCGATGGGTTTTATGGCTGGACCGGACAAGCCGCCGCGCGTGTTGCTTAGCACTGGAAGAGTCGTGTCAACATCAATCGCCATGGCTTTGACCGTGTTTATCGCCGTTAACGCGTCCGCGCCAGCTTTGACTGCAACCCGCGCCGTTTCCGCCATGTCGGTGACGTTTGGTGACAGCTTTACGATTACTGGAACCTGCACAGCCCCTTTGACTTTGGCTACAACTTCCGCGAGGATTCGCGGGTTCTGCCCGATTTCTGAGCCTGTTTGTTTAACGTGGGGGCAGCTGACGTTAAGCTCCAAGGCTTCGGCTCCGGCAGCCACGGCTTTCTCGGCGACCAAAGCGTATTCTTCAGCGGAGTAACCGAAGACGCTCACGATAAGCGGGGCTTGCAGAATGATTTTTGCATGTGCGATTTCTTCGACAAACTCGTCTATGCCGGGGTTCGGCAGTCCCATCGCGTTCACCAGCCCGCAGTTAGCTTGAACAACGGTTGGGTTTGCGTAGCCCATTCTCGGGGCAGCCCCAACGGATTTGGTGACCACAGCGCCTGCGCCGCCTTCAACGACTCGCTGCAGCGACTCCGCGGTGTACCCCAAGATTCCGGAAGCCAAGGCTGTGGGGTTTCTGAGTTTCAAACCGGCAAAGCTGGTGCTTAACGGGTTGCGGCTCACTGGTTTTCCACCTCAACAACTTGACAGCTATGATCTATCATTTTTTACAGAAATAAACCTTCGTCTACGCTCGGCGCAGCTGAAAAAACATCCACAATTTTTAGCTCTTGCGATCCATTTTATGAACAAAAAAGGGGAGCAGAGGCTGCTTTTTGCTCGCGCAGCACTTTCGGCACGTACGCGCACGCTGGGTCGGATTCAAACAGGTCACCCGTGTAGTATTCTGCGCGTGTTCTGCAGCCGCCGCAGATCTCGCGGTACTCGCACACGCCGCACTTGCCCTTCAGGTTGCTCTTGTCACGCAACTTAAGGTGCAGTGTGGAGTGCTGCAGTTCGTCCCAAGTTTCGGTTAAGCCCTTGTACTTGACGTTTCCCAGCCGGTAGTGCTCGTTGAAGCCGCAGGACCTGTAGTCGCCGTTTTCCGTGAGGCTAATGTATCTTCCGCCGAATGTGCATTTGCCTAGGAAGCGTTTTGTATACCAGTCATCGAACGCTGCTGGATTTCTCTGTTTGAAGATTCTAGCGTAGAACGGCGCGTACACGTTTACGTCGATTTTGCCGGCGTACTTTATGTAGAGGTCGTAGATGTTGTTAAACGCGGCTTCGTACTCTTCAGGCGACGGCGCCAAATCAGGCATGTTGGGTCCCGCGCGCCCCACAGGAACCAAGTTGTGGAAGACGACCATGCGGGCGCCGTGTTCCGCCGCGAGTTTGACAATGTGCTCAGCGTCCTTGATATTGTGCTTGGTCATGGTGGTGACTATGCAGTCGAGAATTCCATTCTCCGAAAGCTTCTCCAAAGCGAAGAGCGCTTTGTCATAGCTGCCTTTTCCCCGAATCTGGTCGTTGGATTCTCTGGTGCCGTCGATGCTGACCGCCGTATGGATCTCATTTCGCACGAGGTTACTGAGGCGTTTTTCGTCGAATACGAACCCGCTGGTTATCAGGCTTACTTCAAGCCCCATTTTTCGAGCGTACTCCGCGATGTCGAAGATGTCTTTGCGCAGTAGCGGTTCGCCGCCGCTTATGCCGAACCACGGCACCCCAAAATAGTAGGTTTCATCCACAATCTTGTACGCTGTCCGCGTGTCCACTTCCGCATCTACCGCGTATTCAGGCGTGTAACTGCAGTAGAGGCAGCTGCCCACGCATCTTCGGGTGCACCGCCACGTTATCATGTGTAAAGGAGCCTTCCCCTTAACCATCAAGAATCACCTCACCTGCGAAGCCAACGTTTTTTCTTAACATAGCCACAACCTTCTTTTTACATTGGTGCTCCATCGGAGTCTATCAAGTAATATCACGGTTGCTTTTGTGATAAAAGGGTTTTTGTAAGGGTTTCTTGACTAAGTAGCTCAAGTTTAGTCAACATTTCTTGACTAAACACTTTTTCTCCAAATCAAGGTTTATTGACGAACGACATACTTGGCGCCTATTGGTGGTTTGTTGCAGAAAACTATAGAGGGGAGGGTCGCTATTGGCGCCGAAACACGCCAAACCATGATGAAAACAGAGAGAGGGGAGGGGCCTATCCGCCAAGCTGCCGGTGCTATACTGATGTCTCCTTTAAATAAGAGGCTGTAGACAAAAAATCGCGCGAGTCCAAGCCTTGAAGAAAAAAATTTGCATTGCGCCTTTCCGTTTTGTTGCTACTGTTTGCTGCTGCTTGTGATTATGGGGTAAATTTCCTTGGTCACGTACTCCACGTATTTATTCTTATCTGCAAGATTGAATATAGTCACTGAAGCATCTCTTGTGACGCCGATAACGTAACCAGTCTCCTTCGACCGAGCAACCACGTACCACAAGTCTCCATGTTTCGTGTAATCCTCAAACAACTGCGCATTAACCAAGTCAGGACCATAAAGCGAAAGCTTGTTCACGTTCGGAATATCCACGTTGTCGAAAAACGTTATCTTCGTGTCCTCAGGATTCTTCAAATGAAATGCCCTCAAGGTCTCAGGAGGAATCCTGGCTTCCACGACACCGCCAACCTTCTCGAAAAGCAGTTCGCTAAGCTTGTTCGCGATAAAATTCGCCACACGCTTCTTCTCCACCACCGTCAAAAACACGTTGTCTTCCACCTGCGCGAAGCTGAAAAGCGCCTCCACCGTCCGCGGCAACGGCGCAACCTTGCCCCTGTGAAAAACGTGCATGACGTAGTCGTGTGAGTAAACGCCCGTGAGCGTGTTCTCTTTCGGCAGCAGCCCAACTACTTCCGTCACAAGCTGAAACCTGTAGTCGTCTTCCTCGTAAGTCTCTTCCGTGCGGTAACCGTCAAGTGTCGATGCAACGTCTTCGATATGCATCTGCTCCGAGAGTCTGAAAATCTTTCCAGCAACAACCATACAATAAACCTCAGTCATCTAAAGACGAAGGCGGTACTTATGAAATTTTGCCTTAACACCTGCATATTTTATGTAGCAAAATGTGTAAACAACCGTGAAAACCGCGCAAATTTCCATCTAACTTTGAGCTGAAACCTGACCAATCGGTTAAATAAGACGATTTTCACCTATTACGAACGCAACACGAGAGGCAAAACACCTGCAATGTTGATTCAAGAAGTCATACTTGAGAACTTTATGAGCTACGAATACGCCAGAGTACCGTTTCGACCAGGTGTAAACGTCATTGGTGGACCCAACGGCGCAGGAAAATCCTCGCTACTTTTAGCTATCTCAGTCGGCTTAGGGCAATCATACACGGAACGCTCCAGAAAACTCAGCGACCTGATCCGTTGGGGAAAAGACCAAGCCCGTGTAACACTCATACTAGACAACAGTAAACGCGGTGGAAAACGCCCTGTTCCGCGTTACAACAAGGATCAAATTTTCCTTACACGCGTCCTGCGCAAAGATGGCAAATACTGGTTTGAACTGGAGAACCATGCCGCCACTAAACAGGACGTTGAACGACTCCTTGGCAGATTCGGCGTTGACCCAGACAACATGCTAATCATCATGCATCAGAACATGGTGGAACAGTTCACCGTACTCTCCAACGTCGAGAAACTGCGCATGGTTGAGGCAGCTGTGGGGTTGGAACCTTTCCGCGAGAACGTGCTTCAAGCCCAGCACAAACTTACACGCATTCTCAGCCAGTCGGAATCGGTTGGCAAACTGTTGGAGTCCGCGGAGCAGACACTCAACTACTGGCGCGAACAATACGACAAGTACCAGGAGAAGAAGCAGTTGCAGACAAAACGGCGTTTTCTGGACCGTGAACTCGCTTGGGCGGAAGTAGAACAGCGCGAAAGCATATTCAAAGAGCTCCAAGCCGACAGGAACCGGGAACAAGAGATCCTGAACCGAATCGAAGAAGAAATAAAAACTGTAACTGATCAGCTCAGGAACGCGCAGAGCCAGCAGGAAACGCTGAAAAACAAGATGAAAGTGGTGTTCAATGAACGTCTAGGTCTTGAACGCGGAATCGCCGAAAATCAGTCAACCTTAAACCTCTATGAACAGTTGCTGGAAGAAGCATCAGTCTTGGAATCCACAATCCAGAAGGATGCAAGCCGGTTTAAACTGCTCAGAACTGAAAACCTGAAAGCGTTTTCGCAGAGCGCACGTGAATACCTTGCGGTGGTATTTGAGAAAGTGAAGGAAAACCAAGCCAAAATGCTAAGCTTAGAGGAAGCGGCAGACAAGATGGCGAACCAAATCCTTGAAAACCGCGTCCAACATGCATTGCTGAAATACCGTAGAGAAAGCGCCGCTGAGGACTTGGAAAGAATTAACGCTCAACTTAAGGACGCGAAAGCAAGCTTGGACTCCTCCATGGCTAAGGCGGAACAGTCTGGCGCAAGAATCGCCGTGACGAAAAACGTCGCCGAAGTTCTTGACGAGATTCGCGTGACCGATGGGCATTTAGCTGCGCTTGCAGACGTGTCGGAAGACATAGAGCGCATGTACGAGTCATACTCAAAACTTTACTTGGAGCTTAAAGAAAAAGCGCAGGTTGTCGCTGAGAACCGTCAGAAAGCGCTTGAAGAGGTTAAAACGCGGATGCAGGCTTGGCGCACGGTAATGCAGAACCTGATGGATCGAGTGAATCTGGAGTACCAAAAAATTATGAGTAAAACGCTGGCGACCGGTGAAGTGCGGTTGGCTAATGGGCATGACATAGAAACCGCTGGTTTAGAGATTCTCGTGGGCTTCAAAGGCGGGAAACCAGTGCCTTTGGATGCCTACACACAGAGTGGCGGCGAGAGAACCACGGCGACCATGAGTTTCCTCTTGGCTCTGCAGCAGCATGTGCGTTCACCTTTCCGTGCTGTGGATGAATACGACATTCACATGGACCCTAAGAACAGGGAAATGATTGCGCGCATGCTACTTTCATTGATTAAAGATGCGACTGCGCAGTACATTGTGATTACGCCGAGCCAAATCACTTTTGCGCAGGAGAACGCGAACATCATTACGGTTCAGAACGTTGAAGGCAAATCTGTAGTGCGAGAGGTTGCATAGTGGAATCCAAAAAAGCCCAGAAGAAACTTGGAACGGAGAAGCTGCAGCGCATTATCGAGATGTGCATAGCCATCGAGAACCACACAGTTGACCCATTCTTGCTGAACGTTGACGACATTATCAAGGTGGTGAAGGAGTATTTTCCGCAGTGGGAAAAGCCTGAAGAGCTTAACCTTGATTCCGAAGCGATCAGCCACTTGGCTTCTGCGATTAAGCTTCAAAGCGAATGGATTAAACAGCGCTCAACAACGCTTTACACAGACCCATTTCTTCTCGAAGAAAAAATCACTCAGACAACCAAAGAGGAGATGGTTAGCGTATTTCTCAAAGCTTGGCATCCACTGGTTGAGCTAGAGCAGATTAGCTTGTTCAGTCTTTCCGAGGCTCTGCAGTATTGGGAGAGGTTGCTGCCGCTGAAGGAGAGATGGCCCGAACTTCAGGTCCATGAGGTTGCAATGGGAACTACGAGTTGGGATGAGTTGGTGCGGCAACGTGTCTTGAGCGACAGGGTTTTTTCTGATGAGCTTGAGAGTTTCTGGCGTGAGTTGAAGGAGAAGGTTAAGGAGAAAGGAGCTGACGGTAAGATGCACTACTGGGATTTTGTAGGCGCTGATACTTACGAGGAAACCGTGCAGCGGGCTTTCATGGCGAGCTTCCTGATTTCTTACGGATACGCAACATTGGAGATTCGCCCTTTGGAAGAGGAGATTTTCATCGAACCGTTTGAGAAGCCAATTGTGAAAATTGCCACGCAGCAGTCGATTTCTATCCCGCTTTCAGTTACGTATGATACCTGGCAGAAGTGGAAGAGAGGCGAAATGTATTGAGAAAGAAGACGAAGGGCGTTTATGCGAGCAAGATGAAACGTGCCACGCACATGCTGTTCTACAGGAGACACCATAAACCAGGCGTTAAAGGCTGGGAACTTCACAAGGCGTTAGGTGCTGACTACCCGAAAGTACTTGAAGTTCTGGATGAATACCTAGAGAGCCTCGATTTGCGGGTTAAGACGGTTTTTGAGGAGGAGAAAACACCAGCGGAGAAACCGTCGTTGGAAGAGCTTGACAAAGCACGATTTTACGTGACGTTGCGGGGCGAGTTGCAACCGAAAGAGTCCAAGATGATTGGCTGGCGAATTGACGATTTAGCGGGCTTGGCTGTGGCGATTTCATACATCATATCCAGGAAGGGGCAAGCGCCGAGAAAAGACGTTGAAGAAGTGTTAAGCGAAAAGCTACCAGGCTGGAAAGTCGGCTTAAACATTGACCGCTACATCCGTTATGGCTACTTGATTCAAGACGAGAGCGACCAGCTTTATCTGGATTGGCGAACAAGGGCTGAAGTGGATGAGAAAGCGCTTATAGATATGCTCCTCAGCGCTAAAACTAAAAAAACCTTGCCGTCCGAAGCTTCGGAAAAAGAAAGCGAAGACGAGGGAGAAGCTGGGGAAGCGAAGAACGAGTGACGACTAGAATTAGCGTCTGATTTTTTTCTTTAGCTCCTTTATCCCTTTGGCATAACTTGCGAAACTTGCATCCTATCGCCTTGATTTGCGATCACTGAGATTGAAAAGACATAAAAGCCCTTTCTATATGTTTGACGGAAAAGGGGAAAAGCGTAAGGTATCTCTATTTCAGTCATAATTACCTCTTTTCGCCCCACTCTTTCCCTTCACAGAAATCTCATATTTCATAGCGCCTGATTGTTGTGCGATAAGGTTAAAGCTCTAAACCGCCTTCTTTCCAATGAACTGTTGGAGAACCAGAAATATGAGTGAAAAGGCTGAAAGTTCAGGTTACAAGGGCGAAGCGCTGAACGCGCTCCGAAAAGCCCAGTGCCAGGTCGGGGACATCATACGCGTCACCAGCAAGGGAAAAATCTACGAGGGCATCCTCATTCCCCGCTCGGAGACCGGCGACGGCAAACACGTCGTGGTCAAGCTGAAAAGCGGCTACAACGTCGGTGTGCGCATAACGCCAAACGTGAAAATCGAAAAAATAGGCAAAGGCACCAAACCCGCGTTCGCCTCGCCGCCGCTTCCAGAGCAAAAACCCGAACTGCCCAAAGCGGTCATCTTGAGCACGGGCGGAACTATAGCTAGCCGCGTGGACTACCGCACAGGCGCCGTGCGCTCTGCGCTCTCAGCCAGCGATTTGTACGGCGTGGTTCCCGAACTCGCCGACATTGCACGAGTGAAAACGGAAATTGTGTTCAGCCTTTACAGCGAAAACCTAACTCCGCAGCACTGGTCGCAGCTGGCGCAGAAAGCCGCCGAGCACATCGCTCAGGGCGCAGACGGCGTAGTCATCGCCCACGGCACAGACACGATGGCTTACACCGCTGCGGCGCTCAGCTTTGCGCTGCAAAACCCTCCCGTGCCCGTGATTCTGGTTGGCGCTCAGCGTTCCTCTGACCGCCCAAGCTCTGATGCCGCCACCAACCTCATTGCCGCAGTTCAGGCCGCCACAAGAGCGCCGTTTGCGGAAGTCGCCATAGCCATGCACGAAACGGTTTCCGATACCAGCATAGCCATTACAAGGGGAACGAAGGTGCGGAAGTGCCACACCAGCCGACGGGACACATTCAAACCCGTAAACGCCACGCCTATCGCCAGAGTGAGCAACGGCGAAGTAACCATGCTAACGGGCGAGTACCAAAAACGCGATTCAGCCAAAAAGCTCATTCTGAAACCAAAATTCAGCAGCGAGGTTGCACTGGTCAAGTTTTATCCAGGACTAGACCCTGCAGTCATCGATTGGTACGTGGAAAAAGGCTGCAAGGGCATACTTCTTGAAGGCACAGGCCTAGGTCACGTGAGCAAGTACTGCTTCGATGCCATCCGCAATGCCGTTAACCGCGGAGTGGTGGTTGCGTTGGCTTCCCAGTGCATTTGGGGACGCGTGAACATGAACGTGTACGACACAGGACGCGATCTGCTTGCTTTAGGCGTAATCCCGTCGGACGACATGTTTCCTGAAACCGCACTTGTCAAGCTTATGTGGGTTCTCGGCCAAACCAGCGACGCCGCGGAAGCCAAAACGCTTCTGAAGGCTAACATTGCTGGCGAGTTTTCGCAGCGAACCATGCCTGACAAATTCGGCGTTGAAGGGGAAGACTCAGATGGCAATTGACTATGCGAAGATAGGGCTAAAAGTCGGCTTAGAAATCCACCAGCAACTCAACACGAAAGCGAAGCTGTTCTGCAGCTGTCCACCAGCGCTCTTCAAGGAAGAGCCACAAATCACGTTTCTGCGCAGGCTCAGACCCACCCAAAGCGAGCTAGGTCAAGTGGATCCTGCCGCGTTTTTTGAATTTCAGAAAGGCATGAGAATCCTGTACGAAGCGAACCGCGCCACCAGTTGCCTTGTGGAGATGGATGAGGAGCCGCCGCATCCGCTGAACATGGAAGCTGTAGAAGTGGTGTTAACCGCAGCGTTAATGATGAATATGCAACCCATCGACGAGGTGCATGTCATGCGCAAAACCGTCATCGACGGCTCAAACACCACAGGCTTCCAGCGCACCTGCATTATTGCCTCTGACGGCTGGATTAAGGTGGGAGAAAAAACAATTCCGATGCAAGCCGCAAGCCTAGAAGAGGATGCGGCACGAAAAACAGGCGAAGAAGACGCAGGCAAAACCATCCGCTACCGCATCGACCGTCTGGGCATACCGCTCATCGAAGTCGCCACGGCACCAGTCATCTACTCGCCCGCTGAAGCGCAGGAAGTCGCCCTTGCCATCGGAATGATTCTGCGTGACACGGGCAAAGTCATGCGTGGCTTAGGCACCATCCGCCAAGACCTAAACGTGTCAATTTCAAACGGCGCTTTAATGGAGATAAAGGGCGTGCAGGAGCTTGACCTCATCGCGAAAGTGGTGGAGTACGAAGTCCGGCGCCAACTGGGGCTCCTACAAGTCAAGGAAGAGTTAAACAGCAGAGGCGTCAAAGCGGAAGACTTGCAGCAGGAGTTTGTTGATGCTTCTGCGGTTTTTCAGCAGACCAAGTGCAAAGTCATCCGCAAAGCCATGGACAAGGGACAGATGGTTTTGGCTGTTAAACTTCCCAAGTTTGGCGGCATCCTGAAACGCGAGCTTATGCCCGGGTTCCGCGTGGGCACCGAATTGTCTGACCGCGCCAAGTTCTGGGGCAGGGTCGGCGGAATATTCCACACCGACGAAATGCCCAACTACGGCATCACCGTCGAAGAAGTAGAAGCGCTACGAAAAACTGTGGGCGCTGGCAACGAGGATGCTGTGGTTTTCGTGGCTGACACCTCAGAAAACGCGCACGACGCATTGAAAGCAGTCGTGGAAAGAGCACAAGAAGCCATAGCTGGCGTGCCCGCTGAGACTCGCACCGCCAAAGAGGACGGGACCACAAGGTATATGCGTCCTAGACCTGGCGCAGCGAGGATGTATCCAGAGACGGATATTCCGCCAGTTCTTTTGACGTCTGAGTTGATGGAAAAAATCCGGGCAAATCTGCCTGAACCAGGGGAAAAGAAAGTGGCTCGTTTGATGAAGGAATACAGCCTAAACGAGAAATTAGCCAAGCAAGTTGTTGACTCTGGCTACGCCGCGTTGTTGGAAAACATCGTAAAAGCAAGCAGCGTATCCGCGACGACTGTGGCGGCGTTCCTGACCGAGACGTTGAAAGCTCTGAAACGAGACGGCGTTCAAGTGGAAAACGTCGCAGATGAACAGGTACTGGAGATTTTCCGGGCTGTGGGCGCAGGAGAACTGGCGAAGGAAGCGGCGGCTGACGTTTTTGCTTGGCTCTCAAAACATGAAGACAAAAGCTTGAATGACGCCGTGGAAAATCTTGGTTTGAGGCTACTTTCAAAAGAGGAATTGGAGGTAATTGTTGACCGCGTTGTTGCAGAGAATAAGCGGTCCATCGAGGAGTTGGGGAATAAGGCTTTTGGGTTGTTGATGGGTGCTGTGATGAAGGAGGTGCGGGGAAAGGCTGACCCCGACCTTGTGGCGAGACTTCTGAGGCAGCGGTTGCGATGAGTTCATGGTTACTTGTAGTCTTTGACTGTCATTATGCTTTGTGAGATTTTCAGGTTTTCGCCGCAGTAGGGGCAGATATTGAAGTCTGGTTGAAGTGGTTTTTCGCAGATTGGGCAGAGTATGTTGGCGAAAAGGATTTTTTCTTCTATCGTTTTCATCTGCTTCCTTAAACTGCTCAGTTCGTTTCGTGTTTTTTCCATTGCTACTTTTATGGGTTCTATGTCTTTGACTTCGGCGCGTACGTTACGTATGATGTCTTTGATTTGAGCTAGTGTTTCGGTGTTTGAGTCTACTGTTTCGTACATTAGGTCGAAGAGTTCGCTTTTGTTTTCTATGATTTGTGTTTCGGCAGCGGTTTGTTTCCTTGCGTCTGAGAGGATTTGGTTCAGGAAGGTTTCAACTGGGTTGTCGAAGGCTATGACGCAGGTTATTCCCCAAAGGATGGCTGTTGAGGCTGCTGCTATGGCGATGTACGTGGTTGCGGATAGTTGTTGCAGTTGCTGGTTTATGAAGGGGTAGAGTGTGAGGAGTCTGACGGGGTTGTTGAAGAGCAGTGCGCTTAATGCTTCGATTAGGTGTATAAGTGATATGAAGGTTAACGTGGTGAAGAGACATACTGCTATTCCTTTTTTTCTCAAGTTCTGTTCTCCTGTCGCGTGGCAGTTGCTGAGCATAGAGTATTACGTCTTACTATATAATAATATGTTCCGATTTAGGAATATTACGGAAGGCACAAATTCTAAAAGGCATAACACAATTGTATAACGGGGGGACAACGTTGTCACAAAAAAAGAACGAACCGCAAAACACTGAGGAAAATCACGGCAGCTTCGCATTCCGCATAAAACTAGGCGACTACGAAGTTGAAATCAAGGGAACCCACGAGGAAGTGACAAAAACCATCCAAAACCTTCCAGACCTAGTTGCCAGCATTCAAAAAGCTTTCGAAGTCGCAAAACCAAAAACCGTTACAACATTGACGGTTAAGACAGAACCACCCGTCGTCAGTGCCCGTGCAGCACCCAAAGCGGATGCACAAACCTATCCGAAAGTGAGGTCTGCAGCCAACTGCGAAGAAGCCATTATCAAGCTTCTGGAGACTGACTGGGGCAAGTGGCGCCCCAGAACCATGGAGGAACTACAAGACGCCATGGAAGCAAATAACATCAAGTACACCAAACGAGGTTTGGCAGGAACCCTCAACACGCTTGCCGAGAAGGGCATGGTTCGACGGTGGAGCACCAACACGGGCTTTGTTTACATACTTGCCGAAAAGAAAACCTCAAGTCATGGAGGAGAAAAAGCATGAAACGAATAGAAGCCAGAATAAAAACGCCCTTCGGCGAAGTCGTCATCGAAGGCGAAACACCAAAAGAAATCCTAAGCATACTTGAAACTATCCCAGAAAATTTCCTGGAGAAGCTTTCCGACTTTGTTTCAAACAAGCTGATACCGTCAGGGGCGCAGTTAAAAGGAATCATTGAACCAACAACCGAAGGTCCAGTCATAGTGACTCGTGAGAAACTTACCCACTACGAGTCTGTGGGCTTAATCCTCTATGCGTCCCCGGACAAAACCAACACTGCGGCACAGGTGGCAAAGCTTCTGGAGTCCAGCGGAATCAAAAGCATGGTGCCGGCGCGGCTGAACGAGATGACGAAACGCGGACAAGTCTTCAAGCCAGACCCGAATAAGCCCGAGTTTAAGCTAACGATTCAGGGCGAAAAATGGATTGAGGAAGAGGTTTTAACGAAGCTTAGAGGCAAAATGGCTTGACGGAAAAACAGGACAAAGTCACCGTTCAAATCAAATACAGAGAGCTTGAGGAAACGTTTTCTGCGACGATAGAGGAGACGTGGCTCATGCTGAGTAAGTTTTTCAACCAGTTTCTTCCCTCCTTTGAGGTGGCGAACAGGCTTTGGCTCAGCGTGGACATGCGACAACTCGCGAAGGATTGTGAAGGTTTAATCGCTTTTTCAAAGGAGGGCTCAAGCTTGCTTGTGTCTAAATCCAAGATGACGGATAACGAGACGCTGCTGATGTGGCTTTTGGCAAGCTATTTGGGGCATGAGTTAGGCTTGCTGGAGACGGATGCACTTTCGAAGGAGGAGTTGCAAGCGAAACTTGGGAAAAGCGGCAAGATAACCAGCACTCGACTGGGTGAACTTGCGAAGAATGACTTGATAGCGAAGACGACGGACGACAAATTCAGGGTCACAACGTTTGGCGTCGCTCAGATGCAGAAAGAAGTTTTGCCACGGATAAAGGCTAAAGCAAGCGTCTGAAGTCACGTGGCTCTTACCAGAAAGCATATTACTGCCCACCCCACTCTTTACTTTTAAGGGGAGATGATTTTGGACTTTACCATGGCAATGATTTACGCGTTCATGAGCCTTCTTGACGCTATTCCCCAGTTTGATATAGTTGCGGTTGTTGTCCTTGTCATAATTGGCATAATAATCATATTGCTCATCCGTCTGCTTCTGATGCTCATCCCTGCAGTGCTTATCGCACTTGTAGTCTGGTTTTTCACGAATAACCTGTTCTGGGCAGGAATCGCATTCCTCGTAATCGCGGCGCTTTCAATACTGAAGAAACTCTGACAGCATCATCCTATTAGGCTCCTGTTAGTGGTGCATTGCAGAAACCTATAGAGGGGTAGGTCTGTATTGACGTAGGAACAGCCCAAACCATGTTTTGAATAATCAGAATATTTACAGCATGAGCGCTTTAGCATCACAACTTCAAATTTTTCGCTTCAGCTAGCTAACCTCATGGAAACATTGAGCGCGGGCACAGAAACATTTAGGATTCAATAAACACAAATACACCGTCACTTTATCAGTATTATAGGTGTTTCCAGGCCACGGACACAAAAAATGAAGAAATAAAATTGGGAGAGCATACATTCTCTTTGCCCGATGGACGCCAAATTGGATATTACGCACTCGGCGAAGGAAAACCCGTGCTCTACTTTCACGGCACAGCGAGCAGTCGATTAGAAGCCCTGTTGCTGAGAGAGCTTGCTTTCACCGCTAAGCTGCAGATAATTGCCATAGACAGACCAGGCTACGGCCTTTCAACGTACGCGCCCAGAAGGGACCTTCGCGACTTTGCCTGCGACGTTGACTCGTTAATTAAGCACTTGGAGATTGAAAGGGCCGCAGTTCTCGGCTGGTCCGGCGGAGGCGTCTTTGCACTTGCTTATGTCGCCCTTTTTCCCGAGCGCGTCACCACGGCGGTGGTAGTTGGGGCACCAGCTTTACCCTTCGATGTGTCAACGGCGCACAACAACCCTCTTGCACGCTACGCCATGAAAGTCCCCTATGCTGGGATGCTGGCGTTGAAACGGATGAGGACTGAAGTGCTGAAAGCTAACGAAAACATCGCCGCCTTTTTAGGGTCGAAGGAATGGAAAGGAATGCTGAAGGGCTGTTCCAAAGAGGACATGAAGTTCTTTTCAGACAGGGGTTGGCTGTCTTTGCTGTATCGGTCGATGGCTGAGGCTTTTCGGCAGGGAGACCAAGGAGTCAAAGCCGTGCTGCAGGAGCACCAACTTTTTACGAAAACATGGGACATACCGCTGTCAAGGATTCCGCCGGGCAAAGTTTTCGTTTGGCAAGGCGCCGAAGATAAAACCTGCCGCGTCGAGAACGCTTTCAGGATTACCAAAGATATCCCGGGAGTTACCGTTCCCAAACTGTAATTTATACTAAATTCCTCTTTTTTTCAAAAGTCGTTATCCTGAGTAAATTCCTCAAAGTTTCGCTTTATTCCACCATGTCCATGTTGAAGTCTTTGCCCAGATAGGCTTACGCTTTCGTTTAGCTTTGTTAGGAAAAGCAGTTTTGTAGCTGACGCCTCGTGTGCGGATTATCTGCCCGTATTTTTTGCGTGCTCCACTTCGTCTGGTTTTTCGGTCTTTATGGTTTTGAGTTTTAACTTAACGTGCTTGTCCACCTCATTTTGGATTGATATGAAATGCCGTCAGTGCTCGGTTTAATTCTGCTGTTTTGCCCATTGTTGCACTCTACTCCTTGTTGGGGAATTCAGCAATTCGGCATCTGCACCTTTTAAACTATCGAAGAAAATACACTCCTGATGAGAGAGAGGCGAGTTAAAGTTAAAATGATCCATTATCATTTTCAACACAACAGGATTGATGCTGATTTTTGAATTTCTTCAACTATGCTGGGAATAGTGTCTGCCTTTTTTCTTCCCTTCTCTGTTATGCTGTAGCTTCTGCCATGCTTAGAATGGGAACAGCTTATCAATCCTTTTCTTTCCATGGCAGCTAATTTGGTGTAGACTACGTTTGGGCTTCTCTTAACGCCAAACTTTTTCAAAATAGCATTGTCAATTTCGTATGCTGTCATAGGCTGATGTAGGAGCGTGCGGAGAATAACCAGATCCAGGAAGGCTCGCAGGATTCTTTCTTGAATGCTCAACTCCATGTTTTCTTTCAAACATATCTGCCCTCCCTGCTCATCAAGTGGAAGGCTAGCATTTTAACGTGAACAAAGAAATCTAGCAAAAAGCTGTATTAAAGAGTAGCTGATTAAAAGAGTGATTAATTTAGTGTTAAACACAAATACAGCAAAGAAAAAACTTATGCTTATATAAAAAAGCTTGCAGCAACCAGATTTTCTAATTATAAGCGTTTTTCTGCTTGCTCCAATATGTATTACAAATTGAAGTAAGATTTGTAATAAGATTAAGACTTGTATTAGTACTTGTAGTTGTAATATGAAGTAGTAAGAGATGTTATATACTCCTAGCACTAATACTGCTGTAACTGCAGGAAAACAAACATCCTGTAAGAGAAAAGGAAAATGAAAAAACCAAATTCTGCAATAGTTACTTTGACGATTAGTGCTTTACTTCTGCTATCCCTATTCTTGATGCCGATACCGATAGCTAAAAGCGAAGCTTTTCTTCCCACGATTGATGGAAACAAGGTCTACGTTGAAAACGCAGATTGCTACATTTCGGCGACCCCGCACACGCTAACCGCGGACGGATACGTCTACTTGAACGTGACTAGCAAAACGTACGAAGGAGAAGTAGACTTCTGCCTCGGCTTTAAGGGCAGTTTAGGCTACCCGACAAGCTTGGAACTCTATGACCCGCGAGAAGAGATAACACAGCACGAGTTAGATCTAAGCCCGTATTTTGATGATCCTGCTTGTCAAGTAGAATATAATTACACTAGAATTGCAGGGAAAACCGCTTATGATGGTTATGTGTGGGTCTACCGCAGCACCAGTATCGTTAATGGAAAAAATCAGACTGTGGACTCGGCCTTGGATCGAGTTTTGCTTCAACATTATGATGTTGCCGACTTGGACGCTCGTTTCGTCTATTGGAACACGACGCAGACTCTCGACTGGAGGGAAATTGGAAATGAAGCGGAATTTGAGAAAAGAAACTTTGATTTTCAGGGTATGGATACCTGGTATCTCAGCGACGCCGCAATTCAGAAGAACAAGAATTACTATTTGAGGATGTGGTTGACTATTGTTCCGAATTTCTCCAATGGTATTCACGAGTTTTTTGTGGCTTTTAAACCCTGTGGAGAAACCTTAGAACAGTCAGTAGCTAGCGGGCGTTTCTGCTATCTAGACCCGTGGTATAGCTCTAGTTGGTCGTATCGTAAATCTCACGTCATTGAAAACGCTGCAGGTGCTGGAACAAATTATCAGATTAGGCTTCTTGTTTATTACGGTTCTGGCTCAGATTACGGTGGAGTTGTGTATTTGGGTGGAAAATGCCGTTCCGATTTTGGCGACATCAGGTTTACTGATAATGATGGAAACACATTGCTTGATTATTGGAGGGAGAGTTATACGGCCTCAAGTAGCGCGGTATTTTGGATTGAAATCAAAGACGATCTAAGTGTGACTGACGCCATATTCTACATATACTATGGGAACGCAGGGGCGGGAACAACTTCTAATTTTGATGCAACATTCATTTTCGGGGAGCCTTTTGACAGCGGCACTTTGAGCACCAGCAGGTGGCCCACTGCGTACAGAACTGGAAACCCAACATATTGGATAGATTCGACGTATCACTTCATAGATATTTACAATATGGACGCCAACAACTGGTGGAATGGTAAAGGCTTTCGTTCCAAATCTTTTTCGCTTCCAGACTCTTGGCTTATCGAGAGCGCCTATGGCATGTACCAGCCCTTTTGGATGGTACATTACACTGAAGTTTCCAGCGAGATTTTTGGAGGTCTATTTAACGTTGAACATTCAGATTATAGTCCATCTGACTATGGTGTTGCTCATTTAAGCTTGCGGGATCATTGGGCTGCTAACAAGAACTGGCTTTATTACGCTGGCGTTGGTGGCAATGTGGATTACGACAGTGGTGAGCAGACTTTTTCCGACTATGTTTTAAAGACTCTTAAAATTTGGAAACTGGATGGATATATACGTGTTTCAGTTGATGGAACGACTAGAGTTACCGAGTATAATACTGAAACTGCAAATTACGTGCACCTTGGCATTGCGCGATACTCTACATATGGTTTCGGGTTAGAGCGGTTCTACGCTTTCAAGATTAGAAAATATGTTGCTGATGAACCTGATCATGGAGCTTGGGGACCAGAACAACAATGGAGTACATGGCCAGATCTGGATTACGCCATCATAATCTGGGGAACTCAACATTATCCTGATGACCTTGGCGGAAACAATGAATTAACTCTATCTAGCGATGTTTCCAGCTACATTTATGGCCTTTTTGTCAATACAGGGCGATACGACAAATGTGACAACTATTGGGGGAGTCAAACACAACCAGAAAATGTTTATAATACCGTTTATGATACTGAGCGGAACTACGACTACACGACTGTCTTTTATAAAGGGCATATTTACCCAGATTGCGGCTGTGAGGTACCAAATTGTCCTTTTACGCATTACGGAATTTACGACAACGAAACTGACGCTATCAAAGATTGGTCGATATATGAGAACCTGAATAGGATTAACACGGGCTTTTTGTTCCTTTGGGCATGTGGTCATGGAGCCGCTAGTCTTGAAGGCGGTTACAGTGGTGGTCACAGCTGGGGTATGATAGCCTCTTGGATGGGAACCCTCGACTTAGTGTTTGATGGATATGCCAATTCTGATGCCAGTAACCGTTGTTTCATATCATTTGAAAATGTGTCAATTAACTTCATTGAACCCACAGAATATGACAGCTGGAATTATGGTCACTTTGCATTTCTGTTCTATTACTATGCCTTATCAGGAGGAGTGTTTTCGATAAAAAACGCTCTCGATTTAGCTGCAGAAGACACACATGGTGGGAACTCTTTCGGTAATTGTCAGCTTTACACGGGGTATGAACGGGATAATCCGGTTTACGATCCAGAGCACCCAGAATGGGGACCACCAACTCTTTGGTGCTATATGCGCGTTTGGGGCGATACAGACCATGTTATACCGAGTTGAAGGAGTGAAGTGATGCATGAATCATTCTATTAAACGATTCTATGCAACTTTGATTCTTGTGACAATATTAGCAATTTCTCTTGCGCAGATACCTACGGTATACTCAGCAGCAACAGTTGACCCCCAGGAAGTGCTGGTCTTCTTGAAAGACGTAGTCAACATAGATATGACAAAATATAAAGCAATACTAATTGGAACCGTGTCAAGTTATCCCCCTGAGCTGGGTGGTCTCGCCCAAGTGGCTGGGAAATACACTCTTGAATTCGAAGATAGCAAATTAGACGTACTCTTTAAATTTAGAAACGGCACTCTTTGCTGGTGTCTCATAGATGTGCTTAAAGGTTCACCGCACTATGTCCAACCGTTATCCGCAGATATTCGTGAAGATTCTAAAGACATCCTTCAAAGATACCGAACATTTACAGGAGACGCAGAAGTGGAAAGGATTAGAAACATGCTGGATATGGTTGACGCAACAAGAAACGCGACAGAAATATCCGACAACGTGAAGCTTGAGGTGTCAATTAACTCGTTTTCTTCTTCGCTGAATTGGAAGTACACCTTCAATGGTGCAGACTATTCTGGAATAAGCATTAGCTTTCGAAACGGGTCTTTTTATGCGTTCAGGGATGACCGGAGCTACTACACGATAGGTGGTACAGAGGTGAACGTCTCTAGAGAAGAAGCCATAAACCTTGCGTTGAAACGTGCTGAAAATTTCTCTTGGACAATTGACGGCGTGGAAGTAAGAGACTTCAACATAGTGAAGGAACGGATAGATACGAAGTTGCTAACGAGGAGTAGAGAGCCATTAAAATTGTATCCGTACTGGCTACTTACTTTGCCGCTTGATGATCTTTATCCAGGTCTAGTCTATGGAATTCAAGTTACTATCTGGGCAGATACGTCAGAGATCATTGATTGTCAAACGCTAGTCTTTGGTGGAGAGGTACCCTTCGATTTACAGCCAACACAGCAAGTTGAGGGTACAGCACCATTAGTTGATACGGCTATAACTGCAGTAACTGTCGCAACTACCATTGCAGTTGCCATTGCGATAATAACAATCAAGAAAAAACGCAAATAACCTCTCTTTTTTTTAAAAAAATGAAAATTAAGACTGCACAGTTTATGGGAGGCTGCTTAGGATTAGATTCTTGTCTTCAACAACTTTTAAGTCCTCGTATGAATATATAACAAATGAATTAACCGCTGGATGGTTACATCCTTGAATAAAACTATTAAAGGTTTCGTAATTGCCCTCGTTATTTCTTTTTCTTTATCGCCTCTTTTGATTCTGCAAGTTAAGGCAACTGAGGGTTTTTGGACAATTAAAGCTTTAATGCCCACGGCACGGAACGCGCCTGGCGTTGCGGTGGTTAACGGAAAGATATACGCTATTGGAGGTTATAACGGCAGCTACCTTAGTACTAACGAAGAGTACGATCCCGCAACAGACACATGGACTACCAAAGCATCTATGCCCACCCCGAGAAGCAGTTTTGCGATAGCCGTTGTTCAAAATAAAATATACGTAATAGGCGGCACAACAGGAGACAGCAACTCCAGCTCCTCGGGATTCACGGGAGCAGTCGAAGTTTATGACCCCGCTACAGATACTTGGGAAACCAAGAACCGCGCTCCTTTCACATATCGCAGTGGATTCTCTGCTAATGTTGTTAGCGGCAAAATCTACGTTATTGGCGGATGCACCTCCCCTTGGCGTCCTTGGCCTAACACTGATGCAAACGACGTTTACGACCCAGAAACAGACAGTTGGACCAGCGGAACGCCGATACCCACTCCTGTTTTTGACTATGCATCTGCTGTGCTAGATAACAAGATATACGTAGTGGGCGGTCGTAGCATCCCTGAAAATAAGACTTACGACTTAACTCAAATTTACGACCCTGCAACCGATACATGGAGTTACGGTGCGCCCGTTCCCACTGCCTTGAGCGGTGGAGTTGCAGGAGCGACCACCGGCGTCATGGCGCCGAAAAGTATCTATTTCTTTAATGGTTACACATGCGAGGGTGGCGGTGGTATCTACTATTCAGAAACTGTATACTTAACTCAAGTTTATGACCCAGAAAAAGACATGTGGAGCAGTAACGCTCAAAAGCTGACCCGAAGGGGCTTTGGCCTAGCTGTCGTTAATGACCTCTTTTACGCAATAGGTGGCTACGACGGCGAAAATTACTTGCAAATAAACGAGGAGTACACGCCCATTGGATATGGGAAAGAATCAGAAACACAACCAGAACCCCTACCCTTAACGTGGATCATAACTGCGGTAGTGTCAGGCTCTGTCGCCGGCGCGGGTTTTCTTGTTTACTTCAAGAAAATCAAGAAAAAACAGCGTGTGAAGACAAACTAAGCCAGCCTTCTAATGAAATTCTGACGAACTTTAGTTTTTGTTCCAAAACAAGTAAACCTTCGCATGTGATAACATTCCACCAATCTTAACGAGCCTCGCCATTCTTTCCAAATTTGCGTTCTTTATGCCTCCAGCGCACATTGCTGTAGCGCCAGTTTCCGCTTCATTCGCTATCGCAGGGAGGCATCGCTTCCTCCTCTTCTATGCAGGGCAACCCTTTATTTTCACGCCTAAGGTTCAGCAAAACAATAAGCCTCGCTTCAAAGTACCCACATTCCTTTAACTCGCTTCTTTCAGGCTGTATGTACTAATCCATTTTTCGCGCTTGCTCCTGCATGAAAAGCACATAGCCTTCTCCCAGATTAAGGCTCTAATGTGATTCCAGAATTTGCCCTTACACTATCTTTTTGAATAGTGTAGTCACGGTTTTGAGGTATTCTTAGAGATATTCTTAGCAGTATTACGGGGATATGCTTATATTTAAGAATATCTTAGAGATATAACAGGCGATTGGTGTGCACGTATTGCCAGTAAAATTCGAAGTATCCGTAGTCCTTGTGGGCAAAAGCCTCAAAGTCACCATCCCCAAAGAGGTCTGCAAGCACCTAGACCTGAAGAAGGGCGACACGGTGCTGATGTGGACAGACAACAGCCACCTAATCATCGAAAAGAAGAAGAAGGAAAAATAGCAATGGCGCTTCAGGAAACAGCGCAAAAAGCCTATGCGCGATACGGCAGCGACGCAGAAAAGACCTACAAAGCTCGCCGCTTCAGTATACGCCAGCGCTTGTCACATACGACGGCAAGCCAGCTTCAGAGACACCTGAGCGATTTAGACGAGGAAATTGCCGATTTGAAAAATGAAAACGCGCAGCTTAAAGTCTGGATCAGGCAGATAAAGCGGGAAGGCAGCGTAAACGCGTACTTAGACCACATGCACCGAACGCTTGCTGAGTCTCATTTGGGCATGCTTGAGCTGCGGCTGGACGCGAACAAAACAGCGCTTGGGTGGATGCGGCGGGAACGCCGAATCTACGCTTGGGCGCTTAGGCTTCGCAAGGCAAAGGGTCTTGTGAAGCTGCCGTTTTTGAAGGCGCGGAAATCAGCGCTGGAACGTGAAGCAGAGCAGCTGCAGAGCCGCATAGCTGAACTTGACGCGCAGCTTCAGGATTTACGCACAGCCCACGAGAAAACGCGTTGCGAGCATGCTGGTGTTGAACGCGAGATCCAGCTTCTAAGCGTCTAACGCGTATGATACTGCATGCGCGTGTGCCAGAAACCATGTTGGAGTGTACATGATGAAACACGAAAACAAGCCTGAAACAAACTCTAAACGCAAAAAGCAAATTGAAACGAAAGCGGTTGATTTTGAAAAAATATTTTACGAAACACTCACCGAAATCACAAAGATGCTTCAGGAAAAACCGCAAGCCAGAATCTCGCGCCGAACCAAGAAAACGCGGCTGCACGACCAGATCATCCATGCTGAGACGTGGCCTGAAAGAGACCAGCTGCTCAAGAGTTTAGCTGCTAAGGCGTACGATGTCGCGCACAGCTTCATGGACAGCGACCCCGACAAAGCGTTGAAATGGATGCGCGTGGTCGCCAAGCTGCTTTCGTTGAGTTTTGTGCCGAAGCGTCTGGATGACTTGGAGCTTATAAAGAGGGAGTTGGCGCTGTTGAAGGAGCAGGCGCGTGAGATGGAAGAGGACGGCGGCGAATAGTGGAAAAAGCTAAAGCTGACATTGCCCTGCTAAAGCAAAAACTGGGCAGCGTTGACGCTTTTGGGCTTAGCTGGGAAGCTCGGGAAATTTTGAAGCTTTACGCGCAGGGCTACCATGACTGGTGTTCGCCAGAGTACCGCAAAAACTGGCGCGTCTTCTACCGCGAAGCCATAAGGCAGTTCGGCGCTGACTTCGCAGTGAAAGAGGAGCCGTCCACCAAAACGCTGTACTGGATGAGCTTCATGATTAAGTTCCGTGGGGGAAAAGACAGCGAGGAAGCGCTTAGAAGCTTGAAGAAGTTTTGGCTGTTAGCCCGAAGAATCGCACCTCAAAACACCGCGAAACTCGTGTTGGATGGCCCAGACGACGAAGAGGGAAAGAAGTTACTCGCAAGCCTGGATGCCTCACTAAAGAAAATATACCACGACGAGGAAGGCGACGCAGCCTAAGACTCTACCGCGTACATGAAGGGCTTATTGCCATATAGGCATAACCCGACCAGCAAATGTGTGGGAAAAGCATCTGCCCTAATGCTTGTGAGCTCTCCCGTTGGACGCTGCGGATGGCAACCACTCAGACAGAGCGATAGCTACGTTTTCGAGTTTCCAATCCTTGTATCATCATCTTACCATTAACTGTACGCATTTCTAAGCCGAGTTTCTTCACGACCGCATACACTGTCGGTTCGATTTCAGACCACGGCTTACCAATCTCATTGGCCACGTCCTCAGCGTAAATGAGGTAGCCCCTCCCTATCAATCGGTTTAGCGCGTCCTCCACAGCCGCCTCTAATGGGTTGAAGCTCCAAAGAACATATCCCTTATCAGTTTCTTTCATGATTCCTGAGTTTTGTAACACTGGGCGTATGGCGTAGAAAGTTGCGCGACTTACTTTAGCGTTCTTGCAGAGTTGATCTCTGCTTTGAGGTTGCGGACCTTTTAACAAAGCCACAATGACCCGCGCGTCAGAACTGAGCCCCTTCTTGCTGTATGGTGAACGGTTTACGCTGCCTCTCCCAGCCTTCTTCATTGGAACCACAGCCACGTTGGATTCCAGATTTCTGGACTCAACTTTCTAGTAATTTTCCAGCCTTATTAACGCTGTGTAAAAAAGGTGGAGATAATGAGTAAAAGTGTGAAACGATGGAACATACCAGTTCCAGAGCACCTTGATCAGCAGTTGGAAGAGTACATCGCGAAGGACGCTTTTAAAACGAAAAGTGAGTTCATTCGCGCCGCTGTTCGCGACCGCCTTGAAGCAGAACGCAAGAAACTGGAGGCTTCTAAAGGAGTTTTTAGAAATGAATGAAAGTGAACTGTCCGAGGTTGTTGTCGACTTTCTTAATGCTGTAGAGGCGGCTGCGGTTAACGCGAAGCGTCAGATCGCTGAAATCAAAGGTTTAGCTGAGAAAGAAGCTACTGCAGAAGAGAAATGGAGCTGGGAACCCAAGAAGATTCCGTGGACCGAAGCCGAGGGAGCAAGGGGCTCATACGAGCGATACCCTGCCGAAGGCCAGAAAATAGAGAGCATCCCCGACCACAAGGCGCTGCTCTCAGACTTGAAAGAACATAAGAATTTCCTTTTCCGTGACGGCTGGAACTACTGGCTCTTTCCCGATCTTGTAACTGTTGGACGCAAACCAAAATCAAAGTAGGGGCATGTGCAGAATGGCTGAGGGTACTGAGGAACAGAGAGACGCGATTCAGCGGTTGAGCAGCTTGTTCGTTAACCGCGTGGACTGTTACTGCGTCCAGTTGCAGCGAGGCTATACACGAGTGGAGCAGTCGTTAACAGACGATATTCTCCTGCAACACTTGAAAGGGGAGGTTACGGTTGGCAGCTACCAGCTTGACAAGGACAGCCGTGTCAAATGGCTCTGCTTCGACCTTGACCCAGAACGGCTAGAGAACGCTAAAACGACGTCGGAGGGAATCTTGGGGGTTCTGCTTGAAACAGAACGGGACAGCGAAGGCAATAAAACTCCGAGAGTGTCGCCTAACTGCATTGTTCTGGAGGCGTCGCGTCATCCTGACCCAAGCTATCACATCTGGGTTCTGTTTCTTCTGCATGTGAAGGCGAAAGTGGCGCGTTGGTTTGGGCTGCGGGTTCTGGAAATGGCTAATGTAAGCCCTAAAACAGTTGAGGTGTTCCCGAAGCAAGAAGAGATAACGGCGGATAGACCTTTCGGCAACTTCGTGAAGCTGCCCTTCGGCTTTCACCAAGTAGAACGTAAATGGAGCCGGATGCTGGATTTTGACACGTTTGAGCCCTTACCGCTTGAAGCGCTGGAGAATAAGCACGGTTTGAGCTTCAGCGAGAAGCACATGGCGAAGCTGGAGTGCATGCAGACTAAGCGGAACGTGCAGGTGACGTTTGAGCTGCCAACAGCATTTAAGCCGCTAAACAGCGCCGAAGAGGAAAGGGGAGTTCAGTTTCTATGCAAGTACTGGCGGGAAGGCGCACGCAACCGTTTGGAGATGTATTTTCTCGGCCTATGCCTTAAGAAAGGCGTCAGTTTTGAGAGCGCTAAGCGCATAATCAGCCAGGTGGCTGACCGCACAAACGACTCTGAAAAGCAAGCGCGTTTAGAATTGGTGACGTATCATTACAGCAACCGTGGAAATGTTTCTTTGAAGGGCAGCAGCGGAATCCGCGAAATAATACAGGAGATGCTTATGCAATGAAGCTAAGCGAAACCCTTGAACAGATCGAGAAGACCGTGGAATTTTGTGATGAGGACGGACGATTTATCCCCGCCAAGTTAGCGAAGTGGATAATGGAAAAGTACACTTTTGCGACGATGATGGACAACGAGGAAACCTACGTTTACCTGGAGGGCTTCTACCAGCCCATGGGCGACGCGCTGATAAAGAAGCTGGTGAAAGAAGCGTTACAGGACGACTACCGAAAGAACCGCGCATTAGAAGTGCTTGACTTCGTGAAAGCCTCAACCTACACTGTTCGCAGAGAAGAACCCCCACACCTATTACCGCTGGAAAACGGCGTCTTAGACCTGAGCAAAGACCCGTTTGAACTGAAGCCGCACAACCCGGAGCACATGTTCTTCAACAAACTGCCCGTTAAATACGATTCTGAGGCTGACTGCCCAGCCATAAAGAAGTTCATGAAGGAAATCACAAACTCCGAAGAAGACGTGACAATTCTGGAAGAAGTCGTTGGCTTCTGCCTGTACAGGGCGTATTTTATTGCTAAGGCGCTGATGCTTGTTGGCGACGGGTCAAACGGCAAAAGCACCTTCCTGAACCTTGTAAAAGCCTTCTTGGGACAGCAGAACGTCTGCGGGCGGAGCCTGCAAGACCTTGAGCTCCACCGCTTCGCAAAAGCCGACTTGTACACGAAGCTGGCGAATATTTACGCGGATCTGCCTGACAAAGCCTTGCAGAGCACTGGCACGTTCAAGATGCTGACGGGCCGCGACTTAATCGCCGCGGAAAAGAAGTTTTCGCAGACTTTTCACTTTGCGAATTATGCGAAGCTGCTGTTTTCAGCCAACAAGGTGCCTGAGGCTAACGATGACACCAGCGCTTTCTTCAGACGGTGGATCATCATTGTTTTCCCCAAAGCGTTCACGGGAAGCAACGCTGACCCCTACATTCTTGAGAAGCTGACTACTGAAGCTGAGCTTTCAGGCTTGTTGAACCTTGCTCTGGCAGGGCTGAAAAGACTTCTGAAAACGGGTCAGTTCAGCCAAGCAGAACAACCGAAGAGACGAAAGAAGATTACATTCGCAAATCATCACCTATTGCCGCTTTCGTGTTAGACTGCCTTGAAACCGACTCAGACGCTTTCATAGAAAAGAAACCGCTGTACACAGTCTTCGCTGAGTACTGCCGAAACTTGCAGCTGCCAACAGTGCTTCAAGACACGTTTTTCAAGAATCTGCCGAAGCACGTTGCAGTTGCAGATTACAGGCCAAAAGTGGAGGGAAAGCGCCTTTACGCTTTCAAAGGAGTCCGCTACAGCGCGAACGTGTCTAGCGTGTCTAAGGTGTCTAGGGTGTTCTATACTTTAATTGAACACGCTGACCAGTTCAAAAACAACGGTTACAACGTCGAGGAACTGTCCGATGGCAGTTTTATTAAAGTAGAGATAGCCCTAGACAGCATAGACACGTTAGACATAGCAAGCCATAAGCTACAGCCTTCTCCAAGCAGTCTCAGAGAGAAACTGGAAGAAATCAAAGCTTGGCTGGTGGCAAACAAGGATTCAGACGGATTGGTTGACTCTGCGGCTTTAGCGTTGAAGTGTGCAGAGTTGGGCTTAGAAGTGCAGAAAACCG
>JAAKEZ010000017.1 GCA_018475625.1 Candidatus Bathyarchaeota archaeon A05DMB-2
TGGCGAGTTTTCAGGAGCGTTTGGATTCTGAAGTGATGTTTAATGGTCAGAAGGGATCATTGAAAAGCTTCATTCAACTGCAGCCCAGATGTGTCGTTCGCTTTCTTTTGAAGGAAGCTGAGTATGTGCCTTTCTGCTTGGGATGGTGAGTGCTTGTGCGCTATGTTGTGATTTATGATATTACTGACGACAATTTGCGGACTTTGGTTGCTGAAACATTGAAGGATTATGGTTTGCAACGTATTCAGTACAGTGCGTTTATTGGCGGTCTGCGTAGGGATGAGTTGAATAGTTTGCTTGTGGATTTGAAGAATCTGATTAAGGATTTAGTTGAGAATGTGCAGTTGTTTCCTGTTTGTGACACGTGTTTCAAAGGGCGGAAAGAAGTGGGCAAGCCTAAAAAATATGAGCTGAAGAAAGAGAAGGAAAAGATAGCGTATTTCTGAGTTGCGCAAGGTTTATGTATGCATTTGACATCTTTTGTATACGGTGAACGTGTTGACGCTTAAACCTTTAGCGGTAAGAATACCTAAGGAAATCGAGAAGGAAATCCTCGAAGTTGTTGAACGTGCAAAGTTAGACAAAGCAACAGTAGTTAGGAATCTTCTTGAATTAGGAATTGCAGAATGGCGAAAGCAGACGGCTCTTGAGCTTCTGCGAGATGGGAAAGTGACGTTTGCTAAGGCTGCTGAGATGGCTAAGCTTTCATTGTGGGAATTTGCTGATTTAGTGAAGCAGCGAAATGTTGAATGGGTTAGGTTTACTCCCGAAGAAATCGAGAAGGAGCTTAAGGCAGCGTCGGCGGCGAAGCATAAGTGAAGCCGTTAGTTTTCAATTCAACACCACTGATTTATTTGGCTAAAGTGGGATTAAGCAAGGTTCTTGAAGATTTGAAAGGTGAAAAGGTGACGTCGCCAGAGGTTAAACGTGAGGTTGTGGATGAGGGAAAGCGTAAGGGAGTCCCCGATGCAATCGTGTTAGAGAAATTGTTTAGCAGCAAAGTATTTCGTGTTGTTGAGCCTAAGGATAAGGAGTTTTTGTCGAGGTTGCTGCGGACGAGAGGACTTCATGTGACCGATGCTGAGGTTTTGGCTCTTGCACGGGAGTTAAATGGTTTGGCTTTAGTGGATGATGAGGTGGCGAGGAAAACGGCTAAAGTTTATGGAATCGCTTATGCGGGCACGCCTTATGTTTTGGTGAGGGCTGTTTATGAGGGGGTTATGACTAAAGAAAGAGCAAAGCAAGCGGTGAATGAGATGGTTTTTGCTGGTTGGCGGTGCAGCGTGGAGACATACGTACAGATTATGGAGGCTTTAGAGAAGGCTTAAGATTGAGTAAGTATAAGGATGGGTGGTTGAGACGGAAGCAGAAGCTGCCTATTTCTGACATTACAGAGGAGTTTGTTTCTGTTACGGATATTAAGCATTACGTTTATTGTCCGAGACTTGTGTATTTTGATCGTGTTTTGCGTGCCCAGCCTGTTTTTGGTTCGCAACAAGAAGAGGGCAAGGAGCAGCATGAGGATTATGTGCGGAAAGAGCTGAGGCGTAAGGATGCTGTTTATTATTCTCCCGACTTTGTTGGGGCGGAGAAGCTGCTGTTTACTTCGCTCAGTTCGCCTGCGCTTGGGTTGCAGGGGAACGTGGATTGCATAATTAAGACGGTTAAGGGAGAGTATATCCCTGTGGAGTATAAGAATATGAATTCGGATAAGGGCAGAGTGCGTATGGATCACAAGTACCAACTGGTTGGGTATGCGTTGCTGGTTGAGGAGTGTTTTGGCACGGTGGTTAAGCGTGGTTTTGTTAATTATATTCCTGAGGGACTGATTTTGCGGGTTGAGATTTCGCCGACTATGAAGAGTTATGTTAAACGTGTTTTGGGACACATTAAACGCATTATACGGGATGAAGAACTGCCGCCTGTACGAGTGGCTGAGCACAAGTGCCAAGGCGGATGCGGACACAAACAAACATGCCAACAAAGATAAGACGAAAGGACAATATCAAGTCCACGTTAATAATTTTGTCGCAATATAGCGAGCCATCCCTGCTATTTGGTGCCTATTTTTGGCGGTTTCCCCTGCTAAGTTACTTGTAAACAGTTCGGTTCGGGATGAGCGCATAAGGAGTTCCAGTTTATCTTTCTCAGAGCCCTGAGCAGCGAGATAAAGTAATTTAACATATTCCACTGCATCATCCACATCTGCTTCAGTTCTTTTACTTTGCCAGCCTTTTTGAAATGACCTACCAAGCAAGCCCATAATGGCTCGCCTTGTGCTATCCTCTTCGGCTAATGTTAAAAAGGTGCTGGCTCGAGTTCTAAATGCAGCTAACGGAACAAGCAAATTCGTGCTTACAGAGGCAGGTTTCTGTCCTGATGAGTCCTTCATTCCAACTATCATAAGATCTGGAGAATCAGGTGGCATATTAATAGCAAACCACAGTATTACTCCTTCCTCTGGCTTGAGCCCTGGCAAATTAGCCACATTACCTCTCAAATTTCTGTAGAAATTTTGTTTAGTAAGTTCTATACCATAAGGAAAAACTAAGACACTGATCCAGTTGTCTTCTACTTTACTTCTGAATGTACGTGCTGCAAAATAACCTGCTAGGCAAATCATTATTTGATGAAAATTAAGTTTTACATCCAACTCGTATCTGCCATCAAAATAAGGCCCTCTAGTATATCCATAGAATTCGAGATTTAGTGTAGATAGCGGTGCAAGATCACCTTTTCCAGAAAACGGATACAAAGCATGTTGAATTTCATTTTCATTGAGGTTAGGTAATCTCTGCAGATAAGTTTTTAGAACAGTTGAAATTGGTTCGCTTGTTGCTATCCCAAACTGACGATATATTGCTGGTAAAACCCATCTTTTGTCGTTACCGCTACTTGGGAATTCAACTTTTGACTTTGTTTGCTGTAGATATTCTTCGAGTAGCTGCAACGCATAACCATATGCATCGGCTAAAACATTTCTTACATCTGCAACAAATGATCGTACAACGATCGAATTTTCGAGAAGCTCTATTTCTGCCTTTTGAAAATCTATAAGATTAGCAAAAGAAAGAAATAAACATCTAAGATAAAACCATGGAGGCAAACCTATTCTAATCTCTTTTATGTCAATCACCTATTGCTATTTTTAATTCTTCAATAAACCACCGTTTAGCATAACTTAAATCGTTGGCTCTAACTTTATATGCATCTAAGTTATCTCCGATTACAACTGGCGCCATAAGCAAACAATAGAGTTTCGGCCATGCCAAACGGATCTTGCTTAAACACTCTTTAACATACTTAATTAGCTCAAAAATATCGCGCAAAGAAGTATCTAAAACTTCAGTGTAACCAATTTCCTCGTCCAGAAATTTATTTATTTCATCGATACACATAGAAAAAGTCCATGGTTGCCTAAACCTATTTAATTTCTGCAATAAGTTTTCATCCTGAAGCCAGTCACGCATCGCATTATGGTGCTGAAGAACCCCCATGAAAACTAAAAGTCTTTCTTCCTTGCTTATTCCCACTTTCTCTAGGAGCCTCCAGCTTATTATTGCGGAAGGCAATTCATGATACATAAAAGTTGGTTTTTCTTTCCCTATGTTTTGCTTCCGTTGATATTGGTCGGCACCTTTACCAATATCATGGGTCAAAGCTGCCACCCTAGCCAAAAATTTGAAACGATGGAGGTCTATGTTAAGACCAGAGGCTTTGAAACGTCTACAAGATATGTTCGCATTTTGCTGGATAAACTGTTGCGCAAAATTCAAGGTATTTTTTAAGTGATCAAAAAGTAACTGATCGTTATAGGCGTACGGTTTCATTATGCTCCACCAAAGGTGTCTGATTCATTAAGCCCGATATTCTCTAGATATGTTTGACGATCGATTACAATACCGCTATACCCATTTTTGAGGAAATAAATTGAAAGTGGCTCTTTTCTTGGTAAACTTTGCAGCTCTACAATCACTCTACCACTGACCAGCTTTCTAGTTTTGGCAAGAATGTCGCGTGCCTCAGCTTCATTCACAGGAATTGCCCAATTTGGGTCTATTTTATTTTCAATGAAAGCACTGATGATTCCTGAAGATTCAGTAAATCCCTCAAAATATTCAAAGGCGGCTTTTGCGTCGGGTAGACCTAATAATGGCATGTGATCAAGCAAACTCAACGATCTTGAGAGGGGGGAAATTTTTGTGGGAGGGGGCAGTTGATCGTAGACCTTTTTTATTAAACTCCTGCATTCGAAATAATCCAAATTAGAGTCTTCGATAAAATTCCAAGTGGCCTCTGTGGCTACTTTATCATATGGTGCACAGGTTTTAGGATTAACTACTAAGACTTCTCCTGTTATTTCACTTCTTGCAACTCTTCCTGCACGTTGTACTAGTCGATCAGCAGGACATATTTCAGTTATCATAACATCGAAGTTGGTATCTATTCCCGCTTCGATGACTTGCGTTGCAATAACTAAAATCTCTTTTTCGTTTTTAATTTTCTTTAAAAATTGCTCCCGCTTTACTTGAGGCAGCCCGCCATGAAATAAAACAGTATTGGTATCATTAATTTTTCTATAATACTCAATTGCTCTTTGTTTTGTATTAGCAACTATTGCCACTCGTTGATTTCTAAAATGACGAGCTAAGTCTACCGGATCTTGCAGTGATTTTTTGATGAGCCTCTTTCTTTTTTGTAATTCGTCATCAAATTTAAGATCCTTTCCTTTTTCATAAGTATATTCACGAAACTCGATACCTGATTCAATTAGTTCTTTTTTCACGAATTGTTTAAGGCTATCGGGCATAGTTGCGGTCATTATTATAATAACAACTCCAGCTAAAGCAAGAGAGCGCATGGCCGCTGTGACAGCATTAAGTGATTTGTATTCAGCATCCAAAGAGCCTAAGCCAGAAAACAGATGAAATTCGTCAAATACTATTATGGAAGTATAAATCATTGCTCTCGGAAACTCAAAATGGGCAGTATCATATTGGAATGCTTTCCAAAGTTCATGTGCAGGTAACTTGAAAAAATTGAGAAGAAATGTTTCAAGAGTAGTTATAACGCAATGTTTAGCAAAGAAAGGCGATCCAGGTTGCAACATATATTGCATTGCTAAATGTTTTTGCATGCATACGGGCATGTGGTCCTTAATTCTTGTGTACAAGTCATCTATTATGCTCCGCATAGGCAGTACATGAATAACTCTGGAAAAGTAGGGATTGCCCTCTATAGCTAACTCTGAGAGAGCTAAAGTAACCATGGATTTCCCGTAATTTGTTGGAAGATCCAGTAATATCACGCCGTTCTTGCTGTTGCTAAATAGTTCATCCACAGACTTTAACGCTTCACAAATGAACCATCGCTCGTGCCAAGAATTCGCGTTGCATATATAACGATATTTATCTGCTATCAGACAACAAGCACCTCTTCATGCTTGAACCTATATGCAATGCCTCCTTTGAGGCAAGCACTGATTTTTCCTGAACGGATAGGCGTTTTACTTCCAGGTATTAGGAACTCCTCGAAGTCAGGAGTATCTCCTCTGGTCCAACCGCCCTTCCAAAATCGTTCTGAGTAATAAGACCCCTCAATAGAATGTTGATCCACATATTTTAAAGGAAAGTAAAGGCGCGTTTCAATGCGATTATCTTTTAGCGGTTTAGCATCCATAGGCTCAGATTTTTCAATAGATACTATCGACTCTTTGCTTCCTAATCTATCTATACTGCAAGCAGCTATGAGAATTTCTCTTTCCCAGTTATTACCTATTAGCTCCTCAAGTATCTTATCATATAGAAGGTAACAGATTACTATAGCGCCACTTGGCACACTTATTTTGCCTACGCGAATGGCCCCGCTTCTATACTCTGGCAAGTATCGTCGTATTCCTCTTCCATCATTTTGAAATTGATGAAAATGAAGAGTGACATACTTGCTGATGTCTTCGTATGCAAATCCGATCGTTCCTTCTTTATAATACGCAGAAGCGCCCGCTACAGCTTTTGCTAAAACTAATGAAGGACTTGAGAACTTTCCATTAACTGCCAATGTTTCGCCTTTTATTTCCATACCGTTGAGTTTCAGTACACCTCTTCTCGCGAGTTCAGCACATAGTGCTCCTATGAGGGTTGTAGGAGGAAAAATGTAGAGTGATGTCTGCAGTTTACTTGTAGACGGCGATCTACACCAGAAACCCCAGTGAAGTGTTGCCTCAACTCTCAGCCCAAACATACGCACTCTAGCCTTGGGGCTGCTTTAGTTCTTCTACAGATTTTTCCACAAGCTGTTCTATTACTTTCTCTATAGTTTCACAAAGAGTGATTTCGGTTCCTTCACTTGCTTTCTCTTTGTCAAAAGCAAAAAGCGCTACATCTACATTTTTTAAGCCCAATTTCTCAAAACAAGTGACTAGATCTTTCTTTCTATTCACTGTATTACGAACATATCCTTTTCCATTTCCAGGGCTAACTACAAATCGAATATCCTTAGAATAAGAAGCAACTGCCGACAGAAGTTCCATATTGGGTAGAAACCTTGAGCGCTTTGCACCAAAAGGCATACTAGAATAGAACTTCAGGAGGGCTGAAAGAGCCGCCTTAACTCTTTCAGGTTTGCTTTTTTCAAGTTCTTTTTCTTTTGATTCTTCAATAGTACCAAAACCTGTAGAAGGCGTACCTATTCTTGAAGTGTCTAAGTTAAGAGAGAAAGTGTAAATTGCACTGCCAACTTCGACATTATACGGTATCTGTACTTCAGGTTTTGACGGAGCAAATCTGACATGGAATTGACTTTCCAGAGCTGCGGATTCCTTATCCCATAAAGTGGGTGTAGCATAGCCTACTTGGAAACATGAAGTCCTTTTTATTGGAGACCCCTTTTTACCAGCGTAGAGAAAGCCTCCTACATCAGCAATAAAATCTTTTAAAAGAATATCGATCTCGGCTCGTCTAATGTCATTTTCGTCATTGGCTGGTTGTAACCCCTCGTTCTCCAATAGGCCTTCGTCGGCAAACTTGAGAAACTCATGCCGTCTAGAGTATAGACCTAATGGAAGACATCGCGCATTAGCCTCTTCCACTAATAGCTCTTGATAAGTGTGCGCTAATGACTCTCCCGAAATTACTGGCACAAACCTTATAGTATAACTACTGTTTTGATCAAGCATAACTATAGGTGCGGTTCTATGTCTAGATAGGTTGCCAACAGTTTCAACGCCACTTAAACTTTCAAGATTAAAGATAGTTCGCACAGCAATACTAATATAACCCACTATTTGCCCCCTCCACTTGATCTAGCCACTACACTGGAAATTAAGCCCGCAGCATATGCAGCGGTATTCCTTGATACTCTAATATCCTCTGCTGATTCTACCAAAAATCTTTCATAATGAGAAGGCTCAGGCAATCTGCCCCTTATGGTGAAGTGTTTAGACTCTTTTTCCCATTTACCCGTTATTCCAATTTCATAGTCACCAACTTTTATGGCTTGATCAGCTTTTGGATTTCGAATGATTACTTCCAAAGTTCTTCCTAGCTCATAAATTGCTTTATTGACAGCATCTATGGATATTGCGTTAGCCAGCCTATCAAGAAGGGTATAACTCCGGCTTGCAATGACTACAGTAGCCAAAGCGTTAGCTATTTCAGGGTGAATTATTGGCATAACCTATTGTATTACTTTAACAAAATTTAAGTTTTACTGAAAGCACTACCACCAACTTTTGAAAAAATCTTATTTTTATAGCATTAAATTAGTTTTCACCCAAAATAGAGTACCATATGGGTTGTGTAACTACATATAGTTATTATTTTTGCATACAGCTCGATTTGCAACATAACAGGTTTATCTTACACTAGCTTTCTGTTTTAATTTTAGGTTTAATCTATTTATATAGGGGGTATAAGTTTTGCCTCGCAAATGGCATCACGCCTTTTTCTCAAGAAAACGAGTCAAGCCGAATCCTCCTGTTCGGTTTCCGCCCACATTAGCGTATTCCGCATATTTCGCCAGCATAGCAGTCACCCTGTTCCATTCGCTTTCCTTATCCCGCATTTCATACGTGACCCAGCCCACAAACCCTGTTGTCTTCTTCTTCCGCATAACCGCCAATCGCGTATGCAACTCGTACTCGCATACCCCCACATTCTCACTCAACCATTCCTTGTAAGCCAAGTACTCCTCCTTACTGAACCGCTTGCCGTCACTGAACAAGTTCCAAACCCGCATCAAACCCGAAAAAACCTTAACCGCATCCGGAAACATCCAGTGAAAACCACTGCCCAAACTCGCAAAATATGATGGCGTCTTAAACAAAAGCCTAAACCTGTCAACAGCTGCAGCTTCCTTCTCCAAATCCACATAACTCTTACAGTTAACGCTTAAACTGGCAATACGAAACACCGTGTCAAAAACCATCAAGCTGTTCTGTTTCTGAAAATAACTAAGAATAAACGCGCTGAGTTCATCCTTCAAAAACCTAAAACGCACAAAGCAAGGCGCCTGCGGATCCAACTCATAACCATTCTCAACACGACGCATACTCTTAAACCGCAAAGGCGTCACACTATAAGGCTTACGCACATCCAACTCATGCAAAACGCCCGACACAACAGGATCCACCATACGCACCGCATGCAGCAACAAACCGCGAGCCACATAACCCGTAAAAAACGGCAAAACAACAGGCTTCTCCGCATACATCTCCAACCCAACTTCAACAGGCAACCATGCTCAACTCCCACAGATGAGCTTCACTTTAGACGGAAACGCTCAAGATATAGCTGGAATAAGAAGTTAAAACTTTCCAAAAACGCCAAAGCAATTTTAGAGACAAACCGCTAGATAGCGATATAAGCTCAAGAACAATATTCACATAAGCCATAGCGAACTGAGAATTGAAGTGACAGTCTATGGGCAGCGTGAAAGACCTCGAAATAACCAAAAAACCCACACCAGACATCATGGGCGTCGGCAGATTCCACTTCTCCGACCGCTACTCTGTCTTCGACTGGGGCGAAATGCCCGACCACATCCCCGGCAAAGGCGCGGCGCTCTGCCTCATGGGCGCCTACTGCTTCGAAAAACTAGAGAAGACGGGAGTTCGAACCCACTACAGGGGCTTAGTGGACAAGACAGGGCGCCTCGTCACCTTCAAAGAAATCCGCCAACCCACAAGCACCATGGAAGTCAACCTCGTCAACGTCTATAAACCCCAGATCCGCGCCGCGCAGGGAAAACTCGAGTACAACTACAGCATGTACACGCCAAAGCTCAAGAACTGCCTCATCCCACTCGAAATAATCTACCGAAACGGCCTGCCAGAAGGCTCCTCAGTCTTCAAACGCCTCGAACAAGGAAAAATCACCCCGCAAGACCTCGGACTCGACCATGTCCCACAGCCCGGCGAACGCTTCAAAAAACCCATATTCGACGTCAGCACTAAACTGGAGGAAACCGACCGCTACGTCACCTGGGAAGAAGCCCAGAAAATCGCGGGCTTAACCAACATCGAACTAACTGCTGTGAAAGCGGTTCTTTCAAAAGTCAACGACACCATAACCGAAGTGGCATGCCACGCAAAACTGGAGAACGAGGACGGCAAAATCGAGTTAGCCTTCGACAACCAGAGAAAACTCATGGTCGTCGATGTCGTAGGCACCTTGGACGAGTGCCGTTTCACCTACGACGGCGTACACGTAAGCAAGGAAATCGCCCGGCAATTCTACAAGAAAACACAATGGTACCGCGACGTGGAAGAAGCCAAAAAAACCGCGGAAGCTAAAGGCGTCAAAGACTGGCGTAGCATATGCAAATCGCAGCCCCCGAAACTCGACCCAGAGCTGAAGAACATAATCAGCGAGATGTACATGGCAGCCGCAAACGAGATGACCAACCGCAAATTATTTGACGCGCCACCACTCGCAGAAGTGATTGGCAAATACCGGGATTATATGGGTGAAAAGCAATGATGAAAAACAAGATAAGAGAAATAATTCGCGAATACGACCCTAAAAAAGTCCGCATAGGAGTTTTAGGCTCCCACTCAGCGCTGGAAATCGCTTCAGGCGCCAAACAGGAAGGCTTTGAAACCGTGGTTGTCTGCCAGAAGGGGAGGGAGAAAACCTACACGCGGTACTACGGTAACCTCTTCAACTGCATCGTGTTCCTAGACAAATTCGGCGACATAGTCAAAGAAGAAAACGTGCAGAAACTGGTCGACATGAACACCGTTTTTGTGCCCAACCGCTCCTTCAGTGTATACGCGGGATACGAGAACATCGAAGAAAAATTCGCCGTGCCACTCATGGGAAACCGGTACATGCTCAAAACCGAAGAGCGCGGCACACCGAGGAACCAGCAGTACCTGCTGGAAAAAGCGGGAATAAAGACGCCGAAAACCTTTAAGTCGCCCGCAGAAATCGACCGCCTCGCCATAGTTAAGGTCGCCGAGAAAACCCGCGCCATCGAACGCGCCTTCTTCTACGCCTCATCACCAGAAGAATACGCGAAGAAAGCAGAGGAACGCGTCAAAAACGGAATAATCACCCGCGAAGCGCTCGCGCAGGCAGTCATCGAGGAATACGTCATCGGCGCCAAGTTCAACGCTAACTACTTCTGGTCTCCGCTAACTGGCGAGATAGACCTCTTAGGCTTCGACAAGCGCGTGCAAACAGACCTCGACGGCGTCTTAGACCTGCCTGCCTCGGAGCAGTTGGAGCTTAAGATTCCGACGCAGAACATCGAGATTGGACACATGGGCGTGACCATGCGCGAGAGTCAGCTGGAAAAAATTTTTGAGGCAGGCGAACGGTTCGTGGAGACATGCAAGAAAGAGTATCCGCCGGGGATGCTGGGGCTCTTCGCGTTGCAGGGTGCGGTTACAAAGGACTTGGAGTTTTACGTTTTTGACGTGAGTCCGCGAGTGCCAGGCTGCCCCTGCGTGGAACCAACCTCGCCTTACATGAAGTACAAGTACGGCATGGAAGTTGGTCCTGGAAGGCGTGTCGCCATGGAGATTAAGCGTGCCTTGAAAGAGGGCAGGCTTGCGGAGGTGGTAACATGATTACAAGCAGCGACATCGCCAAAATCCTCGGCAAGTACGACTTGAGCAAGCTTGCGATTGGCACGTTGGGTTCGCATTCGGCGCTGAACATTTTCAAGGGCGCCAAGGAAGAGGGGTTCCGCACGGTGTGCATCTGCAAGGAAAAAGACGCCATAATGTACCGCAAGTTCCCTCTTGTTGACGAGATGATAATAGTAAAGGACTTTACTGAACTGCTTAAAGAGGCGTTGCAGGAGAAACTGCGTCGGCTGAACGTGGTCTTGATTCCCCATGGTTCTTTTACCGCTTATCTAAGCACTGAGGAGTTGACCGACAGCCTTTATGTGCCTATGTTTGGGAACCGGCAGCTTCTTCACTGGGAAGCCAACCGCAAGGAGCAGGAGGAATGGCTGCGCCAAGCAGGGCTGCGGCTGCCCGCCACATTCAAGACGCCGGACGAAATCGATCGCTTGATAATCGCCAAGTTACCCGGCGCGAAAGGTGGCAGAGGCTACTTTTTGGCTAATTCGCCTGCGTCTTTCTATAAGAAGTTTAAGGCGATGGTTCGGCGTGGTCTCCTCCGAGAAGAGGATGTTGGCAGGATTCATTTGCAGGAGTACGCTTTGGGCGTGAACGTTTACCCCAGCTACTTCAGCAGCATAATCAAGGACGACGTGGAGTTCTTGGCGGTGGACAGGCGTTACGAGTCCGCCGTGGACGCCATCGGCAAGATTCCAGCGAGTGAGCAGTTGGAAATCGACGTGACCCCAACCTACACTATCGTGGGCAACTTCCCCATAGTGCTCCGCGAATCCCTGCTGCCGGAACTCATGCGCATGGGCGACAGCGTCCACAAGAAAGCGCGAGAACTTGCCCCGCCCGGAATAATCGGTCCCTTTTGCTTGGAGACTGTGATTACGGATGACTTGAAGATTTACACGTTCGAGATTTCGGCGCGCATCGTGGCGGGAACAAACGTTGGCATTGGAACTTCGCCTTACGCTTACTTGAAGTACGGTGCTGGCATGTACATGGGCAGGCGCATAGCGCTTGAAATAAAGGAAGCGCGTGAACAGGGGCGCCTCGGAGAGGTTCTCGCGTAACGAGTAGAACAGTACTCACAGAGTCCCAGAAGTTTCTTCTAGTGTTTTTTTCCACAGCAGATAAAAGGATACAATGCGCCTTTTCTTTCAGGGAGAAGGTTTGGCATCAAAAGAAGAACTCTACGGCTGGTTGTTCGTGACCACAATTCCGTTATTGTGTGAGGAGAAAAAGCTTGAGCGCCAGCAGAAGATAGAAACTTGGCTGGACCTGTACCAGCTCACCAGAGAACTCGACATTGCCAAAAACGGAAACGGAGCGAGCGCGAACTCGCCGATTGATTACGTGACTTAGCCGAAGCAAATCCGCTGCACGCGGTCAAAATTCTCACGTGTGCGCGCCTTTTTGTACAGCCTTAGCGCCTCAATGAGTTCTGTGCGGTTTCTCTCACCAAGCACCTTGGATACGACTGTCCCGACGGCGCCAATGAATAGGTAGTGGCAAGCAGCCGCGACGTTTGCGGGTTTTCGGGCATCGCTGGCGGTTTCGAAATCAACAATCCAAGGCTTCCCAGTCATATCGACTATGAGGTGTTTTGGTGCTTTGCTGAGTTCGCCGTGGTCCAATCCCGCCTTATCCAGTCGCCAGCACTGCTCTAAAATGTCAGTTAAGACTTTGCGCATCTCTTCCCTTGCGGTGTGTGTCGCGAGCCACAAGGGCAGGGGGTCGCCGTCGATTAGCTGCATGAGGAGGAAGTTTTTGCTCGTGCTGATGAGTCTTGGTCCAACTGCTACAATGTTGGCTTTGGTGAGCATTTCGGCTTCGTGCTGCAGGCTCGGTCTGTCCGCGTCTACTCGGCGAATCTTTAAGGCAGCACGTTGCCCGTCCAGGTGCGCTGTCACGACAACGCCGACAAAGCCCTTGCCCAACACAGGGATGTCAAAAGCGCTGCTCCTTCCCGAGAACTCCACAGCTGAGACGCCAAGTACTCGAAGTTCTTCGAGGCGGTGCCGCAGCTCCGCTTCGCTTGCCCGGGGATAACAGAGTATGGATGCGTATGGTTCCGCGTTGAGGTTTTCGGTGGGCACTGTTACGGGTGTTTTCACTGTTCTTGTCCTTCTTTTTTCTGGCAACAAGGTAAAATGTGGCGTGTTATAAATTTAAATGGGAAACTCTTCTTTCAGTAGATCGGTCTTAAGCGGGTTGAAAAATGCCGAGGTTCAGACAAGTTGCCGACATCCTGATGCTAATGGGCAGGAAGGAGCTTATCAGGAACATGGGGATAATCGCCCACATCGACCATGGAAAAACCACTCTGACCGACTCGTTGCTTGCTGGGACTGGGTTGCTGTCGCCGAAGGTGGCGGGTTCCGCCCGTGTCTTGGACTATCTTGAGGAGGAGCAGAGGCGCGGCATCACCATGAAAACCGCCAACATCTCCCTGCTCTACCAAGCCGCCGAGGGCGCATTCATCATTAACTTGGTGGACACGCCTGGGCACGTGGACTTCACGGGCAAGGTCACCCGAGCCCTGCGCAGCATAGACGGCGCCGTCGTAGTTGTGGATGCGGTCGAGGAGATTATGGCTCAAACCGAAATCGTAATCCGCCAGGCTCTTGAAGAAAGAGTGCGTCCTGTGCTCTTCATCAACAAGGTAGATCGCCTCATCACCGAACTGAAGCTTAGCGCGGAGCAAATTGAAGCGAAATTCAACCGCATAATCGGCAGCTTTAACGATTTAATCGAGATTTACGGCGAACTCCCATTCAAGAACGCGTGGAAAGTGAGCGCTGTAAGGGGTAGCGTGGCTTTCGGCTCGGCTCTGCACAGGTGGGGATTCACCTTAAACGAGACGAAGCAGAAGGGAGTGAAATTCAGCGATATAATGGGCGCTTATCGAAACGGCGAGGTTGAGGAACTGCCGAAGCTAATTCCGCTTCACACCGCGATACTCGACATGTCAGTTAAGAACATCCCAAGCCCCTTAGACGCTCAGCGGTATCGGGTGGAAAAAATCTGGAAGGGCGCTCTCTCCTCGGAAGCTGGGCAAGCCATGGTACGCTGCGACGACCGCGGACCAACGATAATGTGCGTGACACACGTTCAGGCGGATCCTGATGCTGGTGTAATCGTGACTGGGCGATTGTTCTCGGGTACCGTCAAAAATGGCGACCGCGTCTATCTCGTCAATGCGCAGGCGGAGCTGGTGGTTCAGCAGGTTGCGGTTTACATGGGCGCTTTCAGGGAGCCTGTTGACCATGTGGCGGCGGGCAACTTGGCTGCTTTGGCTGGGTTGGATGCGGCGAAGGCAGGCGAAACTGTGGTTGACGCAGAACACCGCGGGGGGATGGTGCCGTTTGAGCGCATCAGGTACGTGTCGGAGCCTGTGTTGACGGTGGCGGTGGAGCCCAAAAACCCCAAGGATTTGGAGCCTTTGTTACGCGCAATGGAGAAGCTGGCGACCGAAGACCCGAATTTGGCTGTCGAGGTGAATGCGGAGACGGGCGAGTACCTGTTGAGCGGGATGGGCGAGCTGCACCTCGAGACCGCCACAAAGCACCTGAAGGATTATCTCGGCGACATGGAAATCACGGCTTCGCTGCCGAGGGTTGTTTACAGAGAAAGCGTCACCCGAAAAGGCGCCGTTGCCACGGCTGCAAGCCCAAACAGACAGAACAGGTTCACGGTTCAGGTTGAACCGTTGGAGGAAGAGCTTGCGAAACTTATCGACCAAGACGGCTATGCGCTAAAGAGCGTCGGCGAGGTGCTCGCGGTGGATGAACAGAAGAACGCGTTGGTGGAATGCGCTGGGAAAACGGAGCAGCTTCGGAGCGTTCTGGATTCTGTAATCTCAGGCTTCACCTTCGCATGCAAGGCAGGACCCTTATGCGGGGAGCCTTTGAAAAGCGTCAAAATCAGCTTGGTCAAAGTCCAGCTCAGCGATGACGCGGAGCAGCGCAGCCCGGTTGAGATTATGCATGGTGTGGGCAAGGCGATTTTCGGCTCTTTCCTGACGGCTACGCCGGTGCTGCTTGAACCCGTCTACAAAAATGTCATTTCTGTTCCAACAGAATTGGCTGGAGAATGCTCCAGAATCGTCAGTAGCCGACGGGGAAAAATCTCCGCCTTTGAGCAGAAGGGCATTTTGACCACGGTTACCAGCTTTATTCCAGTAGCTGAAACCTTCGGCTTAGCCCAAGAGCTGCGGTCAGCCACTTCTGGTCGCGCCTTTTGGCAGTCCACGTTTGACCATTGGGAAAAGATGCCCGCGAAGCTGGAAGCAAAAGTAATCATGGAAATCCGAAGAAGGAAGGGCTTGCCCGCGGCGGTTCCGAAGCCTGAAAGGTTCACGGAGGAAAACCAGTGAAGCTTGACGGCACACCATTCAACTTGGACGTTACGCTCTGTTGCGGTCAAGTGTTCAGGTGGGACAAGAAGGACAGCTGGTGGTACGGCGTCGTGGGAGACCGCGTCCTCAAGGTGCGGCAGACCGCCGCGGAGTTGGAGTTTGCAGGCGCCGACGAAAAACTGATTGTGCACTATTTCAGTTTGAACGATGACTTGCAGAAAATCGGCGCCGCAATCGGCAAAGACGAACACATCCGAAAGGCGCTAAAAGCGTTCTGGGGCTTGCGCATAATCAGGCAGGACCCATGGGAATGCCTCGTCTCGTATATCTGTGCCACGTACAAGAGCATCCCCACAATAAGGCACATGTTGTTGAGTCTTTCGAGCAAGTTCGGAGAGAAAACCGTGCTGGACGGCATGATGTTCTTTACGTTTCCCACGCCTGAAAAGCTGGCGGGCGCCGCGGAGAAAGACCTGTGGGCGTGCGGCTTGGGCTACCGCGCCCGCTACGTGCATGCGACTGCGAAGCGAATTTTCGAAAACAATTTCGAACTTGAACGCCTCAGGCAGTTGCCTTACGAGCAAGCCAAGAAGCAACTCTGCGGCTTCGCGGGCGTGGGTCCCAAAGTGGCTGATTGCGTCCTGCTGTTTTCGCTGGGGAAACTGGAGGCGTTTCCCGTGGATCGCTGGATCGCTCGCGTCATCTTGAACCATTACGTCCAGCAACTTCCGAGCAAGCTGGCACAGAAACTTTCAAAGCGAGAAGGGCTTAGCAACTCTGAGTACGCCCAGCTTAATGCGTTCGGCAGGGTATACTTCGGTGAGTACGCGGGTTACGCTCAAGAGTACTTGTACCACTATGAGCGGATGAATGCCTAAACCTGCCAGCGGCTACGGAGTTGCTGAAGTAGCGGAAAACGTTTAAATTCCGTCAAAAACAGCAATAGTAAACGGAGCATAAGACGCGGGGCCCGTAGCTCAGCTAGGCTAGAGCGCCAGGCTCATAACCTGTCGGTCGCTGGTTCGAATCCGGCCGGGCCCACTGCTTTTGCGTGCCTGCTTCTGTGCAGTTCGGTTTTTGTCTTTTTATGCAAATTTGTTCGAAAAATGCGAGATGTTTTTATCTTCAAATTACGTAGCATTTTAAGAACAGTAATGAAACGTATAGTTGTGCTGTTGCTCGCGGTTTTGCTTCTTTCCGTTGCCTTTTTCTACACGATAATGTACTGCGGTTTGAAGAGTAGCGTTGACGGCAAGTTCTTTTTCGGAGTTTCTTATGGGCAAGAGACGGTAGAGGAAGCGAAGCTTCTGATAGACAAGGTGAAGGGTTACACCAACTTGTTCTGGCTGGGTTCTTGGAGCATAACCACTAATGAAACGGCGCTCAACGAGGTCTGCGATTACGCAGCGAAAGCCAATCTCCATTTTATTGTGTTTTTCAGCTGGGTCTCTCGAATAGTATATCCTTGGCATCAAACGTGGTTGGACACGGCTAAAGAGAGGTGGGGTGACAAGTTCCTCGGTGTTTACCTTTTTGATGAGCCAGGCGGGAAGCAGATTGACACGGGTGGATGGAACGAAGAAATGGTGCAAGTTTTCAAAAACGTGTCAGGTTATAGCGAGGCAGCAGGCCTCTTCGTCAGCAGTATATCGTCAATTAATAGCACAATAGACGTGAAGAAAAGGAACCTGCCAATGTTTACTTCTGATTATGCGCTTTACTGGTTTGACTATTTGGCGGGGTACGACACGGTTTTCGTGGAACTAGGCTGGAACCACAACACAACAAAACACATAGCCCTTTGTAGAGGCGCGGCTAACGTTCAAGGTAAAGATTGGGGCGCCATAATCGTGTGGGCGTCTTATGAGCCGCCTTACTTGGCAAGCGGACCAGAAATATATCAAGAAATGCTTGCGGCTTACCGTGCAGGAGCGAAATATGTGCTCGTGTTCAATTACGCGGAAGATGCTGAAACAGGAAAACCACACAGCATATTAACGGAAGAGCATTTTAAAGCTATGCAGGACTTCTGGAGATACACTCGCAATAATCCATCTCAGCATGGAGCAGAGTTGGGGCAGGTGGCTTTCGTTCTCCCGAAAGACTACGGATGGGGCATGCGACGCCCAGACGATAACATTTGGGGGTTATGGCATGCCAACGAAACGGCACCAGCAGACAAAAAGGCTCCGCTGATTTGGGCGAACATGGACAAGCTGATATCTCGGTACGGATTGAAATTGGACATTGTTTATGATGATAGCCGATTTAACATTGGAGAAAAATACTCCAAGGTATATTACTGGAATACGACCATTGATTGAAACGCGTCAGAACGCTACTTGAATTCTTTGATTATTTCGTCAACGGTCATTATCTTCGCGCCGTAAACGTTCTCCAGATACTTCAGCCCTTCTTCATGGTCTTTCTCAGTGAATGCTTCCACGCCATCTTTAGCCACGATTATATGATAGCCTCTGAAAAAAGCGTCCGCAGCCGTGTGCCTGACGCACATGTGCGTGTGCAACCCGCCCAGAATCACGGTTTTCGCGCCTTCGCCCTTGTACAGGCTCCGCAAAAGCGAATCCAACCCTGTCTCGAAGAAACCGCTGTACGTCCGCTTCTCCACCACGTAATCCTTCACTGAAGGCGCAAGCTCGGGAATGACTTCAGCGCCCCTGGTGCCTTTTATGGCATGGTTTCCCCACTTCTCAACCACTTCCACGTCCTGCGGATAATGCGCATCGTTGCTGTAGACGACTGGAACACCGCTTTTGCGTGCGGCCTCAACCAGTTGCTTTAGGTTCGGAATTATGTGTTTGGTTCTTTCCACCTGCAATTTTCCAGTAACAAAATCATTAAGCATATCGATAATTATTATTGCTGGCTTTTCCAAAAGGAGTCACCTTCAAAAAGACTAGCGCGAGCAGACATTTTAACCTTGCCCAGCTATTGAACCTGCCCACGATGTTGATTTCCGATTAGTTAATGATAAATACTGTTTTCTACTAGTTTTAGTGGAAACTTATGCAAACCAAAAAAACGGGTTACTTTCTCAGCACTTTGCTCTTGTTCTCTGGATTAATATGTAGCGTGAGTGCTTCGACTACCACTGTATCGTTTCGCGGGGGCGGTGTCACGGTTGATTTAACGTTTCCAGAGGAAGCTCATCCAGATACAACCATAACGCACAACGTAACGATAACTGCAAATATTGCGCTTACTTTGCAAAACTTCACAATATTCATTTACGCTCCGGTAAACGCAATTTGGCAAGAGGTTAAAAACCAGACTATAACTTCTTGGGACCTGTTAGAAAACGAGAATCTCACAAGCAGGCTTGGGTTTACGTTGCCTCAAGAGGCGAATGGAACACTTTACTGCTTCATATACGTTAAAACAAACCAAAGTGCATACTACTCATCTTACACATTTTATACTACTGAGGTTCGGGAAATGACTTATAGTGAGCTATTGGCAGGCTACAACGTTCTAAACAATACCTACAACCAACTCTTAGCAGACTACAACCAACTCTCATCAGACTACAACACTCTTAACAATACTTACAACAATCTACAGTCAAGTTACGCAGCATTAAACTCATCCTACAACGAGCTTTCAGCTAACTACAGCATTCTGAACAATGCTTACAACGACCTCCAAGGGAGATACAATACTCTGCAGAATAGCTACAACGAACTTGATTCTAATTATAAAAATGTAAACTCTGCCCGCAACTCGCTTCTTGGAGACATTAGCAAATTGCAATTGGATTACGATTCACTGAATTCCACTTTCTATAGCGTCCAAGGAAACTTTACTAACCTTCAAGCTGTTTACGACGCGCTTAAGGAGACTTATAACAATTTACTAAGCGACTTCAACAATTTGCAAGGTGTGGTGGACTCTGACAGAATTGTCCTGTTCATATTCGTAGTAACGGTTGCATGTTTAATCGCGTTTGTCATATACCTTAAAAGGAAAAAAGAGGAACCCTACGTCATCATTCGCAAAGAAACCGTCGCCGTAAAACCAGACGAAAAACCTTAAAACTTCAAGCCAAGCACGTGCGCCTATACATTTCTGTTGAGTAATTTTTTCGGAATATCTTGGCTACGTTAATTCCTGACCCACTCGCATCCCAGTTATTCTTTGGTCAGAGCGTAAGGTCCACTGGTGAGTTTTTCCGCGCCAGCTTTGCCGACCAACACGGTGTCTTCGATGCGGATTCCGCCGTAGCCGACAAGGTAGATTCCCGGTTCCACCGTCACCACGTTGCCCACTGCAAGCGTGTCCGTGCTTTCTGGGCTTAAAGTTGGCGGCTCATGCACCTCCAAGCCCACGCCGTGACCCAGATTATGCACGAAATAATCGCCGAACCCCGCCTCAGCAATCGCCTGCCTCGCCGCAGCGTCAACATCCTTCGCCTTCACGTTCGCCTTCACAGTCGCAAAGGCATTGTCCTGCGCTTGCTTTACGATTCCGTACAGCCGCTTCTGCTTCTCCGAAGCCTTCCCAGCCACCAATGTTCGCGTCATATCCGAGCAGTAAGACCTGTAAGCTGCACCTATGTCCACAACCACCAAATCGCCTTGGCGGATTTTCCTGTCGGAGCAGCCGCCATGAGGAAACGCCGAGCAAGCACCTGAAGCCACGATGGTTTCGAATGCGGTTCCGCCGGAGCCTTGTTTGCGCATTGCATACTCGATTTCCGCCGCCACCTCATACTCCTTCAAGCCTGCAGCAACCGTCTCGTAAGCCACTTTCATGCCCAAGCTAGTCAACTCTGCAGCTTTCCGCAGCAACTTGATTTCTTCTTCGCCCTTGATCTTGCGAAGTTCCTGAACGACGCCGTTGTCCGCCACAAGCTTTTCTTCACTTCCCATAGACTTGGCTAACGCTCGCCAATTTGTAATGCTTAACGCATCCACAGCAAGACGCTTAATTCCAAAAGCCACTGACTGCTTTGCAACTTTTTCCATCAAATTCTCGCAGCGCTCAACCCGCTCAACCCTGAAACCAGCGCCCTCAGCCTTCGCCATCTCATAATTCACGCCGTAAACGTACAGCACGCTTTCGCCGTCCCTTGGAACCAGCAACGCGCTTGAACCGGAAAAACCCGCCAGATACGTCAGGTTGATACCGTTAAAAACCGCGTAGCCGTCAAACTTGTCTTCTTTAAATGCTACTTTCCGTAAAGCGTCCACCCTGTTCATGAATTCACCGTTTAGAGAGAAATGGTGGCTGCAGAGTTAATGCTTTCGCTTTTTAGCCGCCTGTAACCACAGGCATCAAAACCACCCGGTCGCCGTCTTTAAGCTTGGTTTTTATGCCATTCAACTGGTTAAGCAGCAAGCCGTTGACGGCTAAAATGTAAAAGGGTTTCAGGTCCAGTCCTTTGGGTTCGTAGATGGTTTTCTTGAAGGGTTCACCATGCTTCTCCGCAAGTAGCGTCAACAAGTCGCTTACTAAAGCGTCGTTTTTGAGTTCGACGCTTTCGCCTTGTTCAGTGCCCAATGTTTGCTTGATGTAGCCCAAGTACTCGACAGTCACTTTCAAGCCGTGCACACCCCTGCGAATGCCGAGTATTATACGTGTGAGAAACTTTATATAATCATTTCCGAGTCAAAAATCTCTTTCACTCGTGCAAGCCGTCATAGCTCTTAGTTTTTCGAGTTCCCAACGAATCGGTTGTGGTGTTTCCCCATCAAATGCGCCAGCAGAATCCATTAGGTTAATATACCTTACATACCGACTACTTAAGCTAATCACAAATGTCGGGGGAAACAAAAATATTCGCTTACGCGGGTAAAATTCTTCGTGTTGACCTCACAACAGGAAAAGTTTCTACTGAACCTTTAAGCGAGAAGATGGCTAAAGACTATGTTGGCGGCATAGGACTTGGCATCCGCTTATTAATGGACAACTCAAAACCAGGCACAGACCCATTCAGCCCAGACAACCCATTAATCTTTGCCACTGGTCCTCTCAGCGGCACTATGGGACCCACGGCTGGAAACGGCTACGCCGTGGTTTCCAAGTCGCCTGCAACTGGCGGAGTCGGCGAAGCCAAAGCACACGGCTTCTTCGGTCCAGACCTGAAAAGAGCAGGATACGACGCAGTAATCATCACAGGCAAGGCGGACAAGCTGTCATACTTGTGGATTGACGATGACAAGGTTGAGTTGAGAACTGCGGAACAGCTCAGGGGAAAATCGCCGTACGAGACCGATATGGCAATACGTGAGGAACTAGGCGATTACTACATTCGCGTCTCAGCCATCGGTGAAGCAGGCGAGAAACTATGCCGCATTGCATGCATAATAAACGATGAATTCCGCGCCATCGGAAGAACCGGAATGGGCGCTGTCATGGGCTCCAAAAACCTCAAGGCAGTGGCTGTCCGAGGAACAAAAGACGTAAACGTCGCAAACCTAGACGGATTCAAAGAATTCGTAAAGATGATACATGAACGCATGAAAGGTCCTGCCACAAAGAAATACAAAACTCTGGGAACACCTGAAAACGTCTTGGTTTTAAACTCATTGTCAGCCTTGGCAACAAGGAACTTCACTAACGCTCAGTTTGAAGGCGCCGAAAAAGTAAGCGGTGAATACTTGAACGAGCACTACGTCAAAAAAATCGTGGGCTGCGCAACTTGCGGCATGCGTTGCGACCACATCGCCGTAGTTCCAGAAGGACCCTATCAAGGCTCAACCAGCAGGTTAGAGTTCGAATGCTTATGGTCTATGGGTCCGCTATGTGGAGTTGACCGTCTTGACGCTATAATCGAAGCGATGCGGATCGTGAACGAGTACGGCATGGACGGCATATCTATCGGCGTAATCGTTGCTTTTGCCATGGATTGTTACGAACATGGCGTAATAACTAAGGAACAGACAGATGGCATAGACCTGCGATTCGGAAACGCTGAAGCACTCATCGCGCTTATCCACAAAATAGGTAAACGCGACGGCTGGCTCGGCAATACACTCGCTGAAGGTGTTGCAAGAGCTGCAGAGATAATAGGCGGAGACGCATACAAATACGCTTGCCACATCAAAGGCTTAGAACTGCCAGGCTACGACTTGAGAACCCTGAAGACCGCAGCGCTAGGTTTCAGTGTTTCGTTCCGCGGTGCGTGTCACCTCAGGAATGGCGCTTACTCGCCTGACGTGAAGGGTAAGGTGAACCGTTTTAAGATTGAGAAAGGACGCGGCAAGATGATAGCTGACGAGGGCAACGTGTACAACATCATCGACTCGCTTATCGTGTGCAAGTTTTCCAGAGGCACATACTACGACGGCATCAAAGACCTATCGAACTATTACACTTTAGCCACCGGAATCCCGATTACTCCAGAAGAATTAACAAAAAGCGGGGAAAGAATCGAGAACCTTGCACGACTGTTCAACATCCGCGAAGGCAAGGGAACAAGAAAATACGACTGTTTACCCTACAAAATAGAGAACTGCCCAGTACCCGATGAGGGACCAGCCAAAGGCGCGGTTGTAAACGAGGAAGAATTCCAAATCGGGCTTGACGACTACTACTCGGTGAGAGGCTGGAACGCAAACGGCGTCCCAACGGTTGAGAAGCTTAACGAGCTGGGTTTAGGCGATTTGGCGTACATAGTCCAAGCGGCAAATCAAGGAGGCGCATAAAAAATGGTTCGTCCACAAGACAGAAAATTCGTCACAGCCGACCCTGAAAAATGCATAGGCTGCTTAGTCTGCGAGTACGCATGTTCAATGACTAACGAGAAGACCTTTAACCCAACCAAATCAAGAATACGAGCTTTACGTTTGGGTCCACTGACCAACCTGTCAGTAACATGCCGCCACTGTGAAGACCCCGCGTGCGTAGCTGCTTGTCCAAGAGAAGCGCTGTCTCAGGAAGAAAACACGGGCATAATCATGGTTGATGAAGAAGCATGCAACGGTTGTGCGTGGTGCATTAGCGCATGCCAATTCGGCGCCATGATGATGCATCCCGAGAAGAAAGTAGTGTTCACCTGCAACAGCTGCAAAGACCAGCCTGATGGTCCACAATGCGTCAAATGGTGCCCTGAAGAAGCCTTGACGTTCGTCACCGCGCAGCAACTTGCTCAGAAATCACGCATAAGTGCCGTGAAGAACCTGTTCCAAGAAGCCAAAGAGAAGAAAGCTGCAAAGTAACCCCAACCTTTTTCCCTCTTTGATTTATCCTTTCGTTTTGCCTGCCTTTTTCCAAAATAGACTCGATATGCGACTCCAGTAGCAATGAACCTTTAATAATAATCAGTTTCTTCAGCAGAACCACCGCCTCTTAGCCTATTACCGGTTTGTTTCAGAAACCTATAGAGGGGCTATCCCTATTGGTGTTTTCCGCAACCAAAAGCATGTTGGAAACAGGATAGGGAGAGGACACCAGCTGAGCTGTGAGGGCAAGTAGTTTCTTTATTCAGCGGTTGGCAAGTTTTTTATGCGGTGGCAGTGATATAGTATTCTGCGGGGCTGAGTGTTTGAGCGAAGAAAACATCATCCGAATCGGTCAGGTAACACATTTCTTCTCCAAAATCGGCGTCGCAGTCATCGAGTTAAAAGCGCCTTTAGCCGTGGGTGACCGCATTCTCGTTAAGGGTCCGTCAACCGATTTTGAACAGGTTGTTGAATCCATGCAGATTGAGCATAAGAACATTCAAAGAGCAGAAGCAGGGCAGAGCATAGGCTTGAAGATGGCAGAGCATGCCAAGGAAAAAGACGTAGTTTATAAGAAAATCTAATTCTTTTTTTCTTCTTTTCGCCAAGCGAAAAAGCACACACTGGATCTTAAATAAACGCCGTGCAACGTTGCCATAAATTTAGAAGAGCGTGAGTCTGTACGAGTGATTCATAAGGCTTTATTGATTGCCTACAGTTATCTTGTGTAACATCTACTCTCGGAAAACTGGGAAAATCGAATTCGATCTGACGCTGGGAAAAGCATGCGATATAACCGTCGAGAAAGCAATGACAGCAACTTCATGGCTCTCCTAAACTTCCTTGCTGATCCTACAGTCATTGTTGACGAAAAAGGGGTTTTCTTGGCAGTAAATGACGCGGTAGAGAACTTAACTGGGTTAAGCAAGAAAGAATTTGTCGGCAAGAACTTCTTGGAAATTAAAAATTTAACACCAGAAACCAAAGCAATTCTGGCAGAAAATTTGAGAAAGAGAATGCAAAGCCTGCATATTGAACCGTACGAAATTAGCTTAATAGATAAAGATGGGCAAATGCGGTATTTTGAATTGACGGCGAAAAAGATTGATTATGCTGGACAACCTGCTGATGTCGTCATATTACGTGACATTACTCGAAGAAAGGAAAATGCGAGGCGCCTTAAGGAATATTCCGAGAAAATGGAAGAACTCGTAAACGCGAAGGTTAAAGAAATTAAGGAAAGTGAGGAGAAATACCGCGAGTTAATCAAGAAAATGAATGACACCGTATGGGTCATCGACCTTAACGGCAAATTTATTGACGTGAATGATGCCGCTGTAAAGATTCTCGGCTATTCCAGAGACGAATTGCTTTGCATGGGACCTGCGGACATCGACAACAACTTAACCAAGGAACAAATCCATAACCTAGTCAGAAATATGCCTGCCGACCGCATACAAGTTTTTGAAACAATGCACACCACCAAAGATGGAGCGGAGATACCTGTGGAAATTAGCTCTAGCCTTGTGACTTATCAGGGAAAACAAGCGATTTTGAGCATTGCAAGGGACATCACTGAACGCAGGCGACTTGAAGAGGCTTTGCGAGCAAGCGAAGAAATGTTCCGTGCGATAAGCACTTGCGCTAAAGACGCCATTGTTGCGGTAAACTCGACTGGTGAAGTTGTCTACTGGAACCCTGCCGCGGAACAAATTTTTGGTTACAGCCAAGAAGAGGCAGTAGGCAAGAACGTGCTAAACTTGCTGGTTCCTCCTCGCTATCATGGTTTTCAACAATCACTCTTTGAACTGGTCGAAAGCAGTCAACTGCTTCAAGGAAAAATACTTGAATTCACTGCTCTTAGAAAAGGCGGAAAAGAGTTTCCTGCAGAGCTTTCAGCTGCCTTCATGCCTTTCAAAGGCGCCATGTGCTTGGTGGGCGTCGTAAGGGACGTTTCCGAACGCAAGAAAGCAGAAGCCAAACTGTTGGCGTCAGAGAAAAAATATCGCAGGTTATTTAAGGAACTCAAAAGGGCTGAGAAACAGCTGCTGATAGAGAGAGACAGAGCACAAAACTATCTTGACATTGCAGGCGTAATGCTCGTTGCTCTGGACACTAAGGGGCGCGTCACATTGCTGAATCGAAAAGCATGCGCTATTTTAAAATGCACAGCAGAAGAAGCACTTGGAAAGAACTGGTTCAACACTTTCTTGCCTAAGGATACAAAGAATAATGTGAAAAAAATCTTTCAAGCGTCAATTAAAGGGAAAAAGTGCTTGCTAGATTACAATGAAAACTATGTCATTTCTAAAAGCGGGGAGGCGCATCTAATTGCATGGCATAACGTTATCCTAAAAAACTCGAAGGGACAGGTTATCGGCACCCTAAGCTCGGGAGAAGACATAACTGAACGTAGGAAAATAGAAATGAAACTGCAGGAAGCTGAAAAGCGTTATCGGATGCTGTTTAATCAAGCACCAGTGGGCATTATGCTTATTGACCAAGCGGGAACTGCAGTTGAGTTTAATGAAGAAGCCCATCGGCAGCTAGGCTATTCAAGAGAAGAGTTTGCAAAACTTACTATTTCTGATTATGAGGCGCTTGAAACACCTGCGGAAACAAGGGCGCACATGAGAAAAATACTAAGAACTGGACGGGACGAGTTTGAAACCAAACATCGCACTAAGAACGGTGAAATCCGGGACGTCATCAACACCGTTCAGCTTATTGAACTTGGCGGAGAGAAATTTTTCCATGTCATTACGCGTGACATTACTGAGCAAAAGAAAATTGAAAATGAACTTAAAATGGAACGGGACAAGCTTGAAGCTGTCACTGAAAACGTTGGTGCTGGACTGGCAATTATCAGCAAAGACTATCGCATATTATGGGTGAATAAACTTATGAAGCAGCTTAATGGTGACTGCGAAGGCAAGCGATGTTATTCAACATTCAATAGGCTCAACCGCGTTTGTCCAGATTGTGGGGTAAAGAAAGTTTTTGAGAACGGCGTGCCCATTGACATTCACGAATACACTAGTCAAGATGATAGTGGCAACAGATTTTGGGTTGAACTTATTGTTACTCCAATTAAAGATGTAAACGGAAATGTTACAGCGGCGCTAGAGCTGGCGGTAAACGTAACTGAAAGAAAAATCATGCAAAACAAACTGGCAGAATACTCTCAAAAACTGGAAAAATTAGTGGAAAAAAGAACGGAACAGTTGAAGCAGACACAGGCTAAACTTGTTAAATCCGAACGGCTTGCCGCAATCGGCGAATTAGCCGCAATGGTCGGGCACGATTTGCGAAACCCGTTGACTGGCATTAAAGGCGCCGCTTACTATTTGAAAACCAAGTACAGCGAAGAAATCGACCCCGCTGGCAAAGCGATGCTGAGGACCATTGACGAGTGCATTGAGCACTCCAACAAAATCATAAACGACCTGCTGGAGTACTCCAGAGACGTGAAATTGGAACTGTCAGTGACCAATCCGAAAACGCTGCTGGCGCAATGCATTTCGATGCTTAAAATTCCAAAGAAAATACAGGTGGTTTGCGAGGCTGAAGAAAACCCAACTGTTAAGGTTGATGTGGCGAGGATGAACCGGGTCCTCCTCAACATACTTCAGAACGCTGTTGACGCCATGCCAGACGGCGGAACCCTGACCATAACAAGCAAAAAAGTGGAAGATAAGCTGGAAATTTCAGTCACTGACACTGGCATAGGCATGTCCAAGAAAACTATAGCCAAGCTTTGGACCCCGTTGTTCACCACTAAGGCGAAAGGCATGGGCTTCGGCTTGTCCATATGCAAACGCATAGTGGAGGCTCATCAAGGCGAAATCTCCGTGAAAAGCAAATTGGGAGAAGGAAGCACATTCACCGTGTCAATTCCGCTCCACCCAAAATTAGCAAGCGAAGCAGAAACAATGGTTTTCAACGAATCTGCTTTATCAGCGATGGGGCATGTGCCTGAAGTGCCGTGAACCTGAGACTCAGGGAATTATTTCGAATTCGCTATTGATGGAGATGTCTCCCACATATTCCATCTTTTTCTTTAAGTTGTTGAAACCATGTTTCAGAGTTTACAGAAAGCGTAAGTAATCCCTCTTAAAAGTGTGAGGGGTTTGTTGAAAAGTGCGGGGTGGTAGGTTAATTCTCAGATTTTGTTGGCAAACATAAGCGAGCCTGAAAGTAGGCCTATCAACATCGCCCAATCCCGCTTAGTTTACATTTAACCATGCAGTTTTTCGTAAAAAAATTTCCTGCATCAGTAGACGTATAGTTCCAGTCAAGTAAAAGTTTCGGAGGCCATTCTGGACTAAAATTCCACGCCAGCCAACCAATATTCTTTTCTTCCAAATAATTTAGCAGTGGAGTTGCAAAATTTTCAACTGTTCCGCCAATGTTTGGATCGTCGAGGTCAAAGCCAACTTCAATTAGCGTTGGAATTTGGGAGGCTACGTTGCCAAAGGCGTCATCCCAGCTTTTCATCCAATTTGTGTTGTTGTAGACATTTGCGCTGAGCAAGTTTCTGCTAATCTTTCGCCAATTCTTTCTGAGTCCGGCATGGTTTTCGAATCCTTAACGAGGTTCATGGAAGTTTTTCATAAAGATTCTTCTCTTTCTATACTGGAAAATGGTTGAAAAAATATGGAAATGGAATTTTGGAGGCTTTTGGGCTTATTGAGTTTTAGGTTCTTTTATGCTTAGTGTAGATCACTGCCGTTGTCAATATCGCTGTTGCTACTGCAACTGATATGACTATCGAGAGCATCTCTATAGACATGTTTAATGTTGGTAGATTTGGAAGTATTGATGAGGATTGCCAGATGTTTGTGCTGGTTGCCTTGTAAGTAAATGACTCTGAACCTTGAGATAAGGTGACTTCTAGAAGCGCCCCTGTTTGCTTGTCCCAGCAATAGTTGAACTGCATTTCGCCTTGCGACAAACTTGCGTAAACCACTGTTCTACTTGCTCCAGCATAGGTTCCGGTTTTCTCGCCAGCAAGTTTTAAGCCGCCATATCCTGCTATTTGAACAGTGTCTTCAGCGTTCGCGTTTGCTTGTATGATCGCTTGGAAAGTAAGGTTTCCCGTGCCGCTTGCAACATTCCATGTCATAATCTCATTTTGTTCTGTTCCGTTAACATGGTGGGTTATTATACGTAATGTCGCTGTTGTTCCCGTAACAGACATGCATTCCACTTTAACCCATTGCGGGGCGTCCCCTGGCGGATTACCACCGGAAGCATAGTCACATCTTATCCAGTCGCCTGCTTTAACGCCGATTTGCGTTTCGGCATAAGCAGAGGTTGTGCAAAGCAAGAAAAGCAGCGTTACAAGTGCTCCAAATGTAAAGGCTTTCCGCATTTATGTTCCTACCGTTATCTGCGTTTTATTATGATTAAGGCGATTACGGATGCTGCTGCAATGATGGCAACAGACAGTATTATCCACCAATAGCCCAGTATGCCTGTTAAATCGGCGCCGCCGACACCGCCTTGCAAATGCGCGGTCAACTCGTGGAAGCTGTGGTGATATTCTACGTAGATTTGAGCGTTGTTGCCGACTTGGTTTATTTGAAAGTCTATTGGCTGATTGTCTAATGTGACTTGGACGGCTGAAAGTGAGTTCACCATTTCTATTGGTATTGTTATGTTGGCTATGCCTGTTGTGCCGTCTGGACCGCCAACGGAAATGCTCAAAGCCATACTAGTAGAGTTGAAAACCACGCCGAGCACAGAGGAGTTTGTTGAAACATACATTGTCTTGTTTGACCATTGAAGCGTCATACGAATCCACCCTTCTGGAAGAACAGAGACAAAAGCGCTTAAGCCCGTGGCTGCAGCCTCAAGTCCATCGCTTACCCCGTCACCATCAGTATCTGCCTTTTTCGGGTCTGTCTTGAAGACTTTGACTTCGACGCCGTCGCTTAATCCGTCGCCGTCAAAATCGGTGCTTCCCAACCATGTTCCATAATTAATTTCTTCAAGATTTGTTAATCCATCCTCGTCATAATCCATGTCAACATCCGTTGGGTCCAAAGGGCAGAGGGAATTCTGGATTTCTGAAGAGTCGGATATGCCGTCTCCGTCGCTGTCTGGATTAGGCGTTATAGGCATGTCAAAATCTATAAGGTAAGGATAGCCATCTAAACTGCTATATGAAAATCTAACGCATGCAGCTATTGAGGCTTTAACAGGCGACCATACAAGCCCATAGCCTCCGTTTAGAATGTTGTGTTTATTGGTTCCATCCAAATTTACGGCTGTCATGTTGCCGTGCCAAGAATCCCAGTTGGTGGAGATCCCATAATCAGTTATGGTACCATTAATTTCTGAATACGTTAGCATTGTTTCGTTAGATGTCCAATCAACAAACATTGCAATTTTCCTATCAGAAGCTGATGAAATGTTTATTGGTGGCTCAGCACCGTTTATGTCCACGATCCAAACTTCGCTGCCCACTGTGTATGCTATTTTGTTGTTTGATGGAGAAACCTTTAAACCTGTGATCAGTTTGTCCATCCCTTCAAGCTGTAAAACCAGCGATTTTTCGCTTGTGATTAAGTTATACTTCCAAATGTAGCTTGTGTAATTGTATTGGCCGCTTGTAACATTGTATACGGTCTCGCAAGAAGTGTAAACAAGAAATCCATCATTGGTTACGTCAATGAGGAAAGGTCTCCTCATAGAGCTAACTGATGTACTGTTCATATACGTTACAAAGGTTGAATCAGTCCCGTCCAACTTTACAGAGAATATCTGCGGAAGCCACTCTGTATTCGGAACTGCCACATAGAATATTTTTGTTTCGTCTGGCGAAAAGGCAAACTGAATCACATTTTCCCATTCAAGTTGCCCCAAGTCAAGGGAGAAGTTGTATGCTAATACACCGCTTTCCACGTTTACGATTAGCACTTTCCATTCATCCGTATCCAGGCTATAGAGTTGCGGTTCATAGACTCGTCCATAGATCAGCAAGTATCTCCCAGAAGGCGACCAAGCAATGCTTTTTGCGTTAACCCATCCGTGTTCAATGTTAAGAAAGTCTCCTTGACGCCACACTATCGTCGACGGCCAGTAGATAAGCCTCGGATTAGCGTTTTCGGTGGGTGCAAACGCGTCTGCAAGGGGAACTTTGTAAAATCCAAGCAATGCCGAAGCTGCTATAATGCTTATTGCGATTAGGGCTGAAAGCCAAGCTTTAGGCATACAGTGTCACACCATATTTTGTAGCATATATTACGAAAGCATAAATTAAGATTTGTGCTAAAAAAATCCATACAAACAATCACGATGATTTATAATAATTTTCAATAACACTCTAAATCACAAACTAACATTAAAAACAAACACAAGACCAAGCAGGGCTATTCCACAAATGAAATACTACGAAACAAAACATCCTTCACTTCATGCAACATCAAAAACACGCTCATTTACATGCAGCTCGTCGATTTCGGAGACGACAAGTACACGGTCAGAGTCGCCCACACAATAGAAGAGGGCAAGCAGCTAATCGATGCTGGATTCGAATAAGTCACAAAAAGAGACGGCTTCAAAATTTACAGAAAACGCAAATAGCCCTCCCGAAAAGTAGAGAGGGTTCGTTGATAAGTGCGGGAGGTGAGATTTGAACCCATCGTAGCGTGGCGAAATCTCAAAGCTAACATGGACCGACATAGACTTTTAGCAAAGAGTCGTAAGAATAAAGCCAGAAAAAAGGAAGCTTGCCACGTATGCTGCTCTTTCATCAACGGCAATTGAGATGCTAGACAACATTAAGAAAACCTCTGACCGCCTATTCCATTCGCCGATGACGTGCGTTCCTTCTTCTACGTCCAACGAAAATGCATCGCATGAAAACTAGGCAACCCCAGACTAATGCAAATGTACTTCCACACTTTCAGACATTGGAAAGTCACAATGGAATACCGCAAAAACAAAGGACATCTTCTACGTCAATCAACTCTTAGATCACAAAAGCATCCAAAGCACCCAAGTCTACATGCACATTGAACGGTCACTCTACCAAAACGGACTGCCAGACGAATACCACGTCAAAGTAACTAAAACACAAGAAGAAATCACGCAACGTCCAAGAGGCATGAGCTGGATTGAAAGCGAACTCAGTTGATGAACGCCTAGTAATCTACGTCCCCCGATTCAGAGTGGTGCTCAAGCACGCCAAAACAGGCAAGGAGAAGACAGTTGCGTTCGAAGGCGTCACAGGAAAACTAATCCTAAAAGAAGCATAAGCACCACCGCCTATTTGGAGTCTAATAGTGGTTTGTTGCAGAAACCTATAGAGGGGCTATCCCTATTGGTGTTTTCCGCAACCAAAAGCATGTTAAAAACCAATGGAAGAATAGGTCTAGAAGAGTAATCTATCCACAGAACCTTCAGATGCATCACAGTTTCTTTCTGTAGCAACTATCACTCAAAAGACCCAAATTACAAAACAACAAGCAACCTCACCAAAAATCAAACTTACCAGTCCGTACAGCAACGTTTATTTCGCCCCAATAAGAAATGTTTATATTAGCTGAATCCGCTTCTAAAGAAATTCAGCAACAAGCTAGCCCCGCAATAAATCAACATGGCGGCGGCTCAACCCCAACCACAACGGCGATTTCGCCTAACAGGAATGAGGGTGTTGGCCTCCAATTGCGGGGACATACATGTGGACCTGACGCTGTTAGGTCTGAATTGGGCTTTGACGTTAATGTGGTACAATCCCTCCAAATCCAGCAAGCCAAAACATGCGATACACATCATAAACATCCAGCACGGTCAGCATGGAGTACGCAAGTGCGTAACTCCGGTTGATCCTGCCGGACCCCACTGCTATCGGGATAGGACTAAGACATGCTAGTCGAGCGCCTTCCAGCCACGACGAAGGCGCGGCGCACAGCTCAGTAACACGTGGCTAACCTGCCCTCGGGACGAGAACACCCCCGGGAAACTGGGGCTAATTCTCGATAGGCGAAGAACTCTGGAATGAGTCTCCACCCAAAAGACGCCTACGCCATGCTCGTAGGCGCCGCCCAAGGATGGGGCCGCGACCGATCAGGTAGTTGGTGAGGCAACGGCTCACCAAGCCTATAACCGGTGCGGGCCGCGGGAGCGGGAGCCCGGAGATGGGCACTGAGACAAGGGCCCAGGCCCTACGGGGCG
>JAAKEZ010000036.1 GCA_018475625.1 Candidatus Bathyarchaeota archaeon A05DMB-2
AAATTTTTTATATGAATTCCCCTTCTATCGGTCAAATGTCGGTTCGAAATATCGGAGTTAAGACACTATTCTTGTTCTTTCTGGAAAACATCCCCAAAATGAATTTAAACCAAGATTTCAATGCTGTGGAGTGCTTGAAACATTAGGTTGGATTAAAAAATGAGGCTTTGGAAGTTAGACCTCTGTTTTCTGAGTTTTTTCTTTGCGAAGACTATACCTATTACAGAGAAAACCATAAACAGGGGCAGGATTATGGCTGATGGAAATTCTGGAATTACCCAGGTGCCACTGATTTCGACTAGGTATGTGCTGTGGTTATAATTGAAGTATAGAAAGTTGTGCGTGTCATTATCAGTTATGATGGGTGTGATTGTTAGGTTGCCTACTTTTACCGTCCAAGGGTTGTCACGTAGAAGCGCCATTGGAATCGTGACGTTGCAGAACCCAGCTGTATCTGAGGCTCCAGTAACATTGTAGCTAATCTTCATATCTCCTTGGCTGAAAGCAAAAGTCTCAACAAGGACTGTTGAGTTGGTCACCACAACAACATAGAAGGTTTGGCCGTCAGCAACCACTTGAAAAACATAGGTTTTTGGTCCAAGATCGATGTTCGTGTCAATAAACTGCAAAAAGTAACTATAAGCTGAGTTGCCGTCAACGGCCCAGCCTTTACCATCTCCCCCTAAAGGAGTCCCAACGTCCTTGTCGGAGTAATAGGTCTCTGAAATGTTCCATTTCCCGTTAATCGATGGGGTTGGAGGCATATAAAGTATCCAGCACGCTTGCGGCTTGCCGAGGGCATTGATGATCTTTTCACCTGTAACCGTGTAGGTGCCGTTGTCAACATTGTCTGGCCAATCAATTGTCCAAGTAATGTTAACTGTAGCTCCAATGTTGAGGTTTTTCGGTAACCAACAATAGGTCTCCTCTCCGACATCGCCGACAAGTTGAGGAGTCCGATCTTCTACCTCGTATGCTAAAGACGTCGTATTTACCCTATAAAGTAAGCCAGCCGCCCTGAGGATTTCTCTAGTATTTATATCCATAGTATAATTATAACATTGAATCTCCACAGCTTCAAGCTCCTTAGCGCCTCCTGCTTCCGAAATATGTTGATACCAAAAGATTCTGTAGACGAGTGCCTCCGTGCCCGTAACATCAGCCACCCACCACGTAAAGAGTCCTTCGTTGTAGTAGGTGATATTCGCCGCACCACTCATGTACCAACCGTCTTCAAGGTAATACCATGTGTAGAACTTGCCAGCCTCTGGGAAGCCTGGAGTTGTGGGAACGGTTAAGGTGTAGGTTGGCGACGGTTCCTCAGTTGATTCTGGTCCTAAGTCAATGTTAGTGTTGACAAGCACGAACTCGCCCAGCAATCCGCTGGAGCCGTCGAGGACCCATCCTTCGGTGTAAAGCTTCAGCGGGATTCCCGTGTCTTTGTCAACCCAGTAAGTCTCAGTGCGCCCTTGAGTTCCGTCTACAGTGACGACGGGTGGCATTCGCACCATCCAACTTTCCTGCTTCTCCCCGAGAATCTCTATAACTTCCTCGTCAACAACCTCGTATAGCATGTCACCGAGGAACCTATGATCCCCAGTCCAACTGACGAGAATATAGGCACCGATATACAAGTCTGTCGAGAACCATGCCCAAGTGTGCTCACCAACATCCTCGTCGAGTGACCGTTCATCGGACCCCAGAAAACCTGTGGAAGCGAAAGCCATTCCCTTCCAATAAGCTGATAGGATCGTTCGATTCACGGCAATCTCGTAGTCAAAATCTTCTGTGTCAACGTAGTTCACCTCTGCTTGAGGTAGAACGTAGGTTCTGTTGACAAGAACAACATCACCAACCACATCTTGTACACTCCACTTATGAATTTCTTCCCAATAGTCTGTTGTGACGTTTTCTCCGTCAATAAATGCCCAATCGAAACCCCGACCAGCTAGCGTGTAGAACTTGCCTGCCTGCGGGAACGGATTAACTGAATTGCTCTTAGTTGTCTGTTCATAGGTCGCTTGCGTTATAAGGCTGATTCCAGGGCTTGCTGATAAAAAGAGCAGTGATACAAAAGCCAATAAGGCAAACTTCCTACAGACTTTCAAGTTTATCATACTTAACGTTAACTTCTTCATATTTGGCACAGATAAATATTTTGTTTAGTTCAGTTTTTATTGCTTGTGGAAGAATCTGCGGTTGAGTTCTAAGTATAACGAATATAACAATTTTTCATGCAAAATGTGATTAATCAGGTTAAATCAATGGTTTGACATGGAAAATCTCAAAAATGAAAAAAGGAATTGCAAAAGCATATTACGACCCCTTCCATCCCAACCAACGTATTTGACCCCAAATAAACGGGCTAAACCCCATTGCACACACAAACACCAGTATTAGTAGCCCGAGATAGGTTCAAATCTCGGGGTTGAGACTCTATGTTCTTTCAGAAAAATGGCAGTGTATTTGGATTTGAAGGGTTTTTAATTTGGGTTTTTGTTTTCTTCTGCTGAATATGACAGCCAGCAGTGTCGATGTTAAGAATAGTGGCAGGATTAGGCTTGGTGGGAATTCTGGTACGACGTGGGTTCCGTGTATTATAACTGTCTGTGTGCTGTGGTTGTAGGTGAAGTATAGGTATGTGTAGCTTTTGTTTGGAATTATCGTGTAGTTTACTGGCTGATCGCCTACAAAAACGCTCCATTGTCCATCTGAAACCCACAACAAATCTATTGGAATAGTAACTCTGCAGAAGCCAGCCGTTCCAGTTTCACCAGTCACGTTAAACCTTAAGAAGGCGCCTTCATCGGGATTAAAATAAAAGTCTGAAACCGCGGAATTGCTTACAACATCAACATTGTAGGCTGTTCCATTCCAAGTTCCAGTATTAAACACGGTTAATGGACCCATAAGCGGGTATCGGTCTTCATTAACAGGCTCGATACTGTCATATGCGTCAATGACGTATGGTGCGTCGCCTACACCATCGCTTCCAGGCTTATCTTGATTAGAACCACTCTTCTCATCCACGCCCGCATAATTGCTCCAGAAGTTTCCGCCAGAAGGATAACTGTTATCCCACGCATTTGTTGAGTAAAAACTGAGTACTTGAGCTAAAAGGTTCTGTATGATATTATTGTGGTATATGGTGCTGTTATTGGAATGTTCAATGTAAAAACCACGATAATTTGCGGTAATGACGTTGTTGTAAATGGAATTGTTCTCTGAATTTACTAGGTAAATGCCTACACTATTTTCTGAAACATTCATGTCTCTGATCATGGAATTGCTTGTGTATGCGAATAGTACGCCCTGAACGTTTTTTGAAAGGTGTAGTCTACTCACTGTGACATTTGTCGAATTTATAACTGCAAGATATCCTATCTCTGAGAATGCACAACGGTCTATGATCAAGTTGCTTTGATTAATTAAATAGTGAATGGGTTTCCCGTTTACTGTGTTTGTTGTGTCAATGTTATGTATGAAGTCAGTAAGGGAATAACCTTCAACTCCAAAGTTAAGGAAGTTACCAGTAACATTGTTATCCCGAAGAGCGTTGTCGTTTGAAAAGAATATGGAGATTCCACAACCGTTGTTTGTTATTACATTGTTTTCGATTTTATTGCCATCGGATTCAATGCGCATACCCACTTCCGCATTTTTTATTGTGAACCCGCATATGGTAAGGTTGCTTGCAGTTGCCAATACACAAACTCCGGTTTTATTGCCATCAATAATAGTAGTTTCTCTGTTCTCCCCAATAAGCTTCAAATCATTCTTATTCACAACCACGTTTCCGTAGTATGTTCCAGGCTCAACGAATATTGT
>JAAKEZ010000037.1 GCA_018475625.1 Candidatus Bathyarchaeota archaeon A05DMB-2
ATGCGAACCCAAATCTGAGCCTGCTTAGGCTTTGTCTGAGGGTCTGATGCAGCTTTCTTGGCAATGTCGAACATTGTTTCCAGTTCAGTTAGCAGCTTTTGTCTAAGCTCTTGAGTGTCTTTCTTCACTTGATTCTTTACGCTTCTGGCCTTGCGGAGAAAACCTCCTAAGCGATACCTCCCTATCGTTTTGTAGACCCCCCTACGTTTTTTGAGTCAAGAAGATGCCTGTTATGTTACCAATCAAAGCAGAAATCACTGCGAAGATTTCGGGGTTCCATGTGCCCAAAACGATTAGGTGCACTGCTTCGAGAGCTGTTAGGCATGCGACCATGCCGAGGCTGAAATAAACGGCGTATAGGAGTTTCTGGCTTGGCGGAATCTTGATTGTTTGCTGTTTGCCTCTTGGTCCTTTGCGTGCGATTGTGCGGGTTAACGCCTTCTTAATCAGGCTTCTCATGGTTCACTATCCTCTGCTGTTTCGTGCGTTGTGGGAACATGCGTCTTCCGCCCATGAGAAAGCTGCTTAGCAGTTGTTTGGCTTCGTTTTCTGGCACATGTTGCTCTTGAATAACATGAATGTTAACTGTCCAGCTTAGAGGTATGGCTGTGTAGTCAATGTCGTAAAGTCCGTCTGCGTAGCGGAAATTGTTCTGACCCAAGATGATGTGTTTGCTTTTTTCGCCCAACAAGCCAATGAAGATTCCCCAGCTTGCGACGGGGACATCTATGCCGGATAAGCCTCCGCTTAGGCTTTTGCCTATGCTGGCGTCCGTCCATTCGACCTTGACAAGTGCTCCTGATCGGAGTTCTCTTAACTGTTTCAAAACTTGCTTGTTCATCAAATCATCCTCGGCTGCTTATGTCGACTCAAATGGTCGGTTTTTCTGCGTGCTGCAAATAGATAATCAGCGAGCAACGGCTTCTGACGCCCAAGATTCAGCGTTATCTCAAGATACTGCTCTTTTGCGTTAACATAGTAGACTGCGCTGAGCACTATCCAGTCGGCGTCTATGTTCTCGTTTGGCATTGTTACGTGGATTTTGTCACCGGGCAGAATGGGAGTCGTTCCGTAGTCTATGACGCGGGAGACCAGCGTTATGTATTCAATCGGGTCCTTAAAGTAAGCGAGCAGAGCCTTGGCGCGTAGCTCACATTCATTGTTGCTGAAGAGTTCCTCATCATGCTCAGCTTTTTCTCGCTTGCCGTAGGCTGTCTGGCTGGCTGCGTCTTCCTCTGTGTGTTTGAAGAATGCTCCGTTGAAGTTGACGCCGTCAATGTAGAAGTCGTCTGCTGCGCTTCCGTAAGTCCAAAACTTGACTGCCGCAACTCTTGACCAGTCGAAGCCCGATTGGACAGCCCATTCGTTGGCGTTTGCTTGGTTGCATGGAATATGTTTCTGCTCAAACTGTTCTTTGACAGCGGTCATGTATCTGAAGGCGAATTTTCCAGAGTAATCATACAAGAGCAGATTAAGGCTTCCACTCCTATTAGGACCAAGATAGATGCCAAAGTCAAGGAAAGTGAAGCATGTGCAGTCAGCTTCTTGTGGAAGGTTCAGATACAGGATTCCCCAGTTATAGACGCCAGTGCAATTGCATCTTATGCTTCCATTGCCTACGAGCTTTGTTGTTGTTTCAAAGTAGAGTTGGCCTTCGGTTGCCAGCCAATTTCCAAAGATTATGTCTCCTACTGCTCTGTGGTTCTTTGAATAGACTGTGTCTGCTGCGTTGTCCGTGAGCGTGTAGTGCCTTATGGTTACGTCTTTGCCTACATCGCCGATTATTCGGTTGGCGCCAGTGAGGATATGTTGCTTCAACTCATAACTTGTGTTGCTGAAGGCTTGGTCAGTAACAATAATGGTTTCAGCTCCGCCTTCCTTCTGATATGTGATTTTGTATTTGCCTGAGCCTCCGCTCATTCTACATTGAAGCTCAACGATATCGATTATGATTTTGGCTATTGGGCTGGGGTCATACGTGACTTGTCCCACGAGTTGATAGGCAGTGTTTGTGTGCGCATCTTCAGCGTCATCATTCATGAGCCAGTCAGCTTGTCCGTCTGACCAGCTGTCGCAGTCGCTTGGCAGCTTATAGTCCTGTGCACCATAGACGGTGATTTTGTTTCTGACGCTGTGGATGTCCTTATCATACTCCATGCTCTCTATGAGTTCATTGAGACTAACGGGGCTTGTCTTTGTGCCGCGCTGGAAAAACTCGAACTTGCCGTCAGGTGCCACTCTGAAGTCGTAGCCGATTACGCCTGACTTATCTGCGCTTCCAGCAATAAACTGCAGAATATCCATCACTGGAGTGTCTTCATACTTTAGCAGTTGATAAGTCGTGTCAGTATCCTCAACAAGCTCGGTTCCGCCTCTGTTATGGCTTAAGCCAGCGTAAGTGTCCATGAGGTCTTTGACTATTGCTTCTCCTTTCTGGCTAATGTAAGTTTTAGTGACCAGAGCGCGGAAAAGTCGTTCGTCCCAGCCTCGCCCAGAAACCTTAACGTAGTGTGCAACCGCGTCAGACATGAATTTGACTTCTTCAACCTTGCAGGTGATCAGCTGTGGACAGTTGGCTCCTCTGCCTATGTCAATGTGTCCGTCAACGCCTATGCTTATGGCGTTAGCCTCGCCTGGAGAGTATTTCTTGTCCCAGTTTTGCAAGAGAACCTCGAATCTGCTGGCTTCTTGCGTGCATGCCAACGTGATTCTTGCTTCTAAGACGTCACCTTGAGGAGGCGCGATTGAGCCGAAGGCGAGTGCCATTTTTGGGATGTCTACGCTCATTGTTTAATCTCCCTTGGCGTAGATGTCTTCTTCGCCTTTTCTGAGGATGTTGCGTCCTGTGTAGGTTGATGGTGCTTGCATGGCGCTGGTTGCTTCGTTGAATTGGTTGACGCTTGCCGTGGCTGCGTTCATTTGGCTTGTGAAATACCACATGGCTGCGGCTGCTGCGACGATAACCGCGATGCCGACACCCGTCAGAGCCAGAAACGTGGCATAGCTGATGTTTAGTGCGTTCTGGGCTGCTGTGGCGATCCAGCAGGCAACGGCGTAGACTTTTTGGGCTACGGCTACGCCCCAGCTTGTCCTCATGAACATGCCCATGACTGAGATGACCATCATGGCTGAGTTGAAGACCCGAGCTTGCTGGTCATTTAGGAGACCGAATTGGTGTGCTATGTGTCCGATTGCTGTGGCTGTTGCGCCTAAGCCTGCGATGGCTGTGCCGAGGCTCTTTATCCGAACGCTTAACGCTTCAGCGTCGCTTTGGATTTTTGAGAATTCGTGGCTTGCGCGGTTGACTGCTCTTATGGTGACGGCGATTTCTCTGAAGCTTATGGTAGTCCAGCCTCCGTTTTTGCTGCGTCTAACGCATCGAGGATTATTTGTTCAAGTTCTGGCAGGTGTTCTTGGATTGCTGGGTAGAGGTAGGGGTGTGCTTGCATGTGCCGTGTGCCCAGTTCCACAAATAATGCGTAAGTGGCTTCTGCACCGATTTCCGCAACCCAATCTTGAATTTTGGCGTAGATTGAGCTTCGTAGATAGCCTGTTCTGACTGGAGCGAGTTGTTTGGCTGAGGCTTTCACGTCTGCTGCCCAGCTTGCCAACTGTCTATACACGTGCCTTTGCATGCCTGTGTCAAACGTTTGCATGGCAGCTTTGAATTCGTCTATGCCTTCGATGGTGCAGGTTATTTCGACCGCCATTTTGCTTCTCTCTCCGCTTTTTGTCGTTCTTCCTCCGT
>JAAKEZ010000038.1 GCA_018475625.1 Candidatus Bathyarchaeota archaeon A05DMB-2
TTGAACCCGGGTCGTCAGCGTGGCAGGCTGATGTCCTAGACCAAACTAGACTACGACCGCTTGCTTCCATGCTATGCGCCTGTGGCGATGATGATTGTTTTCGAGGTTTATTTCTTTTTCCCACAGAATCTTGTGCTGTAAACTTCTGAGAAGCCATATAACTGCTGCAAAGGCAGTTGTCAAGCCAGACTTAGTCCTTTCATCAAAGCCCACAAAAACCCGTAATCCGCGCCGATGTGGAACAAGTGGCTTCTGCAATCGCAATCCGAGCACCCGAAACCGTCCACGGGTACGCCTTTTTCGCTCAGTGCATTTGCAACGGCACATTCTTCTGTTTTGCCCGCATCCTTGTAGAGGACCTTCACGACTTTAGCGGCGTCGCTACTTAGCAGGTAGTCGATGTGCCAGAAGAACCGCTTCTCCTTCCTCAGGTGACGTTTTATCCGTTGCTCCAGATTAGTTTGCGCCGAGCCAACATAAGCGTACAAACCAGGGTTGAGTGTTAACGCGCCCAAAGCGCCTACGTTTAGCACTGTTTCCTTTTCTACTCGGATTATAAGGACGTATATGCCTTTCAATTACACAATCGCTTCCGAATTCTGGTCAGGGATAAGTGTGCGCGTCCACATCTGCCGGTTTAGCTAGTCTCTTGATTTTCACCTCAATCTTCTGCGGTGCACCTTCGGTTCCTTTCAGGGTCTTTGAGAAACCATTCAAAACGTTAGCGATAGTTTCCTGCATCATATGGTTCAGCGGCAGTTTGGCGCCGTCAACCCACAGCTCAGTTTCAAAATTTTTCTTTATGACTCTGTGGCTTTCACCCAAGAAAATCACCTATACAATTAGTCGTAACTCGTTTAAACTGATAAACATTCTCTATTCAAGGCTTTTTAGCGCGTCTTCTAATTCGCCAAAACCTTTTACTATCACGTCTGAATGCGCCAAAATCCACGGACTCAAGCACTTCATATTTGAAACGACAATAACCTTTTTGCCCAAACGCTTAGCATAAAAAAGTTCCATGCATGCTCCAGCTGAAAGCCTCGGCAAGTACACGACCATCACGTCACAGCGTTCAACATCATCCAAATCCCTTTGAATAAAATCAAACACTGGAACCTTGTCCCACCAGCATTTCTCGTCTCCCTTGTAGAGGATTTTTTCGCGTTGCCACGGGTCAATCACTTCAAAGCCCAAGCGCCAGCAGATTTCTCCAATCGTTTTCCTGTACTCTTGGTTTTCTTCCATACCTAGAATCGGACCAGAAATGAACACTTTCTTAGCCATGTCTAATCCTTCCACGCTAATGAACCTGACAGAATTTAATGCTTTTCCCCGGAAGCGTCTAAGCACTCTTTACCCCAAGAAACTTCAGCATCTTGGCAACGCTGTTTGTGGCAGGCATGCACGTTTGACCGCGGCACACGTACGCCGTGGCTTTGCCCTCGACCATCTCGTAGCCCAAACCAGTTGCTTCTGGCTTCCGCAGCGACACCACCAAGTTGGGCATATACTGTTTCCTCAACGCATCAAGCATCTCCAACATGTCCTTTTCCCGTGGCTCACCCACCAGAATAACGTTGTACGCTGGACCCAGGGCGAAATCTAAGCCCACAAGCATGAAAGTGTGAGCCTCAGGCGTCCGTTTGACTTCACGCGCAAAGGTTTTGGCTAAGCGGTTAGCAATGTCCTCAAACCTGGAATTTCCAGTCAACATCGCCAACCGAAGTAGGTTCAGCAGCGCCACAGAGTTACCTGAAGGAGATGCGCCGTCATACGCCTCTTTTATCAGTGGCAATGCAACGTCTCCGACGCCTTTTGCCGTAAAGTAGAAACCCCCTTTCCTTTCATCCCAAAACCGTGCAATCATTGCCTCAGTCAGCTCCACACTCGCGTTCAGGTGTCTCTCGTCGAAGTTTGCTTCATAAACTTCGATGAGCCCCCAAGCAAGAAATGCATAATCGTCCAAAAATCCCTCCACTGCGCTTTCACCTTTTACATAGCGATGCAACAGCACATGTTGACTATTTCTCATATTTTCCAAAGCAAAGTCAGCCGCCCTAACCGCCGATTGCAGATATTTCTGTTCACCGAAAGCTTGGCTTGCCCTAGCCAAAGCCGCAATCATTAAGCCGTTCCAGTCCGCCAAAATCTTATCGTCCTTTGCAGGGTGTATCCGTTTTTTCCTCGCCTCAAAGAGCGCGTTACAAATTCTGCTCAGCCGAAAGATAAATTTGTCAACGTTTAACTGCGCCTCCTTTGCCGCTTCGTCCAGCGATTTTGCCCAATGCAGTATGTTTTTCCCGCTTCGAGTTCCGCCAGGCTCAACGAAGTTCCCGCCAGACTTGATTCCGAAAAGCTTGACCGCCAAACTCGCATCCTCCGCGGGCAGGACTTCTCGGATTTCTTCCTCGGTCCACAGGTAGAATTTGCCTTCTTCACCTTCGGAATCTGCGTCTTCCGCTGAGTAGAAACCGCCCTCAGGAGAAGCCAAATCTCTAAGCGTGTATTCTAAAACTTCTTGAGCTGTCACCTTGAACTTGCCGGCGCCTGTGGCTTGGTAAGCTTCCGTGTAAGCCAACGCCAGCAGCGCTTGGTCGTACAGCATCTTTTCGAAGTGTGGAACCAGCCACTCCGCGTCCGTGGAGTAACGATGGAAACCGTAGCCTATTTGATCGAAAATGTCGCCTAACCGCATGGCACGCAACGTTTTCTCCGCCATCGCTAACGCTGTTTTCTCTTTGGTTCTGTGCCAGTATCTCAGGAGGAAAAGCAGTATATGCGGCGTGGGGAATTTTGGGGCACTTCCAAACCCGCCATTTTCCTCGTCGAAATTGAGAACGAGCTTCTCGTAGGCGTCATCCAACACGTCTTTCCCCAGCTCCTCTTCCGCAGCCCTTTCTTCAAGAACTGTGAGTCGGTGCGTGATGTCTCTGCCGAGGGTTTCAAGCTCGGTTCGCCGCGTCTTCCATAGTTCTGCTATTTGCGGTATGAGATCCATCATTCCCGCTGAGCCGAACCTGCTGTTTTTGGGGATGTAGCTCGCCGCGAAGAACGGCTTTTTATCTGGCGTCAAAATCACGTTAAGTGGCCAGCCGCAACTGCGCCCCATCGCTTGGCACACCCTCATGTAGGCGCTGTCAAGGTCAGGTCTCTCCTCCCTGTCAACCTTGATGGAGACAAACGCTTCGTTCATTAGCTTAGCCACTTCTTGGTCATCGAAACATTCTTTCTCCATGACGTGGCACCAGTGGCAGGAGGAGTAGCCTATGGAAACGAAAACCGGCTTGTCCTCTGCTTTGGCTTTTGCGAAGGCCTCATCGCTCCATGGATACCAATCCACCGGGTTATACACGTGCTGAAGCAGGTAAGGGCTTTTCTCGTTTATCAGCCTGTTCGGTTTGTGTTGTCGTAGCGTTTCGTCTTTCATAAAAATCAGAATCCTAATCCTTCGTTTACATTATTAGTGGCGCCTTTTTTTATATATAAGCTCAATATTTATTGTAAACAGAGAGCACTTAAAGGCGTTATCCATTATTCACAGTGTTATTATAGCCATTGCCCACGTTATCATATTCAGCTTAATGGCACAATCTTGTGGATGAAAGGCGCCATTCTCGTATCTTGGGGGTTTGCTGGAGCTCTGGGTTCGCAAACTATAGGAGAAAAGAGAATGAAAAATCCGCGATGACCGCTGCAGCCATCGTGACATTTCAGCCCAGAGCCCACTCAGCCCGTTCTCTTTCTC
>JAAKEZ010000039.1 GCA_018475625.1 Candidatus Bathyarchaeota archaeon A05DMB-2
AAGACCTTAAAATAAGATTTTGAAGTGGTAGCCCGGGATACGTGACTTATCTCGTTTAAATTTCTCAAACAGGAAAATTATGGGATTAGATGCAAATATAGGTTCAAATTATCGGGGTTCAAACCCCTTTCCCCGCACTTTTCAACGAACCCTTCCACACTTTTAGGTTCTACTTACCTTTTGAAGACTGCTAATCAAATATGTTGGACCAGAACGGATACAAAATAATTTATAAACAATAGTTGCCAGATTTCTAATGGGCAGTCTCTATGTACAAGCACCTAACGAAGGCCAAGTTCATTGTGATTATAATTGTATTTTTGCTGTCCATTCCAGCATCTCTTTCTTCAACGGTAAGGGCAACGTCTGCCGAAAATGGAGAATGGATTGCAATTCCTTTTGTTTACCCTACAACGGGAAGCGTGTACGCTGTTGTTGGAGAGGATATTATTGGTTGTGCAAAACAGGTGTCTGAATCAACCCTGTTTTTCGACATAAATAAGTCAGCTTGGACTGAACTTAGATTCGATGCTCAGCAGGCTATTCGCAAAATTGACGCTAAAGGTCATACGGTTTTTGCATACACTGATGAGTTCCTTGTAGGCTACAGTTCTTTCACGGGCAATTATGATGTGATACAGTATGATGGCGTGCTGTTGTCTCCTACTGGTTATAATCCAAGTTATGGCTGTGGAAGGAATCTGGCTTTCTTCGTCACTAATGAAACGATGTATGCGTTTGATTCCGAGTTAGGGCGTTGGCAAGAATACGATTATGGCTTGCCCGTTGACTATTCAGGTTCGAATTATATAATAAGGGACGACTATGTTTGGACCGTTTTAAAAAGAGGAACTTATGGCGAGAAGCAACCGAAAAATGTGGTTTATAGCCTCCACACGCATAGCTTCAATCAACTGGAAAGCGGGTGTGGTTGGCCAGGCGAGAGATGGCTGGATCACGGGTTCGCCGGATTTTATACACACGCTGTTGAAAACTACACACTTGTAGGTTATAGCGCCTTCACAAACGAGTTCAGTTTAGTTCAGGTGATGGGTCAAGGCTACGTAGCTGACTCTACGTCTGTAAGTGACTTGACCGTTGGCGAGATTACAACCTTCGCCATAAGCTTTGTACACAATCTTGAGCCGTCGGGGGAACGCGGATACTTCTATGGTTATGACACACGCCTCGGTTCGTGGTCTAGTACAACCTTAGACTTTGCAAGTGGGGAACGATGGAGTAAGTATTGGATGCCTGGCGGACAGTTTGCAGTTGATATGGCGATACTGCCTGGCGAGGTATACAAGTTCATTCTTTATTCGGGGATAACAGGGCAATTCTCAATCACGACGCCGGGTTTAACCTATGATAGCGTTACCAGCTTCATTCTGTGTGGTGGTGAGGTTCTCGTTGTCTACGACGTCGATGATGCATGGGGACAGAGTTTTACAACAGGGCAGAGTTCAATGATTTCTCTGGACAAACCGTATACTGCCTTTTACCCCAGTGGGAAAGATTTTTGCGCTTTCTATAGATACAGCGATCAATCTAATACAATGACTATGTACTTCTATAATAGCAAAACCAACAATTGGACAACTATAGATTTAACGAAGTCGATTACGTCTTATGGAAACACCGAACATGTCTTTGTAAGCAGTTCATATGAAAGCCCAATTAGAGAAACAGTTTTTTACTCATCACTTCTGGATTCATATGTAAAATGCGAGTTTCCAGTAAATAGTTCAGTTTCCGTGGAAGCCAAATACAACCTTGCATGGGCCCGCTCAAGCAACAGATCATATCTTTTTGACACGCAAAGAGGGATAATATACCCGTTTGATTTCATGTTTACCACAAACGGTCTAGGCGACTTCGCGACTTCCTTTCATAACGCTGAAACAAAGACGTTATACGGTTATAGCGTTCTTTCAGGAAAATGGACAAACCTAACGATTTCGGACACACCTTATACATGCGAAGCAAAAGGCTTCATCGGACTCATCTCCAGCAATACTGGTTCCAATTATTACAGCAAATACTACGCCTTTAACGGCTTTGAAGATAGTTGGGTTGAACTCGTTCCATCAGGAACATACAAAGGACACAAAATTGGTGAGAAAACTGCTTTAGTAATCAGATCAGACATGCTTTATGCCTTTGATCCAAATGGGCGCATAGGCACATACAATTATTTGATAGAATTTGAAGGAGGCTTCTTCCCAGTATCGATTTCTGCAAACTCAACGATTTCCAACTTCAGTTTTAACCAATCAATAAGAGAGATAAGCTTCAATGTGACCGGGCAAGACGGTACAGTAGGCTTCTGTAATCTAACATTCCCAAGCACTCTGGTTCAAAACCTCTGGCAAGGGACCTTCACAGTGCTGGTCGATGGAAAACAGCCTATGCATATCAGCACATTGACTGATGGAACGTACACCTATGTTTATTTCACCTATGTTCACTCTGAGCATGAAGTAGTGATAATCCCGGAGTTTTCGTCACTAGTCATTCTACCACTATTTATGGGAGTAACACTGTTAACAATCATGCTCCGCAGACGAAAGCATTCCAGACCAAATGCGAGCAAAAGCTGACCGTGCTCTAGCATCTTCTTTTTTTCGAGGAGTGAAAATTCCGAGAATTTAAACCAATGTCTAAACCTAACCCCCCGCACTACCATGTTGGTTGGTTGGATAAAACTTTACCCCCAAAACTTAAAACTCCCTGGGGCGTGTGTGGACATCTGAAAAGGAACTGCCATTGCAAGAATCAACAGATTTCGTGTGCGTGAGGGAATTGATTTTCGGTAAGTATCTTGGATTAATAATGTTTAAACCCTAAAGAATTATTCTTTCCAATGTGATATTACATGCAAGATGTAAAGGAAACTGTAAAGTGCTGTGGAACTGTCTACTCTATTGAAGCATGGCGATTGGTGTACGGATACATCGCGGACCATAAGGCTCCGGACGCTAGGTTCGAGAGACAAATGAAGGGACTCGGAGTATCACGGTCAGAGGCCTACACGCTATACTTTACGCAACTCTACAAACCATGGGAAGTCAGCTTCTCGAAGCTAAAGAACGCGAAAAGCGGACTACAAATTTCGGTCAACATCAATGAGAAAATGCTCGTTCCAAAAGCCCGAAAACGTTAGCGCGGCGTTCCCGTGATTTCTGTTGAAAGACAGAAAATTAGCTGAACCGGACTCAGGAAAGGATAAGTATTGCTGTTCCGTGTGCGGACGAGAGATTAGCGAAGAGGACTATGCAGAGTACGATGGCATGTGCTGGGAGTGTTGGGACGACCAGCTGACTGAAGAATCTGAAGACATGTTTGGAGAAGTCATGTAGACTGGGCACGACGTTATATTCAACGATTGGAATTGCAGTTGCGGAGTGTGTGATGGATGCTTTCAGATGCTCGATTGTTTGATCTGAACATAGAGAAAGTGCTTGAAGATTGGGAAGTCTATCATGCGATAAGAGAGATAATCGCTAACGCATTGGACGAGCAGGTTCTTACAAAGACAAAGGAAATTGAAATTTCCAGGGATGCAAAAGGTTCGTGGCATATACGAGATTTTGGGCGTGGTTTGAAGTATGAGCATCTTACGCAGAACGAGAACGAGGAGAAGCTTTCCCATTCCAATCTGGTCATAGGGAAGTTTGGGGTAGGATTGAAGGATGCATTGGCAACATT
>JAAKEZ010000018.1 GCA_018475625.1 Candidatus Bathyarchaeota archaeon A05DMB-2
CAATGCGTGGATTGGAGGTGTTCTCGGACCTGATGGAAAAATTTATTGTGTTCCAGGCAATGCAACTGATGTTCTGAGTATTAGTGGTGCGCCCACGTCTGGTATCGTGGAGATGGTATACACACCATACTTGAATAAGTTATAAACAATTTCGTACAGTTCGCTGACGGTCTGATAAGTAACGCGTGGTTAGTGTATACAGGTTACCAAAACCGAGAAATATGAGCACATTAGATACCCCATACTACCCAAATCTTTGGGAGGTAAAGAAATGGTAGAAGTTGCACAGGGTGAAGATATTGAGGCAGTAAAGAAGACGCTGTTGGAAGAGATGGCGAACGATATCGGCGAACTGTATATAAAATTCGAGCCAGACCAGCCGAGAACCCTGAAGTTCACCGCATTGCCGACAAGAGAGGAGTTCGACGTCGGCGGCCGGATGATTCCCACGTGGTGCTATCCGGTGGAGGAAGCGGGGACTTCTGGTGTGTTGCGGGTGACGTCCAAGCGCCTGAATAATGTATTACGTGATTTTATTATAAAAGGGGAGATACCCGGCATAACACTACAAATTTGTGCAAGAGGCGATGGATTCAAGCGCGTCTACGATGTGAAAAAAGTCGTGTGACGCGCTCTTGTATTTTTTTAGGAGGTGATGGGGTTGCTTGATGACAAAGTGATTAGTGTATTTAAGACTATCTCAAATAATGAAAAACGTTTCGTGAATTGGGCATACGAGGAACGGAATGGAAAAACTACGAAAGTGCCCAAATGTCCAATCACACGTGGGAACGCTTCTTCCACAGACCAAAAAACTTGGGTTTCGTTGGATACTGCTATTGATTTTTCAGACAGATATGATGGAATCGGCATAGTGCTTGGTCGACGTGGAGACGGCTGCATAATTGTTTTGATAGACATTGACAACTGTATTAAAGAAGACGGCACCGAGTCAACAATTGTATCAACCGCAGATGAAATTTTTGGAGAGAAAGCATACATCGAAGTATCGCCAAGTGGAAAGGGTATTCACGTCATTGCAATTTTGAAGGAGTTGCCCCCTCCGGAAACCCCACACAAGCTGCCAATCGGAGAAAGTGCTGTTGTGGAGTGTTACTGGGTATACAGATATTCTACCATCAGTGGAAATTTTCGTAGAATTGGTAGCATGGAGCCCGCTGACGAAGAGTTTGCTGAATTTATATTCCATGCGCGTCTGAAAAATGTTGTGGCGGTCGCGTTCTCCCTGTTCGGCGAAAAATTTAAACAGTTGTACAACGGCGAGGAAGAGGGATATCCGAGTGCGAGTGAAGGCGACCTGGCGTTTCTATCAATGTTGGCGAGAGTAACACAAGATGAGAACTTTGTGCGTGGTGTTATTAAAAACAGCATGCGCAACCGGGATAAGTGGTGGGAACGTGATGAGTATTATTTCCGGAGGACTTGGTCAAAGGTTTTAGACGGTCTTGCAAAACACGACTCAGCACCACGCGAATCAAAGAGTGTGAAAAAAGACCGACTAGTGGCACTGTATAAAATTCTATGCGAGCGAGAGGAGAACGGCGAAATCGAGTTGTGGAGGGACCAGACAAACACTGTGTATATCACAACCGAAACTGGGGAGTCCGTGCCGCTCCGGAGCGAGCGGGGTAAGGGTTATTTGATTCGATTATATTATGAGCTTTTTGAGGAAGTCCTGGGCGCGGTCAGTCTTGGAAATTTGATAGGGTTGTTGGTATCACGAGCGATGGAGCGACCCACACAGTTTGCGTTTTTGCGGGTTGGGAAGTATGAAGGTGAGATATTTTACGACCTCGCAAACGACGCGCGTGAAGTTGTTAGAATCACTCCGTCTGGTTGGGAGATTACCACCGACTGTCCAATAAAATTCTTGAGGACATCTGTGACAAAACCACAAGTCATACCAAGACGGGGTGGTGCAGACTGGGACGAATTCTTCGAACTGTATGAAGTAGAATCAGAAGTATCACAAACGCTGTGCAGAGCGTTCATACTGCAGGCGACGAAACACGCGGGCCCGTTTGCACATATGATTATCACAGGTCCCCAGGGGTGTGGGAAATCTGAACTTGTGAAAGGAATTAAGAGAGTGATGGACCCGACGCTTACTGAGCTGCAGCTGTTGCCAGACGGCGACTATCGCAGAGAATTTATGAGGATATCAAAACTCGAACGCGTCCTGGCATTCGACAACGTCAGCAGAATTTCGAACACGTTGTCAGACACACTTTGTACAATGTCGACGGGAGTTACTACCACAGTTAGACAACTGTATACAACTCTTGATAGTGAAGCAAGTGTCATGGAGGCGCCCGTAATTGTCAACGGCATCACCGCGGACCCGATGCGCGGCGACCTCTTGGAGCGTGCGATACTTTATGACAAAGAGATACTTCAGCGAAAACTTACGACTGAGGAACTGTATGAAGATTTTGAGGCGATTTTACCTGGTGTGATGGCAGCGGTTTTCGACGACACAGTGCGTGCTTTGAAGAACTATACAAATATCGAGCTGAAGTATGAATTGCCACGCATGGCAGACTTTTGTTGTTGGGCGGTCGCAGCGACCGGAGACGAAGATATCCCTCTATATATAAAAGAAGAGCTCGCTCTTGCAAACGATTCCGCGTTAGAAGCCACTTTCTTTGGCCAAATTCTTGTAGAGTTCTTAGACGATTTCAAATACGATGAGACATATGATATTCCAGTCAAACAACTGTATGAAATTTTGTGGTCTCTTGCAAAAAACGCTAGGGAGTCCCGCGCGTCGCCACGACAATTGAGCGAGTTTCCTCCATCCCCCTGGCACATGGCGCGTGCCATTACACGCGTGGCACCGATGCTCGCTTCACGCGGGTGGCTGGTGAAACGTGGAAGAGTAGCACGTGAGCGCAGATATCGTTTTGTGAAAATTTGAGCAGTTTACTTTTTTCACTGTTTTAGATGGTGTGTTGCGGTTCTGTCTTAATTCTCTAAGTGTGTCACATAAAATCGATAACAGTAGACGTATATGACAAAAAACACACTTTTGAAAAATCACAATCGCTATGCAGAGACGATGACGGAAATGACCCGTTAAAACGGGAGGTATCTCTATATATTCTCTCTCTCTATTTTGGGAAGCTTATATACCCTTCTCTCTCTCTCTCTCTTTTTTACTTTTTAAAGAAGGTGGAAGATGCGTCATATGCGTCATCTTCGATAGCAGTAAGCCACTTTCTGACTTTCATCGATGCGTCATCGCATCGTGTACACATGCGGCGCTAGTCGATTTCAATGAGTCACCATTTACACATATCGATTTTTTCACGAATCGAGTCGGCGCATAGCTGAAATCGATGCGTCATCAAAACTACTATTTTTAAAACACGTAACACTATATATGCGTGATGTGGTTTGTGTGGTATCAACGCAAGCCTGGATTAAATTATCTCTAAATGTCTTGAATTGAGCATTTTGTGAAAATATTTGATTGGTTTTTACAAAAAGTGGTTGATTTGCGGTTTTCTGGAAAATATCGTTTTATTTCTACTAATCAAATTTTTATTTAGTGGTGAAATTTCAACACATATTAAAATTTTCATGTTGTTGTGCTACATAATGATATGATTTCTCTCATTCCAAGAAAATATCATTTTATTTCAATCAGACGAATTTTTACATAATGATGCAAATGTATGTTTTTGCGCACCCGAGAGTCTTCACATCAAAGTCTGTAGATACGAGTGTTGTAGGCACCCGCACAAAGATGTTGGTATCAACCAAAAGGAATCCTCAGGTGGGGCAATGCAAGCACCTATCATTCGACGAGGTCTGCAAACTGCTCGAGCAGCGTATTGAAATCATGAGGGAGCTCGAGCGCCACTGGCGCGAGCTCCTGGAGAAAGAAGTTGACCTTGTAAAGGAGGTGTGTGGTGAATGAATACAATGAAAGATGCGCTGAAATATTTAGCGTGTGTAGAGATGAAAGATGTATTCCCGCGCACACCATCTAAAGAGGTGTGTGAGTGGGATAGATTGGTAGACAACATCGCATCGAAGCGCGCGCGCTTCGATGCAATAAGCAAAGCGCTCCACGCGCTTCCTAACGAGCACGTGGAGCTCTTCCTAGCGGAAGGCTTCGGAGAGGCACTATCTATTCGTGCGACGCACAACGCGCGCGACCCGCACGCGGTCCGGCTTGAGGTAGTGCTACCGCGTATGATATGCGCGCTGATACCGGTCGCGACTAACGAGCCTCTCGCTGAAAAAGAGCTACGCGACGCGCAGTCTATGAAGTTGATGAAAGAGTTCGCACTTCAGGACCTGCGCGAACTTATTGATGCGTGGTGTATTGAGCTTCACCAACTTGAAAACTATTGGCGCGAATTCCTAGAGCGCGACGTAGATGTGCGCTCTGGGAACTAAGCTTTTTTGATTTTTTTTCCTCTAACCACAACATTTTTTATACCAAACACTTCTAAGTTCTCACATGCCAAAATCTTCTAAGAAGTCGAAACGCGTTCCATCACTTTCTGAATTAGATTCTACAGATTGGGCAATTGTTGAGTTTCTCGCAACACATCGAATAGGCGCATCTATCGAGCGCATGTCTGAGTGTTTAAACCTCAAACGGTCTGAAGTTTCGAAAAGAGTAAAGTCGTTGATGGAGAAACGTATTGTGGCTAGCCCGATTGGGCCGTATTACTTTATCACATTCGAAGCGACCAAACTTTTGGAAAAAAATAAAGAAGACGCACCACCTACATCTTCATGATGAAATACAGCGCAAAAAATTGTGGACGGTTTTCCTGCTGGTTAAACGTTAGAGTGCCAGGATGGGTGTGCTCCTGTCCGCCCCCCGTAGCGTTTGTCGTGTATGACACATCACTCACAACTCTGCACGTGCACGACGTACCTTCAAATGTTGTGCCGTTGCCATTATTAGCATTACTCTGGTCTGTGTATGAATGTGTATGTGCTGGGAGTTGTTCTACTGTTAACGTCGTGCTACCGATAGTCGCAGAGCCGGTTGGCGTTACTGAGTTGCTGCCACCTGTTGTTGGAGAACCGCTATCCAGCCCGTATACAAACCGGTCGCGCAGGTCTGGTGTGCCATTTTGGCCGTCGCATAACACCCAACCTGTTGGAATATTTTGCACAGTTCCATACCACATTGCTATCAACCCAGATGGCACAGATGCTCCCGAAAAATCTGAAGCGTGTTTGTTACCCAACGGATGATACAACAAATCGGCATCACATCCACTACCAGAGCCGTCGTTTCCAGCGTGCCAGAAGCGACTATCGCTTTCTGATTCAGTGTAATATCGATTATCATGGTTGTGTGCGTTCAGCGCAGTGATTCCCTCATCATATTGTGTTTCAACATGGTTTAATAATGATGAAGTAATAGAAGTGTCAGATGACCATGTGGTTTTTGTGTACGCCATTTATATCACCTTCATAATATAATACAATGAGTAATACGGCGGTTCATTATTAACATCGTTGAAAGAAATACTCCCATTGTGTGAATGCGCTTGCCCACCGCCTGTTGAACCGGTGGTGCGGGTGGTTTGATTTGTTGTCGTCGACGCTTTTTGTGTGGACGTGACACAGTATCTAGAAATGTTTCCAGTGTAATATCTATCAGCGTATGAGTGCGCGTGGGACGGAATCTCATCAATCGTCAACGCGTGGTCGCCGGCTGCTAGCGTGCCGCTCGGGGTCACGGTTTGCGAGCCGCCCGTCGCGCCAACAGAAAGCGCCCCACCGGCGCCGATTACGAATCGGTCGCGCAGGTCCGGCGTGGCGATTCCGTTTACAACCCGCCCATCGCATATCGCCCAACCGTTTGGAATACTCGAGTCAGGTCCACTCCAAATCATTATTACACCAGTTGGAAGGCCTGCAGTAAGAATACTAGACAGATGCTGACCGTCTAATAAATCTGCGTCTGCTCCGGACCCGTAACCCATGTGTCCACTGTGGAAATATTTTGAGTCGCTTTCTGTTTTTGTGTAATATCGGTCATCGTGATTGTGTGCGTCGAACACAGTCTTAAATTCATCATACTGTGTTTCCATATGATTAAGACGCTTCGCTGTTAGCGCTTTCGCCGAAGTCCAATTCACTTTTTCATATGTCATCACAAACCTCCTTCAAAGTTTCATAATGTACGCAAGTTTGTAATACGCAGGCAGATTATTGTATTCATTACATGCTACAGTAACGCTATGGTTGTGCCCCTGCCCACCACCCGTCGAACCCGTCGTTCGGTTCAGCGTCGTGGTGCTGCCACCTGCTCCACTTTCTCCGGAAGAGCTGCCGCTTGATGAACTATTATATCTATCTATGTATGTGTGAGTGTGTGCAGGAATCTGGTCCACAGTCAACGTTGTGTTATTGATTGTCGCAGACGTCACACTTGGTGTGCGCGTGGCCGCTCCTCCGGTGCTCCCCCTTGTGTGGTTGGGCCCGACAGACACCACAAATTTGTTTCGAAGGTCTGGAGTGCCATTCTGGCCGTTGCACAGCGCCCAGCCGTTTGGAATCGACGTAACAGCACCACTCCAGATAGCGATTATGCCACTTGGAACCGAACTGCTCAAAATACTTTGTGCAGTCATGCCATCCAGCGTTTCGGCCACAAACCCGCTTCCCGCGCCGTCGTTGTCTGCTTTAAAATATTTAGAATCGGCCTGGCTCTCGGTGTAATACCGGCTGTCGTGGTTGTGGGTTGTGATATCATTCATCATTTCATCATACTGTGTTTCCAAATGGTTCAATGCGTCCACTTTGTCAACCGTGCTCATTCCATGCTCACGCCATGTGGTTTTTATATATGCCAGCTTTACCACCCTTTGTAATCTGTAAACTCAAATTGCAGCGATTCCAGCTCGTTCTTTGTATAACTGAACGAATATTTTGATAGTTCTATACCACTTCCAGCAGCGTTCGTCGCAGAATCTCCCCCCCACAACCCAATATGTGAAATTGTAAGATTGGACTCCGCTGGATTAAGAATCGCAACAGTGTAAAATTCTGAAGGGTTGTCGAAATCCCTCAGTGTAACAATTTTGCGGAAGACCTCGGCTCCGTTTGAATATACTACAAAATATTTATTAATGTCATCGGGGTCGAAGCATGGAAACACGTCTGTCGCTGGGGTGGTGCCGCTGTCTGGATACACAGATATGAAAATATTTGGACGGTTTGTACTCTGCCAAGTTTTTTCAAATGTGTATGCCCCCAAAACAACGTTTTCCGCGCCGATCGCGCTGTGGTATTTCGCTTTTGCGGCCTCTGCCATCTGGCAAAATATACTTTCCCAGCTTTGCTCCGCGGGCCCACAAACAGCGGTCACAGAATACTCTATTAAATTTTCGTCAGGGTCGACTATTCGCGCGTCCACATTCGTTACCAAGAAATCCGAATCGATACCAAGTGAATCAATTTTTATATGCTGTAGCTCTCCGGAAAATATTTTAGAATGTGTTGTATACTGGACCACACTGCTTTCAATTGAATATTCAGCGAGTATCCCGCGGGCTATTTGTTTCGCGACGTCGCTTTCGTTTATGGTGATATCTGTAAGGAACGCCTCATATTTTCCCGAACCGTAACCTTCTCGATTCTTTCTTGAAGTTATCTGTGCAGCACTCGAAACTTTCACAAGGAGTGTAAACGAGCCAACATACTCGACCGAGAGCACATCACTAGACGACAACGGCGTCGCGTTCTGGTCTTGGATGATTGTGTTGTCGCCGATTGCGTAATACCAATCACATCCACTGTCAACACCTTTTACTCCTGTTGTGACTTCGACGTTATTAACTTTTATAACAGGCGCTTCTGCAAGCGTGTACCCGAGCGTGAACGTCTTCTGAACGCCATCACCCAGGAAATATTCTACAATAGTGTCGGTTTTGGTGCCACTTCCTAAAATATATTGCACATTCCTGTAGTTCGCATCACTGTATTCAATTTCAAACGAAGTCACGCTGCTCAGGTCGTTGTTGATATGCCACTCCGCCGTGTTCGCGCTCTTTGGTATAAAATGTAGACTGCGGTCGTAATCAATGTACCACAAGTATGCAGACATCTCGGCTAGACGGTTTAAACATTCTGCGACAGTTAGTTGTGGGAATGTTATAGCATCAATATATTCACCAGGATATATATCTCCCGCGGTGACCCCCTCTTCCGCTAGAAATTCATTAAGCAGGGCTTCCACAATCTCACCTGCTGTTTTGTCGATATACGCTTTCGCGACCAGCCGGCGCTCCGCGATTCTAGTGTTGTCTACTACTTCTACATTATGAATCAAAACTCCATTAGACAGTGAACCTTCTAAAAATCTACGCACAGAAGAGACGAGCCCCGTGAAAATGAAACCGTCTCTGAATATTATACGGGTTTCCATACCAGGTAGTATCGAAAACTTGCGGCTGCTGTCAACGACTTCGAAAGACGCGGTAGCGCGGCGCTCGATAGAGTCGTTACACACAAGGTCTCTGACAGTCGGATTATAGTTCAACAGTTCTGAATATGTCAACAACATTAAATCGTCCCACGAATCGTTTTTATAATTTTCCCATATCTCAGAACTGCCTATCAAACAATCGCCGACATATATTCTCATACTGTCCTCATCCCTTTTGTCTGCAATCGTGTTACAGCGCGCTTCATTACAACATCAGTAATCTTACGGCCGTCCAACTCAATAACGACGTTCACGTTTGGCGCGCCCAAACTGTCTAAAATCTTTGCAGGAAGTACCACCTCAGGCCCCCTCTCGGCAATCAGTGCAAGCTGCGGGGTTGCTGCGATGCCGCCGTGTTGATATTTTCCAATTTTGACGACACCTCCTGAAGTTCTGACGGAAGACGTCATCCACGACGGAGAACCAGCAAGCGCTCTTGCTGAGCCGGCAGCAGACGAAACAAGCTTTGTAGCGTATGATGTACTTCCTCCAGTTTTTACTCCGGTTTGGGACGCTACCGCCGCGGCTGCATTTTTTATTAATGAATTTGTGACTGACGACAACCCGGTCGCTACACTGCTTGAAATTTTGTTGGAAGTTTGTTTTGTTATTGCTTCATAAATCTGTTGAGATAATGCATACTCGTTCGGCTTCCAAGCACCGCTTTGATACAACGATTGTATTAATCCTGGGGACATTCCTGACAACTCATCTATCTCGCAGGTCGAGCCGGGGCCGAAGAACGAGTTGATGGCGGCGTCTGCAAACAAAGAGCTGTAGCCCGCGAGTCCGCCGCCACCGCCACCGCCACCGCTGTATCCACCACCGCCGCCGCCTCCTCCCACATTCACATTTATATTATAACTTCCTCCCGTCAATCTGTTCAAAGTATTTATGAGAGTGTTCAACATCGAGGTTGCGGCGTTCACAGCGTTATTTGTCGTTGAAACAATGCTCTGCATCATGGTTTCCCACGACGCGGTTATCGGTTCGAACATGCCCTTGAAATTCTCCGTGAAAGTGTTTATCTGACCGTAGACCATGCGGACGCTGTCCACCAGAAAAGTGTTAAGTAAAACAATCTTTGTTACGAAATATGCATGCATCGAGTCGAACGTATCTATCGAACTCTTTGCAGTATCTGCAAACGTCTGAGCCCAGGACGTCCTCAACTGGTTTAGAGAGACGACAACCTGCGCCACAAGTTCAGACAGTCCCGCGGACAACACCATCCGTATCTTTAGCAACTCAGCTTCTGTTGTCGCTTTTATTATCGCCCATGTCTGTCTGAAATATGTTTGAATGTTGATTAGCGTCTGCCTGACGGACTTTGACATAGCATCCAGGCCCTTCAGGCCCAGATATGCTACAATTCCATTTTCACCGCCAGTGGGTTCTGAGTCGCCAACTATCCCACCTTCTGCAAACGGTTTGATGCCGAACTGTGGAAGGATTTTTTGCAAGACGGCCCAGCCCGCGGATTTATTTCGAAGAGGTACAATCGCTTCAGCGCCTGCCTCGCCCACCATTCCCAAAACAGGACGCGTGACCACACCGCCTTCCGCATACCGAATTGGAGTGCCTAGTGCCCCGCCGATTGAACGACCGCTCACCGCACGTGATATCGCGGACGCTGCTGATATCGCTGCACTGACAACTTTACTGGCGAAATAATCCGCAGCAGTTGCAATTTTCACACCAATGTCTGGAATCGACGCGATTCTACTGTATATAGTATTTGCGCCAGTCACAAGCGCGCTCTGAGCTGCCTGACCGCCTGCTTGTATATGCGTTTGCGCGACCTGGCCGCCTGTCTGCATGCTTGTTTGTGCGCGGAGCCCACCTAACCCAATATTTGAAGAAGTACTCGTTCCACTGTTTGTGATTACCGCGCCCATCTCCTGCGCTTTCATTAGATTGTAGTCACCGGTTTGCTTTAATGCAGTGCCAGCGCTTCCGATATTTGCTTTGAATGCGTTTGTAGCAGCATCAAAAGAAATTACCACAGCCTGCCCGGCATCAGTCGTAAATTTCTTAGCAACTTCCGCCCCAAGCTTCAATGATGTCGCTGCATACTGCGCTGCTCCGGTAACACTTTCACCAGCGGAGTATGTCTTCAGTCTGAACGCTTCGATGAGTTTATTGACGTCTATCGCGGCTGTTTGTGAAGATTTGTTCGCTTCTGTTGTCTGTTTGGCGGCTTCTTCAGATTTTTCTGCAGCTTTCTCTACATCGCTTGAAACATCCTCAACTTTTTCAGACGCTTCCAATGCGGCATTCGCGGCGGCTTTTTGCTTCTCGTATTCCTGCACACCAAGCTGGTATGCGCCAAGCGCGCGCGCTTTCTCTAATTCTCGTTCGCTTGAAAACAGCGATGTTGGCACGGTCTTATAAATTGTCGTCAGTACTTTTTGCAAATCGCGGGTGTCTTCTTTTATTAAAACATAAGAAGTGTATTCCTCACTTTTCAACGGCTCCGTTGCATAATACAAACTCTCCGCAATTTCTGCTTCTGTTTTCCCCTCAGAAGCCATCGCTTTTATAACATCTGCAGTACTTTTATACACTTTCCCCTTATATAAAAACTCAATAGTATAATATCCGGTTGTCGCGACCGTTCCTGCAGCTGCTGTAAGCTCGCCGTATGTGTGGGTTTTCGGCTGTCGGAGACTTGTGAAAGCAGCAGCGGGTGTGCTGGTGCTGGTCCACGTGGACGGGGTGTATGTGCTGCCACTTGCTCCACTTTCTGTGGTAGTTGGCATGCCTGCTCCGCTGGGGCGCTGAACTGTGGGAACTTCCACCTTCCACTCACGCAACTTTCTTGCGAAGTCGCTTCCAACAACAGGCAGCCCCTCAACGGCGCCAGAAACTGCATCAATTATTGCATTCCGTAGCATCGCTCCAAGCGGCGACAGTTCTGAAAGTATTCCAGACAGTAAATTTTTTCCAGCAGTGGCTGCGGCATCGAGCCACGCGCGCGCTTCTCCGATTATGGCGCGCACGATGCTGCCCCCATATTCAGCCTTCTTGCTTTCGATTCCAGAAACGATTTGCCGCATAAGGTCCGCGGCCCACTTCACCGCGTCCCACGCAGCCAACGCGGCGTCGCGCAGCGCGCGTCCTATCGCCTGGCCGGTCGCGTACGCTCCACCAGGGTCGTCTGCCCATCTCTTCAAACTATTTTGTAATGTTTCGTGGAGCGTCGCAAGTTTCTCAAATCCTTCACGAAGTTTTTGCCCCAGCGAACCGCCGACTGAATTCCAGTTAACAGACTCTATAAAGTTTTTAACACGGTCTCCAAGGTCTTTCAGAGTATCCATTCCCTGCCGAATGCTTGTGGCGGCTTTGTTTCCCACGTCAGACCAGTTCACGCTGTCGACGTATGTTTTTATTTTATTACCAATATCTCGCAACGCATCAAATCCCGCGCGCACTTTCTCAGCTGCAGCGCCTCCGATACCAGCCCAGTCGACGTTAGATATAGAATTCTTCAGTCTGTCGCCGACGTCCTTCAAAACTTCAAACGCCGTCTTCAGTTTGTCGGCGGCCGTGCGGCCCAGCCCACCCCAATCAATATTCGAGACAGTTTCGTATACTTTTGTGCCAGCCTCTTTAAACGCGCCCCACACCGCTTCTGCCGCGCCGACAACTTTCGAAAAAACATTACCCCAGTCTATGTTCGCAACTGTCTCATAAATTTTAGAGCCTAAATTCTTTAAAGAACCCCACACAGTATCGAGAGCGTCGCCTATCTTTGAAAACATCGCGCCCCAATCAATTTTTTGGAGGGAGTCTTTAATCTTCGTGCCAATGCCTGTGACAACCTCAATTACTTTCTGAAGTGCAGATTTTGCGGTAGACGCGATGACTTCAAACGCGCTCTTGATGTCGCCTTTTGCAAGAGCGTCTACAAATTTTTTAAGAGCGGGCACCGCGTCATTGTTCATCCAGTCTGCAAATTTTCGCACAGATGGGGCAAGCGCCTGACCGATGCTGATTGCCACATCATTCAATCCGGCTTTCACGCGATTGAGCTGATTAGCGAGTGTGTTCTGTCGCGCGGCGAACTCGTTCGCCATCGATGTTCCTTCTGCATACGCGTTGTTAACTTCTTCAATTTTGTTACGAAACTCATCTGTGCGACCAATCAGAGGAAGTATCGCTTTCGCACCGATGGCTCCAAAAATCTCCTGTGCAGCCGCGACTCTCTCAGATTCTGAAGAAATTTTACCAAGAGATTCTACAACTTTTAAGATAGTCTCGGTCGGGTCTGCATCAATCATTTTACGAAGTGCTTCTTCTGTGACTCCGAGCTGCTTCGCGGCAGCTGGGAGATGCCCGAGCAGGCCCTGCGCACCGAATGCAGAATTTAATCGAGTACCGGCATCACTTGCATCCATTCCCATTGATACGAGAATATCGCCAAGCGCCAGCGTCTCCTGTGCAGTCATTCCGATTACGCGCGGCTGGTTGCCGATGTTCATCATAAAATTAAACAGTTCGCGTTCGCTGGCTGCGGAGGTGTTGCCAAGATAGTTCACTGCCGAACCAAATTTATACAGTTCCTTCGCGGGAACGTCCCAAATATTTCCAAGTTTTGCGAGCGCGGTAGCGGACTCTTCAGCCGTCATCCCGAACGCAGTGCTGGCCTGGTTCACAGTCTCTGTAAATTTTGTTATATTGTCCACGCCCTGGATTCCCATCTGGCCGGCGATTGCCGCCATTTTTGTAAGCTCTGTGACACCAGTTCCCGTTTGTTTACTTAACTCCCTTAAAGAATTTCCAAGGTTGTCTAACTCTTCCCCAGCCATTCCAGTGGTCTTCGCGACGTCAGCCAGGCCGCTCTCGTACTCTATAAAAGATTTCAAACCGACGCCAGCCGCTGCGGTCGCCGCACCAACCCCAGACACCAGCGCGCCTTTCAGAGCCGCCGACGCCTTGCCGCTCAGACTCTCTAAATTGCTTGAGAATGATTTAAGCTTGCCTTCTGCTTTAGACAGTTCGCTTGAAAACTGAGACGAATCGAGCGTGATTTTTGCAAAAACGCTAGCAACCTCACCACTACCTATAACCATTATTTACATCCTCCAAGGTTTTTGAATGAATACTGACATCGCGATACCATCTTGTATATCAGTTAACATATTATTAGCATCACGAAAATCCACTAACCACGGCTTCAAGAACGGAGAATTCATTATCATGAAAAAAGTATTTATAGGGTCATACACGCAGGCCGCGCCTCCTGAGCCGGCTCCGGAACGCTTCTTTGTCTTCTTTAGACAGTTCGTCGGATTGTGATTTTTTTGAAGACGTTCCGTCCGGGCTTCCTACAAATTTTTCGAAATTCGGGTAGTCTTTTGGCGAGTTCACGCCCAATGCCACAAGCATCCCGAGATTCCACAGGTCCGCCAGCTGCTGTTTGCGCGCTTTGTTATACGCGCGCACTTTTACATTTATTTCAGCCGGTGTCAGTTCAAGAAACTCGTGAATGTTGAGGCCCATGTCGCCAACACAGAAATCCAGCGCTAGTTCCCAGCTCCATGGCGCTTCATCTCCGCCTTCGGGTTTGGGGCGACACCATATGCCATCGCAATAGCATCAGAAATTTTTGAAATCAGTTCCTCAACTCCCTTCGCGTCCTCTCCTTTAGCCGCGTGCTCTTCCATAATTTTATCACGAAGTTCGCACGCTGTCTCGAAATCTACAGACTGTTCGGGAAGCCATTGGAGCCCCTGCCATAGGAGGTACGCCTGGACCTGTGAAGACGTGATATGTGTTACCAGCTCGCCTAGCGTTAACACGCCTTTCTCACCATACAAAAACTCACGCGCGCCCCGCTCGATTGCGATTTGGGTTTTCGTCGGGTACCTGAGCTTGTATTCCTTCCCATCTATAATTATTGGGACAAATATGTTAACTCCTCCTACTAAACTACTTGTGGATGTACATTTTTCCATCAGACACAAATGTTAGCGAGCCGCGGACTACGTCTTTTGCTTCGATGTTAATGTCCTGGCCTTCCATTCGCACGTACCCCTCTAATCGCATGTCATCTGTTTCTGAAAGATACAATATCGCTATCATCCGCTCACCCACCACCCCATCAAGAAATTCCTGCTGTGATGGAGAGTTTTCGGAAATCACATATGCATCCACTGTGAAAGAAATGTCAGTTAGTGTAGGATAATAAGTTACCGCTTCGGATTTGAACGTGGTCACGTCAACTGTGTTGGTTTTCAAAGACAGTTTAGACGCGTTCGCACCTAGGAGCTCTCTGACACTGTTATAATATTTTCCAGAAGCACATCTCACATAATACGCACCAGTTAGTGGTGATTTCAACACAACACGACCGCCCGCATACTGAATCTCCGCGATGTCATCTTCCTCAATCTCATCCCACACATAACCGTCATCACTTTTTTCGAACGTCGGAATCTCTGCGGTCGAGAGATACCGTTTGTCACTGTCTGCAATCTCATAGACTGAGTAACGAGGCCGGCCGAGCCAAGTTTCATCCACCTCGCTCATATATTCATTTGTGATGGTCCCTGTAGCGCTTTCAGTAACATAAACTGCTACGTCATAACCAGCAAGTGGCATTATTTCTCCTCCAAAATATTAATCAAGCGGCAGGTGAGCCGCCTGTTGTGGTTTACGTGTATGTCATCGCGCCAGCGGGTGAGATTGTCACACTCGCCTTTACAACATCCTTCGCATCGACGTTGATATCGACGCTCTCGACGTATCCGTCGCCACTGTAGTAATGTGTACTGTCCACATAAACTTTGAAAGTCGATTTTGTATTGTTCGTCAGCGCAGACATAAGCGCGCTCTGGCCACTGTCTGACAAATCAAAAGCGGTGAGGTCGAACGACAGCGACCATTCCTGAATCGTGGGGAAGTTCTTCACCGCGCTGTCCTGCAACGACGTCACGTCTACCATATTTTTCTTATTCGTCAACCTTACGTTGGCAGTGTTTCCGATTGTGTCACTGCCTATCATAATTTTTCCCAAATACCCAGCTGTTGGCATTTCCAAACCTCCTTAATATATTACAACAAACTCGGCGGCGAAAATGTGATACTCGCCGTCTTGAAAGTATGTTGGTTGCCGTCCGTCCCACAGCACCGCAGTAACACTAGATATGCTCGAATTCTTGTGCAGTTTTGAAATTATGCTATTGATGGTGGTCTCTGCAGTCTGCATGCTGCGGTCCCTCACAAGCACTTGCACTCTCGAATATTTTACATCGTTCCCACCGCCTAAAGAAACTTCTATTGTTCCTCCGCCAGGAGCGATTACGATTTGCGGCGCGGTCGACGCGTCGAACTTGTACGCTTTCAAATTTGTGAAACCGTTATAGCTCAACGCGGTTGCGATTGCGCTTACCAGCATCTATCATCACCGCTCCGGTTCTTTCGTAAATATTCGCAGAAGTATGTTCACTGTAGCAAGAAGTGCAATCTGTTCCTCAGAAAGCGGAATGCCTGCGTACTCGCACAGGACCACGGCCGCTAACGCGATTGCGTTCGCCCAGAACGTCTTTGATTCCCAAATTCTTTTTTCAGTCACACCACGCCACCTGCTCGCTTTTTTATGAATGTTGGTATCTCGCTAGAATACATATACACCGAATCGCGAATGAAGCCCGCTTTCCCCACAGTGTGATGCAAACTTCGGTCGACTTCTTGACGAAATGCGTATTTGCTAGCCGCGCCGCCAGCGAACAGCATCACGCTTTTCTCATCAAGCCGCGTGACACCTATCGACCCGCGCAGCGTCCCCGTGTCGACTGGACAATCTAATTTAGCCTGTGTCGCCATCTTTACACGCACACACTCTTCTAGTCCGTCAATTGCCGCTTTCTCCAATGTTCTCTTGAACTCCGAACCTTTCCAAATAAACCGCACAGTCATTGAAGGCACTCCCACATCTTTTGCGGATGAGTACACACTGTGCCACCGAAACGAGCGACTCGATATCGGTTTCGTCCCACTCCATCAAAATCATGTCCCAGTCGATGTCTGTATACCTCATGCGCGAATCACCGTCATATATCCTTCGCCGTTTTCGTCAAAATGGTGCTCAATCTCTTTGATTTCATAGCTCACCCCACCAATTTCTACACGGTCTGCGAGTGTCAGCGCGGGGAGGTAATCTGTGTAAATTTTTGTAGCACCTTCAGGCACAGGTCCGCCGGTTTCTGGGTTTCTGCGAATTCTGCGCACCATGTAGCAACTTTTCTGTGTAGTGGTGTATGTGTTGTCATACAAATTAACAGAAGATAGCGTCAGAATGTTCACAGACAGTGTCATCATTTCTCGAAAGTCGGCGCTCAGCATATCACATCACCATGTATACAGACTAGCGTCGCCGTCGTCGACCTCGCCGATGGTGGGAATCGTCATCAGCTCCTGAAGCCGCAGGTCTTCTAGAAGCCGCTCTTTCAACTGCACATAGTTTTCAACGAGGTCGCTGTATTGTATCACGGTGTCGCCTATGCGTCTTGTGACCTTCCTCGCTCCCCAAGCAATAATCGTAGTGCAACAGCTGATAGCAGCAAGTAGCACGTCTCCGCCGTTTTGTGTTAGTTCGTATGTTATCTCCTCATCACTCAAAAGCGCGGCCGAAGTGTCTGTATCATGAATTTTATACCGTACTGCGTGCACTAAATTATTTGCAGGGTCACCGTATGAAAAAGTGGGGAAGGTCATGGACGGCATCACGCTCCAGTTTTGTCACCTACAGCGTGCAAATTTCCACAAACGCTTCTGCGTCGTAGAGCTGGAACGGGTTCACCCACTCCTTCAACTCTATCCAGAAGTTACCGCCCTTCTCTTTGGGGTAGTTTGTGTCTATCAAAATATCTTGAGACACTGTAAACTCCGCGGCATCTGCGTCTTTTGCTACTATGTATACATATCCATCTGGGACGTATGCAGAATATCTCACAAAGTCTGAGACAGACCGTGCACCGAACAGGTCAACAATCTCATCCGCGTAAGACTTCCTCATATCATCGAGTCTACGAATTGGCGCAATCGTAGCACGCTTGCCCACAAGGAACAACTGCGAGTCCTGGTACTCATCTCCGATGCGTGTTATGCCGTTTAGTATATCTGTGTAAATATCTATAGTGCTGTCTGACCCGTCCCACGCTCCGCAGTTATTTGTATTGTTTCCAGACGCACCAGACGCGACCACCTTGCCGTTCGGGTTAGACTGAGCAGCCGAAACAATTCCAGACAGTCCCACAGAACTGTCTCCGTTTATGGCTATAGTGTCCTCCCGTCTGTGAATCTGTCTAGTCGCCCAGTCGATTTTTTTAGTCTGTAGGGTCGGGTCTTTGTTCAGGTCCCTCTCATTCACATAGAAACCGACCGCTATCTGGTACTGCTTGAAATCAGTGGTTGTAGCCGCTATGTCTGCCACATCGGGCACTGTGCCCTTCGCGACTATCTTCGCTGCAATTCCATCAGAACTGTTTGGAACACCCGCGACAGTCATGACTGTATCAATTTCCACAGTTTGTGCGAGCTGCCGCATCTCTACGAGGTTTCGAGCGAGCACGGTATCGCGCATCTTCTCCGTTGTGCGGAGAAGCTGTCTCTCCCAGGTCTGTCGTGCCTCATCCGGTATGTTTCCCGCGAAATTTAGACCGTCCATTTTTATCACCTTTTACAGAATCTTAACCAGTGCCTGCTTCACAATCTGGACAACATCATCAGACGTGTCCAAGTTCGATACAAGCGGAATCTCAAGTGTCAGTGTGTCGCCACTAACATCCAAAACTCTATTAAGCTGTGCCGAGGTTGGCGAACCAGACGCGATAACAACAAGTAACACGTAATCACCACGCTTTACACCCATAGCAGCCGCGCCACCGTTTACAAGAGTGACGGATGTGTCACCCGCGGTCGCTGCGGACGCCAGCTGCTTCGCGCTACCGTTGCTGAAACTCACGTCCTCTAGACACATCGCGACGCTGGCGGTTGTTCGGGTGCCACCGGCCTGGTTGTCGGCTTCCTCTAACACGCCAAGCGGATTTGTGTTACTAGAGCCCTTCGAAACTGTCTCAAGAAAATCACCCACTAACAATGAAGCAGTGCCCGTCACAAGAGCGTTCACAACCCCAGACGTGATAACGCCCACCGGCTCACCGCTCTCGAAAAATCCAGCATATGTGTGCTCGTTCTGGTCGCCCTCCGCAAAACCGATTACACTATTGTAATCGCCTGTGGGTACTCCAGACACAGTACCAGCGCCAGCGCGCATCACCGCAGCGCCAAACGCTATTCTTCCTCCAGCAATGAAGGAAGTCGCGGGTCCAGACATGCCGGTCCGCACCGGCTTAAGTCCTCTAACGTTCACCATTTGTACCACCTCATCTATTATTTAATACTTCCAAATTTTACGAAGTTCTGTCTTCAAATCTGCAGACTGTGTCTCAACAACGACGCGTCCCTTTGCCTCGGACTTCTCCACAGAAGCCGCGACTAGCTTGTTCGCGTTCTCCGCCAGCCAGTCAGTCGGACTAGCGCGATACGACTCGAACAACTTCTCCGCGTCGTTTCGGATGTTCGGTTTCAGCAACTGTCTAAACTTCTCGAGCTCCACCCGCTCCTGAAGCTCACGAATCCTCTCGTTCGCTTCCGCAAGCTGCTTGCGGAGCACGTCTATCTCGTTGTGGTCTTCCACCTCAACTGTGTCCATTTTTTCGCCCTCCTCAGAAACGTTGATTCCGGCCTGTTTAGCAAGCCGTATTAGTTTGTCTCTGGCTTGTGTTAAAACGTCCTCAGGAACATTTTTCACCTGTGATATTCTCGCAAGCGCATTACGTATAGCGTTTACGTTGTACTCTCCAGTCGGTTCCTTCACAGGAAGTTTACACAGTGACTGCACTTTCTTTTCCCCAGGCTTATTCAAATCTATCAAACACGCGGCGCAGTACGCGTCCGTGTCCTCAAATCGCGAAGCGGAGCCGTCCCATGGTTTGTCTGTGAATTTTGGCGCCGCTTCGGCCGCTCCCGATTCTACATTTATCCCTCCTCCATCTTCCGGGGTGACCACGCCTTCGCGCACGAGAGAATATTCGATGAATAGATATGGGCCGCGCTCGACCGCACTGTATGAAATTCCATTGAATGTGCCCGGCATCTCTTCCACAAAACATTCAAGATGTAAACTTCCGTTAAGCGGTGTCCCGCTTCTAATGGACTCCAACTCTCTCGGCGTGACATCTTGCTTGAAAAATTCTATAGTAGCTTTCACTCTGCGTTTGTCCGGTTCAGGAGTAACACTTATTATCTGCCCAATTCGGCGGGCCTCGGCTGTTAGCGGTTCGTGGTTCACCAGAATCGGTATGCCTAACAGCCAACGCGCATATTGTGCGAATTCGTCGTAGCTTCGTAACACTGGATAGCCGCGTCCTGTAAACACCCCCTCGACGAGTGGAACCGCACTTACGAAAATAGACGAGTCTGTTTCTTGGATATCCGCCGCTTCCATTTGCGATTTTATGCTGCAAGTTTTACATTCAGAAGATTTCGATTCTGTTTTTGTGATATCCATCACCCCCTCAACACAACGACAAGCGGGATGAACTTTTGCTACTGACATTCCAGTCGACGCATACGTACCGTCTGGAAGCCTGCGAGTTTCGCCCTCTAAACCGAGACAAATCGGGCACACTCTGTCGTCTTTTGTAATAATTCTAAACGCAATGTGACGCTCCGGAGACAAAATGCGTCTGCTGACTGCGGTTTTTGTGCTCCAATATGTAGCGTGTGTGGTCGCTTCCGATATTTCATTTATCGCGATGAATCTAGCGCGTTCACGAACCGCTCTCTGAGAATATTTATACAGATACTGGTCAATTTCGTTTTGACTGAAGCCCTTCTTCATCATATTTTCCGCGGTTTTGCGCATAAATTCCACATGTCGTGATGTCAGCCCCACCTGCTGACGCAGCTCGCGTGCTATCTCATGATACGTTTTTCCGTCAGCGTATCCACGACGTATGATTTCTGCTATTGCCTCTCTGGTGGTTTCTGATATCTGTGTGACCTCGGCCGCTGCCCAGTTTTTAAGCCACTCCTGGGCGAGAGGGTCTATATATTTGTAAGAAGTCATACCGCCTAACTGTGCAAACTCACGGTTCTTGAGGTTCACAGAGACTGTAAAAAGTTTCTTTAAGTATGGCTCGGGGTTGTAATCAAACTCAATAGATGCCGCGATGTCGTCTGCGTTCACACGGCTTGCTAACTTTGCCTGAATTTGCTCAGAGTAAACCGCGTCGGATAGCTTCTCGATGGCTTCCATGAATTCTGAAAACAGTCGGTCCCCAAAGCGGTTCGCAATCTTATAAATTTTTTCGTCTGTGTGGCTCCAGGACTTCATACACCACCCACCGTTGTGTTACTCGGGTTCAACGCATTATCCTTTTTTCCAAACAGTGTCTGGTGCTCCGCGGCGAGCGCTGAAATCTCTTCCGGAGACAGCGGCCGGTATCCGCGCTTCTCTCTATATTCATTTAGACTGATAGCGTGTGAACGGAAATCAATAACCAGCGACTCGGTCTCAATCTGCACGTTCTTCGGCGCCCAGTCCCACCATATGAATTCGTCTACTACCTCAAATCCTTGCTCCTGTAACAGCTCTGTCCAAAATATTTCAAACGGTCTTCCCCAAATTTCACGCTCGCCCGCGACAATCATATCCAAAAGTTCTTTCATCGGTGCGTTCGTGGCCGACAGCGCTTGTGCTGTGATTTCGAGAATATCTCGATGGAAAAAGTGCGCGATGATTTCCTGCTTCAAGTAAGCATCCGCTTCCCAAGGATTTAGAGGAAGTGAGACGTCTGGATAATGTAGTTTCACACCAGGAAGTGCTACTTTTTGTGCTGTGTAGCTCTGCTCCTCCGTCAAGTCTTTACAATAATTTATAAGGTCATTGACTCTGAACGGAATTTTCGAGTCTGCCATGGCCGCCAAGTCTTTTGCATCGATGGACGCTATCTCGTTTGGCACGGACACGCGTTTCGAGGCAACTATCGCAAATTTTCGAATCTCTTTCCACTGTTCGATAATAGGAGCCAACGAAGACAGTCTGCTCGTGCCTTCTGGTGTGGTCTGGTCCAACAGATACAAAATATTTTCAGGGTTCAACTGAACTGTCTCAGTTCCTGTATACTGATAAAACTCGAGCTCACCGGTATCTGGCAGAAACACGACTCCTGGAAGAATTTTATCAGGTATTCCGTTTGAGAACGCCCTTGGCGCAGACTGCCCGAAAGAGCTTGCTGGCAGATGCAAAATTTCTACAAAGTCTCCATCTCGCACTATCTCAAAAATCGCACTGCGAAATGTCCACCCGTCCTGCGCTGCGGCTCGAACGAGCCCAACTGTGCCAACTTTTTTAGCCCGTCCGACGACACCCAGCGACTTTTCAATTTTTTTTATGAGCTGGTAAGCTCTCTCAATTTTTTTCTGCTGTGTATCGTCGGACGGGTCAACTGGCGATAGTGAGTGGTCAAACCCGGAAAAACACAACCGCACTAACGCAGAATATGCAGACTGTATAACCGGCAAACTCCGGTATTTTTCTAACGAAGCGGCAGAAACCGACGACTGCCACGTGGTAGGCGCGATTTGTCGAACAACTGTATGACCTTTCGGAGCCTGTCGCGCTGCCTCCGTCACAGTGCCTGGCTTCCTCATCAAGACTGTCTTAATTTTCTCGAACACTTAGAACCTCCTCACAATTGCCTTGTTAGGAACCTCCCATTCAGGAAGCAGAGCCTCAATATCTCCGAGCGCCAGAAACGCATATGCCACAGCGTCCACCTGGTCGTCGTGTTCCGCTATCGGGAAGGCTAGAAGTTCTTTCTCAAAATCTGGGTTCAGTGTCGTTTTGTGATAAACCTGACCCACAACATATCGTGACTCTAGCGGAGCAAATCGTGTTACTTTGTCTGCGGTTGGCCGGATTGGCACGAAATTGAAAGTCGACTCCGCCGACAGGTCTTGAATTATCACACGTTGATACCCAACATCCTCCACGCCCACCGCCACTGGGTTGTATTTTTTGCACAGTTCTAAGACAGTCTTCTTCTGCATCGCATAATTCCCGCGGAATCGGACAACGTCAATTATGTATACGTTTCCAGCCGAATCACGCGCCAGCACTGCGATAGCTGTGTAATCCGCGTGCTCCTTCTCGGATATGGCGAGGTCGACGCCCATCGAAATTGTGGCATCTTCAGGCACTGTCTCGATATATTTGATATGTTCTGACTTGATACGCGTGCCCGCAGCCGAAACAAATTCAGCCAGTATCTCCCTCTGAAATGTAAGTTCGCTGAGTGTGGTTTTGAGTATCTCTATCTCTTTTTTATCAATGTATGGGTTTGTATACGTCGGAAACTTCCAAGATTTTATACCAATGTCGTTTTGTGACGCGCCAAACTTCCACAATTTGTGAAACCAGTCATTTTCTTTATTTGGCGTGCTGATGAATATCGCTTTTCCGCGCTTATCTGCCAGCGCAGGACGTAACACGTCTTCCCAGGCACGTTGTGGCTGGTATGCGGCTTCATCCATAATCAGTAAATCCAGCCCCTCGCCGCGTAGGTTCTGCTCTCTTTCAGAAGATTTGAACTGTATCACACTTCCAGTAAGTTCGCACGATATTCGCATTCGGCCGCGCTGAATATCGAAACCAGGCAGCTGCCGCGCCAAAATCTCGACTTCCCTAAAACCTATTGAAGAGATTGCGTATGTTGGCGCGACCCACCAAATATTTTTGTTCAGATTAATAGCTTCGCGAATAGCAAGAAATGCGCATAGCTTTGTTTTTCCCCATCTGCGGCCACAGGACAACACCTTGAATCTCGACGGGTCTTCGGCTACCTCTCGCTGAAGTTCATGAAGTTCTGGAGGGTGTATGCATATGTTATTTTTCCGCGACACGCCCGTACCCTCCTTGATTCAAACTGTCCCAAGTTAATTGAATAGTCGTAACGGATGTGTTTTGCGCGTTGCCCCAGTCCTCTGGTCTCCGCGTGGCGAGCCAAAGCTGCGCTGCGGACGCGTTTCCTTTGAGAGCTGCAGCATGTAGCGCTTGCTCCACGCGGGCTGCTGCTTCTGCTTCTGCTCGTTCGACTTCGAACGCAACTGTCTCATTTTGTCTAATGAGTTCTTCGAAATCGGATAGCGAGACCCCTGCCGAGCCCGCTGCGGACGCTCTTGTGCAGCCAGACCGAAGTTTGTTATAAATATTTTGGAGAGTTTCGTGAGATATGTCCGGCATACACCACTCTCCCAGACGGTTTGTACAGTTCGCTCATACAACGAGCCCGCGCTCGATTTCATCGCAGAACCCTAACCAATCTTCTGGCTTTTCTATCGGTTTTGAAATATTAATATAGTTCCTCAGCGCATAATCACCAATCGCAAACAGCGTCTCCTGGTCTAGTGGATGGCCTTTCTTGTCAAAGGCGCGGACTCTGCCCTCGTAGCTTGCATTTCCGCGCACAAGTATCAGATTTACAAACTGTTCGTCCTCGCCAGGAACTACCACAATTTTTGTATCCTGACTGCCCTGGAACTCCCCAAACAATTTTGTGATGCGGTATTCCACAACTTCGCCGGCCGCTGACCCCCACACAACATACTGGTCTTCGTACGTCCCACGCGCACCCTGAACAACAAAGACAGACTTAGTGTTTCTTACGTTTGTATCCCACTCTGCGCTATATTTATACACAATGCTGCCATTTTTTGTGGACGCAATATCACCAGACTGTACAAAATCGTGTTGAATGTACGATTTACCCGTGCCTGTGACATCAGTTTCTAAAAGATTTGCGGTAGCCAATAATGCAGATACCGCGCACAGTAACGCAAGCAGTATAGACAGATACTTATATTTACGGAAGTCCACCACAGTTTTCACGGTGGACCCTCTCAATTTTCTAAGAACGTTCGGTCGTCGGTCAGCTGTTCCGCCTGGACACTTCCCAAAATCTTTTTGTATGTGTCGGGCATTGCAGCTCGCAGCGTGGCCTCGATGCACGCGGCTTTCTTTGCAACAAGATTCATCAAGTTGCCGCGCTCGACTTCGCGCTTCGCCTCCTCTGGTGACAGTTTCATAAGTTTTGCAATGTACTGCTCTGTGGTCTCAACGTTGTCAAGATTTTTCAACAGAGCCATCATCAGCAGCACGTCCTCAATCGATAACACAATTGAGTTCTCTAGATACCGAAATCGCGTAGCGAGCCACGTAAATGCCACGGCGGCTACTGTCAATACTATTACACAAAAAATATTTATACCAACACTCATCTGTCCACCCCTGCATAAATTTCAGACATAATCATCAACTGCCTTGTCGCTCAACATTGCCCAGATAAGTAGCAAGTAGCATACCAAATCGCCCATCTTCTCATCCACAAAAGATTTATACAGCGTTTCGTTCCTAGTTGACTGCTCAACGAGGGATATAACAGAAATAAGATGTTTCGTGGCATATTTTAACGCTATATCTTCAGAAGACGTTTTATGAAGTTCGGCCGCGCGTGTGAAATGATACAACGCGTCAGACTCGTTCCCATACTCATTGTTTTTCGCGCACAGTCTTGACATACATAACGCGACTTGGTTATTCAAAACTTTCAGAAGTGTTTCGGTCTTCATCTGTATCACATATTTCAGACTGTGTGCATGAATATATATCAGTACCGACTACGAGCCCGCATTTTTCGCAAACTGGATACCGTCGGGGGTCCCGCCTGACCAGCCCGCCACACTCATCACACTGCAGTTTTTGATAATGCGCGTGTCCTGCGCTATCTGTAACCCGAATTGACACAGACTGCCCGACCGGCGACGAATACTCGTATACCACATGTGATGAGGACTTTCGCGACACTCGTAATAATTTGTCTTCCTCCATAAATATATTATGATGCAATCCGGACAATCGACATGCGTCGGCTTTGCGCCGCAGTGTCCTCTCGTGGACGCGGACACGCTGCTTGCTGTCTACGTCTTCACACAACCAGACGTAATCATTTGAACTGTCGTCTGTTCGATGTTTTTGAAGAAGTCGTAGAGACCCAACGCAGATGCCACTCTTTAGTTTCAATGGAAAAAATATGATGGATGTATTAGTGAATTCGCAACGTACCCGACCGTCTCCGTTTTTTGCTATAGTGGAGCATGAATCGTAATTTTTGCACCACACGCAAACGTTGCGAACATATCTTCTACTCTGAATTCTGCCAAACATTGTTTGTTTCATAATACTCTACCAACAAATCGTAAAACTCACATAAAGCATCCTCAAGTTCTCCCCGCTCTAGTGTGATGACATCCACGCACGAAGAACACTTCGAAAACGCGTTTAGACAGACGATGTGCGCTTTCTGTGCGCAAAACCCGTGACAGTACGCCGCGGCCTGTAATCGGTAAAATTCATGAAACCCTCCGGTTTTGATTTCGTAGATAATGTTGTTGGTGTTATTTTGGGTTACCAAGTCTGCTTTCCCACGAAAACGATAGCCGCCGAGCTCGGTATTGAAGGACATCTCTGCCCCTATCGGCGTTCCCTCCAGCACGACCCCCCGCCACCGGTTAACTGCCCTCATAAGCATCTGAAGTGACAGGTCGGCCGGAAGACAGACTGTCCCATTTTGTTCAGGAGGTGCGATGGGAGCGTACTCTTTCAAAATATGGTAATGCGCTGCAGTTCCCAGCGCGGTAAATGGGGACGGCCGCGAATCTTTGAATACATTTGTAGGATGTAGTTTACAAATTTCTGTTACTGTTGGTATATGCATGCTGTGTATGTTCACATTTCATATATTTAAAATTTTCAATGGTTTCTGTAGCATGTTTGTGTGCCACTTTCCAAAACATTTCAGACACTTTCTTTTGGTGTGATTCTGTGGCACGCTCCCAACAACACATTGGATATCCGTAACACTCCTCGAGCTTCCAATATGCTCTAGATGACAACTGCCAGTAAAAAAATGCCGCTTTTTGTGAAGCCTGCATGTCTCTATCTCTGGTTTTAAATACATTTTTCAAGGTCTGTCGCCTCCACGTAATACACATTTCTCGGAGCGTGAGCCAACCCGAGACGTGTGATGGGGACTGGCTCAGGAAGTTTACACGGTTCGAGTATCTCGATGCCGTATATCCGACCCCCTCTAACAAGAGAAACTACCGTGGGCGACGCAGACTCCGGCTCGCCGGTGACCGCTATAACACCATGCTTATCAATAACTTCCTGAATGTTTTTATATGGTCCAACAACCTCACCCGGTGTGAAATAACCCGTAACGGAGGACACTGGCGCGACCTCATATATCCACATTCGCCGAACTTTTCGACGGATGCCACGAGTCCTCCACTCCCACAATTTTTTTCGAGCGTAGATGCGGTCCGCGTAAATAGAAAGCGTCGGGATAACTGCGTCTACTTTTTCAGACTGTTGCTCTTGTATACGCATCACCTCCACTCTCGACATTCAAAATTTTTGCACATCGTATAAATTCATCAGTAGCGCGCCAAACACGCAATTCGCGGCCTTTCTGTTTGTGGTACACGACCCGAACCACCCGAACCAACCCGCGAAACTTCATATTACGCAGCCCGTGCTGGTCGACCGTAGTTTCATCTTTTATAAAATCTCTATCTAGTGGCACTGTCTGAAGTTTATCCCACCGTAACTGCACCCACCGCAAATTTTGATTAGGCATGTGTCTCCTCCGTTATTATTAAGGATGTATAATATTTTTTAAGACACGCACAATTTTACACGCTGCCCGATGCTTGAGCAGGGTCTTGCCTGTTTTTTTCATACAGTTCCTGCCGCTTCTGTTCAATATAGTTGATAATCACCTTCAGCGAGTTTGATGCCCGCCATCGATGAGTGCCTTTTCGGTCGTGGCCGGAAACATACCCTGTTGGCACCACAAGCCCTCGGCGCGCTGCTCTGTAAAACGTTGATGGTGTCACTACATCTCGTATGTCCCTATACTCAAATTCTTTATCCGGTGGAACTGCGCGAAATTCCGCATATCGTGCGGCGACGAGTGGATACTGTGAGCTAGTCAGCTGGTCGAAACCGGACAATTTAGTCGTGCGCCGAGACATTGTTATCCCCCCTGGACTGACTCAAAACACTCATAAGTTTTTTGAAAGAATGCGTCGCCCGCCACACAAGTGCCCGCCTGCGATACCAATCGCATCGCACCGCCCCACGCTCTCCACCAACCCACACTGCGCTGCCCTGCAAAGCAATGACCAATTAACAACATCTTTTATTTCTCGATACTCAAAATTTCTATCCAGTGGAACTGCGCAAAACTCTTTGTAATGTGTCCGTACAAGCGAATGGTCTTTTTCTTGAGATATGCACCTCGAACGTGCCAACCGGCACGTTCTCGAACCACGCGTGGTTGTCACGCCACGCGCGGTGAACGATTTCTCCCGTCTCGCGGGAGATGAAGAAGCTGTTTGCGGTTTCGGGATGGCGACCCCGCGCTGCAAGAAGCCGCTCTTTCAACGTTTTGTCCGGATACTGCATCAGATATGGCGTTTCAAGCACCTACAATATGTATTGTATCGCTCATCGTATTTATAGTTATCTCTCAACGTTTTGTGTGCGCAGCCCGTCTCGCTTCGCACTCACAAACAAACTCACGCCACAGCTGAGCGACCGTCATCCCGCGCGGGAACGACACGCGCTTGCCGTTGATGAGCAAATCAAAAATCTCAGCATTGGCTGCGTGGATATCGCCACTCTCGTGGGAAACCGCGAAAACAAGCACAACGAGTTTCCCAGACCGCGCCAAGTCAAACGCCATTCGCTCCAACGCTATTTTTTGCCCCGCGGGGGCGAGTGGTGTTTTTGATTTTATTTCCAAGAACCAATAACCTTCACCGTATAACTCGCAAAAACAGTCTATGTCAGTTGGCATCGCACGGCCCGCCTCCAGACCGTTAAACAATACAAGCCGCCTCGCGGCGGCTTCGTTCACAATCATGCCCACACACATCACCAATTGTGTTTTTGTGTCATTGATATATTATATGTTTTTCGGATGTTGTTCGCGAAGACCATCATCTCGACTAAAAACGTCTGCTGTTATTTTTATAACATATTCGTTTAAAAACGATTTAAAGCCAATTTTTTAGGCACGGTAGTTAGTTGTACTGAGACGAAAAAAACATGGTTTAAATCATGTATAAACGGCCAAACGTCCTAAATTATAGAGAAGCAGATAGAAGACCCTCCCCTTTAAGTGGTGTGTGATTGGATGGGGGATAATCGTGTTAGCGAGCATGCGATACATATATATACTACGAGCAACATAAGCGGGCATGGAGGATGATAAATGAAGTACGAATTGATAGAGAGCGACCGAAAGTCGCCGAACGGCGCTAGACTATATCGCGTGCGCGCCACTGAAGACGGCACCCATGCGAAAAAAGGGGAGCTTGGCGGATTCATCGAATCCGCTGAGAATCTGTCGTGTGAGGGAAACGCGTGGGTGGCTAAACACGCAGCGGTGTTTGACGAAGCGTGGGTCATGGACGACGCGCTGGTCACGGAGAGCGCGAAAGTCTGCGGCCGCGCCGAGGTGTACGACAACGCATGTGTGGGGGGGCGTGCGAGTGTGCTCGATCGCGCTCAGGTGTGCGATGACGCGCTTGTTATAGATAACGCGGTTATTGAGGGACGGGCATGGGTCGGCGGGGTGTCGATCATATGCGGCTGCTCCCGGTTGTCGGGGAACGTCGTGGTTCGCGGCGACAGCTTCGTCGCGGACGCGCGTCTCACGTGCGGGCACATATGCGACATGAATATCCGCTCACAAAAAGACGTCTATGTGATAGACGCCCCAGAGGGCGTGCTGACCGTGCACCGCTCCGGCGCGTGTGCTTTCCGGGGCGTGTTTTGTGAAAACGCAGCCGAGTTGGAAAAGTTGTTGGAAAAATATGATATTAAAGGGAGATACATCCTCACGGCGCTAGTTTTTGATGCTATCAGAGCCGCGCGCTACTGAAGAGCAGTAGCGTCGTTTTTTTTTTTATTCTCTAAAGTTTCTAAAATTTTTTACAAACTCTCCACCGTTTTCAACATAAAATATTTATAATTAGTCTGCATACAGTACAATAATTTTGAAGGTGTGCACATGAAGGCGTTTGACTTTATCACCACACAACACAAATTTTTGCACTCGGTTGACACCGTTGGTGCACTGTCTCAAGAAGCGAAACTTGTCTACCAGACTACCGGACTCACTTTGCTAACAGTAGACCCTGCATGTTGCTGTATGGCGGAAGTTATCATCCCTACAGACGCGTTCGAGTCGTACTCGGCTGTTGATGGTGAGATTGGCATCGACCCGCACCGAATACATGATATGCTGAGCTCGCTTGGAAAAAATGATGAAGTTCATGCGTTCTTGGACGACAGTCGCAAAATCTCCATACAGTCCAGAGGCTTGTTTTTTTCACTGTCTGCAATCGCTGCGGACGTGCTGCGCAATATTCCAAGAATTCCTGAAATGTCTTATACAGTCAGGGCAACGATTCCGGGGCGCGAGTTTCAATCGCTGGTGGCCGCGGCGAAGAAAGCGAACAAACAGTATGCTATTTTCACAAACCAGGATGGAAAGTGCGAGGTAGTCGCACCAGGAGATGTTGTGGTAGCAAGATATCACATTCAACCAGAGCACGTCATGGCGTCCGCGTCGGCTAGGACGTTATACAGTCATGATTATTTACAGAAGATTGCAAAACAAGCGTCCGCTGCGGAATCGGTCACTCTGGAGTTCAGCACAGAGCAACCGCTTAAAGTTTCTTATGAGGTATATGGTGCGAAAACTGAATGGTTACTTGCTCCGAGAATTGAGGAAGATGTGTATGAGGCGGGGTGAATGGAATATAGCGACTATTTGCGGCTAAAAAAGCCTGGATATTCTGACCCAGCAGACATTAGTGATATAAACTATAATACAGACGCTATCGATAGTAAGATAAAAACAGTTGATGAAGACGTCGACGCGCTTGAGAGCAATCTGTCTACACTTTCTAATGAAGTCGACGCGCTTGAGAGCAATCTGTCTACACTTTCTAATGAAGTCGACGCGCTTG
>JAAKEZ010000019.1 GCA_018475625.1 Candidatus Bathyarchaeota archaeon A05DMB-2
GCTTCTTCAATCATGCTGAGGCATATGCGGTCTTTGACGCTGCCGCCGGGGTTTCTTGACTCCAGTTTGGCGAGGACCGTGCATTTTAGCCCCTTGGTTAGTCGATTTAATCGTATTAGGGGGGTTTTTCCTATGGTTTCTAGGACATTGTTGTGTATTTCTTTCATGGAGTTCACCAGTTATAACGCGGTTATATTTACTGAGAGCAGCAATAAAAACCTGCCGCTCACCTAAACCTACTGCTACTATCCATGTTTATAAACAAAACTGCCCCAGTCCCACTACACACGAAGTAAAGCCTTTTAATACGTTGCCTGTTTCTATTATTTGCCACCAGAAAAAGGGGCTCCACAGCTATTCGCGGAAAGCGCGGGGGTTGCCAAGCCAGGTCAAAGGCGTAGGACTGAGGCTCCTATCCCGTAGGGGTTCGTGGGTTCGAATCCCACCTCCCGCACCAAATAATCTTACTTTCAGAGCTACCATTTGAAAAGGTCGAACTTGCTGAACAGAAGCTCTTTTTAGCTTCCTCTGGCAACTGAAAGGGCAATGATGCGTCTTGAGTCTTAAAAGAACCTTAAATCTCTTGGACGCGACCGCTGTCGGCGTCGGCGCCATAATCGGCGCAGGAATCTTCGTTGCCTTAGGCATCGCCATCGGCTACGCTGGACCAGCCATCATCATCTCCATAATCATAGCCGGCATCGTCGCCTCCTTCACCGCTTTCAGCTTCGCGGAGCTGGGCTCAGCCATCCCCAAAGAGGGCGGCGCCTACCAATACACGTTCGAGCTGATTTCACCCCACGCCGCGTTTCTGTTGGGCTGTTTGTGGCTTTTCGCACAAATAGTTGCAGGAGCCGCCGTCAGCTTGGGCTTTGCAAGCTACATCGTAGCGATTTTTCCAGCAGCGCCGTACAAGGTTGTGGCGGTGGCGATTGCGTTGGTGTTGACTGGGTTGAACATCGTCGGCATAAAGCAGTCCACCAGCGTCAATAACGTCTTAGTCGCGGTGAAGATTGCAATACTCTGCCTGTTCGTGGCGGTCGGCATCTTTCAGGTTCAACCGCAGAATTTTGCCCCGTTTAGCCCAAACGGCGTGGTCGGCATTCTTCAAGGAGCCGGGTTCATCTTTTTTGCTTACCTCGGCTATGGACGCATAGCCACGCTCGGCGAGGAGGTGAAGAAGCCAGAAAAAACATTGCCATTAGCCATACTGATTGCGTTGGCGATTGCCGTCGCGATTTATATTTTAACAGCGTTAACTGCAACGGGTCTTTCAAGCTATCAAACCCTCGCGCAGTCTGGCTCACCCATCGCTGAAGCAGCCAAAGTCACAGGTAATTTTGCGTTAGTGTCCGCTGTTTCTTTCGGCGCCTTGATTGCCACCGCAAGCGTAATCCTGGCGAACATCATCGGCGTTTCAAGAGTTTCTTTCGCCATGGCGAGGAACGGGCAGCTTCCAAAGTCGATTGCCCGCGTATCCGAGAGGTTCGGCACACCTTATGTTTCGGTTCTCCTCATGGGCGTGTTGTTGGCGGTTCTGGCTTTCACGTTGGATTTGAAGCAGACTATAGCGATAACGAGCTTCGCCATTCTTTTGACACATGTCTTTGTTAATTTTTGCGCGCTAAGGCTCAGGAAGAAAATGCCGGACGCCACTAAATTTCGGGCTCCGTTTTATCCGCTGATTCCAGTGCTTGGGCTTTTGAGCTGCGGCATTCTGATGTTTTCTCTGCCTCTGGAATCTTGGTTTGTCGCCGCGGTGGTTGTGGTGGTCAGCGCAGTTTTGTACAGAATCTTCGCAAATTAGCCTAAAGTTTGGTGGAATCCGCTGGCGATCTCTGCTCTCTCATTTAGGTAGCTTATCGCTTTCATAATCGTTGTCGCCAAACCCAGCAGGCTAAGCACCACCGCAAACGCGTAAAACATGGTGAGGTTTATGGTCAAGTTGAAGTTTTCGTAACTCATGCTGACAACCCCTTCTCCCATCGAGACAAGCAGATAAGCAATCAAGAACAGCGCTCTTGCAACGTTGAAGAAATGCTGGAAAATCGTGCCCCTCGTTAGATCGCCCAGAATCATAAGCACGATGTACACCACAATAAACGCTTCAATCGTTTCCGCAAGCCCAGGAACTAGCTCAAAAACAGGCGCCAACAAAGCGGCGACAAGCAGATACAGCACGTACATGAGTATGGCTGTCACAGACGCCCTCACAACTTTGAACGCAATATCTTTCACTTTGTTCTGAGGCTTTTTCTTCTCCTCAACCATACGGAATCACCAAAGGTCCATACTCAAAGAGACTGGTGGAAAAGTAAACGTTAAAGTATCCGCCGCGCAAAGCGGTCGGCGACGCTGAATCAAGGGGGACGATAAATTTCAAATCACCCGCATAAACCGACTGCTGCGGAACATCAAAAACGGCTTGCGCGACGCCCAGAACCGAGTCATCGCTGCCGCAAAGCTCTATCCTCATGTTGCCTGTTATGTTAAAAGCGGCGTGATTTTCAAAACTTACAGGCACATTTATGCTGCCATGTGTAGCGTTTATGAGTCTGAATGATGCTTGTTCAAGCGTGAAACCGTAAAATGGAGCGCCCCACGGATATGTGAAGTTTTTAGAGATTTCAACTGGAAGCAACTCTGCGAAGGTCAATCCAGCCGTAATGGAAGCCGCCAAGTCTCCGTCGTCGAACAGGTACTCTTCCTTGTTAAGCAGGTCTTTCATGTTCAAGGAGACGTTGTGAAAAACTGTTGTGTTTTGCCCATGCAGAACCAAGGGCACTGTTGTGGAGGCTATTGAGATTTCGGCGCCTTCCGCGTCTGAAAACACTGTTATAATGTTTAGGTCTTTGAGGCTGCAAACTCCCCTGTTGTCTATGTAAAGGGGCATAGCGAAGAGCAACTCGCCATTCGTGGATGCTGAAAATACTGGTTCGCCAGCGCCAAAATTCAAATCTTTGAAGGAATTGGCAGCTACAGCAATGTAGGCTGCGAGAAACACCCACAAAATCACGGTAGCTATGCCGAGCATCCGAATCGGCACGTTCATCGCAGTTCCTTCTCTAACGAAAGATTAAGCAACAACTTTCATCAGGTTGATTGTTTTTGCTCCATTTCATCCAGCGGAATAACCATCATTTCCAGTTCAGCAGGGTTCGCACCCTTTTCAGGCTTGGCGGTTACACGTTGGGGCTGGGGTTGCAGTTTTTGCGGGGATGTTTGAGGCTGTGGGATTCCAAGTTCAGCTTTGGGTGCATTGTTCATTATGGTTACGCCTCGGATGGTGATTAGTGAACCTATCCAGCCCATGACTCCGAGGTACATTACGCGTATGGAAGTGGCGATTAACGGTCCTAGCGCTTCTCCGAATGTTTGCACAAGATCTTGGGTTGAAAGTATCTGCCAGCCTTCGCCTAAGAATCCGAAGGCGCTGACGAATGTGAAGATTAAGAGTGTCACGCCTATTCCTAAAACTGTTATTCCCGAGAAGGCGATTTTGTCTCTGAAGTTCATGTTTTTAAACATGTTTTTGAACATAAGCCCAAGCCTCTTGTATTGAATTCTGCGATTTGATATTAAATGTTCTGAATCTGAACTAAATACTGCAAATCAAACACACCCACAGCCAAAGTCTTTCATGCGCAAAACCGTTATTCACTTTAACTCACCTCTCTAGGTACTCTCGACTCTTATCTTTCGCGTGTTTTAAATATGCCCTTCAGTAACAAATTCTCAGAACGTGAGACAAATGTCAGAGGATACAGATATCGAGAGTCAAGAGCAAGAGAAAGAATGCGCACCTGCCAAAAAGAAATACGAGTTCATCGAAGACCTTCCAGGCGTCGGTCCAGCCACAGCCCAAAAACTCCGAGACCTAGGCTTCCACACTGTTGAATCTTTGGCGATGGCTACTGCACGCGAACTGGAACCCATCGGTGTAGGCGAAAAAAAGGGTTTCGCGATTATTGAAGCAGCACGTTCAGCCATCGGCGTAAACTTTATCCGAGCTGATGAATTGCTTAAAATGCGCCAAAACGTGTTGCGGTTGACCACAGGCAGCAAAGCCTTAGACAAGATTTTAGACGGCGGTTTGGAAACGCAGACCATAACCGAGTTTTACGGCGAATACGGCAGCGGAAAAAGCCAGATCTGCCACCAAATCTGCGTGAACGTTCAGCTTCCACCAGAACGCGGGGGACTCAACGGCGCCGCGTTGTACGTGGACACTGAGAACACTTTCAGGCTTGAACGTATCGTGCAGATGGCTAAGCATTTAGGTCTCGACCCTGAGCAAGTTGTCAAGAACATCATCTACGCTGAAGCGTACACCTCCGACCACCAGATGTTCCTTCTGGAGAATGCAGATGAGGTGATAAAGGCGAATAACATAAAACTCATCATAGTTGACTCGTTAACAGCCCACTTCCGAAGCGAATATGTGGGCAGAGAAATGTTAGCGTCTAGGCAGCAGAAGCTGAATAAACATATGCACAAGCTCATCGGTTTAGCCAGAGCATTCAACGCTGTGGCGGTAGTAACCAATCAGGTTATGGCTAAACCGGACATTTTCTTCGGCGATGCTGTTCAGCCCATCGGTGGGCACATTGTCGGGCACACAAGTCACACGCGCGTTTATCTCCGCCGAGCAGCGCGTGGTCCAGTGCGTATTGCTAGGCTTGTTTCAAGTCCGTATTTGCCCGAAGGAGAGGAAATACTTAAAGTAACTGAGAACGGAATAGAAGACGTCACTGAAGAGGAAAAAGCAAACAAAGGGCGTGGTCACTAAAACATGCCTATATCTCAAGCCTTAGTCACGCGGTACTTCCAACTCTTGGTTAACAGGCAGTTTACAGAAGCCCAACGCGAGCTAGAACGGCTTAAACAGAAAATCCAGAAGACGGAATGGAACCGAGGTTACTTCAGAGCCCTCCGAGGAATGTACCTATCACGCAAAAACAATAATGACTCATACGCCTTCTTTTCCAAGCTGGACTTAAGCGACAAGGTAGCACTGCACGCCTACCGCAAAGAGTTTCTGGAACACATGCAGAACGGACTCCACGGAGACTTTGACCGCGGCTACTTTTCAGCCTGGGCGGACTGCATGCGCATCCTCTCGCGGATGGACATTCCAAGCGCTTCACAGAAAAACACGAATGAGCCTGAGAAAGGAACGATTGAACGGCTCAAGAGCGATAAAAGCCAAGCTACGATGGCTAATTTCTTGACTGATGGAGAACCCGTGTTGTCAGACAGTGGATCCCTTAACGATGGTGTAGACTAGAATGAAGAAAACTGCCCACAGAAGGAAGTACATGAAAATTCCCGTGGTCATAATTTTTGATGGCTTCTCCACCTTTTTCAAGTACTTGGCTTTGATTACGTAATAGGATAATAAGTAAACAAGCAGCGCTATTGTCAATCCGTTTATAAAAGTGGTGAACGAAAGTGCCTCAGACATCGTAGCAACCATCGTGCTTATCAGAGCAGCCACAACGGCTAACACTATTCTCAGCATGTATATTACGACCAGAGGTCTCAAACGGCTTCAATCCTCGCACAGTATATTTTGAACCTACATTAAAAAGTTGTCTAGCTTTTAACGGTTTTTCCCGTGAATTTACTGTGTCTCTCGCACGGGCGCTGATAGTTTCTCCTGAAATATCTGGCGAGTTATGTTTATCTAAACTTACTTAACCAATGGTTTGTGCATGAAATTAGCTTGGTTCAGGCGACGAGTTTCTCTTTTGTTTTATCGTGCAGCTGCCACGACAGGAGAAGAGTTATTCCCAGAATGAATATTGAGGCAGAGAATGGCAAGGGATTTGTCAACGCGAGGAAGTCGTTGGAGAAGTGTAATGCAACGGCTATCATGTAGAAGTGGAGTGGTCTTCTTGTGGCGATACCGTAAGCCGTGATTGACGTGCTCGCCGGGTGGAAAAGAAGCCCGAGTAGCCTGCTGATTGGAGATGCACCCAACACGAAAACGTACGTTAGCATTTCGACGAGGCCAAAGCCGAAGCCAACGTACAATGCAAGGTTAAAGATTGACCTCTGTGTTTCGCCGTGCCTGTAAAAAAGGGGGTAAGCTTTGGCGAATTCTTCTATGAAGGGCGCAAAGAACGCAGCTGATACCAGCGCCACGGTGGACGGGTCAAGCCCGACGAGGATAGCGCCGGTGTACTGGTAGATGAAGAGTGTCAAGGGTACGCTTATGATTACGCCGCATATGTAGAAGAATATTTTTTCGTCTGCGTTCGGCTTGTGAAGCGGAATTACAACTTCGTCTTTTTCCATGATTAGCGCCTGAGTTTTTACTGTTGAGAACTGTTTAGAAAACTGGCTATTTAGAGTTAAGCAGGTTCAAGGTTAAAAACCTTCGCCGAGCGCTGGCGCAATCTTTGCTGTAAAAGGTTTTTTACAATCATGCGCACTTTAGATTCCAGTGAATCGACTTGTCCAAGAGAGAGTTCACAAGCTTCGACGTTGCTGCCGCGGTGCAGGAATTGAAACAGGCGGTGGTGGACGCCAGAGTTAACAACGTTTACCAGCTTGACCCGAAAACGCTAATCTTGAAACTGCACAAAACAGACCAGCCTTCGCTGCAACTCCTTATGGAAGCGGGCAGACGACTGCATCTAACCAGCTACGCTGCGGAGAAGCCTCAGGTTCCGCCTGCGTTTTGCATGGCTTTGAGGAAGTACCTGCGTGGCGCTTGGATAACTGACGTTCAGCAACACGAGTTTGAACGCGTTGTCACTGTCCACTTTAAAACCAAAACAACCGCTTTCCAGCTTGTCCTCGAGCTTTTCGGCGACGGTAACATAATCTTAATAGGCGGGAAAGGCGAAATTCTGCAGGCTTTGGTTTTCAAGCGTATGCGCGACCGCAACATTCTGCGAGGCGAATTGTTCCAGTTTCCGCCTTCAAGCGGCAAGAACCCCTTCAAAGTGACGAAGGAAGAGTTTGCGGAGGCATTGAAAGTCTCGGGAGATGTTGAGGTTGTGAGGTTTATGGCGCGTTTTCTGGGGGTTGGCGGGTTCTACGCAGAGGAAATCTTGCTCAGGGCGGAAGTTGAAAAAAACAAATGCGCAGGTGCCTTAAGCGACAGCGAGGTCAGCGCGGTCTTCGAAGCTCTCCAAGGCTTGCTTTCAGCTGTTTCGGTTTCCAAGCTGGAGCCCAGCGTTGTTTTGGCTGAGGATAGCAGTTTCTTGGATGTTGTGCCTTTCAGGCTTAAGCGTTACGAGGGCTATAAGCTCCAGCGTTATGCGAGTTTCAACGAAGCCTTAGACGAGTTCTGCGTGAGATCCACGGCGACTGCCAAGGCGATTGCCAGCGTCGAGGTTAGCAAGCTCCAGCGTGAGGCTGCAAGGCTTAAGCGTGTCATCGCTGAACAGGAACAGGCACTGCGAGAGGAAGAAGGCAGGGCGGAACGCGACAGGCAAATAGGCGACGTTATCTACGCACATTCCAGCCAGATCCAATCGCTTATGGACAGGTTCACCGAGGCAAGGCAGGAAGGCGAAGACTTAAACGCTGTTTTCAACGAAGTCTCGGCGTCGCAGGCGGCTGGTGGGAAGTCTGAAGTGCTTGTTGAGTCGTTTGACGCGAGAAACTTGGCGCTCAACGTTTGCGTGGACAACTTGCGATTCAGCTTGAGCCTGCGCAAGACACTTTTTGAGAACGCGGCGGAGTACTACGAGCGCGGCAAGAAAGCCAAGCAGAAATCCGCGGGCGCAACATCCGCCTTAGACGAGTCTCGCCAGAAGTTGGCTGATATTGAGCGGGAGATAGCTGAAGTTGAGGCTTTAAGGTTGGCTAAGCCTGCGGAAGCCATCGAAAAGCTAGCGGAGCGCAAGGTGAAAAGTAAGGAATGGTTCGAGAAGTTCAGGTGGTTCATATCTTCCGACGGTTTCTTGGTGGTTGCGGGCAAGGACGCGGTCAGCAACGAGGTGCTAGTGAAAAAGCACACGGAACAGGAGGACGCGGTTTTCCACGCAGATGTGGCAGGCGCGCCCTTCGTTGTAGTTAAAACTCAAGGAAAAGTCCCCGGTGAGCAGGTATTGCGTGAGGCCGGCGAGTTTGCCGCAGCGTTTTCTCGTGCGTGGCGAGAAGGCGCTGGGACGGCGGACGTTTACTGGGTCAAGCCTGACCAGCTGAGTAAAAGTGGTCCTTCAGGCGAGTATGTGACGCGTGGCGCGTTTGCAGTGGTTGGGAGACGCAATTGGATGCGAGGTGTGCCACTTATGCTTGCCGTCGGCGTGATTACAGATGATAAAGTGAGCTTCATTGGGGGTCCAGTTGAGGCGGTGAAAGCTAAGGCAAAGGTTTATGTGACCTTGGTGCCTGGCGACTTGGCGGGGAAAGAGCTGTTGAAGCGGGTTTTGCGGACTTTAGCTTCGAAGCTGCCGAAGGAGCAGCGTGAAAAGGTCTTGAAAGCCTCGATTGAGCAGGTGAGGGAATTTGTGCCGTACACTAAAGCGAGGCTGATTGGCGTCAGTTCTTGATGCTTGCCCATGTGCAATTTTCTACTGGTTTCTGCATAGTTTTGGCGTCTGAAAACGCCAATACGGATCTACCCCTCTATAGGTTTCTGCAACAAACCACTAATAGGCTCCAAATAGGTGGCTGTTGATGCTGAAAACGTTATGGAATTTTGGTTATATGTTTTGTTTGAAGGATGTTATTGCTGAAATCGTAAAATTATTAATGAAAACGGAAAACTTTAAATAAACAAGCGCTAAATGTAAACTCCAAACGAGGAATGAATGCATGACAGCGTTTAGTGGTTGTTACACCGCGCTAATAACTCCCATGACCAAGATTAACGAAGTAGACTACGAAGGCTTACACCGCCTAGTCGATTTCCAAATCGAAGAAGGCGTAAACGGCATACTCGCCGTCGGCACCACCGGCGAAAGTCCGACCTTGGACTGGAACGAACACAACAAGGTCACCGAAAGAATACACGAGTACGCTGCAGGTAAGTGTCAAACCATAGCGGGAACAGGCAGCAACTCAACCCAAGAAGCCATCGAAGGCACGGCGCACGCGCAACACGTGGGCATACGTTGCGTCCTACTCGTGGACCCGTACTATAACGGACCCAGCAGCCTCGAAATACGCAGAGAATACATCGAGCCCATCGCACGCAAATTCCCCGAAATACAAGTCATCCCCTACATTATCCCAGGTAGGACAGGGACTCAACTTCTTCCACAAGACCTCGCCATCCTTCACCAAGAATACAAGAATGTCAGCACAGTTAAAGAAGCCACAGGCAACCTGGAAAACATGCGTCTAACCCGCAAACTTTGCGGTGCAGACTTCAACATTCTCTCAGGCGACGACGACAAAACCTACACGATGATGACTACCCCTGAAATTGCCGCCAGCGGCGTGATCTCAGTCGTAAGCAACATCGCACCCCGTGCCGTGCAAGACATGACCCAATACATACTTAACCAAAAAATGGAGGAAGCCCGCAACCTAAACGAGGCATTGCAGCCCCTCTTCGACATGGTCACCGTGAAAACACAAGAAGAAACTCCATTCGGACCCGTAACCTGCAAAGCCCGTAATCCACTCGCATGCAAGACACTTATGAACGTTCTGGGAATGCCTTCAGGTCCTTGTAGGCGACCTCTCGGCAAAATGACCCGTCGCGGTCTGGAAGTAGTCCTCGCTAACGCGCGGAGAGTGTACGAGAAAGACCCAGAAATCCTCGCGCCCATAGAAGACTTCTTCGACGTAAGCCTTCAAGAGCGCTTATACAACGAAAGGTTCTGGCAGGGGCTCACCTATGCTTAAGCTGTGCGTAGCAGGCGCCGCGGGCAGAATGGGCAACGCCATCATAAGCGAAGCCGCAGCCAAAGGACACCAAGTAATCGGCGCCGTTGAAGCTTCCAACAGTCCTTTTCTCGGCAAGAGCTTGAGGGAGTTGGGCATCTGCGACTCTGAAACCCACATCGTCAGCTCAGAACGGCTCAGCGAAGCAGTTCGAGACGCTGATGTATACTTAACGTTCACGACGCCAGCCGCCGAAGTGGTCAACGTGCCTCTTGTCGCAAGCCTCGGCAAGCGCATAGTCTTAGGGACCACTGGCTTCACCGAAGAACAAAACCGCCAGGTCCGCCAAGCAGTCGAGGGCAACGTTCCAGCCGTGTTCTCGCCCAATTATTCCGTGGGCATAAACATACTGTTCAAGGTCGCTCAAGCGTTGAAGGCGTTTCCGAGGGAGTACAATTTCAGCATAAGCGAGATTCACCACACCGGGAAGAAGGATGCGCCAAGCGGAACCGCCAAGAAACTCGGCGAGATAATCGCAGAAGCACGCGGCTATAAACGAACAGTTTACGGCAGAGACGGCATAAGCCCGAGGCAGCCTGAAGAACTGGAAATCGCAGCGTTACGCGCAGGCGGTGTCCCAGGCATTCACAACCTCATCGTGGCTGGTCCACACGAGATGCTTCGCATAGAGCACACCGCTTTCTCCCGCAACGTGTTCGCACAGGGCGCCGTTTACGCGGCAGAATGGATAAGCCGCCAAACGCAGCCAAGAATCTTCAGCATGGAAGACGTGCTGGGTCTATCTTGATTCAGGTGACCAACGTGAGCAACAGAGTAGTCATCAAGTTCGGAGGCGCCGACCTCGCCACAGGTGAAAAAATCGCGCAAGCAGCCCAGATGGTTGCAGACGCACACTACAAGGAAATCATAGTGGTGGTCTCAGCCATGGGAAAGACAACTGACACTCTCCTCAACACAGCCTCGAAAATAGGCGACGTGAGCGACCAAGATTACGCGGAGATAGTGTCCATGGGAGAACGCACCAGCGCTCGCTTCTTCTGCGCCGCCCTGAGAGCCCGAGGCGCAAAAGCTGAACTCTTCGACCCAAGTAACGACAACTGGCCATTGATAACCGACTCCAACTTCCGTAACGCAGTGCCAAACATGGAGAAAACCACCGAGTTAGCACAGAAATTCATGGTGCCGCTATTGGGCAAAGCCGTACCCGTGGTTTGCGGCTTCATTGGAAAAGACCCGAACGGCAGAATAACCAGTTTAGGAAGAGGCGGAAGCGACACGACCGCGCTGGTGCTGGCTAAATGCTTAGACGCAGACGAGGTGATACTCGTCAAAGAAACAAGTGGAGTTCTTTCGGCTGACCCGAAAATCGTGTCTGATGCTCATGCGCTTAACAAACTAGACATACATGAGATGTTTGATTTAGCACAGGGCGGCGCGAAAATCGTGAAGCCTGAAGCGTTACGGTACAAGCAGCCAAACCAGATGCTCCGAGTGGTGGATTTCTCGTCGGGCAACCTCGCCGTTGGAGGCACTGAAATCACAGGCTCCTTCAACATTAACTCATCCGAGATTCAAAGCCGCAACAGCCTGATTGCAGTCAACGTAGTCTGCGAAGTAAACGCGGAAAACCTCCGAGAAGTCTTCTCGACGCTAAGCCAAAAACCCATATACGGCGTCAGCTCAGGCAGCCGCTCAATCACGGTGTTCACTTCAGATGGCGACATCGCCGAAGTCATACGCAAGCTGCACGCGGTGCCGGGGTTCAAGGCGGTGAGCCACAGAGAAAACGTAGCCATGCTGCAGGTAAGCCACCCGACGTTCATAGAGTCGCCAGGCGGAGTCGCAGCTCTGAGCAACGCGCTGAGCCGTCAAGGCATCAACATAATCGAGGTCACCACTAGCAAGGCAACCATTAACGTTTTTATCGAGGAAAACCAACTCAACAAGGCAAAGGAAGCGATAAGCAATGTCTTCAAAACGTAAAGTAGCCATACTGGGCGCCACAGGCGCCGTTGGACAAAGATTCATCCAGCTGCTGCAAGGGCACCCGTGGTTCTGCGTTGAAGTGCTCGCAGCCTCAGAGCGGTCAGCAGGCAAAAAGTACAAGGACGCCTGCAACTGGACCATGGAGTCAAACCTGCCCCCCGAAATCGGCGAGATGACCGTCACAGACACCAATGTGGAAGCAGTGGAAAAGGCGGGTAACGTTGACCTGGTTTTCTCCGCGCTACCTGGCGACTTAGCTGGACCCGTTGAAACCGAATTCGCCAAGGCCTATCCAGTGTTCAGCAAGGCAAGCGCGCACCGCATGGACAAGGATGTTCCCCTCATCATACCGGAAGTGAATCCTGATCATCTCGCGCTGATACCAGTTCAGCGGAAGCTGCGTGACTGGAAGGGCTTCATTTCCACAGACCCAAACTGCAGCACCATACAACTCGTCATCTCGCTTAAACCGCTCATGGGCTTCGGGCTCAGTCAAGTCGTGGTTTCAACCATGCAGGCGCTGAGCGGCGCCGGTTACCCTGGCGTGCCGTCACTCGATATAATCGACAATGTGATTCCTTACATCTCGAAGGAAGAGGAGAAACTGGAAGCGGAAGCCCTGAAGCTTCTCGGCTCTTTCAACGGCAAAGAAGTGCGCAACGCCAGTTTCAAGCTGAGCGCCAGCTGCAACCGGGTCAACGTCAAGGACGGACACTTGGAATCCGTGTTCGTCAAGCTCGACAGCAACCCATCCGTAGAAGAAGTTGAAGAAGCGTTCAGACGTTTCCAGGGCGAACCGCAACGGCTCAAGCTGCCGTCCGCGCCTGAGCACCCTATCGTGGTGAAGAAGGAGCAGAACCGCCCGCAGCCGAGGTACGACAGGGACGAAGGCAAGGGCATGAGCATCGTTGTTGGCAGAATCCGCAAGGACCCGATAATGACCGTGAAGTACATGTGCCTGGGACATAACACTATCCGTGGAGCTGCTGGCGCAGGTTTGCTAAGCGCGGAGCTCGCGGTTGCCAAAGGACTCGCCTAAAAACGGTTGGGCGCTATCGCGAGGAGATTTAATGGTGAAGAACGTCCAAGTGCTCAGTGAGCCACTGGAGAACAGGAAGGGAACGCTCTACTTTGACGGCGTTTCCACCGTGGAACTGGCTGAGACTTACGACACACCGTTGTACGTGGTAAGCGAAAACCGAATCCGCAGCAACTACCAGCGCCTTTACAGCGCGTTGGCTCACAACTACGAGAAGGTCAAGGTCTACTACGCGGCGAAGGCAAACTCAAATATGTCCGTGCTGAAAATCTTGGAGAAGGAAGGCGCGGGTTTGGACGCGGTCAGCCCCGGCGAAGTATTCATGGCGTTGACGACTGGCTTCACTCCCGACCGCATCCTGTTCACGGGCACAAGCGTGAGGAATGACGAGTTAAAGTTTCTCGTGGATTCAAAAGTGACGGTGAACGTGGATTCGCTGTCGCAGTTGGACAGGCTGCTGAAGCTGACGGCGCCCAAAATCCTCTCCGTAAGAGTCAACCCTGAAATAGGTGCGGGTCACCACGACCACTGCATCACAGCAGGCAAAAACACAAAGTTTGGTTTATGGGAAGACGACGCGCTGAAAGCATACGCTGCAGCGAAAAGGGCTGGCGTGGAACGTTTTGGGATTCACATGCACGTGGGCTCAGGCATACTCGAGGTTGAGCCTTTCCTATTGGCGCTCGACAAGCTACTCGGCACCGCCGAGAAGGTTCATGATAAGCTTGGAATAAACTTCGAGTTTGTGGACATGGGCGGCGGGCTCGGAGTGCCCTACAAGCCAGAGGAGAAACCGTTAGACCTGACCGTTTTCTCGGAAAAGGTGCTGTCGTTGTTTAAGAGCAAGGTCGCCGAGTACGGTCTCGGGGAACCGTTCTTCTGCGTGGAGCCCGGACGATACCTCGTCAGCGACGCCTGTGTCCTGTTGACAGCGGTGAACACGGTGAAGATGACGCCCTACAGAAAGTTTGTAGGCGTGGACGCGGGATTCAATACGTTGGTTAGACCCACCATGTACGGGTCGTACCATCACATTTTGGCGGCGAACAGGCTGAACGCGAAGGAACAAGAAACCTACGACGTCGTGGGACCCATCTGCGAGTCAGGCGACGCATTGGCTAAGGACAGACGACTGCCGAAGATTGAAGAGGGCGACCTGCTCGCGGTGCTGAACGCTGGAGCTTATGGATTCGCCATGAGTTCGCAGTACAATGCCAGACCTCGAGCCGCCGAGGTCTTGGTTAGGAATGGCAAGTGCGTGTTAGTCAGGGAGCGGGAGCAGCTTGACGATTTGGTGGCTGGGCAGCGGATGGCGGAGTGAACTGAGATGCGTTTTTGGAAGATGCATGGCTTAGGCAACGACTACGTGGTAATAGATAACCGAGATGGGAAAATCGCTGACGCAGAAACCGCTGATTTGGCGCGGAGACTCTGCGAGCGGAGGTTTTCGGTGGGCGCTGACGGGCTACTTCTGGTTTCAGGCTCAGCCGTGGCGGATGTGAAGATGCGGATTTTTAACGCTGACGGGAGCGAGGCGGAGATGTGTGGCAACGGCATCCGCTGCTTCACCAAGTACTGCTACGAAAACAGCATCGTGCGGAAGACCGAGTTGACTGTTGAGACGCTGGCTGGCGTGAAGAAGGCGTGGCTAACTGTGGAACGCGGAGCGGTCACCTCGGTGAAGGTTGACATGGGTGCGCCTGTGCTGGAGCGAAAAGAGATTCCGATGCTCGGTGAAGGCACCTGCATAAACGAGGACCTGCGGGTCAACGGCGAAACCTATAAGGTGACTTGCCTCTCGGTTGGGAACCCGCACTGCGTCATATTCGTCGATGCCGTGGACGATTTTCCCGTTGAGCGCATTGGTCCGAAAATCGAGAACCACAATCTTTTCCCGAACCGAACAAACGTGGAGTTCGCTCAGGTGCTGAACAAAGCGGAGATGAAAGTTCGGGTGTGGGAGCGGGGCTGCGCCGAAACGCTGGCGTGCGGCACTGGCGCCTGCGCCTCGGTGGCTGCTGGAAACCTGCTCAGGAAGGTAGCGGGCAGGGTTACGGTTCACTTGTTAGGCGGCGATTTACAAGTGGAGTATACTGACCGCCTGTTCCTGAGCGGGCCTGCGGTAAAGGTTTTTGAGGGAACAATGTTTTAAGATGAGGGTGATGGAGAATGAGCTTTGAGTTTGCTGACCGCGTGAAGCGGCTTCCATCGTACTTGTTCGCTGAGATAGAGAAAGCGATTAAGGAAAAGAAGGCGCAAGGTGTTGACTTAATTTCGCTGAGCATCGGTGACCCTGACCTTCCGCCGCCCCAGTTCGTCATCGACGCGCTTAAGAAAGAAGTCGCAGATCTGAAGAACCACAACTACTCCTTCAGCCAAGGCGAACAGGACTTTCGACAGGCAGTGGCTGAGTGGTACAAGAAACGGTTCCGCGTCGACCTGAATCAGGACGAAGTCATCGCGCTCATGGGTTCGAAGGAGGGCTTAGCGAACGTCGCAAGGGCTTTCGTGAACGCTGGCGACCGCGTGCTTGTGCCAGACCCCAGCTATCCCGTTTACTGCAACGGCGCAACCATACTTAATGACGGGATTCCGACGCCGATGCCGCTGCTCCGCGAGAACGGATTCAAACCAGACCTTGAAGCAATACACGCTGAGAAGGTGAAGATGATGTTCCTGAACTACCCGAACAACCCGACAGCCGCCACGGTGGACAAGAAGTTTCTGAAGCGTGCGGTGGAGTTCGCGAGGGAAAACAACATAATTCTATGCTACGACAACGCTTACTCGGAATTGACCTTTGACGGATACAAAGCTCCCAGCATCCTCGAAATCGACGGCGCCAAGGACGTGGCAGTCGAATTCCATTCTTGTTCGAAGACTTTCAACATGACAGGTGACCGTATCGCCTTCGCCGTCGGAAACAAGCAGTTGATAAGCGGGCTTACAAAGGTCAAGTCGCAAATCGACTCTGGACCGCCTGTTTACATCCAAAAAGTAGCCGCCAAAGCCCTGGAAAGCTACAAGAACGCTGAACCGCCAGAGTTCTTGAGGAAGAATAACAGGGTCTATTCGGAGCGGCGCAATGTGCTGGTTGATCGATTGTGCAAACTGGGGTTCATGTGTGACAAGCCCAAAGCCACATTTTACGTCTGGGCGAACTGCAACGGTAATTCGATGGAGTTTGCGACTAAACTGCTCAGCATCGGCGTGGTGGTTACTCCAGGCGTTGGCTTCGGGGCGTATGGAGAAGGATACGTTAGGTTCAGTTTGACTCAGCCGAAAGAGCGGCTAATTGAAGCCTCCAAAAGAATTGCCGCGCTTGTCGAGTGCAGATGAACGCTGGGACTGTAAACTTATATAAGGTTGACGGCTTGTGCTATTTGCATGGGCGCAAGCAAGATAAGTTTTGAGGCTTCCTTAGCCGCAGACGTTGTTGAAGCGGGCAGATGCTTAGGCTGCGGAGCATGCATTGCCGTTTGCCCATACGAGTGCCTGAAGCTTGTCAAATGGCACCCCAGCTTAGTGAAGGAATGCCAATCATGTGGACTGTGCGCGCAAGCTTGTCCCAGATACAATTTCTCGCAAACTCAGATGGAGAATTTCGTGTTTGGTAGAAGCCGAAAGCCAGACGAGCCATTTGGCATCTACCGTCGACTAGCAGTTGCCCAAGCGACTGACGAGAAAATACTGACGCCAGCCAAGACGGCGGAGTTGCTACTGCTCTGCTGGCTTATGCGCTAAAAAATGGGCAGATCGATCACGCCGTTGTCGCAGGGGCAAGCAGAGAAAAAACCTTTCTACCCCATACCAAAGTTGGCTTCAACATTCGCCGAGGTTCTGGAGGCTGCGGGAACAAAATACACATGCTCACCTAACGCCCTTCTGTTGACCGAGGCGTGCAAACAGAGAAAAGCAAAAGCGGCATTTGCTGGGACACCATGCCAAGTTCAAGCTGCACGAAAAATGCAGGCGACAGGCTTAAAGCGGCAGACGCGCTGCTTGATTTTCTTAATTGGACTTATGTGTTCTGGATGCTTCACGTACGAAGAATTAATGGAAAATTATATTCAAGGCGAAAGAGGCTTAGATTTAAGCGAAATAAAGAAAATGAGCATCAAAGGAAAACTGTTGCTAACCACTGCTTCCGGCGTCATGGAAATTACTCTTGCAGAAATAAAAAAATATAAGCGGAGAGACTGCGGCACCTGTCTAGACTTCATCTCCGAATTAGCGGATGTTTCTGTTGGCGGTTTAGGGTTAGATGGTTGGACGCTCGCAGTTATTCGCACAGAGAAAGGCGAGGAGCTGTTTTCAGGCGCGGAGCAAGCAGGATTTTTGCATACCAAACCAGTGAACGCCAAAGTTGGCGCGTTTAATCTGCTTGTTAGGCTTTCGGAGAAAAAGAGAAAGAACGCGGCTACAGCTTAAGAAGGTGGAAGTACGAAGCCGCGACTATTTTGCAGTTTTGGCGAGCTTCTTCAGTATCGAGTTTTTGCCTATTTCGTAAGCCACAGCGTAGTCGAAGAGTCCATGCGGCTCCAGTGTTGCGCGTGTAATCATTTCTTTTTCAATTTTGATTTTCAGTTTCCCGATGGCTAGTGCGCCTATTCCGTAAACGCCTGGTTTGAGCTCTTTGCCGTCGTCGTTTGAACCTAAGCCTTCAACACCGAGCGGTTTGATGGCGTTGATGTCCGCGACAATTTTGCATTTTGAAGCCTTGTTTAGGTCTGATCGTGAGAGCAGCTGGATTCCGCCTGCGCCTGCAGCGAGGATGATTTCTGCGTCTCTGATAGCTATGGCTGTTTGTTCAGGTTTTGTGACCTCGACAATTTTGACTCGTTTTGCACCGACTTCAGCGTTAATCTTGTCAGCGACAGCTTGCCCTTTTGCCATTGAGCGGCTGGTGATGGTTACGTTGGCTTTTTCTGAGGCGTAGATTCTTGCGGCTGTTTGCCCGACTGGTCCTGTGCCAGCAAGCACTGTAACGCTTTTGCCTTCTAAAGAGCCGAAGCCTTTCTCAAGCGACGCGCCTAATGTTTTTGCGACTGCGGCAGCGGCTGTTGAGTATCCGCCTCGTGGGTCAACAATTATGGAGTTCCCCCATGGAGCGGATTTCATGCATTTCTGCGTTGCGGCGACGACCTCGTTAACCATATCGAAGTTGCTTCCGTTAATGAAGATTTTAGTGTGTTTTGCGCCCTCTGGTCCACGTGGAAACAGCAAGTCATAGACTATTTTCGGGGCATCTTCGCCAGTCACGTTTTCGTACTTGAATATTGTGGAGTCTGGGAAAGCGTCTATAGCCACTAGCATATCGAATGGACTGCAATATTTGTCTGTGTCGAGGAAAACGAAAACTGTTTTGAAACTTGGTTGTTCTGTCAAACCTTACACCTTATGCTGTTTTGAATGCAGTTTAGCCATTTAAGAATTATCCACACAAAGCAAGTCGAGACAAATTGAGCAAGACACGGTTCCAATGTATTCTATAGTCAGAATGCTGCTAATGAGCGCCTTTTTTTATCTTTCTCCAAATCCTATTGCTACCTTGTCAATAATGGTTGGTTGAATGTGACCACCGAACCCTTCAACCTTGGAAAGCAAGTCGTTAATTCTTCAATTTAACCGAATTCAAAGTTGTTGAGTCCAGTTTTTCACAAGGTGTATTTTATCGTATATCAATAAATATGAGGAAAATAGCTTTTCAGTCGCATAGGAGTGCTTTCAGCAAGGAGAACATAAGGCATAATGATTGATAGAATCTGTCAAGTGAAAAAGGCGATGACCCCTTTAATTTCCCATAAGACTTTGCTTGACATGCGAAATTTTATATCTCAGTGAAAACTTCTAAGAAATAGATTTTTGAGTTAACGGTGTGTAGGCTGGTGATGGAATGACAGAAGTGCTTTTAACAGCTGATAGAACCCTTATGAGCAACTACCACAACAACGAGTTCTTAGGTTTCGGAACCTGCGCTCCTCCAAACTTCATTCCTGAATGGTTCTACAGCTTCCTCTTTTTCCCACCGCTGAAAGCCTCAAAAGGTTTTCCCTCAGCAGCGCCTTACGGACTGCGGAAGACTGAAGCGCAACTTTTGAAAGAAGGATTCGGAGTTGCCACGGTTAGCCCAGACCACCTTGAAGAATATATCGGCGACACCAAAGTGCTCGGTATCCACACAATGGATCCATTTGGTCTAGGACCAGCTTCAAGCACTCTTGCCGCTATATTCAAGAAAGAGCCGTACTTGGCGAAGCACTTCCACTGCCTCATGGATAGCCCAGCGGTTAAGAAAGCGAAAGCGAATGGGCTGAAAATCATAGTTGGTGGCCCAGGCGCATGGCAATTCCGTTACAGGCAGAAATTTGTCAAAGACCACCAAATAGACTGCATTGTTGAAGGCGAAGGCGAGAACGTTGTTGGAAAACTGTTCAAAGCTGCCCTTGAAGGCGAGGAGCTCCCGCGTTTCTATGAAGTTAGTATTAGAGAGACACCTAGCCTAGAGGAAATTCCAGACATCGTTAATCCCTCGATTAACGGCTTGGTCGAGATCGGACGTGGATGCTGCAGAGGCTGCGAGTTCTGCAACGTAACACTTAGACCTTTAAGATGGTATCCTCTTGAGAAGATTAAGCGTGAAATCAGCCTGAACCTAAAAGCAGACAACGTTGAAGGCTGCTGCCTCCACGCCGAGGATGTCATGCTTTACGGTTCCAAGAACACCACACCTGAAGATGAAAAGCTTCTAAGGCTTAACGAGTTTGTGGCGAAAAATTGTGAGGGAATAAGCTGGAGTCACTGCTCTTTGGCTGCTGTGGCGTCGAAGCCAAAACTCTTCTCACAGCTGTCTGAGATGATTTTGACGAAGCAATCGTGGTGGGGTGCGGAAGTGGGTATAGAAACGGGTTCCGCTGAGCTTGCTAAGAGGATTATGCCTGCGAAGGCTCATCCGTTCAAAGCGGAGGATTGGCCTGAGGTTGTGCGGGACGGCATGGGCTTGATGCATGATAACATGATGGTTCCGGCTTGCACTTTGATTGTGGGGCTTCCTGAGGAGAAGGAGGAGGATATTTTGAGGACGATGGAGTTGATGGATGACCTTGAGGGTTTTCGCAGCTTGATTGTGCCGCTGTTTTTCGTTCCATTGGGCAGGCTGAAGAATGAGGATTGGTTTAAGGATGCTGCGATGACTGAACTGCACAAGCAGTTGCTGTTCCAATGTGTGGAACATGATTTTCGTTGGGTGGACAGCCTGATTGACTTATCGTTCAAGGGTAAGTGGTATACACGTTTCCTGAAAGAGTTCTACAAAGGCTTCGCGGGAATCGCCAAGCGTAAAGTGCGGCAGATCGAATAAGCTCGTTTTAGCGTATGAAAGCTTAAATAGTTTTATGGCGCTGAAACTGCTTAAGCGCTTGGTGTGCCGCCGTAGCTCAGCTAGGTAGAGCGGCTGGCTGTTAACCAGTCGGTCAAAGGTTCAAGTCCTTTCGGCGGCGCTTACTCTCATGAGAAAAGCTACTATTTTTCTTGAAGAATTGTTACAGTTTTTGGAGGAGATGAGATTTTGAAGATTTACAGCGATGAACTTCTATATCTCATACAAGACTACGAAGTTGAGGCGCTATACACTCGCGGCTATAGACCTGTTTATTTCCCTATGACTTTGACGTTTTCAACCAGAATCCACGGCGCCACCAGTTGCCCCATCTTTCTCTCGTTGCTCGCGATTATGCTCACGTTTTTCAGCACTTCGAAGATGTTGCCTGCCAGCATGACGCCTCGCGTGGAGTGAACTGTTTCGCCTTTCTTTATTTTCCAAGCCGGCGTGGCTACGACGGAGAACTCGCCGCTGACGGGGTTGCTGCTGTGTGCGCCTTGCAGGTAGTAAATTAACAAGCCGTCGTCCACCTCAGCCATGAGTTGTTCGGCACTTGTGGTTCCGGGCAGTATGTGGAAGTTTGTGGCTTCCACGCTGGGCGTTGACAGGTACCCCGCGCGTGAGGCGTTTCCCGTGCTCTGCTTGCCTTCCTTCTTCGCAGTGTAATTGTCATACAAGAAGTTGCGCAGCACGCCCTTCTCGATTATGGCTGTTTTCTGTTGAGGAACTCCTTCGCCGTCGAACGCCCACGTGCGTAGACCTCCAGGTAGCAAGCCGTCGTCGTGGATTGTGACGTTTTCTGGGGCGACTTTCTCGCCGATTTTGCCTTTGAAGGGCGACTGGTCTCGTTGAACGTTGTCGGCTTTAACCGCGTTGATTAACGTGAAGTACAGCAGTTCTTGCAGTGCAAACTGAGTCAGAACCAACTTGGTGGTTTTGGTTTCGATACGCTTGGTTTTCAAAGCGCTAAGCGCCAGCCGACCTGCTTCTTTCCCAACCCATTCAGGGTCAACATTACAGTTTCTTTCAGCGTTGAATTCAAAGCAGACAGGAGTTACGGTGCTTCCGTCTTTAGCCACCACCGCCAAACTGCACTCCATCATCGTTCCTTTATCGAAGCTCTCGACCCCGCTGGAGTTGGCGATGGAGCTGGAAAGATACACGGCGCCTGCTCCACCTTCAATCGGAAAAACACGCTTACTTATACTTGACGCAGACTCCAGCATGCTAGCGGCGACCTTAACAAGGTCTTCGGAATGCAACTCAGAGATTTTGGCGTCAAAGTTTTCCTTAACGCGAGTGTAAGGTTTTTTTTCGGGAAGACCCTTCCAGTCTGGGTCGGGTTTGCTGGCTTTCGCCGCGTTTAAAGCCCTCTGAATAGTGTTTTCAACAGCGTCGTGATCTTCGATTATGTTGGTGTACGCAAAACCCACCGCCTTGTTCACCACGGCTCTGATGCCTATGCCTCGGTCGATTATTCTGCTGCTCTTGCTGATTTGCCCTCTCTCTATGCTCACGTTCGTGGCTTGCCCTTCGTAAACATAAGCCTCCGCTTCCGCCGCACCTTTTTGCAGCGCAGTACTCACGGCTTTTTCCGCCAAGCCTACCATTTTGTCTCTGTTAAGCACTGCCACCGACAACCACCTCTTTGACTCTGATGTGTGGTCCGCCGTCTCCTATGAAGGCGGTTTGTCCCTTTCCGCAACGCCCTGAAGATAATTTGAAGTCTTTCCCAACAGCGTCAACCTTAAACAGCGTTTCAAGCGTGTTGCCGCTCATGGAAGCGTTGCGAACAGGTTCACCTAATTCGCCGTTGATTATTTCGTAAGCTTCTTGGACGCCCACCTGGAAGGTTCCGTCCAAGTTGGCTTGTCCCCCTCTGAAACTCTTGAAGTAATAGCCTGCTTTTACACCTTCAATCAACTCTTCGAAGGAATGATCTTTTGGCTCCATGAAAGTGTTGCGCATGCGAATTATGGGTTCCACTCTGAAATTTTCAGCCCGAGCGTTCCCAGTTGGAGCAACATTGAATTTCCGCGCGGTCTCACGACTATGCATCAAGCCAACGACTACGCCGTCTTTTATGAGAAGCGTTTTCTGGGCGGGAACACCCTCATCATCGTACTTAAAGGAGCCGAAAGCCCCGCTTATGGTTCCATCATCATAAAACGTAACTACTTCAGAAGCTACCTTCTTTCCTATGTTGCCCGCCAAAACACCGCCCGACAAGGCCAGGTCAGCCTCAGCAAGGTGCCCGAAAGCCTCATGCACAAAGACGCCCACCACTTCAGGTCCCAACACGACTGGGAACGTTCCGCCTTTCGGCGGCTTCGCCTCTAACTGTTCAGCTGCGCGCTTCGCCACGGTAATGCCTATTTTTTCAGGAGTTTCCTTATCGAATAACTCATAGCCTGCGGTGGAGCCTATTTCCTCTCGGCTGAAAGTGAAAACTCCATTGCTCACGGCTGACGCAGTTATCCTTGACCAAACGTACAGTTTATCCTGTTCTATCACGGTGCCCTCGCTATTTACGAAGCTACTCGTTCCAGTTAAGTCCAGATAATCTACAGTGCAGCTTTTAACTCGTTTGTCATAGCCTAAAGCAGTCTTGTTTATGGCTGACGCGGTTTTTATCTTCTCTTCCATCAGGATTTCAGACGGGTTTTTCTCAGGCTTAACGCTCACGCGGTCTTTTACCGTTTTGGCTTCCGCCAGTTTTATGGGCGCCGTAAGCTTTGAACTCGCCGTCTTCGCCATCCTGCAGGCATCTGAAACTGCCTCTGTCAACGACTCAATGTTCAAAGAGCCGACCGAGGCGAAACCCCAAGCCCCGTTCACCAAGACGCGTAGTGCCACGCCGTTTTCGATGCCTTGTTTTGCAGCTTCAACTCGTCCCTCTTTCAGGGTGAGCATAGTCTTGTAGAGGCTTTGCGCGCGCGCCTCAACGTATTCAGCGCCGAACCTCTGCACGGCAACATCAGCTACTTTAGTTAGAACATCTTTCAAAGTGTTCTTCCTTCCGTTGCGAACAAGGGATATGAGTAATCGTTAGAGAATAAAATTGTTTTGCAACGTTTGAAGGCAAAACAGGGCAGCGTTTTCGTTTAGGCTGAGTTCAACGAGTAAAGTACTTGACTTGCATCTCCCATGGCGAGTTTCATCTTGCTGACGAAGTCGTATCCCTCAGGTACATCGAATGCGCCGTAGTGTGAGTAGATGTTGTCTAAGATTTTGCTTTCCACTATGAAGGCGCCTGAGCTTAGGCAGTCTTCCAGTCCTTTTGCGAACACTTCAATTTTATCGGAAAATTCGCTTTGGCGAAGGGAGTAGTTGTGTTCCAGATACTTGTATATGAAGTGGGTGGCTTCTTTCCCGAAGACTTGTTTGAGGACGTTGTCTATAATCTTGAGGACGGCGTCTTCTTTTTTTCTGGTTGGTGTCTTCACGGTGTTACCACCGACTTAGTCTCGTGTATTAAGACTTAATAAGCATTGCCGTCATACTGTAAAACATAAAAACACAAAAAACACCATAAAACCCCATACTCACCAGAAATCAGCAAGATTCAACTGTTGGACTCTTCCCCGAGGCGCCTCCACCGCCCGCGCGGCAGCCAAATCCAAAACAAGCTTCCCGTACACACCGTCAAATCCAGGAACCACCCTAACCGAACCTTCCCTGACCCTGATGATAGCATCAGCCACAGCCGCATCCACAACCTCAACCAGCGCATCTTTGGATGCGTCAATAAGCACAGTGTACTCGTCGCCGAACCTGCCCACAAGCAAATTGTAAAGCTTCCACACCGCCTGCGTAGACAGCGAGTCAACACCCAAAACCGTCGCAATTATCTCCGAAAGCGGAAGCAACCGCATAAAACTAGGCACACCAGCAGGCTCAAACCCCACCGGGCGGTCAGCCAACTCCTCAACACGCTGCTCTACCCCCTTCGTAAGTTTCCTGCGGCAAACAGGGCAGACGTTGCCGAGCTTCTGCGCTTCCTGCGGCGAAAGAGACACGCTACAGTTGCGATGACCAGTCCAATGATACTTCCCGTAAGCAGGGTCGGTTTCGATGGTGAACTTAAAACGCGACACATCCCTGCTGCGGATGGCACCAACGACTTCGCCATAACTCAACTCTTTAAGCTCAAAGACGTTGGCTTCCCTGCCGATGCGCCAAGGCCAGAAACTGTGGCAGTCGCTATTCGAAACTAACGCAAACTTGTCAAGCTTGCTCAGCCGCCAATTCATGGACGGATCAGACGAGAGCCCAGTCTCCAACGTGTAGATGTGCCGTGTCATGTCCTCGTAGCATTCTTCGACGCTGTCGAAGCCGCTGAAAGCGCCGAAAACGCTGAACCACGGCGTCCAAGCGTGAGCTGGAAAAATCATATTCTCGGCTGAGACCGACACCACCTCTTCAACAAGTTGTGCAGCAGTCATGTTCAAGATGGGTCTGCCATCCTCCGCCAAGTCGCCATATCGCTTCAGCGAATCGTTGACCTGAACAGCCGTTTCCATGCTTGGGGTCAAGATAACATGGTGAACTTTCTTGGATGAGCCTCTAGAATCGAAGATCGTGCATACTTCCGTCGTCAGCATGAACCGCACAGGCGACGCCGCATCGGTGGCGACGCGGTAAAGGTTCGTGTCAGATTCAGCGGCCAACGTTTCCCGTATTTCTTTGAACCAACCAGGATGCGTGAAGTCGCCCGTGCCCACGAGGTTTAATCCTTTTATTCTGGCAAAGCGGGCGATTTCTCCGAGAGTCATCTGTTGGCTAGTTGCCCTGCTGTAGCGGCTATGGATGTGTAGGTCAGCGATTACTCTCAAGTGTTAGCGTCCTCCTGTTAGAGTGGCGTTCACCGATTTTAAAGATAACGCCTGTCAAAAAAGGCCCAATCAGATTCGCGTAGCTACTCCGCAGCTTTCAGTTTTCTTGTCCACCGCACCAGCTCCTCCAGTAGTTCCCGGATAAGCTTACGCGTCTCCTCATTCGTCAAGTTACCATTTACATCGATATTTTTCCCCGCGAGCGACAGCATTACTTCTGGATGATTAATCGGATACATGTTGAGGAAGACGAACGACTGGCGAAGATGATATTGCGCCCTCGCGCCAAGATGCCCGGTTGAAGCGCTCATGATGGCGACTGGTTTACCGTCGAACACCTTGTCAGCGTAAGGCCTTGAAGCAGCGTCGATGGCGTTCTTCAAAACTCCTGGAATGGAATAGTTGTATTCGGGCGTCGCTATCAAAAGCGCGTCTGCAGCGCGGATTTTGGCTTTGAAATCCCGCACTATCTGGGGCGGATTGTTCTCCCAGTCTTGGTTGAAGGGTGGGATTCCTTCGAGGTCAAAAACCTCTATGGTGGCGTCGTCTGGAACGAGTTCCACGGCGGTACGCATCAGAGCTTTGTTGTATGAGCCTTTTCGCAGGCTTCCGACAAAGCCTAGAATTCTCACAGGTTTTTCCATGCATTGGCGCTTCCTGAAAAGTCAGCGATTAGAATAGAGAACAAAATGAGATTTAAACTTACTTTTTTTCTTCCGTGGCAATAGCGTCTTTTTTCGGTTCTTCCACGTATTTTGCGAAGCGCTTCTCCCAGTCCACCTTAAACATCACTACGAATACGATGACCAGTAGCACCATCCCGATGACTGTGCCGATTAGAAGAGACATGCCTTCACCTTCCAAGCCGAAAATGTTCTTGACGATTTCCAGGGACAAACGTCCACTGTAGGCTATTATGAGATTGGAGGCGAACTTGCCTAGCAACGCTGGAACGAAAGCCCGGAGTATACTGTAACGCATGACGCCTAACGGGATGAAAAGCAGGTCATCGGGGAGAGGTGTTAAAGCGAAAACGAAAATGGCTGCTGGACCGTACTTTCTGAAAAGTTTTGTAAGAAAATCCACTTTTTTCTTGTATTTATCGCTGATGACTTTTCTGCCTCCCACGCCGATCAAATAGCCCGAGAATTCGCCAATGGCGGAGCCGACGCCTGCCGCGATCGCGATTAACAGGGGGTCGAAGGTTTGGAGACCGCCGAGGATGAAGATGACGACTGGGTATGGGATGGGCACGAAAATGGATATGGCGCCGAACAGGCTGATTAGAAAAATGCCCAAGTACCCGTATTGAACGGCAAAGTTTTGCATCCATTGGGCGATGTCCTGAAGTATCAAGAAATTTCAAACCCTGACTTACTTGCGCCTCTTGACTTAAAGAGGCTTATGATTTTTAAAAACAGATTAAAAGTTAAACGATGTATCTCGGCAAAGTATACAGAAACGGCTTTCATGTGTAATTCTTATATTTGTTTCCGTTGCTAATGAAGAGGTAAAAAGAGGGTTTCAGGGTTTGGACGAAGTCTTAGAGATGTTAGACAAGACCGCTAAGAGAATCCAGAAGACTCTAGACGAAAGCAAAGACACATCCGCAAAGCAGATAATGGCTTATGAGCAACTTCTTCAATCGAAAGACGCCTCAGACGAACAGAAGGTAAAAGCGTTCATAGGCAAAGCTCTAGAGCTGGACCGCTTGGAACGACTATCGTCTCAGCTAAGCTTGCTTTACGTGCTTCAGATTTTTGCTTTCAAGGTCAAGGTTCTGGAGATATCGGTGGGCAACATTAGCGAGCAGTTGGCGCAGTCGGGGGTTCTGCAGAAGGGCACCGAGATAGAGGCTATAAAGAAGAACATTGATGCTTTGAAGATACTTATTGAGGCGCAGTACGAGTCGATGAAGGAAATCCGAGAAGATCAGGACAGAAACTTGGGCTACATAAATTGACACAGAATTCAAGCATCATCGATTAGAACAAACTTTTTTGGATTTCTCATATCAAGTCCAACAACCGCTTGTTTGGCGAACAGAAAATACAGAAAAAAGAGTGAGCAGAAAGCTCTCGCCACCGCTTTAGTCATGGCAGGATGTTTGTAGAAGTATGTTCGGCCTGTTCAGGTAGCAGTAAGTGTTTTGGAGTATAAGGGCTTGTTTCGAATCAGGTTAATGTCGTGGTTATGATGCGCATTCGCGCTATGATGGTTTAGCGATCTATTTTTGCCCTCGGTTCAAGCTCAATTTGAATTTCTTTATATTTTCGTGTATGCGGTTGCGCAGTCCGAAGGTTACATGCTTCCACTTTAGGTTTAGGCTTCTCAGGGCGTCAGGATACCATGGTCCCCTATCCACTGAGATGAGGGGTTTGTTGCTGCATGTCTCCAAGACTCTTCGCAGAAAAGCCTCAGCCTGCATGAGTTTCCGTTGCCATGAGAAGCGGCACGCTAACACCTCTTTGCTTTTCACGTCTACCGCAGCCCAGGCAAAGAGCTGCTTGCCACTGAGCTTTAGCTTAGTCTCGTCTACGGCAACGCGTTTTCTACGTTTCCTTTCAGGTTTTGGAAACGCCTCCTTCAACCGCCCAGAACCAGAGGCAGACGGATTCATGGGTGAAATTTGCCAACTCCTCAAAGCCGTGGCGACAACCCTATATGAGAGCCCGGAGTAGTACAGCACGGTGGAGAGGACCTTGACCTTGAGGGGTTTACGGTTCCAACAACACTCCAGACCTCTCAACCCTATCCATCAGCCAAGAAAAGGGTTCAACACAACATCACCAAAAGAATGAACAACAACAGAAATAAAAACTTGACAACATCCTCGAAAAATAGCAAAATTTTATATACAACTTGCTTGAACAATGCCAGTTCATACACAAATACGTGTATTAAACTTAAAGGAGAGAAGGAAAATGGCGAAAAACAAATCAACTACAGCGATAGCCTTGCTACTTATACTAACGTTCGTTATCTCAATCGCAGCTTTACCAACAGCTAACGCAGCGTGGGATAACGCCACTGCTACGGCGGTGGCTCAGGGCATGAAATGGGACTTTCCTGGCGCTGAGAACTACAACGCTTCCGCTACTAGATTGCTTATGTGGACCCGATGGAAAGATCAGGTGCCTACAGTGGTGTTCATAGTCCCAACACCTAACCCCGTAGGTGTAGGTCAAGAAATGACTTTCATATTCTTCAACCCTCAAGTTCCGACACCGTCTACTGACAGATATCTATACACCATCACTATCACGATGCCTGACGGAACCACGGAGACACTTCCTCCGCCTGGAGCACAAGGAGTATATACTCAAGGAATACAAGACGGCAAATTCGTTTCTGACTCAACCGGCGCGGCATGGACAACGTGGACACCTACCAAGACAGGCAACCACTCTGTGACAGTCAAATTCTGGGGCCTAGCTGCTCCACACACTGCCTACAGTACATCCACAGACCGTGACTGGTATGGTGTTTCTCTAAAAGAAAGCACTCAAACAACCAATTTCGTTGTACAAGAGGAGGCCGTGCATCCAACTGGCTGGACTCCTGTCCCATTGCCAACCGAATTCTGGAGTCGCCCAATTGAAGGACAGAACACCGGTTGGTACCTGATTTCATCAAACTGGCTGAACAATGCACATGACAAAAGCAATGGAGGATATAACAACAAATACCAGCCAGACGGCATAGCACCCGGCAGCGGACACATACTGTGGACCAAGGTCACTGAGGACGGAGGAGTTGTAGGTGGAACATCATTCTCAGTGGAAGGCGAAGTCTTCAATGCAGGACACCAATACCAAACACGATTTAGTCAAAACCAAATCATCATGCACGGAAGACTTTACTATCGTGAATCAAACTGGTACTCGTCCACCCCAGGAGACTATGTGTGCGTTGACTTGCAAACAGGCCAAGAAATCTGGCGCAACAAAACAATGGCTGCAATCCCCGCATTCGGCTACTACTACGACTGGGATGACATGAACCAACACGGCGTTGTCGAGCCAAGCTGGCTATTCTCAAGCGATTATGGTCTTGGAATTCATCCACGCCTCGGCATTACTTACGGTGATGGACTACGTCTGAAGAATGTCCCATCAGGCACAGTCGAACACAGCCAAAATCAAATCTATGGTCCAAAAGGTGAAGACCTTAGATACAGCATAGGTGGAAGCGCAACAGCAGGCTACTACATAACCCAATGGAACTCATCACGTGTCTTCATATCTCAAATGTCGGGAAACTTGACTGCAAACGTGCCAATAACCCCCGCAAGACCAACAACCTCAGCAAGCTCATCTAATCCATTAACCGCATGGACATACAACGCAACCTCGGGTCAGTGGACTTCAAGAACAGTTACATCATCTTCAGGATATGCCTGGTACTGGTACAGCACTAGCGCCGCCACTGGCGAATGGAGGTACACAACATCAGATTCAATGACCGCAGCGGGTCTTGGAACAAACACTGCACCCTGCTATGACTGGAACGTAAGCATCTCCACGAAATTCTCAACCTCCCCAACCATCCGCGCTGTAATCTTCGATGACATGATGCTCATCAGCAACGGCTCAATCCCATCAGCACCAACATACACAATCGCAGACTACGCAACATTCTGGGCTATCAGCCTAAAGCCAGAGTCGCGAGGAACCCTCCTATGGGGACCCATTGACATCCCGCTAATAAACAAAGAAAACCAACAACTGCAATATGAGATCCATGACCCAGTGACCAAAGTATTCATGTTCTCTCAGGCTCCTGACATGTCTTGGGTAGCCTACAGTATGACCACTGGACAAAAAGTGTGGCACAGCATATCTGAAACCGACTTTAATCCATACGCTTACTACATCGCCAGCACAGGCTATAACCCTGAAGGCCGATCAGTTGCTTATGGTACACTTTTCTCAACAGGTTATGTCGGGATGGTCTTTGCATACAACACAACTACAGGCGACTTAATGTGGCGGTATGAGGCTCCAACAAACATGGAGAAATTTGCATACTACACACTCATGATTAACGCCATCTGCGATGGAAAAATCTACGTCGGAACTCACGAACACTCTGCTGACACACCCCTATTCAAAGGCGCGCGCATACGCTGCCTCAACGCAACAACTGGAGAACCAATCTGGGAAATGCTCGGGTGGGCAAATCCATACACAACACAGGTCGCAGACGGCGTCCTAACTTACTGGAACAACTATGACCATCAGGTATACGCGGTAGGAAAGGGCCCAAGCGCTATGACTGTGGAGGCACCTATGGCCGCCATTCCTCAAGGTTCCAGTC
>JAAKEZ010000040.1 GCA_018475625.1 Candidatus Bathyarchaeota archaeon A05DMB-2
TATTATTTAAAGCTTTAAATAATACCGCTTATCGAAAGTTTTACATTATCTAAAGTTCACTCCAAAACAGGCGTATATAGTTCAAAACAGGCCAAACAACTTTTCATAATGTATAATCTCCTTTGAACTCAATTTCAAGGAGGTTAACATTATGTACGAAGTCTTCCCGGCACAGTTGCCGGAGCAGGTAGAAAAAGCAAGAAAGTTAATGAAAGAAAAGGGGTATGCTGAAAGGACTGTTGAGAATTACAGAGGAGTTTGGCACCATCTTCTAAAGTATGCCAACAGTGAAGGCATAACATTATGCACTGACGAATTGACAACTCAATTCGCACGGTTGCGGTATGGTATAGAAGACATCTTTCACCCAATAGGGGATAGGGAGAAGTATTACGCCCGAATCCTCCTTTGCCTGTACGATTTATCCATCAAAGATTTGTGGATTATGCAACGAACATACGGACGAGTAAGACAGTTTAAAACCAAATCTTTTGCGGCGGCATACGACAGTTATACTGCCTGGCTTAGCGGGAAAACGCTGAAGCAAGGGAGTATTTCGTTGAAGCAGCAGATCATCAGGAAGTTTCTATATTTCGCTGAAGATGAACAGATTAGCGACATTTCTGAATTAAACCAAACTATCATCCTGAAATATCTTGAATCCAAGAGCGGCTTAAGCACCTCAACGAAAAGCGGTATCATCATAACGCTTAGGGATTTTTTCAAATGCCCTGAAATAGCGGGGATAGTGGGAAAAGACTTATCGGTAAATCTGAAGGTCGTTAACAACAGTAAGTACCAACACCTTCCTTCCATCTACAGCGTTGATGAAATCAAGCGAATTCTCGCAGTCATAGACCGAAAGACATTGGAAGGCAAAAAGGACTACGCCGTAATTCTTTTGGCTGTTGATACTGGATTGCGGATATCCGATATTATCAACCTTAGGCTCGGAGACCTCAAATGGGACTGCCATACAATTGAGATTATACAGCAAAAGACCGGAGAATTTTTGCAGACTTCCATGACAGACGCGCTAAAATGGGCGCTGCTCGATTATTTAATGAATGCACGTCCCAAAAGTACCGCGTTTGATCATGTGTTTTTAAGGTCATTAGCGCCGTTTTCTCCGTATATTTCTGCTGGACATTACTACAAGCGGCTCAATAAATATTTTGAGTTGGCCGGTGTCAATAGGGATGGCAAACATCATGGAATGCATACGTTGCGGCACAGTCTCGCTGCAAGGCTAATGGGCGACAATGTTCCCATTACGGTTATTTCTGAAGCACTTGGCCATAAATATGCCAATGTCACAATGCAATATGTTCGCATAGACATTGAAAAGCTTAGACTGGCAGCATTGGGGGTGCCCTCCAATGTCTGAAAACAAATTAAGCATAGCATTTCCGGCCGGCACATGTACAAAAGTCTGCCTTGATTTCCTTAGATTCAAACATAGCCTTGGCCAAAAGTTTGAAGGCTCATATATATATTGTCTCAGATATATCTGTCAACAAATGAACCAAGCTGTGGGAGATACTCCAGTTTTATCGAAAGATACGGTTCTAAACATAGCACAGCGCAGAGACGGCGAAGCGCAGGGAACCCAGCTGAACCGCATACGCATTCTCAGGCAATTGGCCGAATACATGGTTTCGATGGATATGGAAGCATATATCCTTCCGGGACATTTTACGCAGAAGTACAAGTATGATTTCAGGCCATACATATTCAGCAGAGAACAAATTGCCGACATCTTAGATGCTGCGGACCGAATGGAATACTCTCTTCGTTCCCCTTATATTCATATGGTTATGCCTGCAATTCTCAGAGTATTTTTCGGATGCGGCCTACGTTCATCCGAAGCGCGTCAATTGAAACTTTGCAATGTAGATTTGACCAATGGCGTATTAACTGTTGAAAAATCCAAAAATCTGGTCAGCAGATATGTCCCGATGACGGAATCCCTTACCGCATATTTGCAAAGATATGCAGATGCAATGGGTTTTAATTTCACCACGAACAACGATGCGTATTTCTTTCCGTCGCCTTCTGGCGGTGTTATACATGAGACTACATTGCGGGATCGATTTCGTGCGATTCTTTTGCAGGCTGGTGTGTCTGCCCCGGATGACGGGACTTTTCCTAGAATACATGATATGCGGCACACATTTATTGTTTACTCATATGCGAGAATGACCGGGGAGCTTGGCCTGGACCTGTACACTGCTATGCCGATCATAGCGACATACGTAGGTCATACGAACATCAAAGATACTGAGAGATATATTCACCTTCCGGAATTTGACTATTCAAACATCACAGCTGCCGGCGCACCTTTTGTGGATGCCTGTGTACCGGAGGTGATGTTTAATGTCTAAACAGTCAAAACCTGACTTTGCTGACCATGTCTATTCGTACTTTATGAAGTATCTCCCACTTCAAAGAGGATTGAGCCACAATACGATCTCCTCTTACAGCTATTCGCTGATGCTATTATATCAGTTCTGCAAAAGGGAGAGGGGCATCCCGTATGAGAAACTGACATTGAATAGAATAGACAAGCAACTTGTGGAGGATTACTTGCTCTGGTTAGAAACCAGCAGGAATAATTGCGCCGCAACCAGAAACCAGCGCTTATCCGCACTCAAATCACTGTTTCAGTACATTCGGTCTGAATCGGTTGTTTATACTGCTCTTTGCTGTGATATCCTATCCATACCCGAGAAGAAGACTTCGACTGTCCCCCCTAAATATTTATCTGCGGAAGAAATGGGAGTGCTGTTCTCTATGCCGGATATCCAGACCAAGCATGGTCGCAGGGATCTTACGCTTTTACTGCTTCTTTACGATTCCGCAGCACGCGCCGGTGAATTGGTTGAGCTTAAAGTTGGAGATATTTCCTTTGCGAAAACTCCGACCGTAAGACTGTTTGGAAAAGGCAACAAGACGAGATTCGTTCCTATCACACAAAAGACATCTAATATGTTACAGGGGTATATCAAGGAAAATCGAATCAGCAAAACGGATCAATATTTGTTTGAAAACCGAAGCCACGAAAAGCTGACAACCGTGGGTGTTTCCTACATTCTCAAAAAATATGTGGAGATGGGAAAGCTGATGCATCCGGATATGTTTCATGTTTCCATCTCTCCCCATTTGCTGCGGAGTACCAAAGCCAGCCACTTGATTCAAGGCGGCGCAAACATCTATTACATCCGGGATTTTCTTGGCCATGCATCTGTTGTGACAACCGAGCGGTATGCAAAAAACAATCCCGAAGTTGTCTGGAATGCAATTGGCAAGGCATCGTCCGATTTGACAGGCGATACAGAGTATTACGATGATAGCGAAAAATCGATAATGCTTGAATTCCTGAAGTCTTTGCAGTGATTTTGATTATCTAAAGTTGAGTTTGCGGTTTTCCTGCTTTTTTCCTGGGTAATTGCACTCAACTTTAGATAATGTAAAACTTTCGATAAGCG
>JAAKEZ010000041.1 GCA_018475625.1 Candidatus Bathyarchaeota archaeon A05DMB-2
CCGATATTTCGAACCGACATTTGACCGATAGAAGGGGAATTCATATAAAAAATTTAATGATTATTTTTATAAACCGATATTTGAACCTAAAACGGGCTACCAACAAAACAGACATGTTTTGACTACAATTTGGATATAAAAAGACTACAATTTGACTGCTCTTTATACGTGAACGTAACTATTTTTGTTGTTGGTTTATGCTATGGCGGCGATAGAAGATTGTTCCAAAAGTTTTATTTTTTGATTTTTTGATATATATATGGAGGGTTGGGGAAAAGCAAATTGTTAAAGAAAAAAATCTCTATAGCAGTGCTCATGCTACTTCTAATAAGCATCGCAACATTGACGTTTAACATTCTAAGGGTTAATCCAGAACCCTCTGGACAACCAGCCACAGAATGGAGCAAAACCTTTGGAGGAACAGGAGAGGATTGGGCTGAGTCTGTTCAGCAGACGAGTGATGGTGGGTATATACTTGGAGGGGGCACAACTTCGATTGGTGCTGGAAGTTACGATAATTGGTTGATTAAAGTAGATTCTGCAGGAAACGTGCAGTGGAGCAAAACCTATGGTGATATAGCGGAAGATGAAGGCATTCGTTGTGTTCGCCAAACCAGTGATGGAGGATACATATTCATTGGGTCCTTCGCAACCATTGTTGATGGTGTGGTCACCAGTAAAAAACGTTGGCTGGTTAAAACCGATTCTCTTGGCAATCAGCAATGGAACAGAACTGATGTTGGCGTAGAAGTGGGACTAACCAGTGATGGAGGATACATTATCGCTGGAAGTAAGGGCGTAACTTCTATGGATTTCTGGCTGTTAAAGACGGACGGAAACGGCAACACTCAGTGGGAAAAAACATACGGCGGACCATTGGACGAATATGCATGGTCTGTTCAGCAGACCAGTGATGGAGGATATATTGTTGCTGGGGATCTTGGCATATATGAGGATGTCTTGCTACTTAAGACCGATTCCGATGGGAATATGTTGTGGAATAAAACCTACGGTGGAGCGAGTTATGACCATGCTGAATCCGTTCAGCAGACTACAGACGGTGGATACATCTTTGCTGGATTTACTGGACTTACTAATGTTTGGATTGTTAAAACGGATTCGAGTGGCAACCAGCTATGGGCAAGAACTTTTGGTAGTGGAGCGGCACGTTGTATTCGCCAAACTAAAGAAGCCGGATATATCATCGCAGGAGTAGGAAATGGCGATTTTTATTTGATTAAAACGGATTCAGCCGGTAATCAGGAATGGAGCAAGACCTTTGGCGGAACAGAGCCTGAAGACGCATGTTCTGTTGAGCAAACCACTGATGGAGGGTATGTAATTGCTGGGTATACAGATTCATTTGGCGCAGGAAACCGCGATGCATGGGTAATAAAACTGGCAGGTGAAGCTCCACCAGCCGAAATATGGGTTCCAGATAATTACACAAGAATAGATTGGGCAATAGGCAATGCAAGTGATGGAGACACCATAAGGGTCAGAGCAGGAACGTACTACGAACATTTAACAATCGATAAATCCATAAAACTTATCGGAGAAGATAGAACGAACACCATTATAGATGGAAACAAAACAGGAACATTTGTCATCAAAATAACCGCCAACAATGTTGTCCTTAGCGGATTTACGATACAAAACAGCAATTTTGCACCAACTCCCGCCATCCGTCTTGACAGTTCCAACAACGTCATAAGCAACAACACGATAATGAACAACGGATGGGGCATCTACGCATTCAGCGTTTCAGGCAACATTATCAGCAACAACATCATAACGGACAATGTATACGGTGTCTATCTCGAATGGTCTGATGACCACATAGTCAAAGATAACACTATAGCAAATCATCAGCAAGCCAGTATCTACCTTAGAGAATCCCGAAACAATATATTCAGAAATAACATCATAGAAAACAACAAACACGGAATCGTGCTGATAAGCTATTCCAACTACAACAAAATCTATCACAATAATTTCATAAACAACATTTCACCCGGATTTGCCGTAAACTCGGATAACAACGTTTGGGACGACGGCTACCCTTCTGGCGGGAATTACTGGAGCGATTACATGGGCGCAGACTTGAAACACGGTTCAGGTCAGAACTTGACGGGCAGCGATGGCATAGGGGATACACCGCATTTTCCCGGTTCTCTCGGCACAGACAATTACCCTTTGATGGGCTTGTCTGGCTCTTATGAAGCAGGCACATGGGACGATGCAACATACGACGTGCAAACGGTCAGCAACTCGACAGTTTCAGATTTCATTTTCAACGTAGATGAGAAGTTGATAAGCTTCAACGTAACAGGCCTTACACCAACAACAGGCTTTTGCAGAGTCGCAATTCCTGACGCCTTGCTTGGCGGTCCATACAATGTTTTGGTGGGCACAACTTCTATAACACCATCAATAGTGTCAAACGGAACACATTCCTTCCTCTACTTCACATACAACCACAGCAGCCAAAACGTCAAAATCATAGGAACAACAGTCATATCAGAATTTCTAACGCTCATGATCACGCTTTTATTCATGGTATCAACACTTATAGCAACCATAGTCTTCAGAAGAAAATATTCTGCTCAAAATGATGTCACTAATAATTGAAAAATGTTATAAAGACTTTTGCGCTTATGACTATGTGATGAAACAATGTATAGAAATGTCCTGTCAATAGTAAGCTTGATTCTTTGTTTGTCTGTTGCGATCATTGCAGTTCAAGGTTACAATCCGGAATACGAAATCAATGCAAATTATGGTTCAGCGCCAAACGTGGACGGTGTGATAGCTCTTGGCGAATGGGATGACGCTTCCACGGTTTCATTTAACAACACTGTGGTTTACGTTAAACAAGACGGGAGAAACCTTTATGTGGCGTTCAACGTCTCTGACGCCACAGTAACCCCAAGTCCACCCCAGGACATAGTAGCTATCTTTATAGACGTAGAAAACAATGGAGGAACATCGCCGCAACCTGACGACATCTTGTTTGGCGTTTCTCGCAGTGGAATACTAATGGAAGGACAGGGAGACAATCCTCCAGGTTCTCCAACAGGCGGCTGGAATGCTTCAGCCTCTTCAACAAACAGCCACTGGCAAGCAGAGTTCAACATAACGTATGCAAAAATCGCGATAACTCCTGGCGAAGCAAAAACTCTCGGAATAGCGTTTGAAAGCTGGAATTACGAAGAGACAAGCTATCCCTATTTCTGGCCTCCAATGACACCAATGGAGTCAAATAGCCCTTCAAACTGGGGAAACCTCATTTCCGAAGAAAATTGGATACCAGAATTCCCCTCAGCCATAATCCTGCCGCTCTTCATGATTTTTTCGATGCTTGCCGTTGTCTTC
>JAAKEZ010000042.1 GCA_018475625.1 Candidatus Bathyarchaeota archaeon A05DMB-2
CCCGTCTTGCTTGCAAAGAACTTGCGTTTTGTTAAACGATACTGAAACAGCATCACTCCACTCTAAAGTATTAATTGCACCGTCTACGGTTGGAGTTGAACCAGCAACAGCGTTTATTTGGTACGCAGGATTGTAGCCTTCAGCCGCAATAACGATAATAGACATGCAAGGAATGAAAACAAGGATTGCGAACATTTTTCTATACATTATTTCACCTCCTCATGGTTTAAGATTAAGATTTAAAATTCGTTGCAGTCCCAGTCCCAACATTGAACGCTTTGCGCTTGCTCTTGTGAACTATAAGTACAAGTAGTGTTACTATCATTAATATTGGCAGGATTAGGCTTGATGAGAATTCTGGGATTATTATTACTTCGTGTGTTGAGTGCTGGTATGTGAAGTATATGTAAGTGTTTGTGTCGTCTGTCCAGTTATTCATTATAAAGGGTTCTGTTCCATCCACTAGGACTGTGAAGTTTCCTTGCCATAAATCTTGAACTAGAGTATTTGGAATAGTGAGGTTGCAGAAGCCTAGAGTGCCGTCTGCGCCAGTAACATTGAAGCTGATTGTCCTTTGCAAGGCAATGAACCGAATTCTGCAGATGGTGGAATTGCTGCGTAATTCAACTGGATAAATTGTTTCATCCCAGATGATGGGAATTGGATCGTGTGGAACAACTAGTGGATACCTGTCTTGATTATTGTCATTGATTATATAAGGAGTATCTCCAATGAAATCTCCATTGGTATCGAGTTTGCCATAGTCATCCCAGAAGTTTCCACCGGAAGGATATCCACTATCCCAAATATTGTCATAGGACCTTCCGCTTATAGACACTTGATATATGTTTCCCAAAAAATTATTGTGGAAGATGTTGTTAATCGAAAGGTCTTCTAAATAGATTCCGTATTCGTTGCTTAAGATATTGTTGTCAGTAACATTACCCCTGGGAGACCAATACAAGTGGATTCCATATTTATTCGAGTAAACAGTATTGCCAATTATGGAACTATATGTCGATTGACTTGTATAGATTCCTTCAGTATTGTTTCCAATAGCATTTTCAACAAGAGCATTACGATCAGAGGAGAAAAGGTAAATTCCGTACTCATTATCCAAGACGTTGCTTCTGCTGAGGACGTTATCATTAGAATCCCAAAGATAAACTCCCTCTTTATTGTTGATTGCTTTGACGTTTTCTATAAGCGAGTTAGTAGTATATGCGAGCAACAAGCCTTGATAGTTACTTGCGAAGGTTTGGTTTCTAATCGTAATATTTGTTGAGTTTATGAGTGCGAGGTAGCCTATCTGCGGAAAACTTGTAGGCTCTATTATGAGGTTGGTCTGGTTTATCATATAGTAGACTGGTTTGCCGTTTACCAAGTTCGAAGTGTCAACATCCAAAAAATAACCCAAGAGTGTCCAATCATAAACTCCAAAGTTGTATCCATTAGAGGTCATCTTATTACCTTTAAGTTTACTGCCATGACAAAAGGAGAGACGGATTCCTTCTTGGTTGTTTGAAAGTGTATTATTCATCAGTGTGCAACGAAAAGAGTCAAAAATTGTAATACCGCCTGCATTGTTTGAAATGGTGTTGTTGAGGAGATAACTATTGCTTGACCATCCTATGTAAATTCCACCACCGTTTGAATGAAGATTGTTACTAGTAATATTGCTGCCTTCTGAATATTCAAGTGTAATTCCAAAATCATTTCCGAAGACATTATTTCTGATCAGGATAGTATTGCCGGATTCATAAAGGTATATTCCCTCATGGTTTGAGTAGACGTTGTTGCCGATCAGAACATGGTTGCCTCCTCCATATTCTCGGATTCCCCATTGATTGTTAAAGACATTGTTTTGAGTGAGAGTGTTATTATAACCAAGCCCTATTCCGAAGTAATTGTTTAAGATGTTGTTGTCAACTATGTGGCTGTTAGCAGAATATGATAAGTCAATGCCACTATCAGCCCACTCGCCTCCACTGTGTTGTATAGTGAAGTTGCTAATCGTTACATCGTTAACCGTTACCTTTAATACAGTGTCATTCCCCCCTCCGTCAATGAATGTATTTTCTCTATTTTCTCCGATCAGCAGCACGGTCTTATTTACAAGTACATTTTCGTAGTATGTTCCAGCTTTTACGTATATTGTGTCTCCTGGGTTTGCGGCGTTTATGGCTTCTTGTATTGTGTGGAAGTCTGCTGGTCCATCATCGTCCACGATCCAAGCTAACCTGTATTTGGCAAGGTCGTCTCCTCCGCCTGTCCATGTGCTTGGTGCGCCTTGCCAAACATAAATGTGTCCTTCAGCGTAGCCTAAACGGCATCCCACATAGTAGCCTACTCCAAAGGGCAAGTCTGCTAAGCGTTCCCAACTGTTCGTTGAAATAGTGTATCGGTAAGTGCGGTTGTCTGGAATATTGTCTGGATGGGCTTGGTTTCCACTCAAAGCGTAAATATAATCCGTATGGCTTGGTAGCCATAACCCGACGTAAAGAAGGGATCCACCGTCACCTACTCCGCCACTGCCTCCGCTGTGTGGCAACGCAGGAATGTCAGCCATTGCTGTCCAAGAATTGTCGGTAAGACTGTAACGCCAATAATCGTAAAGCGCATCGGTTTCAAGAAACTCTCCACGTAGCGCATACAGGTAGTCGCCGCCTGTCCAAACAAGAGAAGCACCGTCACCCATACCATCGGGAGGGTCTGCAGGAGTATCGCTCCAACTGTTCGTGGAGGGGTCATAACGCATGAGATACGTGGGGCGTTGCTCGCCACCTATCGTAGCGTAGATACAGTTGTCTACACTAACCCATGTTAATGCGTTCCCTTCACCTTGGTCGTATGTTGTGTTTGCTAAAGCTTGCCATGAATTTCCCGAGATGCTGTAGCGGTAAAAGTATCTGCGACTGTCATCTGTTGCCGCCCCATATAGCGCGTAAATATGATCGTTAAAGTCCCAAGCCAAAGCCGCACCCGTTTTGAAAGCATAACCATCAGGCTTAGGAGGGCTGGCCAGCTCAACAAAACTATCATTAGCAGGCAGATAATGATAAAAACTCGTGCCTGTTGCAATGTATAAAGCATTGCCAGTCCCTACAACAGCTTCACCGTAAGCGCCAGTAACCGTATCTCTAACCCAAACCCAAGAACCATCCGCCTTAACTTGTGAAACATTAAATGCTAAAGCCAATATGCCAGTTAACAGCAGTGTAAGAATAAATCCTGAGACTATTCTCCTCATTATTTTATTTCTCCCCTTCACTTAGTAACATAATGTCGATTGAAGGCGTATTTCTAAT
>JAAKEZ010000043.1 GCA_018475625.1 Candidatus Bathyarchaeota archaeon A05DMB-2
CCAGACAAGCATCCAGTTCGTGTGTTGAAGGCGCCTGCGGTTGTGGTAGCCACTTTGGCAAGCGGAAACAACGTTGTTAAAGGCGCATCGCTGGTTTGTGCTGCAAACGGGAAACTGAAGGCTGCAGCCACCATATCCGTAAGCGTTCCATCAGGAGCCACAAACGTGACATCAAACGCCGCTCAACCAGACCTTCTTGAAATCGGCAGCATCCCGCCCTATGGTCCTATCGTGGCTTATGCCGAAGAAAGCGTTGACGCTTCAGCAGCTGACAAATCCATCATGGTTAGGTTGGTGATTTAGAAATGGACCCGTTAACTCTTGTTGGAAGAGCGCAAGCACCACTACGCGAAGAAGAATGGAAACAATTAGACGAAGCTGTCGTCAGAGTTGCCCAACCCGTACTTGTGGGACGCCGTGTCTTACCAGTTAAGCAACTTGCTGGCGTTGGCGTCATGACCGTGGACTGGGACGAGCTATCTGAAATGAGTGCAGCGCACATCAGCATGTATGGCGAAACACCAGCAGAAGACACCATAATATATACGCGGAAAAGCCTCACAGTGCCAATACTCCACAAAGACTTTCGCATACACTGGCGAGACTTAGAATCTTCAAGACGTTTTGGAACAGCTTTGGATACGGCAAACGCAGAATCTGCAGCCCTCGTTGTGGCTCAAAAGGAAGACCGTTTGATTCTTAACGGCGAAATTTCTGGCGAGCCAATGCTTGGCATCGAAGGATTAACAACCGCAACGGGCAGACAGACGCAGGCAAGCGGTGGAGCATGGGCAACATCTCCAAACGCTTTAAACGATGTTCGAGCAGCAGCCAAAAAACTGCTTGACAAGTATTATCCGCCTCCTTACGATTTGATTGTCCAGCCAAGCGCTTTCATGGACGCTCACACGCTTATAGCGAACACGGGCATAAGCCAAATCGAAAAAATCAAGGAGCTAATCGGCGGACAAATCTACATATCCAGCCAGCTTAAAGCCTCAGACGGCGGAACAGACAGTGCAATTCTCATGAAAAGCGGAGCAGAAAACGCAGACCTATGCGTAGCACAAGACCTAAAAACCTTCTACATGCAAACAGTCGACATGAACCACCACTTCAAAGTCTACGAAGCCGTAGTTCCCCGCATCAAGAGACCAACAGCCATCTGCGAAATCACAGGCATAACGTAGCCAACTCAAGCCTAAACGCTTCATTTTCCCTCTTTCTTTTCCCGTTTTCTTCTTCGAAGACCAATTCTAACTCCTTTGTATTCCAGTGAATGCATGTCTATGAGAAAGCCAATTGCCATAGCATTTAAGCCGCAAACAAAACTCACAAGCACAAGAAGCCCACCTTCAACATTATCCATCCAACCATGCCACGTTAACATTGCATAAACTGTCAAAGCCCACGTGGCAATGCCTAAACCCCAAAGCAAAGTCGCCAAAAGCCTCGGTCTCTTCAACTCAAACTCAAACGCTAAATCTTCTTTATCTTCCAAACCAACACCCCACAACTATTTAACGCCCTCAACGCTATTTTAAATTAAAGTTTCAGAATGGTTTATCATTAATAAATAAGCAAATTTATCATGAATGGGTATGTTCCTCACTGTTAAGCAGAAGATTCTTGTTACACTTTTAGAGAAGGGACCATTACAAAATAGCCAAATTGCCAAGCGTGTTGGCATAACAGAACAGTGGTGTAGTGAAATGATAAACGCTCTACATGCAGAAGGCTTAGTTGAAAGCCAATTCATAACACCAAGAAGAATAAACAAACTTACAAACAAAGGGATTGAAGTAGCTAAACACCTAAAAGAAATCAATGAAATAGGAGAGGTAAAATTTGCTGAAGAATCACGGTTTTCAAACAGTTTCGTTATAGCGACAAAATCCCAAAGAAAATGAATTTTAATACGAATTTCTCCTTTCTTGAAATAGAGTTTCTATGGCGGAATGCGGTTTCAAAAAGCAATCATAGAAGTAATTATCGCCATTCAAGAAACATCATCTTTTTTTAATTGCTTTTCACAGATTATAGGAACTGACAGCAGGACAGTAGAAAATAATAAACGGCAGGACATAATTAACAACTGTTAAGTAACCCTGAGAGAGATAAATTGGGCAAATATCGGTATGTCGCAATGCTTGCCTTTGCTGCAGGCATAATTGCAGTATTGATACTTTTTTTCTATGGAAAACTCATTCCTGACATAAGTCAAGGGTTGAGTTCCTTCGCCAAAGACATAATCTCAATCGCAATTCCCATCGTATCGTTTATAGTCGGCACTTACTACGCGAGGAAAGCACTAATTTTGCAGAAGAAGATAACAGAAAGAAAGGCCGAACTTAGGCTTCTGATTAACAACAGTGAACTGATTCCTAATGATCCGAGAGGCATCAAGGAGTTGGTTTTCGGTTACTCTGTGGAAAAAAAGGCCAGAGTATTTTGCGTTATTCCTTTTGTTATCCACAATAAGGGAGAACTCGACGCAGAGAATGCCCATGTGAGGGTTACATTGCCCTTAAACATCAGTGCTCATGAAATTGCCGAGGTTGATGCCAAGAAATCGCTTGTAGATTTTGAAGGAAGCGGGTTTAGAAGGAGATCCCATGAATATGAAAACCGCTGGATCATCGATTACATGATTCCAAGGATACATCCAGGTGCTGTTGTTGGAATAGAAGAATTAGTGGATGTGACCTATTCGTCAGCTGCAGAATTCGATGTTAGCGCCGTATCCAAGGATGAAGTACCATTGAATCTAACGGTTCGGCTTCCACTGCTCTCACGTATAAGTGTGTCTGTATGGGCGACAGACACTAAGCCACTCTCAAACTCTTTCCTCATTAAGGCCTATGCGACTACTGATTCAAAGGAAATCGCAGAGAAGATTATGAGAGAAAGAGAGGAGGAGTTAGGTGAGGAACTCCGAAAACTGAATGTGGGAAAGCCCTCCAAAGCAAGACCCCTCGATTTGCTTAGAAAAGCCCTTATAGTAATTCCCAAGTTAGAGAAAATCGCTGCAACAAGTGAGCGTCGTTGGCATCTCACTGCAGTCTATGTTGAACGGCCTAAAGAGTCAAAACGATGGATATTAGATCCAGCGCCCAAAGATGGAATATATGAAATCGATTTAAAGAAACTCATGTCTCATGAGCCCTCAGAGCAGGGCAATTCCTGATCTATCTCATTACAGAAATCATCGTGTTAACAAGAAAAATTCTGCATGCATGCATGCATGATTAACGATAAAAGTTCGACTTTCTATTCTTAGCCAAATGTGAATGTTGGTTC
>JAAKEZ010000044.1 GCA_018475625.1 Candidatus Bathyarchaeota archaeon A05DMB-2
CACCAGAGCCGGGGTAGCCTAGCCTGGTTTGGGCGCCAGACTCATAATCTGGAGAGTGCAAGGGCAAGCGCCCAGAAGTCGCGGGCTCGAATCCCGCCCCCGGCACCAAGAACTTTCTCTTTTCGGAAAGAGAACGTTCATTAAGAGAAAACGGCGTGTTTGGGGCTTGGTTTGGGTTTTGTTGTTGGTTTAGAGCTTGTAGGAGGCTGATTAGGGCTTGAAGCAGGTTAGGGTTTTGTTCGAAGCTTTTACAGGTCTCCAGATTTGGGACGGTCCCGAAGGGTTGTTGGGACGGTCCTGTGTATGGTTGTTCTCCAGACTGGGACTGTCCTAATAGGAGAGTGGTTAGGTAGTCGTTTATGCCCATGTCTGCGTTTTGTGCTTTGTTTCGGAGTAGGTTGGCGACTTCTGTTTTTAGGCATAAGCCTGTCATTCCCTGTTTAGGCATGTTTTTTCTTTTCCTCCTTTACTCTTTATCTTATCTGTTGGGCTTTTAAAGTGCAGTAAAGAATTTTTTGTAGGGGCAGATGGGTTTTTGTTTTGGAGGTATAGGTTTCTGAGGATGATTAGTTTGGCTGTGTGGAAGTATCCTGCTTCTCTGAGTTCTTTGTGGGTTGCTGTTATGCCTTTATAGTCTGCGCCCATGGTTTTGGCTTGGTCTTCTTGATAGAGCTGCTGGGCTTTCTCCCAGATGAGTGGTCTTACTGTGGACCAGAATTTACCGTGGTTTCTGGTTTGGGATTTGGACAATTTCTTCATACCTCAAGCTTTCTATTTTGTTTTCGATTTCTTTGTCTGGGATAGGAATGTCTACGATATAGTCGGCGATTTTCCGTGCTTCATCTGGGTCTTTGGCATTGACGATCAGGATTATTTCCACTAAATACTTGGGCATGCTCCAACTCAACCTCACTTAAGGCTTTAGGGCTAAAATCTAAAAATGGGTTAGAATCGTCTCAGCGTGAAAATTAAGCAAAGAAGGCGGGGAAATTCACATGGAAAAAAAGCTAATGATACGCTTCCATGTGAACATCTGAAATTTGGAAACCAATTTTTCACTTCTCTGCTTGAATTTGGTTAGGCTCACTCCAAAACAGAAGTGGTCGAAGCGCGAGTGTTATAAGAGGCTATAAACAATCTTTGGAACATGCGAACCGTCCCCTCAGCCGAGTCAATATTAAACGAGGCTTTGAAAGGTAATCCCAATGTTGATGTGAATTCTTTGCATCACGAGACGTTTTATTTGATGATTCAGTATAGGTCAAAATATTACGAAAGAAGGGTAAACGAAATACTTTCCGAGCTTAACTTGTCTCAAGAAGTTCATGAGAAAGTAAAAAGGAAGCTTTTGGAACCTATCGTTGTAGGAGACAAAGAGTATAGCAATTTTATGGAAGAGGTTTCAAGGCGTGTCAGTCAAGCTTTTCAGCCAGTATCAGGGCATCTTGCTGAGCTTTGTGCCCAAAGAGAATTGGAGAGAGCTGGCTTAAAGAAGGATTACCATTTTACAAGAAGAAAGGAGCGAACTGACTTCATCATCTACTATCCAAACTTGCTTTCACCTAAGGCAAGGCATAGGGTCGAGGTGAAGAACGTAAGTCTGAGAGAGAGGGCTACTCGGGGTCTTGCTTTTGATGGTGATAGTCTTTTTGGCTTCTTCAACCAATTGAGCGAGTTCACAGAATCAAATGTTGAAGTCTTTGAAGCCCTTTGCATTAAGACTAATGGATATTGTTACATCCCGCCAGATATATTAAGGCAAATTCCCTATGCCAAAACACGTTTCAGACCTAACACTCAGTTTGGCACAGATATGGCAGCTTTCGCGAAAACTGGAAGAATACCTTAAGGTGGGTTCCAGAAGTCTAAAATATATTCAAATGTCGTGCCCAATGTTATGTAGTTGCTTGGCCAGCCGAAGATGCCTACTTTGTTGACCAGGTTTCTCCGGTCCCAAATGATGATGTTTCTTAGTTCGTAGCCTGCTTTCTCCATTTCTTCGATAATGTAGACATGGACAGGAATTCTTCTACCAAATTTGTCGTCTTTCCACCAGATATCCGTGACATTTATGATAGAGTGCGCTTTGGGTTTTAGTAATGGTAAAATGCCTTTGTAGATTTCGCCTATGACTTGAGCGTATTTCCTTGGTTCCATAGTGCCGAGGTCTCTTGGGTCTGCTGAATACTGTTGGACTTTGAGAAAGTGTTCATTTTTTCGTAAATCTCCACGTATGCTTTTATTCAATCTTGGTCTGTTTAGCATGTTGGCGTATGGCGGAGAGGTTACAGCTAAGGCAACTGTTTCAGGTTCAAGATATTCTGGTATGTTGTGTGCCTCGTCGCATACTGCAATTTGAGTGGTGTTTTTAGGCTCTTCACTCCACATATCTAACTTTGTTTGTGCGACTCTTTTGTTTGCAAAATCCACGTATTCCTTTTTTAGGTCAAAGCCAACAGCGTTTCGGTTTAGGTCGAATGCAGCAACCAGTGTTGTTCCAATTCCAACGAACGGGTCTAAAACGAGCTCTCCTTGATGTGTAAAGAGTTGAATACACTTTTTGGGCAAGCCTATTGGAAAGACTGCTGGATGAATATTTTTGTCGCGAATATCCCTTTTTTCATAAAAGAATTCCCAAATGGCGACTTGGCTTTGAATCCACTCTTTGGCATTTGAGCAGTTTATGTGTGTTTGGGGACATTTGCAGACTCTTTCGTGTCCAATCTTCAACGGCTTGGTAATTTCTATTAATTCTGTCATTTTTCTAATCACATCTTAGTGCTGGCAACAACTTAAGTTTTACCTACCTTTTTGGCAACTTGGATCGCTTCACCTTTTTCGTTGTCTTTTTTCGTGTTCTTCTTTTTCCTGAAGCCATGCGTCGTATTTTTCTAATACTTCGTCAACTTGCTTATGGATGAAGTCTGAGGCGCTGTGGTAGGGTGTGCTCATTTCTCTTACAGCAGTTTCAAGCCTTTCATATTTTTCTTTTGGAATTTCCACGTATTCAGACTCTTCGTTCAGAAACTTGAGTCTCCATCTTGCTGCGTCACGCATGAACTCCTCTCTTGTTGTGAAGCCTAAGTGTTTGTTTTCTTCTATGAAGTTCTGAATCTGAGCCAACAGTTCTGGCGGAAGTATTACTGATTGGTTTAGCATGGCTTCTATGGCGTCTTGATATGTCTGCATCTTGCCCGTCTGCGCCATAAGCGTTCCAAGAGTTGCTGTAAGTTTTCTATGGCTGATGTCTGATATTC
>JAAKEZ010000045.1 GCA_018475625.1 Candidatus Bathyarchaeota archaeon A05DMB-2
AGCCTAGAGTTTGAACAATACTCTTACTAGAGTGTTATGGTAGCCCGGGAGAGACCATCGCCTAGGCTATAATTTATACTTTTTAGCAGGGGGCTTCGCTCATTTCCCCTTTTTTCTGTTTCTGTTTTGGTTGTTTAACTTTTTTGGAGGTTTGCCTGTAAATGTCTAAGTGTGGGCTCTGCTTCTTGGTGACTGGTAATCAAGCTGATTACGCTCTGACTTTTGGGAATGACGGACGCATTTTGAAGGCTTGCAGGTATTGCTATGAGGATTTAACTCTTCTAGGGTTCCGAGCTAACCATGTTGTGCGTTTGAAGGCTACTAAACCATTTAAAAGGTGTCCTCCCTTACGCCATCTTGTTGTTCTCGGACCTGTTTACACTTTGCTGGAGGCTTCTGGGGCATGAGTGATTTTTTGTTTACCGTGCCTTCTGGAGAGCCTGTGGTGCTTGAGCCTTTCCATTATGCTATAATTGGTCAAACGCAGTTTTCTGGGAAAACTACCTTGATTAAGCGTCTTTCAGAATGGGCCGCGGCGCAAGGCTATAAAGTATTAATTTTCGACACTAAGGAGACTGAGGCGGATTATGCTGGAGTTGGCAACGAGGTCCCTGTTTGCTTACGTGAGACGACGGATAGCTTTGTTCTGATCGGTTTGCTTGAGAGCATGTTTAGGCGCAGGTTGACGCCTTATTATGCGACTCTCAGCAGGTTAACTGAAGGCGCCAAAGGCTTTGACGACATTATTGCTCGAGCAAAAGACCTTGAGGCTAAGACCAAGAGCAGCTGGCTCAAAGATGCTTGCCGTGTTTTGTACGATTTACTGGAGAGATTGCAGAGTGAAACGTCAAAGGTGGAGACTGTTCCGCAGTTGAAGCTTTATCCTAGCATAAACCGCATGGTAATCAACGACTTCAGTCTGGAAGCCCAGCAGCTTATCGTGAAAAACGCTTTTGAAGACGCTTTACGCATTTACAAGCGCAACCTCATACTGGTCATCGACGAAGCTTTCAAGTTTCTCCCGCAGGGCTACAGTAGCCCAGCAACCCGAGCCGTGATGAACGTTATAACCCAAGGAGCAAAAACTGGCCTTTACGTGTGGATAAGCACTCAGTTTTTAGCTGTGACGGACAAGGACCCGTTGAAGGCTTGCGCTGTAAAGTTTCTTGGCACTCAGGATCACATCACGGAAGTTAAGCATACACTTGATTTGATTCCTGAAGCCCGAGGCAAATTTTCCGCTGATGACATTATGAAGTTGAAGCTTGGGCATTGGGTTTTGGTGCGTAAACGCCCGCCTTTCGTAGGTGTTGTTTATGCTTTGCCCGTCGGTGTGCCTGAAAAGGTGGGTGTTGAAGTAGCCCAGGGGATTCGAAACCCTGAGTATGTTCGAGATCAATATCTTAAGCTTGGAATGGAGGTGGATGAAACGGTTTGGAAAGAAAAATATGAGCAGCTTGAAAAGCGGTTTGCAGATATCCGAACTGAAATCTTCAATGAGTTAAAGAAAGAGTTTGAAAGCAAAATTGGGGAGGAGAGGCAGAAAGCCTATCATGAAGCCTTACAGAAAGTTGACGAGATTAAAAAGCAGTGGAATGTTGAAGAGTATCAGCGGACAATCGCCCAACTGAAAGATGAAAAGACGACTTTAGAAGCAGAGTTAAAAAAGCTTGAGCCATTGAAAGCCTTCAGAGAAGCCTTAGTGAAATTTTTAGGGACGTACGTCCCTACAGCGGGCCCGCCGGGATTTGAACCCGCATCCGTGCCTTCTGAGGTTACTGTGCAGCGTGAGGTCCCAGCTTTAACAGTGCAGGTCATCCGCAAACCGCTTGTTCTAAGCACCGACAACGCCCAAGGAAGGCTAGCCTTGCTTTATGCTGAGGGCTTTTTTGACGATGAAGAGCGGACGATAAGTGCTGTTCAGAAGGAGATGATGAGGCGGGGCTGGTCTAGGGATCCGAGGGTTAGCGGCTTTTTGGATGAGATGTGCTGTTGGGGCTATCTGCGAAAGAGACGAACGGACAGGTGGCTGTACAAGGCGGTTTTGAAGTCTTCTGAGTCTCGCGGTAAAGGCTTGCTGAGGGAGGTTGAGGCCTAGATGAGGTGTGGGAAGAGCGATTTTAACGCTGACTGCGAGTGGTGTGACAAGGCTTGGGACTGTGAAATCTTCAGGCGATACAAGGAGTTGAAAAGGCGCCTGTGCAAGCCAACTGAGCCCTTGTGGTGAGAGAGATGAGCAAAAGAGAACTGGAAAAATCTGCTTCAGAGTTTAAACGTGACCTCATCGAAGTCGAAAAGCGGTTCAAAGAAATCGACGAAGCCCGTGGAAACCCGAGAAAGCGTTTAGGCAAATAGGTGATTTTTTGGCTGGGGCTTCTGGGGTTAGAAGTAAAAATTTTTGTCGTCCGAAGTTAAAAGTTAAAGTGAACTTCAAGACTATTCGTACTCGCATCTTGCCGATTCTCCGCTATTTAGAGGCTGGAAACTATCCTGCTAAGATTGCGAGGATGTTAGGTTTTAGCAAGCCCCATGTTTTCTATTATGTTAAGAAGCTTGAACAAGCTGGTCTTATACGTCGGAGAAAGCGTAGTAGCATTGTGGTGTATGAAGTTACACGACACGGTATAAATTTTCTCACTGGGAGTGAGGGTGTTCTTTTTGGTAGTGGGGTTTGGCGTTTGCATGCTGCTAAGTATCGTTTTGGTGTTGTTGCGGATGGTGTGTGGCCTGTTGATTGGCGGCGGGTTGGTAAGATGAATTGGACGGCGCTTTTAGGCTTAGAAGGGGGGGTTACTGTGGAGAAGACGCCTAGTAGTGTTATTGTGCATGTTGAGACGTTGTTTGGGCGTAATCCCGTTGAGTTGTTGGATTTGGCTAGGGCTTGTGCTGATCGGACGGCTAGGGCTTTGATGCAGAAGTATGGTTGCAGGCTTACTGAAGGGAAGCTTTGTCGTAGGCCTCATATTGCCATTGATGATCCAGTTGCAGATTTTCTCAGCCGATATTTTGAGCTCAGCGCTAGCGAAAGGAAAATTGACAGGTCTGAAGGGCTTGGCGAAATCGACCATTTCACCATTGAAAACGCAGTGGAATATTTGTTGATGCCTGAGCGTGTGAAAAAGTTGGAGGGGCAGGTGGAAGCTGTAGCGTCTAACGTGGAGGAACTTAACCAACTGCTGAAAAAACTGTTAGGCCTC
>JAAKEZ010000046.1 GCA_018475625.1 Candidatus Bathyarchaeota archaeon A05DMB-2
CGTCCTGAGTGACAGCCACATTCGCAAGCTCATTGTCAGAAACCAAAGTTGGAAAAGTAGCCTTCTTAACGTGAACCTCTACCATGTAAGGACATTGCCACTCCCTTATCTTCACGTCCATGCCATGAGGAGTATGCCTCGGTACGCCTCTGGGATACTGAAGCTGGTGTCTGGTTGGGCCGCTCCAATCCAGCTCCTCAATGTAATAGATCTCTGCATCCTCGGGTGTCAGATTCTTCACGTCTGAGAGCTTGTCGGTTTCGCCTGCGCCTAAGCTGACGGGTTCGACATAAATCAGCCTTTCAACACGTCCAATGCGGTACGCTATCTTGTCGAGGATGAGGATTTCACCTTTCTCAAGTTTCGGCATGCCAAAACCTCGTTTACCTTTATGGATACATGGGTGGTAACTTTATAAAACAGTTATATCACAAATGTAAACGAAGTGTAAGACAGTGCCAACCGTCCTCGTCAACGTCCGCGTAGACAGCAAGACGCTTGAAATCTTGAAGACAATAGCCTCTGGAAGGGGCGAAAAGTATCTCAGCGCCGTAATAAGAGAGGCTCTAACAGAGTACGTCAGCGCCTACACGGGAGACCCCACGTTAAGAGGACTCCAGAGAAGAATCAACGAAATAGACACCAGACTAAAGAAAGTGGAAGACGAACTAGCCGAAAACGAAAAAGTGAGGCTTCCTACTCAATGAGTAGAGTTTTTCTTGGGCCTGCAACGAAGGCTATGGGAAAGATGCAGAGCTCAACTGGAGCCGCGGTACCGTTAAAGACTAACAAGGTGACTTTGTCGTTTTCTCGTGCATAAGCGATCTGTTCCAAGGTTAGGACAAATCTGCTTCGCTGTTGATAGGGCACTCTGGCGCTGATCTCTTGTCTCTTCACTCCGTTGATGATGACGCGGAGGTAGCTGTTGTAGCCTAGGTCTCCGTCGCAGAACCAGCCGCAGAACTGTACACCCACTCCAGACGGCATGCTGAAAGTTGAGATAATGTTAAACGCACCTGGAGGAACAGTAAAGCCATACGTGCCTTCGGGCAGATCAACGTCCTCGGGTCTGAGAGGTCTGACACCGTCCGCCACAGGGTTCCACTCTTTTGTTTTTGTCAGCGTCGACTCTTCTAGCGCTGCAAGCTGGAGGGCCATCCATTCGGGGATGTCGGGCAGGCCTTTACCTAGTCCTGGCATTCTTATTCACCACTTATGTATCCATACAGGTAAACATATTAATCTGTCCGTACTGACATATACAAGGATGTACGTCGCAGGGATGTGCTCTGTCGGAGCAAATAGTTGCAACCTCAAAAATCTTTCAAAAGGGCAAGACACAGGTTCCAAGTCAGGTACGAAGAGAACTCGACCTAAAAGACGGCGACACCATCGTGTGGATAAAAACTGCAGAGGGCTACGTTGTCGAGAGAGGCAAGCGCAAACCCTTGTTCAGAGAGACTAAGAAATGAGCGGATTCAGAGGGCTTATTCTCAGCAAACGCTTTGTGGCGATGTCAACGTAGTTAGGGTTGATTTCTATTCCAATGTATCTTCGACCAAGCTTTTTGGCAACAGCCAACGTGGTTCCGCTTCCACACATAGGATCCAACACTATGCCATCTTCTGGGCAGCTGGAAAGAATGGGCTTAACGCATATTTCCTCAGGATAGACAGCGAAGTGGGCGCCTCTAAAGGGCTTGGTGCAGACACTCCAGTAATCGCCTGGGTTTTTCCCTTTAGGACTATACGCCTTAGTGTGAAGTGGATCCGTGTAGCTGAAAGCTCCCACACGATTAACAGCCAAGTCGTGTTTGGTCAGAATAACGTCTCCGGGGTTCTTACCTAAAGGATGTGCATGCTTGCCCTCTTTTGAGTATAAGCCCCCATAAGCATAATGTCCACCGCTTCCTCTTGGGACAAAATGGTTGAGGTTCGCCCTAACACGCTCGGAAATTACGTCGCCTGGATTTCTGCCTAAAGGATGCCCAAGATGGTTTTGAACGTAATCCTGTAGAAACTTTTTCTCCGCGTTTGTAAGCGTTTCACGTTGCTCCAAAATCTTCAACGCGTCACGATATGCCTTAGCATTAGAGCACGCTTCTTTCCATCCGTGCAAATCCTTGTTTTTGCCTTGATAGCATGTTTGACCGCGGATTTGCCTGGCGATTTCATAAAGCCTCTGAATAAGCCCTCTGATTCTTCCACTTTCTGGATAAACATAATTATCAACTTCTTCTTTGGAAGCCTTTAACTCTCCAAAAGCGGATTTTCCGCCTTTTCCACGTTTAACGTCTCTCACTCTCAAATTGAAAGGAGCGAAGGCTGTTTTATGCGGCTCCCTTATCGCATCTAAATCATAGTAGTATTTGCGACTTTTAACAAAGAAAAAGATGTGCTCGTAGGTTTGTGTTAGACGGTCTTTAACGCTTGAGGGCATAGCGTTGGGCTTGCGCCAGATAACGTCGTTCCTCAGTATCCAGCCATCATCTATTAAAGCGAACGTTGTTCTCCAAGGTATGCCCATTAAACACTTGGGCTTGTACTCTGTCGCTTTTGCCTGAGGGCTAGGCTTGTCGTACAGGTTCCCTGCAACCTTTACTCGGCGATAATTCTGAAAGAGGGTTTTGTCTCCTCTTCCACAGTGGGAACCAGCATAAGTGTCTCCTAGCACAATATACATGCTTCCAGTCGCTTTCAAAACTCGCTTGATTTCACTGCATATTTCCACCATGTGTTCTACATACATTTGCCATGAGGGCTCTAACCCAAGCTGTCCTTTCCAAGCGCCGCATTTGGCGCAAAAGCCAGCCTTCCCGTCATCATACTTTTTGATATAGGTTGTTGGCTTTTTCCCGTGGACATCTTCCTGTGTTCCTTTCAAAAAATTGCGGTTTTCATGAACAAGAGTCATTCGCTCCTCAATCCATTCATGGCTACAGTTCTCCTCACCACCCCACACTGTTTCTGTAGCCTCACCATAATTGCGAAGCCCATAGTAAGGCGGCGAAAACATAACCATGTCGATGCTTTCTGCTGGAAAACCTTTCATAACCTCAACGCAGTCGCCCACTAACACTTGGTTGACTGGTAACACTTTGGCACCGTCGTGCGCAGAGCCCGCGGCAAAGAGAAAGTGTCTGCACTAATCGCAAGCATCTTCAAGCGTAGCGCACTTTGTTCT
>JAAKEZ010000020.1 GCA_018475625.1 Candidatus Bathyarchaeota archaeon A05DMB-2
GTGCCGCAGCCGAGAAAGAAGCCGCTTGAAAGGGTTCCGCATGCCCAAACTCTCAGGTAAGGTCTAGGCTGCCTGCGAGTTTTATGATTTATGACAGCTTCCGAATATGGGCTGCATCGCTTTAAATACTAATTTTCGCATTGGAAAAAACACAGAATTCCATGTTGGAAACAGAACCCGTTTTGCGCTGATTTCAAAAAACAGGCTTATTCCCTTGGAGCTTTATATAGACTGACTCCGCGCATCGCATTTCCTATTTAAAGGAGCAGAAAACCGCCGAAACTAGCCTATTAATAGTTTTGCCTCGCAACCACGTGAAAAAACCGCTCCCCCTCCCTTTCAGGGTTCAAGGTTCCGCGTGAATTTTCTGCATGACAACATGCCCCCCATGATAGCTTACTAGAATACCGTTATTTTCGCAAAGGAGGTTAGAAAAAATGCAGAAATGGAAAAACAAATCAGAAAACAGCCTAGAACCCTTAAAAAGATGCCGCTACTGCGGCCGCGTCTGGATTCAGCGGTTAAGCCCATACCGCTGCCCCAGCTGCGATTTCCCACTTGACCCAATGGAAACCTGGAGGGAAAAAATTTGCTAACAGAAAAAAATTTTGAAAAGGCAGCCGCCGAACTCAAAGCCCAACTGCAACGCAGACGCGAGATCCACCGCGACGAAATCCACCAAACCCTCATCATAGCCCTACACACAGACAGCCTCTGGGAGAAACCCTAAAAATGGTCCTTTTCAAACGACCCCTACTACGGCTAGTCCTACAACAGCGAAAGACACAAACCCGCAGGACCAGCCGCCGCGAACTCTCCCCCGGCCGCGTCTACCCAATCACAGACCAGTGGTTTGGACGCGCAGCCGCCTACATCAAAATAACCCGAAAATGGCGCCAACGCCTCGGCGACGTCACCGAACAGGAAGCCAAAGCTGAAGGGTTCAACAGCCTCGAAGAATTCCAGCAAGCCTGGAAAGCCATAAACGGCAGCTGGAACCCCGACCAGACAGTTACAGCCTACGAATTCGAGCTAGTAGGCTAAACTCCTCTTTTTTGGTATGGTTTGACTTCCTCTTCAGAGGAAGGCTCCATAACATGTGGCAAACATGTTGGGGCTGCAGAGAACAGATAGGCATGTTGGAGCCCCAGGTTTCGGAGACTACCAATCCCAAAAGGAACTGAAGTTCCAACATGCCCAGAGACACTTTGTCCGCCTTAGAATTTAAAACTTATATAACGAAAATCAACATAGAGAGAAACCACAGGAGACTACCAAAATGGAAGAAAAACAACCTGAAAAAGACGACACTCTGAAAGACAAACAAGCACCACAAGCCAAAGAAACGGTGTCCGAATCCCGGCCGGAGCACCACATGTGTCTGCAATATGTGCTTAAACTTTTTCTATAACGATAATTATTAGAGGTGCAAAGGTGAGCTTTATGTTAAGGCCGCAATCAAAAAAATTGAGACCCCTGGCTGACCTTATTTCTTTAAGCGGAAAAATCGCGTTAATCACTGGCGCAGCGTCAGGCATAGGCAAGGCAATGGCTTACAGGTTCGCGGAGGCAGGTGCCACGTTGGAACTTGTGGACATAAATGAAGAGCAGCTGAAAATCACCTGTGATGAACTTTCGAAATCAGGCGTAAGAATAGGGACTCACAAGGTTGACCTTTGTGAAAAGTCGGAGATAGAGCAGCTGTGGAGCGAACTGGTGGGGAAGGAGCCCGATATTCTTGTGAACAACGCAGGCATATACCCGATGAAGGATTTTTTGGAGCTGGATGAAGCTTTCTTGCGGAAAGTCATGGACCTCAATTTGAACGCAGCCCTGTGGATGTGCCAGAACATGATAAAAGCCAGAATGAAACGCGGCGGCGTGATAATCAACGTGGCTTCTGTAGAGGCGGTTATGCCAGTCAAAGAGGACCTGGTGCCTTATGGCTTAAGCAAGGTCGGAGTCATCATGCTCACAAGGTCGCTAGCTGCGGAATACGGAAGAAAAGGCTTCAGAATAAACGCGCTGGTGCCTGGCGGCGTTCTAACACCTGGAACCAAAAACGTGGCAAAAGAGGTCCTCAAACTCAACGTGGGCATCATCCAGACAGGCTTAGAATACCGGCAGAGGCTGCCACTGGGAAGGCTGGGCGAACCTGACGAAATAGCACGCATGGCCCTTGTGCTTGCAAGCGACCTATCAAGCTACGTGCACGGAACGCTGGTTGCCGTTGACGGTGGGTTCCTCTCCGCGTAAACAAAAATAAGCCTGAAAAAGCCGCGGACACGGTTAAAAGCCATGTGCGAACAGTGAGGGCGTCTCGCCTTTCTTACGCTTTTTCGGCTTCTTGCTGCTTTTGAACCTGTGGATTTTGACTACACCGTTCTCGAGGGCAACCCAGTACGTGTTGTTCAGTTTTCGGTGGTAAACAAATTTCTGCACCGTCCGCTTCAGCTCTGGCGATGACAGGTCCTCCGACGTTACTACCAACGCGTTGCCGTTTTCGGCTACGTCAACTTTTAGGCTTGAACTTAAGAAGCTGGAAAGGCGGTTTCTTTCATCGTGCAGTTCGCCAAGGTCCACTTTCAGCTTGTTTTTGCGCCTAAACAGCACAGGCTCAACCTCGGTGAGTTTAAGGGAATTCTAACTTTTAAAGTTACGCGGTTTCAAGGAAAGTTGTCGCGCGCAGAATGGGCAGAAACCATAAGACAGCAATTCAACCCACGCACTGCGCATCCAAATCAGCCTATTTGGCGTCTATTGGTGGTTTGTTGCAGAAACGATAGAGGGACTATTGCTATTCGTGCAGAAAACCGTCAAACCATGTTGAAAACGAAGAGGGAGTTTTTCACCGAGCAGTAGAGCCACAAGCACCTGCATGTCTTAACCACAGCCTTTTGCAACCAGCAGCAACCAATTACAAAAGCACAAGCTCTAACCCGGCGTTGTCGGCGTCGTGGTTCCAGTTGAAGCAGGCTGAGCGGCGGGTTGCCCAGGTGTCGAAGGCGGTGGCGCTGAAGGCGACGGTGAAGGTTGTCCCATCACTGTTTGCTCTTGAACCTCATGCTCTTCAGGTTGCGCCTGTGTGGTGCTAGGTAAAATCTGGATTTTCTCTGCCATGGGATGCAGCAGGTCGGGCGGCGGATAAGGCGTGTTCAGTATGGAGGCGAGTATGTAGATTGAGTTAAAAACATGCTGGTAGACTGTGAAAAGCACTTGGGGAATGTTCGTTTTTGGGTTCGGTTCCAACTGTTTCTTAATGTCCGCTGGGTCACCCTCTAACGTCACCACACCCAGCGTCGAATACTTCACGACATTCGGCTTGGTCGTTATAGAAAGATTAAAGCTAAGCACAACTCGGTCGGTGCTCTTTTTCTGCTCGTCAAGCTTGGCGTTCACTTCGAAAAAAAGTCCTCCACCTGGCTCATGCCGCCCTGTTCTTTCAGCTTGGAGGCTGTCAATACGAACCGTGACTGTGACGCCTGAAACAGAATATTTCGGGCAGATGATTGATTCCCCTAATCTATTTTGGCTATTTCATATTTAACTTTTGTAGATGCTGCATTCATCGCCTCTGCATGTCAGAAACTGGCTAGCTGTTGCCGAAATCGGTGTAAACGGCAGGAACTGAAAGCGCCGTCTCAAACTTGAATGCCCCTTCACCTGCCGCGTCGCCCTTCGTATGCAACACTACCTTCTTGGGGATGTCATCCTCAATGTAAACAATAAACTCGACGTTCTTTCCCAAACCCATACGCTCAAGCTGCTGGACGCTGTCCTTAAACTTCTCAAGCTCTTGTATCTTGCTTCCGATTTTCTCAATCGCCTCAAACAATGTTTCAGCTTGCCCCTGATCCGTGGAAGAAAGCAGAATGTTGCCTAATTCAACCCAAATTGAAGGCTCTCCCTTCTTCCCCTTGCTCTTTTTCCCAACGTTTTTAGTCTCAGGAGCATTCTTCTTGGGCGGAGCCCGCACATTTTTCTGCATGGCAGCCGACTTCTGGTACCAATCCTCGTTTTTATGGACTTCTTCGCAGCTTCGCAGGAGCGAGCCCAACCATTGGCTGTAATCTTCAAACGAGGCTCGATGCTGCTCCAGTTGGTCAACTATGTACTCAGCCATTTCCTTCAATGTGGTGAAAGTTCGAATCTCGGTTCCCATATTATCACCTTACCCATTGATTAGAATTAATCGGCGACACTGTTCCAATTTCAGCATCATAGGAAAGATAAAATCAGTTTTTGAAATAATAGGATTTGTGTATTAACTCTGCTACATACTATTCAGTTACGCCTAAGCATTTACATCGCAAATAATTATAAGGGTAACCTGACAATTTAGCAGTAGTCCGCAGCTCTGAAGAGGCGGAACATGACAACTTCCCTTACTCAAACTGCAACAAAACGACAAAACAAGATGACCAACTTCAAAACAGAGGTTACGCATTTGAATGATACAAGCGAATTTGACACGTTGCTATTGCAAGCAATCGACGAAACAATACGATACTGCTTAGGCGACATAAATGCGCAGCTAATTTACAATTACCTAGAAAGGAAAGGTATTCTCAAGAAAGAAATTCCGAAAAAGCTAGACGACTTCGTGATGGAATTTGAAAATGTGGTGGGTTTTGGAAGAGGACAAGTTTTGGGAGCAGCCCAGATTATCGAAGAGGCTATCCTTAAAGCGTTTTGCACTAAACTGAAAATCAACTATGCTGAGACCGGCTCACGATATTTTCCTTATCAAATCAAAATGGTAAAAGAAATCTACCGTAAAAGTTCCCTAAAAAAAGGCTGAATGGGTTGCTGATCACCAAAGAAATCCGTCAGTAAAGCGTTTCTAAGTGCTTTGCGAAATCACCGAGGCTATCCTCTGTATCTCCTTTGTTATTTGTGACAGGAACTGAATTCGGTTCTCGATTTTCCGTTTTTGAGATGCGCTGAACTGTTTGAACTTAGGAACCATGTCTCTTATGACTGCTATCAGGAGGTCCCTGTTTTTCGGTTCGCTCAGGTCCATGAGTTTGAAGCGCCCATCCCGGAAAAGCACTGCTAAATGTCCGGTGGGATCGACGTTTGCTTGGGCGACGTTTGCCATTTCAGGAGGAAGTGCTGAGGGTGAGATGGAAATTGCTGAGACCCATGACTGCATTAGTTTGAGTAGTGAGGCGAAGAACTCGGAAACCAGCAGTGCTTCTTCTGACGTTAACTCGCTTATCTGTCCAACATCGTCTGCTACAGTGTTTAGTGCGTCGATGAGTTCTTGTATGGTGATTTGTTCTTTGCTCGCGGGTGGGGTTGCCGTGTAAGATTGTTCCACTGTTGCCTTCTCTATAATGTTGGTTTCTTGGCTCATTGTTGGTCGATCTTGTTTAGTGTGGCTGGAAGAGAAAAACGCTTGTATGTTTCAGGATTTACGCACATGGAGATTTTAGATTCGTGCCTTTTGGCGTGTTTGTATGTTTGTTGGGTAACAGTAGAGAGCATATCAAGTCGTAATACACAATATTTATATCGTTTTCAGACACAACAATAAACGAATATACGAGGTGATCCTCTCTGAGTTATGGACATCAAGGTCTAAGAGAAAAGGCTGAAGTTACCAAAATCGAGGAGCTCTCTTCCCTTAGACGAGAAAAATTCAAAGTGATGGTGTCTCTGAACAAAGAGCGTCCAATGTCAAAATCACCTCTATATGAAAAATACGATATACAGCGATACGACCTTCACCCAAACTACAGCTTCGCACACCTTGATGACATGATTCCCAAGAACACTCCAGAATACCTCGACCACGGACAGCACTACGTGGAACGCATCGTAAGGGCACTGTACTACTTCAAGCAATGCGCGCTCATCGGTCCTTCAGGAACAGGTAAAACCCACATCGTCTACCTTGTAGCCGAACTTACGGGTTTGCCTCTCTGGGAAGTAAACTGCGGGTTATCAACATCTTCCTTCGACCTAATCGGACGCTTCATCGGTCTCGGCAAAGAAAATTGGGTAGACGGTTTGCTAACTCAGTGGCTAAGGAAAGGCGGTATAATGTACCTCGACGAAGCCAACATGATGAAACAGGATGTCGCCACAAGGCTCAACCCCGTGTTGGACACGCGAGGGCACCTCGTGCTCAACGAGAAAGATAGCGAAGTAATCGAACGCCACAAATACGGCTACATGATCATCAGCATGAACCCCGCCACCGCCGAATTCTCAGGAACAAAACCTCTGAACGCCGCCATGCGCAGGCGAATGGCTGTTTGGATAAACTTCGATTTCCTCAGCATCGGAGAAAACATTTCACCTCACGAAGTAGAGATGCTTCAAAAACGAACCAAGATAGATGAAGACACCGCATACAAAATCATACAGGCTGGTGCAGAACTGAGGAGACAGTACAAGGTGGGCGATTTGCCTTACGGACCATCTCTAGGCGACTTAATAAACTGGGCTACTTTGGTGCATGATGGAAACACGCCGCTTGCCGCTGCAGAGGAAACGATAATCGGGTTAACCAGTGACAATGTTGAAGTCCAAGCCGATGTGAGGCGAGTCATCGAAGCAGTGTTCAACAAACAGTAACCGTCAACTGCAAGGGAAGCGGCATGGGATTTCTTGACTATGCATGGAACATCTCAATTCAAAAAGACAACACTAAAGTGAAGATACTTCAAGATTCAGCCTTAGATCAGCCTACTTTAGAGCAAGACAGTTACGGGTTTACCGTAAAACTCCCTGCTGTTCGCTTCCATGAAGATGGAAAAATTTCGTATCTCGGAGAAACGTTTCCTCTGAACACGACAGGCAGAATTAAAGTAGGGCGCTTGTTCAGGGCGGCAGTTCTGCACCTAACAACACATACATTGATCCCACTGCCTAAGGAAAAAATTGCTCCAAAAGCATCAGACTCGTTCACCGAGGCATTCGCAAAATCGTTGGTTCGTGATGTTTACGTGAACACTTGCATCCAATCACTATGCCCAGAGAGACTCGTTGACATAGCGTATGCCAACGCGCTGGCTTTTCATAAACTTAAGCGCGCTGAGAGAATTTTTGCGCCTTCCACACGGGTCATGTCGGCTATACTTTCAAAAGTTAACGTTGGCATGGTTAAAGGCTCCTTGACTAATGAGGAGGAGCAAACCGTAAATGCATTGTTTAACGATTTGCTTCTGCTTAAGGAACGGTTCTCAGCGTCCTTGGGTGGCGAACAAATTAATGTTGAAGGATTGTTCGATGAGAAGGTTAAAAACATACTGCACTTGCTTGAGCCGTTTGGTCCTTTCTTGGAAGCGCCATCGCTAAGTTACACTGAGCATCTGGGTCGTTGTAGCATCTTCACAGAAGTTGAAAAGCCTAATGCCTCGGAGGTTGAACGCGCATTCAAAGAGTCCATTGAAGCTTTGGGCGGTTCTGTTTCTCCAGAAGCTGGCATGGACTCTTGTTGGAGGAAAGAGCAAGACGCCGAAGCCCTGCAAGCGTTCGATTCAGAACAGCATGACAAAGAGCGCCGAGAAAAAATCCTAGCCAAGATTGCGCCATATGTCTCTGCGACGAGGTTTAAGTCTGTGAGTTTTCCGGAAGAAGATTATTCTCAATATTTAAGGGCAAGGCGTTTGGTGCAGGGAGCAAGTCGAAGGCTCTTAGACATTCTGCGAAGTGCCTTTAATTATTTAGATGAAAATCCACGGCAAGAAATGGGTCAGCTGGACCTACCAGCTGTTATTCAATCGATTGCAAGCAACAAACCAGCCACGGACGTTTTCACGTTGGAAGAGTATCTCAAGCCCAGTTTTGCTTGGTCCATAATATTTGATGTGAGCCGAAGCATGGGCGTGAAGGGTGAATATGGTCGTGCCCTCGCCATAGCAGTAGCAGAGGCTGCGAAGGAGTTAATGACGGATTCCTCTTCATGGACTTTCTTCGCCTTCAGCAACCGATTCTACATCCTTAAAGACAGCAATGAGTCTTACTCCAAAAGAGTTAGAGCTAGAATAGGCGGGCTCAGATTTGACGGACTCACTTACATTCCAGACGCGATTCAGGTGGCTGGAAAGATGTTGGCAAAAAGATTCGAAGAACAACGATGCTTGATTGTTATTTCTGACGGCTGGCCACATGGCTATCCTAAAATACCGGAAGTGCTGAAGGAAAGCGTAGACGCCTTGTTGAGGCAAGGCGTTATAGTGATAGGTATAGGTGTGGAAACCGAGAGGATGGGGGATTTCTTCAGGCTGCATTCCTCAGTCTACACGCAAAAGGACCTGATTAACAGGTTCGGCGGCTTGTATGTGGATGCGTCAGCAAAGGCGCTTGAAACTTAGCATGGCAACGAAACGAGAACCGCTCAATGACAATAGCCTTCGTTTGTCATCTTGATTGGCGCATTCAGAAGTCAATGTGGATTTTGGATTCAGATTGACAGGTCATAATTATAAAATATATATTCAGTCAGAATCAGTGGCACTGCGGTTCGGATTTGGAATCAAAAGGTGAAAACTGACATGGAGCTTGCTATGGAAAAACCCACGGACCTGATAAGGGTTTACGATGGAAAAACTGATGCGTGCAAATTCGTCAAAAGAGACAAGGGCTTCAACAAGCAACTATCGGTAGTCGAGGAAACGCTGGCGAGGTTTGGGCTGCTTAAGAACGAGATTAAAGTGTACCTCTATCTAGCTAGGGCATCGGAGAAGAAAGCTGGTGAAATAGCTGAAGCAATCTCGCTTCACAGAACCGAAACATACCGCATCCTGCGCGATTTGGAAAAGAAGGGCATAGTTTTCTCAATTTTTGCAAAACCTTTGAAATTCACAGCTGTTCCACTGGATAAAGCCATAGATTTGCTCGTAGATGCCCAGAAAATGAAAATTAAGCTTTTGGAGAAAGAAAAAGTAAGCATAGTAAAGCTCTGGACGTCGATACCTCAGCAGAAAGCGGTGCAGACAAAAAAAGAGCTCTTCCAAATGCTGCAAGGTGAGCAACAGGTAGCTCTCAAAGCTAACGAGCTGCTCGAGAGTACAAAAGAGGAGTTTCAAATTTTCGCTCCCGACGACTACTTAGCGCAGTTGTACTACAGCGATTTCACAGACAAGCTGAAAGAGAAACTGGACAAAATCAACATAACGCTGCTGACTGAAGGCTCGCAGAAAAGCGCTTACTTCCTTGAGCAAATGCAATGGCCTCGGCACAAGCGTTACATGGTTAAAACGCAGAACCTGCCGTGTTTCATGATTTCAGACCGAAAAGAATTGCTAATCGCCTTCCACGAGAACGAGGTTTCGAACGAAGACGGCGACAAAAAGAAAGACCGAACCGCAGCCATCTGGACAAACTACACTGCTTTTATCTGGACTTTGCAGATGCTTTTCTTAAAACTTTTAGAAACAGGAGAAGCTGTTCATGAAGCAAGCTCTAAAAAGCAAGCCCGTTAAACGCTGCGCATCAAAATTGTGTCCGCATTTAGTTTTGAAATTCTTCGATTGACCTGTCTCCTGATAAGGAAGAACGAGACCGCAAGCACGCTCGCAACCGCGACCAGCACCAGCGCAAAAAACAAGAACGTTAACAGAATATTATCTCTGTTCGTAACATCTATTTTCACAACATAGTAGTCGTAGTGTCCCATGCCGAGCGAGTTTGTCCAGCCCGCCATGACGAACTCGTTTTCCGCCGTCTCCAACACGACATATGCCTCTTCGTACTCACTTCTTCCAACCGTGCTGCTCCATTGAATGCTGCCTAAATCGTCGATTTTGAAAAGCCAAAAATCTCTCTGCCCGCTCCCAAAAGAGAACGTGAAACCACAGAGGACGTATCCGCCGCTGCTGGGACAAGTGATGCGAGAGGGCATATCAAAGCCGCTGCCGCCCACTGTCCTGTCCCACAGCAAATCGCCGTTCAAATCAACTTTTATTACCCACGCATCATTGTCGCCTGCGCCTTTTGAACGCGTGTCCCCAGCAACCACGCATCCACCTGAAGCCGCAACGATGGCATAAGCTTTGTCGCTTTGCGCTCCGCCGTAAGTTTTGTTCCAAACAATGTTTCCGCCCGCGTTAATCTTCAGCATTAGGAAGTCGTAGTCTCCGTTTCCCACCGAATCCGTGTAACCTGCCACAACAAAGTTGTTACCCTCCGTCTGCGCGATGGCTCTGCCCGCGTCATCCATCGACCATCCGTAGTTTTTGTTCCAGGCAACATTGCCGTTCAAGTCGATTTTGACGACCCAAACGTCAGACTCGTTGCTGCTGAAAGAGTATGTCAGGCCGACAAGCATGAATCCGTCTTGGGTCTTCGTTGCTGAAAAGAGCTTGTCTACCTCTGCACCGCCCACGGTAACATTCCATTTCATGGCGCCGTTATCGTCAATTTTCACCACGTACCCGTCTATATCACCTGAAAGTTGGAACATGTTTCCGACAAGCAAGAAGCCATCCGTTAAACTGAGAGCGTATCTGAATTCGCTGTCTGCGTCCTCAGCGTAGGTGCAGTTCCAGAGGACATTTCCATCGTGGCTAAGCCGCAGAACCCAACCAAACGTCTTGCCCTGTTCGAGCGAGCTTGAAGAGCCGACCACCAAGTAGCCATCCCCCGCGGTTGTTGCATAGAAGGCTCTGTCGTCGCCTGTTCCGCCGTAAGTTTTTTCCCAGAGCACGTTCGCCTTCTGCGGATTCACAGCGCCAGAACTTGCCGCCGTCAAAGCACCGGAATCGGTGTTGAACGCTGGAAATAAACTGATGGTCGCTATGAGCAGAAAGAGCAGAGCACGTTTTCTTTCCTTCATCTGCCATGAAACTCCTTTTCAGGGTTTATTCAGAGCTACTTTGGGTTGGGTGAGAAATAGAGTCTAAGTCAGGGATATTTATCCTTATGTAAGGTCTGGAGCGCTATGCACTAAACATCTGAGAAGTTCTGAATCAAACCACGTATTGTATTTTTTCGCTTCTTGTATCAACATTGGTGTCTCGGGTATGCTTCAACAGCCAGCGCGAAAGCCTTTCGCACTTGTTGGGGTCGCAGGAAAAGCACTTGTTTTCTTGATTCCACAACAGGCATGTTGAGCATGGAATTTCCGCGTCAGGTTCCATTTTTCAGTCGCGCTAATGTCGGCATGAAGTTGATATATCACTTGTGAATTGCAATTAATGCACAAACGTAATGATTGCAGATACATTCAGTGGGCAAAGAACTAACCTTGAACGCAGGTTGCGTTCGCTCGGATTAGTATGCCTCGCAAGTCATGGCAATAAACCGAAACTAACATAGGATCATCTGGGTTCGAGGTCTCAGCGGTGAAGGACATGGTGTACGTTCCGTTTCCGTAGTCAGTGTGGCTCGTCGCCATGACTTGAATCCATTCTTCAGTCGAAAGCGAGCCGTCCTGTTCATAGAGCACCGTAAAATTTTGAGCTAGAGCAGGTTTGCCTTCGTTAAAGAGGCTGCAGGTTAAGTTGACTTGTTTAAGCAACCCAGTTAACACCGTACAAACCCCGCTCACTTTGAGCTCCGAGGTTAAGTTTACTGCATATTCGGAGCGGCAAGTTGCTGAGATTCCAGTAGAATTTAAGTAAACGTTGACGTATGCACCTGAGACCCCCCTCCCCTCGTTGCTCCAGTCAATCCAGACTCCATTCTGATATGGCGTTGCGTTCAGAGGCGCGAACTGCATTTCGATAATCGCGTTGTACGAATGGCCTTCCACAACAGATTGGAACTGATTCAAATCTGCGACCAAGATGCCCGTTTCTCCGCCGTTAGAGATATTAGCCAACGCACTTAACATAGTATGCATTATACCCAGTTTAACGGCTGAGAAATCAGCGTCGGCTCCTGAATCGTAAGCGGGCACTTCTTTCTCGGTCTCGGCAACGTATAGCGCCGTGGAAAGCAGCAGCATGGTTATTATCAAAGCCGCGATGATTAGCACTTGACCAGAGTTGCGGCACCGAGTCGTTTGGTAGATTTGCATGTCAATCCACCACCGCGAGTTGCAACCTGACTATGAAGACCGTGTAGTTGCTGCTTGCGGCTACGCACACGTAATCCGTGGACACTATGTTGTCGCTGACCGCGCTTCCACTGCAAATCGGCGTGTCATTTATGCTTACCATGTTTTCATTGAAGACGGTTAGGTTAAACCACATGGCAGGGCTGACTGCAGATTGAATGGAGTTCTTGAGATCGGTCCAGCTGCCTTTGTTTATCAGTTCCGCCAAATGCCCGCTACTATCTAGGCTGAGGAGAATGTTCAGTGCTGTGGAAGAGAGCATGTCAGAAGAGTTGCTTGGTTTGTTCTGTGCCGCCGGAATCAGGGTGAGCGATGCGAGCAGCAGCATAGACGCGAAGAAAGCTTCGATGGTGCGGATTTGCCCCTTATTGTCTTTCAGCAACCTCATTGAGCCACATCTCCGAAGGTCAAAGTCAGCCTGTAAAAGGCACCATTGATGGTTACAATGTAGACGAACACGTTTTCCTCCGAGTTCTCAAAGTCTGTCCCAAACTGCAGCGGAACATCTGGGTAAGCAGTCCACTCCACGAAAGTTGCTGTGCTGGTTTGACCTGAGATGACGAGGACTGTGGGGCTTTTGTCCAGAAACGTGGGTATTGCATAGGTGCTGTTCGAGATTGCTGCGAGGTTTGCTTGGTAAGCGTAAGAGAAAGCGTAGCCATCGTTAACGGTTGCGTCGGGAACGTTCTGGCTTACGTTTAATGTGTGGTTCAGGGGACTTAATCCCAGAAAGGTTCGGTTAGGCGCCGGAGTCTCAGACAAATGAGCAAATGAGTATGCCTCATAAGCAATTATCCTATCGTCAAACGTGGCGCGCGCGAACACGATCAGCAGCGCTGGTCCATTAGAGGTGTTTGGTATCTGAAAAGTTGCATATCCGATGCCTGAGCTTGACGTGGTGTTGTAAACGTCAGCCATAAAATCCGTCGCGACCATGTAGCAGTGTAGTCCTGCGCTAACTGGTCCTTGCGCTTGACTGACTTGAATCATAAAGGTGTACATTGTGGCGGCTCCTGTGGTGGTGTTGGCGGAGAGCGTGACAGCTATTGACAACATCTGCAATAGTTTTATGCCCAGCGCCAAGTTGTTGAGCCGTGCCGCTCTAATAACTTCAGGGTAAGAAAGAGCTAAGCTGCTTTGGCTGTTCAATCGCGTGACTTTATCTACATCAAGGTCGTATGGGTGTGAAGTGTCGTTGCTGTGTAAGCCGAAGCTGCTCGGGGCGGTGGCGCCTGAACCCCAATTTGCTGGGCTACCAAGGCTGAACACTATTTGGTCAGCTACCGTTCTCAGGTAGTTTTGCTTGTTCAGGTCTCGCATGCCGTCCATCCTTGTTTGCATGGTTCCAACTAACGATGCCGTTGCCAGCAGGGCGACTGCGACCAGCAATGCGCATGCGAAGAAGGTGTCTATGGAAACGGTGGGCATGTTTTTCCTCCAGAGGCTATCCTGCCATAGATATGCCGAACATACCTGAGAGCAGCTGCTGAGAGGCTATCAGGGACAGGTACGCGGTTGCGGTCAGTAACGCAGCGTACTGGAAGCCAGCGCCGAAGTTGCCTTCGCTTATCTTTCCGATGAAGAAACCTGAGATCCAGCACTGGAGAATTATGCCCACGGAGAACATTCTTAACTGGTCTTGCATAGCCACGAATGCGACTTCGGATAGGCTTGTTGTTACAACTGTGGTCATCATGTACGTGGTTAAAGACACAATCGTCGTTGTCACGGCTATGAGGATGCTCCATATGAACGCTAGAACGATGTACGGTCTGAGCAGTCCGCGTCTGTTGATTTGCAGTTCGCGTTCTTTCTCGCTGTACTCAGAGAGTATCTCAAGTGGCTCTGTCGAATTTCCGCCAACCTCGACGGTTTCAACCATCATGGCAAAGTTTAAGGTGACGAACCAGCTTCGTATCTCCCGGCGTATGTTGCTGAAGGTTTTTCTGAGCGGAACGCCCCACTCGATTTGGCTGCGCATGAGTTCCAAGAACTTTGAGAATGGACCGTAATCTTTGCGTTTCGTGGCTTGGATGATGCTTTTTTCAGGAGAAAGCCCTATTTTCTGCGATTCGGTGACGTCTCGGATAAAGCTTGGAATCGAGTCTTCTGCGTTGTAGTTGACTTTGGCGATTTTGTAGTATTGGATGGCGGGCAGCACGGAGGCAACCACCAGCCCGATGGTGACGATTTCGGGCAAGCCCACGGGCTTCATCGCCTCTGCCAGTGATGGCACCATAACGAAGGCTATGAGCACGGCTCCGACTGCTATTATGATGATTGCGGCTTTCTTGTACAGGTCGTGCAGGTTTTCGAATGCGCTTCTCTGCATGTTGTGCGCTACCATTATGAAGATGAGTGACAGCACGGGCATGAAGAGGAATGCTATGAGGTACGACATGATGGGCGATATGGACAGCGAACTCTGCGACAGCACATCCATGACGTTTGTGGCTGAGAAGACTACGAAGAGAATGTACGTGCACAACACCACGATAAGCATGACCGTGTAAGCTTCAACCAAGGTGGCTATTTTCTCGACGGAGCGGGTTAGCGCGTTGTGCCTAAGTTCGAAGATAACTTTCAGTTCGCTTCTCATGTAGTCCACTATTTTTCCGCCGCTTCTAACGGAAGAGATGAATCCGCCCAGAAAGTTCCTGTACAGTTTCGAATTTGTTTTTTCTGCCCTCATGTACATGACGGTCAAGGGGTCTTTGCCTAAGACTTCCACTTGCCTCACGACTTCGTCTGCTTCCTTCCTAAAGGTTGGCAGGAACGTGAGTTTCCGCATTTTCTTCCAGCTTTCGTAGGGTGATACTCCGCTCGCGGCCATGAGCGTGAAAATCATAACTACGAATGGCAGTTCATGCTCAATCTTTTCTCTCTCTTCGCTGGTGGTTCTCGTCAGGAATCCTGTGATGTGGCCTAAAAGGCTGCCGCCTTGCGCTTTCATGCGTTTACGGCTCCTTTACGGTTTCTTGGTCTTCCAAGTCCTGCACGTTAAGCGAACTGTTCAATGCCTTATGCACGCTTCTGAAGTCGCGGAGGTTCTTTTCAACCATCTTCAGCAGAATATGCTTCCGCCTCTCCAGCTCTTGAATGACGACGCTCAATGGTACATCAAGGTTTTTGGCTATCTTATTCAGCAGATAGCTCTGGTCCACTTTCTGCTGGAAAGCTTCCGCCGACGGATTCCACAAGAACACGTCATTAATCGCGCCGTTTGAGTCTATTTCTGAGACTCTGACGAATTTGCGGCTTGAAACCTTCTTATCCAGTGCTATGAAGCCTGGGGTTTCCACTTGCTTGACAACTATGACACAGTTCATTAATGGCAAGATTCCTTGAGGGATGTTCATGGGCGGCTGGGTTAAACGTTTCATAACTGATTCCACGTCTTCAGCATGCATGGTGCAGAGTCCGCCGTGTCCTGTGGCTAAGGCTTGGAAGAGCACGTAGGCTTCTTCGCCTCTGATTTCTCCGACTAGGATAAGAGCTGGTCGGTGTCGCACTGCTGATTTGATGAGGTCGTACAGGGTTACTTCGCCTTCGCTGTCGCCTCCGAATCCTGGTCTGGCTATTGTTGACACCCAGTTTTCCTGTGGGAGGTTTATCTCAGCAACTTCTTCAACCGAGATAATTTTGAAGTCTGGTCTTACGAGGCATGCGATGGCGTTTAGCGCTGTGGTTTTTCCTGCGCCTGTTGGACCGACTATCATCACTGACATTTTGCTTTCCATCAACATCCACAAGTAAGCGCCGATTGCCTCGTCTATGGTTTCGTTCATTATCAGGTCCACGATGGTCATGGGGTCTTCTTTGAATTTCCTGATGGTGAAGCTGGTTCCGGCGGGTGTTGTTTCTTTTCCAAAGGATACGGCGAGCCTGTGTTTTCCCGGGAGCGTCACGTCTACGATTGGGTGGGCGATGCTGACGTGTTTGCCTTGTCTGTGCACTATCCTCGTTATGAAGTCGTCTAGTTCCTCTTCGTCAGTGAAGATGATATTGGTTCTTGCGTTCTCGTATTTTCTGTGCCACAGATAGACGGGCTTGTTTATTCCTAAGCAGCTGATGTCTTCGATGAAGGGGTCGCAGATTAAGGCGTCAATTTTTCCGTAGCCAATCAAGTCTCTTTCGAGGTAATGACGGATTTTTCTCAGCCCAATCTGATCGATTCCCTCAAGAGCTTTTTGGTGCTCTTCGATTATGCCGGGCAACTGTCTGTGGAATGATTCTGCAAGGGTTTCGTCTGACCGTGGCGCCTTCAACTCGTATTCCAGAATGTTCTTCAACCGCTTGTAGGCATCTCTTTCCTCTCTAGACATCGTGAGTTCGTCAACGACGTAGAAGTAGCTGCCGTCGGATTCGTCCTGAAATATCCAAGCGTACGAATAGGGCGGTTTAAGAGGGTAGCTTTCGACTTGAACGTATCCTTCGGGAACTCGGCAGCCTTGGATGCCCAAGTACCCGATTATTTCTTCTTCCGAAATTTTTTCCTCTTCTTCCATTTCTTCTTTTTTCTTTTTTCCAAACGGCATTTCAACTGCCTCCAGAAAGCGTGAGATAAACGCCTGAGCCGTCAGAGTAGCATTTCAATGTGGCGGCGCCTAAGCCGCTCGTGTAAGTGCCAGATGCGGAGACTTCAGCAGGTATGTATTTTCGCTGTTCACTGACCGTGGGGGTTGTGCCGAAGCCGACTTCAACCCATGCTCTTGATGAGTCGTTCTTGATTTGAATCCAGTATCGTTGGTCTCCGATTGAGGATGGCACCGTTAAGCTCAGGGTTGCGGTCAAGTTGTCTGCTCTCGCGTGTGAGATGAGTCTCAAACTTTCTGTTGCGATGTAATCCGCAATGTTTGCAAGCTGCTGTTGCTTAGCCTCATTCTTCACGCTGAGTGTTGAGAGTCCGCACGCACAGATGACGATGGAGCCTACGATGAGTGAGGCGAAGAGTGTGTACACGTAGCTCGGGATTATTGACGGCAACTTTACCTCAGCCACCTTTGGATTCTGACGTTGCAGAACACTGTTTCCACTTTTATGATTGCGCCGCCACTGGTGCTTGAAACTGGGACGGTGACTTGCCCGCTTGCGCCATCCAAACTCGCGGTTAACGTTAGGCTTTCGGGTTTGTATGAGAGGTCGTAGGTCGTGGTTGATATTTGCGTGGTGACGCATGAGATTTTCAGGGGCACCTTTCCGTACAGCGCGATTGGATCTGAAGCGTTCAGGTTGACGATGTAAACGCGGATGTTGTTGACGGTCTTGCCGTTTTCAGTGCCCGCGGTTGTGTAAGACACGGTGGGACGGTAATGCAGCAGAATTTCAGGGTGCTCAGCGCCACTTCTGATGTACAACTGCGTCATGACGGCGCCGCTTTGGTCGGTTATTGTGCGGCTATCCCCTTTCAAGAAAAGTCCTGAGTCGGGCGATTCGGAGTATGGAAGGACGTAGCTGACTTGACCTATGGTTTCGTTGCAGACGGTTGCTGCGATGTCTACGCCATCAGAGATGTTAACTATCAGAGTGTTTGCAGCTGGCTGAACGTTTACCTGGCCGCCGGAATCGCCAAACTCAAACGTGCGCGCTGAGCCCGGTTGTCCTATGACCTGCATCAAGGCGTCGTCCAAAGATAGCATGTCCTGTTTCGCCGTGGCTATCTTGAGCGTGGTGCTTCGAGCGTTAACTTTTTCCACCGCGAAGTAATAGGTGATGGATATTACGCCTAGCATGGATACGAATAGTAGTAGGAAAGTGATTGGAATGGCAACTGCTCTAATGGATCGATGAAGTTTTACTAAGCGATGTTCGTTTGGGACATCCATCAATTTGTGGTCTCTTCCGTGAACCATTCATTGAGAGAATGGAGAAAAATGGATTAAGTTGTTTGTGTGTAACTTCAAAATACATATTATATGGGCAAATACTGTTGCTGAATAATTTTCATGAGATTGTGCCATTATTAACTCAACTTCATTTTGTTGAGAGAGTCATCTATATTCATGTCTTGTTTTTGCAAAAGAAAAAGAGGAAAAAACATTCAGGGGCTGTTTTCTATCTCTAAAGTGCTGCTTCGACGTTTGTCTCTTTGTAGTGAATTGCCTGCGAGGTGAACACCGTGATGGCGACAGTCAAGCCTATGTCGTTGACATTGATGCTGTCAGGGTTGTTGAGGTATATGGCCATTGTTGAGCCTGACGTTAGCACTAGGGTACTTGTTCCTAATCCCGTAAGAGTGTCACTGTCAATACCTCCAGCATAATCGCCAGCAGCTATTGCCGCAGCGCCTGTCCAGTTGAGGTCTGTCGTTAGGACATCGCCAGTTCCGGCAACGACGTAGAATATGTCAGCTGCGGCGGCGGCTTGTCCACGCACAGCGATTTTGCTGATGACGACATCTCTACCGCCCGTGTTTGTGACCATTATCGCAGCTACTGCTGTTCCGGCTTGATTTACCCAGATATGTTGCTTCGACAGCGACAAGTTTTCTTCCTGAACTCTGGTGCTTGTGACGTTTATGGCAAAGTAGGTAACGACTCCCGCTAAGAGCACTGAAACCACTAGAATGATCAGCGTTGTTACGACGGTGCTAAGAGCCAAACGATTCTTCAGTATGTTTTTCATTTTTTATCTCCTGAAAAACAAAGAAAGACAGCTTTGGATAAGTGAATTTGTGTGTAGAACAGAGCTACACATAAATTATGGAAAAACTGGTGGAGAGAATTGAATGAAAATAAGCGGTGGCTTTACGGCATCGTGGTTGCTTCGACGTTAGCTTCTTGGTAGTGAACGGCGTTAGACGTGTAGATGGCTATGCTTACAGTCAAGCCCACATCATTAATTGATATGCTGTCCGGGTCATCAATGTAGATTATTATGGTGTAGCCTGACTTCAGTATAAGGTCGGTGGATGCTGCGCTGAAGGCGTATGGTGTTCCGCCAACGGATATGTTTCCTGCTCCCAAAGTTGACGATGAATTATACGTGAGGTCAGCGGATATTGCACCTGTTGTAATGTTGTAGCACACCTTGGCCCATGGTGATTCCTGTCCTCTGACGCTAATTTTGTCTAAGACTACGTCTCGTCCGCCCGTGTTTATTATCATTATAGCCGCTTGTCCTCCGTTTACGGGGTCGTACCAGACGTGTTGTTTTGTCAAGTGTAGGCTTTCTTCTTGGACTCTTGTGCTGACGACGTTTGTGGCGTAGTATACGACCACGGTTGCTAAGAGTACTGAGACGACTAGAATGATGAGTGTGGTTACGACTGTGCTTAGAGCTAGGCGATTCTTTAGCAGTTTGTTCATTGCCTCATTTCACCTTTGATGTAGCAAACGGCGGCTTCTTATAAATGTCTTCTGTCACACGATTCAATATTGCGTTTACAGTTTAAACCTTAAAAACATCACTTCATCTCAACCATCTGAATCCACACTAAACTCCAACTCGGAACCCAAAACCAACCAAAACAAGAATACACCCTTTCAAGACCATAAAAATAAGGGCAGTGCAGTCACCTCAGAGAGGCAATAGGCAGCGCACGTCTACTCTTCAGTTGAAGCTATTTATAGAAGGGATATAAACTCAAATCGCACAATCAGTGCACAAGAAACAAAAAAGAAAAAAAGGCTTAGATTTTTTTGGTTTTAACAGCGTTTTCCAACGCAACGACGCCTGGAAGCTTCTTGCCCATCAAGAACTCAATTAATGCTCCACCAGCAGTGCTGATGTAGCCAATTTTTTTGGATAAGCCATACTCCTGAAGCGCCGCGATGGTGTTTCCGCCGCCTGCAAGCGAAAAGCCCTTTGAATCGGCGATGGCTTCGAATACTTTTCGTGTGCCGTAGTTGAATTCCTTGTTTTCGTAAACGCCCATTGGGCCACTAACCACGATGGATTTCGCCTTGGCGATCAGTTTTGCGTAGTTCTCCGCTGTCTTGGCGCCGATGTCGAAAATCGAATGTTCCGAAGGCAGCTTGCTCACTGGAATTTCCTTCCGCTTTCCGTTCACGTCGATGGCAACGTCAACTGGCACCACAACACGCTGAGGATATTGCTTCATCAAAGCTTGAATTCCAGGAATCAGCCCTGTCAAATCCTTCTTCTCCAAGAAAGCCATGTTTTCCTTGCCCAAATCAACGCCTTTCGCCGCAAGGAATAGTTGCGCTGTTACGCCGCCCACAACCACGTAATCTGCTATGCCGTTGCCGAGTACGTACTTGCTGATTTCGAGGCTGTCATCTGCTTTCGCGCCGCCCATCACGTATACACAGGGCTTCTCAGGCTGCTCCAACGCTTTGCTCAGCGACTTCAGTTCGCGCTCCATTATGCGGCCTGCAACGCTTGGCAAGACAGCCGTGAAACCCACCATGGAGACATGTCCACGGTGTGCTGCGGCGAAGGCGTCGTTAACGAACAAGTCTGCTAACGGTGCAAGGTTCTGCACCAGCTCAGTTTTCGCTTGTTGTTCAGGTGTGCCGCTCTTGGTTTCTCCATCCCAGCTGCGCACGTTCTCCAAAACTATGATTTCGCCAGCCTTCAAGTCCTTGATTGCATTTTTGGCTTTGTCGCCGAAAACGTCGTCAACGTATTTGACTGGGCACTTGAGGATTTTGCCAAGAATCTCCGCGTGCTGTTTCAGCGGTGTGAAGTCTGGGTCACCTTTGCGTCCCTGGTGTGCTAGGATGACGACTTTGGCGCCTTTTTCCGCGAGTTCCTTGATGGTTGTTTCTGCGTGTGCACGTATGCGTACGTCGCTAGTGACTTTTTTCGTTTCTTGGTCAATCTCCGAGTTGAAATCTACTCTTACGAGCACGACTCTGTTTTTAACCTGGACATCATCTAAGGTAAGGTACTTTGCCATGTTCCTCTCACTTCACGTTTAATTGACAAAGAAAAAGTATGGAAGGGTTTTTAAAGTTTTAATGTTGCAGTTTTAGAACCCTGCTTTTTTGCCGATTAACTCGATTAGCTCAACCATTCTGCAACTAAAGCCCCATTCGTTGTCGTACCACGATAGGATTTTTATGAAGTTGCTCTTGTTGCCCAACACCATGGTTGACTGCGCATCGAAGACTGATGAAGCCGTTGAGTGCAGCACGTCGGAAGAGACAATTGGGTCTTCCGTGTACTCAAGTATGCCTTTCATTGGGCCTTCAGCGGCTTTTTTCATTGCGGCGTTTACTTCTTCTGCGGTGACTTCTCTGCTGAGCACAGCTGTTAAGTCAACGATGGACACGTCTGCGGTTGGAACGCGCAGTGCGATGCCGTTCATTCTTCCACTGCAGGATGGCAGAACTTCGCCGATTGCTTTTGCTGCACCTGTGCTTGTTGGGATGATGTTCAATGCAGCTGCGCGTGCTCTGCGCAAGTCTTTGTGCACAAGGTCTTGTACTTTTTGGTCGTTGGTGTAGCTATGGCAGGTTGTCATGAAGGCTTTTTCGAGTCCAAAGTTATCGGCGAGGACTTTGCTGATTGGTGCAAGGCCGTTTGTTGTGCATGAAGCATTTGAGATAATGTTGTGTTTTTCTGGGTCATAGACGTTGTCGTTTACGCCTAGAACTATGGTTACGTCGGGGTTTTTGGCTGGTGCGCTAATGAGGACTTTTTTGGCTCCTGCTTGCAGGTGTTTGGATGCGCCTTCACGGTCAGTGAACAGTCCCGTTGACTCCACAGCAAGATACACGCCAAGGTCTTTCCATGGGAGCGCTGCTGGGTCTTTTTGGCTGAGGACTTTCAGGGGTTTTCCGTTGACGATGAGTTTGTCAGGTTCGGCTTCTACGGTTCCAGGGAACCTCCCGTGTATAGAGTCGTACTTCAGCAAGTGCGCGTTTGTTTTGGCGTCTGCAAGGTCGTTGATGGCCACGAAGTCGATGTTTGCTTTGCGCTCGATGGCTGCGCGGTAAAGGAGTCTGCCGATTCTTCCAAAACCGTTTATTCCTACTTTTATCGCCATTACAAATCACCTATGTTTCAGAGTCTATCAACAGTTCTTTCCTAATTAATTTTCCGACCGAAAAAAAGGAAAAGCAATTAGTATGACCATTCATATAGCGATTGAACTCTTGTTAGCTCCAAAAATGATTGCATTCATAAAAAGGAGAAAAAAGTAAAGAGCAAAAGGGCTATGAGTTTTGGAAGAGGAAAAACAAGTTCAGCGTCAGAAGCATCGACGAATGGAACAAGCTCAAAAACGCTGTAGACCAGCTTGCGCCAAAGCTAAGCTCCAAGTAGTCTTTTCACCAATCGGCCGCAAAAAGATGCCGAAAAACGTGGTAAATGAAAAAAAGCATGGAAAAAAGTAGCATCTAAAAATCAGCGCGTAAATGAAACTTCAAAATCTCTGTGCTTGGACAGATCTAAGAATAGCGACTCAATGAAAAGCGGGACCCCACAAAAGCTTGGAAAACTAGTCAGAGAACAGGTAGTGCATCTATGCTTTTAGGGAATTTTGGCGTGAGTTCCTTCGCATATCTACTTTCAAATTATTATAAATAATTATTATTATATACCTCAAAACTGCATATCAAACTAATGATATGCTGATGCGCACTAAATCTGGCGACGATATTCAAACACTAACAAGTCTTGGGCTGACTGCTCAACAGTCTGAAATTTACCTTACACTTTCCAAAATGGAAAAAGCAACAATAAAGACCATTTCTTCAATTTTAAAAATAGATAGAGCCAATGTCTACCGAACAATAAAACAACTACGAGAATTTGCTCTAGTTGAAGAGTTTCTAACTTATCCAATCACTTTCAAAGCGTTGCCGGTGAATGAAGGTGTAATGTTGTTGTTTGATCGCAAGAAGAGGGAATATGACGAAATTGAGGCTAAAGCGAAGGAACTAGCGGAAAGACATAGACAAAACAGTAACGTAACCGTAACTGAAGAAGAATCCCAGTTCGCTTTGGTGCCCGGTGGAAAATTAACATATCGAGTATTATTTGAATTGATGGGCTCAAGCGAGAGAACCCATGAAGGTATTATTTATTGTAAACATTTAGAACAAGACACAGACTTTTTTGTCAATCTGTTTAGAAAGCTATCGCTCAAAGGTGTAAAATTAAGGTTAGTCATTTTCTTACAAAAAGAAGAAAAACTACCGACCGAAATTGAAGTCTTCAGAAATTGTGAACAAATCGAAATAAGAAAGACTGGAATTGTACCTCGAACTACATTTTCAATATGGGATGGGAAAAAGGCATTCCTTACTACCGCACCTACGATTTTTAAACCTATGTGTTCTGGCTTACTTATGGCTAACTCTGCATTAGTGGGGTTAATCCGAGATTATTTTGAAATAGTTTGGCAGCATTCTGAACCAATGTTTACCTAGCCTGACTTTCCCACTGCATACTTTTCAATTCAAAATGGGTCAGCAATTCGAGGTGACAAACGTGTATGCAACTAACATACGCATATTTTTAAAAAGAAAACAGGCACAAACAGGACCCCGAAAATAAAGGAGGAAAAGAAAAATGAAGAAAATGCTGAAGACTTTAGCGCTACTTACGCTGATTCTAACAATTACTATACCACTTACTTCAATGTCAGCAGATGTTGTCGTAGAAGCCCAAACTCAATACACTAACATGCAAGAAGGCGGCTCAATACCTCTTCCGGCAGGCGTTACTCCTGACTCTACGTTAGACACTATATCCCATGTTAGCTTCAACCCCAATCCTGTAGGTGTGGGGCAAGCCGTCACAATTTTCATGTGGCTGTCCCCTCCAACTCATGCCAGCAGATACCTAAGCAATTTCACGGTCATAATAACCGCGCCAGACAAAAGCCAACAAGTCATCACTAAACAAACCTACCGCGCAGACACAACTTCATGGGCGATATTCACACCCAACACGGCTGGTACATGGCAAATCAAATTCGAGTTCCCAGGAGCCTACTTCCCACCAGGCAATTATACAGTTGCAGGTGGAGGGGCACTCGGCAGCCAGGTGGTAAGCTTCACAAAATCAATCTACTATAAGCCAAGCTACGATGGACCCTATAACCTTACTGTACAGGAAGAGCCAGTGCCTCTTCACCCTGATTCACCTCTCCCAACCGACTATTGGACACGGCCTGTAGACCCAGAAAACAGAGAATGGTGGTCTATTCTAGGATACTATCCATCGACTGGCGTAGTGGGCAAGGCAGGAGACGGCGTCTGGCCAAATGACACCAACACATACATGAGCAACTACTGGTATATCCCATATGTTCAAGCACCAAACACAGCGCACGTAGTATGGAAGCGGGACTTCGCCATAGGCGGCTTAGCGGGCGGCGTACTGGGACGAAACACATGGACTAGTATTAGAGGTGGTCTTCCATCCATAATCTATGCTGGAAGATGCTATCACACTGTTACCAAATCGATAAACGGAGTGGCCACCAATGTTTGGCAATGCTATGACTTAAGAACTGGCGAAGTGTACTGGGAACAGCAAGGTCTCACGCAGATACCAACAATGGTTACATTCAACACAGGTTACGGTGACGTTCCGGGGTCTGACCCACAGTGGGGAAGACGCGCTTTTCTAACCTATGTGGGCGAAGGACGCTTGATAGACTATGATCCTTATACTGGTGCTGTAGTTAGTGGCCGTAATGTTTCGATTGCTCCGTTGACGACAGGTACCTTATACGCTAACTTGGACTTTCCCTATTTCCTGAGCGTGCAAGACCTAGGTGCATCGGCAGCCCCAAACAGATACCGCCTGATCAACTGGACAGTGTACGGCGATTATGCCATGAATATGGCTATGGTAAACTATCGCTTACAAGTGAAGAGTAATATAAGCTGGCCTTTTAGCAGCTTAAGCAGTTTAGTTGATTACGAAGCAGGCGTAGCGGTTACCACTCAATCACAATACAATCAAGCCATGGGTGCAAGCATAGACGCGAACATAACGGCGGTCGACATATACACAGGGAAAATCTTATGGTCTACGATGGCGGGAGTTCCCTACAATGTCTGGCCAGCATCAGTCGCAGACCACGGAAAAGTAGCGATTCGTTTTGAAGACGGCTACTTCTACTGCTGGGATTTAAAAACAGGGCAGAAATTATGGAAGAGCGAAATGTCAAGTTGGCCTTGGGGAGTTTTCGGAGCCTATGACATAGGTTCATACGCCGGAAACATAATCTTTCCACAGTATGATGGCATAGCAGCCTACGACTGGGACACAGGCGAAGTCTCATGGTTGTACCAAGCAAAAGAAGAATATCCCTATGACAGTCCATATGAAGACAGCTATTCGTTCTTCTCAAGACAACCATTGATTGCTGATGGAAAAATCTACGCAGTCAATACTGAGCACACTCCGACCCAACCACTTACCCGAGGATGGAAACTACACTGCATCAACGCTACCACTGGCGAGGGGATATGGAGTATACCCTTTTTCATAGAAACGGGTCCTGGTGCGAATCCTTGTGCAGTAGCTGACGGTTATCTCGTAGGTCAAAACGGATACGATGGAATCACATACTGCTTCGGCAAAGGCAAAAGCCAAACTACCGTAACCGCACCCGCTGTAGAAGTACAAGTAGGACAGAAATTTACAATAACAGGCACGGTTCTCGACATGTCACCTGCTCAACCGGGCACCGCTGCAATATCTGACGAGTCCATGAGTGCTTGGATGGAATATCTCCACATGCAACGTCCAAAGCCTGCCAACGCAACGGGCGTTCCTGTAACCTTAACCGCCATCGACCCAAACCATAACCTAATCAAAATAGGAACAGCCACAAGCGATACGAACGGTGTTTACGGCTTCACTTGGGCTCCTGAAGTTCCGGGATTATACCAGATAATCGCCACCTTTGAAGGCTCCGAATCCTACGGCAGCTCAACTGCATCAACTTACTTGACTGCAATCGAAGCATCTCCTACTCCAACACAACCGACGCCTACGCCTCCGTCAGTGGCTGAGCAGTACTTTATGCCTATGTCAATCGGCATGATCATTGCGATCGCTGTAGTCGGCGCTTTACTAGCGCTGCTGTTGCTCAGGAAACGACCATAACACAAGTTAGCAAGACCACATGACTTCACTTTCCCCTTTTTTTGGGATCGCTATCATCGGTAAAGGGAAAGAGAATAGGGGCTGAGTGGGCTCTGGGCTGAAATGTCGTGATGGCTGCAGCGGTCATCGCGGATTTTTCATTCTCTTTCTCCTATAGTTTGCGAACCAGAGCCCCAGCAAACCC
>JAAKEZ010000047.1 GCA_018475625.1 Candidatus Bathyarchaeota archaeon A05DMB-2
CTTTCACTGAAAGTTTTTCTGGGCGAGAAGACATCCGTCTCCAGCTCATGCAGCCTAAGGTTCACGGTTGAGACTTCATCCAATTTTTCACCTCCTTCGGAGCGATTTTCTAGGGTTTGTGGCGACTTGGAAGAGCCTACACCTCAGAAATACTGGGTAGCCATGGCTTGAGGAGCTGCAGAAGAGACCATCAAAACGACATTTACCTCTCACTTCATCAGTATCTTCTACGTAGGGGCAGACCTCAGAATCCATTGGCGTCTCAAACTCCGATGCTTCAGAAGTCACATGGTTTTCTTGAGACGCTAACTCACGCCTTGTCCTAAGGGTTTCGAAGGCTTCTTGAAGTGCCCTGTTCGTCTCTCTGAGTTCTGCTATTAAGCTGAGGTGTCCTTCCATAGCCATAGCAAATCTTTCGTCAACACCTGCCCTACGCTCAAGAATCCCCCTCATATCGTCAAGTTTTTCGTTAATTGCTGCATAGTTGACTGCCTTATCCAAGCCTTGACGGGCAAGCTCAATCTGCAAGCCCACAGCACCCACCACCTTTTCAGGACCCATAAGCACGAGGTCACCGTTCTTCCAAACGCTGTGATCTGTGGTTACAACCAGCCTTCCATTTTGATAGAGCCACTTCACATCAGGCGGTAAACCGTATGGATCCTTAATCTCTAGCTCACACACGCCCTCCTCCTTACTGATTAAGCCAACCAAAGCGTCTAGTTGCTCGTCTTTGACATAGCGTCCAAAAGCCTTGGCGAAAAAGGCTCTAAGCCCAACGTGCCAATCAGCTACTCCGCTCTTCAACCTAGCCTCAAACCAAACAAAACCCCTCTCATTAACCCTCCTAGCGTTAAAATGGAGACAGCCCCACGAGGCTTCAGGAGACCAAAAATTCCCGGCAGGATCACGAGCATTAGAACGAAGAAAAGGCTTCAACAAATTAAACCAAGTTACATCCATCCAGAAGGGACCCTTACGAACAAGCATATGAGCCCCAGGCACGCCAACAAACGGGAGGGTACCCTGGGTAGACCATCCAACCTTAGCGCTAAGGTTTTTGACTCCTAAATCCTTCAAAAGTTTACTTTTGACTACGGAAATTGTGTTTTTGTAATAGTTATAGTCTAATTGAAGTTCTTTGGCGCATGTTTTGGGGCTGCTGTGGGGGTATTTGCGGTAAAAAGTGCGTATGGCCTTGACTATTCCTCTTCCCTTTGAGGGAATCTTAGCGCTAAGGTTTTCGCTAAGGTTTTTATCGAGCACCTGTAAAGAATCTTTTAGGCTTCTCGGAGCTGGGTCCTCGGCTTGCTCTTGGTCGGGCGACCAGGGCTTCAGCCTGAAGAGGCCAATTGCCTTACGCATTATTCCCCTCCTTTCTTCCTCTAATCCCTCTGTTTCACCCAGCCCTGCTTCACGTAAAGTGAAAAGTCCGTGTCTACTCTTCTATTTCGAGCCTTCGCGGTGCCTCAGCCTGAGCGGCTCGCAGATCCCTTCTTAAAACCTTCTCCCACAAGGCTAACACGCCTTGAATTACCACATCCGAGTTAGAGGTGACAAGCCCCCGATCCTTGAGCTTGAGAAGAATTTCGGCTGGTTCACCAGAAATACTGCACTTAATGTGAACCGTAATGCCCCTAGCCTTGTCAAAATGTGGTTCCCTAGCCATCACAACTCGGCCTCCTCAGAGGCAGGCAGCTTAGGGAGCACCCTCACGTAAGTCGATGATCCAATTCTTTCGTAAATTACCCGACCTTGGGAGTCAACCTTTACAGCTAATCTTTCTCCTTTTCTTATGCCCGTGATCTTTCTGACCAAGCTTGGTATAACGACTACGAGGCTGTCAGGCTTCCCGGTCTCATAAGCCTTCGTTACTGCCATAAGCTCCTCGCTCATGCTCACCCTTCCACGCCTAAATCTCTCTAGCCTTAGACAAATATAAATATTTCCAAATTAAGCCTATTTTCTAAAAACAGGCTTAGAAAATAACAAGATTTTCTTAAGAAAAGCAAACAGTGATTCAATTATGGAAATAGGCAAGATTCTTAGATTTTCTTAAGCTTTTCTTAGAACCCATGCTGGATAGCATTTGTAAGTGTTCAGTCTTGTGATGAGGCTGAGGCAGTGCAAGACCAAAGGATAGCGCTCTTTGCTCAAGTCTTACCTGTTTCTTTCAGCATCTTTTCGAATTCATATAGTACCGCGTTTTTCTGGGCGAGGTAGGGTAGTATTTCATTCGTCTTTTCTGGGTTCTCCCACATCTTGTTGAGAGTTTCTTTAACTTCTGCCTCATCTCTTGCTCTTCTACAAACAGCCTGCACCGTGATCGAGGTGGCTACTCCTCGTTCATGCAGCTTCTCGTTAAAATCAGCAGCCTTTAAAAGCTGGACGTTTAATCGACCAGCATAGCTTGCTAGGCTTATAGCCTCATCCTTCAGGTAGATTTTCTCCTGAGGGTCGAAGACTCCGCCAGCAAAGACGCCGATAACCCCCTGCTTCACCGTCCTCCCCTTCTCGGTGTCGGCTCCAAACTCTTTACTCCACCTTAAGACCTCGAAGAACTCGTCCACATCCCTCTTATGGATAACACCCCACTTACACTCCAGCACGTATGTTATAGGTTTAGCAAAAACTCCCGGCGTCACCGTCCAAACACGATCCACTTCAGCACCCCTCCTACGATCGCCCACATTCTTAATGAGATGCAAAGTAATGCGTCTAGGATCCATGTCTCCGCTCCGATGATCTTGCGTCTGGAACTCCGCTCCCTTTGTAAACTTATCTATAAACCACTCTACGCAAGCCTCCCAGTTGTGGCCCACGCGAGCGTCCACACCCTTCACCTTGCGAATGTAACTCTCCTTAAGAGAGATGCCAGCCTTCAAGTCTGCCTCAGCCATAGATTCGTGGTAATAATACTTGTAATTGTTGAAAACTTTGACTTCCTTGAGATCAGGGTATAACTGTAGAGCTCGCTTTATAGCGCGCTCAGCCTCTTCTTCAGTACAACCCATTTTGGTTTGCAGATAAGCAAAACTGGCCAGATCCTTAAGCTGAGTCGAAGCGATGATTTCAGCCCGAGCCCGATGAACCCTTTCAATAATAGGACTTGTGGAGACATTTTGGGCTAACGCTCTATCTGTGCGCCGAACAGCCTCCC
>JAAKEZ010000048.1 GCA_018475625.1 Candidatus Bathyarchaeota archaeon A05DMB-2
ACAGAACAATCGATCACCTGCTGCATCCACACTTTCACAAGTACCCATTCCTCATCATCATAGACGGACTGCTCCACGGGCTGAACGAAATGGACCCCGCTCAGTCAATCCAGAAGTTCTTGAGGTACAACGCGCCGAAACTGATTGCAGAACTGGAACGAGCTCAAAGAAACCAACGGCGTTGCTGAAATGCAACCAAGAAACAAGCATCAAAACGAAAAACTGTTTGAAGCCTTGACTCAGCAGTGGCCACTACTGGTAGGCGGCGCTGCCGGCTTAGTCTCTGGTGTCACGCTCCTCTTTGACGACGTGAGGGACTTTGGCGACCTTTCACGCCCGCATCATTACATGTGGGGCATTCTTCTAATAATCGGCGGAGCCATCGCATTGACTGTTGGTTTCGCCAATGTCATCTTGAAGCTTTGCTCGTGATTGTGCTTTACTAGGCGCCTGTCTTGGATAAAGACTTAAAAATAAGGTAACATATAGGGATACATGGATGGTAATTAAAGAGCCTAGGCGATTTGAATGGATGTATTCTCCTACCTTGGAAAAGCCGTAGCAAAGGTCCTCCGCGGAGAGAAGCTTACTGCAGAAGAGAAGATCACGTCAAGCTTCCTCAGTTTGGCTGTGGTTGCGGCTGCCGTGCCGCTAGCCATCGAAGCAGGTGTGGTCACTTACTCTTACGGAAAATCCAAAGGCTGGTGGAAGTAGGATGGCTGTTCCAAAAGCGCTCGAAGCGCCTTTGACCGAAGAGATCGAGAGGATAATCAGACAGATCCTCCCACAAGCCCCAGGCATGCCAGAATTCCCCTTCGAGTACGGGCGAGTCTACCTTGAAGAGCAAAAGTGGTATCATGTCTCTTTCAAACGCACCTTTGCCGAGGCACCAGCTGTTCTCATCAGCGCAGAAGTGCGCTCAGGATGGTTCAGTCCCAAACGCTATGCAGTCCCAGCTGTCAAAATTAGCATTCCAAAAGTTGAGGTGCCAGGAGTCTCTGTTCCAACAGTAACAGTTCCCACCGTTGCGGTACCATCTTCGCCCGCAATAAGCATCCCAACAATTGAGGTCCCAAGGGCTCCAACTATAAGCATTCCCGGCGTCGAAATTCCCAAAGCACCAACAATCAACATTCCCACTGTGAGCGTTCCCAGTATCGAAATTTCCCGCATAGGCAGAGGCGACCTGCGCCCAGTCGTCAGAGACCAGTTCAGAGCCGCCTTGGGGGACTGGGGGTTGTTTAACTGGGCGAGAAACGCAATTGCCGACGGACCTGGCTGGGTTGTGGGTAGTTTCCTAAACTGGCTTTGGGACGTGATGATTCAGCCCCAAATCGACAAGGTCCGAGACGGCATCAACGACGGCTTAAGGAAGATGACGGGCAACACACAAGCCGCCCTAAACGCCTACCGAGACCAAATACAATCAGGCGTCAACGCCGGCTTAGCCGACGCAAGAGCCAAAGTTCAAGCAGCCCTCAACGCCTACAGAGGCTACATCCAAGACTCACTTAATGCAGGGTTAGGCGACGCTAGAGACAAGGCACAATCAGCCCTAAACTCGTCTAGAGGTTATATCCAAGACAGCCTAAACAAGGGACTGCTCGACGCAAGACAGAAAGTGCAGACGGCGTTCACCGATTTTAGAGAGCGCTTACAAGCCAACTTCAACGAAACCATAACCTCAGCCAACCGATCCCTAGCAAGCTTCCGAGACTCATCCAACACTTCGCTAGAAACTTTACGGGCTTCCACTGAAGCGAACATAAACGCTTCAGCAGACAAACTGAGGGCGAGCGTAGAAGACGCCTTCAACTCGCTTATACCTACGCTTTGGACTATGGAGGGCATGCCTGAAGGCGTTTTAATGACGCCCACGGTTTACAGAAACATCACTCCAACAGGCTTCGACATCCTCTCGCTTGGAAAGATGACCGCCAGCTACATCGCCCTAGGAGTGAAAGCATAGGAGAGACTTACCACGGAAGAACAAGAAGTCAGAATCCCTAAAGAAATAGAGAATGAAGTCGAAAGGCTGATAAAAACTAGGCCTGAACTGGGCTACAAGTCTGTGAGAGAGTTCGTCATCACCGCTTGCTTTCTTCAGATCCTCCGTACTCAAGCAAAAGCCGCCGAATAGCATCCTTGGCGAATTCCGTCTTGCTGCGGTAACCATGCTTCCCCACAATCTTGGTTACTTCCGTATCTAGCTCCCTAGGAATCTTGTAAACTGCGTAATCTGACTCTTTCTCTTTCTTACCCATACAACTCACCATGCATGGTTACTATTAAGAAAAGCATAAGAAAATATAAAGATTATGTCATTAGAGCATTGGGTTTCGGAAAATCTCGAGAACTCTATGTTAGATAAGAAGTTTCGAGCAATTCTTTCTCCTCAGCCTTCTTAAGCGGGCTTGTTTCGTGAGGACCCAGAAGTAAAGGATCAAACGTGCTTGGATATGTCCGTTTTTGGATACTGTCCTTTGTGAGGGCTTCCAAGGGATAGTGTCCTTTGCGGGCGGCAGAAAATTCTTGTGGTTTCCTGGCGAATCTCTACTGAGGCTGGTTGATGGTTGAGTTCGTAGACTTGAAGGTTGGCTGTTTAATTTATGTCCGTTACAGAGACCATGTGCTCTACCATAGGGCTCAGCCAGAAACCCTAGGCCCGCAGACGCGGGAGTGTGTGGGCTGGCTTGTCTACGAATCGCCAGAGTACGTTATAATAACGTGGGACAGAGATGCTGAACCGCCAACCTTGAAGGGAGGAGATCCTAAAGCCTCTGGCATGGTCCTGCTGTGCTCAGACATCTTGGAGTTAAGGAGGCTTCTTGATGAGTGATTACGCCTTCTTAACTACGAGCTCTCCGTCCTTATCTATGAATAGAAGCGAGTCGCCGCTTCCAATCTTAAATTTCTCTCTTACAGCTACAGGAATAGTTGTGCTTCCTTTTGGTGTCACTTTAGCCATTCCCAGTATTTTCTCCATATCCAGCTTTCACCGCTATTTATGTAATGTATGGAAAGGTTTAAATTGCTTTCCCAGTATATACTCCAACTGAAGGAAGGCAAGGAAAAGATGGAAATACAGCAGCTACAACCTATGAACAGGACAAAAAACCAAGCGATCACCAGAACTAAG
>JAAKEZ010000049.1 GCA_018475625.1 Candidatus Bathyarchaeota archaeon A05DMB-2
CCAGTTTTCAGAAGTCTTTTCATCCCTGCCAGGGCAAGGTTCAACAAGCCTGAAAGCTCAGTCTCAGTTGTCAGCTTCTCAAGAATGTAGGGGTCAGCGTTGCTTCCCGTGAACGCCTTGGAGAAAACAATGATGATCCACCGCCTGAAGAAAGCGCTTGTGTCATCATACGCTTCAGGCACCTTGTTTGCTGAAAACAGCAGCTTCGCGTAATTCGCAAAGTGAAAAGTCTGCGAAAACTTCTTTTCCGCGGCGATTAGGTCGCGGCCCGTCAGCATCTTGAAGGTGCCGGTGCTCTGCAGGGCTTTGTCAGGCAGATCAGCGTAGATGTTCGCCAGCTTCGTGTACAGGTCGGCTTTTGCGAAGCGGTGAAGCTCCAGGTCTTGCAGGCTCCGCCCGCTAACGTTCTGTTGCCCTAAGAAGGCTTTTACCAGGTTCAGGAAGGTGCTTTTGCCGTTCGACCCGTCGCCCACAAGCATTAGCGCTTTAGCAATGAAATATTCTCGGTACAAGCAGAAGCCGATGACTTCTTCCAGTATCGTCACGTCTTCTTCAGAGTTTGTGATTTCTGTCATGAACTTCTTGATGGCTGGGCATTCAGCTTCAGGATCATATTTTACGGGAAGCTTGTTGAAGAACATGTACTCCGGACTGTGCGGCTTCAGCTCAAAGGGGTCTTTGCTCAGGTCTAAGACGCCGTTTTCCAGCGGTATTAAATGCGGGGGCTCTTCTCTGCGTGTCGTGTAGGTTGAGGCTTTTACGAAATCAAGCACTTCCAAGGCTCGATTCTTACGGTACTCATCCCCCAAAGCCTCTTTCACCAGCTTCTTTATCAGCGCGTCGCCCATGGGCTGGTAGAAACCATCCAGGTAAACGTAGGTTTCCTCGTTGTCCATCATCGTTGCAAACGTGTACTTCCCCATTATCCACTCCGCTAACTTCGCGGGGATAAACCGTCCGTCCTCATCAAAAAATTCTACAGCTTTCTCGATTTGTTCAAGGGTTTCGCTTAGACTCATTCAGACACATCTCCCGTATTATTTCGCGGATGCCGCTGCTGCCTTTCAAATAAACATTCATGCGGTTGCGGTAGTGGTACGCCACCAGTTCCAAGCGGGCTTGTTTTTCAGAGTCGTTTGTGCGGTCAGCTACTTTGCTGATTATGCGCTTGGCGCTCTCGAAACTGACGCCTTTCTTGAGGCATAAGCCGAGAAAGCACATTTCCAGCTTGTTGCGTGCGCCTTCCCGCCAATACTTACACAAGAACCGTACAGCTTTCTCTTCCTCACTGTCGCTTAACGTTTTGAAGGCTTTCGGCAGCGTAAACACCACTTGCACGTTCCGCTTTGTCTCCATGCCTTCCAGCTTCGCCATGTCCCCATCGCCGAAGCTTAACCCGTGCTTGCTCTCCAGCTCTTCAAGCGGCAAAGGCTCAAACGTGTCAAAATCCAGCATTCTGCTCCATTTTTGCTCGACTTGATGAAAGCCGAAGGGCAGCTTCACAAAGTTTCCGAAAGGTCTATCCGCTGTTATCTCTTCTTGCTTGGGGAACACTTCAACAGTTTTAGGGCTTACATTAGCCATTTCCAGAACCCGCAGCCCCAGCCAACGCGCTACTTTCGCTTTAACAGGCAGCAGAAACAGAACCCAGATATGGTAGCTTGGGTCAGGATAACGCGACGCCTCAAGGATTACGCAGTTAGACCACACTCTCGGCGTTTCGTTGCCTTCGCTGTCCCGTTCTTTTTCAAGCAGAACTGCTAAGATTTTCTGCGCCGTTGCTTTGGCGTCCTCAAGCCGTTCTGGGTCAAGGTCAAAGCAGAGCCACTTAACACGGTTGCCCTTGTCAAGCTGATAGCTGCCAACCGTAACCTCGCCTTTCAGGTGCTGCACGAGAACATCGTCGGTTAACGGCTGCTCTACTCGCGTATAACCCTGCTTTAACTGGATGCAATAACAGTCCTCACGATTAACAAACAGGTTTCTTAACAGCGAAGGTTTTGCCCACACTCACGTATTCCCCATTCTGCCGGGCTTAATAGTGACGACGCCGTTGCTGATAACTTCCACCTGATCGCCCGCTTCCAAACAAAAATAGCGGAGCCAAGCCCGAGGCAGGATCACGCCGAGACTTGTCTTTCCAATTCTCACGATTTTCCGATTCTCTTTCTGAGGCATTCTTTTTCACCCATGTTTACACAACACTTTTAAGGCAGAACCGTGGATATGTTTTCATGACTGAATTCAGTCACAGGTTGGAGACGCATGTTGGCAAAGGCAGAAAGAGACTTTCTCAAGGGCAAGCTCAAGCCCAAGGATGCTTACTTGCGAAAACTCCGCGAGAGAATAAGAAGAAAGACCTACAGAGCCTTGGAAGACCTCACGCTTGTTTTTGAGAAGATGACTCCCACACAGCTGCACTTCTACCGAGAGGAATATGCGAAGACCCTAGAGCTTTTCCGCAGAATACAAGGCAACTATGGCATCCTCATGCTCTCTGAGAATTTCGAGTTTGAAGAAATAAGCGCAGCCCTGGAGAGAGCCCAAATACACTATGACACGCAAAAGCTCTTCCTGGACGACAGATATAGGGATCGGATGATCTTGCGCGTGTGCGAGAAAGAGAAACGCTCTGGGCTGGACCTGTGGAAGCCTATCCCCGTGGAGTACAAACGCCGGAAATTCAAGGAATGGAAGCAGCAAAAACCTTAAACTGTCTTAACTCGTGAGAGAACATTGGGCTTTGTTCTGTGCGAGCTCCAATCAAGCTTGATTTAGAGAAGGAGACAAGACGCTGCGGCAACTGCCGATACGGCACCCGGATCAGACTCCGCTTTGATGAAGCGGACCTGCAAAGGCTTAAAACCGCTGCGCAACACATTCTGGAGACAAGCCAAATTGCCAACGACGACGCAGTCACCATCGTCGCCATACATGAAAAACTAGCAGATAAAAAAATCTACTGCGGAAAAGAGAGAGCATGGGTTGACCTGTTGGAGCTCGCATGCGCATTTTGGCTGCCTCAGGGCAGATCTGCGCCTAGGGCTAAGCCCACTACAGAAAGTATCCCCAAAGCCATGTGTCCACAATGCAGAAGCGTCAAACTCAAGCCCCGCAGAG
>JAAKEZ010000050.1 GCA_018475625.1 Candidatus Bathyarchaeota archaeon A05DMB-2
ACGCTCTTCCGATCTTCTAGGTCCAAATCTCGGTTTTCTAGCTGCTTTGATCGGTAGCTCAGTTGCCAGAATGGCCAAGCCTAGTGATTTCTGGATGTTTGGCATAATTGCGGAGCCTGTAAGCGTCATGATGGCAGGGCATCTAGCAAGAGGCAGGTGGAAACCGGTTCTGCTGGTTTATGCTGTGATGCTTTTGTCTTACTTTGTGCATCCCTATGGGCTGGCTCTTCCTTTGTGGACGGTGCTTGACATTTTGGCTGCTTTACTTCTGATTTATCCGGCTGCAAAGCTGAGTAAGGGCTTATTCAGAGAAGAGTTTGGGCAGTTGACAGTTGCTTTGGTTCTTCTGTCTTTTGTCTGCGTTGCTGCTGACTCTCTTGTGAGAGTGTTCTTGCTGGTTCCTTGCGGTCTTCATTCGCTGTTTTTCCTAGATTTCGAAGTGGTGACCGCGGGTTTTATTGAAGGTGCTGCTCTCTCCTACGTTGAGGATGGTGTTGTTGTGTTAGTGTCCATTGTGGCGGGTGTTCCGCTATTAAAGAAAATCGTGAAACTGGGATTTCTAGAAAAGAGCAGAGAAGCATAGTTTTCTGTTATGTCGGCGGAGGTGGCGGTCGCTGTTGCTGTTTTTGCAGCTCCATATACTCTGTCAGCAGCAGTATGCCTTCTATAATGAAGAAAAGACCCACCAACCATCCAATCAGAGCAGGCAACACGATAACGATTATTCCGAAGATGATGCAGATGATTGCCAAGATAGGTTTGGATATCGTTATGCCTATTTTTCTTAGTTCCTTTTCAACCATTGCTGTCAAGTTGTTTTTACTCTCCCAAACATGTTAGTAGAAGACTTCGATATTTATAGTTGAGGACATAACTGGTTGAACTGTTGTGGTAGAAACTTTTCGATCCATCCTTTTGCAAAGCTTATTCTGGATGAGAGCTGTTTGTATGATTTCTCTATCAGCGCTAAAAATTCTTCCCTGCACCAGAAGAACGCAGTTGATATTTCGCGTTTGAGGCATCTCCAGAGTTGCTCGATAGGATTCAAGTCAGGACTGTAGGGTGGCAGGTACACGAGGGTAATGCCTAATTCTTGGGCTCTTTGCCTTGTTGCTTGCGCTCTGTGAGAGGTCAAATTGTCCAGAAGCAACAGCATGTTTTGATCCGGGTTGTTCAGCCTAACCTCTTCTAAGAAGCTGCACACGTTCTCCTTCTTCGAGTTCTCCTTGAAGTCGACAACGCTTACTCCGCCCAGAGCGTAAAAACCAAAGGTGTTAGCCTTGTACCTGGTCGTGTCCTTCACAACCACGGGCTTCTCAAACGCCCACCTTTTCACCGTGTTAGCGTCCGTCTGCGGGCTGCACTCGTCTAAAAAGCCAACGACAAGGTCTTCAGCTTCCATGTCATCGAGCTTCTCAAGAGCGTCACCCAAAGAGCTCTTCAGTCTATCTTCAGCGTTGTTAGGCCTCCGATAATCCCTCGGATAGGGCTTAGCATACCTCATTTTCAGCGATCGCAAGACTCTGCGCATGCTTCTCGGCGAGTAACTAACCCCGAACTCCTCCTCAACCAAGCGGTTAACCTCTTTGGTAGTCCAATCACTTCGTTCCTCTAGCCTCCGCTTCAGCTTTGCCTTCTCATCGCCTGAAAGCTTTGGAGGTCGACCACCTCCGAAGGCTGGTTTTAGCTTTTCTATACCGCCTTCACTCCATCTCTTCAGCCAATCGTACCCTGCCACCTTGCTCCTTCCAAGCCTTCTAGCCGCCCTATCTACTTCTTCACCGTCGTACAGACTCCTGATGAAAATGAGCCGTTCTAAAATTCTCTTGTTTCTCTCTTTCCTAATCAAACCCTCAAGCTCGTCCGCAGAAAGATGCCTTTTGACAAAAGGCACTCTCAACACAAATGCACCTGCTAAACATGTTCCAGACTCAGTTAAATAAGTTTTGACCTAAACTCTAAATATGAAAACTCGCAAAATCGAGTGGTACCTCAAAATGGGAAAAATATGCCGACTGGCTGGAAAACTGTGGGAAGACAAACGAGCACTCAAAGAGCATCTAAAAATGGCTAAGAGAGAAATACTGCGCCTTGTTCATCAACTTGATCTGGAAGCCTTAAGTGCACTGCTAAAGATAGAGGAGCCTGAAACTTTCAAAATAGAAGAGGACGAGCTAGAAGAGGAAGTTCTAAAAAAGCTCGGCGATTTACAGCATATGACTGAATCTGACCTTCCAGTTTTGCAGGACAAAAAGAAACTTTGATTTCTGGTCGGCGTGGTGTGACTGAGGCAAATAGAGAAAGAGGAAACAAACGGGTGCAACAGGATTTAATTGAATAAAGATCAGTTTCGTTATGTCTGTTGGCTTTAACTTTTGCGAAGTTAGAAGTGTGGTCAGTAATCGGGGGAATAATCTGATGATGAAATAGAATTATCTGAACAAGTCTTTCTCTTTTGATCTTATGAGATCTGTTGCCTTTGCATTTTGGCTTTCTTGATAATTGTATCCTCTTATTATGGCCACCGGGATTCCTTCGTCTGCCTGTCCTATCACAAGCTCCGCTGCTGATGCAAGTTCGTCAGCAACAGCTGTCTGCTTTATCCTCAAAACATATCCAAACAAGTCCTTTTCTCCACGTCTATCTCTAATTGGCTTTATGCCTGCCACGCCTATGGCTACGTTCATTTCACCCGTTCTCAGGGGTCGTCCATGCGTGTCAGAGATTATGACGGCGACTTCGCAGCCAGTCAGCCTCTTTATTTCTTGCCTAATTTTTTCAGCCGATGCATCGGCGTTTTTCGGTAGAAGGGCAATGTTTCTTTCGCCTTCAACATTAGATTTATCCACTCCCGCGTTTGCACAGACAAAACCATGTTTTGTTTCTGTTATGAGGTTTCCATCGCCGATTCTTACGATGCTTTTTGATTCTTGAAGGATGACTTCAACCAAGGCAGGGTCTTTCCCAGTTTTCTGGGCAATCTCTTTTGCAAAATTGGATGGTGAAACCTCGTTGAGGTTGACAACGTTACCCTCCGCCTTTGAGACGACAACATGCGTGACGAT
>JAAKEZ010000051.1 GCA_018475625.1 Candidatus Bathyarchaeota archaeon A05DMB-2
GATCTGGAACCGCGTTTTCTTTCAATTCCCTTTACTTGGGATTTTTCCTTGCATCGGGGCAAAACTTTCCTGTTTAGATCTGGAACCGCGTTTTCTTTCAATTCCCTTTACTTGGGATTTTTCCTTGCATCAGAAAAGCGCACTCAGCTCCGAGCCGTACACAGCAAAACTTTCAATTCCCTTTACTTGGGATTTTTCCTTGCATCATAAGGTAGAGCGGATTCGCCATCAAACACGTACTTCTTACTTTCAATTCCCTTTACTTGGGATTTTTCCTTGCATCTCCCGTGGTTACTGCGGAGTTGTCGTACGCGTACTTTAGAGTGCTTTCAATTCCCTTTACTTGGGATTTTTCCTTGCATCTCCACCAAAACTGTGAAGCCATATGCCTAATTCTCTTACCTTTCAATTCCCTTTACTTGGGATTTTTCCTTGCATCACGAAGTCACCGTAATCCTTATGGTTAAAGATTTTCCAAACTTTCAATTCCCTTTACTTGGGATTTTTCCTTGCATCTTTTAGCCGAATGCGACCGAGAAAACATCCCAGTTTTCACTTTCAATTCCCTTTACTTGGGATTTTTCCTTGCATCAATGTTGCATATCGATTTTTGCGAGGTTGAATAACATGCCTTTCAATTCCCTTTACTTGGGATTTTTCCTTGCATCTGTCGTTTAGTTTTCGATGATTCAAAACGATATATGCTCTTTCAATTCCCTTTACTTGGGATTTTTCCTTGCATCTAACTCAGAGCTTTCACGGCTTAGATAGCGATGCGGTGCACTTTCAATTCCCTTTACTTGGGATTTTTCCTTGCATCTAACCATAAATTAACTGTGTATGTGCCTTTTGAATATCTTTCAATTCCCTTTACTTGGGATTTTTCCTTGCATCCCAAAAATAGGGGCAGATATAATTAACGCAAGCGTTTACTTTCAATTCCCTTTACTTGGGATTTTTCCTTGCATCTTAGCGGTTGAAGGAAGTGAGTATGAGTTTGCGATAAACTTTCAATTCCCTTTACTTGGGATTTTTCCTTGCATCCGACCCGCGTTTGGGCGTTATTTTGCAATGGGACGGCATATCTAACTGATTTTAAATATGTATGCTCGATTATTATTGAAATGTAATTTAATTTATAAAGATAATCGAATAAAACCCGTTTGGTGATTGGGCAGAGTGTACTTTCTGTCTGACATCGAGCACAAGCAACTGCTTTATCAGCTTCTGCCTACCGCCCGAGAGGTAGGAGTCAGCAGAGAATTACGAGGCTGGAATTGGCATCAGCCGCCACTAAAGCCTTATTTTGATAACGTGAAGTTGCCAATGTACGAAGTCAGCTCCAAATACTGCCCTACCAACCGAGACGTTTACTTGCGTCACATTGAGCGCGTCTATCCTGCTCCCAGCGCAAGGATGAGTGCCGGTAAACTCTTTCATGGCGTTGTCAGCGACTGCCTTCAAGCTTTTCTGCAGCGCCAGCCAATTAGTTTCGAGTCGTGGTGGCAAAAGGTCAGGTGGCAGGAAATCGGCGAAAAACCAGAAAACGTCATTGAGCCTTGCAGGAAGGTTTGGGAGTTTATGCAAAAAATGTGCGAAGCCAAGCTTGCAGAGGTTTCATGCCGGCAGCCTCATGCTTCTGAACTGGACTTGTTGGCTTCTGCGGTGCCTTTTTTGGTTGAGCACAAGATTTCTGGTGAGCTGCTCGGTTTAAGCGATGTGCTCAGCGTGGATTGTTACGATTATCTTAGGGCGATAATGTTTGATTTGAAGGTTGCCAACGTCAAAGAAGAGTGGCATAGGCTTTATTCTGTGGGTTACGCGCTAGTATTTGAAAGCATTCATGAAGTGCCAGTGGACATCTGCTGCACTGTTTACTTAACTGTTGAAAGCGGCAAGATAAGTGTTCAGAAGGACTTGTTTTTTGCGAATGACGAGTTGAGGCAGTGGTGGATCGAAGAGCGCGACAAGAAGTTAGAGATTGTGGCGGAAAGAAAAGACCCCGGCAAACCTGAGCGTTCACAGTGTAAAGAGTATTGCCAGTACTATAGCGTCTGTTATGGATAGCCACTTTTTTGCATGGTGGTTCAGGTGAAGGTTTTTCTAGACGATTTCGGTATTTTCTTGGGTCGAAAGCGAAATCGGTTTACTGTGAAGAAAGCTGGGGAAGTCAAGGAGATTGTAGCGGATGATGTTGATTTAATCGTTTGCTGCTCATCCGGCGTTGCTTTTTCTTCAAGCGCTTTGGATTTGGCCGTGGAAAATAACATTCAAGTTGTCTTTGCGCGCTATAGCGGTTGGCCATATGCCGTTCTGATGCCTGCTTCAATGACCGGGTCAGTCAGAGCCCGTCGAGAGCAGTTTATGGCCTACAATGACGAGCGGAGTCTGATTCTTGCCAAGAAGTTTATTGCTGGAAAGCTTGTGAATCAAGCCAATTTTCTGAAGTTGATGGCGAAGAATAGGCGGCAGACTGACCCGCGTTTGGCTGAGAGGTTGTATGAGTCTGGCAGGTTAATTGATGAGGTGAACGAGCGGATAAGCCGAGAGCAAGGCTCTAAGATTGATGAGAAGCGTCAGCAGTTGATGAATTTGGAGGCTGAGGGTGCACGGTTTTATTGGGATTCGATTCGCCAGATCTTGCCTTCAGAGTTGGGGTTCACGGGAAGAGAAACTCGTGGTGCCCGTGATCCTTTTAATGCCATGCTGAACTTCGGTTATCAGACGATTTTGTTTCCTGAGGTTTGGAAGGCTGTCAGCTATGCTGGTTTGGATTTTTATGCAGGTTACTTGCATGCTGATCGAGCTGGCAAGCCTTCTCTCGTTCTGGATTTGATGGAGGAGTTTCGTCAACCACTTGTGGATCGGACTTTAGTGGGGCTGATCACGAAGAATGTTATAAAGCCTGATGAGATTTTGGCGACTGAGGCTGTTGAGGAAGGTCGGGTTTTGAGCAAAAGTGTGATTAAGGTTTTGTTGGCGAGTTTTCAGGAGCGTTTGGATTCTGAAGTGATGTTTAATGGTCAGAAGGG
>JAAKEZ010000052.1 GCA_018475625.1 Candidatus Bathyarchaeota archaeon A05DMB-2
CCCGCGACCTCTGGACATTGAGCGTTTGCCCCTTTTGTTCTCCAGATTATGAGTCGCTTAGCGGACATATTGGGTTTGACCGAAACTCCCAGCACCAAGAGATCGACTACAAGGGCTTGCGTGAGGAGTTCATTGCTTGGCTTCAGAGTAAGGGGCTTAATAAGTATTATGCGAAAGGCTTGGTCAGTAGCTTGGATAGGCATGTCAAGGATAAGCGGATTAAAGAGGCCATGGACATCGTTAACATCTTTGCCAACCTTGAAAGCGGGCGTCACGAGTTGATTCCTGCTTTGCATGCGTTGCTTAACTTTGCTAAGCTTAAGGGCGCTGAGAGAGCGTGGATTGAGGCGTTGAAGGAGGCTATTCCGAAGCGGGAGATTGGGGTTGACTTGAAGATTCCGAGCGAGGATGACATTATGCGTTCTTTACGGATAGTGGAGAAGGTGGATTTGCTTAAGCATAGAGTAGCTTTTAACTTGGCTTTAGACAGCGGCTTGCGACTAACAGAAACTGTGAAGCTTATTGATGATTTCAAGGCCGACGCGGTAGAGAAGGCTGAAGGGTTTTACGTTGCTTGCGCGGGAATGTTCAGAAAGTCGAAAGTAGCCTACTACGGCTTCTTCACAGAGTATACAATGCGACTACTCAAACAGCTTTCTGAGGAAGAAAAGAAATGCCTGACGGATAAGAATGCTGGCAAATACGTGCAGAAGCTTCCAGGCGTGGTTCGCTGCAAATACTTGCGGAAATTTGCGTTTGACAAGATGATAGAGCTGGGAGTGCCTGAAAGCGTAGCCGACTTCATAGAGGGACGGACGCCCAAAACGATAGGCTCCAAACACTACATGATATTGCTGAGACAAGCCAAACAATATTATCCAAGATATGCAAAGTACATAGCACAATTAAGGCAAAAGGCTGGATTTTCAGCAGCCTAAGCCCCCATTTTTTTCTTTATATGCTGAAATGCAAGAGTGCTTTCTGAATCTTATTTATAAGGAGCATAATTTAACATGAATGGAGGCGAGAGAATGGTTGATTACAAACAGTTGTTAGAAGGTTCCTGTGCATTTGTCGAGAAAGAGAAACGTGACGCGATGTACAAGGTAGCTACTTATCTCGTTTCCGAATTCTGGGTGTTCTGCTTCTAACTTGGAACCAAGCATTCTACAGATATGGAAGTTTTGACTTTGAACTTCTCGAAAAGTGTCTAATTGAGAATATGAACACGCTTCAGCAATTGAGGGAAAGAGATATTTTTAGTTACAATGACAAGGATGCAAATATCACTAAAGCTTTGTTTGATAGCCTACTCGAAGCTCTTCAAGATCCAAAAGGTCGTAAAAGCCCCAGTTGCCGTTTCAAAAGCATTACATCTTTTGGCTCCCAAGTTTTTCCCATTGTGGGATAATGATATCTCGAAAGCTTATGGTTGTTATTGGTATTACTCTGAAGCGTCAGCGGATAAATACCTTGAGTTCATGGGAAAAATGCGAACTTTGGCAGAGAATGTCCTTCAGAGCTTCATGAATATGGAGGGAGGCAGTAGGGAAACCGCCATGAAAACAATTTGTGAAAGATGCTCTCGAAATGTGCCTTTTACTAAGTCTTTGCTGAAAATCATAGATGAATATAACTACTCAAGATATTCCAAAAACTGGGTCAAATAAAAGGACGAAAAGTTTCATGACATTGGTGCCTTTCCTTTTTCTTTATTCCAGAAAAGGTAAACCTTTGTCTGCAAAAGAAAACCACAGACCTTGATTAAGTGTGCAAGCCTTTCGAGACTGGCCTTGCTTATTTCATTTGTGTAGACTTCTCTTTTTCCAAATAGCTGATGAGGAAGGAAGTATTTCATGAATCGAGCATGGCTGTTTCTTATGAATGCTTCTCTAATTTTCGCCACTTTTTTATCGTTTAGAGTCTGGAGCTTGCTTAGCACGTATTTTTCACTGCTAAGCAACTGTGTGTTGAATCCGAGTTGGTGAAGAGTTTCGGCGATTTTTACAGCTTCTCTTGGTGGTGGTTGTTGGGCGATTTTTTGCATTCCTGCTTTTTCTGCGAAGGGATTGTATTTCGCCATGACGGCTGGCATTTCAACATATTCGGTTCCAGCCAGATGCAACGTTTCCTTGACAAGTTTTGCGCCTAAGCCTATTGTGCGGTATTTTGGATGAACAACAACCCGAGTGATTATGCTAAGTTTTTCGTTCAGCTCTCTCATGGTCATTTTTGGCAAGACAAGTCTTCTTCCGAAACATGTGGGTGGTGGGTAGTTGTAGACTATTACTCCGCACAGCTCCTCACCTCGTTTGATGCAGAAGATTTTTCGTGGCGCAGCTATCTTGTGGCTTCTGTAATGGAATCCAGCAAGCCTACGCCAATCTTCAGTTGTGCCTTCTTCAATACGCATTTCCTTAATGAGACTGCACTCTTTGGCTGGCTGGTTTGGATAGTAGTTTACGGTTATTTCTTTGCCGAAGCGTTTATGAATATGCACGGAGGGGTTCAGATCTTCAAGTAGGTCTGTGTGTGTTGTTGCTGCCAAAACCGCTTTGTTTTGCTGCCGTGCCAGCTTCTGAAGGTTGTAAGCTACGATTTTGGCTGTGTCTCGGTCGAGGGTTGCTGCAAACTCGTCCATGATCCAGAATTGGGCTTGGCTTTCAATCATTTTCGCAATCTTGTAACGGTATTTTTGTCCATCGCTTAGCTGTTCGTAGGTGCGTAAGAAAAGGAAGGCGTCGTTTAAGCCTACTTTGCTGAGTAGTTCCAAGCTTTCTTCGAGCGTTTTGCCCACGGTTTCGATTGATGGCCTGTCTGGTTCAGGCTGGATATTAGCAATGTTTATGGTGGCTAAGCCCATATCTTGTTTGATGTCTTTTTCTAAAGCCTTCAGCAGAACGGATTTGCCGCTCCCTGAATCGCCCGTGATATAAACGATGTCAGATGATCCGATTTTCAATTCCACAT
>JAAKEZ010000053.1 GCA_018475625.1 Candidatus Bathyarchaeota archaeon A05DMB-2
TGTGGCTGTTGGAAGCTGGCAGGGAAGATGCAGCTACCCACTATGCGGAATAGGCGTGGATAACCTTAAAGGCGCAGACCCATACCCAAACGAACACGCATGTAGGCTCAAGGACCCAGAAACACTAAATATAGTGGGCAGTGGCGAACGCAAACACAACAGCAAAACCTACCGCGTCATCTACGGCAAACCAAAAGACAAGCCTGACGCTGGCACAGTAGAGCAAGCCTACCGCTACCCAATCAAAACATGGAGTGAAGCTGAAGCACGCAAACACTGCCAAGACCACGGCGGAAGCTTTGAACCAGCAACACGAGAAGGCGACATAGCAAATAAGAAGCAAGAGGAAGAGAGCGAAAGAGAAAAACTGCGCAAAGCTACGGAAGAGCGAGAAAAGCGGTACGGCATAAAATTCCGGGAAGACAAAGGACATTTAACACCGCCAAAAGATTACCCGCAGAATGAGGAAGACTATGCTGATCCTGTGAATTATGCTTATCCGCTTGTTCCAGAAGACAGATGCAGAAACGCCTTAGCCCGCTGGAGCCAATTTAGACAAGAATACGAACAAAACGAACGAAACATAATCTACGAACGCATTGTCAAAAAAGCCTTAAAATATGGCATAAGTGTGCAATACAACCCTGAACTGCCAGAAGCCAAAGCTCTAACAGAGTCTATTAAAAAACAAATGGAAGGCTACGAATCAGTAGATAGCCTAATTGCTAAGGCAAAAATTCTAATCATCCAATTGAAAACCGCAAGATAACAGTTTTTATTTGTTTGCATGAAAACTGCTGTGATCACACTATCAAATCGCGTTCTAAACTTTTGAGTAGATCTGCGAATTCGCTGTCCGTAAGCTCGTCTAACCGCTTTTCCAGAATTTTTCCCGACTTAATATCATCAAGGTTTATGTCTTGTGATAGCAAATTTAACCGCTTTAAATCGTTAACGAATCTCTGCCGCGTCTCATTTGTAGGGTATTTCTTTGCTTCATTTAAGCCAAAAAAGGCGTAAAGACTTCCATTGAATGAAATGGAGAACACCTTTCCGCCAGTACTTTTTACTGATAAACAAAACTGTGGCTCTTTTGAAAGAGATTCAGCAAAAATATTCTTCGCGACAGCGAAGTTAAGAGTTTCAGAAAGCCTAATTCTCAAAATTTCATTTGGGATTTTTTCTATTTGTTCCTTAAGGAGTTCAAGCGTCCAAAGCGTTCCAGACACTTTCTTCGTTGAAGTTCTCACCATTTCTTTCATGCTTTCTGGAATCAGTAGTACGCGTGCCATGTACTCGTTATTGCCATCTCTAAAATAACTGAATGTTACAGCGTTTATGTCGATGTCATGTTCAGACAAGTAGTTAAGTACTCTTTCGGTTTGAGCATCAAGCTCAGATGTTACTATTAGCATTTTATGGGAGCCATTCAAGTATTCTGGAAGCGGTGCTCTAAATTTTTGCTGAAATGCTTCCTCGAGACTCATTCCTTTTTTCTGCAAATAATCATTTGCAATCTCCAAAATTCTTTCAGAAGGCAGATCATCCACCCAAGATCCATACTCGAGAATTTGCGCCATAACATCGCGTGGTGCCTTATCCCTTTTTAACTCGATTATTACAACATCGCCGTTGCTATTAAGACACAGAAGATCAATGGATTTTCCAAAATCCGTCAAAACCTCTCGTCCAATCACGAGTAAATCGTCTGAAATTAGCGAGATGTCTTGCTCAAGCCAATCATGCAATGTCTCCTCTCGATTGATCATATTTCGCTTAAGTTCTTCAAACCCCTCATCAGTAACCTTCCATAAGCGGATCTCCTTTGGCACAATTGACCTCTCCAAATAGAATTTAGGCGCTGCTTTCGCTGTTTATATTTTTCGTTGCTATTCTTGAAAGGCTCAGCTTATATGTGAACTGGGTCTATCTACTGACTGTTTAAGGCTAATTTTTCCATCAATCAATCTGTTAGCTGAACCAACAAAGTCCATGAAACTGGTCTATTTAGCAGACTCCGCTGAACCCATAGAGCATGATGCAGTAACTTCTATTGTGAAATAAGATGAGTGAAGAAAAGCCAACAGAAGATGTTGAAGCGTTGAAGGCGAGGATTGCCGAGCTTGAGACTGAGAACGAGAAGCTTAAGGCTACTATGACTGAAGCCACTAAGACTTTAACTGCTTACGTTGAAAGGGAAAGAGAAGCGGCTATCAAATCCATTTTGGAAAAGACCACGCTTTCAAAAGATGAGCTGGAAAAGCTCGATCTCACGCAATTAAGGCTTGTTCAGAAAGGCATAGACAGCGTTAAGGGCACAGTGAAAAACGTTCGCAGTGCTGGAGCAACAACGTGCGAAGATGAAAACAGGCTGACTGTTGGCTGCTTATACCACAAGAAGGAGCAGTGATTAGTCTATGCCGTTTGTTAAACCTTCTAACAAGATTTTGGTTGGCGGAAACCCAATCGTTGAAGAGCTCATAACCGAAGGAACAAGCTGCAAGCCAGGACTATTCGTTAAGAAGGGCACAGCAGACCACCAAGTAACGCTTGCAGGCGACGGAGAACAGAAGCCTTTAGGCGTTCTGGACGCAGACCCGAGATATCCAATTGCAAATGCCTTCCCAGACAAGCATCCGGTTCGTGTGTTGAAGGCACCTGCAGTTGTGGTAGCCACTTTGGCAAGCGGAAACAACGTTGTTAAAGGCGCATCACTGGTTTGCGCTGCAGGTGGAAAGCTTAAGGCTGCAGCCGTCATATCGGTTAGCGTTCCAACAGGAGCAACACAAGTGACATCAAACGCTGCTCAACCAGACTTGCAAGAAATCGGAAGCATCCCACCCTATGGTCCTATCGTGGCTTATGCCGAAGAAAGCGTTGACGCTTCTGCTGCTGACAAATCCATCATGGTTAGGCTGGTGA
>JAAKEZ010000054.1 GCA_018475625.1 Candidatus Bathyarchaeota archaeon A05DMB-2
AATCTCAATTTTGGTGTCGCGGCTTTCAGCCAAGCCAACAGTTATTTGTCCGTCGAAGTTTTTGAAAAGCTCACGGTCATACCATTCTTTGCTTACAAGTATGGAGGCAAGAGAACCGTCTTCCTTGACGACCCACATGTTCTTGCTTAGAAGCCTAACAACCGTGTCAACAGGATTCTCAACTTCGCTCATTGCCCAACAAGCCTCCTACAATTTGCCTTAAAATATGCTGTCTCGCCAGCAAAGTCAAGGGCTTGAACGCCAAGAACTTCGTAATCTATGCCTTTTCGTCTTATCTTGTCATGTTGCCTTAAGGGTGTGAAAGTGTAAACGTTAAGGTAGTCGTTTACTATGTAGCCGGGTTCTATGAGCACTTCTTCAACACGGGTTGGCGAAACGATTGCGGGGATGTCTATGCCTTCGCCGTAAGAAACTGTTTCAGCAGCCTCTACGATAGGATAGAGTGTTATGTTTTCGCCTTTTGAACGTAAAATCTGTGTGAAGCGTGTTTGTGGCTCTTCATAGTTTAGGAATAATTGGGCGAGCCAGCAGACCGTAGCCATAGCCTGCTTGTTCTCGACATAGCTGTAATCAGTATGCTTAACGCCCCAATACATGAACTCGTTTTGGTGTTTTTCTATGATTTGTTTGCTGAAGGCGAAGCTTGGCTTGTCATGGTATTTGCGTATTTTCCAGAGGATTCCGCTTGTGACAGCATCGTAATAGTCGCATGCTGGAAAACGTGAAACCACATCTATGTAGCCAGCCCAACAAATAGCGGGATTGTAAGCTGGATACTGTGCAGAAGCCCTAATCGTGTTTATGAAGTTGTAGAGTTTTTGGCATGAAAGGCTCCAGCCTTCATAATCGTATAAGCCGATTAATGCGTAGGCTAATGGGTCATCGTAAACCTCGTTTTCCGTTAAGCCTACACGATGCCACTTTGAATCCGCAGGGTCGTAGTAAAGCCAAAGGTTTTCAAAGCCTTCACGCAGAAATCCTACAGCCTTGGACATTATTGTTTGGTATAGGCTTGTGTTTGCGACATCATACTTTTCAGCAAGCATCTTCAATCCGATAAGCCCGTAAAGGCATTCCACGTCCAGTTGCAGAAGCCAAGCGTCCTCAATTGTGACGGCTCTTGTGAATCCACCGTAAGTCTGTTGGTCTTGCATGGTTTTAAGAAATGTAGAGCTTGAGAGTTTTGCAGCATTCAAGTAGTCGGCATCATTTGTCAGCTCATAGGCTCTTAAGAGTGAGGGAATGACTCGGCATGCGTCTACACTGTAATAGTATGTGCTGTTTTCGGCTGATTTGAATCCGCCATAAGCCTTCTTGGCTGGGTCTGTGCATTGCTGGGTTAGGAGCCAGTCTGCAAGCGAAATAATCTTGTCATAAATTGCTGTTTTTCTGTCTTCGAACTGTTTGGCAGAGTAGGCTTCAGGGAGGAAGTCTATTGCGAAAGCGGCTGCAAAGGCTGCTCTTCCCCAAGCAGGGTCTGGTCCAGACTCGGGGATAACGTAAACGTAAGGTGCATAATCCATGACGAATTGGTAGTAGGCTTCGGGGACAGCGCCCATTTTCTTTATGGTCCCTCCAGAAGGCTTATGCCCAAACGCTTCTGTCTGGCTATGAACCGTTCAACTTGCTCCTTCAGAAATTCGAGCTGTTTTCCAGCGTTTGGAGAAACACGCAAATCTCCCACGCTAAAGTCTAAGCCAACGGCTGAACCGCCTGAAACTTTGCAGTAGCAATAAATTGCAGCCAGATTCCGAATTGCGTTAGCCTCAGCTTCCGTGCAATTCTCAGCGTCAAGCGTCTTGCCGATTTCTTCGCTTAAGAAGGCTGCAGCCTCGCCTCTGAAGACTAAAACATCATCATCGGTGATGTCTGCTACTGTTAAGCTTAAACGTTTGCGAATCTGGTCAGCAGTAACCGAAACCATGACTTGTCCAAAAGAGAAAAGCGTTAAAAGAGGCTAAAAAGCAAATCTGAAACAAAATTTTAATTAAAGTCGAGTTTAATGAAAGAAAACATTCAGATTTGCTTAAAACTCTCTTGTTTCGTCTTATTTTATGTGTGGTTATGTGCGGATGAGCAAGAAAGTGCTTAAACAGCTTGGCGATTTGCAGTTAGGCGACTTGATAGAAGTCACGTGGCTTGATGCTTCTCGTGGCAGACTGGAAACTGTTGAAGAGTTGCGAGAGGCTGGAGCTTCAGGAGCCGAAATAGACTTGCCCGTCACAAGTTATGGAGTTTACATTGGAGCCTTCGGAAAAATTGCTAAACATATCGTGCTTGTGGCAAGCCAATGGCTTTTTGCGCAGGGCTATGGGCAGATTGACTGCACAATAATTCCTGTCGGCACGGTTGAGAACATTCGGGTTTTGTTGCCTAAGCTGATGAATGCGGAGAATGTTCAGGTTTGTCAGCAAGCCTTCATTCATGGCAGAGCCAGACGCTTAATGCGGAGAATAACGCTTTTGGGGAATGGACATTGAAGAATCCTATTAGAGAGGCTTTAACAAAAACTATTCAGACAAAGCATAGAAGGGTTGAGGTTCCGCCAAGCCAGAAGTTGCTTTATGCTGTTTATTTCAGTCTTGGCATGGTTGGCTGTTTAACCGCTTTGGAAGCTGTGCATTTGGTTGTTTTGGGAAGGTGGAATCCTGAAATTTTCACGGTTATTTCTGGGCTTGTTGGCAATATTACGGGCATTTTCTTGACGCAGAAGGCTTAGGCTTATGGCAAGAGGTAAACCGTGGTCAGACGAGGAAATTAAGGTTTTAAGGGAATTGGCTGAGCAGGGATTAAGCGCACAGGAGATTTATGAAAGCGGAAAGCTTCCAGACAGAACCTATGAGGCTATTAGAAAACAGCTTAACCTTGGTT
>JAAKEZ010000004.1 GCA_018475625.1 Candidatus Bathyarchaeota archaeon A05DMB-2
GGGGAGGACTTAAGATCCTCTGGCGCAGGCCTTCGTGGGTTCAAGTCCCACCCCCCGCACTCAACATTTTTTAGGCTAAACTACCTCTCAACAAACAGATATCCGCGCTTTAAGAAAGGGTTCTACGTCAGCCGCTTCAAATAAGACGCAGATATATCATAAGACCTATTTGGATAAGCATGAAGAGTGGGACCAGACGGAACTTGATTTTGCGGGTCTTGTGCCTGAAAAGCAGCATACCAGCGTAAGCTCCGAATGGCCCAACGAGTGCAAGCAACAGAAGTTTAGATTCTGGGATTCTCCATCCTCCGCTCGTACTCTTCAACTTGTCCGCTCCGAAGAGTAACAGTGAGACTGTGTTTACGATCATGAGGAAAATAAGGAGAGGGCAAATTTGGGTCATATTTGTTGCGTCACTCATGGAGTTGTTGGAAAGATTTAACGGTACTGCATTACATAAAGAGTTCTCGCACTTGGCAGTATATTCTCTTGGATGGCACGTTTCAACGAGAACCTGCATGTCTGCAATTCGGAAGTGCTTAAAAGTTTTTACCCCGCGTTTTTCGTCTAATCTCTGCATCGGAGTAAACGTTTCAGATGGGTATTATTATCGGTCGACCCAGATAATTCGCAACGCTAACTGATAAATTATATACGGCTCCTATGTTTTTTGGGGTTATTATTTCGTGGCTTCCAGCGGCAAATATTTTTCCTTCCTTCAACAGTATGAATTTGTCCGAGTATTGCATAGCCAAATTAAGATCATGCATTGTCATAATCGCCGCTAAATCGTTTCTTTTTACAACGTCAACAAGAGTAGCCATTATACGATGCTGATTGCATAAATCCAGGTTGCTCGTGGGCTCATCTAACAACAAGACTTTTGGTTCCTGCACCAAGGCTCTGGCTATCTGCACTTTCTGTAATTCGCCGCCACTTATTTCATCAATATACTTAAGGGAAAGAGCGTCCAGACCCAAACGACTTACCACATCCTTGGCTATTTGAATATCCTTTGTGGATGCATCCCAAGTGATGTGTGGCTTCCTTCCAAGCAAAACAGAATCGAAAACTGTGATTTTCGGAACCTCAGCTCGCTGGGGCACGTAGCCTATCCTCTTGGCTACCTCGGTTTTGGTCAATTTGCTCAGGTCCTCTTCATCCACCATTATAATACCTATTTTTTTCTTTAGCAACCCGTTGATGCATTTAAGCAAAGTAGTTTTCCCAGCGCCGTTAGGACCCAAAATTGCCAAAACCTCGTGCACCTTCACATCCATACTAATACGTTTTAGAACCAATGCGCCGTTATTGTAGGAGAATTCGACATCCCTGACTTTTAGTTTCGTTTTCTATACCCCCTGATGAGAATATAAAGAAACAAAGGTCCACCCATGAACGAAGTGATAACTCCCACGGGAAGAATTAGCGGAGCAATTATTGTTCGAGCTATGGTATCAGACACCACCAGAATTAATGCTCCTACTAACGCAGAGGCTGGAAGTACGAAGCGGTTATCAGAACCGATTACTCTTCGAACCATGTGAGGTGCCAATAAACCTACAAAACCGATGACACCCATCATAGAAACGATTAGCGCTGCGATGAGCGAGGAAAGCACCATCCCTACGATTACATGCCTGTTTACGTTCACTCCCAAGCTGCTTGCGGTGTCTATCCCCGCATCGAGGGCATTATAGTTCCAACGGTTGTAAATGAAGTAGATAAGTACCGGTAGCGATGCAGTTCCTATGAGAGCAAGGTTATCCCAAGTTATGCGGCTTAAGTCGCCAAATGTCCAATAAACTATAGAAGCGATTTGAACGTCGCTGGCAAAGTACTGCACTGCGGTAAGCGCTGCTCCAAAAACCGAGCCCATGACTACTCCCGAGAGAACGATAGCTTCTGGCGAGACTCTGGTCAATCGGGTAAGCACAAGAATGACGGCAGTTGATATCAAAGAAAAGCAAAATGCACATAGGGCTACAGTATATTGGTTGCTGACTATTACCGCGTCCTTAGCGTTACTGAAGGTAGAGCCCGCGCCGAGAAACACGATGGCGAATGCGGCTCCGAACGCCGCTGCTTGGCTCAGCCCCAGAGTGTAAGGTTCACTTAGATGGTTCTTAAGGATGCATTGCATAACTGCGCCTGCAACTGCTAGCATAGCTCCAGCGACCACGGCAACCAATACGCGAGGTAAACGAATGCTCCAAGCGATTCCGCTTTGGCTAAGTATTTGACTTATAACCTCAGCAACAGACAGGTTAGCTGAGCCCAATGATAACGCAAACAGAGCGACCAGAAGCAAAGCAACCGCGCAAACCGTTATGAAAAGCACTTTTTTTCCAATGTACTTTAAGTAATCAGGGGCGTCCTCTTTTGTAGAGTTAATCGTCAGAGATTTCACCATTTATGCTTAGCTTCCTTTAACACAAGGTTTACTTGCGAATATAATTTCGGACATGTAATCAACAGAAACCACGCTGATATTGGTAAGCCTAGCTGCTTTCAACTGTTTAATGTACTTGGCTCTGTTCACAACTGGACCAGACGAGTGCGCTTTGCTACCTATTTGCTTTCCTTCGAAGCTCAATAAATTCCAGTCTAGTGTTTTTAACGCGTCTTCCCTAGACGCGTCTTTGAACCGTCGCAGAATTAGATCTCCTCCAGGCTTTAAGGCATCCCTAAGCTTTGGGATAAGCGCTGGGTCATTGCAGCTTGGGTTAAATGAGGAGAAAATTGCGTCGTAATCTTGCCCTATGGTATCCTTGTAAAAATCTCCTGAAATTAGATGGACATTCTTCGCATCGTATGCGTCTACGTATTTACGGGTTATTGGTATTACGCGGGGGAGGTCAAAAACGAATGCCTTAAGTTTGGGGTTGAGAGCAGTAAAAGCGATAGCGTACAGTCCATGTCCTCCACCAATATCGAGGAGTTTTCTCCAGCGGTGTGGGTCAAGATGTGCTGTTATTACTTTCACCGCGTTGGCAACGGAGCATACCGTAGCCCATTCCGCAATGCTGATCAGCCACTCCTCGCCAAATGTCTGCTGTTTGTCTTGGGTAATTGGACCATTTTTTAGGATATCTGCCAGTTTGGTCCAACGATTAGCGTTTGCCTTCATGTTGTGAATGGTGTTGACCATGCATGTAGAAGATTTGCGGCTTAAATATTGATTGGCTATTGGTGAATTTGTGTACGCACCGTTTCGTTTAGTTAACAGATTCAGTTTAACCAAAGCATCGCAGAACATCTTAAGCATTATTTCTTGGTAACCAAGTGCTTTAGCTAGCTCCTGCGGAGTTTTAGGCGTGACCGTGTGGTCAAACAGCCCACTATCCCACGCTGTCATAATCAAGTAATAGCGTCTCACTCCATTTAACGCGCCTTCTAACAGGGCAGAAAACTCCTTGGAACTGGGGCTGGGCGGATTTATCAGGTTGTTAACGTCTTTCATTATTGATGATCCCATTTTAGTTAAAAAAAGAGGCTATTGGATAGATAGTGCACCTCTACTTGGAAAGCGCTAATTCTCATTTTCGTGTACCTCAGCGGAGGCTTACTACATCGAAAGGCCCGTAAAGCTGAACCATTTGCTCGTAAAGTGGCGTCCCAACTAGGAATTCATAGATTTCATTGGCTTTCTGCGCTATGTCGATGTCCGCAAACTGATTTGGATACAGAACCTTGCCCACGTAGTATGCGTCAGTCAATACCACGTCAAAGTTCAAATGGTACCAGTTATAGCCCATCACGCCGTATGTGCAGTTGTTGGTTATGGCGTCTAAGCTTCCATATACAGCTGCGTGTTTTTGTACGTCTTCTCGGCAAAGGCTTAGTCCGTTGTAATCAACGAAAATTACTTGGGGATTAAGTCCGGGGAGCACCTCAACATCGATGTTAACTACTGAAGTGGAGTTCTGCGCCATAGCGGGGATGATCACGTTTTTAGAGTTTGTCAGAGTGAACGGGGCATAATAGGCAGCAGTTGAGGTGAATCCGTGATTACCGCGCGACGAGAGACCACCCACGTAGACAGATAACTTGTCAGCGTCAGGTATGTCGAAAGTCCGCTCCTCGAGGTCGTCAATTAACCCTTTTACATAGTTGATAACTTCTGTCGCTCGGCTCTCTTTATGCAGTACCTTGCCTATCAAAGTGAGACCATCATAGAAAGTCTGCCTCAATTCAGGGGTATCCAAGCCACCGTAGACTATGCCCACCACGGGAATTCCCAGTTGGTTCTGCAAGGCATCAAGATTTGAAACCACCGTATCAGTAGTGAACACTACATCGGGTGCTTGGGCTGCGATAAGCTCAGGGTCTCCACCAAACTGTGGACCGATAACTGGCAATGTAGCGTACTCTGGGTGAGCCATAGCATATGGTCTTCCGTTGGGATCAGACTCAACCTCTTCGACCCCGCATACCAAGTCACTTGCATCCATGTACGTGATGAGTCTCAAGGCGCCAGGATTTACCGCAATAACTTTCTGAACGTTGTTAGGAACAGTTACATTACGACCAGTCATGTCAATGATCTGCTGAGTTCCAGACTGCTGACCTGGTGTTCCTGACGGCGCCCACAGAAGTACTACAAATGCTGAAACCAAAATAATAGCCACAACTACAATCGCAATTATGCTGAGCGTGTTTTTGTTCATCAGTTAGTGCCTCCTTGCAAAGCGTTTAGTACGAAAGTTGTGATGTTTGCGATGCCCGCCACGGGTGTGTCAAGCTCTTCTCCGCTGAGACCCTTATCCTGAACAAGTTGACTGAAAGGTACGACCGCGGCGACGCTCTCTTTGCCTATTTTGCCAGATATTTTATCAGCGGTTGCTTGGTCCATCTTATTGAGGATGAAATGTACTGACTTGCCGGCTTCTTTTGCCATGGCAGATACTTTTTCGGATAATCTGATGGATTCGTAGGTTGGGTCGATAACCAGCAAAATCACGTCGGCGCCACTTGCGATTCCTCTGCCTAGATGCTCCACTCCAGCTTCCGTGTCGATTATAGCAATATCTTTTGGTTCTAGTTTTAGACTGGTTAAGAAGTCTCGAGAAAGCCCGCCCATGGGGCAAGCGCACCCTTCCCCGAAATGTTTCACTTTTCCAATTTGTAGCAGATACATGTTGTCTTTTTTTGAAACGCACTCGCTAGGTATTTCGTCTATGCTCCACGACTCGCTGAATATGGCTGCTTTTTCTCCAGCGGAACGCGTCGACCACATTTTGTCTACTACAGTCTTCTTCCCACCAAGCTGGTCCATCAGTTCTTTTGGGTCTTTTAGCCCCAACTGGGCGCTGAGGCCATAGTTTGATTCGTCGGTGTCTACGACTAGGACTCGGTAGCCTTTGGTTTTCAAATCCTTTGCTAATAGAGAGGCAATGGTGCTTTTTCCGCTACCTCCTTTCCCACATATCAAAATCTTCATTTCTTTTCCCTCAACCCTTGTTTTCTTTGAGTGAAATAGAATACGAAGTTGTAAACCCTGCTAATAAGTGTTACTATTTAGCAAAATAGTATTACCATAGCAATGCTTACCGCATCAAGACAGCACAGGCAACTTGCGGCGGATCTCAGCGACTTATTCCCACTTCTGCAGACCTTAAACTTCAATAAATACTGAGGAGTTTTGGATTTTGACAGGGAAAGTTTTCAGTCGTTCACTTGTAACTGGTCCTAGTGACTTGCCAGTTTTAACGTTGAATTTGGCGCTGTGAAAACCGCATGTCAAGGTGTCGCCTTTGAGGCTTCCGAAGAAAAGAGGGTATCCCATGTGTGGGCAACGGTTGTCGAAAGCATGTAACTCTCCTTCAAGATTTATCAGAAGTATCTCCCGTTCTTTCACGTTGAATACTTGCATTTGGTTCTTTGAAATATCCTTTGTTTCCGCGATTTTGACGTATTCACCCACATCATTCACCTTTGTCATTTAATTCTTGAGGAATGTTTCTTAAACAAAGAGCGTATCTAACAGCATCATAACAACAAATCCAGCAATCAAGCCGAACGTGGCTTCCCTTTCAAACCCTTTCCTGTGACTCTCAGGTATCATCTCATCGCTCACGACAAAAAGCATTGCGCCAGCAGCGAATGCAAGCCCCCACGGCAGAATCGGCAGAAAAACAGAGACTAAAGCAACACCGAGCAAACCGCCTACAGGCTCAACCAACCCCGTCAGCATCCCGTACATCAGAGACTTGTGCCTGCTGTAGCCTTCTCTCACTAAAGGTAAAGCCACTGCCAGCCCTTCAGGCATGTTTTGCAGTCCAATCGCCATGGCTATCACAAGACCCGCAGCCGTGTCCCCGCTCCCGAAGCTGACGCCTACAGCTAATCCCTCGGGAAAATTGTGGATGGTTATCGCGAGAACAAAAAGCCACACTTTTGGCAAACGTGAAGCTGGGCCCTCGGCTCCTAACGCAGGATGGAAATGAGGAACGAACCGATCGACTAGATGCAGCACTAGCGCGCCTATGATTATTCCGAAAACGACGACAAATGGTCCGCCTATGTCTAAGGCTGGAACGATAAGGCTGAACGCGGTAGCTGCCAGCATGACGCCTGCGGAAAATCCGAGCATGACGTCCAGTAGCCTGTCTGAGATTCGTTTTGTAAACAACACGGGAAGGGCGCCTGCTCCTGTTGCTAATCCAGCTAAGAGGCTGGCGCCTAAGCCGAACCAGATAATCTCTGTGTCCATTAATCCCACTGTGTGCTTGTTATATTTAATTTGTGGATTTTAAGTTAAAAAATGGGGAAAGCTGTTTTTGGTTTGTCTGCTCTATTCGATGTGGCGGAATTTCTGTGTGTATGGTCCCTCTCCGGGTGTTCTTCGCCTGAAGTGTCCTGAGGGGCGTCCTTCGAGCAGTTCTTGGAACCAAGCCTCGTGCTCTACTTCTTCGTGGAGTATAGCTAATGATACATCATAGGTTCTAGGGTCCTTCCCGAAAGTCATGTTGCATATTTCCGTGTAGACTCGCACAGCGCACCTTTCCGCTTCCAATAGGACTTTTAGGACAGCCTTGGTGTCGCTTGGATCCTGTGGAAGGTACGCGGCTGAGCAAGCGGCGTCGTCGTGTAGTTCTCTGAGGTCTCGGTAGAGTTCTCCGCCTAGTTCGTAGATCCGGGGTACTAGGGTTTCGAAGTGAAGCCTGTCTTCAAGCCTTGCGTCTTCCGCGATTTCTTTGACTGTTTCTCCTTCGAGACCTGTGCAGTGCATTCTTAGAAGGGTGTAATAGTAATAGGTTGTGAACTCAGCCGCTGCGGCTTTTTTCAGTTTGCCTATCAGAACGTCAACGTTGACGCCGGCTTTTTCCACCATTTCTCTGCCTACGTTGGTTGAATATTTCTTCTCCATATAACTGTCACCTCCTTCTCAAGGCTTTTATCTTATTTCGCAAAAACAATAACAGTTATTAGATAATAATCATTATTATTTAAGAGTTATGGTACGCCTAGAAAATCATTTAAGCGATGCAGGAAAGCCATATACAACCAAACCGTGAACCGCATGAACGAGCAGCAATTAATAACAAGACTACGCAGCAAAGGCTACAAAGTCACACCACAACGAATAGCGATCTGCCAGTTGATACTTTCAAGCAAAGATCACCCTTCAGCCGAGCAAATATACCAAGAAGTGAAGAAAACCTACCCCGCAATCAGTTTAGCCACGGTTTACATAACATTAGACCTGCTCAAAAAGCTAGGTTTAGTGCAGGAACTGGGATTCAGCGACCAAAGCTCAAGATACGATCCAAACAACTCGCCACACATCAACGTCATCTGCCCAAGATGCGGCAAAATCTATGACTATGAAGCCCCGAACGTCAAGAAACTGTGGTACCGAATAATTGCGGAAACTGGCTTAAAACCGCTTCGTCAACGTTTGGACTTGTACACACTTTGCAACAAGTGCAGTCAAGAAAACCCAACCCCATGAAAGCTTCGGAAAAACGCCAGCACACATACTACTGAGACCGCGTCTTCCTCTGCAAGAGCGTCTTCACGACGTTAACAAGGGCGTCGCATGCGACCCGCCTGTCCTCAACGGAACCATCAATGTCTAATTTCTCAATTTTCTTCTCCAGACTCCGAACCTGCTCGATGACCGATTGCTTGTTTTTCTGATACTCGTCGTGGAGTTTTTCCTGTTCAACTTCAAACTTCTTCATGACGGATTCAAGTTCGGCTTTTGCGACGGCCAGTTTCCGCGTTACGTCAGCTATTTTTTGTGATTTTGCTCGTCTTGCTAAGGGGCTGAGGATGCTTACTTTCATTGTGTTAGCCTGTTCAAGTTCTTCTTCGTAGTCGTGGACTTGGCGGGTTAAGCGTTTGATTTCACCGTCTCTTCTTGAAGACAGATTATGGGTTGCATGGGCATATTCCGTGTCAATCTGAACGAGAAGGTGATTCTGTTCTGAAAGCTTTCGAGTAACTTTTTCGAGTTCAGCCTCTTCCTCTTTGTGCTTGGCAAGTTTACTTTCAACGTCAGCGATTATTTGTGAACATAGCCACACGAACTCTTTGTCAGCATTCACGGCGGGACTCGTCTCAAACTCGGAGAGGAGGCTCTTGAGGCTTAACAGCCAATCGTCATAGTACTGGCTGAACGGTGAAAACGCGAAAGTCTGACTCCCGAGGCTTTGCAGCCTGCTGATGGTTTTCGCCACTTCCCCCTCGAAGGTGGGCGCTTCTCTCTCCTCCAGCAGGTACTTGCCGCCAGAACGACGCCGCTGTTCTTTCCGCTTCGCCCTCTCACGGTGCACCTCTCCGCGTGCTCGCCCAGTGCTGCGACGTGAACTCGTTTGAGGTCGGTAACTCATATGCGAATCCTTCTTGTTTCAAGGATAATTAGGTAGCGGTTTTTCCTGTTAAGAGTTTCTGCTACGGTGGTTGTCTGCATTGAACAAGTGTGCACAGCGAGTCGTGAGCGCTCTTCTTTCCTAGGTCAAAGGCTTTAAGGTTTTGCTCCAAGGTTTTCTTGGGCACTGCCTCTTCGATGCTTTCTCTAATGGCGTTCTCGTCTACTGGAAACGCTTCAAGCGCTGATAGGCACCCGAGGAAAACCGTGTTTTCGGTTCTTACGTTGCCGCTTTCTTTTGCCAGCCTTAAAGCGTCGACTACCGCGATGTTCGGCGTCCAACTCTTCAGCTTCGACACCACATCTTCAACCGTGAGGTATTTTGCGCCTTTTGATGTAATTATCTTCGAGGTTTCCACAGGCGGGTGCATAATTCTCTTGTTCATAAGCACTACGCCATCTTTCTTCAAGTATTCCACGTAGCGCAGTGTCTCAATCGATTCAAGGGATAGGAGAATGTCAGCTTCGCCATAAGGAATGAGTGGCGAAAACACGTCTTCGCCGATGCGCAAGTGCACGGAGACGGCGCCGCTTCTTTGGCTCAGCCCATACATTTCTCCGGTTACGACTTTCATGCCGATTTTGGCGCAAGCGTTTCCAACCACGGTTGTTAAGAGTACAAGTCCTTGTCCGCCGACTCCGCAAATGAATATGTTTAGACTCAAGTTTCCCCCTCAACCCGCTTTATCGACTTTATTGGGCATAATTGGGAGCAGACAGAGCAGCCGTCGCAAAGTTCAGGCGATATTCGCGGTTGCCGGTCTTCGTCTATTTCGTAGGCTGGGCAGTAAAACGTTCTCAAACAAACGTAAGGTCGCTTGCAAATCTGCTTGTCAACGTAGAAGGGCACAATCTTTTCGCCTCTGCTTCGCTTGTTCCTGTCGCCGTAGAGCGCACACTCTCTTCGGGAAACAACCACGGCAAGCCCGTCGAAATCTAGCGCTTTCCTGAATACTTCCACGTTGTTCTTGACATCGTACGAGTCTACCACCTCCAAAAACTCCACGCCCACCGCCTTACAGATGTCCTCTATTGGCACCTTTTTGCCTTGGCGTCCACCTGCCGTGAATTCGGTTGATGGGTTAAACTGCTGCCCCGTCATGGCGGTCACAGAGTTGTCCAAAATCAGTAGGGTAAACTTGTTACCGTTGTGAACCGCATCAATGAGCGCGGGAATAGCCGCGTGATAGAACGTTGAGTCGCCCACGACCGCCACAACCCTCTCCTCGATAACATGCGACAAGCCGTTTGCTACGCCTACTGAGGCGCCCATGCAGAGAGAGCTGTCGCCACGCGATATGGGTGGAAATATCCACATGGAGTAGCAGCCTATGTCGTTCGCGAAATAGTGCTCTTGACCCTTAGCTGCCTGAATCTTCAAGGCTTGGTTAAGCGCCACGAATGTGGCTCGGTGCGGGCAACCAGCGCAGAACGTCGGGTATCGGTCTGGAATAATCTCCTTAAACTGTTCGGCTTCTTTGACGATAGCCTCGTGTCCTGCGTACGCTATGCCCATGGCTGAGGCAATTCCTTTGGCGACGACGTTTGGGTTGTACTCCCATGCTTCTGAGAAGGCGCCTGAGTTCTTGCCGAAAATCGCCAAGTCTGGGTTAGTGTCCTTAGCTATGGCGTAGACTTCCTTCTCCAAGTAAGGCGACAACTCCTCAACAACAACGACTTTTTTCAAGTTTTTAATGAACGCTTTAACAGTATTCTTGGGTAACGGGTATGTGGTGCCAAGCTTCAGGATGCTGACCCTGTCTTGGAGTTTCAACATTTTCAGCGCTTCCAGCACGTAGAGGTATGACACGGAAGACGTGACAACTCCGATGGCAGAACCCGTGTTTCTGGTGAAATTGAATTCGGAAGTCTCAAATTCTTCTGCCAGTCTTGCCGAGCGCTCAAGCATCTTCAGCTTCTTCTGCCGCGCCACCGCACCAAGCGTAGCGTATTCTTCCCCGAGTTCTTTCCACTTGACTTTCTTGAACTCGTTGCGGTGAAGTTCGCCTAATTGGACGATTCCGCTCTGATGATTTACCCGCGTGACAGTGCGGATGAGAACTGGCACCCTGTGCCGTTCGGAGATTTCAAACGCCTTCTTCACCATGTCCTTAGCTTCCTGCGGCGTAGAGGGCTCAAGCATCGGTATGTATGCGTTGGGTGCGAAGAATCTGCCATCCTGCTCCGACTGAGAAGAGTGTGCGTGGGGGTCGTCCGCCATCACAATAACCAATCCGCCCTTGACGCCAGTGTAGCCGAGGACGAACAGCGTGTCAGAAGCAACGTTCGTTCCCACGCTCTTCATGGCAGTGAGGCTTCTGACTCCTGCAAACGCTGCGCCAGCACAAACCTCAAGCGCAACTTTCTCGTTTGTGGCTATTTCCATCTGATAATCAAAGCTGTCTAAAGCCTCCGCGAAGGTGTCTAAGATTTCAGAGGTTGGCGCGCCAGGGTAGAATGCTACGACTTTTACATCTGCCTCCAAGGCGCCACGGAAGATGGCTTCATTGCCAAGCATAAAGGCGCTTCTCTTTTCTTCCGACAAAACGTCCTTTAGAACCATGAGTACATGTAGGCTTCATAGGTAATAAATTTTAACGTGACGTCCTCTTTTTTGCTTGTTTGGCTTTTATGGCGGCTAGTTTTCCACCTGCCTTTAACACCTGTTTTTCCGCTTCGCTGAGGCTGAGGTCAACCCGAATTTCCGTGCCTTTCGTGCGATTCTTCAGATGGAGAGTCGCTTTGAGGCTTGCAACTTCTAACTCTAATTGGTCGCCCTGCTCAACCTCTGCGTAGTCATGTTTATTCGCGAAAGTCAACGGAATAACCCCAAAATTCACAAGGTTCGCCATATGTATCCGCGCAAAAGATTTGGCGACAACAGCTTTGACGCCCAAGTATTTAGGTGCCAGCGCGGCGTGTTCCCGCGACGAGCCTTGACCGTAGTTTTCTCCGCCCACAATGAATCCGCCCTTATTTTTGAGGGCGCGCTCCGCAAAATCTGGGTCAATGTGGCGGAAGGTGTACTTGCTGATTTCGGGGATGTTGCTTCTCAGCGCCATGATTTCGGAACCGCCAGGCAGGATGTCGTCGGTTGAAACGTTGTCGCCCAGTTTTAACAAGACCTCGCCCACAAGCCTGTCTGGGAGGGGCGGAAAATCGGGCAGTGGTTTGATGTTGGGTCCTCTCACGATTTTGCCCGTGAACGGCTTGGCAGAAGGGAAGATGAACATGCTGTCGTCGATTATTGGCTTCTCTGGCAGAGTTATCTGCGGGTACGCGCCCAGCTTGCGTGGGTCAGTTATCTCGCCACGCAGTGCGGAGGCAACAGCTGTCTCTGGGCTGACCAAGTAGACCTGTGCGCTCTGTGTTCCTGACCTGCCCTTGAAGTTGCGGTTAAAAGTTCTAAGAGACACAGCATCGGTCTGCGGCGCCTGCCCAATTCCGATGCATGGACCGCACGCATTCTCCAGTATCCTCGCGCCCGCGCTGATGAGGTTTACGAGGTCGCCGCTTGCCGCCAAGTTCTCCAGCACCTGACGTGAACCCGGCGAGATGGTGAGGCTTACGTTGTTGCTGATTTTTTTGCCTTTCAAGAGCGCGGCAACCATCTTCAAGTCTCGCAGGGAAGAGTTGGTGCAGCTGCCGATGCAGACCTGGTCCACGGGCGTGCCTTCGACCTCGCTTACTGGTTTTACGTTATCTGGGCTATGCGGCAACGCGATTAGCGGCTCCAGTTCAACCATGTCTACCTTGAGCGTTTCAGAGTACGCGACGTTTTCGTCAGCCTTAAGCGGAACCCACTGGTCTTCCCTGCGCTGTGCTCTGAGAAAGTCTCGTGTGGCGTCATCCGAAGGGAAGATGGATGTGGTTGCACCTGTCTCAGTTCCCATGTTCGTTATGGTGGCTCTCTCGGGCACGCTCAGTGTTTTGACGCCCTCACCGTGATATTCGAGAATCTTGTTGACTCCGCCTTTCACAGTCAGTCTCCGCAGCACTTCCAGTATCACGTCTTTGGCGGAAACGAAAGGCGAAAGTGCACCAGTCAACTCTATGCCCATCACCGTGGGCATCTCCATGTAGAAGGGTTCTCCAGCCATGGCGGCTGCCACGTCGAGTCCTCCTGCACCTATGGCAATCATGCCCATGCCGCCTGCGGTTGGCGTGTGGCTGTCGCTTCCCAGCAACGTGTAGCCCGGTCGAGCGAACCGTTCCAAATGTATCTGGTGGCATATACCGTTGCCGGGACGCGAGAAAACCACGCCGTATTTGGCTGCGACTTGCTGCAGGTATAGATGGTCGTCGGCGTTCCTGAAGTCGTTCTGCAGCATGTTGTGGTCTACGAAGCTTATGCTCAACTTCGTCTTGACTCGTGGGATACTCATGGCTTCGAACTCGAGGTAAGTCAGGGTTCCCGTGGAGTCCTGCGTGAGAGTATGGTCTATCCTTAAGCCTACCTGTTCTCCGGGCTGCATTTTTCCTTCGACGAGGTGCTTTGCGATTATCTTTTCTGCAAGGCTTTGGTTCATGCCTTTTTCTCCATGCTGCACTTAACTTGCGGATTTAGCTGCAACTCTTGCAGTTCTTTATCAAAAGATGAAGATGCGGAAATTTAAGTTTCGCGTAAAGCCGCTGACTTTTTCATCCATCTGAGTGGTCATGTTTTGGCTGCGTTCGTCAGGATGTGCATTAGGTCCGTTTTGGTGATTATACCCAGCATTTTCTTCGGGTTCACCGGGTCTAAGACGAGGACGCGCCCAACCTCATGTTTTTCCATTTTTCTGAACACGTCTAACGCCGTTTCTCCCGGGTAAGCAGCAACAGGCTGCGTTCGCGTTATTTTGCTGACAGGTGTGTCTTTTCTGCTGGCTTGTGCAATTTTTGAGGCTTCTTCCAGGGTTGCTATGCCGATGGGTTCGCCGTTTTTGTTCAACACCGGATACGCTATGTGGCGGCGTCTTGCCACAATGTCCAAGAATTGGTTGACTGAAATGTCCTCTGGCACTGTTGTGACGTTTTTAGTCATTATGTCTTCAACCTTGATTTGAGCAAGCTCGTCTGACTCTCTTAGCATTAGCACTGGCAGATAACCGTAGACTTCTTCTATTTTCTTAGCCTCTTTCAGTGCTGCACTGCGTTTCTGCATGGCTGCAATGATCAAGCGTTCCATGACGTTTGGTTCCTTCTCTATAACCCAAGTGCTGACGATGCCGTTTTCAACTGCTTCGTAGAAGAAGTCTTCTCCCGCCTTAGTGCGGAGAATCACGGTAGACCAGTCTGTGAGTGGATAAGCGCTTCCCACGGATATGTCCGCCAACTCAGATGTGAAGTCGGTGCATGTGCGGCAACTGGGCAGAATGTGGTCTTCGATTTCAGACATTGGAATACGTATGACGTCGTGTTCAGTTTGAACCACGAATTTTGAGGATAGGCGCATGTGCTTGATTTCTGATGGCTTGACCTTGTACGTTTTTGTTATGTGGTCCAGCAAGTTGCTGAGAGAAAATGTGCCGAAACAGAAGAGACCGATTGTTATCTTCATGCTACCGCTGATCTTGTGCTGCCACGCCTCCATCTTGCGCAGGGCAAGCACGTGACAGGGGACCCCAACGAAAGCGATTTTTGTTTTACCATAGCCGTAAACTGCGCTGCCGTAAGCCTTGGCGACTGACGATGGAAAGAATTTGCTGCCGATAGCTGAGAGGATGTCGTCTGGAACCAGCGCCACTGACGCCTTCGGTTTAGCGGGGTTATCGTGTTCAGCCTGAGAAACTATGGCGCTGTCGAAAATGTTCTTCTCTATGCCGTACGTTAAAAGTGAAGTGACCACGGCGCCGCCGCGGCTTTGCTCTCTAAGCTTCCGGTCAGTTGCTTGAGCGAGAACGATTTTCCTGTAGTAGCCAACAACCTCGTTCCTGACTGGTGCGTCTGCAACGAAACTCAGGCTTCGAAGCAAAAGCGCTTCAGAGTGTGGGCATACGCCGTAGCAGATGGGGCATAAGTCCAAGTCTTTCGAGCAGTCATGCAGGCGATTAACTTTCTCGTCCTTTATCTGAAGCGCGCTGACTGGGCACGCAGCTTCGCATGCACCGCATTGAGTGCAGAACCCTGCGTTGATTATTTTTTTCTTTAAAACATTGTACGCAATTAAGGAATCGTTGTTAGAGCCCACGGTTACCCCATATAACTATGCATATTACGGCTCTTAAATACATAATCATCCAACATGGCGTTTTGCAACATGAAAAAGCAGGTGAAAGCATAGGCATTATACTTTAACTCATACTCTACAGACAGGGTAAACATAAGCAGGGCTTAGTCAAGAAATATCGAGTCAACAACTCTTTACAAAAACTCTTTTAAGCTTCAAATAGGCTAGGCGATTGTTGGCTGAGCCAATGACCAAATCGATGCTTACCCTGATTCTGATTGCCATTCTTCTCTATTCACCAGTCTTGGCTGCAACAATAAATTTTGCGGTTGGCGCGACTCCAGTTTCAGTCTCAATAAATCCAGTCACTGCATCGATAAATGTCCATGGAACTATCGTATTCAACTCAACATTGACGGGGGCCTCCATTCCCTATCTGTACACATGGTTTCTAAACGGCACCGCTCTTTCAGAAACTGGACCTTCGTGGAGCTTCACGCCAAGCACAAGAGGAACCTACATAGTCTACCTCAAAGTCTACCCTTCCATAAACGACAGCGCCTACAACATCGCACAATCAGAAACCGCGCAGATATTGGTTGGGAAAGAATTGTTCACCAGAGTATTCGGATACCCGACCGGAAGTTCACAAGGGGGAGGCAGCGGGACCCCGTATACTGCTGCGGGCTCACGCTTCTCATTAAACGTCGAGTCGAACGTCACCTCAATGTCCTGTTTGATGGAATATCAGGGTAATATTAATGAACTCACTCGGAACTACACATACGCGTTCGCGATCTACGGGGATAACAACGGAACAGTTGGCAGTCTAATAGCACAGACAGCTCAAGGAACGATGTACTACTACGACAATAACGGACCTCTGTGGTACACGCTCGATTTTCCCTCAGCTGTCCATTTACCGCCCTCAGCATACTGGCTCTTAGAAGTTCACAACGCCTCAGAGGAAATCATGGTACGCAACGACGTGATAGAAGGATATGAGAGTGTGTGTAGCTTCATTGGCGGCATGACCTTTCCTGACTCGTTGCCCTCCCCCATCGTCACCAACAATTATGTATATTGCATATTCGCTTCTTGGGCAGTTAACATATCAGCGTCATTATCCCCGGAAAACAACGATTTCGCGGTAGTATCAAACTCAACCGTGTCGCCTCTGGTATACAACTCTAACGCAAATGAGGTGAATTTCAACGTTAGCGGGTCTTCAGGCACCATAGGCTACACAGAAGCCTTCATCTCCAAAACCATGCTCCCCGACGTCACAGAAGCAAGCGTTATCCTTGACGGAAAACAACAGAACGTGACGACTAGTTCCATCGGCGATGCTTGGATCTTATATTTTGTCTACCCGCATAGCACGCATGAAGTGTCAATTAGAATGCAGGAAAGCGTAATTCCCGAATTTTCCGCACCCTCTCTCGCTGTCCTTTTCGCAATGATAGGTGCACTGGTTTACTTCAGGAAACGCAAACACTAAGCAGACTTGTTCACTTTCGCTTTCTAAACAACTTCTCCAAATAGCCAAGACATAATTGTGAACCGAAAGAGCTAATCGTAATAAGCGAGAAATATTAGGTTATCAAGAAAAGATGACTGGAGGGTTTGAAACGTCTTTCAAGTCAAGAATGGAAGATTCCGCGAAGAAAAACGGGTCCAGCATAGTTTTGGCACTGGATTTTCCTTTCCACGCGGCAGAGAACCGCGGAGAACTTCTCTTTAAAGCTCAGAATGTTCTGGAGCTTGCGGGTTCCTGCATGTGCGCCGTGAAAATCAATCATCACCTCGTTCTGCCTCTCGGCACCTTCGACGGCGTCCAACAACTCGTAAACAAAATCCACGAGAAAGGCTTGCTTGCCATAATAGACTGCAAGGTAAACGACATCGGCGCCACCAACCAAGTTATCGCCGAGTACTATTACGCCGCGGGTTTTGACGCGCTAATAGCTAACCCGTTCGTAGGATGGGAAGAAGGCTTAAAACCCGTATTCGATGTCGCCCTCAAGCAGCAGCGAGGCGTGATTCTTCTGGGATACATGAGCCACAAGGGAGCAGGCGAAGGCTACGGTCAACTAGTGTGTGACGCGGAAACGGGCAAAAAAACCCCGCAGTATATTGCGTTCGCGAAAAAAGCCTTAAAATGGGACGCTGACGGCGTGGTCGTGGGCGCCACTTACCCCGAGAAAATACGGGAAATACACGAGGTGCTACGCGAAAACGTGCCGATATACTCTCCCGGGATAGGGGCACAGGGCGGAGCAGCGGAAACAGCGCTCAAAGCAGGCGCACGCTACCTAATTGTTGGACGTGAGATAACGCTTTCAGAGAATCCGTCGAAAGTCGCTGAGAAACTTAAGGCATCAATAAAACGTGTGGAATAAGCAGAGAGAAGGCTGTGGCTTACCTGCCGCCGCGTTTCTCCCAGAGCTCTTTCTTCAGCAAATCCCTGACCGCTGACCTTATGACTGAACTTCGACTCGGGTACATGTTCGCCCTCACGAGTTCATCTAAACCTTCAAGATAAGCTTCTGGTAAAAGGACTGTCACTAGTTTCAAACGTTTCCCTCCTCAAATATGTTAGGGATATAACATGTAACAAATATAAAACTTCATACAAATCTGGATAGATCTCCATATTCACTATCCACCTGAACTGAAGACGCCTTGCCTTTGCAGCCTTTGCCTTTAACCGTTAAACTGCGTATGAAAAAGAAGGAAATGCAACGCGAAAAACGGTATAATCAGCTTAAACCAGAACGACGCAAAACGCAGTCAGCCACGAATTAAGCCTAAAAGATAAAGGAAGAGCAGACGCCACGGGCTTCACGATAGAACAGACGCATATTTGGAGCCGCTATAGCACGCGTGAAGCGCATGCCCTTTTCCCTTGTTCAAGGGCTGAATGGCAGAAGTTTTTGGTGCAGCGGGCAGGATTCGAACCTGCGAACCCCTGCGGGAAAGGATATCCCATCCGGGCGCCTTGGGTCAAAGCGTCGATCTTGAGTCCTTCACCTTTGACCTGGCTTGGTTACCGCTGCGCATACAAGCTAACAAAATCCACCGCTCTTTCTTATTAATCATTTCCCGCGCCCCGAGCGCTTGCGACTACTGCCTGTACTTTTTGATGTAGACTATGGCGCCGACTGCGGCTAATCCGCCGCCGACTCCGCCGCCTATGAAAATCCCGTTCTGCGCCAGAAACGATGGCTCCTCCACCGTCACCTGCGCAACGGTGCTGTCGCATTCGTAAACGGTGTCTGTTCCCGTGAAGGTGGCTTGCGCCATCCAGACGCCAGTTGCCTCGGGCTTGAAAGAGGCGGTGAAGGTGCCGTTCTCAAGCGCAGTGCACGTGACTGTTTTGGTGTCGTTTGCGGACGTGAACTGCACCATGACTGAAGCGTTGTTGGCTGCTGCCTCCTTGCTAAGCGTGCCCGTGACGGTTATGTTTTCGCCCAGCGTCACCTTGGAGCGGGTGGTGTTGAAATCCATGATTGACGACGCATACTTCACGGTAAAGTTTCCCGCTGCTGTCAGGTTGTTCTTCACCACATCAACTACGTTGACCGTGTATTCGACTATTGTGCCTGCCTGCTGCCGTGGGATAGTGGCGTTGCAGGTCATGTTGCTCACCGCCATGGGCAGCGTTGTCCCGTTCATCCAGCCGTCAATGGTGTACCGCAGTGTGGCGCTCTCCAACTGTGTGGAATTCGCCTCGTAAGCGATTAACGTTTCATTGGTTGGGTACACTCTGCCCAGGTAAGTCAACGGCGTCAACGTGCCGCCGAAGGTGGTTTTCACCAGAAAATTAATGGTGCCTGAGCCGACTTCTCCCATCAAAACCAAATGGTACACTCGGGGTCCTTCTGTGGGCGCGGTGTAGTTGAGGTACATGTCTTGACCGTTGAACTCGCAGCTCGCGTAAGCCACGCCTCGGTAGCCCTCGTCCTCAAGGTTGTAGCCGCCCACTTTGCCAGTTAGGTTGCCGTAGAGCCCCATTTCCCAGGGTAGCGACACGTTGTTGACGCTAGGCGATTTGGCATCGCTCATCAGGTAAAGCCTTGCTTCGTACATGTCCAGCGTGTCTGGCACTTGCACCCACAGCTCTATCCGTTGGCTGTCTGTCAGGAACTCGTAAGCCCAGCTTGTGGCAAAGGTTGCTTGGCTGCCGTTCTTGCCCTCCACGTCATGCGTGTACCATCTGTCGCAGTCCACATGCTCGATTATCATGAATGTTGCCTGCTCGGCACCGTGGCTTTCCCTCGCGTCGTTCACAATAACGAATGTGTAGTTGCCGTCGTGCGCGGGCACAAAATATGGATCTTCAACTGTCGTGCCCAAGTGTTCAGGGAGTCCAGCCGCCTCGGTGTGCGTGCTCTCCAACTCGCCCATGGGGTTGTAAACGTAGATGTCGTAGTCGGTTTTCGGCTCGGGGCCGATGTGAACCCAACTGCCGTAGCAGTAAACGTGGTAGCTGTGTCCAGCCTGCAGGGGGCAGACCACGGTCCAGTTCGCGCCGATGGCGATTTGTGAGGTGTTGAAGTAGATGGGGAAAAGCGGCTTCTCCACATAAGTCCAGTTGCCCAACGTAGCGTCAGTGTATGTATGGACGTAGCGCTCGTACTCCGTCTGGGCTGGTGCGGCAATGGTAACGCGAAAGGTCATGAGCAGCATGACTGCGATGGCTACGGCAGCTAACCGGCGTTGCAGGTGCTTGATGGATAAGGTGGGTTTCATGGTTGGCACTTGTCACGCCTTTGTCTGCGCATGTGCATATCTGTTATGAAATCAAGCTCTGAATTCAGAATTCGAATCTGAGGAACCCCTTCTGCACCAAAAAAGTAAAAGCCCCAACCCACACAATAAAACCGACTCACATGCAAACTGAACACCGCATTATATTCGCAGACAGTAGACGCATGCTCGAACTCCCTCACAACACCGTCCACCTCATGATAACCTCACCGCCCTACCCCATGATAAAAATGTGGGACACCCAATTCGAAGAGGCAAACGTCGAAATCGCTCGGCTTTGGCAAGTGCTACGAGCCGACCCGCGGGAAGAAACCGTGACAAGACTCTATGAAGCAATGCACATATATCTCGCCGAGGTGTGGCGTGAAACCTACCGCGTCCTCGTCGAAGGAGGCATAGCCTGCATTAACATCGGCGACGCCACACGCACCATAAACGGCGCATTCCGCCTCTTCCCCAACCACTCACGCGTAATCGAGCACTGCCAGAGAATAGGCTTCACCTCGCTGCCCTACATCCTGTGGAAGAAACCCACGACGAAGCCGAAGTACAAGGGCAAAGGCGCTTTCCTCGGCTCGGGCTTCCTGCCGCCAAACGCTTACGTCACCTTAGACTGCGAGTACATTCTAATTTTCCGAAAAGGAAAACTTAGACGCTTCCCAAAACACGACTACCACCGCTACCATAGCAAACTCTCCAAGACGCAACGCGACGCTTGGTTTACCCAAATCTGGAACTTGACTGGCACACGCCAAACAGCCAGCCATGTTGAAAGGAGAACCGCCGCGTTTCCCCTTGAAATCGCAGACCGCCTCATCAGGATGTTCAGCGTGGAAGGCGATTTGGTGCTTGACCCTTTTCTTGGTTCGGGCACAACCACTGAAGCCGCGATGCTGGCAGAGCGGAACAGTGTGGGCTACGAGAAAGATGATGCATTGCTGCCGCTTATAGAAAGGAGGCTTAGCGCAAGACCAGACGCATGCAAGCTGAGCGTGGCAAGGCGCGAAAATTAGCGAAAAAATGGCATTAAATCAGCCAAAAACCTCATCTACAACGTTTTAAGCCGCGAAAAGCTTGATAATCGGCGATTTTAATTTTTAGTATGAATAATTATTCTCCGTTAAGGTTTTGCGGGGCGCAACCCAACTCAAACAAGAGATTATCGTGTAGCCACTCTAAGAAACTTTAACAAACCCTGATTTACCAGTAGCGACATAAAAAAGTTTATTAGAGAGCTATGTAGCATGTGTTTGTGCTCTATAAAGATAGGAGACCCTTTTTCGAGTTGGATACCTATCCAACATCGGGGGAAATTGAAGTTTGAGAAAAACCCGCACCAAAAAACCAAGTTCACACCTTTATAAATTTAAGAAATGCGGGGGAATGGTAAAAATTGACTGAAATCAAAAAAGACATCCACTCATTATTGAAAACTTTCTTCAATGAGAAAGGATTGGTTCGCCAGCACCTCGACAGCTACAACGAGTTCATCGACCACGGCTTGCAAGAAGTCGTGGACGAAGTTGGCGAAATCCCCATCGAAGTTCCTGAAAGCCCCTACAAAGTAAAACTCGGACAAATCTGGGTAATCGACCCTCAGTCACGCATAACTGGACCCTACGTCACCGAAGTTGACGGCACCAAACACGAAATCTACCCCATGGAAGCGCGGTTGCGGAACTTGGCGTACGCGGCGCCCATAGCGCTGGAGATGACGCCTGTAATCGACGGAAGGGAACAGGACACCGAACTCGTTTACATCGGAAACATACCAGTGATGCTTAAATCAAAACTCTGCTTCCTATCACAGCTCTCCCGAGACGAATTAATCGCGGCAGGCGAAGACCCAGACGACCCAGGCGGCTACTTTGTCGTCAACGGGTCTGAACGCGTCATCGTAGCCATGGAAGACCTTGCGCCTAACCGCGTTATCGTTGACATAGACGAGAAAGGCACATCGCCGGTTTATCAAGCCAAAATATTCTCAACCACAGTCGGCTTCAGAGCCAGGATAGAGCTTAAGCTAAAGTCTGATGATGCTATTTACGTCACAATGCCTGGAGTGCCTACGGAAATCCCCTTCGTGGTTATAATGCGCGCGTTGCAGTTGGAGAAGGATAAAGACATAGCCGAAGCCGTGTCGCTTGACAAGGATATTCAAAGCGAGCTTGGGCCTTCATTTGAAAAAGCTATAGGTGTTGACACGCCAGCTGACGCGATGTTGTTCATCGGCAACCGCGTGGCTCATGGACAGGTGGAAGAGTACCGCCTGCAGAAGGCTGAAACCGCTTTGGACAAGAATTTCCTGCCGCATCTTGGTAGGAGCGATAAGAACCGGAAGGACAAAGCCATATTCCTGGGAGAGATGGCTTACCGCGTTATCCAGCTTAAGCTTGGCAGAAGACAGCCGGACGACAAAGACCACTTTAAGAACAAACGGCTGAGACTGGCTGGTCCGTTGCTTGCGGATTTGTTCCGTGTTTCTTTCAGAAACTTGACTCGTGACATAAAGTATCAGCTTGAACGCATTGGCGTCAAAGGTCCGATAATCACTGTATCTGCGGCTGTCCGCCCGGGCATAATCACTGAAAGATTCCAGCACGCGTTGGCAACTGGCAACTGGGGAAGAGGCAGGGTCGGAATAACTCAGTTGCTTGACCGAACCAATTACATTTCCACGCTCAGCCATCTGCGAAGGCTCCAGTCGCCGCTAAGCAGGAGTCAACCGAACTTCGAAGCCCGAGACTTGCATCCGACTCACTGGGGACGCTTATGCCCCAACGAAACGCCTGAGGGCTCTAACTGTGGCTTGGTGAAAAACCTTGCCTTGTCCGCGTCGATAAGTGTAGGCGTGAACCCTGACAAGATTAAGCAACTGCTTTTTGAGATGGGTGCGGTTCCAGCCTACGAGGCTAACGAGGCTTTGCGGCTTTCGGGAGCCAAAGTTTTCGTTGACGGAAACATCATCGGGTACTGCGATGCACCTCAAGAATTAGTCAACAATTTCAGGATGAAAAGGAGAGCAGGCGAAATCTCCACCGAAGTCAACATCACCTATTTCTCGAAGGCGCAAACCGAAACCGAAGAAGTGCACGCTAACTGTGACGAGGGAAGAGTCAGACGCCCCCTCATAATCGTTGAAAAAGGTGTTCCGAAACTTCAGCCCGAGCACTTCGAAAAGATAAGTTTGGGCGAGTGGACATGGGAAGACCTCGTCAAAAACGGTTTGGTTGAGTACCTGGACGCGGAAGAAGAAGAAAACGCGTACATCGCCATATCCTTAGACCAAGTTACGCCACAGCACACACACTTGGAAATTGCAACATACACTATTCTGGGAATCTGTGCCTCCACAATACCTTATCCAGAACACAACCAGTCGCCGCGCAACTCGTACCAAGCAGCTATGGCCAAGCAGGCTTTGGGCGTTTACGGGACAAACTTCCACCACCGCGTTGACTCGCGCTCGCACATTCTGCATTATCCGCAGGTGCCGTTGGTTGAGACTGAACTGATGGAAGTCATCGGATACAAACAGCGTCCCACAGGGCAGAACTGCGTGGTTGCGGTGCTCAGTTTCGAAGGCTACAACATGGAAGACGCCTTAATCTTTAACAAAGCCTCAATAGAGCGGGGTTTAGCCCGTTCCACCTTCTACAGGATTTACGAGGCTGAGTGCCGCCAGTACTTGGGCGGATTGAAGGACAAATTTATGGTTCCTGAACCTGGAACCCGAGGGTACCGCGGAGAACAGTACTACAGGCTTCTTGAGCCTGACGGCATAATAAGCTTGGAATCCAGCGTAGTCGGCGGAGACGTGCTCATCGGAAGAATAAGCCCGCCCAGATTCCTCGAAGAATACAAAGAATTCGAAGTCAAAGGTCCCTCAATGCGAGACACATCCGCGGACATGCGCCCCTCAGAAACCGGAGTCGTTGACGGCATCTTCATAACCGAGTCCGGCGAAGGAAGCAAACTCGTAAAAGTAAGAGTCCGAGACCAAAGAGTCCCAGAACTAGGCGACAAATTTGCCTCTCGCCACGGACAAAAAGGCGTCATAGGTTTAATCGTGCCACAGGAAGACATGCCTTTCACGGAAGAAGGCATAGTTCCAGATATAATAATCAACCCTCACGCTATACCCTCAAGAATGACCATCGGTCAGTTCATCGAATCCCTCGCGGGAAAAATGGCAGCCGCCAGAGGGAGACCAGCAGACGGCACACCTTTCTCAAATGAAGGACCTGACGAAATCAGGAAAAACCTCGTGAAGCTAGGATTCAGCCACACTGGCAGCGAAGTATTCTATAACGGAATGACCGGCGAGAAATTTGTCGCTGACATCTTCGTCGGCGTAGTCTACTATCAGAAACTGCACCACATGGTTGCCGACAAAATCCACGCCAGAGCACGAGGGCAAGTCCAGATGCTTACGCGCCAGCCAACTGAAGGTCGTGCACGTGGTGGCGGTCTCAGGTTTGGCGAGATGGAGCGTGATTGCCTCATTGGACACGGCGCAGCCATGCTACTCAGGGATAGGTTGCTGGAAGAATCTGACAAGTACACACTTTACATCTGCGAGAACTGCGGACAAATCGCCTACTACGACATGAAACAGCGGAAGTACGTGTGCAAGATATGTGATGAGAAAGCGAAAATCTCGCCTGTAATAGTCTCTTACGCGTTTAAGCTTCTCTTACAGGAGCTGCAGAGCTTGTGTATTACACCAAAATTAAAACTTAAGGAGAAAGCCTAACATGTCCTCGGAAGAATTAATCCATAAAGTTGTAGACGACATATCCTTCGGCTTGATTTCACCCAAAGACTTGCGCAAACAGTCAGTCGTGGAGATTCAAACTCCAGACACCTATGACGAGGACGGCGCCCCGATAACCGCGGGGCTGATGGACGGCAGACTAGGCACGCTGGAACCTCGGCAACGCTGCAAAACCTGCGGCAACACCGCAATCCGTTGCCCAGGACACTTTGGACACATCGAACTAGCCGTTCCCATAGTGCACATCGAGTTCACGAAGATAATCTTCGACCTTTTGAAGAGCACCTGCCGCACATGCGGGCGCATACTCCTGTCAGACGACACCGCCAAGAAGGTTCGAAGCCGAATAGAGAGATACAACGTTCTATTAGGCACCATACCTGACGAGGTGTACAAGAGTATCATCTCGGAAATTAAGGCGAAGCAGTGCCCTCACTGCGCTGCGCTTCAGTACAAGATTACATTTGAGAAGCCCACCAAGTTCATCGAGCAGACCGAAGCGGGCTCCGAACCGCTGACGCCTAGCATGATTCGCGAGAGGCTGGAACGCATCTCCGATGAGGACCTGGAGATTTTAGGCTTCAACCCAAGAGTAGCGAGACCCGAGTGGATGGTGCTGCAGGTTTTGCCCGTGCCGCCAGTTTACGTTCGCCCCTCCATTACGCTGGAGTCGGGCATCCGCTCGGAAGACGACTTAACTCACAAGCTTGTGGACATCATACGTATTAACCAGAGGCTTAAGGAAAACATGGAGGCAGGCGCTCCCACGCTCATCATCCAAGACCTGTCTGAACTCCTTCAGTATCACGTTACAACGTACTTTAACAACGAGGCTTCCGGCATACCGCCCGCGAGGCACCGCTCAGGCAGAGCGTTAAAGACGCTTTCGCAGAGGCTGAAAGGCAAAGAGGGACGTTTCAGAAGCAATCTTTCAGGCAAACGAGTTGACTTCTCAGCAAGAACTGTCATCTCCCCCGACCCGAACCTTGACATTAACGAGGTTGGTGTTCCACAAGACGTTGCAATGCGCTTGTCCGTTCCAGAAAAAGTCACCATGTGGAACATTGAGGAAATGAAGAAATTAGTAATTAATGGTCCAGAAAACTATCCAGGCGCCTTATACATCATCAGACCAGACGGCAAACGCATAAGACTCGAGTTCGTGGTGGACCGAGAAAAAATTGCTGAGGCTATCGAACCTGGTTTTATCGTGGAGCGCCACCTCAAAAACGGAGACATAGCCATATTCAACAGGCAGCCTTCGCTGCACCGCATGTCCATCATGGCGCATTACGTGCGCGTTTTACCCTACAAGACTTTCCGCCTGCACCTATGTGTTTGCCCGCCTTACAACGCTGACTTTGACGGCGACGAAATGAACCTACACGTGCCACAGAGTGAAGAAGCGCGGACAGAAGCACTTTTGCTGATGCAGGTGCAAGACCAGATTCTCTCACCCAGATTTGGCGGTCCCATCATCGGCGCCATCCGAGACTTCATCACAGGCGCATACTTCTTCACAAGACGGTCAAACTACTTGACAAGGGATGAAGTTAACAGGCTTCTCACGGCAACCGGATACGTCGGCGAGTTACCTGAACCCAAGATTAAAGAGCCCCAGCCGCTATGGTGGGGCAAACAGATTTTCAGCCTCTTCCTGCCGAAAACACTGAACTACGTTTTGAAGGCTAACATCTGCCAAGGCTGCGCAAAATGCGAGGAAGAAGCCTGCAAATATGACGCTTACGTGGTTGTGAAGAACGGCGAGTTAATATCAGGCATTATCGACAGGCGCTCCATAGGCGCAGAACAGTCGGAGAGCCTGCTACATCGCATAATCAAAGATTACGGAACCCAAGCTGGACGCGAGTTTCTGAACAAGACAACGCGCCTACTAAAGCTTTTCATAACCATGCGCGGCTTCTCCTACACGTACGACCAGCTTGTCCTGTCACCGAGGGCTGAGAGCCGAATCAAGAAAACCATGGAGCGGATACAGAAGAAAATCGACGAACACATCGAAAACTACCGCAACGGCACCCTGCCGCGGCTGCCGGGACAGACGCTTGAAGAATCATTCGAAATCTACGTCATGCACGAGCTTGCCACCGCAAGAGATGAAGCGGGCAAAATCGCCGACGACGACTTCACACTGGAGAACGCGGGCATAGTCATGACCCGTACGGGCGCCAGAGGCTCAAGCCTCAACATCGGACAAATAGCAGCCTGCGTAGGGCAGCAGTCGGTGCGTGGCAAACGCATACTCCGAGGATACTCTGGACGCGCGCTACCGCACTTCGCTGAGGGCGACCCGAGTCCACGGGCAAGAGGCTTCGTGTACAACTCCTACCAAACCGGGTTAGACGCGATTGAGTTCTTCTTCCACGCCATGGGAGGCAGAGAAGGGCTCGTGGACACTGCGGTCAGAACGCAGCAAAGCGGTTACATGCAGCGCAGACTCATCAACGCGCTGGAGCACATCCGCTTGGAGTACGATGGCACTGTCAGGAACTCAGCCGGAGACATCATCCAGTTCAGGTACGGCGAGGACGGCGTTGACCCAGCCAAGAGCGACCACGGCAAAGCAGTGAACGTCAGCCGACTGATTGACCAGATTAAAATCGGCGAGGAAAAAGGCCCTGTGGCATCAGCCGAATACATCAAGAAACAGTTGAAAAGCGTTGAGGAGCAGCTTACACCGATACTTTTGAGCCAGCTTAAGCAGACGTTAGCTAAGGCGAACCTCACCAAGAAAGGCGTGGAGCAAGCCATCCAGCTGACAGCGGACCGATACAAACGAGCCATGATGGAGCCAGGCGAAGCCGTGGGCATCGTTGCGGCTCAGTCGATAGGTGAACCCGGCACGCAGATGACTCTCAGGACGTTCCACTATGCAGGTGTCAAGGAGCAAAACGTCACTTTAGGCTTGCCCAGACTCATCGAGATAGTTGATGCACGCAGGATTCCGTCTACGCCGATTATGACGATTTATTTGACTGGTGAGTACAAGAAGAGCAAGGAAGGAGCCGTGGAAATCGCGCGTCAAATAATCTACACGACCCTGGAAAATCTGGCGTCAGCAATCTACGAGGACCCCGTGAACGAGGAGATAGTAGTTGAACTGAGCAAATCCATGATGGAGGACCGAGCGATAACAATGGACGAGTTGAAAGATAAACTGCAACTGCAGAACGCCACCGTCAAAGTAGAGGGTGATACCGTGCACATAAAGCCCAAAAAGGTTGAAATGCTGAAGCGCATGCTCACCAAAATCCCAGCGCTCCACGTTAAAGGCGTGCCCGACATAAAGCGCGTGCTGGTCACTGAGGAAAGCGGAGAATGGGTGATACGCACAGACGGTTCAAACCTGTCCAAGGTCTTGGAGATTCCAGGCGTAGACACTTCGCGCACAACGACGAACAACGTCCACGAAATAGCAAAAACCCTCGGCGTGGAAGCTGCAAGAAACGCGTTAGTCAACGAGGCAAAAGGCGTCTTGGAGGACCAAGGCTTAGATGTTGACGTGCGCCACGTTATGCTGGTCGCGGACATGATGACCACTACCGGCGAGGTACAGCAGATTGGCAGGCACGGAATCAGCGGCAAGAAAGCCAGCGTCTTGGCTCGGGCAGCATTCGAGATTACAGTCCCAAACATCGTGGAAGCAGCAGTTAAGGGTGAAAGCGACCCGTTGGAGGGCGTCACCGAAAACGTCATCGTTGGCCAGTCGATTCCGATTGGCACAGGACTGGTCGAGTTATACATGTCCACGTTTGAAAAGCAGCAGAAAGAGGGAGGTAAGACTGAAGCATGATAGACATCGATAAGGCGATTGCGGCAGCCGTGAAGACTGGGAAAGTTTCTTTCGGATCCAACGCGGCTTTGCAGCACGCCAAGTCTGGTAAGGCTAAGATGATTATTTTAGCCAACAACTGTCCAAAAGACATAAAAGAGCAGATTGAATACTATGCTAAAATCTCTAATGTCCCCGTTATGACCTATAAGGGTGCTTCAATGGATTTGGCTGCTGTCTGCAATAAGCTCTTTATTGTTTCGGCGTTAAGTATAAGAGAAACTGGCGATTCAGAGATTCTTAAAGCCGTTGAAACTGACGAGATGCAAGAGCACAGCGGAGGAATCGAGTGACTTCAGGCATAAAAATTACGTGCGATGAAATGCGTTATATCGCTTTGTTTGAGAGCATAAGCGGCGCCAGCGTCAAAGACTGCATAATCGACGAAGAACAAGAACGCGCGATTTTCATCGTGAACCAGGGACAGGTAGGCGTTGCCATCGGAAAAGGCGGCAGAAACATCCACACGCTTGAGCGCATGACTGGAAAGAAACATGAAATAATTGAGTACTCGGAAGACCCTGTGCAGTTCATCAAGAATGCCCTGAAACCAGCAGGGGTCAGAGAAGTTCGCATAACCGAGCGGATGGACGGAAAAAAGATGGCGGTCGTCACGGTGAACCCGAAGGACAAGGGCGTCGCCATAGGCAAAAACGGCAAGAACGCAGAACGCCTGCGGTTTTTAGCAAAACGGTACTTCGACATCCAAAACGTCAGCATCACCTAAACGTCCCTGTAACGGTTGGGCGAAGGCATGGGAAATCGCGTCATCCCGCATAGCACCCGTGCATTAAGCTTGAACGAGAAAATTCTGTTTTACGGCTTTCCCTTCGCAGTTTGACGGTTTAGTCAAGAAATCTTGACGAGAATGCTTTTACAGCAGAAGAAACATACGTATGTTTATGATGCATATAAGTGAGCCCCTCCATAATTGTTGTTCGCATCCTCATAGCAGCACTATGCGCAAATGTTATATGTATGGTGCAATAGAAATCTGCGCCAATAGGGGGAGATAAATATGAAAGTAAAACTGTTTGCAGCATGCCTCTTCCTGCTGTTAACAGCAGCATCTTTGTCAATTATGCCAACTCACGCCGCAACCGAGGGTCATTGGATAACAAGTTATACTGTGGAAGATGCTCAGACAGGACAGAAGCTAATCGAAGCGGATTTTGCATTAAGCGATGAGCCTACTGTGTTATCCCCAGTGGTGTCTGGAGCAGAACTTGTGATAACCTTCACCGTTAACGTTGTCGTTGGAGGGTCTGGCAACTTGAAACTTTCAAGCTACATGCAAAAGCCTAGTAGCGGCACTTATTGGGAACTAATCCCAGGCGACTACGATTTAGGTGCTGGATTCACACCCAATGCCGCATCATTCGAGTTCAACTGGCAGAAAGGGACATTCGAGATGATTGCCTATGGTCAAGCAAAAAAAGTTACGGCAGCGGCCATCAACTCCACATTAATTCAGTTATCAGGCGCAACTGGCGATGTCTTGGACGCCATAAAAGTGGATATCCTAACTGCGGGAGCGAGCGATTTCCAAAACCTCTACAACCAAAAAGAGGCTAAACTACAAAGCCTCATCGACTCAGGGGTCGATGCTGGGTACATTACATTGTACGGGAACATGCTAAACCAATCCAAAGCACTGGTAAACAAAGGCTACGTGAACGAAGCCATAGCATTACTGAACGCGATTCCATCTTCAGGAGAACCGATGGGTTCAGCCTTGCAAATGATTATGATACCCGCAATCGGAGTCGCAGCGGCTGGTGCAGTAGTATTCGCCTTCCTGTTCCTGAGAGCCAGAGGAAAAAACAGCTACACTCAAATGGTCATTGAAGACCAAATCAAGGACTTAGAAGGGTTAACGCTGAGAGCATCAAAGATTGACCGAACAATCGCGTCAAATCTGGAAACCGTAAAGGATAGGCTTAAGCGGTTAGTTGGGATGTGACCTCTACGAGAATATATCAAAACAGTGTACAACTGATAGGTCTGGGTTCAGCTGGAACAAACATCGTAGAAAGCTTTTTGTCCAATAAGAAAACCATGGAACTGCTGCAAAACGACATAACACGGCTCTCGCTTTTGGCGATTGACATAGCAGATCCTGAAATCAGGAGCCTGCAGGAATCTCACGAGAGAATAGCAAAAGCTATGGTGAAAGCGGGCATACCGAGCGAAAGAATGCGGCTCATCGCCCAATCAGTCAAGTTTCCAACAGCTGAAGCGATGTTTGACTTCATCAACCAAAAATACAACGAATACTTGGTGAATGAAGGCGCCAAAATTGAACGCTTCGACCCCTGGCTTGAAACAACAATGGCTATACCGCCCATGGCAGGCGGCGCAGGCAGAAGAAGGGCCCTAGCAAAAGCAATTTACGCATTGAATTACTACCAACTCGGAATAATTCGAAGCTTCATAAACTCATTCAAAGAACAAGCGCTCTCCTCCATAATCACGCCAACCGTTGTCCTGATTTACGGACTAGGCGGCGGCACTGGAAGTGGTGTGTTCTTTGAATTCGCTAGGCACCTGCGTAAAGTGCTAGGCTCCGGCGTACCAATCATTGCTTTCGTTATTGCTCCATGTGGCGGAGACGACCCTCCAGCAAAGGGCTGCTCTGCGTACGTGGCGATGAGCGAGCAGTCTTTGCTCTTGAACAAGGACTACAATGAGTACGTGGTTAAATCTTTTGGCGAATGTTACCGAAACCCCCTGAATGCGCTAATCTACTTGCCACTGCTGCCCGCATACACTAAAGTTGGCAACATCGTTACTGCGCGAAAAGAAATGGATGAAATGGTCGTGGACATGCTCTACGTGCTGATGGACTTCGACCTCGCGGACCTGTTAGGCGGCATCGGGACAGAAGTCGGACTCACCGACAACTACGTTCACACGCTTGGTATGGTCAAGGTAGTGTACCCGGTAGAAGACTACATTTCAGCGTTTAAACTGAACTTCGAAAAGCTGGAATTAATCCATGAAATGAGGAAAGAGAAGCTGGAAATTCTAGACGGCATTAACGAAGCAATAAAGCTTGACAATGAGATGGCAAGGGAGCTCTACAAGAAATACCTCATAAAAACAGGAACCTACGAGTATGAACAGTTCGAGGAAAAAGTGAAATCCGTAATCTTCGGCAACCCCAAGCTTGAAGAAGACCTGCTGTTGCACGTTAAGGGCATTGAGCTTCAAGCGAATAATTGGATGAGCGAACTGATGCGGTACCTATCAACTATCAAAAAGATGGGCAAGGTAGGACCAATCGAGGAAGCCATAATAAATTTGACACTTCACAAGCCCGGCTCCAGAAAAGTAGACAATTTGGAAGCACTCCTCACCAACATCACGAAGACGCACCTCGAGTTCTCCGACAGAAAAGCCACAATCTTCGAGCGTCTAAAGCAGCTTGTGCCCAGTTCACAAGTGTTCACTGTACGGCAGAAACGAGTCTTAGATGACTTCATGAACCTGACAGAAATTGCTGATAGGGCGCTTAACGTCCTCAAGTTTTACGACCACACCCGATACTTAACCGACGCCCTCGTCAAATACTACGAAGTCCTCCCTGAATCTCAGGCCGAACTGAAAGAGTTAAAGGACATCCAAACTGAACTTGCGACGCTTTACCTCATAGTGCAGCTGATGCTTAGAACACCGCTCGATGAGTCAAAGATTATCGACGAGCACCTCACCTACGTGAATGGAATCATAGCAAAATACTTAGAAAAGAAAAACGTCCTCGACAATGAGCTGTTGCGGGTGCAGGAGACAAAGAAGCGGAAAGAATTCGACAGGACAAAATTGGAAAGAGAACTGCGAAAAGTGCTCAGCATGAAAAAGTATGCGAGAGAGCAGCTTATACAACTTGAAAGGGACATGAAACGTATTGCGGAAGAAGAATCATACGTCATCGAGAAACTTGACAAGCTGGATGGTATAATTAAATCTTATGACAGGTTGGCGAAGAAGATTGCGCCGGTTTCTGACTACCGCAAGAGACTGAACAAAATAGTTGATTTGTACCATGAAATCGATGACACGCTGGCGTACATAACCCGTCCCAAGAAATACTTTGAAAAAGCAACTGAACTCACCGAAGCTGAGCAGATGAAAATAATCTTCAAGATACTGACTGAACAGGAAGAGACTCTGACAAAAGATTCAATAGTCAAGGACATACTGGACATGGAGCACTTCAGGGACTACATGAAGAGCGTCATCCGAGTCTTCAAAACGCCGAGCGTCATGGGATTCAAGCCCACCTACAAGACTGACTACATCTGGGTCACAATCTCGACTCCTCCAAACCTCTGGAGCGAGGACCTTACACAAGAAGTGTACACTGCACTTGCAGGCTACGTCACCAGCGAAGTCTCAAGGACAATAACGGTGCGAGTGATAGAATCCCGCGATGACTGGACAACCAGAGTCCTAGTCGTGGCTGGAAGAGGCAGACCTGAACATCTCGAGGCGTACGATGAAATGCAGCTGCTGTACAGCAAGTCTAACGACTTCGAAAGACACCTGTCACGCTCATACCTCATCGAGCACGGAGTAACCGCGGGACAAGTCATCAAAGAAATAAACGCTGTAAACCACAACGATACCCAAGTGTTTCAAGAAAAGAAAAAATAGCCATCAAAGCAGCGTTAATCTTTGGCTAAGCTCTTGACGATGCCTTGCCAATCTTCTTCTTTTATTAACCCTTTATTGACTGCTTCACTCTCGATATCCTTGGCTTTCTTCTCCATCGAAGCGAATAGTTTAGACTTGTCGAAGCCGCCTACAAACATGACGACGTCTACACGGTCGCTGACCTCGTCCACGTATATCGGCTCGGTAACGTAGATGGATTTTAGACTTGCTTTTTCCTTAAACCAGCTTGCTATGGACAACTCAATTTTTCCTCTCGGAAGCTTATCCTTAAGGTGGAGAGGCATACGTACTAGCACGTAAAGTAGCGAAACGGTTGATACGTCAAAAGCCAAGAGAGGTCTTGACAACGCGGTGTTGAGTATGTTCTCCAGAGAACCATAAATCCTGGGGCTGGCCCCAGTGGCTGACAGCACTGTGAAAACTTTGACGCCAAAAGACCGAGACAGCTCAGAGAGCTCTTGGACAAGCGTGTCTTTGGAAAGCATTAGCTCCAGCAAGTACTCCAAGAGGACGTTGCCCTTCATCACCGAGCCGTCCCTGTTGACTCCCACAAAGCTTTCCAGATGGTCCCTGTCTATGAGCAAGACAGTTGAGGAATCCTGAGAGGCGCACATCCCCAGAGACGACAGCGCATTGAAGTGAACATCTGAAGGCTGCAGTTTCGAAGGCAGTATGGCTAACGCCACCGAGTTTATGTTCCATTCCCTGAATCGAGCAGCCAAAGCGGGCAAAAGAGCGCTGGCAACACCGTCCCACAAGGAAGAAACCATCAGGGCGTCAGTTACCTTCTCAACAGACTTATCCTTCAAACGTGCAATGAATGAGTCGTCTTTGGCGATGAAGGATGAAACGTGGAACCAGAAGTGAGTGTCAACCTTCGCGTCTAAACCCAAAACCCAATCTGGATTAAGCGAGGACTGGCTCCATTTAATGATGTCTTTGCTGGACTTGCCGATGAATAGAGGCATGGTGTCCACTATTTTCTCGACAAAGTTTTCCTTGAGTAGGATTTTGGTTGGATATTCCCCTATGCACACCACGGCTTGTTGGGGAACGTACTGCCGCAACATGTCAATGTGGTTTCTAATGCTTTCGAGAACGTCAAACTGGGTTTTTTCGCCGTTCATAGGGGTGAATCACAATAAGCTTTAAGTTTGGTTTGATAAAATAAGGCTTTAGGTACTCAGTTGAAACCCGTAAGCAAACTGGAGGCTCTCCACAGGCCTCAATGGTTCAAAAAACATAAGGAGAAAGGAAAAGAAAAAGAAGCGAGACAACGCGGGCAGGAGCCTCAACTTCTTAGAATGGCAGCTTTCGCCATAACCCTCGCCAGCATGTCTTTGGGGATGTCGCTTCTGCCCGTTTTCCCCCAGCCGCTGCCTATTCTCATAGCCTTCTTGATTGCCTTCGTCACCTACAAGAGCCCAAAGTTCGGCATGCCCATCGGCGCTCCGCTCATAGCGTTAGGATTACTGTATCACCTGTCTGCGCTGAACTTCATAGTGGCGTTGGGCGACACTTTCGTTCGCGGACTCGTGGTTTTCATGTTTCTGTTCCTGTTTACCGCCTTGCCGCTGGTTTTCCACGGCTACAGGGACGCAATCGCTATTAATCTGGGTATAATCGCGGCGATTTTGCTTTTCTCCGGGGGAACCTATTACCTTGCCGTGCCTTTGATTTTGACCTCGGCGGTTTTCTTCAAGAAGAAAGCTGTTCTGTCCGCGGTTTTTTACGGCTTGATTTCGGTGCCTCTCATGGTGATGCAGTACTTGAACTACTTCTCGCAGATAGAAAGACCTGATTGGTGGGTTGAACCTGGCTCCAGCCCACCCATTTACGTTCCGTTGACGCATGTCTTCGAGGGCATGCAGGAGTCGATGGCTCAGTTCCGACTGTACGACACTTCGAAGATAGTGTGGAGCATAACTGGGCAGATAACGGATTCTCCGCCACTTGCTGAGCACACGGTGGGCGAGGCGTTGTCCCATTATCTCGATTCTCTCCCGGGCATAGCACTCTTCATAGTCATGGTGTTCGGTCTTGTCCTGTTCATCGGGCTTTTAGCCCGCATGCTGTTTGAGAAGACTCCGGAACTGCCCGGGGAAAGATTGCTTCCCATGGTCACGGCGGTCACTGCCACAGCGCTATTCTTCGTATTCTTAATAGGCCTCCAAGGCGCGTTAGCCTTCAGAGCTGACGTGAACGGTACACAGATGGTCATTGGCACCTTCGCTACCGTCCTGTTCACGGCGCCTGCGTTGCTGGTTAACACTGCGCCAAAGAAAAGGGCAACAACCGAGATGATTATTGCGAAGGCGCAGGAGCTTTTGGGAAAGCTGCAGGTTTTTGAGGGTTCGCTGAACACTGTTAAGAGCAACATTCCGGTTCCGGTCAGCGCGATTGAGGGAAAGATGCTAGTGGTTAAAGACAGGTTGAACGACATCATAAGCAAAACTTCAACAAGCTACTACGACCTGTCTGAGTCGGATGAAGTGTTCGACGAACTGGACAAAGACTTAACCAACCAGTTAAACGAGTTAACTACCGACCTCGACGTGGCAGTTTCCGAGTACCAGATATACGTTAACGGCGAGTACGCGGCGTGGACTGGGAAGCTCCGAGGCATGGGCTTAGAAGTTAAAACCGCCGCGAAAACGGATTTCCAAATAGGCATGCCTATAGAAGACAAAGTAAATCAAATCAAGGAGGTGCTTGAAGACGGTCAACGTGTCTCCGCCGAATCGGTGCAGGTGGTTGTGCAAGTTTACAGCGTCATACGCTCACTGTACGACCCAAGCCTTCCGGAAAAAAGCCAAGCAATAGAGTTTGCCCAACAGAAGCTCAGAGAAGAACCTGCGCCTTGGCTTGCTATGGAGGCTCTTTTCACCGCGCTTAACAATTGGCGGAAGCAGTACGGCGCCGAGATTTCCAAGTCCGTGCAGTATCTTCAGGACTCCTTAACAGCCATCGCCAGTCTCAACGCTCAAAGCGAACGCTTGCTCCCGGTTTTAGGCGGGAATTATGTGAAAGTAATGGATGACGCAAAGAAAGCTGCAGAGATCAGAATTATCATAGAAAAGAACTCGCTCAACGTCACGAACGTCATCACCATAAAAGATGTTTTTCAGTCCTCGCTGACAATTGCCAAGGACGTGGTTTCAATTCTCTACTCAGAGCTCAAGAGCACCGAGGAGGCAATCCAGAACCTGCTGCCAGACAAAGATTACCTGTGGGAGAAGAACATTTCCTTGATGGAGCGGCTGTCTTCTGCTGTGAGCCTGTTCTCTGATGAATCCCAGTATGGCGTGAACAAGGTGCTGGAGAACATGCCCAAATCCTTATCCAACCTGGGCGAGTGCGTGGACACGCTGGACTTATATAATGAGAGGCTTGAGTTGTTGCTGAACTATCCTATAGCCGCGATGACGATAGAAAGCTTGTCCAAGCAGAAGAAACAGGTTTCCGCCAGAGACCTCCCGTTCGAGTCCCGGTTCGCGCAGGAGTACCTTAAACTCTTTTATAGCGAAAGCTACAGCCGATTCGTTTTTGACGAATCCAACTTGGCGCTTATGCGAAGAGAATAACCCGCCAGTCTTGGCACAAAGCCGCGTGTCCACGCTATGGAAAAGTCTATCAACTTGCGGCGTTACTTCTGTTTTGAGGCAGAAAGCTTTGATTAAAAAGATGTTGGTTGCAGTTGATGGTTCCGCTAATTCGGAAAGAGCATTGGATTTTGCGCTGAACTTGGCTGAGAAATACGGCTCGTCGATTTTGATTCTGAACGTTTTCCAGTTGCCCACCTTTTATGAGAGCCCCGAGGAACCTCCTGTTTATTCGGCAAGCAGAGCTGACTACATCAAAGACCTCCAACAGATGCATGAAAATACCCTAGCCAGAGCCGCCGCCAAGGCTAGAACGCTTAAGCCAGGCTTGGAAATTGCGGCAGAGATGAGGAAAGGCGAACCAGCAGCACAGATTGTTAGGGCTGCTAAAGAGGGCGGCTTCGACCTCATCGTGGTTGGGCATAAGGGCTGGAGCAGAATGAGAGAGATTTTTCTTGGTGGCACCAGCGAGCGAGTGGCGCATATGGCGGAGTGCGCCGTGCTAATAGTGAAGTAGTAGAGCTTGGATAATGGTAGATTGAAGTGTTTTTTTATTCAGGGGATAGGTGCCATTCGCAGTAAGGGTCGTTTTTCCCAATGCATTTGGTCTTTTCGATTTTCGGATTTTCGCTCGTGAGCTGACGGTAGATGCCGCTTACGAAGTTTGCCACCGCGTCACAGTAAGTTCCCCCATCCTTGTGTATTTCCGCGAATAGGTTGTTCCAGATTCTGAATTTCAGTTCAGCCTTTTGCGGATTGAAGTCAACGATTTCTATTTTTCCGAAACCAGCTTCTGTGAATCGTTGAACCGTAGTTCTGAAGAAGAGCGTGAGGTCAGTTTTTATGTCTTCCGGCATTTCAGTGGCGAAGCGTTCGCCAGATGCATTCATGCTTTCTGCGATGATAACAGCGGCGCCTGACTGGAATACATCTGTGAGTCTCTCGAAGATTTGTTCCAGTCTGGCTTTAGTGATAATGATGCATCTGTCTCCGGTGATTGTGTCTTTTATTATTCCGTTTTCTTTGTCGAAAGTGAGGCCCATATAGAATCAACTTTTGCTATGATTCTGATAGATAGAGTATATATGTGTTTAAACGGGCAGCATAGAGGTTTGTAGGATTTTTCTGATTTTTCAGAAAAGTATAAATATTCCTAAAACCAATTGTTGCGCCGTGAAAAGTCTATGTCAAACCAAGAATGCTGCAAAATTGACGCCGTCGTAACCGTGGATGCGAAAGGACAAATAGTCCTTCCAAAAGACCTGCGGGAGCGAGCGCAGCTCAAGCCGAACGATAAACTCGCGGTCATCGGGGTCGAACGCGGCGATAAAGTATGTTGCATTGTCATGATGAAAGCGGAAGCGTTGGGCAGCACGGTGAAGAATATGCTGGGACCGATTTTTGATGAGGCTTTCAAATAGAAGGTGAAAAACGTGAAAGAAGAAAAAGTGCGGAAAATGGTCAGAGAACGCTACGGCAAAATTGCCACTTCAGAGAAGTGCTGTTGCGGCTGCGGCTCGGAGGTCAGCGAGAGCGTCGGCTACAGCCGCGTAGAATTAGATTCGGTGCCTGAAGGCGCAAACCTCAATCTCGGCTGCGGCAACCCTGTAGCGCTGGCGTCGCTGAAAGAAGGCGAAACCGTAATCGACTTGGGCTCAGGCGGAGGCTTAGACTGCTTTTTAGCAGCCAAGAAAGTGGGCGCAAAAGGACACGTTATAGGCGTGGACATGACCCCTGAAATGCTGGATAAGGCACGGAAAAACGCCAAGAAAGGCGGATACAAGAACGTGGAGTTTCGTTTAGGAGAAATCGAGAACTTACCAGTAGCCGACGGCATCGCGGACGTGGTCATAAGCAACTGCGTGATTAACCTGTCAACTGACAAGCAGCGCGTCTTCAATGAAGCTTTCCGAGTGCTCAAACCAGGTGGACGCATGATAATTTCCGATCTTGTGCTGCTAAAGAATTTGCCAACCGCCGTGAAAGAGAGCGTCGAAGCTTATGTAGGCTGTATCGCGGGCGCCGAAAAGAAAACCGAGTACATCGAGCAGATCAAGCGTGCAGGCTTCCAGCAAGTGCAGATAGTAAAAGAGACACCTCTCCCAGAAGAAATGATACTGGACGATCCAAATGCTGAGGCATTAATGAAGGAACACAACCTAAACAAGAAAAACGCAAAGGAAATCCTTGATTCAGTCGTAAGCGTAAAAATCTCAGCAACAAAGGCACAAAACTAATTTTTTATCTTATTTTTTTTCAAGACTAAAACATCAACAATTCTGCAGCAAGGGCAAAAACCTCAACCAACCAGAACATTAAAAATTAGCGAACAAACATCATAAAAGTACAGGCGCAATCTGAATGCGTAGCCCAAACCGAATCATAAAATACGGCGTCCCCTGCCTTCTGATATTGATAATTGTGATTTCTGTCTCAGCCATGTTTGCACTCATCCCAATTCCAGATGGGAATCAGGCTAAGGCGACAGCCAACGTCAACGTCGGCGTCGCTTTTTGTGGAAACACCACCCAAGAAGCCAAGGTGCTCATCGACCGAGTTAAAGGGTACACGAACCTTTTTGTCCTTGATTCAGGTGCCAACCCAATAAGCAGAAACCAGACTGCAATCGAGGAGATATGTGATTGCGCGGTTGCCCAAGACTTAAATATCATAGTCAACCTTGGTCACATCCACTCCCAAGTAAGCTGGTTCTGGCAATTATCCTCGCTTGACGGCATCATGCAACGGTGGACTGAACGGTGGGGCGATAGGTTCCTAGGCATATACTACAATGATGAGCCAGGCGGAATCCAGCTTGACGGAAACTGGACTGACTGGTTTGCAACCCACCAACCCCAACTCCAACAAAACCCTAGTCTTTACGCCATATACAACAAAATGCAGGAATTCAAGGCAAACGGCTCCACGCCTCAGGATTACGATTTAGAAGCCCAATTCTTCATCCACGACGTCCTCCAAGAAGACCCGGGACTCATCAGGCTGAAAGACGCGGAAATCACCACGTTCACCTCCGACTATTGTCTTTACTGGTTCGACTACCTTGGCGGCTACGACGTCATGTTCGCCGAAATAGGCTGGAACTGCAGCATAGCACAACAAATCGGCTTAGTCAAGGGCGCGGCACGCCTGCAGAACAAGGACTGGGGCGCTATAATCACTTGGAAGTACGGCGCGGCGCCTTACCTTGACACGGGAGAACAGATGTACAATCAAATGTTAACCGCCTACCAAGCAGGCGCCAAATACATCATCATATTCAATTATCCGATAATTGCCGGCAACAAATACGGAGCCTTAACCGACGAACACTTCATCGCCATAGAAAGATTCTGGAACGACATAACAAACCAAGAAAAAGCCAAAACCTTCGCCGACCTGAGCAAGCCGGAAGCAGCATTGGTGCTGCCGAAAAACTACGGTTGGGGCATGCGCCACCCAGACGACACAATCTGGGGGTTCTGGGGACCAGACAGCAAAACCCTGCAGGTCGGAACAGTCATGGGTAAACTCCTGGCGCAGTACGGCGAGCGCTTGGACATCGTATATGAAGACCCTGCCTATCCAGTTTCTACAGGAGGCTACCGAAATATCTACTACTGGAATGCCTCCAACGCGAATGGGCAAACTGAACCAGCAAACTCGGAGCCTCTGCAGTACACCTACAACGTCGTAAACACTTATTCTCATGACTCGAACGCCTTCACACAGGGACTCGTGTTCGACAACGGTTTCCTCTATGAAAGCACGGGACTAAACGGAAACTCTACTCTGCGACGCGTGGCCTTAGCAACTGGCAACGTCGTGCAGGTTTACGCTCTTCCAGACCAGTACTTCGGAGAAGGCATCACCATAGTCGGGGACAAAATCATCCAGTTGACGTGGCAGTCGCACATAGGCTTCGTATATGATAAGTACTCGTTTGCTCTGCTTCAAAACTTCAGCTACGCCACCGAGGGATGGGGCATCACGTACGATGGCGCCCAACTCATAATGAGCGACGGGTCATCAACCCTGTATTTTCTGACCCCCAACACCTTTCAGATAACTAGGCAAATCCAGGTGCACGATGTCGACGGACCTGTTGTTAACCTCAACGAGCTGGAGTACATAAACGGAAAAGTCTACGCCAACGTCTGGATGGAAGATAAAATCGCCGTAATTAACCCACAAACCGGACAGGTCGAAGCTTGGATAAACCTGAGCGGCATCCTGAACCCGCAGAATCCTGACCCGAACAGCGTGCTCAACGGCATCGCGTACGACGCAAACACCGACAGACTATTCGTCACGGGGAAGATGTGGCCGCAACTTTTTGAAATCAAGCTGGTTCCTGTGGATTAGCAACGCCGCGAACGTGCCTATGCTTTATGCGAGCAAATCTATAAAATTCAGTTCAATTTGCAAGAAAAATAAACCCGCGATAGGTATGGCAATGACCCATAACTCCGTTAGCTTAGTCCATTGTACCACACCTGCATGGTGAATAGATGGCTTATGGGATACAAATTTCTCGTTAGAAACATGCTTGGAAAAGGAAGGCGCCCAGGCCGGGATTTGAACCCGGGTCTAGCGGGCGACAGCCGCTTATACTAGACCGGACTATACTACCTGGGCAAGATTTCGCGCTGTGAATAAAATCGGCTTTGACTAATTAAGTTTTCTTGGCATGCTGCGGGTTCGCGGTTATGGTTTTGGTTGCCGGTGCTGTTTGCCCGTCATGTAAGTTATGTCGATTCTGCCCATTGTGGTTTTTGCGAGTTTCTCAGGTTTTATCTTGGACAGTTTTTCCTCGGGCTTTGTGGAGAGTTGGCGTACCATGACTTCTATGGCGTGTTGCTTCTCGTTCAAGTCCTCGATGAGGGAGACTGTGCCGCTGAAGTGGACACTGATGTATGCGTAGTCGCATTCGTCCGTGACGCCGTAGTCCAGTACCGCCTGCCCCCACGCCTTGTTGTTGGCGTTTATGTAGGCGAGTTTTTTGCCTTCGCCGGCGCAGTGGAAGTAGAGGCAGTTGCGATTTTCGTCGTAGCCGTGGCTCAGCGACACTATATAAGGCTCATTGTCCATGCACAGCGCTATGCTCACGTACTTCGTGGTTTTCAAAACCGCTTTAAGAGCTTGCGGATCGGTTATTTCGCGGTCTTTTCTTCGAACATGAAATTGCATAGGCATTTTTAGGAAAGGAACAGAAATATTAACTTTTAGCGGTCAGTTTTCTGGCAGGCGTTTTGTAGTTTTGATTTTGCGAAGTACACGATGGTGGGCGTGAAGATGGCAAGCGAGGCTATCAGGAAGTTAAGCGGGTAGACACTGGGGTACTCGAAAATGTTGCCGCCATAAGGACCAATAATATTCTGCTGGTTCCCCACAAACTGAAAAGCCGTCCAAGCAGCAACCCACACCAACGCACCGCCAAGACGCGCAAAATACTTCCTTCTTCCCTTAACAGCCACGCCGTCGCTGTTCGAAACGAAAATTTCCCCAGCTACGGCACCAGCGCCTCCCGGAAAGAAAGCACCCACGAGAGTCTTCTCCACTAAGTTGCCCGGAACGTAATGGTCAATCCACGGCGTCTCCAAGAGACCTAGGATGGGCAGAACGTTGCTGCCAGAGGCAAAACGCACCGCGGCAGGGATACCATAAATGATTACGCCTGCTATTTGCCACATCCAGAACCTTCTGCTTTTAAGTGTGCTGGCGAGTGCTTCGCGTATTTTCATGAAAATTCAACAAACCCTAAAGCTTAAAAGTCTTCCTTATGAACGGCAACATCCATAGCCACAGCTTTCTCCGCCACCATACGACATAGCCTCCCAGCCAATTCTTCCTTTAAATAAGGAGTCTGCGCCCCAGGCAGGATGCGTGGAATCAGCCTATTTGGCGTCTATTGGTGGTTTGTTGCAGAAACCTATAGAGGGCCTATCACTATTGGCGCCGAAACACGCCAAACCATGATGAAAACTGAGCACTTTGAGGCGCAAGCAAGTGCGACTCTATAGCTCTTTATACAAGCGAACATTATGTTGGTTGGTCTGCGTCGAGCGTAGTATGAGAGCTGTTCTGCCTAAGAGATGTACGTGGTTTTCTTGTCTTCTTCTTTGCGAGTTTGCTCGGCTTGTAAAGCTCTTCTCTCTTCAATCTTCTGCAGTCGCGTCATCATCGTTTCCGCCTTTGCTATTTCCTCGTTTAGCCCAGTCAAGTCAACGTCAAAACTGAAAGTTGCCTTCAGCACTTCGAGCACGCTTCTTGCAGCCATAGGATCAGGAAGGTATCCCCGAGTTTCTCCCAAGAGGCAAAGCGCCTCAATCTGCTTGAAACGCGCCAAGCCCAGAATCAGCCCAGCAGTTCCGACAATAGGGCTTCCGGAGCTACTGACAGTGGCACCTGCCTGCAATGTTCTATTCAAAAGTGGCCGATTTGTGGCGGCGACGTAAACTTTGGGTTTTTCCTTTGCCTCCATACGATAGCCGCCGATGGTGACGATTGTTTTCACGTGGTGTTTTTGGGCGAAATCCAGCATGCGGTCGGCGATTTCGTACTGTCCCTCAACTGTTTGGGATTGGCTGTCACCTGTGAACAGGATGAGGTCGTTTGCTCCATCTTTGTTTTTCCAGAAATAGAATGTTCCGCGGAGCAAGCGAACATCGCCTTTCTTGTTAACCAGCACGAAGTACGGAAAATGCGGTGAATACAAGTAAGCGAACCTCTTCGCGCCCAACCGTTTAATCAGGTAGCGAATGGCAATTTTCCCGACGAGCCCCAAGCCTGGAAAGCCCTCAACAAGAATGGGGTTGTTTAACTCAACCTGCGTGAACTCTTTGATGTAAGTGCTCTTCACTTTTCCAGCTGCTCCTTCTTCAAAGCCATTCTGTACTTGAGGTACTTGTCGTCGGGCGAAAACTTGGGTGGATGGGGCGTGCGAACCGTTCCGTCGCAACGAGGACATCGGTCTGTTCTCAGAGTGTAGCTGCCGCATTTCTGGCATTTCCGCAGTAGCTGCACCATTTACTTTTCCCTTCTGAAAGTGCCTTGCCCGCCAGCGTTGGTGATATTCGTGATGACAGCATCGGCGACTTTCTGAAGAACTTCTTCTGCGCGCTTGTAGTTTTCTGCTAGTGCCTCCACGCTGTACTTCGGTGCAGCTTTAACGTAGAAGCGAATCTCAGCGTCTTTTGTTTTCTCCGTCTTTTTAGCATTCTGGAAGGCTTCTTTGATGATTTTGACGCCGTTTGGCTTGCTGCAGCGGACTTCTAACGTGCCTTTGACCTTAACCATTTTTAGACGGATTCGCTCCTGCGCCACTGCAGCGATAGCTTCAGCCAGATTTTTAGGTACACCGATTTTCGTGAGAGCTTCAGGGCCTTCCCGCAACGCCTTTTCGAAGCCCTCGTACAAACCGTACTTCTCGTCCATGAGCACGCCGGCGGTGTTGTAAACTTCGTCAAGCGTCAAGCCGACTTTTTCTGCGACCCCACGAAGCAAGGCCTCAGCTTTCCGCTCCTTCTTCCAAGAAAGGATTTTCTCTTTCCGCTCTCTTTTCGTGACACGCCTAAGCGAAAGGTCAATGTGCCCTTTCTCAACGTCTACACGAAGGACTTTGAGCACGACTTTCTGGTTTTCGCGCACGTAGTCGCGGATGTTTCTTATCCAGCTGCTGCTGATTTCGGAGATGTGTAGCAAACCGCTTTTATCGTATTCGTCGAGTTTGGCGTATGCTCCGTAATCGGTGACTGTTTCTATAGTGGCGATTACAAGGTCGCCTGATTCAGGGTATTCGGGTTTGCGTTCAGCAGCCATGGCCTAAATTTTTCTCCTATTCGAGAGTAGCGAGTTTCTCGGCTTTCAGTTTAGCTTTTCCGCCTGTGGGCTCGGCGAGCGTGGCGCCACAGACGTTGCAGGTTACTTTGTTGGTGGCATGGCTGTATAGGAGTTGTTCGTTTCCGCATTTTAGGCATCTTACGCGGATGAAGGTACTTGTGGGTTTGGGTATGAGTTTGTTCCATTCGCTCATTTCTTTTCTTCCTCCTATGTGATTGTGAGTTTTCTGAGACGTATGCCATCTTTGTGCCGCATGTAGCCGCACACTTTGCACTTAAGCCTCAAGGTTTGCTTTTTTGTGGTTTTGGCGAATTCTCGTTGAAGCGGATATTTCTGTCCACCGTAACCTGCTTTTTCCCTAGAGTGGTGGCGTTCACCTTTCGCTAGCGCGCGTCGTTTTCCCGCCTTGTACAGGCTAATGGTGTGAGCTTGATGTTTTTTACATTTTGGACAGTACGTGGTGACTTCTTTTGGAACATTCATGTCTATCGCTTTCCAGCTTTGCAATACAGAAAACACGCATACTCTTATACTTTTTCCGTTCAGCAACGGTCTACGGCATCTTGATACACGAGAAAAAACTACATCTCTCAATTATATAGTTTTCATCATGTTTTGGCGTGTTTCGGCGCCAATAGCGACCTCCCCTCTCTATTGTTTTTTTGGTAGTTCAGTAGACAGCCCCATCCACTCTACTGATTTCTGCATAGAACCCATTATTAGGCGCTAAAAATGCTGTTTTCGCTATCGTGCAGTATTATCACTTCTTTGCATAAAGGCTGAAAAGTTTTGAATTTAGACAAAGTACTGTTAAAGGCAATCTGTTCGTTGACAACTTGATTATCGCTAAATTGGCTTTTGTTTTTCCATGACTTTTCTGAGAATGTCGCGCATTTTCACGGCGTCCACGTCCAGAATGGGTGTTTCACATATCATCACTGGGCGCATTTTGAAGTCGGCGATGACTTCCGCCAGCATCTCGAAGTTTGGACCGTATCTGGCTTCGTCCAAGGTGTGGTGACGTCTTTCACCTTTGTCCGTGTATTCAATTTTGCTGAAGTGGCAGTGCATGTTTCTGGCGGCTTCTGCTCCAAGTCTTCTCTCAACCTCTTCAACGACCGCGCGGAAGTCCTCGACTTTTCTAAATTTTCCCAGGTATCTGGCGTGCATGTGCGACCAGTCGAGGACTAGTTGGGTCTGTTCGACTTCTTCGCAGATAGTCAGAACCTCTTCCAAGGTGCCCACTTGGTAAATTCTACCCATGGTTTCAGGACCTAGCTTCACGTTTCGGATTCCCAAGCTGTCTAGGGTCTCAACTATCTCTTTCAAAGCGTTAACGCAGTTTTTGAATGCATAGTTTTTCTCCACGCGCCCATAAAATCCCATGTGAAAAACTACAACATATGCACCCATCCACTGTGCCGCCGTTGCGCATGCGACCACGCGTCGTTTGCTGGCTTCCACAATTTCTTTTTTGCCGCTGAGGTTTACGTAATAGGAGCCGTGCATGCTTAACAAAACGTCGTTTTTTACGGCTTCGGCACCGAGGTTTTCAGCGTCTTTCTGCTTCATCTGCGGTTTCTGACCCCACCGCACGGCTTGGTACTCAAAAGCGTCTAGTCCTTCTTCATGCAGAAGTTTGGGCACGTCGGGCACCTGTGCGCCGAGGATTCTGAAGAGCGGTGGAACGCCTGCGGGTCCAAAACGTGGGCGGTCTGCCATGAACTTCCCTTTTCTTTAAATTCTTGGGTTAGGTGTGAGAGTGCAGTTTTCTCATTTAAAACTTTGGCTCTGTAAGTTGAATGCAGATTGCCTGTCTGAATCGTTAAGGCTTAATCGTTTCATTTTCGTCTGTTGTCTGCTTAAAAGATAGCATGTCGTCGTGAGGGGTCAAAATCAACCGATTTAGCCAAAATGTTCAGATATGACGCGGATTTGAGGTGGCTCTCGAAATGCTTAAACGCATCTACGCAAAATATTAGTTCAAAGTTTACCAACTATTAATCGTTTGAATCTGTCCAAAAGAAAAATGGGTTCAGAGAACATGCAGAAGGAGGAAAAGAAAGAGACGCTTGCGCTATACAGAGACCGTAACGTGCAGAATTTGCTGAACAAGTTTCTGAATGGCGAAATCAAGACGCTTGAACCCGTATTTAACATTCAAACAGGTTATCACTACCACATTGTTGAAAAAATCGTGGGTGACGTTTCACAGGTTGAGCCATTCCTCAACAAACTTTACAACGCAGGAATCATGGAGAGGAAACTCTACGACGAGGTCATCTTCTGCCCAAAATGCGGCTCCGCTAGCGTTTCATTCCACTATTGTTGCCCCTTCTGCAAATCCTTTAACATTCAAAAAAACTCGTTAATCGAACACGGAAAATGCGGCTATATGGACATAGAGCCCAACTTCTCCAAGGAAGACAAACTGGTTTGCCCAAAATGCCATGAAGAACTCAAAAAAATCGGCGTGGATTACACAAAGGCCGGAATCTGGTGCACTTGCAGGGATTGTGGCAAAAGCTTCGACATACCCGTTCCCGAACACTTCTGCCGAAACTGTAACGCCACCTCAAATTTTGAGGAAGCTATTATAAAACCGGTTTACTCCTACACTCTAAGCGAGAACGTTAAGCCAGAATCCTTCTTAGACTGGCTATTAATTGGCGCCATAAAGGATTTTCTTATCAAAGAGGGCTTAACTGTGGAAAGTCCTGCATTTCTCAAGGGCAAGTCTGGAGCCAACCACTCCTTCGACATAGTAGCCTGCAAAGGCGACAAAACCAAAGCGATAGTGCTTGACCTAGCTATGTCAACGGAAAACATAGTGTCCGAACAGCCTGTTATAGCCCTATTCGCAAAAATATTCGACGTTTCACCAGAAAGAGCATTCCTCATCGCCGTTCCAAAACTCAACGAGAACGGCAAGAAAATGGCGGAACTCTACCACATTCAAGCTATTGAGGCTGAAAATCAAGACGCCACTATAGCTTTGCTGAAACAAAAACTTGCAGCCGCTTAGTCCTTCGAGAAAACCGCTACGTTGCCCCTCTCAGTAACCAGTTTTACCAAAAATGCATCTTGCGGAAACGCTATATCCTCGCGAATGTACGTGGCTGATTCCCCAGAATTCAAGAACAGATCTGCGCTGTACCGTTGATGCAGTGTTGAGTTTGAAATCCACACGGCAACGATGTGCATACTAATCGAGCCTGTATTTTTTATCTCCATGGAAATACCAGACGGCTCCGCCCTCGTCACACTCGCGATATTAAAGTTTTCCTGCATTCGATCCATGTCGAACTGGTTCATCTGGTAACTCCACAAAACCACGTTGCCCACTATAATCACTAATAGGACGAGGCTTAGCATCACCACTATGACGGTGCTTATGCCGCGCTTCTCGCGTCTAAGGAGCCTTGTAATAGCCTGCAACATGGGTCCCCCTGCTCGTAACAATGTCTATATAGTAGACACTCCCGGAATTCCAACTGCAGTCGATGCGAAGCCAGTCGTGCCCGTTCAGTCCCAAACGGAACGGTAAATCGAAAGGCTGGCGCACGTGATTCACGTAAACCGCAGAAACTTCAATGGGCATTTTCCCCACGTTATGCACATAAACGTCCACCGTTCCCGTCGCGTTGTTAAACCAGACATCCTCAGTCATCACGCGCTCGCCCATGCTTTCTCGGAGGTTGGTGGTTATGACAAACGTGGCTGAAGTGGCAATCGACATAACCGCCACCGCTACAACCGTTAGCAATAGGTGGCTGAGAACAGGCGTGATAGCCCGCTTATCCTGAACGAACCGCCGAACAAACTTCATTTTCATACACCTTACAGAAAGAATCTCAATGCCACGTAACCCAACAGCATCATGACTATGCTGTGCTTCAGTCCAGCGCTTATCGAGCCTTCGCCCATCTTTCCAGCTACCAACCCGCCGAAGAAGCCCTGAATCAGCGTCAAATGAAGGAAGATGCGCTTTAAATCCATGAGCGACGTCGTCGGCATCGTAAATAAAGCCACGCCCTCCACGTTCGTGAAGAACGTCTTGAAAAGTATTACAATCGTGAATAAGAAAACGAACAACGCCACGTAGATTATGGCGATATAAGGTCGCGTCTGTGTTTTGCGCTCTTTTTCAAGCATTAGCGTGCTCTGAATGAACTTGCCCATTGGATCAAACACCTTCTCCACCTTGCCTCCTGAACGACTAGCTTCGATGATCATGGGCACAGTTCTTAGCGATAGCACGGTGCCGACGCGCTGCGCAAAAGACAACAGCGCTTCCTCAAAACTGGCGCCCCAAGAAATCTGAGCCGTCATCTTCCGCAACTCAGCGGTCAAGGGACCATAGTCTCTTTTTGCGGCTTCCTCCAAAGCGGTGGAAAGAATAATTCCCGTCTCCTGCGCCTGCACAATACTCCTGAAAAGATCCGGCAAATGCTCATCGACCGATTTCCTCCATCTATAGTCGATGTAATTTAAAAGCGCGATTGGTGAGACCACGGCGAGGAACGCAAAAAACATGAAGTCATCCAAACCTGCAGTGAATCCGATGGTGAAATAGCCAAACACGATTATGGTGATAGCTACCAGTACTGAAACGGCGACTGCGGTTCGTTTGATTCTTTTTTCTATCTTCGGCATTTCTCACCACTTCGGCGAAGCTGAATCCAAGATTATGAGGAATCCTGCCGCGCATACTGGAATCCCTATGTACGTTAAGAGGCTTAGCAACAGGTCAGGGCTGAGTACGCCTAAGCTGCCGCCGCCCAGCACCGCCATAACCGACACCATTATCACGAGAAGCAGTGGGCCTGTCAACAGTAGCGCCACGTAAACTTCGGACAGCACTGCCAAGCTGTCGGAGTACTTTTTCAGGCTTAGCCTCTTCATTTTCATGGCGGTTTTGAACCTGTTGCGCAGAAAAACTTCCAAGTTCCCGCCCGTGTGAATTACCGAGATTATTCCCTCTATGGTGTCGCGAAGCCTTTCGGAAGGCGTTCGCCTTGAAGCTTTCTCTAAGGCTGAGATGATGTCTAAACCGAAGAGGTTGATGTTCTTGACTACTTCTCGGGCTTCTTTCGAAGCCGCCAAAGGCACGTCCAAAGTCGACAGGGACTGGAAAATTTTTTCTGGATGAACCCCTGCACTTGCGAGAATCGCCATGTAACCCGTGGTGAAGGACAATTCGTCGTCTAGTTCCCGCCTGTGCTTGTCTGCTTGATAAACCGGATAAAGGTAAAACCCGACAACTGTAAACACCCAGGTAAACAACGCGGCGCCCAAGCTAAACAGCAACGCTGAGCCAACAGACATCTTGAAAATCAGGCAAAGCAGCAGGGGCGACGCAGCGGCAACCGCCAAAGCCGCAGAGAACGAGGCAAGAAGCGTTAGGCTCACGTAAGCTTTGAAGTTAAATTTTAAACCCGCCTTCTGCAGGTTCGCGTCTAAATCCGTGAAAAGAGGCAAAAACCGCGCGCTTCGGTCTCCCAGCAGTTGATAAGCCATCGCTAACGGCTTTTCCAAGACAGCTTTAGACTCAACCACAAGCGTTTCCACGGATGCATTTTGCTCGGCGTCCTTTGAGGAAAACCTTTTTTGCAAGCGCTGCATTGCGGCGTTGAGCTTCTCGCGGAGTTGATTTTTCATTTCAACCCTACTCTTGCTTTTTGGAAGACCCGGTTCGGATTAACGTAATATTCCCTTATTACGTTGGCTACGTCACTGTGGCGTCGGATGCCCTTTTGCACCATCCACTCTAAAACCGTTTTCCTGCAATTCAGCTCGTGCTGCATTTCCTCTCCACTTAGCCCCATCTTCCGAATGTACTTCTCTAAGAGGGCGCTGTTTCCTGAAGTGAACTTGTCGTTTTTCGGGTTCCACCTAAACGATTCCTCGGTTAAAATTTCGTTTGTTTTTGCGTCGAATCCTTTGACCTCGGTTGCGGTTCTAACACGCCTCGCGGGTTTCCCGTTGATTTCGGTTCGCTCCATAACTAGGATGACGTTGATCATGGCGATGAGCGGCTTTGGAATGTTCATGGGTTCGGATTCAAGCCTGTTTATCACTGCTTCCGCGGATTCAGCGTGAATGGTGCACATGCCCAAGTGTCCTGTTGCCATGGCTTGGAACAGCGTGTAAGCTTCTTCGCCTCGGACTTCGCCCACGATGATGTAGTCGGGCCGCTGCCTCACCGCGGCTTTCAATAGATCGAAGAGGGTTATGGTTCCGCTTTGTTTTTCGTCGCCCTTGAAGCCTGACCTCACGACCGAGGGTATCCAGTTTTCATGCGGCAGATTGATTTCCTGCGTGTCTTCGACGCTGACGACCTTCATTTCAGGCTTTATGAACATGGACAGGCAGTTCAGGGTGGTGGTTTTTCCGCTGGCTACGCCTCCCGCCACCAGTACTGATGACCGATTCTCGATGAGGTACCAGAGGTACGCGGCTATTTCCGAGGAAATCGTGTTAAACCCTATCAGGTCTGAGATTGTAAGGGGGTCGGATTTGAAGCGTCTGATGGTGAAGGTTGAGCCTCTGCGGGTGACTTCGCGTCCATAGGTTAGTTGGATGCGGCTTCCGTCTGGAAGTGACGCATCAAGGATAGGTGCAGCGATGGAGATGTTTTTGCCAGCGACGTATGCAAGGCGGATTACGAATGAGTCGAGTTCCGAGGCGTCTTTGAACGTGATGTTCGTGGGCAGTGACTCGTAGAGTCGATGCCAAACGTAGACGGGTATGTTTACGCCGTCTGTTGATATGTCTTCGATTAACGGGTCTTTCATTAGGGGATCGATTTTGCCGTAGCCTACGAAGTCTCGTGTGATGTAGTAGGTGAGTTTGTCCACTGCTTCCGCGGGGATTTTTATGCGGTATTTTTTCACGAGTTCATGGATTTTTTGTTTGAGGTAAGTTTCTGCTTTTTCTTTGTTTTCTATTTGTTTGAGGTTTACGTCAAGCTCTTCCATCAGGAGGCTTTTGATTTCGTTGAGGCGTTTTTTTTCGTCTGGTTGGAGGGTGGGTTCTATGATTTCGTAGCGTGTCTGCTGGGTTTCTTTTTCTTTAACTATCGCAGCGTAAACGTATGGTTCTTGGAGAGCGTAGACTTCTTGGAAAATGGTCGGTTTTTTGACTTCGCTGCTTATTACTGCTACCGTTTGTGGCTGTTCTATGGTGCCTTCTGCTTTTGCGTCTGGTTTTTTCCTCGTCGGCGGTGTTCCTCCGTTGGTTTAGGGTGTCTGATGGTGTCTTCCAATGAGGTATAGTGCGTCGCAAGTCTTAATAAGTTATATGTACCGCAAATCCTTACTAAAATTCACACGACAACGCAGGCTGCTTTACAAAAGCTGAACCAAAGTCGGCACAGGTATGAATAGGTAAACGTAAATCGAAACTGCCAGAATCCCAACAGTTAACGCCAACAAAGCGAAGTCGCCCCTATGAAGTTTCAACGCATACAAGTTGGTGCGCTTTTTCGTGGCTCCCCAAGCACGCGACTCCATCGCCTCAGCCAACTCCAAGCTCCGGCGGATAGCGCTCACTATCAAAGGTATAAGCACGGGAATGTAGTTCCTGATTCTCTTCATGAAATTCCCCTTTTCCATCTCCAACCCCCGAGCCTTCTGAGCATCCATAATGGTTTGAGCTTCTTCCGCCAGAACGGGGACGAATCGCACGGCGGTGGTGAATGCGAAGGAAAACTCGTAGGGCACGCGCGTCTGCTCCAGCGCCAAGCCCAAGTGGTCAGGTGACGTGGTCAAGAAGAAAACCGAAAAGGACTCAACAAGCACCATGAAACGCAGGCTCATGGCGGTTGAGTACTCCCAGTCAGCACCAGTCAACACATACCCCGAATAGAAAAATCGGGTAACTACGTTTATTACAAATATGAATACTGCCAGAAAAGCGGCGCCCCGAAGCGACCGCAGCCACTGTCTTTGTACCCGAGCCAGCAAAACAAAAGGAAGTTGTAGTACGAAAAGTGCGAGCAAGGGTATAATCTGACCAAAGAGGATAGCCGACACGAACAAAGCAATGACATATATGAACTTCATTCGAGGATCCAAGTTATGTATGGGCGAGTGTACTTTGCGAAACTTTAAGCCGTCAAAAATACTCATTTCCGCCTCTCCTTCAGAGCCTTGAGAAGTATTTCTTTTGCCTCGTAGATGTCAATCACGTCCTTCGGAAGACCCAGTATCGTTAATTGCGAGAAGATTTGAGCTACCTGCGGCAAAACAATCGACGACTGAGCCAAGACTTCAGGATTGGTGAGAATCTCTCTTCCCTCGCCGTCCGCTACTATTTTTCCTTCCCTCATCAGAATCACTCGCGGGTTGCACTCAGCTACAAATTCCACGTCGTGAGTAACTATAACGACGGTTTTTCCCTGAGACTCCATTTGAATTATGAACTGACGTAGATTCTCTTTCTGCTGGTGGTCTTGACCTATCGTGGGTTCGTCCAGAACCAGCACTTGAGGGTCCCATGCCAACACGGACGCCAGCGCAACACGTTTCCGTTCGCCACCACTGAGCAAGAAGGGCGAGGTTTTCCTGTACTGCGTTAATCCCAAAAGATTCAAAGCCCAGTCTAGCCGTTTCTCTATGACTTCTGGTTCAAACCCGAAGTTCTTCAGAGCAAACGATATCTCCTCTTCAACGGTTTCGCTGAAAAGCTGGTGGTCAGGATTTTGGAAGACAAAGCCCACATTCCTCGCTAATTCGGCTATGCTTGCTTTTCTGGTATCCACACCGTTTATGCGAACAGTGCCCTGCGTCGGCTTCAGCAAGCCGTTGAAGTGTTTGACCAGGGTTGTTTTTCCTGCGCCGTTCTGCCCCATTATGGCTATGAACTCGCCGTCTTTAATGGTCAGCGAGACACCTTTCAAGGCTTCCACGTTGCTAGGATAAACGTAATGGACATCTTCAACTTCAATCATTTGGCTTCCAAAACACCTCGCAGCAGTGCTGACAGCTCTTCCGACGACAGTGGCGTGACATCGCTGAGGTTAATCCCTTCTTTTTTAAGTAGCTTATAGAGGAACGTTGCCTTTGGAATACCAACTCCTATCAAACGCGTTTCTTCAGCGCTCAAAATCTCACGTGGGGAGCCGTCGAAACAGACCTTTCCTTCATCCATGATTATTATGTGGTTAGCGTATTTCGCGGTTAAATCCAATCTGTGCTCTACAAGCACGACGGTTATCCCAATTTTCTGGTTAAGCTCATAGATGACATCGAATATTTTCTCCGCGCTCAACGGGTCAAGAAAGGACGTTGGCTCATCTAAAACTATAATCTCAGGCTGCATGGCAAGGACAGCCGCTATTGCAACCCTTTGCTGCTGACCCCCTGAAACTTCGTGCGGTGACCTTTCACGCAGGTCGTAAATGCCCGTGAGGTTCAGCGCCCAATCCACGCGTTTCCGCATCTCTTCTCTGGGGTAGCCAAGGTTTTCAAGCCCGAAAGCCACATCTTTTTCAACGGACAAGGCGAAAAGCTGGTTTTCAGGGTTTTGAAACACTAAGCCCACGTGCTTTGCCATTTCATACGTCTGGTGCTGTGTCACGTCCATGCCGGCGACGATGACTTCTCCTTTGAGTTCGCCTTGGTAGAAGTGAGGGATTAGCCCGTTGAAGCATCGGCACAAAGTTGTTTTTCCGCATCCGCTGGGACCTGTTATCAGGACAAATTCGCCCTTTTCCACTTTTATGGTAACATCGCTGATGGACGGTTTGGTTGCGCCCGGATAGATGTATGAGGCGTTTTTTGTTTCTATTATAGCCATGTTTTGGGCTTGCTCCTTTGTTAACCGCGCTGATTTTCCATTTAAGAGTAGCTACTCATTATTGTTTAGCCATCTTTTCCTTAAGCAACCGAAAGCAGCGTTTGAGTCCCAGCTCCACATCGCCAACACCGTTGACTCCCGCGGCTGTGGCGTGCCCACCTCCCATTCCACGAAGATACTCCCCCAGAGGCTTGGCGATGTCTCTTCCCAGATGAATACCTGTTTCCAAGCTGAAATCGCGGGTACAACGCATGCTTATCTCGATGTTATCTTTTTTTTGCCCTGCCACCGCTGCCATGTGTGCACCCAAATCCACCAGCGCTCTCGCCGCCGAAGCCTGGTAGGCGCTGACGTGTGATAACGCGATTATCCAGTTTCCGATTTTCAGCAGCTTCGCTCTTCGGCAAGCCTTCATCCTCGCCACGCGCTCAGAAAAGTCCATGGGTAAAGAAAGCGTAGCCAACGTTTCTTGAGCGTTAACGCCTAATCCGCCGAGTTCCGCGATTGTCTGGAACGTTGAAGAGTTTGCTAGGACGAAGTGGCGCGTGTCGAAAGCTATGCCTAAAAACAACGCCTTAGCCACGTTTAAGTCTGGCTTAGCGTCGAGCTCCTTGTAAAAGCTGTAGATTATCTCGCATGTTGAGGCGGCTTCCTCATGTGTTATGATAAGCTTGGCTAATTGCTCAGTTTCAGGATGAGCCGCGTGATGGTCAATTACTACTATGGGCGACGCTGTTTTCGTTATTCTTTCAGCCAAACTACCAAGTTGCTGAATCGTGTTAGTGTCCAACAGAATTATAGCGTCGGCTTTTTCAACGTTGGGGTTTTCATTCACAACTATCGGAATGGACTTCAACACATGCTTTGAAAGCCTGCTTATCCCATTGCCTGTTCCAATCTCAACAGACATGTTTGGTTTGAACATTTTTATCAAGCACTGTAAAGCGTAGGCTGAACAAATGGCGTCCGGGTCTGAGTTGTGGTGGCATAGCAGAAGCACGCGGCTCGCGTTGTTTTCATCTAGAATTTTGATTATTTCGGTGGCTGTCATTTTATTTTTCTCAGGTATTTTTCACTGGCTTTTACCGCTTCCTTAACTGCTTCGCCCGCTAATGCATCGGCGTCAACGTTTTTCGCCTGCGGTGATAGCGCCAACTCTACTTCAACCGTTAAGTTTAAGGGTTTTGCTCCTTCTGCTTCCACGCTTATGTCCAGCCTCTCCACCATTTTAGAGGAAACTTTGGCGAGAATGTGTTTTCTAGCCGCGTTCTCCGCGGTTGTGCACAACGTTTCAATCTGCTCGGTGGTTAACTCGGGAATTTCAAGCTTATCCACGAGTTTCACCTTAACTAAGCTACGGCGAAGGCGGCGAAACAGGGCTGAGGTCTTGTTGCAGTTTTGTCTGGGCATCTTTCACTTGGCTGCGTATTCGTTCTTCCTGCTTGGCGAGGACCGTGCTTCGCGTGTTAAGCAGCTCTTTCCGTTCCACCAGTTCCTCGGTTATCTTCGCTTTGTCACCTTTCACCAGAAGCGAACCGACCGCCTTGTAAATTACCGCGTCGTCAGGAGTCTTCTGCAGCTCGCTTATGGTCTGTTCTACTTCGGTTTGCTCCATCTCCACCTGCTGTTTCTGCGCCAAAATCGACTGCAGAGTTTGCTGAAGCTGTTGAAGTCTTAACAGTCGTTCTTGAACTTGAGGAGGTAACTTTGAGATTTCGTCACTCATCTTTTACCCTTCCGTCTGCACAGCAATAAGCACAGCCCTTAATTAAGCATTTTCCAATCAATGTGAACACGGGAGCGCATCAAACTCGAATAGCAGAATGATAGAATCCTCGGCTAACGTCAACTGGGGCGCTGCATCAAACTACAGTTTAAATAGGAAAGGTTTTTAGTTAAGTTGTTATATGAAACTGTGCAAAGTGTATAGCGTAATTAAGAGGTTAACATTATGTCCGTGTTTGCAGCACCAGGAGCATACGACCGCGCCATAACGGTTTTCTCTCCAGATGGGCGGCTTTTCCAAGTTGAATACGCCATGGAATTAGTGAATCGGGGCGCAACAATTCTAGGGATCCAATGCACAGAAGGAGTAGTTCTAGCTTCAGAAGAAAACATCGAAGCCCTTGAAGAAGCAGGATACTCATGGAAAATCTTCAGGGTTGACGAGCATGTAGGCGCCGCGATAGTTGGTTTAAGCTCCGACGCCAGAATACTTATCGATCAAGCGCGCATCTACGCGCAAAGCAACAAGCTCACCTACGACGAACCCATCGACATCGAAGTCGTAACCAAACGCATATGCGACATACAGCAGATGTACACGCAGCACGCAGGCGTCCGACCCTTCGGAGTAAGCCTAATCTTCGGCGGAGTGGACAAAACAGGCACCCGCGTTTTCGGAACACACCCAAGCGGAACCTACAGAGGCTACAAAGCCACGGCTTTAGGCGCTGGAAGAGAAACAGTCCTTGCGGTACTTAAGGACGAATACCGTGAAGATTTAAGCTTAGAAGACAGCACAAAACTCGCAGTGAAATGCCTCGTCAAAGCTTTGGAAGCCCGGCAACTGCCGCCCAGAATCAAAGTAGCCGTAATCCCCACAGCAACGAAGAGACTGGAAATGTTGACCGACGAATCGATAGAAGGCTATATCAAAGAGCTGGGTTCGAGCAAGTGAAAACTGGATGAGTGAGAAGTACACCGTTGCACGCTTGACAAAAGACAACGAACATTTTGAAATTCTGGTTAAACCCCAGAAAGCGTTAGACTACCGCACTGGAAAAATCGCTGGAATAACAGAGGTTCTGGCAGCTGACTTCATATTCTCAGACGCCAACAAAGGCACAAAGGTTTCAGAAGAACAGATGCGCAAGGCTTTCGGAACCACCGACCCACTGAAAATCGCGGACATAATCCTCAAGAAAGGCACGCTTCAACTCACCACAGAGCAAAGGCACAAGATGATTGAGGACAAACGAAAACAAATAATCGACTTCATCTCACGGCAAGCAGTTGATCCGAAAACCAACTTGCCGCATCCACCCATGCGTATAGAAAACGCCATGGAGCAAATCCGATACCCAATAGACCCCTACAAACCCGTGGAAGAACAAGCCAAAGAGATTGTAAAACTCCTGCGCCCCATCCTGCCTTTGAAAATCGAACAGATATCCGTGGGCGTCCGCATACCCGCAGAATACTCAGCAAGAGCTTACGGCGCAATGAAGAGCTTCGGCACCATAAAAAAAGAGGAATGGCGCGCAGACGGCTCATGGTACGGCGTTATAGAAATGCCTGCCGGCTCATACGCTTCGTTTCTTAACAAACTTGGAGACGTAACTAAAGGAAGTGGAGAAGCGAAAGTAGTCACATAAAACTAATGGAGGTTAAATGAGTTAATGCCAACATTTTTCGAGAAAAAACAGGTCGTAACGCCTGGAGAACTGCTCGCTGAAGGCGATTACTTAGCCGGCGAGAACACATACATGGAAGAAAAAAAGATCTACGCCTCACGAATCGGGCTAGCAGATCTTGACAACAAAAAAGTCAACGTTGTCGCCTTGAGAGCGTTCTACGTTCCAAAGATAGGCGACATAGTAATAGGCACAGTCAAGGAAGTCGGATTCAACGGCTGGACAGTAGACATCAAAGCCCCCTACACGGCGCTTTTAAGAGCATCAGACGTTCTAAGCAGACCGTTCAAACCGCAAAACGACGAATTATCACAGGTCCTCAACGCGGGAGACCTGATTGTTGCCAAAATAGCTTCGTACGATAGAGCCCACGACCCACAACTCACAGTCGGTGAGCCTGGTCTGGGAAAAATAACCCGTGGACAAATAATGCAAGTGACACCGACAAAAATTCCTCGCGTAATTGGCAGGAAAGGCTCCATGATTTCCATGATAAAACAGGAAACAGGCTGCCAAATAATCCTTGGACTCAACGGAGTCATCCTGATCACTGGAAAAAACCCAGAGCACGAAGAACTCGCCATGATGGCTATCAAAAAAATCGAAGAAGAATCCCACACAAGCGGTCTTACAGACCGTATTACGCAACTTTTAAAAGAAGAAAAAGCAAAACTGGAGGAAAATAAGGAATGAATGAAAAACCTGAAAAACTAATCGATAAAAAAGGCTGCCGGCTAGACGGTAGAAAAGCAGATGAATTAAGACCCTTAAAACTTGAAGTAGGCGTCTTGGCAAACGCTGACGGCTCAGCCTACATCGAGCATGGGAAAAACAAGATTCTAGCCGCAGTGTTCGGTCCAAGAGAGATGCATCCCAAACACTTGTCACTTCCAGACCGCATGGTGATACGATGCCGCTATCACATGGCACCTTTCTCCGTGCAGGAACGCAAGTCACCAGCACCCTCACGAAGGGAGGTAGAACTCTCAAAAGTGATAAGGGAGTCGTTGGAGCCATCTCTGTTTGTGGAGTTGTACCCGAGAACCGGCATAGACCTTTTCATCGAGGTCCTGCAGGCTGACGGCGGAACAAGATGTGCCAGCATCACTGCGGCTTCCTTAGCAATAGCCGATGCTGGTATTCCGATGCGCGACTTAGTGGCTGCATGTGCTGCGGGGAAAGTTGATGACACAGTGGTTGTGGACTTGTTCGATTTAGAGGACAAGCTCGGAGTGGCCGATGTTCCCTTGGCTTTGATGCCTAACTTGAACGCGGTGACACTGCTGCAGATGGATGGAATTCTCACACCTGAAGAGTTTGAGCAAGCGGTGAACATGGCAATGGAAGGCTGCAAGAAGATTTACGCTATGCAAAAAGACGCTTTAAAAACGAAGTATATGGCTATTAAAGAGGAGGTTGAAGAAGAGTAATGTCATCGCTAGTCACGCGTGTCAAGCTGAAGCAGATAGAGCAGTTGATTGCGAAGGGAAAACGCCTTGACGGAAGAGGCATAAACGACTACCGAGAAATCAAGATTGAACAAGGACTCATCGAAAAGGCTGAAGGCTCCGCCAGAGTGCTTCTGGGAAAAACCGAGGTTCTCGTCGGAACCAAGGTTGAAACAGGTGAACCGTTTCCAGACACACCTAACGAAGGAGTGTTAACCGTAAACGCTGAACTCGTGCCTTTGGCATCACCCAGTTTTGAGCCGGGCCCACCAGACGAAAACTCCATAGAGCTTGCCAGAATAGTTGACAGAGGCATCAGAGAGTCGAAAGCCATCGCCACTGAAAAACTGTGCATTGAGCCAGGGAAGAATGTGTTCGTTGTCTTCGTTGACATTTATGTGCTTAACCACGACGGAAACTTGATTGACGCTTCCGCTTTAGCCGCGGTTGCCGCGTTGCTTAACACGAAGATGCCTAACTACGAAGTCGAAGATGGAGAAGTCAAGATAAAGACAGGATATACACCGTTGCCCCTGAAAAGCCACCCAATAACGGTAACTCTTGGAAAGATAAACGGCACCCTGATTGTGGACCCATGGCTGGAAGAGGAGCAAGTGATGGACTCACGAATTTCTATGGCAATCAACGAGGAAGGCAACATCTGCGCCATACAAAAGGGCGGTTCGGGATTCTTCACACCGCAACAGATTTTAGAAGCAAAAAACATTGCCATAGAAAAAGCTGCAGAACTACGGAAAAAACTAGGCTGGTAAAAAAGTTGCCGAAAACAAAGAAAGTAGGTCCAACACGTGGTTTAGGAACCCGTTATGGCTCAACTGTTAGAAAACGCTACATAAAAGTCATCACGGAACTGAAGAAACCTCACAAATGCCCACAATGCGGCTTCGTAAGGGTTAAACGCGAAAGCGTGGGCGTCTGGAAATGTCGAAAATGCAACTACACATTTGCAGGCGGAGCTTACACACCAGTCACAAAGCTCGGCGTTGTGGCGAAGCGCGCCGCCAAAGGCGCACCCATAGAAGAGACACCTCCCGCTGAGGCAGAAGAAGAAAGCGAATAAACCCTTTTTCTCCAGTCTTCCTTTCACTTTTCTGGGTTCAGTTGGTACCTTAAACGAATTTATAAAGCGCTTGTTTTCTAAGTACAGTCAGAAGATGAACCTCGATGAAGGCGAAGGCAACTGTTCGCTTGCGTTTTTCATCAGGGAAACAACTCGACACTGTATTAGATGCTTTATTGCCAGAAGCCACTGCCCCAGTTAATAGACGTTCCAAGATAACTTTTGAAAAACAGGAAAATTATCTCGTTTTCACGATTGAGGCAGAGGACACAGTTGCTCTGCGGGCGTCATTAAACGCTTACCTCAGGTGGATAGGCTCCGCGGCGAAAGTTCTAAGAGTGATAGAAGATTCCAAATAATGTTTTAAAAAGCTCAATTCACCTTTCCAGTAGAGCGGGTTCGGCATCCCAAAAAACTGATAAACCCAAACCAACACTAGTTCATTAACAGTTTTTACGAGGTTTTGATGAATGGCAAAATACAGGTGCACCGTGTGCAACTACGTTTATGACGAAGACAAAGAAAAAATCAAGTTCAGCGACCTGCCCAAAGAGTGGGTGTGCCCTGTCTGCGGCGCTCCGAAAACCGCCTTTGTCCTGTTAACAGAGGCGGCGGAAGAGAAAAAGGTAGAGCGAACGGTCTCAGAAGTTTTGATAGAACAAGCCGCGGAGTGGGGCGTCCAATACGTCTTCGGAATCCCAGGCACCTCAACCTTGGGCGTCGTGGACGCCATACGAAAAAGCAACGGCAAGGTCAAGTACCTCCAAGTCAGGCATGAGCAGACAGCGGCGTTCATGGCTTCAGCTTACGGAAAACTCACGGGACACGTAGCCGCTTGCCTCGGAGTTTCGGGACCAGGCGCCACGAACTTGGCAACGGGCTTGTACGATGCAAGCTTGGACCACGCGCCCGTCTTAGCTCTAACAGGACTAGTTGCTAGGCAACTCATCGGTCCAGGGTCAACTCAGGAAATCGACCAGTACTCCTTTTTCGAACCTATATGCGTCTTCAACAAAATCCTCATGTCTGAAGACCAAACCACAACTCTTACCACGCTCGCTATAAAACATGCGCTGCTTGAGAGAGGCGTCTCGCACATCGGAATTCCAAACGACGTGCAAAAACTGCCTTGCAACCAAAGGATCCTTCCACTTGAAGGAAGAATCCCGAATCTTGCATTCAGCCAAGAAGACGCTCTAGTTGAAAAGGCAGCCTCAGTCATCGACCGAGCGATGCGGCCTGTTATAATCGCGGGATTTGGTGCCATGGGTCAGGGCGGTAAGCTGCTGAAGTTAGCCGCGAAAATATCAGCGCCGATTGTAACTACGTTCAGAGCCAAAGGCGTGGTCGACGAAGATGATGCTTTGTGCGTGGGCTGTCACGGCACCATCGCGTCAACCGCAGCTGCAGAGCTTGTGCGTAAAGCCGACTTGCTCATAGTTGTGGGTTCTTCATTTTCGGAGTTGACGCAGATTCCTGAAAAGCCAACGGTGCAGATTGACATTAACCCGATGATAATTGCGAAAACGTATCCTGTTGAGGTGGGCTTGCTCGGCAACAGCGCCGTGCTCCTCCCGAAGCTCATCAAGAAAGTGAAGGAAAACCTGAAACCCACGTACATGGCGGAAATCTCCAAGCTCAAACAAGGCTGGCAGGAGCAGCTGCAGCGAGAGGCAGACGGCTCATTAAAGCCTATTAGACCACAGTACATCATTAAGGTATTGAACGACAAAATAGCAGCGGACGCGGTGATTTCGCTGGATGTTGGCGAGAACTGCTGGTGGTTCGGAAGGAACTTTCAAATGAAGCAGACGCAGAAGATGGTGATGAGCGGCTACTTGGCTTCAATGGGATTCGGTTTGCCTGGGGCGATGGCGGCAGCGCTCGCTTACCCAGACAGGCAAGTCGTGTGCATAGTTGGCGATGGCGGATTTTCCATGCTTATGGCGGACTTCCTCACGGCACTGAAGTACGGGATGCACGTGAAAGTTTTCATCATGAATAATGGGCGATTGGGTATGATTATGCAGGAGCAGAAGGTGGAAGGTTACGAAAGCTGGCAGACCGAACTGTACAATTTTGATTTTGCAGACTATGCCGAGCATTCAGGCGGTATTGGCATAAAGGTGACTGAACCAAGTGAGCTGGAAGGTGCTGTAGAAAAGGCGCTTTCCGCTGAGAAAGCTACGATAGTGGACATCGAAACTGATCCAAGACGTTTCCTTTAACGCTACTGATGAACAGAGACTCGCAATGGCAACCGCGACCAAAAAACCTACTCTGTACACTGTTCCATTGATTATAAACTTCAAGAAGCATCAAGATTTGGAGAAAGGTGAAAACTGATTTGTGTGAGGAAGCCTACAGCCCCCATCTAAATTTTCATCATGGTTTGGCGTGTTTCGGCGCCAATAGCGATAGGCCCTCTATAGGTTTCTGCAATGCACCACTAATAGGCGCCAAATATGCTTGTTCGGTTTAACTGCGGGATGGGTTTGCTGCGCGGTTTTGATTGAAGCAATCTAAGAATTGTTTAGTCACTTGCGAGTTGTATAGCCAAATCTCCCAAAATTAGAAACAGTTTTGTCTTCTTCGCTCCGCCCGCGCTAACCTCTACAACCTCAGCGATGCTGACGCTGTCGTTAATCTGCAGAACTTTGTCGATCACGATGTTGTCTGAGAGCTCTGCGGCGTCCAAAGCCCACAGAACACGGGCAGGTGTGGAAACCGCGTCAACAAGTGATAGCTCATCGGACACGTTCAGTGCCTTTAGAAACCTGAGAGCATCAGTAAGTTCGGCGGAATCAGCGATTGCCAAGAGTTTCGCCGCTAATACGGCTTCCGCAACGTCAATCGCATCTGAGAGTGAGACTGCGGGCTTATGCCTTAAGACTTGCTCAAGCATTGACAGCGCATCATTAATGATTGCCGTTTTGTTCACGTACGCCGCGTCCACCAAGCCGACGGATTCAGCTACATTTTTGATTATCGTTTCTGTTAATACGTTCACTAGATCCGCAATGCTAACGGCGTCAGGCACAATTAAGGGCGACTTGTTGCTTTTCGCCGCGTCAGCAAATGCCACGCCGTCAGTTACCGCCAACGTCCTGTTCCTGAAAACTGTGGAATCGGCGACTCCAAGCGAATCCGCCACGGTTTTAAGAATAGCTCCTGCTTCCTCGCTGCCCCATGAGCCGTGCGACGGCTCGGGGCTAACGCATTTTCTCACAAAAACCCAATCATACTCCGTGTAGCTGCTGTCGCTGTTCGGGTCACTCGCATGCTGCAAGCCAACGTATCCATGATAGACTCCGCTTGCACGCAAGCCAATGCTGCTTGCCACTGAGCTATCGGCGCCGGCTTCAGCGTAATAGGTTGAGCCATGCTTACGGATTCTGGCGAAAAATGTTGTGTTGCTTCCGCGAGCCCAGCCAGTGTCTTCACCTGCCCAATCCGAAGCGCCGCCGCTGCTGTCACGCCACTGAAGCGCAAGGTGCGAGGCATCATCATCGAGGGTTAGGCTTAGATGAGCCGAGTTGTTGACCGCCTCATTTGCTCGTGTGGCTAAACACCGTTGATAATCGTTGCTTGCGCGGTAGATGCCCATCCTGATTTTAGCTTGGATAGCATAATTATCGCTCAGTGGTGTGGCTTTGTAGATTCCGCTTCCCGTATCAGCCGTAAGCCAGAAGTCGCCCGTAGTGCCCACGCTCACCCGCGCCCAGCCGCTGACGACTGAGGCTGAGCCTGCGCCGTCATAATGACGCTCTGACCAAGCACTCAAGTCACCATTAAAATCATCGAAAAGCGGGAAAGTATTCGCGCCGTTGCTTGCCGATGTTGCGTCAGCCTTGCCGTAATAAACGTAAATGCTCTGATTTGAGTTCAAGTCGTCTGCTACTTCAACCCAGAAAACCGCGTTATCGCCGCTAACATAGCTTTCCATCCAATAGTCAAGAAGCGTCGCCCCATCGTCATCCGTGAACCTGACATCACCAAAATCATCTCTGCAATGACCGTTGCAATAGACGTCGGCGCCGCTGTCCGTTCCGCTGCCCTTATGCACGATTAGGCGGATTTGATAGTTTGTGCCCGCTCCACTTGCACCGTTAAGCGCATGGCTCTTGCGATAGCTCCACCCAGTCAACCAAGCCATAAACGTCGCCTGTTCCGTTTGGAAAAGAAAAAAGCTGGTTAGCTGAAGGTTATCTGCAAACTCAACGTCCACGTCTCACCGCTGCTCTTAGTGCCCTTATCAGCCACTTTACGATTCAAGTTCTTGCCACTGTCGCTATTGCTGTTGCTCACGGTAAACTCTTGCCAACTAAAGTTTGCCTCTGTGCCTCCGAAAGTCGCTCGCCACTCCGCCGTCTGACCTGACCGCTGCGGATAGCCGCTGTCCATCGCCTTAAACGCCTTAGAATCGCCCAGCAGCCCTGTCTGCGAGGCTGATTCCACCGTGGTGCCGTTTCCCACGCCTAAACAAGCGTTCGTGTTGTCCCACTTCGTCGGGGTGCCCAAGCCGCAGATGATGTCAATCAGCTCCTGCAAACCCTCGTTCAACGCCACATTCGCGTCGAACTCCTCACAGCCAAGATACGCATTGCGGAACATCTGCTGCGCATCAAACATCGATAGCCCAGCCTGCAAAGCCCTCGCTATCTTGTCCTCTGCGTCATGAAATTTGTCTATGCGCCAATGCGCCTTCCAACCGATTTTCTCTTTTGCGTTTTCCATTTCGTTTTTCCTCCTTTTTTCTGGTTTCTCGCATAGTCAGACAAGCTGACTATGTTCGAGCCACCTCCTTCAACGTGCCGTCAAGATTCCACGTGAACGCGAGAGTGAACAGCAAATCAGCGCCGTCATACGCTCGCAAAGACGCCAAGGTGCCGTCCGTGTTCCATGTGAACGCAAGTTTGGTGAGGCGTCTGCCGGGCGGAGTAACCGTTAAGCTGTTTAAAGCGCTGTGAATCGCCCTGAACGCTTCGTCGTAGCGGTTGTACGCCACCTCAGTCATCTGCCGTCGCCGCCTTTTCGTTTGTTTCCCACAGTTCCCAGCCGAACTTCACTGCGTTCTTGCGGAACTCTTCTTCTCGGATGAGTTTCAGCTCACAAGCCCGGAGCATGTCGCCAACGTTAACTTCACAGGTCTGCGGGCTACCCCAGTGCAGGCGCGGTTGCGCTTTGGCCGGGTCCAGCCCTGCCTGAGCCAAAACCACATCGAAGATTTCTCTCTCAACTTGGCGTTTGATGTAGCGCTGTACGGGTTGGACGAGCATGTTCTGCAACTCCAGTGCAGCTTTTGCTGAGGCTTCAGTGAAGCCGGGTGTGCTGAACAGTCTCGGCAGGGGCGTTTCGCAGCCCAAGTAGAACTGGTTTATCAAGTGGTCCACGTAATACTCGAACCGCGCCCGCGGGTCCAGCGTGACGGGTCGTATGTCGCCTTTTCCGTTGTAAAAGAGCCATGCGCCCTCTTCGTTGCGGTTTTTGATGGCTTGCTCAAACTTGCGAATAGTGTCTGCGTCCGCACGCTCAAGCAGCGCCAGAACGTCTGGTCCAGCGTACTTCTCGAAGATTCGCGGCATTATGCGCTCGATTTTTGCTTTCATCCATGCGAACGCGGGGCGCCTGTCCGATTGAAACGCCAGAGAGTGCAGCAGAACCTGCAAGACACCTGTGCCGTATCCAGAAACGCCTAAGCAGTTTATTCGCCAATGGATTACGGCTTCCCCGGCTATGTTGGCGCCGCCGTACATTTGCCGCAGTTTGAAGCTTTCCGTTTTTAGGGGAATTTTAAGCGTCTTCTCTTCTACGAAGCTCTGCTGAATGCGTTCCACCGCGTCAACGGACAGCCTGTGCAGCGCCGCCAGGTTTTCAGGTGTCAATTTGAGCCAGAAGTCGTTACCGCAGGCAATCAGCGCCCGCGCCATGTCGCAGAGCAGCGCGTCCAAGTTGACATTTTCGTTGAAGCTGTCCACGACTCGTTTGGCTTCTGCCGCCTTCTCGTAGTTCTCGTTTACTGTGGTGTAGAAGCCGGCGCCCACGGCGGAAGCCGCAAGTAAATCCACGCTTGCCTTGCACGTGGGGTCGCGTTCGTAAAGTTGCATCACTTCAGCCAACGGAACCGTGGGAGTCTCGTACACCAGTGCGCGTTGCGGCGAGGCGGTTCCGCTCTTAGCCTTCAGCGAGAAAGCCTCAACCAGCCTGCGTAGCGCGTTGCTCATTAGAGGGCCTCCAGAAACTTGGCGCCTTTCTCAGTTAGCACGTAGTTGGCGCGGTGTTTCTGCTCGTTCTTCTGCACGTAGCCACTCTGCACCAGAAAGCGGAAAATGCCCTCGAAGGTGGCGTGTGTGCCGTTCTTCCGCACGGTTCGCTTCTCCAACTCGGTTCGGCAAAGTGGCTCCCTGCTGAGCTCTTTCAACACGGTTTTTGCCAGGTTAATTCTGTCGTTTAAGCGTCTCATGTGCAAACAACCTCTACGGGTTTTTGATTACTGAAAAACATGGGGAAATGAAGGGTACACACCATCAGCACCGCAAGGTCACGGCGGTCATCGAAGCCGTATGTGTTCATGGCGATGTCAGAGGCGTAGGGCGTCATTTCGGCTCCGCACATGGGGCAGTACCGCCAACAGTCGCAGACGACGATGTCGCCTTTTCTGTCTGAATAGCGGGTTTTTCCGCATTCGGGACATTTGCCTTGGTACTTTGCCATTCAGCCCATTCTCCTTCATCGCTATAGTGTTGTGCTTATGTTGGTCATCTTCGCGATGGCTTTGCTGCGCAGAATACCCACGCCGAAACGGGTCGTTGCCCTGACACCGTATTTGCCGTTTTTTATGTCTTCCCAGTCTTCAACCGTAACGTCCCGCCTGAGCAGCATAACCGACGCCACCCGCGTGTCCAAAGCGTAAGCGGTTCCGTTCGGCACCAGCGTGCTCGCTTGAACTCGCATGCCTAAAACACTCGTGACTGTTGCCTGCTCCAAGTCGGTCTGTCCTGCTGGCAGATACTGTGCGTGAATGAACTTGTCATCCGTCAGCAACTGATGCAGTTGCACCTCGTTCACGGCTAAGACCGTTGGTCGCCAGTTCTCGCTTCGAACCGCGTTATGCAGTTTAACCAGCCCATTCCAGTTCATGGCTGCTCCACCCTGGTTTATGGGTTCCCCGCCCGCTAGATCTGCGTCTGCGACTGCTCCGTAGAGCGCGATTATCCTGTTTGTCTCCTCTTCGCCGAGGGCTCTGCCGACTTTTTCCGCCATGTTGTCCATGACGTTCCACGTGGCATCCTCCAGGAACTCCCGCGTCCACTCTTCGGAGGCTTCCGCGGTAACGTTCGTGTACACATCGACCGTGATGTTCTTCTTGCCGCTTAACCTTGCTACTGCGCCTTCTGCGTAGCGGTAAGCTACCGCCTTCTCATCCAGGGGAAACCGTTCCATCGCTTCGGTTGTGGGTCGCACCGTAATTATGCCCCTGCCAATCATCTCAGGATACGCAGCCTGCACAAGCGTGTCGTGCAACCGCCCCAAAGCAGCAACAGCGTCGCTGAACAAGCCTTCGCGAATGCCGACTTCGCAGTAGCGCTTCAGAAACGGATGCACGTTCACCTTGTGTCTCAGCGTTTCCACGTGTTCCTTGAACTCGCCGTCTCGCTGCATCAGAGATTCAAAAAGTCTCGGTTTCATGCCTGTTCGCCTCACACCTGAATGAAAAGCAAGTCGTCTGCGGCTATCGCGGTTTGCAGCGCAGTTCCGAGTTTGCGGTTGTAGTAAATCGTATAGGAGGCGGAGCTACCTTCATTCACGGCTTGATCCGCCAGCGCCAGCACTCTCTTCGAGGCGTCTGCGCCGTAAACCGCTTTGCCACGGGTTATGGCGCCACCTGCTTTGACTTTGACTCTTCCACGGATTAGCACTGGGCACTGCTCTGAGGGCGCCGCACTTTTGACGGCTATGCCTATGCAGTCTTGCGCTGCGGTGGCGGGTGAGACCTTGTTGTCTGCACTCAAGTACACTGGGTCGCCCTTCGTCACCGCTACTGCGGCTTCGTATGATTCGATTATGGCGTTTGGGTCGTCTGTTTCGCCTATCGCCATCCAGCTTTTTCCTGTTAAATCAGTCATTTTTCATCTTTCTCCAATTTTTCGTTTTCACCAAGTTCGTCCATGGCTACTCACGGTCAACTTCATGACCATCCTGTAGGCTGTGGAGCTTCACCAGTACCCTGCGCAGTTCCTGACACATTCTCTGTGGTCCCAGACTCCAGCTCCGCTGAACAATAGGGCTCGGCAGGACCTTCTCAATCAGGCTGACCGCTTCACCGACGGGTATGACAGGTTCCGTGGGTTTCTTGAGGAGACTCCTAGAAACTGAGCCGCTCGATGCGGAAGCCATGTACGTGGGGTGAAGGGCAAGCCAATCCTGAATCTTAACCTGATCCCACATCTTCTCCTTGGCGAAGAAAACCGCCAATGTGCGTTGGACTTCAGGCTGCTGCCGCGGTTTTCCCATTATGGCTAAAACGCCGTTTTCACGGTCAAGCCAGACCGTGCTGAAGTGCTCGGGCAAGAACGCTTGAGCATCTTGGTAGAAGCCGAGTATGTACTCACCAGCCATCATAGGCTCAAACGCTTGCTCTGCGGTGTGCAGTTTCTCCATGACTTGGATGTTTGTTTCAGGAATTCCCGGCACCGCCACCAAGCTCATCTCGGCGTTGCGCAGCCCATGTGGAATTTTTCCGTCGATTATGTCTATGGTTTCGTAGTCTGCTCCGACGCTTACGTGCCTGATTAATCCCTTACGGATTTTGCTGGCTGTTTCTTCATCATAGACTTCTGCCTCGTACCGCAAGCCCTGTCCATCCCACTCGGTTTTGGTGACTTTGCCAACCGCGTTCGCGGCGGTCACGTGCTCCAAGTAAAGGGGCGCGTCCACGAGTCTGCTAGCAAAAGCCTGCAATTCCTCGGGCGTGTAGATGTTGAAGTTTCTGCTCATGCCGGCGGTCATGGCTAAACCGCGTATGCGCAGGGGCTTCTCCATGATTTTCTCCGTTACTGTAAAGGGTAAGACCGCGTAAACGTGCTCTTTAGCGGGGTTATGGTGCTGCCTGAACCATTCTTTGGCCTTCTCAACCGTCCAGCCCTTGTCCTTCTCGAACAAGTAGCTCACGACTTCTATGGTGTGCTTGCCTTTCGGTTTGCCAACCACAGCTTTGATTCCTTCCTTCTCGTCCAACGTGATGGTTTTCAGGGTGTCCTGCTGGAACTCCTCCACATCTCGGTGGCCGCTGCGGATGTACTCTTCCGTGTCTTCCCATGGCATTTTTCTTAGACCTCACACATCTGATACCAACCTAATATACTGGGAAAGTGAAAAGTCGAATTGTACATCACACGGGTCTACGTGTAGGGTAATGCGTGGGCTATCGTGTGGGGCTAAACCGAAAAAAAAGGTGACTTACGTGGCGAGAAAATGCGTGGTTAAAGTGGTGCTAAGCAAGGAACAGAGGGGAATTTTAAGCGAGTTAGCGAGGAGACTAGGCACCAGCGAGAGCGAGACACTACGAATGGCGTTGATGGATTACGCTAAAGAGTTGAGTTTAATGAAGGAAAGCATCCATAAGGGCGCAGGTCAAGCTTGAGGTGCTCTGATTCAGAATTAAAATCTAAGGTAAAAACAAAAATATTGATTAAGCTTAAATGTATAAGGTTTCCATTATAGTTATACTCCTCTTGGCATCATGAAATTCATGCTAAGCGAGGTTCAAAAAGTGACTAAAAAATCAGGAAACTTCGACGAGCTCTTGCTAAGCGCCATCGATGAAGCCTTAAGTTCTCTGGGTGAATCCGTGAAACAGTCAATTTACTTCCACATCGAGAACAAGTTCAGCGTGTCCAGAAACGACATTCCAGAGAACCTCAACCAGTTCCAAGGCGGGCTGGAAAAAATCTTCGGCACCGGCGCACGGTTCATAGAAATAATGATTATGAAAAACCTGCATGCGAAAATCGGTGTTCCGCTTATACTGGGAAAACGTAAACAACTTGAATTCATCGAGTATGTGGACGCGGCGAAACAGGGATTCATGAACAAAAACCAATTAGTGCAAAGTGCACAACGTTAATAGAAATTCATATCCGCGTTTCATAAAGGCTTTATCACTGCGCAGTGAAGTTTGTTGCGTGAAATCACATGGTTGAGACAGCCAGAATCCTCATTATCGACGACGATGAGAACATAAGGAAAGTGCTAGAGACCATCCTCACAGATGAAGGATACAGCGTGGAAACAGCTGAAACAGCCAAAAAAGGCATCGAAAAAAGCGAAAAATCCTTCTTCAACCTCGCGCTTATAGACGTCCGCTTGCCCGACATGGAGGGCATCGAGCTTCTGTCAAAACTGCGTAATACCAAGCCGAAGATGCGCAAGATTATAGTAACTGGTTACCCGACACTTCAGAACGCCATAGCCGCGGTGAACAAGGGTGCAGACGCTTACGTCATGAAACCCTTCGATGTGGAGAAAATTATCCAGACCATCAAGGAGCAGTTGAAGAAGCAGGAAGAAGAGAAAAGCTTCAGCGAAGAGAAAGTTGTAGAGTTCATCGAAACCCGCATCAAAGCTTTGGAAACTGCTGAACAGGGCACCCCGAAGCGCAAGGCGTAAACTGTTTTTCCCTTTCCACAGTTTATTTTCATCCATTACGTTTGTTGTTTTAGGTTCGAACTCGGTTTTGTGTAGAAAATCTTAAGCCTCTTTCTGTTTACCTGAAAATAAAGCCTTTTTTGGAAAAGAGCTTTGTTTTTTGCCTTTTTATTACTGCAATCTTGTGTAACTACACCATGGCTGCGCGCCGCAATTAGCGGACTATTGTAAAGTTGCTGTGGAAATGGCTTAAATAAGCCCTAAACATAGCGTCTATATTGTCTCGCTAACACTACGCGAGGAGAAGGCTTCAATAAAAGTGAAGTGCCCTTATTGTGGGTCTGAAGAACTCAAAACACTGGAAACACGCGACTCCCCAGAGAACACCACGCGACGACGCAAAGAATGCATTAAATGCGGAAAACGCTTCACAACATACGAGTATGTGGAAACCGTGGAGCTCATGGTCAGGAAGAAGGACGGCAAACTTGAGCGATTCGACGTGAACAAGATAATCCGCGGGTTGCAGAAAGCCTGCGAAAAAAGACCCGTGTCGATGGACCAAATCCACGAGTTGGCAGACCGCGTGCGTCAAGACCTCATGCTGAAAGGCAGAGAGGAAATCACAAGCCAAGAGATAGGCGATTTGGTCATGAAATACCTGAAAAAACTCGACCGCATTGCGTACATCCGTTTCGCGTCCGTGTATAAGCAGTTTGAGGAGCCTGAGGATTTCAGGCGTTTGCTCCTTGAGGTGAAAAAATGAAGTATGTTAGAAAACGTGATGGAAGATTAGAACCCTTCGACCAAGAACGAATAACAAACGCAATTTGGAAAGCCGCCAAAGCAGTGGGCGGAAAAGACCGCGAACAAGCCAAAAAAATCAGCGACCAAGTGGTGGCTGAGCTCCGGAACCGCTTCGGCGAGGACGGCTGCCCCACAGTCGAGGAAATCCAAGACATAGTTGAAAAAATGCTCATCGAGAACGGACACGCCCAAACCGCCAAGGCGTACATCCTCTACCGCAAGCAGCACCAAGACATGCGTGAGTTAGCCGCGCTCCTGAGTAGCGCGGACCTTGTGGACCAGTACTTAGAGGTTGAGGACTGGCGCGTCAGAGAGAACAGCAACATGAGCTACTCGCTACAGGGCTTAAACAACTACCTCTCTAGCACCGTTATCGCTAAGTACTGGATAAGCAGGATTTACCCGTCGAAAATCGCTGAGGCGCACTTCTCAGGCGACGTGCACATCCACGACCTCGGAGTTCTAGGACCATACTGCGTTGGCTGGGACGTAAGCGACCTGCTCCTGTCAGGCTTCGGCGGTGTCCCAGGCAAAATCGAGAGCAAACCCGCTAAGCACTTCCGCACCGCGCTCGGCCAAATAGTCAACTTTTTCTATACGTTGCAGGGCGAGGCGGCGGGCGCGCAGGCGTTCAGCAACTTCGACACTTACCTAGCGCCGTTCATACGCTACGACCACCTGAGCCAGAAGGAGGTGGAGCAAGCGCTGCAAGAATTCTTCTTCAACATGAACGTGCCCACCCGTGTGGGCTTCCAAACACCCTTCACCAACCTCACCTTGGACTTGACGGTGCCCGACTTCATGAAAAACGAAGGTGTGCTGTTCAACGGCAAAATCACCGAGGACACTTACGGCGACATGACTCAGGAAATGGAGATGTTCAACTTGGCTTTCGCGGAGGTCATGCAGCAAGGTGACTCAAAAGGCAGAGTTTTCACTTTCCCAATCCCCACGTACAACATCACTAAAGACTTCAACTGGGAGTCTCCCGTTTCTCAGGCGATTTTTGAGGTGACCGCCAAATACGGTGTGCCCTACTTCTCAAACTTCGTTAACAGCGACATGAAACCTGAGGATGTACGTAGTATGTGCTGCCGCCTGCGAATTGATAACCGCGAACTGCGCAAGCGAGGCGGCGGATTCTTCGGCGCCAACCCACTCACGGGTTCCATAGGTGTGGTGACGCTGAACATGCCACGCATCGGCTACTTGTCCCGTGACGAGGACGATTTCTTCCAGCGCCTATACGACATAATGGAAACAGCCAAACTCAGCCTAGAGATAAAACGCAAGGCGCTTGAGGCGTTCACGGAGAACGGTCTGTACCCGTACAGCCGCCGATATCTGCGCCACGTGAAAGAAAGCTACGGCAAGTACTGGAAGAACCACTTCAGCACCATAGGCTTGGTAGGCATCAACGAGGCAATCCTCAACCTCCTTGGCGTGAACATCGCCACCCGAGAAGGAAAAGACTTCGCCGTGAAAACCCTAAGCTACATGCGGAACAAACTGGTGGAGTTCCAAGAGGAAACAGGCAACATCTACAACCTTGAAGCCACACCAGCTGAAGGCACTTCGTATAGACTGGCGCGCATCGACAAACGTAAGTATCCAGAAATTATTGCGGCGAACGAGCGCCTATTCCAAACGCAGCGCGCAGAGCCCTTCTACACCAACAGCTCACAGCTACCCGTGGACTTCGAGGGCGATCTGTTCGAGGCGCTGCAGCATCAGGAGAGTTTGCAGACGCTTTATACGGGTGGCACCGTCTTCCACATCTTCCTCGGCGAACGCCTTTACTCATGGCAGTCAGCCGCCGAGCTAATCCGCAAGGTTTCGTGGAACTCGCGTCTGCCCTACTTCACGTTGACGCCCACGTTCAGCGTGTGCCCCAGCCACGGCTACACCAGCGGTGAGCACAAACAGTGTCCAGTCTGCGGTGCAACCTGCGAAGTTTACTCCCGAGTGGTTGGCTATCTACGTCCCGTGGACCAGTGGAACGACGGCAAACAAGCCGAGTTCGCCATTCGCCGAACCTTCGACAAGTCCGTCGTGATGGCAACGATGCCAATGGCTCAGTGAAAGGTGAAGGCATGAAGTTCAGCGGCTTACAGAAAATCAGCCTCATCGACTACCCAAACAAAATAGCCTCAGTACTCTACACGCCAGGCTGCAACCTCCGCTGCCCATTCTGCCACAACTGGCGGATAGCCGTCGACCCGAAGCCACCGTTCCTGCAGGAAGCCGTGGCGCTGGAGATTCTGGAAAGCCGCAAAAAATACGTGGATGCCGTCGTGGTCACAGGCGGGGAACCCTGTATGCACAACGAGCTGCCCAGATTTTTGGCAAAGCTGAAGGAACGCGGCTTCCAGGTGAAGCTTGACACTAACGGGTTCTACCCCGAAGTGCTTGAAGAATGCCTACCAAACGTAGATTACGTTGCTGTGGACGTGAAGACGTCGCCGGAGAAGTACAAGCTTCTAGGCGCCAAAAGCACAACCGAGTTGCTACGCACCGTTGAGCTGTTAAAGACGGGCAAAGTGGTGTACGAGTTCAGAACCACCGTGGTTCCCGAGCTTGTCACGGCTGAAGACGTGACGCGGATATGCGAACTCGTCAAGGGCGCCAAGACTCACGCGCTTCAGCAGTTCGTGCCACGGGACACGCTGGACAAGCGGTTTGAAGGCTTAAAGCCATACGCCCCAGAAGTCATCAACGAGTTCGCTGGCGCCATGAAGAATTACGCGGAAAACGTGCTGCTTCGCATATAATAGACTATTTAGAAGTTTTTCTGGTATATTTTGGAATCGTAAATTTTATATGTTGGCGGCTTCTTTTGTTTTGGTCTGGTATGTGATTTAAAATGGGGTATCGCTTTATCTAATCGCTTCCCTGAAAAAATAAGAGTTTTTGACACCACCCTACGCGACGGAGAACAAACCCCCGGAGTCTCCTTAACGCCTGAAAACAAAATGCGCATAGCAGAACGGCTCGACGAGCTCGGCGTAGACGTTATCGAAGCGGGTTTCGCGGCGGTTTCTGAAGGCGAAATGGAAGCCGTGAAGCTAATTGCCGACGCCGGCTTACGCGCGGAAATCTGCAGTGCTTCTCGCGGCGTCCGCAGCGACATCGACGCTGTGGCTAAAGCCGGTGCAGACAGCATCCACCTAATCATCCCTGTCTCCGACCTGCACATCGAGGCGAAGCTCAGGAAGACGCGCGCTGAAGTGCTGGAGATAACGCGGGGCATGGTGCGGTACGCCAAGGACTGCGGCTTAATCGTGGAGCTTTCAGCTGAAGACGCCACACGCGCAGACTTCGATTACCTGAAGAAGTTGTTCGCGACGGGCATCGAGGCTGGCGCTGACCGTGTGGTCGCCTGCGACACAGTTGGTGTGTTAACTCCAGAGCGGAGTTACCAGTTTTACGGAGACTTGCGAGAATCGCTCACAGTGCCCGTGGTCAGCGTGCACTGCCACAATGACTTCGGCATGGCAGTCGCCAACACCGTCCAGGCGCTGCGTGCAGGCGCCAACCAGTTCCACGCAACCATAAATGGGCTGGGCGAACGCGCCGGCAACGCCTCGCTAGAGGAAATCGTGGTTTCGCTGATGGCGCTGTATAAGTTGAAACTGGGCATCAAGACGGAGAAGCTGTACAGCATCAGCCAGTTCGTGCAGCGGCTGACGGGCGTCTACGTGCAGCCCAACAAAGCCATCGTGGGCGAGAACGCGTTCACGCATGAGTCTGGCATCCACACGCAAGGAATGCTCGCACATCCATCAACCTACGAGCCCATAGCACCCGAGCTGGTCGGCGGCACACGGCGATTGGCACCGGGAAAACACTCGGGGTCGGCTGGCATCAAAGCCGCCTTAAGCGACATGGGTTTGGCGCCAACTGAGGAGCAGCTGAAGGAAATCTTTAACCGCGTCAAAACCGTGGGCGACAAAGGCAAAACCGTCACGGACGCGGATTTGCTTGCGATTGCGGAAAGCGTCATGGGCTTGTCGAAGACCAAACCTATCCAGCTTTTGGAGGTAACAGTGGTTAGCGGCAACACGGTCACGCCAACAGCGTCCGTTAGGCTGAAACTAAACGGCAACGGCAAAGAAGTGAGCGGAGCAGCCATGGGAGTCGGACCAGTAGACGCAGCGATAAACGCAGTTAAGAAAGCCATCGCGGAAGTGGAACCCATCCTTCTGGAGCAGTACAGCGTTAAGGCGATTACAGGTGGAACCGACGCCATGGTCGAAGTCGTCGTGCGCATGCGCAAAGGCGCCAGAACAGCCACGGCGATGGGAGTACGCGAGGACATTGTGATGGCAAGCATGGACGCAGTGCTCGGCGCCATGAACGTGCTGACCACGGGCTACAACGGCTCAAACAACAAGGCAAAACAAAAATGAGGCAGACCTATCTACTCGGAGGTTCTACCCACTCTCCTATAAAAGCGCCTGGATAGCCCATCTTTCAACTCCTGCAGAGTATTTCTATTAGTCTTTAGAGGTGTTGCAACCAATTTAGTAATTGAGACAATAACTTAATTTGTCCCAATTACGAGGGCGCATCTGTTACTATGTTCTGAACCTTAACTTTATGGGATTAACGATGGACGGAACAAAAATTACAATTGCAACTGCTTTCAAGCGAATTGCATTTTTCTCTTTCTCCTTTAGTATAAACCGTCCAGAGCCTCAGCAAACTCTGAAAAAAATCGCAGTCCAATTGCAGCGATTCAAAACAGCACTTACTTTTTCTGACTTACCGTTTATTTCATGAGTTTAGCTTTTGCTTGACTGAATAGGGCTACTGTTTGCTGGCGCCACTTCTCAAAGGTTTCCGGTGTCTCCGGGTAAGCATCGTAGTGGGCTCTGACCTGCCGCATCATGTTCACCGTCAACCTTAGCTTGTTCAGGAAACCCATGCGTTTCCTACCCCTGAAAACTCTCCGAGCAGTTTCAGTGATGTTCAAGCGGAAATCCTCGCCCATCGCCGCTCTCAACACGTCTTGTTCAGTCACAAGCTTGTAGCCCATGCCGTAGTCCAAGTCCTCGTCGTTGCTCGCTATAAGGAATATGCGGAAAATGTCAAGGCTTGCCTGCTTCTTACCGTAAGTGTCATTGTACCGCTTGTTGTAACTCCACAACGCTGATTGGTCAGCGTTTCCATTCTCCAGCGCCTCCACAATCGTCTGCCCCGCAAAGTACCCACTCAGCATTGACGGTCCGATGCCGCCGCCGTGAATCGGGTTCACCAAACTTGCCGCGTCACCAACCAAGACGACGCCGTTTCCAACCATGTTGTCCAGCGGTCTGCGCGTCGGATCCCACCATGCGCCCCCGTTCAGAAGTAGCGACCCCTCAAACTGCGGTTTCGTTAAAACGTGTTCGTAGAACTGTTTTTTCGGGTTGGGAAAATTGCCGCGCATGCAGATGCCTAAGCCCGCGTTGACTTTAGCTCCGCCTTTCGGAAAAATCCACACGTAGCCTCCAGGTGCCACTTTTCCGCCAAGGTAAATCTCGCAGTACCGGGTGTTCTCGTTTTCCTGTTTAAGCTGCCGAATCTCCCTGTAGCAAGCTTCCACATCCTCGTTCGCTATCTCGCGTTCTATCTGCATGCTCTCGGGAAGCTTGCGCCTGACTACGCCCATGAAGCCGCTGGAGTCCACCACGACCTTGGATTGCAGCTGAACCTTCTTGCCTGCCGAGGTTTTAGCCACGACCCCTGTCACGAAGCCTTTCTCCAGCACGGGTTCAAGGAACCGCGTTGAATCCATGAGCATGGCGCCCTTGTCCACTGCTTTTTTCAGAAGCCACTGCCCGAAGAGCCTGCGGTTCAGGATGTAACCGATAAAATCCTTGTCTGCAATAGTGAATATAGTCTTCTTGTCGGGCGAGTAAATCTGGACGCCCTCAATCCGCTTTTCCAGCTCGCCGCTGTGCGGCTTCTCCAAGCCCAAAAACTTCAAGTGATGCTCGCCGAGAGCATCGCCGCAGATTTTTTCCCCAATTTCCTCCTTCGGCTTCCTATCCATTAAGCACACTTTCAAGCCTGCTTCAGCCATGGTTTTTGCGGCTAAGCAGCCCGCGGTTCCAGCGCCTACAACTACGGCGTCAAACTTTTCCAACAGTGTTTCCTCCACGATGCTTTGAAATTCTATAACATGCTGTATAAACAGCACTTTATAAATTATGTAGTGACGCGATTTGCTTCCTCGCGCTGAAAAGAAGAAAATGGCTGCTTAAGGCTTAACGGGTTTTTTTAGGGGCAAGGCTATAGCGGTAGTTTCTTTAACTGTTTCGAAAACCATGCAGGTAAGCGTCTTTTCCAGTCCTTTGATGAGTCTCAGCTTGTCCACGACGAACTTGCCAACCGCGTCCACGTTTTCAGCTTTGAGCTTAATCAGCAGGTCCCAGTCGCCAGTGATTATGTGCACTTCCTGGACCTCGGGGAATTTTGCGATTTCTTCTGCCACAGCTCTTTGGGACACCGAGGCACCATCCGACTTTGATGTGTAGTAGACTGAGGCGAAGATGAACGCGGTTGTGCCTGAACCAAGCTTCTCAGGTTTCAGGACCGCCCTGTACTCTTTGATTATGCCGAATTCTTCCATGCGTTTGATCTTTGCGAAGACTGTGGTTACGGGGGCGTTTATTTTTTTGGCGATTTGTTTGGCAGTGAGTTTACTGCTCTGCTGTAGCAATGCGAGTATTGCTAGGTCTTTTTCGTCAAGCTTACTTTCCATAATTGTAATTATTACAGTAATCAACTATAAAAACTTGTAGTTTTTGGAAAAATTATATCGTTTTTCATAAAAAATTTATTAAATACTCTGCTATTGTGTTAAAGCAACAAAAAAGCGAATACTCAAAAAGAAGGAAAATTCCTTGAGCAAACAAACAACCGTCCTAAAAAGCCCGCCTGTTGAGGCGCCAAAATCTCTGGAGCAGCTGTCAGAAAGCGAAATCGAAAGGAAAGCCGTCATCGGCAGAGTAACGACTCACACGCTGAAGTACTTAACTTCCAAGTTCGTGGACAGAGGTTTTCAATGGCTGCTTCCAGTGGCACTTTCGCAATGCACCGACCCATTGTGGCCTGACCCTGGTGCATCTATAGAAAAACGGATTGAAGTGGACATCTACGGAAAAACCGTGCGCACCACGGCAAGCATGATAATCCACAAGCTGATAGCCTCTTCCACTGCTTACCCGAAGCTGTTTATACTGTCACCTAACATTCGTATAGAAAAAGCGGAGCGCGCGCACACGGGCAAGCACGTGTATGAGTTTACACAGTTAGATTTTGAAGCCCGAGAAGCCACGTCAAAAGACATCATGAACCTCGTCGAAGACTTGTTGTGCGGGTTGGTGGCCAGCGTGAAACGCGACTTGAAAGATGAGTTGATTCATCTGTCCAGATATGATACCCTGAAAGTTCCGAAGGCACCGTTCAAAACATATGACAAGCAAGAGTTGGAAGCAGAGTACGGCGCAGACTGGGAAACCAGCGTAGTCATGGAAAACGGAGCCCCCGTGTGGGTAACCAACATCCCCAGAGAATTCTACGACTTCGAAGACTTCAAGACGGGCAAATGGGACAACTACGACCTGTTCCTGCCACAATACGGTGAAGTGATGTCAGGCGCCAAAAGAGAATGGGAATATGAGAAAATACTCGCGAAGATTGAACGCGACAAAATTAACAAAGACAACTACTCGCTTGTGCTGAAACTAGCGGAACAGGGAAAACTGAAGCCGTGCGCGGGCGCGGGAATCGGCATGGAACGCATAGTAGGCTGGCTCACAGGCGTCAAGCACATAGCGGAAACGCAGCCTTTCCCGAGGATTCCTGGAATCGTGCATGAACTGTAAAAGCGTGAAGGAACAGTCATGCAAACAATTTCTTCCGAAACTTTTCCATTTTCTCACGCAAAGTTTATCATTCACCCCTGTAACTCAGTGAAAGGAAACATTGGCAAAAATGAACCCGTACCTTGAAGCGCTACAACCTAAACTAAGCAAAAGCGACTACGAAGAGCTCTGTGCAATAGACAACCCCATCGTTCACGAATTCATAGCCAAAGCCAGCGACCTCTGCCATCCAGACAACATTTTCATCTGCAGCGACTCGCCTGAAGACATTGCATATGTTAGGCGGCAGGCAGTCGCCAGCGGCGAGGAAAAAGCTATTCTGTCGCTTCCAGGGCACACAGTCCACTTTGACGGTGAATATGACCAGGGAAGAGACAGGCAAGCCACCAAGTACCTCGTGCCCAGAGGAATCACTCTAAGCAAGGCACTTAACCAGATTGACAGGCAGGAAGGGTTGGCGGAAGTCAAGGCTCTGCTCAAGGACTCGATGAGAGGCCGCACGATGATTGTGCGCTTCATCTCTCTGGGACCCACCAATTCCATATTCACTATCCTCGGTCTCCAGTGCACCGATTCGTGGTATGTGGCTCATACTGAAGACCTCCTCTACAGGCCAGGCTACCGAGAGTTTTTGAAAGCTGGTCCAAAGAGCGATTTCCTGCGCGTTTTGCACTCAGCGGGAAAACTGAATGACGACATGGTCAGCGTGGAACACGAGAAGAAACGCATCTACATCGACAACATGGACAACACAATTTACAGCGTCAACACGCAGTATGCCGGCAACTCGGTGGGGTTCAAGAAACTTGCCTTCCGCCTCGCCATCCGCAAAGCCAACTATGAAGGGTGGCTGGCTGAACACATGCTGCTCATGGGCGTCCATGGGCCAAACGGTCGCAAGACTTACTTTGCTGGTGCATTTCCAAGCGCATGTGGCAAAACCTCCACCGCCATGTTGCCGGGAGAAACGATACTGGGCGACGACATCGCCTACATCCGAAACATAGATGCGGTTGCCCGCGCAGTCAACGTGGAGTCGGGCATTTTCGGCATCATTCAAGATGTCAACCCCGAGGATGACGCCCTAATATACAAGGTGCTCACTAGTCCTGGCGAAATAATCTTCTCTAACGTGCTTGTGAAGGATGGCAAACCCTACTGGTTGGGCATGGGCTGCGAACTTCCCAAAGAAGGCATCAATTTTTCAGGTGCATGGTACGAGGGCAAAAAGGACGAGGCAGGCAACGAGATTCCACCTGCGCACAAGAACGCGCGTTACGCTGTTGCACTTAAGGCGCTGGAAAACTGCGACCCTGAACTGGACAACTCGATGGGCGTGGAGTTGGGCGGAATAATGTACGGCGGCAGAGACACCAAAGCATACGTGCCCGTCCAGCAGAGCTTCGACTGGTGCCACGGCATAATCGCGTACGGCGCGTCGCTGGAGACTGAAACAACCTTTGCCACCGTCGGTCAAGAAGGCGTGCCAGAGATTAACATGATGAGCATTCAGGACTTCATCTCCATTCCATTGGGGCAGAACGTCCGCAATAACCTGGAGTTTGGAAAGAAACTGAAGAAACCCCCAGTAATCTTTGGCGTTAACTACTTCCTGCGTGCTAGGAACAACGGCAAATATCTGAACGCCATCCAAGACAAACATGTGTGGATAAAATGGATGGAGCTCCGCGTGCACAACGAAGTCGAAGCGATAAAAACTCCGACTGGTTATATTCCGAAGTACGAGGATTTGCGAAGGCTCTTCAGTCAAGTGCTGGGGAAAAATTACACAAAGGAGGACTACATTGAGCAATTCACGATTCGTGTTCCTGAAAACTTGGCCAAGATTGAGCGCGTGCAACGGTTCTACCAAGAAAACGTCTCAGACACACCGCTGGAACTCTTCGGCATCCTGTATCTGCAACGTGAACGTCTGCTGAAGGCAAAAGCAAACTTTGGAGATTACATAGCACCAGAAAACTTTGAGAGGTAAACCGAAATGGCGTGCTCAACCTCCTTGGCTGAGGAGAACAGGTGTTTCGCAGAATCTTGTAGTCAAATCTTAAATGCACTGTCTATACTGATTAGTAATTCATAATCGTTAATTATTAACGGTCATCCATGAAAGTCAAGAAACAAAGACGTGAAAGAAATATGATGAAAAAAACCATGACAAAAAAAGGCGTGCCTTACACCATAGACTTGAGCAAGATTGACGGAGACGGCTCGTTCCCATGCCCCAAATGCGGCACTGTGATATCTCCGGAAGATGAAACCGAAGAAGTCTACAAAATCGTTGACACCAAAGTAATCAACGATGAACTGGTGGAACTCGTCATAGTTTGCGAAAAATGTAAAAGCGGAATAAAGCTCACTGGTTTTCAACCTGCAATCGAAGGCTTAGCCAGCGAGTAGCAGCAGACTTTTTATTCGCTGAGTTTTCGGCTTATCCCAATGAAAATCGTCCACAGGAGAAGGCCATAGAAAACGCCATTAAACAGCGCGCTTAGGATGCTCACGTAATCTCGGACTGCTTGTCCCAGCGCTGCGCAGAACCAGCTTCCTGGAAACAGTGGTACGGGTATCAGAAGCGATGCCACTAAGAACAGCGAGAAGAACGCTAAGGCTATCATACCTTTCATGTTTTTAACCCCACCCTTATTTCCAATTCGGATTCTTAATCCATCTTCTGCATGGGCAGATAATCAATAATAAACCTTATTGTTCACCTGCACAACACAAATACAGTTGCCCAACTATACCCTTACAGGAAACGCCAAAACAAAACAGCCAACCAACGCGATGGTTAACAGCTTCCTATTACGGGACAGGCTAGACACGTCATCCAGCGGCCCAGGATGCCTAAACATGGACATGAAAATTATCAAAAACGCCATGACAATGAACTCCGTGCCCGAGAAAAGCAGAAGAGCCACCGAAGCAAAAGTCAAAACAAGCCGTGGTTTGTCATCTACAAGAGTGGCCCTCGCCACATGACCCCCATCCAGCATAGCAGCAGGCAGCAAGTTAAGCATCGTAACAACCATGCCTGCCCACCCCGCCCAAAGCAAGGGATGCAAAGCCCACCCATTATTTGCCCCCGTTAACGGCGGAATCAAGTTCAAACTGGACATGGCAGGCATCAAAAGCAGCCAGCTTACTGGAATCAAGCTTAATCCACCTCCATCAGCCGGCATAACGATCGGAACCAGCAGCGTCATGCCAGCGGCGCTAAAGATTAATGCAACCACGAAACCCGCTATAGGCCCGTTCGCTCCCACATCAAACAGCGCGTCTCTGTTCGGCGGCAGAGATTTTTGCATTATTACCGCGCCCAAGGTTCCAAGCATTGGCGGTCCCGGAATAAAGTACGGCGCGGTCGCGTCTATCCCTTTTCTGTTCGCGGTTAACTTGTGACCCATCTCGTGAATGCCAAGCACCGTCAAAACGGCTGCGGAGAAGATTGCCCCGCTCAGAAATGGATTGATACCAGTTTCTGAGAAACCAATGTATCCAGTGAAAAACGTGGTAGCGACAGTAGCCAACAGCAAAATCAGGTTCGTTCGGGGATTGCTGGGCTTCACGGGCGGTTTCGGAACCACTCGCAAGACTATTCGACCGTCTATTTTGCGAAGGAACGCAATCAACTGTATCTCTTCAAGCTTCTTCAGCAACCTGAGAAAAGCCTGCTTAGTTTCCTGAGGCCAAACCAAATAATAGGTTGGCGTACCCTGATCCATAACTGCTTCTTTGACCTGAAACTCGCCAGAGACTAGCTGAGTTATTCTTTCAAAATCCGCTTGCTGGAACACTTGTGCATCAGCTGTGCTCTCTGGTGTCTCGCTCATGGCCTCATTTCCTATTGTGTTTTCATGCTACAAGCTATTATGAGATAAAAAAGCATATTGGCTTTTCCCGAAAAATACTAAAGTTCGACTTCTGCTTCAGAAATCACCGAGAACAGGCGGCAAACATTTTATTTACCTTTGACCGCAATCCAAACGAGAGATCCGCTTGAAGATTAAAGCATTCACTGTGGGCATGCTGGCAACCAACTGTTACTTGGTTAGCTGCCAAGAAACTTTTGAAACCATCGTTATAGACCCAGGACTATATTACTCTTCCGAAGCTGAGCAGATTTTCCGTTACGTGTATGAGGAAAGTTTGAAGGTGAATTTTATCGTGAACACACATGGACATTCAGACCACACAGGCGGAGACGGAGTTCTAAAGAAAAAGTACGGTGTTCCAATCTGCATTCATGCGAAGGATGCGTACTTAATCCGAGACCCAGATGCGGAGGCGCCGCCACCTAACGTGTTGCTGAAGGATGGGGACACGATTAGATTCGGGAACGCGACGTTGAAAGTTATGCATACGCCTGGGCACACGCCGGGTTGCATTTCACTTGTGGGCGAGAACCTCGTGTTTACGGGTGACACGTTGTTTGCTGGCGGGATTGGGAGGACGGATTTTCCGGAGAGTTCTGACCTTGATATGAGCGTTTCGTTGAAAAAATTGTTGGGGCTGCCAGACTTTTTCGCGGTTTATCCGGGACATGGTGCCGCGTCAACGATTGGGGATGAGAGGCGTGTTAATCTTTTCTTGCAATGGCTTTGATTTGATGCTGTTTTGCAGATTTGTGGTTAATTGATGGCTTTAGGCGGTTTGTGAGTTATAGTTGTCGTTTTTATTGTGGATATGTATTTGTGTTTAACATGTCTTCAATATTATCTATTGAGACGTAATATTTAATAGACTGGGCCATCCAACATACATAACGGAGAACCAAAATGCCCAAGCTACGCCTCAAGGAGTCCTTTTCAGGAATCCAAAACCTGAAAAAAATAAAAATAAACATACACTTCAAGAAAAAACAGGAACAACTGCCAATCCCTCCGCCACCACCTAAACCAATACCGAAAGGACTCAAAGTGGTTGAGAAATATCCATTATACGAACCATTTTCACATGTTGTAATAGTTCAAAACCCCAAAACAGGCGAACACCAGTATATACTCGACGAACTCCAACTTGACCCGCTCGAAAGAGGCGTATATAACCGCATACTGGAAATACTCCTTGCGGAAATCGAATCACCAAAAGAGGAAATTCTCGACCCAAGAAAATTCTTCGCAGAAGAAGCCAAAAAAATAGTTGACAAATACCGAATTAGCTTGGGCTGGCTGCCGGATGTTTCATGGTACAAGATTCTCTACCACGCAGAACGCGACCTAGTTGGTTTCGGGAAAATCGACCCCTTAATGCGCGATCCAAACATAGAAGACATCTCATGTGATGGTGTAAACAAGCCAGTCTACATATGGCACCGAAAATACGAAAGCATAGAAACAAACCTCGAATTCCCAAACGACGAAGTCCTCGACAACACGGTCGTCAAACTCGTGCACATGGCTGGAAAACACGTCAGCTCCGCCTTCCCGATAGTAGACGCGTCTCTCCCAGGCAAGCACAGACTAGCCGTCTGTTACCGGCGAGAAATCACCCCATTCGGAACCGCCTTCACAATCAGAAAATTCCGCGAGGATCCCTACTCAATCGTAGACTTAATCAACATCGGCACTTTCTCCGAAGAAATGGCCGCCTACTTCTGGGCATGCCTCGAAGCCAGATCATCAATCATGGTTTTAGGTGGAACTGCAGCAGGCAAAACCACCGCGCTAAACGCCTTGGCATGTTTGATTAAACCAGGCAGCAAAATTATCACCATTGAAGAAACAGCCGAACTGAACTTGCCCCATGACAACTGGGTTTCATTAATCGCGCGACAAAGCTACGGCTTAGGCGGAAGCAGTGTAGGCGAAGTCGCCCTCTTCGACCTAGTAAAAACGTCAATGCGTCACCGCCCCGACATGCTCATAGTAGGTGAGGTTAGAGGTCAAGAAGCCTACGTTCTCTTCCAAGCGTTAGCCACAGGTCACGGTGGCATGTGCACCATGCACGCTGAAAACTTGGACTCAGCTGTAAAGCGTCTTACACAGAAACCCATGGATATCTCACCCGCGTACATTCCGCTCATGAACATCGTGCTATCAGTACAGCGTGTTCATCTCACGAAGGACAACGAGAAAAGAGCCTTCAGAAGGGTCATCACAGTCAACGAGATTGCTGATTACGAGGATTACCGAATGCCCTTCAAGTGGCAACCCGCTAAAGACAACTACTTGATGGACTTCGACAAGAGCGTGCTTTTAACGTCCATTGCTGAGAGACAAGGCATATCGAAAAAAGACCTGATTGAAGAAATCGAACGGCGCAGAGACGTCCTCCACTGGATGCGAGAACGCAACATCAGAAGCTACCGGGACGTTGCCGCCATAGTTGCAGAATATTATGCGAGACCTAAACACATCTATGAGAAAGTTCTCGCAGGGGAGGAGGTAAAAGCAATTGCCGCTTCTAAAGTCGCTTGAGGCGTGGTCGTTTCGCCTCTTCGGAGGCATAGCGCCCTACTTCCTTAAACACGTTTTCGAATTCAAAGACATGCTGGAAAGGGCACGAATCAAGATTTACCCTGAAACTTATGTCTCACTAATGTTCTTCGTTGCCGTGCTAACCCTTCCAATAACCGCCGTGTCAGCGGTGCTTCTAATTGTATTCGGCTTCATGCCCGTCATATTTCTGATTCCTTTTCCATTTTACGTGATGGTAGGCTTTCTTATCATGCCAATGTCCAAAGCCAGCGATAGAGCATCTGGCCTAGAACGGGAGATGCCGTTCGCAGCCGCATACATCAGCGTTATGGCTTCTGGCGGTATAGCGCCTTACACCAGCTTTAAACGGCTGGCAGAAGTCGAATTAATGCCTGCTTTTCGAGGCGAAGCCAGAGAAATAATAAAAGACGTGGAAATATTTGGTATCGACCCTCTGACGGCTTTGGAGCAAGCGGCAAAAAAGAACCCATTGGACATATTCAGGGACTTCCTCTCAGGCTACGCGTCCACAGTCATCATAGGCGGAGACATAGGACACTTTCTGGAACGAAAAGCCGAGGAAATATTCAAAACACGCGCGTTACGTGTCAAAGCCGCAGCGGAGAGACTCGGCATGCTGCTGGAAACTTTCATCATCGTCATGGTCATGATGTCGCTGTGCTTCTACATCCTCTTCAGCGTGGACTCAATCTACAGCGTCGGAGTGACACTGTACTCAGGCATCATACTTTACACGTACTTGTTCACGCCTCTGCTGTCGTTGATGTTCATCTATTTAGCGCACAGCATGCAGCCCAAGACGCCCATCGTGGACATGCGCCCCTACAAAGTATTCGGAATTTGCGGTGTAATCGGCATAGTCTTGTTCCTGTTGATGACTAATTTCATGGGAGCCGTGCAGGTTCCAGTGTTCAGTTCGCTTCAGGGAATCTTTGACTTGCCCATGGCGATTGCCATAGCCCTGTTCGTCGCCACAGCGCCCGCCGCTGTCGTCCACATGAAACTCGCAAAAGAAAAAGCAGGCATGGAAGCGGGCATCACCAGCTTCCTGAGAGACCTGACTGAGGTCCGAAAGACTGGCCTGTCGCCCGAAAAATGCATCGAAAGCTTAGCCAATCGCGACTACGGAGTGTTCAGCAAGCAACTGCGGAAAATCAGCAGCGAGATTTCCTGGGGCATACCCGTGAAGAAAGTGATAATGGACTTTCTGAAACGGACGAAGAGCTGGATGACTCAGCTAGTCATGTTCCTCCTCGTTGAAACCATAGATGTGGGCGGGGGCACGATTGCCATGATTGAGTCGCTTGCGCGGTTTAACAGTTTGACGCAGGAGGTTGAGAAGGAGAAGCGGATGTCGGTTCGCCCGTACATTATGATGCCGTATTTGGCGTCAATTTTGCTCGTGGCGACGACGATTATGATGATGAGTTTCACCACTGGCACGTTGACGGTGGGGATGCCGGGCGCGACGGGTCCGCAGAAGGATTTCACGATGATGAAGACGATTTTCTTGACGTCGGTGATTTTCCACAGTTACCTAATTGGTGTGGTGGCTGGGAAGATTAGTGAGGAGTCCGTTGCCGCCGGGTTCAAGCACGCGTCCATACTGGTGATTATCGCGTTGTTAGCGGCGAAGCTCATGCCCATGTTCATAAATCTTGGATAGGAGCGAAGAACATATGCGGTATGCTCGAAGTTTGCGGAAAGATAGGAGGGCGGTTAGCCCCGCTGTTTCAACAGTTATCTTGACCTCTGCGGTGGTCGTCATGATTCTTGTGGCGATGACGTTCGCAAACACGTTCTTGGATGCGAGGATGGCGGAGAACGAGTTCAGTGCCAACAAGCAGTTTATGCTGACGACGGGGCTTCAGATTGACGACATTGCGTGGACGATTGGGCGTACGCAGACGGTTCGGTACTCCAGCGAATACGGAAACGTACAGTTTCAATCAGTTGCTTTAAACTATTCGGTTGAGGTTTATTCAGGAGGATCATGGCAACCTCTCATATCTAACGGAACTGTAACAGGTATGATTCTTTTCAACATTCCTGTGAGCATCTATTCTGTCGGCAACAATTACTTTGAACGTATCTCGCCGTCCTCAAATGGTTCCTTCCTGCAGCGGGGGTCTTCGGCGCCTGTGGCTCACGTATTCTGCATTGAGAAGTTACCTATGAATGATGGAAACTACACTAGAATAGTGGTTGTTCCTACGATAAGGATGCTGAACTCGACGATTGCGGGGCCGCAGCAGAACTCCACGCTCTATTACAAGTTTTATCTGCCTGCGCTTGTGGCTGGTCCCAATCCTCGTTTGTCTCAGTCGGTGACGATGACTGGTGACGATATCGTTAAAATCGTCAGAAGTGGTGTCAGTCAGGTTCGAATCAATGTTAGTTACCCGAATGCGCCTTCAGGATTTACCTCTGACTTTTTCCACTTTGATCACGACATTGAAACTGTGACCTTGCCCGCTGGTTCCGTTGTCGAACTTTACATAGGTAACGTGGTGGTTTCGCTGGGGAAAGTCTAGAAATTGGAGGATGAAATTTGACACAGATCACCATCGAATACATGATTATGATTCCCATCCTGATAATGCAGATATTCCTCTTTCCGTTGACGACGGGCATAATCATGAACAGTTGGGTGGACGCTCGCCGGACGCTGGCGCTGCAGGAAACCGCAAGCCACTTGGGCAGTTCGATGCAGCAGCTCTACTCGTCGCTGAACCATGATAGTATTTCGGCTGGTAACGTTACGAACAGGCTTAACACGCCGCCTTTCATAGAGGGCTACGCTTACACGGGAACAGCAGCGTTAAGAAACGCCTCAGACCTCAATGCCGCCCGGATTCTAGATGTAAACCTCAGATTGGTGGGTACAAGCATTGAGACCACATCTTCGGTTACGCTGGGGAATAACGTGCTGTGGGGAAACACAACTCTCATGAGCAATTCAACGAGCGCGGGCATAAGCGCCGAGAAGCTGCAGAACGGAACGATTAGGCTGGCATTTACATCATAGGATGATGGTGGAAAATGGTAAGCTCAACAATAGACCACATGGTTGCCGTCACGGTTTTCTTAGCCGCGACCCTGCTCTTCATCGGACTCTTCAACCAGACCATCTCGACAGCAGTCACTTATCAGCGTCACAGGGCGCTCGCGACGAAAGCCAGCGACCTGCTTGACGGGATACTGCTGAGCCCGGGCAATCCGCAAAATTGGAGCTTTCTTGATGGTTACCCTACTGGTTTTGGATTGCAAGACCCAGAATTTACACAGTACAGGCTTAGTCCCTATTCGCTTATGCGTTTGAATTCTGCCACTGGAACACCTGTTTATTATCCTCGAGTCAACACGACATATAGTAACATAACGATGGGGTTTGGCAATTACCTTCTGGTACCGAATTCCCAGGCTCTTAACTACTCATTCGTTTCTAAACTGTTGGGAATAAATGGAACATATGGTTTTCAGCTTACAATATCTCCTATAGTGACAGTTGCTATTTCCAAGATTTCCAATGGTGCACCATTAAAATTTGCGATTAACGTGGCTGGTTCTGGTTTTCCACTTGCTAATGCGCCCATTAGCTATTGTTTTCTCCAAGTAACCGCTGGGGTGGATGAATATCCGGCGTTTACGGTGGTTAACAATATGACTTATACCAATGAGGCGGGATCTACTGTGTTAACATTCCCAGGTGTGGACGGTGAGACTTCCTCTTATGCCCTGATTGTTTACGCTCATCTTAGCGGGCTTATGGGAGTAGGATATTATACGCATTCAACACAGCTTTCCGAATATGTTGTTCCATTAGTTGACAGTTTTGAGAATAGAAGCGTACTCATTGTGCATGGTTGGTCTATTGGTGAACCTCCAGAAGATGCCTCTCACTCAGCGTTGTTTTTCAATTCAACATTTGTAATTATGACAGAAGACTTCACATTACGAGAATCGCCATTAAACTCAAGTGAGGGGACAGGCAAAGTAGTGTACGGCTCAGGCAGTGAGAAAGACTACGCTCCTCTCACCATTCCCACATATAACCCGGGGATATTAATAACAACCTACAGAAAAGGTGGCACTTACGGCGCTGTTTTGATGCCTTGGGGTATTAGTTCTCTGGCTTTCCCCGTCGTTTTCGGGGGTGATGCTTCGCAGCAGGAGTGGGTTGCCACCGACATGCGCCAAGTCACGGTTGGCGGTATCGCGTATCAGGCGCAGATTGCGGTTTGGAGTTTAGAAGGGTATCAGGTGAAAGGCTAAAATGATGCGTACAATAGAAGTCCTAATCGTAATCATCATAATCACAGGCGCTTTTATAGCGGCGTCTTACTTTGCCGTGTTGCCGTGGCCAAGGCAAGTGTCGCCCATGAACTTGAGGCGTCTATCGTTCACTACGCTGCAGTTGCTGGATTCGGATTACGCGTTGAGCGACGCCGCTTTCCAGACCGATAATGCTACGCTTTGGGGCGGACTTCAGGTGGCGCTTTCGGCGAGTCTGCCGCCCAACGTCATATACAACTTGACCGTTTACGACGTGAGCCAAGGAGCCACAAGCCAACTCTACGTTCCAGTGGCGTCCATCTCGAACGCGGAAAGCCTCGGCGCAACCTCAGACGCCTCCTCGTATCTGGTGGCGTCTTCAAACGTAACCTTCAACGTGGTGCCCGAAAAAATCGGCGAACACAGCGGCGGAGGAACCCTGTACATACTGAACTGCAGCGACGCGAACGGATGGTGGATTACAGGCTACACTGCTCAAGGTCTAGCACAAGACCTCTACAACCTGCTATCACCGTATTTCGTAAACACAATAATGGTACAGAATACAACGCAACTGTGGCGAATATTGAATAATAATACGCTGATAGGCGAAACTCTTCAAAACGCCGTGATTATAAACACATTCGGAGAAGCAGTACCAATACCATCAGCATATTGTACGACACCCTATTCCAATGATAATTATGCATATTATTTTTATTTTCTTGGGCAAAGAGTTCGTGCTTATAACTGGACTTGGGCTAGCATAGTAGGTTATCCATTCTATTATGTCACAAACACTGGAAATTTCACGGGTCAAAGTGACCAAGCGTGGGGAATTTACGGGATTAAAAGTGTTGCTCAGCGCGGATGTTATGCGTTTCTCCAAGGGTTAACCGATAAAACTTACAGCGCAAGTGATTCTAGTAATATTTACCAAGACGTCGGGGTTGTCAACCTTTCGTCCCAGGTCTTGGAGAACTGCAATTACTATGGGATATATCCTTCTTCTAGCCAAACTTCTACGAGAGCCATACAAAAATCTAAACTAACAACATACACCAATTTAACTGTTGGATTACTCATGTTCGATGAAAAAAGTGGATGTTATCCAGGCGCCTTATACAATTATAGAAGTGGTACACGAATTGATGGTTCACTGTTAGTGTTAGGCTTGACAAGAACACCTGATATTCGTCTTACTGCGCTTGGTCTTCTTTCATATTATAAGCCTAGGCTCTACCGCTCTGAATACACGGCTAACGGCACTTCAAGACTCGTCGTCCTGCAACTTGGATTGGTGGGAGGAGTCTAGCATGAACAAACAAGGACAGTTTACGATTATCGCCGCTTTGCTCGTTGCTGTTGTCCTCATAGCCGCAGTCATTTCAACATATTCAGCGATACGTTACAGTCCGCTTCAAGAACAGCCGCAAGTTCTGAACGCAATAGACGAAATCAACTTGGCGCTCAAACAGATTCTAGGCTTTACAGTAGGCTATTATGGGTCAGTCTTGAAAGTCACAGGCAACACGTCATACGCTCAAAATCTGGCAACTAACTATCTTAGTAGCGGTTTAAGCAACATAGGCGACATAAGACCCGAATGGGGCATATCATTTGACGTAAACGCGCTTGAATTAAGCGCAAACTGGTTTACAAACGCAAGCTACAGTCAAGGCACCATAGAAATAACATACAATTTAACAGGTTTAGGCATCTCGGGTATAAGCTACTCCACTTCATCTCGATTAGATGTGCGAACCTTAAATTCCAACTCCTCTAGTCAAGCGTGCCTAAATATAACGAAAGACGAGGGTGAGCCGCTTATTAACCTTGGAAGAAATAACTTGAAGTTTTACCGTTATGTTTACGAAAGCTCAGCTTGGGAATTAGCTGAACCAACGGACATAACCTCATATGCAAACGGCACATATGTACTCAGCTTGCCTTCAAATGTAACAGCAGATTCCTACGTTATTCAAGTGGAAGACCCCCGAGGAATAATCGTCACAGCCTCATCATTCACACGCTACTCCTCCACAGTAACGTGGAATGAAAATTACACATTTCCAGATGAAAACATTGTAGTAGAACTGTTACAGAACGGAACTATTCGTTGGCTTGGGCAAAACCTAAACTTGACAAGTGCTATGAAACCGATTCCGCCAATTCCTGTAAAAGCCATCCATGTCAGCCAAACAATCAACGGCGTCAACCAAGAAGTCCCATTTCAAGTCGAAGATTGGGCATCAGAATACAGGATACCATTAGGTATGTCCAGTGACACCACGGTGTTCAGCAACAGGCAAATGATTGTTTTCCTTGTGAACCGCAATGTAACAAAATTCACGATATGGTGGAACGGAAGCGACGAAGCAATTCAAACACCACTAGCATATACAAACACTTACTTCAATGATAATCCCTCCAACAGAACATTGAATAATGGTATACTGAGTCTCCAAGTCTCAGCCAGCGGTTTCATCCTAAATTCAACAATAGGAAGTGTAAACAGCACTGCAAGATTGATGCGCATAAACATGGAGAACGATACCACAAATCCTGAATGGGCATATGTCATAGTTAATGGTGTAATCAGAGACATCATACAGGGCGAAGCAGAGTGGTCAGGTGGCGCTGAAGATTGCCCAAATGTGTATTCAAACATTGTGATTACTTTACCGGCAAACACAAAATACTACACTTACCAACTGAGGTTAATGTTCATAAACTCGGCGCAACAAAGAACAATCACGGACCTCTGCCCAATACAGTTGTCAACTAACCTTACTTCGGTCCAGACAATGACTGAGAACGGGACAGCAAGCGGCTACCCAATCGTTGCAAATGGCACAGGCATATTCTCCAACTACACGAGCGGTAGCTGGACACCGCATCATTGGAGCCAGATAATCACAGGCACAAAGGGAGCAGGAATAATGTTCACTGACACCGCAAACCAGAGGCTTTACGTCTTCGATTCGACACCTCCTGGAACTTCTACGGGTGCACTAAAGGCTAGCGAGACGGGCAATGGACTTATACAATTCGTACCAGTGACGCTAAGGCAGGTTCAATTCACTTATGCGATGGATATAACTTGGAACGGTGCTGTTGTCACATTTGATAACACAACGCCCATCTACAGTAATCCAGGCACTCCTACTGGCTTGTGGGTTCTTGTTGAGTACCCGCCCACAATCACCGTGACCGCAGAGACCTAAAAACGCACCGCACTCGCCCTGCTCAGCAGCGCGTCCACGCGCCAACCTGAACGCAGCCCAAAGCTTTTATGAACGCTTGCCTGAAATAGAAAGCAGTGGCAGCATGAAGTTTTCACTTATAAGCGCAGGTCCAAACGACGGCATCGACGTTCGGGAAGGAAGAAAATCAATCGCCGCGTTCCCACCCCTCAGCTTAGCGTACTTAGCCGCAGTACTCGAAGAAGACGGCGTTGAAGTGTCAATCCTAGACCAGCCAGCACTCGGCCTGTCAAACGAAGAGGCTGCACGATGGGTAGAAAAGGAAAACCCGGATGTTGTAGGCTTTTCGACTCTCGCCAGCTCGGGACGCACAGCCGCAGAAATCAGCAGAAAAATCAAAGAGAGAAACCCCGACATAATCACGGTCTTCGGCAACCACCACGCCACATTCAACGCCGAACGAATCCTCAGGAAGTATCCTGCAGTGGACATAGTCGTCCGCGGAGAAGGCGAAAAAACCATCACAGAACTCGCACACTGCCTCAAAAACCGAGAAAACCTCAAAAACGTCAAGGGAATAACCTTCAAAAACCGCGGAGAAATCGCAGCCACACCAAACCAGCCCCTAATCAAAGACCTAGACGCGCTGCCTTTCCCAGACCGCAACCTAATCAACGCCGAATACCACTGCCTCATGGCAGGAGCCAACGTCGCACCAAAAAAATTCACCAGCATCGTCACCAGCCGCGGATGCGCCTACGCCTGCCGATTCTGCAGCTGCACGGAATTCGCCCAAAGACGCTGGAGAGCAAGGTCACCCGAGAACACGCTTGAAGAACTATGCCTGCTAGCCAGCGAAGGCTACAAACAACTCATCTTCGTAGACGACAACTTCACCCTCAACCCAAAAAGAGCGATCGCAATCTGCCGAGGAATGCAAAAAGAAAAATTGGACATGGACTGGATTGCAGAGGGAAGAGTGGATAACTTCTCCTACGAACTGGCCAGGGAAATGGTCAAAGCAGGACTCAGAATCCTCTACCTCGGCATCGAAAGCGCCAACCAACGCATACTGGACTACTACAAAAAAACCATTACACCCGCCCAGGCGGCAACCGCCATAAGAACAGCTAAGAAAGCAGGAGTAGACGTCGTCGTAGGCAGCTTCATCGTAGGCGCCCCCGACGAAACCCGACAGGAAATCCAAAACACCATAAACTTCGCAATGCGAAACCGCATAGACATCCCACAATTCAACATTTTAGGCGCGCACCCCGGAAACGACATATGGAACGAGTTTGAAGCCAACGGACTCCTAAAAGCCGAAGAACACTGGGAAGGAGGCATCGCAGTCTCCGAAATCTGCCCCACCGCCGTGCCCTTGGAAGAAGTCAAAAAGATGATTCACAACGCCTTCCGCCGCCACATCAGCCGACCAACCTTCATCATTGAACAGGTCGCTAAGACGCTGAGAAGCGGATACCTGAAAAACGTCATGTTAAGCAACATCACACGATTAACTGAAATACGCGAAGGCGCCAACAGCGTAACCTAACCGCACACAAGAAGGTTTAATGGCAACCCTCCAATAATAGAAGTAGCTCTCGAAAAAGGAGAGAAGTTATTGTGAAAATTGAAACCACTGTCAAAGAGATTATACCACGCACCACAGACATGGTCAGCTACAGGTTCCCAAGACCTAAAGAACTGGACTACAAGCCAGGACAGTACATGCTCGCCACCATAAAAGCACGCGACAAAGAACTGACTCATCCATTCAGCTTCTCCAGCAGCCCTACGGAAAAAGACTTCATCGAATTCACCAAGAAACTTACAGACAGCGAATACTCCAACACGCTGAGGACGCTTAAACCCGGCGACTGGACAAGAATAGACGCGCCATACGGAAACTTCACTTTCCAAGGAGAACACCAGAAAATAGCGTTGCTCGCCGGAGGAGTGGGAATAACCCCGTTCCGAAGCATATGCCGATACTCCACAGACACGTGCCTAAACTCAAGCATCATCCTGCTTTACGGCTGCCGTAACGAAAACGAAATCGCCTTCAAAACAGAACTGGAAGAGATGCAACAGCAAAACCCAAACCTAAAAGTTGTCTTCATACTCAGCGAGGCAAGCAGCCAGTGGAAAGGCCCCGTTGGAGTCATAAACGCGGAACTGGTGAAAAGTCAGGTTCCCGACTACAAAGAAAGAATTTTCTACGCTTGTGGTCCGCCGGGAATGGTGAAGGCGATGGAAAACCTCATCACAAGCATTGGTCTGCCACTGACGCAGCTGAAACTAGAAGTGTTGGCGGGGCACACGTGACGGCTTGAAATCAGTTAGGGATAGAACCTTCTGGTAGTCCGCGGAAACGGAATAGCGTCGATTATGTTCTCCAAGTCAAGCATCCAAGTTAACAAGCGCTCCAAGCCCATGCCGAAGCCGACATGCGGCACCGTGCCGTACCTTCGAAGGTCAAGATACCAGTCATAGTCTTTTTCATTTAAACCCATCTCCCTAATCCGCTTGATTAGCACGTCTTTGTCATCTTCTCTGGCGCCACCAGTGCTGATTTCGCCGATTCGCGGAACCATCATGTCCACGGACATGGCGACTTCAGGCTTGTCACGATAGGTTTTGCAGTAGAACGCCTTAATCGCCGTCGGGTAATCGTACACGAAGAAGGGCTTGCCGAACTCGTCTGCCAAAGCTTTTTCGTCTTCGTATCCGAGGTCGTCACCCCACTTGAGATGTGGCTTTTTTGTTTTGAGTTTTTCGATGGCTTCGGTGTAAGTTATGCGTGGAAAAGGCGTTTTGACCTGGACTACCTTGGCAATATCTGCGCCGAGTTCCTCGAACTCTTTCTTGCATTTGTCGGCGGCGCTCTGGCAAACGTGCGTCATCAGTCCTTCCTCGAACCGCATCAGGTCGTTCATGTCTGCGAAGGGCCATTCGCCTTCGATGTGCCAGTACTCTGTCAAGTGCCTGATGGTTCGGCTTTTTTCAGCTCGGAAAGACGGTGCTATGCAGTAGACGTTTTCGAGGGAGTAGAGGAGAATTTCTAGGTAAAGTTGGCTGCTCTGCGTCAGGTACAGATTTTGGTCGAAGTATTTTAAGCCGAAAAGCGTTGAGCCGCCTTCAACCGCTGCGGAGATGAACATGGGCGGTGAAACCTCGGTAAAATCCTGCGCCTTGAAGTATTCGCGAGCAAAATCCAAGACGTTGGCGCGCACCTTCATGACTAGGTTCATCCGTCGGCTGCGCAGCCAAAGATGCCGAATGTCACGGATGAACTCTTCGCTTTTATCCTTAGCTATGGGGAAGACCTCAGCTAAGCCGATGATGGAGATTGAATCAGCGGATATTTCGTAGCCGCCTGGCGCACGCTTGTCCTGTTTAGCCACGCCGTCAAGCGTCAAGGAAGACTCGATGGTTAGACGTTCTGCCGCGTTCCAGGCTGGGCTGTTCTTCCGTATGGTGCACTGGATAAAACCCGTTGAGTCGCGCACTAACAGGAATATCATTTCTTTTCCTTCGCGTTTCCGGTAAACCCAGCCTCTAATCGTGACTTTTGCGCCCTCGTGGCGTCCGTCTAGGATTTCGCGAATCTTTATCAATGCCATTCTGCATCAACCGTTTCCTCTAAATATTGCTTTCAAACCTAAATGCCTATCGATGAGCGTTTAAATTTCCTCAACTCAAGAGGCAACGCGAAGAGTTGCTATGAAAATATTTAAGTTGAAGGTGAAAAAAGACTGCTTTTGCGCGGCTGGCTGGGCAATTCTTAAATCGCCCTTAAGTCGTGCTATTACCTGATGCCTTGATGGCAAAATCTCAGGAAGGCGGTCATAAGCTTAGAACGCTCAAGTTGTCAGCAGCAGCCATTTTCAGCGTGGTTGTCGTGGAAGTTGTGATAGGCTTAGTCGTAAACAGCTTGGCTGTTCTAAGCGACGGCTTGCACGCCCTTCTTGACGCCTTGTCAACGGTGATACTTTTTGCTGCGACTCGCGCTGCGCTTAAGCCTCCTGATGAAGAGCATATGTATGGGCACGAAAAGTTTGAAGCCATCGGCGGATTGATAGGTGGCATGGTTCTTGTGGGCGTTGCTATCCTGATTTTCTATGAAGCTGGAGTCCGATTGTTGGCTAATGTGCAGGTCAATGAAGGCTTAGAACTGGTGGGTTTCTTTGCCATCGGCTACACTTTCTGCATAGACATCTTCAGGGTGACCATATTCAAGGGCGCAAGCCACAGCCAGAGCCAGTCTGTCAAAGCGGGATTCTACGACGCTATCGCAGACCTCGGTTCAACAATAATTGCCCTTTTGGGGTTTGGCTTAGCAACATTAGGCTTTTATTACGGGGATTCGGTTGCGTCCATATTCCTTGGCTCCATGCTTGTCTTCCTAAGCACCAGACTGGCACGCGTTAGCATAATGGAATTAAGCGATACTGCATCAAAAGAAATTGTTCAGAAAATCAGAAAACGAATAATTGGGCACGAAGGGGTTCTGCAAAGCGAAAATCTGAGGGTCAGGAAGTTAGGGTCCAAATTGTTCATTGAGACCACGGTGAAAGTTTCAAGCCTGATGAGCCTCGATGATGCTCACACATTGGCTTCGAAGATTGAGGCGGATTTGGAGGCAGCCTTTGGGAATGTTGACACGACTATTCACATTGAGCCTTCTGAGAAAGCTCCTGAGAGGGAGCAGCTTGTGAAGTTGGCAACGGTGGAAGGCGTCAGAGAAGTGCACGACGTGGTAACCGTCTACGCCAGCGGCAAGCTGTACATTACGTTGCACGCTTATGTTGACCCGCGGCTGTCGGTGGAAGAGGCGCATGAAATCGCGGATAAAATAGAGAGCAGGATGCACGCGGAAATAGAGCAGTTGGAGAACGTGACGGTGCATCTGGAACCTTATGGCGCAGAGGTTCGCGCTGTGGAAGTGGACGAGGATGAGGTGAGGCAGATAGTTCAAAAAGTGACAAAGGACGTTGAAGACAGCCTGTATGTAGAGAGAATTGTGACTTACACAGCTGAAAGCAAGCGATACATAAACTTGGATTGCTGCTTCACGAAGCAGGTCCTGATAGCAGAAGCGCACGAGATTGCGTCACGTATCGAAGAAGAGTTGAGGAAGCATTTCGAGGATTCCGTCGTGACTGTGCATATAGAACCTCGCTGTGCATAAAACGTTTAATTCTTCGGTCCCAGCTAAGATAAGGCTTAAACTTTGAAAGTTCTCGGCGTTGGTTTAGGCTTTTTAACACTTGTCAAAGAACAGTTCTCTGCCCTTTAAATAGGGGGAAGTTTTTGTGAGCAGTAGTTTCTGCTTTTTCTCTGCTAAATAGGAACCGATAAAGAAAAGGAGGGTTTGTGTGAGTTTATTGGAGGTTTACTTCTGCTATTGATGCGAGGCTTATGAGGCTGTTCAGTTTGATTTTTGCGTTGGATATTGTGTAGAGTGTGTTGTCGATGTAGAGTGCTCTATTAACCTGCTGGTTGTAATCGATTTCATAGTAGTATGATGCGCCTGTTGCGTTCTCAGCGTGTGTGATTCCGCCTCTTAGCGTGAAGCCACTGGTAGTCACTTTAAAAACGTACGCGCCTTGCCAGAAACCACCGCTTATGTAGGTATCTTTGCTTGTTGAGTCTACCACGCCGTATTGGGTTATTGAAACTGGAATAACCAACAGCTCCTTCTGTTTGTCGAATAGGAATGCCTTTGGATCATCCAATGCCTGTGAATATGTCCAGTCGCCTTCTACGATGTACCTTGCTGTTTCAGTTGGTGCATTGACATTTGTAACGTCAAAGAGCGAAAGCTTTACTGTACTGTTCTCCATGCCTAAGCCAATCACGTGATTCTCATCGAAGGGATGCAGGTAGCTTGAGTATCCTGGAATTTTCAGTTCGCCCGCAACTCTCGGGTTTGCTGGATTGCTCACATCTAAGACGAAGAACGGGTCTGTCTGCCGGAACGTGACGAGGTAAGCCTTGTCGCCCATGAACCTAGCAGAGTATATTCTTTCGCCCTCAGCCAAGTTTTCCAGTTTCCCCACTTGAGACATGTTCATATTCAGCACGTAAACGTTGTTCATCTGCGTAGTTTTCTCCCAGGTTGTGGCTACCCTGAAATATCCTTTGTACTCGTCCATGGAGTACTGGTTAAGCACGTAGCCGGGAACACTGCCTTTGGCTTCAAACTTCAACTCGCTGCCGTTTACTCGCACCCGGTAAATTGACGTGTACTGTCCATCGTTCCATGTTGAGTATGTCACGTAGATGTTGTCCATGGAAACGTACATGGCGCTGGTGCCGCCCATCATCACCGTCATATTGGTGGGTTGCTGCGCGTTGTCCAGGATGTTTAAGCCGATGAACGTGGTGAAGGTGAAGTAGTTGTCCACAGAATCAGCGTAGTAAACCTGCTCTGCGGCAATCTGGGAGGCTTTTGCGTCGTTCTGGTAAACTTTGGGGAGAGCAACCTCGTCTTGTATTATATATGCGGGTTCACTGACAACGGCGTACACGTAGTTGCCGATCATTCGGGAGTTGAAGTAGCTGCCGCTTAAGGTGAGGTTTCGCGCGAGCACAGGCATGGCTTTCTCGGAAACGTCATAGACCGTGATGAACGTGCTGACACTGCTGAAGTAGGGATAGATTGCGATTTCGGGTCGTGGCTCATTAGCCGTGTACAATTGATATTGACTGCCGATGACAACGAGTTTGCTGCTATCTTGGCTTAAGAACAAGCCTGCCACATACGTTTCGTTGCCGAGAGCAATCTTTGCGATTACACGCGGGTCTTGCAGGTCAGCTTTCACGATGTACACGTTGTTTTGGCTTGCTGAATTAAAATCGTTGTTGCTTGCAGTGTAAATGTATTTGCCGTCTGTTTTTACGATGTCGGCTTCGTCAACTCCTGCAACCTGAATATTAGTGGTGGAGTAGCTTTCTGCAGAATTGTCGGAACCGAAACTGCCTACAGACATAGGTGCTGGAGTTGGAAGCGGCGCAATGCTTCTAGACCACATGACACGCGCGTCTAGGGGACCCCCGCTGTAAATGGTGTAGCCTCCTTTTGTGTTGGTGGCTAAGAAGTTTTTGAGTTCCTCATAGGACGAGAATCTTTGCATAGCCGAAGCTGAAGGTGTCTCGGTTGGTGGGAATACCGCGGGAACTGTTCCGTAAACATAGATTAACGCGACTAGCACGATGGCTGAGAGAACCGCCACTGTACCATAGATTGACGTTTTCTTCTTAACTTCTTTCTGTACCACTGTCTTTTCACCTGCTTTATGTTTGAGGACGCCGTTTTATTTTATCCTAAGCCATAGAACACCACGTTCCAATTGTTAGAATGGACGCATAGTCCACACTCGATACGCCTCATACCAGAATATGGCGCAGACGATGGCGCCGAACGTGATTATGAACAGGTTTTCCCGCGTGAAATCCTGCACGAGAAACAGGAGAAACGCAGCGTAGAAGACGGTGGAGAAGAGAGCATAGAAAAAATATCTTGGAAACAACAACTTGCCAAGCCTAACGTAGTGACGGAGCACACCAATTTTCACCTCGCTCACCAGAACGTAGTGCCCGCCAACATCCTCTTTCTGCACCAAGCCCAATTCGCGAAGCTGCTCCAGATGATGATACGCCACACTGGGGCTGCTGAAACGTAGCGCACGCTGGACTTCGCGGACGCTGACGGGGCTGCCGTTTTTCAGCAGGTACCAGTAGACCTTCCACGCTTTGCCTCTGAGGGCATATTCTAGTTGGTTTTCATCGCCCACGTTAACTCAGCTCTAAGTACCAGAATACAGAACGGGGTAATTGCATATAAGACCAATTGTTAGAACACCTTGTTCTCGTAATATCTGGCGCCCCCTCCCAAACTCCTTGCTCGGGAGTGAATTTTGCTTATAACCACTGCTTTTAAGAGATATGCGCGCGCTTAAAGAAAACCAACGCTATTTGCTCATTTTTATCGATGTTTTTTGTTAAAATGAAGCCTGATTCTTTGAATTTCTGTACAAGCTCTTTTTTAATTTTGGGTGTATGTACTCCAATCATGTAGAACTCGATTTGTCTGAGAACCTCGGTTGGAACATCAACTAGGCATTCTTCAGCTCCTTCACAGTCAATTTTTGCTATATTCGCCCCGCTCTCTCTGATAACATCAGCGATGTTTCTGATTTTAATCTGCCTTTCATGGCGACCTGGAACGCAACCAAAGCCTGCACTAGTTTTGTCGTAACAGATTGTTTGGACTTCATCTCGAACTCCTATGCCTGCATCGTGAATTTCAGCATTAATGCGGTTGAGGGCCACGTTTTTTCTAATGAATTTATGGTGTTCGACAACTGGTTCGTAGATGATAATCCTTGTTGCACCTCTCGATGAAAAGAAGACTGCCGACTCGCCCTGAAATCCGCCCACATCTAAAACTGTTTTACCGCGACAATCACAGTCGTATTCTCCATGTTCCAATTCCCAAATACAGCATAGCATATCTAAAGTTCCAAGAAGTTCAGTTTGGTCAGATTTAATTTTGAATAAATCATCTTCTAACCGTTCAACTGTATGATTTTGCATAAGTTGGGCAACGATACACATCGTTAATATAGGTGCAGTGAAATCAAACGACTCAAATTTATCTTGAACAGGTCAGCTTCTATTTTTTGGATTTTATATTTTTGCATGAATGAATAACTGTCTCTCAGGATTCTGAATTGCCCCCAAGTTAACCAGAATTTGGAACCGTTGGCGAAAGTTATCAGTTTTCTTTTTTTGTTAAACCGCGTAATCAGGGCTACGTGAGGATTCCTTGCCACGGTAAAGGTCTTTAAAAGCCCATCAACCGTTACCATAACATTCCTGCTGTACTGTTTTTAACGGATTGATATTAGGCTTTTTGTAAAATCATTCGTTTCTCCCTCAACCAGAGCCCTCAGCTATAATTACGGTCTAATCTCAAAAACCAAGCAGAAAAAGCGCTGTCATTGTTATGCCTGACTTTTGGTTCAAGAAACGCTGAATAATGAAGCATTTAGGACAGGTGCTTTGCGCACACTTGTCTTCAAGCGTGCACTCTCGTGGCGTTAGGAACACGAGTAGAATGGTTTTTACCCAACAGGCACTTATTTTTCTCTGTAGGTGACGAAAATGACAGAGAAGGAAGCAAAATACAAGAAACTGACTAAGGAAGAGGAACGAGTAATAGTCCATAAAGGCACTGAGGCGCCTTTCACAGGCAAGTACTACGCGTTCTGGGAAAAAGGCACATACGTCTGCAAACGCTGCGGCGCGCCACTATACCGTTCAGAAAGCAAGTTCGAGGCCGACTGCGGCTGGCCAAGCTTCGACGACGAGATTCCTGGCGCGGTGAAGAGGTCGCCAGACCCTGACGGAGTGCGAACGGAAATATCCTGCGCCGACTGCGGCGCCCACTTGGGGCACGTTTTTCTTGGCGAGGGCTTCACGAAGAAGAATACACGGCACTGCGTGAACTCTGTTTCGATGGAGTTTATTCCAGACAAGAGATAAGAATTCTTCAAGCCAAAACCGAAGATGCAGCGAAAAGTCAGCAACTATTATATTTGCACTGACATGATATGGCTACTAGCTGATTGGAGATTGACGGATGACGCGGATGCGGAAAAGCGCGGTTCAGATACGGTTCGAAATTCTGGAGTTCTTGTTCTTCAACGCTAAACCTCAGCTGCGAACGAATGTTTGGAGAAAATCCACTAATCTTTCGTACGACGATTTTCTGAAGCATTTGGCATATCTTGAGGAGAAGAAGCTGGTGAAAGAAAACGATGAAGGAGCCTGCGTGTTGACGGAGGAAGGAAGGAGGCTCTACGTTGAATTACGCAAGTCACTCCCGTCTATCCTGTAGTGCGGGCAATTCACCTTTGGTGAATCAAGTATATGAGAGCACGTCAAGACAAAAAAGGGAAGAAGGCAAGGTAGAATGACCGAAGAAAAAAACGAGAAAGTATATCCAGTCAAGTCTCTACACGACTTCCTGTTCGAGCTGGATAAGGAATGGAGCAAGTTCAGGAACGGAACTTTGATTGGACTCATATCCTCAGGAATCCTGTTCGTGATTGTGCTTTGGCTAATACTTCGAACGAGAGTGTTTGGGTTGGGGCTTTTCGACTTCATATTCCTATTAATCGCTGGGGTATTCCTCGGATACAGCATATACGCCATGTTTGCACAGTACCGATTCTTCAACAAGTGGGAACGTCGAATAGGATTACTTCTCCATCTTGAAGAACAGATACTAGCTGGAAAACTCGAGGAAAAAGACGCCTAAATTGATTTTTGGTGCACATCAAAAGTGCGGCGCCCTTTTTAAACAGTCTGCCAAAGAAGTGACCAACGAAGCTAAGATGGAGGTGAAAAAACGAATGATCACGTTAAGCAAGAAACGTAAACAGGTAATTGCTGTGACCGCAATTGCGCTTGTTTTAATCGTAACGCTACCATGCGTCGCTTACGCTGAATCTCCATCAACATCGAGCACTGAATCAAATTGGGGGACGAGGCTTCTTGGAGCACGGGGAATTGCCGTGGAAAAAATCGATGATCAAGCAATTGTGACTCAGGCAAACTTTAAGTTGATCCTAAAGCCTACAGAAGTTAATGCGACGATAATAAAATTCAACGTTATAAGCGGCACCGTTCAAGTAAACGGAACATCCTACACAATCACATCGGGAAACGGAGCAGTCATACGTGACAAGCATGCATTTCTGCTTCAAGTTGAGGGCACAGGTCCATCAAGTGAGCCGATTACGTTGAAACTCGCGGGGCGCTACTTCTGGATGTGGGGACACCTGTACGTGGCTAGAATCGCAGGGTTACTGCAATCCGACAACGCCAAAACCCTGCTACTGTTACGCGCCGCAATCAGAGTATAGCGCTCTAAGACAGCTTAAGCCTCTCTTATTTTTATGAACCTAAATTTATGCCGGAGCAGAATTTTATGCACGAAAGAGTTATAGACGGGATAGACGCAAAAAAGGTCAAGAAAGGCGCTTTGCTGTGGCTGAACTATTCGGAATCGACCTCTACACCATACTAAGCCTGATATTAATCGCAGTGGTAGCCGTGGCACTTGAGCGAGTGTTCACCCGTTACCTGTCGCGGTTCGCTAAGCGAGCAAAACTTGAACGTAGCGCCGCAAACAATCTCATCCTTACCTTCCGAATCCTAATCTTAATAGGCGCCTTGCTTGCGTTGAGCCGCGCAGGTGGGTTGCCGCCTGAAATTCTTGTGTCAGTTTCCGCGATAGGAGGCGCGGCGTTGGGTTTTGCATCTCAAAAAACCCTCGGCAACTTCATCGCTGGTCTTTATCTTCTCGCGGCGCGCCCCTTCAAAGTTGAGGACTACGTGCGCATAGGAACCGTGGAGGGCATCGTGCAGGAAATTACCATCAACTATACCAAGGTTCTCACTATGAGCAACAACATTGTGTCCATCAGCAACCTGCAGATTCTCGACAGGGATATAACCAACTTTTCCTATCAAAGCGGAAAAGACCTCGACATCTACTGCTACACTTTTGAAATCGGTTTTGACCACAGAATCACAACAGAAAAAATCGCGGCGATATTTGAGGAGGTTTTTGAAAGACACAAGCACATGCTTCCCAAGAAACCCAGCTACATGCTGACCCGCTCAGACGCTTTTGCGCGGGTCTACATGGTTTACCTTTACGTGGAGCATCCTGAAGATATATTCTCTTTGAGACCACAGATTGCGGAAGAAGTGTTTAAACGCTGGGACATGGAAAGAACAAAAATACAACCCTGAGAAGATGGTGAATATGGCTGAAAACACAAAATCACAGAACCTGGCGGCAAAAGCCAGCAACCTATCCGACTTGATAAGCTACCAAGAAGGCGCGGTTGTAAGCTGCACCATAATCAACAAAAAAGCGGGAACCGTCACCCTGTTCGCCTTCGACCAGAACCAAGGATTAAGCGAGCACACCGCGCCCTACGACGCCGTGGTCTACATCATCGATGGCGAGGCAGACGTAGTCATATCAGGCAAACCAGTTCGCTTAAAGACGGGTGAAATGACGATAATGCCCGCGAACAAGCCGCATGCGCTGGCGGCGGTTACTCGGTTCAAGATGCTCCTGATAATGGTGCGGTCTTAGCCGCCTGTTTTTTGGCGCACAATTACCTGAGGGTTGTCTTCTCGCCTGTGTCGATGTAAACTATTGCTTCTGCGATGTACGTGGTGTGGTCGGCTATTCGTTCTAGGAAGCGTGCCACCAGAAGGTTGCACATTGCGCGTTTTGTTTCTGTGGTTGATGCTGCCAACTGGTCTATGTAATTGAAGAATATTTTGTCTACTTCTTTTTCAGTTTCCGCCAAGGTCTTAGCCAGTTCTACGTCGTGATGCTTCAAGGCTTTTACGCTTTTGTTGACCATCTCAGAGACTTTTTCCATTAGTTGCTCTATTGAGCCCCAAGCCGCGCAGTTGTTTAGCCCGAGTTTCTTGTGAGTGAAGGATATGTCCCAGGCGTATCTGACGTATCGTTCAAAGTCGTACGCGATTTTCATGTAGGAGTTGATGATTCTTAAATCGGACGCGACTGGCTGGTACTTGACTATTAACTCGAAGGCTTTGTCTTCTATTTCCACGGTTCTGGGAACTAGAAATTCAGAGAGCTCTTGCACTTCTCTGGTTACGTCTTTTCCTTCCATGAAGCCTTTGATGGATATGTCTATTGTCTTTTCCGCTACTTCGCCCATCCTGTAAACCAACGCGGTTAACTGCTCTAAGCCTACATCTAAGAGTCTACTCATGACTTTTTCACCTCAACCAAATTTTCCAGTTATGTATTTTTCTGTTAATTCGCTTTTTGGATTCTCAAACACGCTTATCGTGGCGCCGTATTCTACGAGTTGCCCGAGATACAAGAAAGCGGTGAAGTCAGAAACCCGCGCTGCTTGCTGCATGTTGTGCGTAACGACTACGACCGTATAGTCCCTCTTGAGCGAAACAATTAATTCCTCAATCTTAGCTGTGGCAATCGGGTCAAGGGCTGAGCAAGGTTCATCCATCAGGATCACCTCAGGCTGCAAGGCAATCGCCCGTGCAATGCATAGTCGTTGTTGTTGTCCGCCGGAGATGCTTGTCCCCGACTTCTTCAGGTCGTCTTTGACTTCGTCCCATAAATGTGCTTTTTCAAGGCTCTGCTTCACGATGTCGTCGAGGTTTTTTCCTTTCTTCACTCCTGTGAGTTTTAGCCCTGCCGCCACGTTATCGTAGATGGACATTGTGGGAAACGGGTTTGGCTTTTGAAAAACCATGCCCACTCTTCTGCGGATTAACACCGGGTCAACATGGTCTGCGTAGATGTTTTCGCCATCGAGAAGCACCTTTCCCTCTATTTTCGAGTTCGGAATCAGCTCGTGCATTCTGTTAAAGCACCTGACGAGAGTAGATTTTCCGCACCCTGATGGTCCTATTATTGCCGTAACGGAGTTGGCTTTGACGGTGAGGTTTATGTTTTTTAGAGCCTGCTTGGAGCCGAACCAAGCGCTTAACCCGTTGCACTGCATTTTGTCTTTTGAAGGTGTTTCACTCATTTTTGAAGACGGCTCCTGCTTGCTATTCTGACGCCTATGTTTAGGCTTAGCACGATTAAGATGAGCACCAACGCGGCGCCCCAGCCCTGAGCTTGCGAACTCGGGTATGGCATTAACGCGTCTTTCCAGATTCTCAGAGGAAGCGCGTCGATGGGCTGGTCGAAACCTGAAAAGAAGTTCTGATTCCCCAAAACCGTCATTATTAATGGTGCTGTTTCGCCAGCGATTCTAGCCACTGCGAGAAGGATCCCCGTGATTAAGCCCGATTTGGCGGCTGGCAAGACAATGTTAAGCGTCGTTCGCCACTTGTGCACGCCCAACGCGAGTGAGGCTTCTCGGACGGAGTTCGGCACAAGTTTCAATGATTCTTCGGTGGTTCTGGCGACTATGGGAATTAGGATGAGGGCAAGGGCGATGGCGCCTGCTAAGGGCGAATGGTAACCCGTGTTGAGGACGACCACGCTGAAAACGGTTATTCCGACCACTATGGAAGGAAACTCTGTCAGGATATCATTAACCGTTCTCATCGAAGCCGCATACTTGTTGTTTCCATACTCAGCCAGGTATACTCCAGACAGTACGCCGATTGGTACGCCGATGAGGCTGGTGAGACCAATCAGGATTAACGTGCCTTGAATTGCGGGACCTATGCCGCCTGCAGACTGCCCAATCACGCCGGATGGTTGAGTAAGGAATTGCAGACTCAGCTGCGGCGCCCCTCGAACAACTACCTCAAAAAGAATGCTCAGCAACGGTATAACCGCAATGATGACGCATATGAAGCAGAGCACGAAAAAAAGCCTGTTCTTAAACTTCCTAAAGGCGTAGTTGGCTGCTATTCTACGGCACCTCCTCCCTTGACCTTCAAAACGCGGGTCACCATCATGTGAGCGATTATGTTAATGGAGAGAGCGAGCAAAAGCAGAATTAATCCAACGCCTATGTAGGCTGGCAACTCCAATGATGCGGGCGTGGCTTCCAAGAAGCCGTTGGCTATGAGGGAGGACATGGTTTGGCTGGGTTTGAAAAGCGATGTTGGAACCGCTGCTGGACCGATGGCGTTTCCGATGACCATTGTGACCGCCATCGTTTCGCCAACTGCTCTGCCTAAGCCAAGAATAACTGCCCCGAAGATGCCTGAACGCCCATAACTCAGCACCCAGTGTCTAGTGACTTCCCATTTTGTGGCGCCTATGCTGTAAGCAGCTTCCCGGAGTGAGTCAGGAACCGCCTGGATAACTTCTCTCGAAACTGACGAAACAGTAGGTATTATCATAATCGCCAAAATTACTCCAGCACTAAACACGTCTAGGCCGAACGGGGTTCCGCTGAACACGGGAATCCAACCTAAATACGTGGATAACGGCGTTTCTATGTAGTTGAGAATCCAAAAGCGGAACACGAAAAGCCCCCAGAGTCCATATATCACGCTTGGGACAGCAGCCAGCAACTCCACAAGATACGAGATTGGCACCTTAACCGTTTTTGGAGCCATCTCAACGAGAAATATAGCTATGCCCAGACTAAGGGGCACCCCTATCAAGAGAGCAATAGCGGAGGTTACGAGTGTTCCAAGTAGGTAGGGCAATGCTCCGAATATTTCTCTTCCCGGCACAGGGTTCCATTGGGTTCCAATGAAGAAATAGCCGCCGAACCGCTGCAGAACTGGAAGGGCGCCCGTAGAAAGGGTGTACGCATTTACTATAAGAATAACAGCAGCTGACGCCGCGATGATGGCGGTGAGTAATTTGAAGAGGTTATCGTATGATAATGTTTGATTCATTAAAATCGGTCTCGCATCTAAGGGAATTTTTAAGAAAAAGACTTTGGAAGGTGGTGCATGGCAACATTTACCACCACTTTAGGTCGTCGGCAGTTGCTGTCCGTTGAAAGTTATCGCCTTGATGGATGCTTCGTTTATTTGCACCACGTTGCTCGGCAACTGAGCGTATTCTAAATCAGGTGCCAGTTGTTGTCCATCATGGATGACCCACCAGAGGAATTGCACAAGCGCCGCCGCTTTAGCCTGCGTCATGGTAGGAATCACGTTGAGTTCTTCGTATACTAATAAGTAGGTGAAGCTGACTATTGGATAAGCTTGCGAACCTGGAGCGTTAAGGACGTTCACGTTTGACCAGTCTTCGTTGCCTGCGGGGAGCCCTTGAGAAGCCACTGACTGCACCGCTTCTTTTGTTGAATCGAGCGAAGGCAAAATCCAGTTGCCTGCAGGGTTCTGAATCGCAGCCACGGTCATGCTGTTCTGTAGTGCGTAAGCCAATTCGACGTATCCGATAGTGTACGGAGTTCCTTGTACAACGCCTGCTACGCCAGTGTTGCCGTTGGCGCCGAGTCCAGTGGGCCAAGCAACCGTTTTTCCTTGTCCAACTGCCTGTTTCCAATCAGAACTCGCCTCGCTCAAGTAACCCGTGAAGATGAAGGTTGTTCCAGAGCCGTCAGAGCGGTGCACCACGATGATGTCCTTATCCGGTAATGTCACTCCCGTGTTGAGGTTTTGTATGGCTGGGTCGTTCCATTTTGTCACCTTGCCTTGGAATATGTCGGCTATGACCTTGCCAGTCATGTGCAAACCTGTCGGAGCGCCAGGTATGTTGTATGCTACAGTTACGGCGCCAATTGTTTCTGGTATGTGAAGTACGTTTGGTGCTTTTTCCCTGTCCGCAGCGCTGAGTGGTGCGTCTGAAGCTGCGAAATCTACAGTTTTGCCTGTGAGTGCGGTGATGCCTCCGCCGCTGCCTATCGCTTGGTAGTTGATTTGAACGTTGGATTTGACTTGCTTATACTGCGTAATCATTGACTCAAGCAGTGGATACGGGAATGTGGCTCCTGAACCATTCAGTATTGCTGTTTCTTGACTGGGGTTTGAAAAGTATATGTAGCCGAGACCGCTTCCTATGACGATTGCTATTGCTACTAGTGCAATGGCGATTTTTGATACATTTTTCATTTTTCAATCCTCGTTTTGGAATTAATAGCGGAGAACGGTTATTATATAGATAATCTCCGTAATCTTTATAGATTGCATTAGTCTGTATAGACTATATAGAATTGGAATTTAAGTAAATATACAAAAACATGTTTAGAACGGTGTACAACTTGAAAACGCCAGAAAACAAGGGAAACGAAGAGCAACGAAAAGTCCAGTTCACGGGCGGATCCACGTACATCATATCGTTGCCTAAAAAATGGATTGACCAAAACCATCTTAAAAAAGGAAACATGGTAAGACTCCGTGAGGAAGAAGGCGGCGTATTATCAATAATTCCAACCGGCAGGGTAGTAGAGCAAAAACCAGAAGAGGCTTTACTTAAAGTCTCGCCTAAAGACAACCCCGACTCGGTGATTCGAAAGGTTGTCTCCGCTTATCTAGTGGGCTACAATCTTATTCGCATAAGAGCCGAGAAACAGCAGCAGTTATCTACGGAACAAAGATACGGTATAAAGAATTTTGCGCGGCATATGCTTGTCGGAACCGAAATCGTCACAGACACTCCTTCTGAGCTGACATTGCAGGTTTTGTTAAGCTACCCCGAACTTTCTATTCAAAGTGCCTTAAGAAGAATGAGCATAATAACATCCTCAATGCACAGGGACGCCGTAACCGCGCTCAAAACGCTTGACCACCAGATAGCCAAAAACGTAATCACCACTGACAACGAAGTTGACAGGTTCACTCTTTACATAATTCGCCAACTCAAAACTGCAGTGCAAAATCCGCGAATCATAAAAGAAATAGGTTTAACCAACGCCCGAGATTGCTTGGGATACCGTTTAGTGACAAAATCCGTGGAAAGAACCGCAGATCACGCAGTCAACATAGCAGAAAACATTCTACCCCTAAAGCAACGGTTAAGCGCCGAGATCATTGAGCAAATTGAAGAAATGAGTGAAATCGCGGTTTCCATGTTTGAAACAGCCATAGACGCGCTGTTGAGGCAGGATTTCAGTCTTGCCGAAAGCATAATCGAGAAAACAAATGCCCTCGCCTTAATGGAAAAGAAAGCTGTGGCTTCTTCGCAAAAAATCGCTGTTGACGAAGTGGCAAATATGCGGTTAATCATCGAAAGCGTCAGGCGCACAGCAGAATACGCCGCTGACATCGCAGAGGTTGTGCTTAATCTCACCGTGGAATCGATAATAAGTGGGGAAACCGCATTCAAACAATCATAGCCTAAAGGCTTTCCGCTTAGAGCTTCCTACCCCAGCAGTCCCGATAAGAATAACTTTGCAACTGTTTTCTGCGAGGTGCTCTAGGCTTTTCTGCTGGATAACCCAATGTGATGAGTGCTTGAGGCTCAACCTCTTCTGGTATCATCAAAACTTTTCTAACCGTTTCCTTGCAGAATGCAGATGCAGAATACCAGCAAGCTCCCAACCCGCAAGCGTGAGCTGCCAAAAGCAGGTTTTGCACCGCCGCGCCTAAGCTTTGAACCGCCAAGTCACGCTCAACTCTTTGCCTCGACTCATCCGCATACCTATCCATGTCCTCCATTGTTACACATGCGATTATCAACATAGGCGCTCGCGTGAACCGCTCCACAGACGCCTTGCACAGGTTTTTGCGAACCTGAGGCGTGACGCCTTGCTTAGCCAAATTCGCCATCCACGCGCCGGCCATTGCCTCAGCCAACGTTTGCTTCTCGACTGCGCGGGTCAGGACGATGAACCGCCACGGTTGCGCATTATGTGCTGACGGCGCCCAGCCTGCCGCCTCCAAAACTCGCCGGAGCACGCTTAACGGGACTTTTCGGGAGGAATAGGTTCTGACGCTCCGCCGCGTTTTAATAGCGTCTATAACATGTGTCATGGAAATCTGTTAATCAATGCTGCATGAACGCATTTTAGTCTTTGCCAACATCGCAGCAGTTAAGTAAATTATTTTAATACCGCATAACATACTCCGAAATCGTACATGTTGAAGAAAAAATCAGCCTCCTTCGCAGTAATCCTTACAACGTTGCTGATTGCCAGCTTAGCCCCGGCAACCGTCAAGGGCTGGAGCAACGGCGGTTACAGCGCCGACCCATCGCATCCGGATTATGGCACACACGACTGGGTTGCCGAGCACGCGCTGGACTGGCTACCGCCAGCGGAAAAGCAGTTTCTGCTGGATAACAAAGCTGCCTACCTTTATGGCACCGAACTGCCTGACAACAACCAAGCGCCAGACGGCATAGGCGACACCACCAAGCACCACATTTACTTCACGGCAGAGGGCGCGGTGCAGGACGACGCCGCGGCGGTGCGAGCCAGAGACGAGTACAGCTTGGCGCTTAACTATTACCGGGCTGGGAACCTGTCGGAAGCCGCGAAGCATTTGGGCGCGGTGACGCATTACGTGGCGGACATGGCGGTTTTCGGCCATGTGATGGGCGCGTCTACGGCGTGGGGCGCTGAAACGCACCACAGCGACTACGAAGATTACGTGCAGCGACGGACGGACAGCTATATGGGCGATTTTGACAGTTACTTGATTTTTGACGGCACCCTAGTCGCTTTGTCGGCTTACGACGCGGCGGTCAGCTTGGCTAATGATACGACTTTTGATGCGGATGGGCAACTGACTTGTGTTTGGATGGATCAGAACTACAATTGGAATGACGCTACGTTCAAAAACAGAAGCGGAGAATCACTGAACTTGGCTGTTAACTTGGTTGCTGACGTACTGCACACCTTCAGTCTCGATGTAGAAGTAATCCCAGAGTTCTCAACATGGATAGTTTTGCCTCTATTTTTGTTAACGGCACTACTTGCTACGATGATTAAAAAGCGCAGTGATGGCGTACTAAAAGCTTTTTGAACTGGAGTAGCCACCTGATAGAATGGGTGCAAAGATGCCGGGACGAAAAAGAGCACGCAAATCTTACGCCAAAAAAGAAGTTTTCATTGTTCACGGAACCGACCATGGACCCATGAAGGAGTTGAAAGCTATCCTTGCGGAGTCTGGCCTTAACCCGATAGTTCTCAACGAGCAACCGAGCGGCGGCAGGACATTAGTGGAGAAGCTGGAAGAGTATTCTGATGTGGGGTATGCGTTTGTCATCTTGACGCCGGATGACCTCGGCGGCATCTATGAGAGCGGCAAAAAGTGGTCCAGGCCAAAGAGGCTTAGGAGTTTCTTGAAGAAGGCTTATCCCCGTGCGCGCCAGAACGTAATTCTTGAGCTAGGCTATTTTATTGGGAAGTTGGGAAGGGACAGGGTTTCTTGTTTGCTGAAAAAGCCGCTTGAGCAGCCATCGGATATTCACGGCATCGTTTACATCCGTTTCGACAAATCGCTGGAGGAGGTTAGGAATGCGATACTGAAAGAGTTAGAGGCGGCAGGCTACACCGTAAACCCCAGTCAATCCAGCAACCAATGATGCACAGCAAAAAATTGATTCAGCATAATTGCTTTTCTTTTTAAGACTTTTTTGTTAAATAGACTCTAATTAGCCTTTTTTATTGTGAAAATTGTTTAAATTTGGCTTATTCGCCTTTTCCATGTATGAGGTTGACTCGGATTGGCGAATGTTTCACTCAGCGACGTGCGCGACACCATCAATGTCAGCGCCGCGGACATCCCAGACGCTAAGCTTCAGAAAATGGTCAAACGCGCCGAAGTCACGCTAGAGCTGGAACTCGGCAGGGAGATAGACTTTGCGGACTGCACGGAGGCGGAGAAGGAGTTCATCACGTTGCTGGCGGCGGTTTATGCTGTTTGCTACATGACAGGCGGCAGCGCGGTCGGGTTGAGCTTCAGCGTGGGCGACCAGAACGTCAGCGTAGCCGATAAGGCTCCTCCGCTGGCGGTGCTTCAGCAGGAGCTTGAGCGAATTCTAAGCGGGCTAAAACAGCCAGTCATAGGGAGCGCGTAATGGAATGGCGAAGGTTCCTGAAGCTTATTACCAGTTCGTCATGGACTGCGCGCCCTACGTGTACGTGGTGCCCGGCGCGGGACCAGACATGGAGTGGGGCAGAGCCGCGTTCGCTGCGGCGTTCGCAGTTGACTTCCTCTTCGAAGCCTACTTCGACCCCCAGTTCGATGACCGAAGTAGCGAGATTGAGGCGAAAATCGTGGAGCTTGCTGATTGGATGCTGACGCAGCAGTGCACGGACAGCGGGAAGCAGGCGTTCGGCGGGTTCAAAAGCGCTGAAGGCAGCACGGCGTATTACAGCGTGGACGCGTGCCGCACGATACCGGCGTTGCTGAAGGCGTACGAGCTAACGAGCAATACCACGTACATGAACAGCGCTGCACTGGCGGCAGGCACGTTCCTTTACAACATGCAGCATAAGCCAAGCATTTTGGGCGTGCACGATCGGTATCACGGCGGGTTCGCAAGAGCCGCCACGCTGGCTGACGCATGGCTGGGGCAGATGGATGTTGAATGCCTCTACGGTCTCATTGCGTTGAAGATGCTGTGTGAATCAGACCCCGCCAACAAAGACAAGTACGAAAGCATGATAGCGGATGCTGTGGACTTTTACCGTCAGGGGCTCGAGGGCGCTTACGTCTATTTTGACCCGCTACCAAGCGGAGACGGGAAGTGGCATCGCACCGACGTGGCGTGCAGCACTGTTTTTGACGATTGCTTAGCTTACGCGTTGCTGGGCGTTTACGATAATGAGGGCTGGAGTCCCACGGTGCAGAAGGCTTACCAGCTTCTCAATGCCATCGGCGCTTCTCCGCTATATGCTGCGTATAATCCTGCAGTCTGCTGGGCTGGCTACCTCAACGTCGCGGCGAAGGCGCCGGCATGCGATTATTATGACTGCGTGACCGCTGGAATCCTCGCGAGGCTGCGCCGAGACCACGACAAACCCGCCTACCAGTTCAGCGCCGAAACGGTCAGCAGCCACGCTGAGGCATTTATGTTCTGGGGCGCCAAGCACGCGGACTACGCGCCTGTAGAGAATAAGCAGGCGATGGCGACTGTGTGCTGGCTCGGGCAACTGCTCCTTGGCTATGAGGCACCGGTGACGCGGTTCACGCAGGTGCTGAACAGCAAGGGCGAAGACCTCACGCTTTACCCCGTGGTTGAGGTGGGCGAACGCGCAGCTTACGGCGCGGGCGTGGCTTTGAAGGCAATTGTTTTGCCCGCCAAAGCCGAGGAAACGCTGCTTGAACCCGGCTACATCCCAAGCGATTACCTTACTCTTCACGTGTTTACGCCTCTGCGGCGCCGAGACAAAATCCGCAGAAACGGCGTGGACTACGAGGTCACGAGCGTGCAGGAGTTCACGTTCAAAGGCGAACCCGCATTCCGCAAAGCATCATGCAGGAGGCTCATAGGTCAATGAGCGAAGTGGAAGACGCGGCAACAACCGTGGCGAGGCTGCTTCGGACGCAGATGCGCGTGGTAAAGGATGACGGGGCTCTTGCCAGCGTAACCGTGACGGGCGAATGGCAGAACGCAGACGCCTTCAAGAACTGCGATGGGCAGGTAACCGTCGGGTTGGCGGAGAGCACCGACCAGAAAATCGAATTAACAGGCAAAACCCGCAGACGCCTATTGCTGCTGAGGGTTAACGTTTGGGCAACAGACGCGGCGAGCGCAAGCGAAGCAGGCAAGGTGATGCGGGGCAAAATCGTGGAGGAAATCAACCGCATCCTGAGGCAGAACCGCAGCAAACCCAACGAGACACTCTACGACCTCTTCAACGCGGGACCCATCACGCAAACGCACAAGGCGTATAGCGGCACCAGCGAAGCCTCACCTGCTGCAGGCGACTGGACGGAGCTTTCAGGCTTGCAGTATCAGCAACTCTGGTACAGCGACGACAACCGGTGCCAAGTAAGCCGCGGAGGAAACGGAGAGTACGCTGCTATGATGCTGCGCTTCCGGGTTGAAAGTCGAGAGAAATCCGTCAAGAAAATGCTCTTAACATTTGAGGGTTACGGGACAGCGCCAGGCGGCAGCGGCGTCGCGGTCAAGGTCTGGAATCACTCTGCGAGCGCGTGGCAGAACGCCCAGACAGGTGGCACCGGAGGAGTCGACGAAACAATCACCATAGCGCTGGTGTCGAACCTGGCGGATTACATTGACGATGATGGATACGTTTGGTTGCTTGCCCGAACGCTCTTCGCCAGCGACGGCGCCACGCCTGCAGTGCTCTGGTGCGATTACGCTTGTTGCGCGGTCACCGTTAACGGCATCACGTACTGCGATGTCTCGGGTTACCGCAACCTCGACCGCGTGGACACCAAGCCCTTCATTTACCGCACGGAATTCACCGTGAAATCATGGTTCTTCGAGAACATAGGAGTGTGAAAAATATGCCAGAAACATATAGTGCACATGAAAGCCGAATCTACTACGTGGAAGAAACCACGTACGGAGAGACGCCGGCGTCGCCGTCGATGCTGAGCGTCCCAGCCGAAAGCCTAGAGCCATCCGTGAACCCAAACAACATCAAACTGCGCGGAGTAGGCTCCATCGACCTGCAAACCATCAAAAAAGGACTGAGGGCGCCCAGCCTGAAAATCGTTTATCCTTTGCCGAGTGACGCGCCCATCGACTTCCTCCAGTACGTCAAAAGCGAGTTAGGCAAGTCGCTGAGCGTTCAGGTGCTTTACTACAAGGGCGTTTTCGCCGCCGCCACCGACATAATCTCGCTGCTGTACACGGGCTGCAAGTTCCAAAGAGCCACAGTCGAATGCAGCGTCGAAGACGTTGTGAAAGCAAGCGTTGAGCTCCTCTCCCAAGACCTTGCAGCTGGAACCACCAAGCTATCAGGTGCCACCTACGCTGATTATGCTGGAGCCGTGCCGTTCTATGAAAGCTACATTAAGAAAGACTCTGTGGCTCTGGAGCGCGTAACCGACTGGAAATTCACCATCGAAAATAACCTCAAACAGGTCCCAGTCATCCGCAATCCGAACGGGCACCTGCTGAAGTACATGCCGCACAGGCACAGAGACCTGACGGGCGAGGTGGTTTTCGAGTTCGAAAGCAAAGAAGAATTCGACGATGTCGTCAACGACGCAGAGTTCAGCTTGGAGTTCGGTCTGGGCGGAACCCACAAGGCAGTTTTCACTGGTTGCAAATGGGAAAGCACAGCGTCTCCGACGCGCATCGAAGAGCTTGTCAGCCTCAAAGCCGCGTTCGTGGCGAAGTTGATGACGATAAGTTGAGGCGAATGAGATGAGCGTGAAGGTTTTAGAGGGCTACCAGCGAGAAGCCGAGCTCCGCCGTCGGTGGCTCAGCACCTGGGAGAAGCTGGGCGAACGCATCTTACGGATGCCGCGATGGATGCAGAACATAATCCTCGAAGACGTGAACACGGCGATAGCGAACCGCGTAGCCACTATGGAGATGATTCAGAATGCGCAGAGAAACCGTTAACCTCGGCACAGAGTACGGCGCGGAGTACGCGGGCAAGTACGTTTTCCAAGAGCTCACGTGGGCTCGCCGCAGCCGCATAATCCAAAAGCACACGCGGTACCACCCCATCACGGGGCAGGTTGTGAGCAGCGATTTCATTGCGATTCAGGCGGAAACCATCTGGGCTTCGCTGAAAGAACAGCCCCAAAGCAAGCCCATAACGTTAGAAAAGCTGTTGGGCGAGGAGAACGGTGTGCCCATTGCGCTCGGCGAATTGTTCAGCCGAATCGCCAACAGCCTCTGCGCCATGACACAGGAAGAGACGGCTTTTTTATCCGCGCAGTCAGACGCCGACAGCCGCACCCAGCAGTCACCAGCTTCCGCCTCTGCAAAGAGTTCGGATGGACCCCAACAGAGCTCGGCAGGCAGCCAGCCCGAGCCGTCCACGAGTTCACCGTCATCCTCAACGAGGTAGACCGCGAGGCAGAGGAGCAACAGAAAAAAGCGGAGAAAGAGGCAAGAAAACATGAGCGTTGACATAGGCATCGACGTTGCAGGCGCCGAAGAGTTTCAGCAGGCGATAGCGCACTTCGACGCCGACATGCAAAGGCGAGTGCAAGAGCAGCTTGCGCGCTGGGCTGAGGCGGTCACGGCGGAAGCGCGGCGCCTCGTGCCCGTCCGAACTGGATACCTGCGGAGCACCATTTACACGCGAACAGTGGGGTGGAGCGCAGAGGTGGGCGCCGAAGCCTCCTACGCCAGCAGCGTCGAGTTCGGCACCTGCTACGCCGCGGCAAAGCCTTTTCTGAACCCCGCAGTCCAGGCACGTCTGCCAGAACTGGAGCGCTTTTTGCTGGAGGCGCTGGATTTGGCGAAGTCGGAGGCGGGCGTGTGAGTTTCAGAGAAATTTCCGTCACCATACGCGCGGTTAACCGTGCGAGCGCCGAGTTCAGCAGAGTGCAAACGGACGCCGAGGTTCTCGCCGCCCGAGTGAAGAGCTTGGGCTCCGCCATCGCAGGGCTGGGCGCCACGGGCACCGCAGTCGGCTACATCGCTAACCAGTTCGGCTTACTCAACGACGCACAGGCGCGGGCTTTCAACTCTGCCATGATGGTGGTCACAGTGATGGGCATGTTCATGCGCACCAGCGCAGGCATCGCGGTAGCTCAGAAAGTTTACGCCGCCGCAACCGCAGTCGCCACAGCAGTGCAGAACAGCCTGAACATCAGTTTCGCAACGTTTCTGGCTTTGACGGGCGTGGGCGTGGCGGTCATCGTGGCTGCCGCAGCGGCGATGCTGAGTTTCGCGGACAGCATGAACTCGGCAACCGCAAGCGTCCAGAACTTTAACCAGGCGTCTGCGGCGTCGCCTTCACATGTACGTAGTATTCAGCGGGCTGGCGAGGCGGAGCTTTACCGTCGCGGAGTGGAGTAACGGTGAGCGTGAACCCGCCCGTCGTGGCACTTGTGTTCGGTAGCGTGACGCCGCTCCAGGGCGACGTGGCTGAGTTGCGTGTGCACTTGGGCTGCACGCGTGAAGTGAGCAGTTTCGAGGTGGTGCTGCAGAACTGGGACGGCAAGTACAGCCCCAACGGCGCCACGCCGATAAGCGTCGGGTTAGATGGGAGCATAAGTGTGGGCAGAGGCGCCTCGTGTCCGTTGCTGATGACGTGCCGCGTTGAAAGCGTCAAGTACGAGTCTACGCCTGTGGAGAGCTACGTGCGGGTGAGTGGGCGGTGCTGGGGCGAGCGGCTGTTCCGCCGAGTCGTCACGAAGACTTACGAGAACAAGAAGGGCGAGGAAATCGTCAAGGACTTGGTGGACTACTACGTGGGCTTAAGCCACAACCGCGACGGCATCGAACTCGTGGAAGCTACGGACACCACGTACACGCGCTTGGCATACGAGAACACTCCGGTCATCGACATCCTCCGCTACGTGGCAGACAGCGCCGACAAGGCAGGCGTCATCGGCTACGACTTCCGCGTGGCACCAGACGGCAAATTCGAATTCTTCCCCCGAAACACCAAAACCAGCGTCGTCAGCCTCGCCGAGCGCATCGAGCACAGCGCTTACACAAGGGACGTTATTCGCGTGCGCAACCGCGTCACCGTCTACGGCGCGGCAGACAAGAGCGTGCCTGCGGATAAGGATGCGTGGACCGAGAGCCTTTCTCCCGCGGACGGCGCTTGGACGGCGACTTCGGGCACGGTAAGCTTCGACACCACCGCCAAGGTGAAGGGAGCGGGCAGCGTCAAAACCTACGCGCAAAACCTCAACTACGCCAGCTGCCTGTTCACGCTCAACGCAGGCAAAGAGGTGGACACAGCGCTCTACCCGACACTGAACCTGTGGCTGAACCGCGAAACCGGCTTCAACGGCAACGTAACCCTCACGCTCTTCGACACAGCTGACCGCAGCGCGGGGCATGAGTTCACAGTCGGGCATGAAAAATGGTTTCAGAAGCAGGTGCAGGTGGGCGCTGCAGGCGCGGACGCGTGGCAGGTTGACTCCAGCTTCGACTGGTCAAGCGTGAAGAAGGTGCGCGTGGCATGCTGGTTCAACGGCGCCAGCACAGGCGCGTTCTGGGTGGACAGCTTGTTCTTCGGCGGGCGCCGCTACAGCGCAGTCGCGGAAGACGCGGGCAGCCAAGCAGCCTATGGCTTGCGGGAACTGGTGGAAGTGGACGAGGAACTCTGGAGCGACGCGGAATGCGCGGGCAGAGCTGAGGCGTTGCTGGCGAACCAGAAAGCGCCCGCGGAGAGCTTGACTATCCGAAGCACGGTGCTGGATTACGGCAGCTCGCCCATTCTCGCGGGCGACAAGGTTCACGTGGCACTGCCCAACGAGGGCGTTGACGCGGATTTCCGCGTGCTCAGCGCCGAGTACAACGTGGACGCGGCTACTCAGACGCTGGAGACAGTGCTGGAGCTGGGCAGAGAGACGCCGCTGCTGGCTGACTACGTTTACGCGCTGAGGAGCAAGACGGACAGCCTCAGCCGATACAAGGTTGCGAGGACGTAGCCTATGGACGCACACAACCGGAAAGTCATCGAAGTCAGCGCTGATTTGCACCAGCAGGTCAGGAAGCTGGCTTTGCTGAACGACTTGAAGATTTACGTGCTGGCGAACGCCTTGGTCGAGGACGCGTTGAATGACAAGGAGAGAATCGCAGCATTGATTAAGAGGCTCAAGCTGTGACGGGTCCCGTGGTGGATGGGGAGCTGCCGAAATGCGTGGGTTTCGGGAAGGAAACAGCAAAGCAGCTTAAGAGACAATAGTTTTCAAGTAGCTCCCGTTTATTGTAGGAGCGATTGTTAGCTTAAATGAGTATGGAGAATCGGTTACTGGAACATAATATCCTTTGCACTCAACGGTTTGTCCTATCGCAAGTTCGGGCTTATCTGGGTAATCGTACCCTACGCCGATGCTGTTCCAGCCATTTAATGTAGAATTTTCATATGAGACGGTTACCCAGTCTGCTAAGCTGTCTTTAACCCATACAATCTGAGTTATGTTTACACGGATGTACCAGCGAAATATGTGGTAATCACTGAAACCTTGGGATTTGTGGTTCTCCTCTATCGATGTAACTACGCCTTTCAGGGAAAGGTTAGAATCGGCGTGAAGAGTGGCCTGCGGATACATGTGCGAAAGAATCAATACTTGATATGCTATAAGCGTTAAAGCGACGACTGACAGAGCAACGGCTACGATAGCTAAAAGCCATTTGCGCTTCGCCGAACGCCACTTAACCATAAATGCTCTTCTCCTTTACACTGCCATTAATCACAGAAATATTTAATTCTAATTTTTGGAACAACGAATTTTACGATTTTAAAACTGGAAGGGGAAAAAGGTGGATGGTGATGTTTTGGAGCAGGATTTTATGCGACGGGTGGTGTTTCGCTTGGAGGTGCCGTGGGTATTTCGGTTGGTGGAGGCGTAGGAGATGGCGTAGGTGTAGGGGTAGGCGTGGGCGCAGGGATTAGTGCAGGCGTCGGTGTAGGCGTAGGCGTCACTTCGATTGTGGGCGTAGGCGTTGGTTCGATTATGGATTCTGTTGGTGGCGCAAACAAACTGCCTGAAACTATGAGCCCAACGATAACAGCGATGATGATTAAGATTACGAGCCCCAGAATCCACCACAACAGTTTGGCAGGCTTTCGGCAGAAGTAGCTGCCTTTCAGGTCATACTTAGCATAGATTGGACATTTAGCACAGACACAGCCTTCTTTGGCGGCTTTTTCTTTGGCTTTGCCTTTGGCGCAGAAGAGTCCGCCAGTTAACTCGGATTTTTTGTAGGTTGGGCACGTGGCGCAGATGCACAGTTTCATGTTTTCCGACGTGTCAGGTACCTTGGTCATATGCCTTCAAAATAACCCGTTTTATTTGAGTCGATATTTAAAATCTCCGTTTTAGTCAATTTCATGATCAGTCTTTCATGCGTGTCTTTTCAGCTTAAGGACTGGAAACTTTATCTGCTGCAAAGTAGTGGCATTTTTCTCGCGTAGCGTTTTTTCCCTTTCGTTTTAATCATTTCGCGGAATACTGTTTTTATACACCGACAGCCATTCCAGATGGAAAGGAAGCGCGCATCAAGTGACGATAATCGTGGACGACGCGGGCAGCGGTGACCTACTCCATGGCGTGGTCATTGGCGCCTACCGCGAAGAAACCAGCGAGTTCAAGTATGACCTTATCGACGTGCGGTTCTATCAGCCTGAACTCTTCAACGAAAAAGAGTACCTGCAGGAGTCCAAGCGCATCGTCTCTAAGCTTCTAGCTAAACTCGACGTGAAACCCGACGAGGAAATCCACATCTGCCAAGGCTGCATATTCGACGTGGCAGTGGAGGAGCTGCGCAAAGTCTACGGCGAAGACAGAGTGAAACGCGTCAAAGTCGTCGGCGAACCGCAGCGGCTCGTGGAAGTCTCTTACCTAGACGAGATACGGAACCTCGGCTACGAACCGCTGGCGGAACGCGAGGAAAAACGGGCAAAAAGCTTCTTCCACATGATGCGCTGGCTGAAAGCCCACCCTGAGATGCTCCGCTACGCCAAAACGGGGTGGCCACGGCTGAAGAAGTACCGGCTCTTCAAAGAAGCGCACAACGGCGACGAGGATAACGGCACCTACGAGGCAGTCTGCACCGAATGCGGCAGTCCATGCGAGGTGCCCTTCAAACCCGCACCGGACAGGCCAGTTTATTGTCCAGCGTGCTGGAAGAAAAGGAAGCCGAAGCGAAGCCGCAGATTAGCGCAGTAGAAGCGAAAACTGGCGAAACCTGATTTATCAGAGCATTACAGCGTATTTGCTGCAGGTGCCGATGACTGGGTAAAGACCGCTAGTGGCTGGAGTGGTCTAGGCGCCACCGTCGTCGGTGACCGTGCCGTGGATGCGTGCCAAGTTTATCGTGCGGCGTTTTCGTATGCTTGGCTAAGCGAAAAAGTATTAAGCCATAGCGGCTTCTGTAAGAAAAACCAAAATAGGTGGAAACATGGCTCAGGCAGACGCTGGCAAACTTAGCAAAAACGAGTTCTACAAGTGCCCCTTCCAGCACCCGCATCCTAAGCAGAAGTTGGCGTTTTTCAGGGATTTTGACCAGCACTTCCGTGTCTTCGGCGACAAACCCGACCACTTCGAGGCGGTGCAGCTTCACGAGGAGCTGGCGTGGCAGGCAAGGCGCGCGGAGTCCGAGCGGAGAAGCCTCAGCAAAGAGGACTTGCAGAGAATATCATTCAACGCATGGCTGGAAGCCGTAAAACAGCTCACCGGGAAAACGGTGGAAGTTGTTAAAAAATAGCGGTTTGCCGCCGCTTACTGGACGGCTACGACTTCTTTTATCTCGGGCACTCTTGCCTTTATCAGCCGTTCAACGCCCTGCTTAAGGGTCAGCGTAGACATGGGGCAGCCTGCGCACGCGCCTCTCAGCCGCACCTGAACCGTGCCGTTTTCGACTGCTACGAGGTCTATGTCTCCGCCGTCGGCTTGAATCTGCGGTTTTATCTCGGCAAGCGCCGCCTGCACTTTCTGTTTCACTTTTTCACTCATCTGCTTCTTCACCACACTTCCGTTTAAAGCACAAGAGTGACACTAAATCATAAAAGGGTTCCCGTTGCCTTTTGCGTTTTTGAACCCAAAACCCCTTTTTCACGCGCCAAAACAATAAATCATTTAAACTACTCGTCTAATTATATTAGAGTTTTGAGGAGTGAAACTTGAGAGGAAAAGTTATCTGGGCATTAAGCTTCCTTACGTTCTTTTCAGGACTGAACGCAATAACTGCCGTAGTTCTGGCGCTCAACCTGGGAGTAACCAGCAATTTCCGACCCTTCCTGTTTGACAGCATCACCGGCCCAGTCCCAGTGTACACCTACCTGATTGGGTCGATACTCGGGACACTGGCTTTCCTAGGATGGACCTCCCACCAAGTCGTATCCGAACTGTCAAGCCTGGAGCTGCTTGCGGAGATTAATCAGCGCGCAGTCAACCTGGAGAATGTGCAAAACGAGCAGATGAAGACGCTGGAAACCCTCAAAGCCAGAGTATTCCTAGTCGACGAAAGCGTAAACAGCATGCGGAAAGACGTTGCAAAAGCATTCGCCAAGCAGGGCGAAGACCTTAAGCAGGTGCACGCGGACCTAGTCAAGAAACTTGACAGCGAATTAACCGCCACCAAAACAGTAATCGCGCGGCAACTCAGCGAGCAGGAAGAAGAAATCAAAGAGGACCTGACAACCTTGTCCACCGTGTTCGACAACAAACTAGCTGAGACCAGAGACGGATTAACGAGGCAACTTGCCGACTTAGACGCAACCATGACAAGACATGAACAGCGAAACAGGCAAACCGAGAAATCCATCCTGAAACAAGAGGAAGAAATTGCAGCCATCAAGCTGGAACTGGGACGACTGGAAGAGGCGTTCGTCACACCAAAAACACAGCTGACCAGCGAAAGCAAACTCGAAGACGTCAGAGGAATAGGCGAAAACACAGGCAACGACCTGAGACAGCAAGGAGTGAACAACGTGGGCGATCTGCTCTTATCCGATCCCGCGGTCATCGCAGAGAAAACCGGCATGTCCGAGAAGCAAGTTGAGAAGCTGCAGGGAAGAGCCCAGCTTGCCATGGTTCCAGGCGTAACAGAAAGAGACATCGTCTTGCTGGAAGAAGTCGGCGTCACAAACAGGAAAGAACTCGCCAGTCAGGACCCATTTGAGCTCGGCAGGAAAATCAACAGCATCTACAAGGCTACCGTGGAAAAGGGAAAAATCTCAGAGGGCGAAAAACCCACAATCGAACAGGTACAGTCCTGGATAAAATTTGCCAAAGCCTAACCGGCTGAAAAAGTCCAGGCTTGCGTTTTGTTCGATTGTTCAGCTCTTTTTTTTAACACACTTCTATCTGCTCTGCAGGCGCCTGCTCACGGAGCCGTTCCTCTGCCCGGGACGCGTTTGCGGTGCTGCGTCTTGGTGAGGAGCATGACGGCTGCGGCGTGGCTGCATCTTCCTTTCTGGAGGAAGCCGGGGCAGTTGCAGTTCAGCTTGCCGGCGGGGTCTTCGGCGACGATGTAGGTGCCGTGATCTCCGACAACGTTGTAGACTCCGTTGCCTAGGAACTCGATTCTGCCGCTTTCCGCGAGTTTGAGGGCTTTTTCGAACAGGGGGTCGCGTCGCCGCATCGTTCTTCGCCGCTAGTACTAGTCTTGCGTGTCCCCTATTAAATTCGTTTGCTGGAATGGCATGCAAGGTTTCTAATGTGCGGTAACTGGCAGGTTAGGAAAAATCTTAAATTGACTTAGCCGTATAATAAGTTCTCAGAAAGACAAGTGAGTGAAACACGATGAATAGGAATACGATGTATGCTTTGGTGGCTGTTTTGGTTATCATTATCGTGATTGCAGGCGTTGTTATCTACATGTACGTTGGAACAGGCGGAGAAGGCGGCGGTGGAGGCGAAACGCCAACAACTGTTTACACGATGGGGAATGCGACGAGTCTCCAGTTTACCGTTAACTTGACAGACCCGACGGGGCTTGGGATTTACAAGTTCGCTGGAAAGAACTTGGATACCGCGAATGTATGGTTGCGCGTCGATGCTACTCCTGTCGTTAGTGAAGGTACGACCTACAGCACCATTATGTATGCTGGAAACCAAACGTCTTGGACCAATGCCACTGGTACTTGGATGGAAAGCGATTTTAGTGCTGATTGGGGAACAACGTGGAGTCCATCATGGTCGGGTTACATTGATCATAATAAAGATTGGAAGACCGGCGACGGCGACATATCGTACCATGATGAAGCAGGAAATGCTGTTTTAATCTATGATATTGTGATTAATCCAACGTTGAGTGACTCGCTGTTCACGCCTACAAGCTAAGTTTTGGAAAAACAACCTCCAACCCTCTTCTTTTTTTTTGGCGTTAAGGTGCCGTTCAAAAAGTTGAACCAACATGTTCAAAAATGCAGAATTAAATAACACGGTGCGGTTAGGGCAAGCGGTGCGGATATAGGATGAATCGTTCAAGGTTTGAAATCATGGCGGACATCATGCAGGCGTGTCTGTTGCCCCGTGGCAAAACGCGCATCATGTGTAAGGTTAAACTGAATTTCACGCAGGCGAACGAGTACCTGAGCCAGCTCACCTCGCTGGGGTTGCTTTCCAGAGAGGACGGTGATTACGTGACCACGGAGAGGGGACGCCAATTCATGTCAGCCTACAACCGTCTCTGCGAGATTGTCGGGATACCTGAGCCGTCAACGGCTGGAATGAAAGTCCAAACGGTAAAAGCTTATTTTTATGGTTAACGTCTTTGTTGTTCCATGGGAAAACTTCTGCCGAAGCGGTGCCCAAACTGTGGTTCAGCGAATATTCATGTTCAAGAATTGGTGTCGCTTACGACTTGGCTGAATTGTAAAATGTTTTTTGCCGTGACTGCGGCTTGAGCAGCGACATCTCGCCTGACCTGTCTCTGAGTGAAAAGGCTTAAAGTTTCGTGTTTCCTATGGTTGTGATACGCAGGATGTTGAGCGTATTAAGCGCGTGCTTTCGCGGCATAAGGCTGAGTTGCGGAAGAAGTTTAAAGTGAAGTCTATCGGTGTTTTCGTTTCTTACGTGCGAGGCGGAGCGAGGAAGCGCGGAAGCATCCTGAAAAGCTTGTTCCTTTAAAAGAGGCATAATGGTTTTTTGTGAAGCCTCAGCTACCCGTGGAAAGCTGGGAAACAGCTGCACCCATTTTTGCGGAAGATTTATGTGGGTAAGATGTGTATTACTTTTGTGGGTGATGTTTAGTGGGTAAGACTAAGATGGATGAACGGGGCAGAGTGCTGATTCCCTTGAATGAACGCGAGAAGCTTGGGTTGAAGGCTGGAACCGAGTTTGAACTGGTTCAGGAGGATGGCGTGTTGGTTCTGAAGCCTATTATCGCTGAGCCTGTGCGCGTTGAGGGTAAGCGCCGGAAGTGGGGTAAGGAAGCGTTTTTGGATTCGGGAGAGGCTACGTTTGGCGAGTAACGTGGGCGGCGTGGAGAAGCGGGTTTTTGACGTTAACGTTTTAGCGATTTTTCTCGTGAAGGGGCATCCCGGCTGCGGGTACGTTTCGCCTGTTGTGGAGGCGGGGTTGAGGGGTGCTTATGTGCCGTTGGTTATGGATATTCTGCCTGTTCGGGCTTACTGGATCATGACGCGCCGGTGGAGTCTGCCTGAGAGGGAGAGTGCTGCGGCGATTGAGCATTTTGTTAAGACGTATGATGTGCCGCGTTATCCGAGCTTGGCGCGGGAAACTATTCTTGAGGGGTTCAGGTTGGCTGAAGAGTTGAAGCATGATGTTTTTGATTGCATGTATGTGGCGTTTGCGCGGCAAGAGGAAGCTAAAGGGATAGTCACGACGGATACCGATTTTGAGCGGTTGTGCAAGCATGTGGGTTTAGATTATATTAATCCGGTGCCGAGGGAAGTGTTGAAACGCTTCAAAGAACAAAACAAGTGAGTGCGCTTCATCGGACACAGAAAAAAAGTGCACGACAACTCCACAAAAACGCTCTAACCACAGAACCATGCCAATACTGCGGCGGCTACTGTATGAACGAAAGTACAGCTTAAACCGAGAGAGTACACAAAAAAACTAAAAGCTAAAAGAAGCTAAAATAGACAAATATGACCAAGTGCGACCAATGTGGAGCAGAAGTGGAACTTCCTTTTCGATGTAATTTTTGCGGAAACCACTTCTGTCTAGAGCACAGGCTCCCAGAAAACCACGATTGCAGAGGGCAACCACCGAGAACACCATTAGGCTCTTGGGAGTCCAAGAATACAATTGAAAGAGCAAGACAGCATAAATGGAGCAATATGGAGTCGGAAGGTAAATTTCACTTTAAGAAGAAAACGCCGTTTTTATACAAAACTGAAAGAAGACCATACAAGACTGCGAGAAGAAAAAGACGAATTCCAGTTAGAAAAATAATGTCTGTTGTAACTGGTATTGTTGGTTTTTTGATAATTGGTCTCATAATTGGTTTTATTTTTGGTGGTTTAGGAGGACTAATCACATCTTCTATCAGCATTAGCCAAACTAAAGATGAGATTTTTAAAGGCATCAACGAACAAAGAGCAAGTATGGGGTTGCCGATGTTGGGCAATGATTCAGCTCTTGTTTCTATTTCAAACTCTTGGAGCAATCAATTAGCTTCGATGGATACTCTTACGCATGGAGATTTTGAAGGCAGGATAGCAAGCATTGGCTACTCATATTATTCGTGTGGTGAGATTATTGGCTCGTTCACAAGTGGGAGCATAAATGGAATACCTACCACATACTCTCCATCTGAATTAGCGAGAGAGTTTGTTGATATGTGGTTGAATTCTCCACCTCACCGAGAAATTATGCTAACTGCATCAAGCGGTTTCATGGGAGTTGGGTTAAGCAGAAACGGTTCAACATTTTACGCAGTAGTGGATTTTAGATTCGGATAGCCCTTTCATGGCACTCGCAAAAAATAAAAAATAGAACAAGTCTTAAATCTGCATAGTGTAGAATAGGTTAAATATGGCAAAAAGAAAAAAGCGTAGTTCTTCTGTTGGTGACTTTATCTTAGGAAAAAATGTTGAGAATCCTTTTAAAATTAAACCCTCAAAGAACCCTTTTGGCATTTCAGTCGAACCTCAAAAGGATAAACGAAGGTCTTTTACATCTACTCAAAAGAAGGAAATGCTCTATCAACAAGATAACAAGTGTGCGAGATGCCATAAGAAATTAGACCCAAGAGCAACACATTTTCACCACGCTAAACCGTGGGCATCTGGTGGAAGAACGATAGTAATTAATGGACGGGCATTATGTGCAGATTGCCACGAAATCATTTCTCACAAAGAACGATTAAGACAAGTAGATAAAAAACGAAAGCAGAGAAACACCAACCCGCTCTTTTAGTGGAGTTGTTTCTTTACTTTTTCTTTTTCTTGACCTTAGCGTAAAACGTGACTTTCTTTGTTCCTTTCTTAGGCATTTTTTTCACGCATAGTTAGATACGCCTTCTGGGTATAATAATTTTTGGAACTGAGAAAAAATGCAAAAATATAATAGTTGAACCGATTGAATTATTCAGATTGATAAAAGGGTTAGATTTTGGCGAATTCTAAATGCCAAAAAGAAGGCTCGAAGAAAAAAGTTACGGAAAAGTGTGACCGAAATCTTGATTGATTTGCTTCTGTGAGACCGAGAGGTAATGATAGACCTCCTTAACCTTTCATTTTTTTAGTTTCTGTAATGCAAGTTTACTACGTACATTTAAGGCTATATTGTACGTAGTATACCGTTATTGAAATTCCAACACTCTGTGTATTGCCACTTGTAAATTTGTGAATTTACCAATTGGTAAATTTCGTGAGTCTTTATATTCACGATTACGCTCGGTTTTCTCTTGATGATAATGTATGAAGGAAGTGTTGAGTCAGATTAAGGGTTTAGCGGCTGGCGATTTAGTTATGCTGGAGTGGCATGACGCCAGCATCGGCAAAAGCCTAAGCAACGGCGTCAGCGGCATAGACGTGCCCGTCAAAAGCTGGGGCGTCTACATCGGCACGTTGGGGCAGAAGCGCAAGCACATCATATTGGCGCAGAACTGCTTCCGCTACAGCGACGGCTTATACGACATAGATTACACTGCCATTCCAGTGCCGTGGACCACAAGCGCCACCGTCATAGCCAAAGCACACGTTGCCGCCGACGAGGCAAAGCAGCTACTGAACAGCTTCTTAGTCAACGACAAGTCAAAAGGCGACAAACCCACGCTAGGGCGGTGCCTAAAGCAGCAGAGAGTGCGGAACCATGACTGACTGGATTAAGCGGGCTTTAACGCGGAAAACCACCGACAAGACGGCAGCGCAAGCAGAAGTGGCGCCCAGCGAACGCTTGGTGCTCGGCGTCAAATTCGCCATCGCCCTCACCTTCAGCCTCACCGTCTTAGAAATCGCGCACTTGGCGCTTTTAGGCACATGGAACAGCGAAGTCTTCGCCGCCATCACAGGCTTAGCAGGCACCATAACAGGCATACTAATCTCGCAAAAAACAGAATGAGGCGAACATATTTGGAGCCTAATAGCCAATCAATGCAGAAAACTATAGAGGGGGGCAGAGGAAACAGACCCCCACGGCGCTTTCTGGAAAAAAGAATAGCTAACCTGACCGAAAAATTCGACGGCGACACACAGCACATTCGCAGCCAACTTATTCAAGAACTTCGAGGTCTTCTCGAAACCACAACCGAAGAAGCCCTTGCAACAGGAGGCAAAAAACCCGCAGAACGCCAAAACTGGGTGCGCTTAGCCGCCTACATCAGCCAAGTCATAAACAGCATAAGCAAAACCTACGACATAACCCAAATCAAAACCGAACTTGAACAGCTCCGCAAAACCATAGGAGAACTCGAAAAACAATGACCCTCGCAGGATTACAACGAGAAATCAAACAACTCAAACAAAAAACCGCCCAAATGAAAAAACACACCTTCCCAAAAGACCCCATCCAATTCTGCACAGAAACCTTAGGCTTCAACCCAACCACATACCAAACCGAACTCATACGCCAATTCCAAACCAGTCAATTCATCGCCGCAAGATGGGCACGACAAACAGGAAAAAGCCACACCATCAGCGCACTGCTTCTGCATTATGCACTAACAAACCCAAACGTCAACATCGGCATAATCGGACCAAGCTGGCGACAAACCAAACTCATAATCAAACACATAAACGCTTTTCTGCAGAAGCTTCCGAAAACAGCCTACAAAAAACCCCAAAAAACCACCGTCACCCTCACCAACGGCAGCACCATAGAAGCATACCCAAACAACCCCGAAACCATCCGCGGACCAAAACTCCACATAGTCTACGCCGACGAATTCAACTTCATACCCAACGACGAAGAACTCTACGACGCCATGCTCTTCACGCTAGGCACAACCAACGGCAAATTCATCTGCACCAGCACCCCCTGGCATACGGACAGCATCTTCCACCAAATCTTCCACAACCCAACATACTCCGACTACGCCAAAACACACGTGACCTGGCAACAAGCACTCGAACCAAACGGACCACTGAAACAGCAAATTCTCAACCGCATAAAACGCCAACTCGAAGGCGACCCCGCACGCTGGAAACGCGAAATGGAAGCCGAATGGGCAGAAAACGAAAACGTCTGGCTCCCACAAGCTCTCATCACACAATGCATCGACCACACCCTCGAATACGCCGCATTCACAGAAACACAAGGAGGTGACTTTTACGCAGGATTAGACCTCGGCAAACACCAAGACCACAGCGTCCTCGCAATAATAAAAACCGAAAACCACCAACTCAAACTCATCCACATGCACCGCTTCCCACTGAACACACCATACGCTAGCGTCATCGGCTACGTCAAAACCATAAACGACCGATGGCAAAAAATCCACAAAATCCTCACCGACAGCAGCGGCGTCGGCGACTACATAACCGAAGACATGACCAACACGGGCTTAACAAACACCGAAGCCGTAAAATTCACGCAGCAAACAAAACAAGAAATGGCACAATGGCTCAAACAAACCATGACCGAAAAACGCCTCAAAATCCCCTACGACAGCGACCTCATCGCCGAACTCAACACCGAACGATACGAACTCACCAAAGATGGAAAAACCCGCTTCAACCATCCCGAAGGCACACATGACGACCAATTCTGGGCACTAGCACTCGCAGTATACGCCACAAGAACCGAACCCGCACCCCAACTCTGGATAGTCGCCAAAGCCAACAAAGGCAAAACACAACTCGCAAAAATCCGACAGCAACTCCGCATACACCGAACAGAAGGCACAACCAGATGACAAGACGCAAACCCGAACACTTCCACATACACCAGCTCAAACGCACTTACAACCGACAAACCGACACCTTCACCATAAACATAAGCTACGAAACCGCACCCGCAACCCCAACAGACCGCACAAAAACCGTCGCCGAGGCATTCGGACTCGGCACAGACCAAACACGCCGATTCACCATCTACGACAACACCACCATACGCATACGCCCAACCGACATCGTCCTCATCACAGGCGACAGCGGCAGCGGCAAAAGCGCCCTACTCAAAGCACTAAAAACCGACCTCGCCAACGAAGCCCAAGACGCACACGACATCCCCATCAGCCCAAACACTCCCATAATCGACACAATCGGCAAAAACACGCAAGAAGCCCTCGAAACACTCAGCAAAGTCGGACTAAACGACGCCTTCCTCTTCCTCCGCACATACAACCAACTCAGCGACGGACAAAAACACCGCTACCACATCGCACGCCTCACCGAAACCCCCGCCCAATTCTGGATACTCGACGAATTTACCAGCACCCTCGACCGCGACACAGCCAAAACCGTCGCCTACAACCTCCAAAAACACGCCCGCCAAAACCACAAAGCCGTAATCGCAGCAACCACCCACACCGACCTCAAAGCCGATTTAGCGCCAAACGTCCACATCCACAAAAGCTACGGCAAATCCGTCAGCATCCAATACCACCCCAACGCAAAAGCCAAACAATGTAGCCTCACACGGCAGATGCGCATAACAGAAGGCACACTCGCAGAGTACAACCAACTCAGACAATTCCACTACCGCGCCGCAACCAGCCCCGCACCACGAAAAATCTTCATCCTCAAACGCAAAAACGAAACCATCGGCGCAATAGTCTACAGCTACCCGCCACCCATCTGCTTCGGCAGACACAAAGCCTGGAAAGGCACCATCCAACAACTACAACACGAAGTCAGCACCATCACCCGCGTCGTCATCCACCCAAAATACCGCAGCATAGGACTAGGCACCAAACTCGTCCGCGGCACGCTCACACAAGCAGGAACACCACACGTCGAAACAATCGCAGTCATGGCACGATACAACCCCTTCTTCGAAAAAGCCGGCATGCAACGCATCGCCGAAAGCACACCCAACCCACACGTAACAGAAGCACTACGGCAACTCACCGCACTCGGCTTCGAACCCGCCCTGATGACAAACAGCAACTACAACGAACAAAAAATCACAGAAATCGGAACAGAAAAAATCCGCAACATCCTCATAACGCTTTCAGCCCGCAACCCAGCAATCAGAAGACGCCTTATCACGCTGTCCAGCATCTACCCCAAACACCACGAATTCACAAAAAAAATCAACCAACTCAACCCCGCAAGCTTGGCGAAAACCCTCAAACGCCTAAATTTCACAAACCAAACCAAAACCTACCTCCACTGGACCAACCCCACAATAGCGGTGGATCACTGCAGTTCGACGCCCAGACTCCGCCTGGAAACCTCCAACCCTAAACTCTTACCCGCACCCCCTTGAGCGCTGAACGTCCAGACTTAGGTTGCTCTCTCCCGAGCCTAGCCAGGTTCACCTGGCAAACCATGAAGCAGGCTTCCCTACGGAAACCGCACACAGACCGCCAGCCGCAAAGGACGGATAGTCAATGTCTCGGAAAGGAAGGTCCAGACGGCCTTCGACGCCTCATCCGCAGATGTCAGCCCGTCGTATAGAGGGTTTACGGTGCAATGGACCCCTACCCCACCGCCTAAGACCCACCGCCGAAGGTATAGAGCGCGTACAAAACTATAAAGGTTTATATTATGAAGAAAATTGTTGACGAAAAATATGCTGGAGAACTGGTTTTTTGCTTGTTTTTTATGGGCTGGGAGTTTGTATTCTGTATTCATAATTCTTTATATATGCGATATGATCTATATGTTAGGGAAAGCAACCAAACGAAGGAAAGATTACATGAAAAATAAAAGCCTTCTGGGAACGCTTCTCATTACAATCACCATTATCGGCTTAATCACGCCGCTCGCAAGAGCCGACACACTCGTCAAAACCGACTTCGAACAGGAAAGCTTCGCCAAAACCATCGATTACTTCGAGTACGTCCGCGCCTACGCCACGCTGAACGGGGTTCCAACTCCAGATAATTTCGACAAGTGGCATGCTAACATGTACATGACTTACGTGAACAGTAGTGGCTTGAAAATGCTCTACGCAGGGCTCGAAGAAATAACCACGGACGAATCCAGGTACCTGAGAATTCCGATGCAGTCTTTCATCATGGCTTACAAGACCAATGAGAACAACCGTGACGTCGTCCTTGCTTCCACGTTTCTCATGCTCATGGCGTTCAACGAAACCAGTAACACGCTTTACCCTGACTCGCCCGACAGAAACGACGTGCTCTTCGCTTCATTCAGTCTCGGTTTCGACCTTAGCAATCTCGGCGCAACATTGCCTGTGTTAAACAGCAAAACCGAAACTATCCCGCTTACTCATGAAGGCAATCAATGGACATGGGGCATGAAGTACACCAACCTCACCGCGCTGTGGTGGAGAACATGGATAAATCCCAACAACCCCCACTTCAACAATAGTTGGCCGCTTGCGCTAACGGTTTATGATGAATTGACATTCAAATATACGCTTACCATTGACCCAGCCTCGGGAACTGCCACGCTGCAGGAAAATCATGTAATCGGGAGAATGCGTCACCTCTTCGTCGGCGTGTTACCCCTGCTTTGGACGTACTACAACAGTACAGGCAACTATGGCATGTTGGGCAGAAAAATCAGCAACGAGACCATCTACGACTACATACAGAACAACGGGATTGAGATGAGCATCATAAACTTCCAAACCTCAGTGATGGCAGACCACGAAACCTACAGCCAAACACCATCTGGGCAAAACGTTACTGACACGGAAGTGCCGGTCACCGATACTTCGATAAACACGCATGCGGATGACGGCGAAAAAATCTTCACCGCTGACTTCGGTACCAAAAAATCCTATAATCTCTATAACTACACTGCCGACTCCACAGAAACCCAGTTCGAAACCTATGACTCTACAGCTCGAACTGCTAAAATTGCTGGGTACGCAGGGAACGCAGGCTTATTTGCATACCATATAGGCTTGATGAAGTTTCTTCCGCTCGTCGTTGTTCACATGTATCCTGCACTTTTCGCCAAGTCCCTTTCAACAATCGCGAACATGAGTCGCGCCGACTATTTCTACATTATTGCTTACCCGCATTACAGTGGATACCGCGTTGTACACGACCCCACGTTCACTGCCTACGTTGCTGCAACCCAGTCCAGCACACCAAGCACGCCAAATAGTGGCGGCGCAATAATAATGGTAGCCGCCATAATCATTATCGTCGTGGGATTAGCGGTTGGGGTGCTTTTGACTCGGCGAAAGCTCAAACGTCAGTGGCTCAGCTAAAACCTAACTCCTTTTTCTTTTCTTGTCTTGAATGTTGGGTTCCTAAGTGTTGTGTTGTTTTGCAGCTTCTTTGAGTCTGCAAGCGGTTTCCTCAATCTCATTAAGCATCTGTTGAACGTTGCTTCTACGTCGGGAAACGATGTTAACAAAGGCACTGCCCACGATGGCGCCGTCAGCGCCAGCGCCGATTATGGCTTTAACATGTTCTGGCTTTGAGATTCCGAACCCAACAGCTAACGGCACGCGACCGCGAGTGACTGGAAGCACTCGTTGGATAAGCTGAATTGTTGAATGCTCCATAGCGGCTTGTTCTCCAGTAACGCCGAAGTGGCTGACAAGATAAAGGAAGCCTGATGTGGATTCGACTATCCGCTGAAGCCGCATAGCAGAAGTGGAGGGTGCCGCAAGAAAAATTGTGTCCACCCCGCAAGCGTCTGCGGTCTGTTTGTAGTCCACCGCCTCCTCCACAGGAAGGTCAGCCACAATCACTCCGTCAACACCGCTACTTCTCGCCAAGCTGAAAAATTTGTCAGGTCCCATCCTGAACACGGGATTGTAATACGTCAAAATCGCCACGGGCACGTCATGCTTATTCTTGATTTCTCCAGCCATTTCCAGCACCATCTTCGGCGTAGTTCCCGCCTGCAACGCGCGCATGCTGGCAGCCTGAATCGTAGGGCCATCCGCAATTGGGTCAGAGAACGGAATCCCCAGTTCAAGAATGTCCACGCCACCTTTGACGAGTGCCTTGGCAATCAAAGGCGTAAGCCGTGGTTCAGGGTCACCGCCAGTAACGTAACCCACGAGTGCGCCTTCGCCCTGGGCCTTCAGGTTCTGGAAAACTTGGCTTATCCGGCTCATGTTTTCACTCCCAGAAAATCAGCCACAACCTCAACGTCCTTGTCGCCTCGCCCCGACAAAGTCACAACAATCGCTTGGTCGCGTTTCATTTTCGGAGTCAACTTCATTGCGAAGGCAAGTGCATGTGCAGACTCCAACGCTGGAACTATGCCCTCCTCCCGCGACAGCGTGCAAAAAGCATTCACCGCCTCCTCGTCCGTTGCCGTGGCATACTCGACTCTCTGCAGCGTTTTCAAGAACGAGTGCTCTGGTCCGACGCCAGGATAATCCAAGCCTGCGGATACGCTGTGCGTGTTCAATATCTGTCCTTCACTGTCTTGAAGCACATAGGTTAGCATACCGTGAAAGACGCCTTCTGCACCTGCGCCCAATGATGCAGAGTGCTTGCCAGACTCAATTCCCTGTCCAGCTGCTTCAACGCCGTAAAGCCGCACCTCAGGGCAATCCTCGAACGGGTAGAACGTACCCATGGCGTTGCTTCCTCCGCCCACGCAGGCAATCAAAGCATCTGGCAAGCGCTGCTCCTTCTGCAGGAACTGCTCTCTCAACTCGCAACCGATGACGCTCTGAAAATCCCGCACCATCATAGGGTATGGGTGGGGACCCACAACCGACCCGATGAGGTAATAGGTGTTTTCGAGGTTAGTAACCCAATCCCTCATGGCTTCGTTTATGGAGTCCTTCAGCGTTTTAGAACCCGACTCTACTGGGTGCACTTCTGCGTTCAGCAATCTCATCCTGAAAACGTTAAGCCTCTGCCGTTTCATGTCTTCAGCACCCATGTACACCTCAGCCTTCAAGCCCAATGCGGCACATGCCATTGCTGTGGCAACGCCGTGCTGACCCGCGCCTGTTTCCGCGATGACTCGTGTTTTGCCCATTCGCTTAGCCAGTAGCGCTTGCCCGAGTGTGTTGTTGATTTTGTGGGCGCCGCCGTGGGCTAAATCCTCCCGTTTCAAGTAAACTTTCGCCCCGCCTAGTTTTCGCGTGAAATTTTCTGCATAGTACAACGGGGTTGGTCGCCCAGCATACTCCGAAAGGTAATACGTTAGCTCCTTCTTGAAGTTTGGGTCTTCTTTGGCTTCCATGTATGCTTCTTCCAGTTCCTTAATCGCTGACATCAAGATTTCTGGAACGAAGCGCCCGCCGTATTTTCCGAATTTTCCCTCAACAGGGTAACTGCTCAGTTTTCTCATCTTATCGCTCTTCATGAGGTTAACACGAACTCCTTAACCTTCTCCTCTACGTTGTCAGCCGCCATAACAGCTGAACCGATTAAGAAAGCTTTGGCGCCGCATCCGCGCAGAAAACGCAAATCCGCTGGCACTTTGACTCCGCTTTCGCTTACCACAATTTTCCCTTTCACATCGTTACTTCCCAAGATGCGTTCAGTTACGCGCAAGTCAACTTTCAACGTCGCCAAATCTCGATTGTTAATGCCTACCAAGTCCGCGTCGCTGTCCACGGCTCGGCGGAACTCCGCCTCTGAGTGGGCTTCAAGTAGCACCTCAAGACCTTTGGAGTGAGCGTTCGCAATCATCTCTGGCATGGTGCATTCGCAGTAGCCCCTGTCGAAAAGAGATACGATTAGTAGCGCGGCATTGGCGCCTAGTTTTAAAGCCGCCTCAAGCTGCACAGGGCTTATAATTATGTCTTTCATCAGGATTGGCAAGTTCACCGTCTTCCGTGCCTCGACAAGCGAAAGAAGAGAGCCGTGGAAATGTTTTGGTTCCGTTAGCACTGAAATGCCGACAGCCCCGCCTTTCGCCATGGCTTTCGCAATTTCAACCACATTAATGTCTTCTCTAATTGTTCCCAACGATGGAGAAGCCGCTTTAATTTCGGTGATGACGGGGACAGTTTTGCTTCCCAAGATTGCTTTTTTCAAGCTGACGCTGGATACTGCGGTTTCCGCCACAGTGTCGTAATAGCCCGACTTTATCGTTTCTTTTGCGTCGCGCGCAAGCACATCAAGAAAGTCATTCATACTTTGCCTCTAACTCCTCCAGTTTCGCTAAATCCCCATCAGAGACTTTGATTAGAGCTTTAAGCTTCTTATAGGCGGCTCCGCTCTCGATGGATCTGCGTGCTGATTCCATGCCATAACTGAAGTCTTCTGCTTCTCCACCCACGATAATTCCTGCGGCGCTGTTGACTAGCACTATCTCCACTTTCGCGTCATCCATAGAACAGTGCCCGGTCAGAATCCTGAACAGCGCCTCGGCGCTTTCATCAGGCGCTGTGCCGCTTATGTCCGCTATCTGTGCCTGTTTGACCCCGAAATCGTTTGGTGCAAGCTCCATGGACGCGACTTCACCTTCTCTTAGCCATGAAATCGCAGTTTTGCCCACTGTACTAATCTCGTCCAGCCCATCTAAGCCGTGGACAACCATCGCCTCTTCGCAACCGAGCCTCTTCAACGCGTAAGCAAGCGGCTCTGTTAGTTTCTGGTCGTAGACTCCAAGTAGTTGAGCGTTGGCAGAAGCCGGGTTCGTCAGGGGACCGAGAACGTTAAATATGGTGCGGATGCCAATTTCTTTTCTCGGTGCAGAAGCGTGCTTCATGGCGGGGTGAAAGGTTGGAGCGAACATGAAGCCGACGCCTACTTGCTCGATGGTGCGTTGAACGGCCTCAGGTTTCATGTTTAGGTTGAGCCCGAGTTTCTCCAGCACGTCAGCGCTTCCGCAGCAACTGGTGACTGAGCGGTTCCCATGCTTCGCTATGGCGATGCCAGCGCCAGCAACCACGAAAGCCGCGGCTGTGCTTATGTTGAAGGTTTTGATTTTGTCCCCCCCCGTTCCGCAGGTGTCAACAAGGCGACCTCCGACGCTGGGACGGATTTGGCGGCAGTGCTCTCGCATAACCGAGGCGAATGCTATGAGCTCATCCACAGTTTCGCCTTTCATCCGCAACGCTGTCAAGAACGCTGCTGTCTGCGCGTCCGTTGCTTTTCCCGACATGACCTCTCTCACGACTTCCCGAGATTCCTCGGGAGTAAGGCTGGTTCCTTCAATCAGTTTCTGTATTCCTTCTCGAATCATCTTGTTTCACCGTCAAGAAAATTCTTCAGAATGAGCTTTCCATCTTCGCAAAGTATTGATTCAGGATGGAACTGCACGCCATTGATTGGGTATTTGATGTGGCGGACACCCATGATTTCCCCGTCGTCGATGGCTTCCGCAGTTATCTCGAGACACGGCGGAATGGACTGTTTATCACCAGCCAGCGAGTGATAACGCGTCGCCGTGAAGGGATTACGGACACCCTTGAAAATGCCTTTCTCATCATGCTTTATGGTGCAGGTTTTCCCGTGCATCAGCTTCTTTGCAGAGACTATTTTGCCGCCGAAGGCATGAATTATTCCCTGATGTCCCAAGCACACGCCCAAAGTGGGAACCGTGCGGCTCATGCTCCCCAGAATTTCTGCGCAAACGCCGAAGTAACGTGTGTCTTCTGGAGTGCCAGGACCCGGCGAAATCACGATTCTGTCAGGCTTAAGCGCAGTCAGCCGCTTCAAGGTTGCCTGGTCGTTTCGATAGACCACTGTTTCTGCGCCGAGTTCCCCAATGTACTGAACAAGGTTGTAAACGAAGGAGTCGTAGTTGTCGATAACCAGCACTTTCAAGCTGTCTCGCCTCCAGCAACCGCAAGCGCCTTCATCAAAGCTTCGGCTTTATGGTCGGTTTCGAACCATTCGCGTTCTGGAACTGAATCCGCCACGACGCCCGCACCAACTTGGATATGCGCTTTGCCTTTGTCGGCGAAGAGGGTTCGGATAGTTATGGCAAAGTCCGCGTTTCCGTTATAGGAGAAGTAACCGACGGCGCCTGCGTATGGTCCTCTCCTCGTGGGCTCCAGTTCCTCGATTATTTCCATGGCGCGGACTTTGGGCGCGCCGGAAACCGTGCCCGCGGGAAAAACCGCTCGGAGGGCATCGTAGCTTTTCAAGTTTTCTTCAAGGTCGCCGACCACCTGCGAAACGATGTGATGCACATGGCTGTACCTGTGAATCTTCATGAACTCTGGCACATGAACGCTGCCGAACTTGGCAACCTTCCCCACATCATTCCTTGCCAAATCCACCAACATAACGTGCTCAGCGCGTTCTTTGGGGTCTGCCAGCAACTCCCGGGATAGCCGCCTGTTTTCGCCGGGCTTTTCCCCGCACGGTCGAGTCCCAGCTATGGGAAAAGTCTCAATTCGTCGGTTGTCAACTCGGACAAGCATTTCTGGGCTGGAACCAACGATTTGCCTGTCGCCGGCTTTAAGGAAGTACATGTAAGGCGACGGGTTTATGTCGCGTAGCGAACGGTAAAACGCTATTAGGTCGCCGCGAACGTGAAAGTCGTAGCGTTTGGAGAGAACCACTTGGAATATGTCGCCTGCAGTGACGTATTCTTTGGCTTTTTCCACCGCTTTTTCGAAACGTTCTTTCTTGATGTTAACTCTTGGCTGAGTGTACGATAGCGCATCGGAATCGTCCGGCTGTTTAATGAGTTCTTCAATCTCTGTGAGACGGTTGATGCTTGCGTAGTAGTAGAATGCGCTTCTTTTGCGATGGTCAAAAACTATGCCGTCGTCGAAAATCCCCAGCTCAGCGTCGGGAAAATGCAAGTCGTCAACTGCTTTTTGGGGGAGTTTTTCCCAGTACCGCACAGCGTCGTAAGAGATGTATCCAACGGCTCCTCCGGCAAAGCGGAGTTTTTCGTTTGGAACAGCGTTGTTCTTAAGGAGTTTCTTTAGGATAAGCAAGGGGTCGCTTGCTTTCTCTATCGTTTCTTCGCCGGTGTTCTGGTCGCGGATTGCGGCTGTCCCGTTCTTTATGCTGATGGTTAAGCGCGGGTTGAAGCCTATGAACGAGTACTGCGCGAGTTTCCGTGGTCCTTCGATGGATTCGAGGATGTAGGCTGTTTCGTGGTTCTTGTGGAGTTTTGAGAATATTTCGAGGGGTGATTGGGTTAAGGGTAATTTTTTAAAGTTTAGTTTGTGAGCTTCGTGGATGGCTGATTGGGTTGACCCAAATGCGATTCCCCATGTTGCAGTGCTCCTTAAGTTCTGAACATTACAGAAACGCTTTATTTAAGGCTTTTCAGTACAAAAATGTACATAGCTTACGTTAAGCAGCTATCCAACCAATCCAGATAAGCCTTTGAACCGTCAACAATGGGAAGGGCGAGGATTTCTGGCACTTCATAGCTGTGCAACGTCTTCACGGTTTCCGCTAATTTTTCGAATAGGTCTCTGCGGGACTTCATGAGTATCAGGCATTCTTGGGCTTTCTCGGTTCTCCCGGACCAGCGAAAATTCGAGGTGACGGAGTCTACGATGTTGGCGCAGGCGATGAGTTTCGCTTCCAGCAGGCGCTGTGCTATTCTTTCCGCTTCCTGCCTATTCGCTGTGGTGACCAACACGATGATATGGCGGTTCTCCAAGAGCTCTCACCATATTCTATGTGGGCATTAACACATTTAAGTTTCCACCTGATAATATTTCAGGTGCACGTGAGGCGAACAAGGTTGAAGAATGAGGCATTGAAAGTTTTGAAGGTCATGAGCGAGGTCACCAGCCGCACAGACCTGAACGGTTTTGCGCGTATGGTCGGCTTAACCCCAACCGAAACGATTGAGCAGATACAGGATCTCTTGAAGGCAGGATTAGTGAGGAAGTCAGGCGGCGGATACGGCATAACCGAGAAGGGAAAAGCCGCCATCAAAGCATTTACGCAGGTTCCGGAAGAAGCAAAGTTTCATTTCTACACAGGAATCGGACAGCCCACAGAGTTTAAGGCAGGAAACATCCAAAGCTTCTACGAAATCGCAAAGCAGGTGCCTGCTGAATCGCTGGAGTTTCACCTTTACAGGGACGATTTTGAGAACTGGCTGCGCAGCGAAATCCAAGACGCAGTGCTAGCCGACGAGATGTCGAAAGTGAAGAACGCAGGACTGAAGCGTGAAGACCTCAGGAGAGAAATCCTGAAAGCATTAGAAGCAAGATACGGCGTGGAAATACTATAGCTTACGTTACGCTTCGTTCATCTTCATGCAGCTTCAGCCACCAGTATGGCATTCGGGCGTTTTTACCTATGTCCCAGAGGTCAAAGGGTTTCACATCCAACACAGGTGTGCCATCGAATGCGTCGAGACCGCGAACCGTAAGCAAGTTGCCTTCTGCCTTTACGAGTTCGACAAGCGTCAGTCCGATGGGGTTTGGTCGCAGGTTAGTGCGCGTGGCGAAAACTCCGAGCAGAGGCATGTCTTTTCTGCCACGTGGATGAACCTTCAAAGTTTTGCGCTGCCTGCTGGAAATTTGGCTTAACCAAAACAGTACAAAGATGTGCGAGAAGCCTGTTATGCCATCCAGCGCCTCGGTTAACTCGCTGCGGATGACGATTTGAGAAGTTCGCGTTTTGTCTTTGACTTCGTCGCCAACTGCCGCGGTTTTGACGAAGCCGATGGGTTTCATGACGATTTTTTCTTGGGAAGCCATGGTGTTCCGCTCATGTTTGAGTGCAATGTGAAGCTATTTAAGGGTTCGATTCGCTGTTGGCATTGTTTGGTAAGGCGCCAATTATGCTTGCCTCGATTTTTCAACATGGTTTGGCTGTTTTCTGCGCCAATAGTGATAGGCCCTCTATAGGTTTCTGCAACAAACCACCAATAGACGCCAAATAGGCTGATTCCACGCATCCTGCCTGGGGGCGCAAGGTCCTCTCTTATTTTTAATGGAAGTTCGGTGAGCCTTGCATGTAGATAATTTTTCGATGAAAACGTTTCTTGCGAATGTGTCTTTTCATGTGAGGACACCGAAGATGTATGCCAGTAAGCCTATGACAAACCACAATAGAATCAGGTTCTTGATTTTTTTGCCGTTTCCCCGAGAGGGGTCCCTGAGTAGCAGTGCCGAAGACACTAGAAGTCCGATGTCGGTGACCAAAACGAAGGGAATGAACCAGAAAGAAACTAGGCGCCATATCCAAGGGAGGGGTGTTAAAGAGACTGCTAAAACATAAAACAGGGCAGCCGCGACCGCGGCGTTTCTCTCCCCGTAACGCACAGCCAGGGTTTTTACGCCTTCTGCGCTGTCGCCTTTAACGTCAACGATGCCTTTCGTTATTTCTCTGCCCGTGTTGGAAAGAAACGCCATGGAAGCAAAAAGCATGACGTTCAGCTGCACCTGACTTGTGACCGCTATGCTGCCGTAGATGAAGGGAATCGCCACGCACGCGCTGACGAGAAAGTTGCCGGGCAATCCCGTGCGTTTCCCAACAGTAACGTAAGTAGCGAGGATTATCCATGAGATTACCGCCACCGCCAAACACGGGACACTTGTGAGGTAAGCAAAAGCGAATCCCATGGCTGAAAGCACAAGCATAAACGCTATGGCTTCTTTGGTGCTGACAAGACCGCTTGGAATCGGACGTGATGGCTCGTTTATAGCGTCAATAGCTCTATCATAGTAGTCGTTTATTGTCATGGAAGCGGCTGTCAGCGTGAAGCCTGTGAGGAAACCGTATATTATGTTCAGCCACCGGCTTGTAAACTGCGGGTCTGCCAGTACTGCGCCGACGAAGACGGCGAAGCCCATCATTATGCAGTTGACTGGCCGCATCAGCCGAATGAAACCGCTTGCTTTACTCATCCTTCAAACCCTTGTTTAGACATGCATTTGTTTCGTCCAAGTTATAAAATTCTCCTTCAGGATAATGAAATCACGCTTTTTCCTTCAATAACTTGGGGTCAGGATGGTGTTAAAATTTCAAATTTGGAACCGTGGTGTCTCAACCTTGCCCCCATTTATAATCGTGTGTGTAACGTTCATGTGTGAGCCAGCCTACAATTAGGTTAAGATAAACGTTGAAGTTCCGAATCTTGGAACCATAGTTGGATGTCACGAAAACCCGAAACATGTTAAATGTAAGTGCAGCCAAGGAAGTGTACTTTATTTTGTGCATGTATGCGCCCATGATTCTTGCTCTTCTCAGAGTGTTTTCTTTTGATAGCAGGGGCTTGTGGTAATACCATACTGGCAAACTGTAGTAATTCCATCCTGAATCACGTAGAAACCATCCAAACAATATGTCTTCCAAAGCCCCAATATTCGTTGAAAATCCTTTGGCTGCTTCTGTTCTGACAAGGCATAGGCTGATTCCAAATCTGCCTTCGTTTTTCCTCACTTGTCTGTGGAACATCTCCGCCTGCAAAGAACCAATAACTATCGCTTTCTTCAACTTTGCATCGTTAACCACGGGCCTTTCTATAGGACTGCAGTAAACCGCCCCTATTCGCTTGTCTTGCAGGGAAAGCTTGTCTCTGTGCTCAATCATTTGCTCAAGCCAACGGTTGCTTGCCATGGCGTCGGAGTCTACCATGACGAACCATTCTCCTTTGGCATGGTGGCAAATCCATGTTCTCGCTTCGCCGAGGTTCGCTTTGAGGCTGACTGCTTTTGCTCCGAGTGAAGTTGCTATTTTTACAGTGGCGTCTGTTGACAGGTTATCGACTATGGTGATGTCAACGTCCATGCTTGTTTGTTTTAGTGATTGGATGCATTCTTTGATGGTTCTCTCGTTATCCCACGTTGGAATGAACACCTCAATCATGAGTCGACACCGTATTTTGTGAAGACTTGGATATCCCCTGTAATTAAATTAAACGATTTCAAATATTACCATCACCCTTACAACCTTTTGTCGAAGGCTTTATGTAAATTACAGTTTTATAATTATGGTATAATTTTGCTCCAGAATTATTTCCAAGTCCATTTCTTGAAAATGCGCACGATTTTTAAGTAACATTAAAGTATTATGAAGGAAGTTTGCCATGGACACGGAAAAGAATTCTTGGGCTTCATCCTGTAAGCAGAAAGGTCAGAGAGTCGTAAGAGCGTTATGGTTTACTGCAGGCACAATTTGTGTATTTTTAGGTGCCATTGGCATTGTGCTTCCAATTTTGCCAACCACTCCCTTCCTGTTGGCTGCCGCGGCTTGCTATTATAAAAGCTCGCCGAGGATGCACCATTGGCTGCTGAACAACAAGTGGTTTGGAGAGTATATAAGAAACTACAAAGAAGGCAAGGGGCTCACGGTTAAAACTAAAGTGACAGCCATGTCGGTCCTTTGGGTAACAATAGGTTTCTCGACAATATTCATGTTAGACCGCTTACTTCCCGCTCAACTGGTTCTGCCGATGCAGCTTACCATGGTAGCTGTCGCGGCTGCCGTGAGCATCCACATAGTTAGATTGCCGACGTTCAAAAAAGCAACGTCATCCTCTTAACGACAGGTTTCAAAGAAGCGCAAAATTCGCCTCTGTTTTTTAGTCCAGCAAACATTTTTTTGAAAAGGTTAATACGTTCGGGATTAGATAGTTAGGTAAACATGTTTATGGTGGACTGTTTTGGGCGCCAATTATGCTCCTCTCGTAGCTGATAACTACTCTCCGGAGAGGCTGCGTGTCATAATCCCCGTGGGCGGAAGAGCAACGCGGCTTCTCCCTCTTACCGCAGAAACCAGCAAAGCCTGCCTCAGGTTCTTGAACAGACCGCTAGTGGAATTCTCGCTCCTGTCGCTTGCCAGTCAGGGCATAAGGAACTTCATTTTCGGAGTGAAGGGCTACACGAACTACCGGGACCTATACGATTATTTCGAGTCTGGTATCGGCTTCAGCGTACGGTACAACATCAAACCCAGAGTTCACATAAAATATCAGCCGAACGTGGAGGACTATGGAAGCGCCGACTCAGCGAGAATCAACATGGAATACTACGACATAAAACATCCCGTTTTCGCAGTGCAAGGCGACAACATCTTTGATATCAACGTGAAAGACCTCATCGGATTCCACCGACAGAAAGGCGCCGTCATGACCATAGTGCTCCGTGAAGTGCAGAACGTTGAGGGCTTAGGCATCGCAGACATCGACAAATCCGGTTGCATCCGCAGGTTCGTCGAGAAGCCCATGCCTAAAGACGCTCCATCTAACCTTGCAAACACCGGATTATATCTGATTTCTCCTGAAATAAGGAAGATTTTCAAGGAAAAAGGAGTGAAGCAGATAATCGAGGAGAAACACCGCTTAGACTTTGGCTACGACTTCATCCCCTACGTTATAGAGGCAGGATACCCAGTTTACGGTTACAAGCTGAAGGGAAGCTGGTTTGATGTGGGTACACCCAGAAACTACTTGGAAGCCATGAAAGACATGCTGAACGGCTGCTTCTCCAAGCTCGCAGACTTTGGTGGGCGAATAAGCGAAGACAAGCAGATTTGGATATTGGGCGAAAGCAACGAGGCAGAGAGGCGGAGGGAAGAAATCGTGCGTAAAGTTAAGCAGGGCAGAATAGAGCTAAAAGGCGCCGTGCTTATCGGTAGGCACTGTGAAATAGGCGACGGCGCAAAAATAGTGAGCTCCTGTATCGAAAACTACACGAGAATCGGCAAAAACGCCGTTATCGAGAACTCCGCCATCATGGACAGAGCCACCATAGGCGAAAACGCCGAGATTTTAGACAGCATAATCGGCAGACACGCAGTTATCCACTCAAGCCAACGCAAACCGACTAGAATCAGCGCCGTCTCAGTGGTAAGCGACGACGTGTCAATTGCAGAAGGAAGCATACTTGCAGCAGCAAAAATCTACCCTCATCAAAACGTACGGGGCGAGTTCCAAAACCAAACCCTTATGCCGAGCTAAGCCCTAAACCACTTAAACATCAAATACCGCGTTTCCCCAGCAGCCAAGTCTGGAACGGCGATTATGAACCGTTTCCGCACCGTCGTCGCCAATCTGCCAGCCTTAACGATTTCCGTCGCCGAAATATCCGCTCCCGCAGCTTTTACGGACACCATGTATGGCGCGTGTTCCACGCCTGGACCGTACTTGTAAACCGCGAAGTCGCAGCCGAACTTTATGCCTGGCGTGACGATTAATCCGCTGTCCCGCAAGTCACGGTACACGGCGTATTTCTCGTCGAACTCCTCGTATAACTGCTTGGCTTTCTGTTTAAGCTTCTTCAGCCCAACTTTACGCTTCTCTGGTCCCTCGAAGATTGCCACCTTCTTCTTTTCAGCCAAGTATAAGCCTTCCATCAAATCCAGCAGCAGCGGCACTTTGAATTCGGGAATCTTGGGCTTTGCAATTCCCAGAGGCTTGCCGTAATATCCAGTCTTGTACAGTTCCGAACCTTCTGCGGAGTCCCAGACCACAAGAAAATTCTCGATTAATTCAACCTTGATTGACGCCATGGCGGTTTTCCGTCTCTCTTCTACATTATTAACGAAAGCATCCTGGCAGTGTCCGCGGCGTCTTCAGCCTTGTCTGCGGAGTTCTCCAAAAGCTGAAGAATGTCCCTTAAGAGCAGCAGCACTGGGAGGTCAAGTTTGCTGACGAGAACCTTTATCATGAGCGCACGGTAATGGTCGTCCACGATTCTTTCAGCGATTTCAACGTCTTTAGCCTTTTCCAAGGTTTTCGTTGAGCCGTAGCTCAGAACCATCATAGTCTCCCTCAGCTTCAGCACCGAGTCAAGAACCGCCTCTGAAAGCTTCAACAGGTCCTTCTTTATGTCGCTGGGAACGCTCCAGTTATGTTCCATAATTTCGATGAGGTAGTGGGCGACTCCTTCGGAAAAGTCCGCTATCTCACTTGACTGGTTCGTGAACCTCAAAAAGTCTTCCCTGCTGATCAGAATGGCGCCGATTTCGGCAAGTTCCTGAGAAACCATCCGGCGCGCTTTGATGACTTCTTCTTCGCCTTTTCGGATTTCACTGAACAGCTGTCGCGCTGCTTCTTTGTCGCCGCTTGCGAAGTGCTCAACCATCTGCGGAATCTTTCTCGTGAGGTCTACAACCTTGCGTAGGTTATCTTGGCAAGCGTTCAAAGCTCTGCGTTTCACACGTTCTTCTGTTTCCGCCGGAAGTACCAAACGGTTCCCTCACCATAATCAACGTTAGGTTTCTAACTTGTAGTGTGCGAGTGCATTAAAAAACCTAACTACTTAGCAGGCAGCAAAGTGCCCAAGTCTTCAAAGTCTATTTTTCCTTGGAAATACCTGTGTAGTAGCTCGGGCAAGTCGTTGAGGCTGCTCCTGACCTGTCTCCATGAGTCGCGGTCGCGAATCGTGACCGTGTTATCGCTGAGTGTATCGTAATCTATCGTGATGCCGAGGGGAACGCCTGCTTCGTCTGCACGTGCGTATCTTCTGCCGATGGAACCTGTCTCGTCGAACTCCGCCATGAACCCTTCATTTGCAAGCAGCCTGTGTACTTCTCGCGCCTTTTCCACCAAGCCGTCTTTGCTGACCAGCGGGTAAACGCCGACCTGTATGGGCGCGATGCTTCTTGGAAAGCTCATGACTACTCGGTCGTCCTTCACGCCGTAAGCGTATTCTAACGCCGCGTAGAAGAGTCTGTCGCAGCCGAAACTGGGCTCCACGACATGCGGGATGAAGCGGGTACCGCGCACCACGGTTTTCTGCTTGCTGGCATCAACATACTCGGGCAGTATCTTGTAGTCTTCAACCATGTAGAAACCCTGTTTCTCCAGCGACGCCGCAACCTCTTCGGTGGGCGCCTTTTGGAGGAGTTCGGCGACTTTGGCGGCTTCCTTCTTGAAGACGGGGCCAAGCTTTGCCATTATAGGCTTCAACACTATTTCTTCTTTTTCCACGGGCGTCTTGTATTCTTTGTAGACGTGCATGTCCACGCCGCTGGCTTTCATGTGGCAGCTTAGGTCGAAGTCGGTGCGGTACGCGTGTCCCGAAACCTCTATCCAGCCCCACCTGTCCACGTACACTTCTTGGTCGAAGCTCTGGCTTGCGTAGTGGGCTTTTTCCCACTGGGTTTTTTCGATGAAACGCTGTTTTTCTGCGGGGACGCCGATTTCCGTTAACAGCTTTTTAGCCATTGCCATGAAAAAGGCTTGCCACTCCGAGCGAATTAGCTGCTTAGCCACTGCTTCTTTAACGGTTACGTGGATTGTTTTCTCGGAACATTTGAGTCTTTCCTCGGCAAGATAAAGTCGCAGCGTTTCGTTTTCCACATCCTTCAGTAGGCAGCAGTCTGTTTCTTCAGGGTCGAAGAAAAACTCTAAGTCGGCTATGGTGAACTCGCGGAGCCTTATAAGTCCCTGCCGCGGCGAAATCTCGTTTCTCAACGCGTGCCCAATCTGGATTACCCCAAAGGGCAGCTTCTCCCGCGCCACTGCGTACAAGCGATTGAACTCCACGAAAATGCCCTGCGCTGCTTCCGGTCTTCCATAGCCAACAGCGCCAGAGTAAGGACCTATGGTAGTTTCGAACATGGTTAAGAACTGCTGGGGCGCGTTAAAACCACCGCCGCAGTCTGGGCACTTGAGCCCATTTTCCTCGATTGCCTTGCGTATCTCGTCGAGGCTCATTTTTTCGGCTTCAGTTGAGCTTATTTTCGCATATTCCTCCAGTAGGTGGTCTGCGCGGAAGCGCTTGTGGCACTTGGAGCATTCAACCATGGGCTCCTTGAAGTGGTCTACGTGACCTGAGGCTTCAAAGACTTTGCCTGGCGTGATGACGGATGATTCGATTTCGAGGATGCCGAGTTTGGTGATGAAGAGTTCGCGGAGTTTGGCTTCGATGTTCTGCTTCAGCCTCGAGCCGAGGGGACCGTAAGTGACGAAGCCTCCTGCGCCGCCGTAAATCTCGTATGACTGCCAGAAGAAGCCTCGGCGGCGGGCTAACTCGTTGACCGCGGTGAATTTGTCCTGTTTAGCTTCGTTGTCCAATGTAAATCTACCCTTTTTTAGGGTAAGCATCGCCTAGGGATTAAAGTGTTGCTCTGCGAAACATCCGTTTTGCTTTTGCTCTTAGCGCTTTGGCTGAAACCACTTATCACGAGGACAAGGTGCATCTTCCCAAGGAAGTGCGAGAGAAACTATGTATAGTGAAGGTGATGTACTGCATATTGAAGGGTCGATAAGGGCGTAGCGAGAATAAGCGTTGTTCGCGGTTGCCATGATAGTAACTGGGTCTCCGAAAAGCTGGATAAACCCCCAAATTTGGGAAAACTGCAGGGGAAGCTTCTTGAGAAGAGATTTGTAAAAATATTATTTATGAAGGCTAAGAATCGGTGTTTCGCGCGCGCTGAAAGTTCTACACAAGTCATTTAAGCTAGAAATAAAAAAATAGTTACTTCGCGTTGGGTCTTAGTGTGAGAGACTGGTGCGCACAATGGAAACCGATGTTGAGTAAGCATAACATCGGGGGACTGCTGAGCCAGACTTACCCTCTCTTAGCTATCCTAATCGGCGTTGCACTTATCTCTATTACGATAGGTCCTTATCGAAGTCGCGATACGCAGCTGGAATTTAGAGTCGCCCAAGGGGTCCTCAAATGGGGCTATCCATATTTGGAAATTAAGGGCAACTTTTTTGACATGCCACCATTAGGATTCTATGCTGAAGCGCTTTTTTTTCTATTATTTGGCTCGACCATGGAAAACGGGATTGCTTTGATTATGTTGTTCGGGCTAGCCAGCATCGTCGCAGTATACAAGCTGGGCAAGGAAGCATACGGTAAATCAACGGGGCTGTTTGCAGCTGCCTTCTTCGCTTTGGCTCCATGGCAACTTGTCCTCAGCCGAGCCTTCCTCATCGACGCGCAGTGCTTGTTTCTGAGCTTGGTTTATCTGTACTTTGGGATTCTGGCTATACGTAAAGACTCAGTTAAGCTTGCCCTTGTTTCAGGCATCTTCTTCGCTGCCTCCTTTCTCACCAAGCAATATGCCGTCTTCATGCTGATTCCATTACTGCTCTTATACGCCTACCGACGACCTAAAAACCCGAAACAAATACTCCTTCAGTTGGGCGCTTTCATCCTACCTGCAATTTGTTCTACTTTGTTGTGGTATCAAATCATCATGGGCAGAGGATTGCTTTACTTAGTTCAGCACGATGATTTCAGGTATTTAAACTCCCCAGAAGTGATTCCATCCTACTCTTTTATCACCACTTTTCTGATAGATTATGGTTTAGGAGCCTTTTTCGTCGCTGCAGTTGTCTTTTCCTTGATGATTGGGTTGTTGTTTTGGAAGCGCTTTTCAAAACAGTCAGTTCTCTTTGACATAGTTTGTTTAGTAACGATATTATCTATTTTGGGTTTAAACATGTACTTGGGCGTAACCCTAAACCTTAAAGTACCATACACCAGCGCCATCAAATATAGTTATCAATCCTTGCCATTCTTCAGCTTGGCCGCAGCTTCATTAGCAAGCAAAAGCGCATCGTTGCTCAAATCATCCAAAAACAAATCGGGCAAATTGAAAAACGTTCTCTTATTTTCTGTAGGTTTAGTTGGGCTATTTCTCCTGGTGACGCCGATACTTGACAACATGAACACCGCGCACCAACTTACGAGGCTTCCATACCTGATTTTTAGGGTGCAGCCTGACCAGGATGTAGGGTATTCGTTCGTCGTCCTCTTCCAGACCAGTCAAAACAATATCTTGCCAGCCGCTCAGTTTTTAGGATTTATGATAATTTTATCTGGACTCCTGTGGGCAAGCAGGGCTTTCATATCGGACATTTAAACTTGCCACCGTTCTCCTCTTTTCTAGGAATCATAATTAATGCAGAAACTATAAGAAGCGATGTATTTTTCCAGGCAGCAGAGCAACATATAAAGCCGATTGGAAACCCAGAAAGCGTCCATAGAAACTGCTACGCTATTCAAGCGAGGGATGCTCTGCTATTCTCACATTTTGCATCCTGCCATCTTCATCTACAGCAAACTCAAGCAACACACGGTCTTTGGCGTTTTCTTTGCCGTTAAATTCGGTTTGACAATGGCTACATTGAATATCGGACTCCAATTCGATGACGTACCATGAAGCGTCAACGTGGTAGTTGCCGCAGTTTGGGCAGCGCACCACTGCAACGTCCAGCCAAGTGCTCACAGTTTCATCCTCACCAAAAGCAGTAGAGTAGCGTAGCCTTTTATAAGGCAATCGTGAATAAGAAAAGCCCAAACAAGGTGTCGGAAGATGCCAACGGTAAAAGTTGCGTTAATCGGCGTGGGAAACTGCGCTTCAGCCTTCGTTCAAGGCTTACGCTTCTACGGGAAATTCTCGAAAGATGAAGAATGCGTGGGGCTTCGCAACCCAAGACTGGGCGGTTTGACGCCCCGGGACATTCTGGTGGTTGCAGCCTTCGATGTTGATGAACGGAAAGTTGAGAAAGATTTGGCGGAAGCAATTTTCGCGGAGCCAAACAACGCGCCAAAAGTCACCGAGGTCCCCTCAACCGGCGTCATAGTCAGGAAAGGTCCGCTGATGGATGGCGTAGGCAAATCTGCCCAAACCCTCGTGCAGGTCAGCGCTAACCCCGACGCGAACGTGGCGCAGGTTCTGAAGGAGTCGAGCGCCGAGGTTGCGGTTAATCTGCTTCCAAGCGGTGCCGCAGAGGCTTCCAGATGGTATGCTGAGCAAGCGCTTGCTGCGGGTTGCGCCTTCGTTAACGCCACGCCAAACTTCATCGCCAGCGATGCAGCTTGGGTTAAACGGTTCGAGGCGGCAGGTCTGCCTCTTGCGGGCGATGACTTGGTGGACCAGGCGGGGTCAACTGCGCTACATAAGACGCTGCTGAAGCTGCTATCAGACAGCGGCGTGAAGATTACGGAAACCTATCAGCTTGACGTGGGCGGCGGAACCGAATCGATGGATACACTGGACCGTACGCGGGAAGCCAAACGCATCATTAAAACCCAGTCCGTCGCGTCATCGTTGCCGTACAAGACCGAGGTGGTGGCGGGCTCAACGGACTACGTGGATTTCCTCAGGAACAAGCGTGACAGCTACTTCTGGGTAAGCGGCACCTACTTCTGCAACGCACCGTTCCAGATTGACCTGAAGTTCAGCACGGTTGATGCTCCGAACGCGGGCAGCGTCCTCTTCGACGTGGTGCGCGCCATGAAGCTGGCGTTAGATAGGAAACTGAAAGGTGCAGTGGTGCCTGTTTGTGCTTACGGGTTCAAGCGACCGCCACAAATGATGGCCCTTGAAACGGCTGAGAGCGCGTTCAAAACGTTCATAGCCGACAGCACCTAAGCTACTGCACCGCGATTTTGGAGAGTTCACGGATTATTTTCTCTTTTGTTCCGCTCTGCTTCATTTTCTGCTTCAACAGGCTTATGGTCTCGACGGGCGTCGGGTCCACGTTGCGCAGAATCGCCAAGTAGACGCTTGTGAAGTCGCCGACGAGGATGGTTGACAGCATCTTTGCAAGCATGCTTTTGCCTTGGCTCCACACTTCGAACGTCTTCGAGTCTGGCGGCATAAGCTTTCTGGTGGCTTCGATGCGTGTACGGATCTCTGGTGGTTCCGCTTTGTCTCGGATGAAAACCGTGGAGAAACAGCGCACGAGTTCACTAGCTTTTTCCCAGCCTACAATCTCGTTGTGATTCAGTTCCGAGAAGTACTCCCATTTCGAAGGCATCTTGCTGTTCTCGTTGAACTGGGTCTTGAAACGCTGCGCTACGCCGCGGAAAACGCCGAAGCCGTAAACCACAGGCACGGTGCCGTTGATTTCCGACGCCAACGCTTTTGCCGTGTTGCCTTTCACGGGTCTTTCAGGCGCATTTTCTTTGCCTATGCGCTCCAAGAGTTTGGTGGCTTCCGAAAGCTCGTCTGAGACACCTGAAACAATGCCTACCTTTTCCATCGCCACCAGAAGCGGCACGAACAGATAAGGCAACGCGGCACGCGGAGGCATCCCAGCAGGAACCCGCACGTACGGCACACCCAACTTCTCAGCGTACTCCAGAAGTGCTCCGCCTGAGCTCACGCAGAAGATCATGCACTTCCTCTTCACAGCGTCAAGAAAGGCGCTAAGCGTTTCCTCTGTCTCGCCAGAGTAGCTCACGATTATAGTGAGGGTTTTCTGGTTAGCGTACGCTGGCAACGTGTAGTCGCGGCTGACTTCAATGGGCGTTTGCGCTTTCTCGCGTGCCCAGTCTTTGAGGAGTTCGCCGCCTATTGCTGAGCCGCCCATGCCCGATACGGTGATGTTTTCAGGCTTGGGATATTCCAGCGCGACTTTTTGTACTGTCTTCTCGGCTTCGCGGTAATGCTTTGCGGAGTCCACGCAGTATGATAGCATGTTGCTCTTGTCAATTTGGGCTATTTTGCTTGTGTCATCCAGAATTGATGATGCCATCTCAGCGCACACCTGCACTTTTATACCTGCACTTTTATATTTCGTTCTCGACTTTTAAACTGAACGTCGACACCATAGTCTTCTTTGAGGCGACAACTGATGAATAATAAGAAAGTAGCAATCGCGATACCCGCGTCAGTCATATCGGACACGCCGCACCTACGCGAAAAAACATCCAAGATTGGCTTAATCGGAAGAGCCGCCGCCATATTCCAGGTAAACGAAATCATAGTTTACCCCGACTCTCCCAAAGTCAACCAGCGTGGAGACATGGCGCTAATCGCCCTTTTGCTTGCATACATGGAGACGCCGCAGTACCTCAGGAAACGGCTGTTCAAGCTTGAGCCGCAATTGCAGTTTGCCGGGATACTTCCACCGTTGAGGACGCCGCATCATCCGCTGAACAGGAAAGCCGCAGACCTGAAGGTAGGCGAGTTCCGCGAAGGCGTGGTTCTCTCCAGAACCCACGAGGGCGCGCTGGTGGACATCGGCGTGGAGCACACCGCAATCATGCGCGAGACAAAGACGCCTGTGGGTGAGCGGTTGACGGTGAAAATAGTGAAGGTGACTGAGCGGGTTGAGGTTGAAACCGCCGACAGGGCGGAAATTCCTGTTTACTGGGGATACAGGATCTCGGCGGAGAAGCGTTCTTTCAGCGAACTCATGAAGGAAGGACGGTACGATTTAACCGTTGCCACCTCAAAGTTCGGCTCCAAGTTTGCAGACGTAGCGGATAAGTTGAGTGAGAGATGGGCGAAGGCAAACAGCGTGCTCTTGGCGTTCGGCGCGCCCTCGCGGGGGCTTTTTGAAATCGCCAGAGATGAAGGCGAAAACCTGAATACGCTTGTGGATTTTGTGGTGAACACCATTCCTAGTCAGGGAACCGAGACGATCAGGACGGAGGAGGCGCTGTTTGCGTCGCTGGCTCTTTTCCGCACATGGCTTAAGCGTTGAACGATTCTTGGGTTTTGGCACGTGTTGCTGCAAGTTTGTTTGTTGAGAGTTGGGAAAGTCTTTAATACGTTCAGAAGCCAAAATTATAATCGGTGTCGAAGCCATGGAAGCCTACGTTTTGTTGAAGATAGCCACTCAATCCGATGTCTGCGGATTCAGCCGGTCAGTGGTTGATAAGATAAAGACTATGAAGGGAATCGTTAAAGCCCAGCTGCTTTTCGGCGATTTTGACGCCATCCTGAAGCTGGACATGCCAAAAATCCACGATATCGAGAACACTGTCATGGAGGAAATCCACTTGATCGAGGGCGTTGAATCGACTTTGACGCTGCTGTGCGTGGACGAAGAGGTGCTGGAGTAGGAGGGCAAAGCGTGGAGACTGGTTACATTCTTTTTAACCTGAAGCCCGGGCGCAAAAAAGAATTCCTCCAAAGCATCAGGAAGATAAAGGCAGTGAAGGAGGCGCACCTGGTGCTGGGAAATTTTGACGCCATCGCGGAAGTTGAGGCGGAGAACATTCAGGGGCTGGAGAAAGTTTACTTTAACGAGATCGATAAGCTGGCAAGCATCACTTATTCAAGACTGTATATTATGGCGTGTCCGAGAACAAGAAAGTAGCAAACGCCCAGCGGATTGGCTTCATCATCTCTCTCTTTTTTGATGCTGCTAAGCGCTGGTTATAGCTAAACAATTAAATTATGGTTTGTTGATTTGCTGTTTATGCGCTTTGACATACTCTTTCCCACGCTGCTGTTTGTGGTGACGCTTGTCGCCATGTTCCTCAGCAAAAAGGCTGAGGCTAAGTTTAAGGCTACTGTTGAGGAGCGTGAATTGGGCAACCGTGATGTGGCTCTGCTGGTTGCGATGATTGCAGTGCTCGTGTCGATTATCGCGTTTGTTCCTCAGATGGCAATCATGGCGCTTTTCCTTTTCTCATACGCCACACTGCTTTTCACGGTTTCTTACGCTTTCTCAGACATGGAGAAACGGCGGATGAAGCTTTACTGTGGCGTCTTCATCCTCGTCAGCGTGTTTGCAGCGGTTGCCGCGTTTTTCGGCGTCGTACCAGCGGGGCTCAGGATTTACGGAACCTTGGCATTTGCGGGCTTGGCTACTGGTTCGGTTATAGTGTTGATGTACGCTGCGCGTAGAGAAGTTAAGCCAAAGTGGTACGTTGCTGCTTTATCTCCTGCATTGTTTCTTTTGCTTTTCGTGTTCTATGGTGAGACCAGCATCGGCTTTATTGTTCCCTCGTCGGTGAGTTTCCTGCAGTTTCCTTACCTTTTGAATATTTACGGTCTGCTTTTCGCGGTGTTAATCGTGGCTTACTTGAATAGTCTGTTCACGTGGAAGACCGTGTTTATCTTCGCAGCGCTGCTGACAGGGTTGGATATTGTTTTAGTCTGGGTCACTGGACAGATGGTGCAGGCGGCAAACGCGATTGCTGGTTTGGGTCTTCCTGTGCTTGTGGCTTTCCCAACACTTCCTATCATATTGACTATGAGTGGCATTCTTATCCTAAGATTGGGGCTTGGCGACTTATTCTTCGCAGGTATACTCGCAACCCAGACCATGAAGAAGTTTGGCAAAAAAGTTGCGGTTCTGTCGGCTCTGACGATATCCATATCTTTCGGGCTTTTCGAGTTGCTGCTTTTGAATTTTCCAGGAATTGTGAGTGCTCTTCCTGCGACGTTGCCCATCCTGCTCGGCTGGTTGCCTGTTGTTGGCTGGAAAATCATAGATGAGAGAAGAAAGAAAACGGCGATGACAACTGCAACTGCGGAACTAAAGAAAGATTAATTTAAAAATAAGAGTTGGGCTTTTTACCCGAACAGGGCACCTAAACCTTCGAGCGCTGCTTCCTCTTTGGCTTTCTCTTCTTCGACTTTCTTCTTCTTTTCCTCTTCTTTCGGTTTCTGCTCTGCTACTGGCGCTGCGGCTGCTTGTGCAACTGGCGCGGCTGCCATCATGGTCGGCGCGGCTTTGATTGCTTCATCAATGTTTACTTCGCTTAGAGAAGCTACGAGGGCTTTTACTTGTACGGGGTCAACGGTTATTCCTGCCGCTGTCAGAACGTTCGTCACGTTTTCCTCGTTAATTTCTTTTCCTGCCTTGTGAAGGAGCATCGCGGCGTAAATGTTCTCCATACTTTTTCACCTCTTCATCCGACTATTTTAATTTTTTCCGGTTAATGTCAATCCTTCCCTTTAAAGGAGAAGGCTAGTACTTAAACCTAGGCGTTTTACTTGCCGCTTAGAAAAACGGTCAATTACTTAAGAACCTTTCTGCTGAACCTGTTTGGGTTTATCTTGCGCAGTAGGGCATTTCGTCCTTTTCCTTGTGGTGCTTTACGCATTCTGAGCAGTCACTGTGGCGGAGGCAGTCTCTTTCTGGGCAAGGACAATTCGGGGCTGACATGACTCATGTTTGGCACAAAGCATTCATATAATTCTTTAGCCGACATCCTCGCAAAAGAGAACATGCAGTAAGCTGTTTACCGCAAGCTGTATCTTTTAGAATAGTCTCGATATAACAGGTGAATTGCCAATTGTTCCATTATTGCTAGATTTTATATACAACTTGGGTGCATAAAAAAACGGTACAATCGACTTTGTACTAAAACATAAAAGGAGAAAAATGAAAAATGCTATCAAAAAGCAAGACAGCTGCAGCTATCGCAATGTTTCTGCTATCAACTTTTGCCATCTCACTAGTTGCTATACCAACTGCTAACGCGCATGATCCTCCATGGACCATCATTTCCTACGCCTACATCGTCCCCGCACCCAACCCTGTAGGTGTTGGTCAGCAAGTGGCGATTGTAATGTGGATTGATACCCCGTTACCTGGATCAAATGTGGCTAATAACGTTAGACGACATGATTACACGCTTACTATCACGGATCCTAACGGGAAAGTGGAGACGCAGCATTGGGATGTTGTGGATGACACGACCAGCGTTCAAGCATATCAGTATACACCTACTGTCGTGGGCACTTACACTCTTAAGTTTGAGTATAAAGAGCAAAAATACACTTGGACTGGCGATTACCAGAACGACACTTTCACAGCAGCCAGCAAAACAACAACGCTAATCGTGCAGGAAGATCCACTGCCTGCCGCAACAAGCAGCTATCCGTTGCCGGCAGAATACTGGACGCGACCCATCGAGGGACAGAACACTGACTGGTGGGCGATTTCGTCAAACTGGCTTGGTAGACCCTACATTCCTGGAGCAGGCGCAACCTATGGCATGCCTGGAAACATCCAGCCGAACGGTCCAGCGCCTAACAGTCCGCACATAATGTGGACGAAACCTATCCAGTACGGAGGAGTCGTCGGAGGAAGCGACACAGGCGTGCCAGGCAACGTGTTCTACACTGGTGGTTCATACAACGTCCGATACAGCAATCCTCTAGCTATGTACGGAACCCTCTACTATCAGGAACCTTACGGCAACTCGGGCGGAGGAGGAGATTATGTTGCTGTAGATTTGCGAACTGGAAAAGAACTCTGGCGCATTAATGTATCAGCCACAGGCGTTTCTCTTGTGCCATCGTTCGGCTACTTCTATGATTACGAGAGCCCTAACCAGCATGGAATCCTACCGAACGGCTTACTGATCGCAGTTTCTGGAAGTACGTGGCGAGGATATGATCCACGAACAGGTGTACTAACGGCCATGAACTTAACCAATGTTCCCTCAGGCTTAGGCGTAGCTGGACCACGGGGAGAGTATCTGAAATACGTTCTCACGAACCTTGGAAACAGCACACATCCCAACTGGTACTTAGCTCAATGGAATTCGTCTAGAGTGTTTGGTGGAGGCTCGGGCTTGAGCCCAGCCAACTGGTATTCGGGAAATGTACCTGCAAACTGCCCCATAACTCCAGCGCAACCATCAGGTCGATACTGGAACGGTTCTATGTGGGTAACCAACGCTGAAAGAATAGCTCAAGGATACGTCCAAGTAACAACGCCAGCATACGACTGGAACGTGTCAGTTACTTTGGGTCCGGGAACATGGAGCATCGCAACAGACTTCTTAGGCACAGCGGTTCTCGCCGACTTAGATAACTTGATACTGTTGATTCAAGGAAATCTTGGGCTTCACCCTGGTGATTATGCGCCTGGCGCTACCGCACCTGCCATGGGCGCTAACATAACAGCAGTGAACCTTAACCCCTCGAAGGGAGCAAGAGGAACACGTTTGTGGACTGAATTCTATCCGCCAGCACCTGGCAACAACACTCGTGGAATCCAAGGATTCGACCCAGAGAATGGAGTTTTTATATTCTGGGACAAAGAGGACATGATACTTCGTGGCATTAGCTTGACAAACGGGAAAGAGATATGGGTAACTGAACCTGCAAACGACTGGATGTACATGCCAAACTCAGTCTTGGTCGCTTACGACAAAGCTTACTGGACAGGCTACGGCGGAATAACTTACTGCTACGACGTGAAAACCGGAGACTTACTGTGGACTTACGGCAACGGCGGTCCGGGCAACAGCACTGCCAGCGGTCTTGAAACACCATGGGGTAACTATCCCACGTTCGTGGACGTCATCGCCGACGGAAAAGTCTACCTATCCACTACCGAACACTCGCCCAACACACCGCTCTACAAAGATGCATTATTCCGCTGCATTAACGCAACCACAGGTGAAGAAATCTGGACTCTGATGGGATACGCCACAAACATGTACGGCGGCACAGACCTCGTTGCAGACGGCTTCTTGGCGTTTCTAAACTGCTACGACATGCAAATATACTGCGTCGGCAAGGGACCAAGCGCATTAACCGTCACAGCGCCAGATGTTGGCGTTGAAGTCGGCAAATCGATAGTTATTCGAGGCACGGTGATGGATATTTCCGCTGGCACGAAGCAGGATGAGCAGGCTGCCCGGTTCCCGAACGGTGTTCCGGCTGTTTCTGACGAGAGCATGAAAGAGTGGATGGAGTACGTGTACATGCAGAAGCCGAAGCCAACAAATGTCATTGGAGTTCCGGTGAAGATAGACGTCATCGACTCTAACAACAACTATAGGAACATCGGCACAGCTATCAGCGATGCCTCAGGCACATTCAGCCTCACGTGGCAGCCTGACATCGAAGGCAACTTCACCGTCATCGCTACCTTCGCTGGATCAGAATCCTACTGGCCATCATCCGCCCAAACCAGCTTCGCTGCCGACCCTGCACCAGAAGTTACACCCCCACCGACACCTATGCCCACGTCGAACACTGAGATGTACGTCATGGGCTTCGGAGTAGCTATAATAATCGCGGTAGCTGTCATCGGCGCTTTATTGCTGATGATGCTGAGAAAACGACCATAAACCGTGAAAACAACATTTCACCCTCCCTTTTTATTTGAACCGCTAAAAATCATTCTTGTACCGAGAAAGGAGAATCCACAAAGTAGCCCAACGACATCTTACTTCCTTTAAATAGGGGAGGGGGTAGTCTTTGCGAGAAGTATCAGTTCTACGCTAAGGAAAGTATTTATTAGGCGTGTGAAACTTACTTCGAACCGTCAACCAAGGATGATTCATCATGCCCCTGCAAAAAGGAGACTTCATACTAATCGACTACACAGCCAAAGTTAAAGAAACAAACGAGGTTTTCGACACAACCAACGAGGAAACCTCCAAGAAAGAAAACCTGCACAAGGAAGGAGAAATCTACGAGCCAAAACTCGTAGTCATCGGCGAAGGCTGGGTGCTGAAAGAGCTAGACGAAAAATTAACAACAATGGAACCTGGAAAAATCCAAACCGTAGAAATTCCACCTGAAAAAGCCTTCGGACCAAGAGACCCAGAAAAAGTCAAGCGAGTACCACTGAAACAGCTCTTAGCCAAAGACATCCACAATCCCACTATTGGAATGCGCATCGAATACGGCGGCAAAAACGCCACCATACGCGCAATCGGCGCGGGACGAGTACTCTTGGACTTTAATCCGCCCTTAGCTGGCAAAACCCTCATCTACGACGTGACAGTTAACAAGAAACTGGAAACCAACGAGGAAAAAATCGCTGCACTCATCCATCGAAGAATCCCACTTGCAGAGCCAGAAAAATTCAAGTTCACCATCAAAGACGGAACCTTAACCATAGACATGCCTGAAACAGCCTTCTACATTGAGGGAGTGCAGATTGCAAAGCGTGGCATCGCCATGGACGTGCAGAAGTTCCTGCCCGAACTCGACGAGATACGGTTCGTTGAAACCTTCAAGAGCGAACCCAAACCCGAAACTAAACCAGAACCTAAGCCAGAGCTGAAACCTCAAGCGTCAACCGAAGAACCAAAGCCAGAATCACCTGAGAAAAAGCCAGCGACAGAACAAACAGCCTGAAAAGTCTAAACTCACCAAGCGCCGAAACTTGCCACAGAAGTCTAAACTTCTTTCATTTTCCACAATAAAACTAAATTATTTCTGTTGCTCTCGCGACTTTCTCACAAGCATCACGGTTCAGGTTCAGCTTATGCAGAATGGTGTACCGTTCAGGTCTCACAGTCGCCGCCAACTCTAAGGCTTTGACTATGTCCTCGTTCTTCACTCCCAGCTCTTTCGCCGTCGTAGGCGCACCAATCTGCTTGAGCGTGTCTTTGATGCGTCTCCAATTCGACTTATGAAGGTACGCAGCCAACACGGAACCAACACCGCACTGTTCGCCGTGCATACCGTGAGGACAATTAACAGTGTCCAAAGCGTGGCTGAACAGGTGCTCTGAACCACTGCAGGGACGGCTGCTTCCCGCGATGCTCATGGCAACGCCGCAGCTTATCAAAGCCTCCAAAAGCACCCGTAGACCTTCATCGTTTCCCGGTTTTATTAGCTCAGCGTTCTTTATTACTAATCTGGCGCTCATTAGGGCGAGGCTGGCAGCGTATTCACCGTAGTATTCGCCCCTTTCAGCGTGCGCCAGTCTCCAGTCTTTAACCGCTGTGAACTTTGCGATTACGTCGCCGCAACCGCTTATGACTGAGCGCCAAGGCGCCTGTGCTATTACATCGGTGTCTGCAATGATCGCCAAAGGTGCTTGCGCCATAATTGAATAGGGCTTGTCTGCGCCTTTAACCGATGCGAGTGGGCTGGCGATGCCGTCGTGGGAAAGCGTGGTGGGCACGCTGATGAACGGGATGCCTTGGCGGAATGAGCTTAGTTTTGCAGCGTCTATTTTGGTTCCGCCGCCAACGCCGATAAGCACGCGAGGTTTCCAAGCTTGTATTCTCTCTTCAACTGTTAGAACGTCTTTGATTGTTGCTGTTTCAACCAGAAGCGTATCCACAATCATGCCCGTTTGCGCGAGGAGATCGCGAACCTGTTTTCCTGCAATCTCACAGCTTTTTGACCCAGCAACTATGAGGGCTGACCCGCTTAAGCCGAGTCTTTGCACAACTTCTTTAACGCGTGCCAAAGTGCCTTTTCCAACGATGACCTCTCGTGGAAGCTGCATGTAATGGTAAGGCGAAGACAACCCCAACTCACTGCGAACTATAGTAGTCAATAATTCAAGATATAATCGTTTAAAACCTTTTTGAATCAACCCGCGAAAACCTATAGGCAGGGATGGTGAATTAGAGGTTTTAAATGATATTTTGACCTGTCAGCCAGAGCCATTTTAATTATAGAGGGCATCTCGTTTTTACGCCCAGAAACTCTTTGAGTACTCGCCTAGAACCGACTCGTAAATCCGCTTGGTTTGCTGTGCGATTTTCTCCCAATCATACTTCTCCTGAACTTTCCTGTACGCGTTCTCCACGATGTATCGTCGGAAGCCTTCATCCGTCAAGATCCTTGTTATGCCCCAAGCCAGCGAATCCGTATTGTTCGGGTAAACCTTCACACCTGTCACATCGTGCTCAACAATCTCCGCCAAGCCACCAGTGTCAGAAACCACCACGGGACTCCTCGCCGCCATTGCCTCCAACGCCACGATTCCAAACGGCTCAAAAAGCGACGGAACCACCGAGACATCCGCTACCTTCTGCAACCTGAGCAACGTCGCATCATCCACAAACCCTGCGAAAAGCACCTTATGCTCCAACCTCATGCTCCGCACGATGTTCTGCAGTTGCTCTTTCATGTAGCCGCTGCCGACAATCACGAATTTCGCGTCCACTTTCTCCAAAATCTTCGGAACCGCATTCACTAGGATGTGCACGCCCTTCTCGTAGACCAGCCTGCCCACAAACAGCACTAGACGCTCATGCGGCGCAGCAAACCGCGAACGCAGTTCACGTAGGTCTTCGCTGGGGATGTTGTCGTAAACTTGCGTGTTCACGCCGTTCGGAACCATAACCAGTTTGTCTTCGGGAAGCCCGAACGCCCATCGCACGTGTGAAACCATGTACCAGCTGCAACAGATGACCTTCCATGCCTCGTACGTGAGCCATGCTTCGGTTTCGCTTATCATTTTCTCCGTGTCGGTGTGAAGCCCGTCTCTGCGTCCAATCTCAGTCGAATGCATCGTCACCAAAAGCGGTTTCCTGAACACATGTTTTAGCCCTATGCCTGCGGTCGCCACCAGCCAGTCATGCGCATGGAACACGTCCACTTTGTTTGACAGTGAAGCAGCCAAGGCAGCCGCTTCCTTCTGCATGTTAAGGTTCATCAGGTAAACCCAGGTGGCAAAGTCTGGTGATGGGTTTTTGTATGAGTCCACGCGGTAAACTTCCACGCCGTCCAAAACCTCGTGTGCTGGGGCGCCTGGGAAGTCGCATGTCACCACGTAAACTTTTACGCCGTTGTGGGATAGACTCTTCGACAGGAAGTATACGTGGGGCGAGATTCCGCCGATGACTCTGGGCGGGAACTCCCATGAGAGCATCATAACGCTTAACTCGTTCTTCATAAGCCCTACGTGCCTCCTGCCACATCGGCGTAGAGCTCCAGGACGTCCTGCACTCTTGAATCTGTGTTGGGTGAGACAACTGTTATCTTCTCGCGTGGAACCTTGTAAACCCGCACAATCTCGTCCCGCATCCACTCCGACTTCGCGCTTACCCGTGCTGCTTCATAGAAGCCCAGCCACTCGATGCTTTTGATTGCCATGTTATACGGCGAATTCTCCCCGGGAGAACGGTGGTCCTCTAGGCTTTCAACTGAAAAGACAAACGGCGTCGCCAGCGCGTTCTTCAGGGTTACGGCGGCTGGGACGAAGTGCCAGTCGTAAACGTCGATGGCGTCAATGTGTTTTTTGGCTTGGTAGTAGATGTTTGCGGCTGCTCGTTCCACCTCTTGGTTCAGCGTCAAAACCCATGTTAGGACGCCGATGTGTGTGCGTACGGGGTTTGTTACGCGGATGGTGTTTACGCCGCTTGGTTCGGTGGTGACGCCTGTTAGGAAGTCGTGGTATGTTACGACGTAGGTGTCGACTCCTTGTTTGGCGAGTTGGATTGATAGGGTGCTGATGTTTTCTGCGAGGCGTCCTACTATTCTTGGCGGATATTCCCACGAGAAAATGATGACGCGCATCTCTGGGTCACTACGTGAAGAGTGAGCAGACCTTGATTATTCCTCTACCGTTTAGGTAGTATCGTTTTTTTCCTTCGTTGTCGTAGAAGCTTTCGGCGAATCCTTCGGATTTGTACGTGTCGAGGATGCGTTCGATTTCGGCTGGGTCGTGCTGCAGAATCCGTGCGACCTCGTCGCCTCTTCGTGCGAGGTCGGCGGCGGTTGCGCAGAGGTTGTGGAGTGTTTGAAGGACTTTTTCTGGGAAGGGAAGCTCTTCTCTCAACTTTGACACCTTTGGGTTGTCAAGTGAATTATGGTGGGTTTCTCTTATAAACTCATGTGCAAATGCGATGTTTAGAGGAGTCGCATCGTTGTTTCGGCTTGTTTGCTTAGGCTGCGGAACCGCTTCTGCGCTGCGTTGACGAGTGCTTTCTGGAGTGGTTTGCCTTTGAGTTTTTGGGTTCGGATAGCCTTCAGCTGCGCTGCCAGCGGGGGGTCTTGAAGGGAGTATTTTGCCCAGTTTTCGAAGTCTCCTCGACTGTCGTGGAACTCCAGCACGTTTGGTGCTGCTTTGCTGAGTGCTTGGGTGAAGCCTTTGAGGCTCCATGTCATGACGCCTGTGTAGTGTTCTTTGCCGATGCCAGTGCAGAAGAGAAAGGGTTCGTTTGCGGTGAGGATGGCGGTGCGGACGCGGTTTTCGAAGTCGAGTATGAGGCTTTGGGCGACGACGAAGGCGTCCATGGGTGTTTGGTAGGGGCTGAAGTAAGAGTGGACTTCGCCCGGTCCGCCGCCTGCGGTGAACATGTAGTAGAGGTGGTCGCTGGTTTGGAAGTAACGCCAGAGGCGGAGGAGTTGGGGGTCGTCGGCTTCTTTTATGAGTGGTTCGAGTCGTTGGAGGCTTGTGTAATAAGCCCACTGCATAGCGTTGCCGAGCCAGCCGCTGCTGTCGCGTTCCAGGTCTGCCCAGGAGACGGTGCCTGCGGATTCAGGGACGTCGATTTCGCCTGCTGATGCGTGTTTTGCAATCACTTCGGAAGGTGTAGCCATTTGCAAATACGGCCATTTGAGTATTTCTTCTGGCAAGTGTCGTAAGAAGTCGTGGATGCCTGTTTCGGGCCAGTGGTGTTCGCCGAAGGTTTCGTAGTCTGGGAAGATGTT
>JAAKEZ010000005.1 GCA_018475625.1 Candidatus Bathyarchaeota archaeon A05DMB-2
GGCGACCTTCTGCACGTCAAGCAGATGTCCTAACCAGGCTAGACGACCGGCCCACAGGTGCTTTACGGACAAGTTTTCGGTATCCGATGTATTTATGGGTTTTGCGCACCGCCAATCCTCGTTTAATTCAAAAACCGTAATATTCCGTGGCTTGCAGTTCACTACTTAAATAACCAAACAGCATAATGCATAGTTGAGGGAAAGGAGGAGGCAGCCATGCTTAGAGCTAGAGCGGTGCCCAGCTTGACCCTTGTTCTGATGGGAACGATGGACTGGCTGACAACAATCATCGGCATAGCGTATTTCGGGGCCGTGGAAAGCAACCCGTTTATGGCAGGCTTAACCAGCACCAGCCTCCTAGCTTTTACAGCCGTGAAACTCACAACTACCGTGCTCGTGGCGTTGCTGTTCTACAAGGCTGAGAAAACGCTGTTGTTGGCTCCGACCAAGACCAGTCGCACATTCATGATGACCCGCATAGTCCTCCGAGCTGCATACATCTTAGCCACGGCGTTGCTTTTGGCGGCGGTCGTGAATAACCTCATAGTGGTCGTACGCGTCATCTAAGCGCTTGAACCCGAATAGTTAATAGAGTTTCCCCCCATCATATTTGTCATACAAGCTGGGACGATTGGTTGCAAGCCGACTTCAAGCCGATGGTTGTCTGGTTGATTCTGAATGGAAAGCCAGAAGAAGCTCTGGCGCTGTTGGCAAAAAACTACCGGGTACCCGTTCCGAAGCTCAAGGTGGGCTTGCCTAAGGGACGGAAAGCTACGGCTTTCGGCGTCTACACACCCAAGAACGAAACAATTCAAGTGCTTAACAGCGACGTGCTAATGAACCCTTTCGTCATTCTGCACGAGTTTTACCATCACCTCCGCAGCAGAGCCGTGGACAAGCAGCACCGGGGCACGGAAAAGAACGCGGACAAATTCGCCACAGAATTCATAAAGGCATACAACGCCTCAACCGCGCATGGAAGCTGACGCCACCCGCGTTATTCTTCAGTTACCTTAAACGGCACCTTTTCACCTTTGGAGTCGTAGACGGCAACGTTCCGCACATCCATGAAGGGGTAACCAACTATCATGAGTATTCGCCCGAAGAAGTGGTTAATGTCCACATCGGACGGGTTTATGTCTCCCGAAGGATGCGAATGCACCGTGCCAACAATGGAAAAGTCCATCGGCAACATGTGAAACGGCATGTTAGCGAAGCCGTACCCGTAAACCGCAAGGGGCGGAACAACAAGGTCGATTACGCGGACTTCGCCTTTGTGTTTTTTGCCGCGAAGAAGCAGGAACGTCTCCTTCGGATAAAGCCGTCTGGCACCCTCAAAAATCGAGTCCAGCAACTCGGCACTCATCGAAACAGTCAGGTTGTCTCCCATGATTAACGTCAGACGACTTGGCGGCTAATTACCTTTACTAAACAGATGAGCGCTCTGGACGGAAAACAGAAATAAACAAGAAGCCCAACTAGACAGAGAGCCGAGCCGGGATGGCAGAGTGGTTAACGCGCGGGCCTTGAGAGCCCGTGGACCTTCTGGTCCGCATGGGTTCGAATCCCATTCCCGGCGCCACAGGCACTACCATCCATCGGATTTCATAAATACTAGATTAACTCAATTGCTGATATTCATGCTCCACAGGGAATTGCCTTGGTAGACACTGCGCTTGTTTTTTTTATCGCAGCCGCAATAATGATAGTAGGCTTCTTAGCAAACATCTTGTTCAGAAGTACTGGCTGGCCCGAGATTTTGTTCCTGATTTTCATCGGCATATTATTGGGTCCTGTTCTGAAGCTTTTCTCTCAAAGTGACTTCCTGCCTGTCTTGCCGTTGATTTCGACTTTTACTCTTGTGATGGTGCTTTTTCGGGGAGGCATGGAGCTTGACCTTTACGAGGTTGCGGCGAGAAGTTTGCGGTCGCTGTTTCAAACCATCGCATATTTCACCGGTGGATTGTTACTGATTGCGTTGTTCACTCATTTTGTTTTGGGATGGCAGTTGATTGACGGCCTTTTGCTCGGCTCGATGATTAGTCAGACGGGCGAGGTTGTCGTCATACCTTTGGTGAAGAAACTGGGATTGCAAGACCAGTCAGCAACTTTGCTTTCCATAGAGTCCGTTGTAAGCAGCATTGTTTGCATAGTCTTCTTTTTTGCGTTCCTCGCAACCAAGCTGAGCGGCACCTTTACCCCTATGTCCATAGCGACCTCAATCATCATGGAATTCGGTGTGGGCATAGCCGTCGGAGCAATTATGGCGGTACCATGGCTGCGAGTTTTAGCTACCTTGGAAAAAAATGATTTGGTCTACATAGCTACATTGGGATATGTTCTTGCGTGTTACGCTGTGGCGACTGCTCTTGGTGGAAGTGGTGCACTCGCGATTCTTGCCTTCGGGGTGATTTTGGGAAATGACAGGCAGGTTTTGAGGATTTTGAGGATGAAGAGGTTCGCCTCCTCACTTTCTGAAGCGAAAAACTACCTAATGCGTTTTCAAACTGAACTCTCGTTCGTGCTTAGGACCTTCTTTTTCGTGTTGCTGGGTTTGATATATGATGCCACGCAATCAGGTCTCATAATTGGGTTAAGCATTGGCCTGCCGATCGTTGCGCTTCTTTTGACTGCGCGCTTTGTAGCGGTGTCAGCTTCCACTTGGAGAAGTCCCATGGCTTCTGAAAAGAAAACAATCATAGGCATGTGCCCTCTGGGTCTTACTCCTGCCCTGCTCAGTTTCATAGTTCTTCAATACAATTTCCCGGATGGTTATCTTTTCCCGCTTATCGTAACTACTGCAATTATTACGACTAACATAATTGCTTCCGTAACGGCGTTTGTGAGCAAGCGTTCTAAATCTCGGAAGCGTGAAATTCAAGTTTCACCGCTGTGAGGAGTTGAACGAGGTGCGAATGCGTCTCAGAGTTAGGGGAAGAAAGTGATTTGGTTTATGGACGGCTGGATCAGGTTGAATACTATTTGCGGGAAAATCCCTAAGATTATGATGGCGCCTACGAGAATGAAGATGGGAATAAGCATTCTCTTTGACTCTTTTATCCTCGTTTCATCCTGGGGTCTCCGCCCGTACATGTAATTTACTAAACGGAACACGTAAGCGGTTTGGATGACGCTTGTCAAGACACCTACGACCGCCAACCAACTCATGTTTGCCTCTATCGCAGCGGTGAAGACTAGGAATTTTGCGGTGAACCCTCCCAGAGGGGGGACGCCTGCAAAGGACAATCCAGCTATGAGCAAGGCTAAGCTGACGAAGGGCATTTTCCAGCCCAGCCCGGAGAAGTCTTCGAGGGTTTTGAATCCGTAATGGTTGATTAAACCTACTGCCATGAATGAAAGCGCCGTGGTTATGCCGCCGATGAGGAAGAAGTAGAGGTTGCCCATGAGTCCAGTGGCGGTAACGCTGGTGATGCCAATAAGGTTGTAGCCGACATCTGCGACGCATATGTTCGCTATCAAACGCTTCACGTTGGTCTGGATTAGGGCAAACAGGTTGCCCACTATCATGGTCAGTGCTGACATGACCGCAAGCATTAAAGTCCAGTTCAGCACGGCGGGTGGAGTGAGGATGAACACGAGAACTCGGATGAGTACGTAGTAGCTGCCTTGGTCTATCAGCGCCGAAAGGAACGCTGCTGAAGAGGAGGGCGCAGCTGTGTAAGCGTCGGGCAGCCAGAAGTGGAACGGCACAATCGCAGATTCGATAGCGTAGCCGGTGGCGATGAAGACAAAGGCTATTAGGAGCAAGTGCTTGTCGCTTAAAGTTATCAGCGCGTCCCTGACAGCCCAGAAGTTGAGGGTACCCGTTAGTCCGTAGACTAATGAGAGTCCGAAGACTATGAAGGCGGAAGCTATGATTATCATCACCAAATATTTTAGGGTGGAGTTCAGCGACGCGCGGGTTTTCTTGTAAATCATGAGGAAGCTTGAGCCTGCTGCGGCTGACTCCCAGAAAATGAATAGCGTGAGCAAGTCGCCTGAGAACACGGCGCCTGTCAGCGCTGCCGTGAGCATTAACATGATGGCGAAGTATCTTCCTGAGAGTCTCTCGTCTTCACTAATGTGGAATAAACTGTAGAATACGACGACGGCGCTGACCGCGATGAAGATTATTGCCATGTAGATGGAAATTGCGTCAATCATGAAAGCGCTTGAAAGCGAAGAGTACGGTTCGCCTGTTAACGTTATGTTCATGAAGGATGGTGAAGGCACGCTGTAGTACTTAGCTGTCAAGTTAGCCACGGCGGCACCTGAAACGGCGAAGACCGTCGCGAACCAAACAAGCATCAAACCGATTCTATGCTGACTTTTGCGGATGACTCTGAAAACAGGGATAGTTAAGAGTGAAAATGCGACCAAGCAAATTATGGGAAGAGCCACATCGATGATGCCGACCATGATGTCTCACGTCTTAAATTATGGCTACCGTCTTTATCAAATTTATAAAGAATGCGGGATAGATTCCGAGAATAATCACGAAGATGACTAATATTCCCATGGCCAGCTTCATGAAGGTAGGCGCATCAACTACTTTCTTTTCGCCTTCGCTTTCGCTCTCTTGCCCCGCGTTTTTGCTTCGTGATTGGCCTAGGAAAACGCGATATATGAACCGCAGCGAGTAAGCCAACGAGAGGACAGTGGCGATGAGCATGAAAATCGTCGGAAAAGTGTAAAACCCATCGACGCTGATGATTTCGAAGGCGCCTACGAATATTAGGAATTCACTGACGAAGCACGCAAACGGTGGGGACCCGGCGATGCTGAGGGCAGCTGTGATTGATGAGGCGCCTGTGAAGGGCATTTTACCTGCCAGACCGCCCATTTCATTGATGTCTCGCATTTCAGTTTGGTGCATTATGGCTCCTGCGGAGAGGAAGAAGAGGCCCTTGCTTACAGCATGGTTGACTATGTGGAGCACGGTTCCGACGATGGCTGCGGTTATGGTTATTGCTCCCACGATTGGGGCGGATGAGTAGAGAGAAAGCCCGAACATGACGTATCCCATGTGCGCTATGCTCGAGTATGCGATTATCCGTTTTATGTCGGTTTCAACCAACGCGATGAACGCGCCGAAGAAGGCGGAGATGACGCCGAAAACGGCTAAGCCGTGAAGGAATGAAGACCCAAACTCTGTTCCAGCAACTGCTGGAAACACGGTTCCCAGCGAAAGCCGCAGTATGGCGTACGCGCCAGCGCTGATTATGACACCGCTAAGTAGTGCGGACATGGTTGCGGGCGCCTCGGAGTGAGCGTCAGGCAGCCACATGTGCAGTGGAACGATGGCCATTTTGACGGCGAAGCCCGCGGTTAACGCTATCAGAATCCACCGTGCGATTCCTGAATAACTCAGGAGTGCGGCCTGGGCTGCAAACATGTCTGTTAAGCCGGTCGTCATGTATATGGCGCCTATGCCCAGCAGCACGAAGACGGCGCCGGCGTGGGTGAATATGAAGAGCTTGAATGCTGCGCGGTACGACTCTCTGTATCCCCATCCGCCGACTATGAAGTATGCGGGGACGAGCATGAGTTCCCAGCAGAAATAGAACAGCAACAGGTTGGATGTGATGAAGACGCCCACCAGACCTATGGAGAGCATTGACAGGAGAGCGTAGTACACAGGCAAGTTTTTCTTTCCTTCCATATAGTTTATTGAGAAAAGCGTAGCTGCCAAGATGAGGACAAGGCTGATAAGGGCTATTGAAGCGCTGATGCCGTCCACGAACAGCGTAAAGCGCGCGTCCAAAATGGGAATCCAAACGTACGACTCCTGGTAAATGGAGTCACTCGCGATGGCGGGGAGGGTTGAGAGAACAAGCCCTATGTTAGCTAAGGCGATTAATGCGACTAAAATTCCTGCGGCTTTTGTGGACTTCTTTGCAGCAAAGTAGGCTAGTGGAACGCCCAATGTGGGCAGGATGAACACCAATAGCAGGCTATATGGCACTGTCATACACCTATAGCCCCTATTATCAGAATGAAAGTAGATATAAATCTATACAAAGCGCCTGCAAAAGTCGAGGTTGATGAAAAATCAGTCATTCCATTCTTCTCCATTTTGTCTTAGTCATGTGACACCTACAGGAACGTTACTGTGTTTATCAGGTTCATGAAGAGCGAAGGATAAATGCCGATAATTATCACGAAAACAGTCAAGATTATCATAGCTAGCAGCATGAAGCGTGGGACCTCAAGACTCTTCTTCTTGATTTCGCCAAGTTTTGACGGGCCAAGGAAAACGTTTGACATGAACCTTAGCGAGTAGCCAAGCGAAAGAACCGTGGCGACCAACATCAGAGCGGTTGGCCAGATGTAGAAGCCATCAAGGGGAATCATCTGGAAGGCGCCCATGAAGATGAAGAATTCACTGATGAAGCACGCGAATGGCGGTGCCCCTCCAATGCTGAAAGCTGCGGTTGCTGAAGCGGTACCTGTTATGGGCATTTTGCCAGCGATGCCGCCCATGTCGCGTATGTTTCTGAGTGAAAGCGAGTTCATTAAAGAGCCAGCGGACAAGAAGAAGAGCCCTTTGCTCAACCCGTGAGTTACGATGTGCAGAACTGTGCCAGCGACTGCTACCTGTATAAGTGCGCCAGCGGAAGTGTAGAAAAGTGAAACTCCGAAGAGAATGTAGCCCATGTGAGATATGCTCGAATAGGAGATTATGCGTTTCAGGTCGGTTTCCGCCAAGGCGATGAACGAGCCGAAGAATGCTGAGATTACTCCGAATATGGCTAAGCCATGCAGAAAATCAGTGCCGAATTGGGTTCCCATGACCACGGGGAAAACGGTTTCCATGGATATTCGGATTATCGCGTAAGCCCCAGCGCTTGTCAAAACTCCGCCTAATAGCGCGGACATGGGAGCGGGAGATTCTGAATACGCGTCTGGCAGCCACAGGTGAACTGGAAAGATAGCCATCTTAACGGCGAAGCCTGCGGTTAACGCGAGCAGTATCCACCTGACAATGTCAGGGCTCTGGGTTAGCAGGAGGCGTTCTGCTTGGAACAGGTCTATACTGTGAGTTGTCATGTATATGGCGCCTATGCCCAGCAGCACGAAGACGGCGCCGGCGTGGGTGAAGACGAAGAATTTGAAGCTTGCCTTGTAAGAGTCTCTGTAACCCCAATTGCCCACGATGAAGAAGGCGGGGACGAGCATGAGTTCCCAGCAGAAGTAGAAGAACAGCAGGTTCGACGTGATGAAAACGCCGACTAGCCCAACTAAGAGCAGGGTTAGGAGCGCGTAAAAAATTTCGAGGTTTTTCTTGCCCTGCATGTAGTTTATCGAGTATAGAGCCGCTGCCAGCATGAGCACCATGGTGATGATTGCCATGGAAATGCTGATGCCGTCCACGAACAATGCAAATTGGGAGTTCAGCACTGGAATCCATGTGTAAGTTTCCATGTACCTGTGGTCGGGACCAAGAATCGCATGCACAGTCGTCAAAATCAACCCTAAGCTAACGAGTGAGATGAGTGCTAACAGAATGGCAGCCCACTTGGCGGATTTTCGCCCGACTAAGTAGACGAGGGGAACAGCTATCGTTGGCAGAAGCAACACTGACAAGAGGATGTACGACATTTGTTTACACTCCCACGCTTATGATTAGCAGTATCACGAGGACGATGAAACCGAGAAGCGCTGCGGCAAGGTAGTGCTGAAGACTGCTGGAGGAACCCTCTGCCCTAGAAGCAGAACGTAAAGTGTGACGGGCAATAATGTCCAGAAACCTGTCCGCAAGGCTGTCGAGGGTTTTCACTTTCGCTGCTGAATCCACAGTTCGTCCAGCAATCACCGTCAACAACTGGTCTGCTGCCGCTTCAAAATACTTGTGGACGCCGCCAGCAAAGCGGATAACCATGTTGGCGAACACCATTGGGAAAATCTCCAAAAACACAACTTCAAAGAATTTTACGCCTCTAGAGAAAAGCATTACGCCTTTGGCAACGACTTTTTCGTAAAAGTCGTCGAAGAAGTAACCGTGGCTCAAGAGTTTAGCCAGCGGGTTCGACGCGCTTCGGAGAGAATTCATGATGGAATAGTTCTTCCAATAAGCTGCATAAATCAGTAGCCCTGCCGGGATGAGGATGACTGCGAATATGGCGGTCTCTAACCCCACAAACGAACTCAGTAAACTCGGCACCTCAGCAACGCCCATGTAACTGCCCAGCCAAGGCTCCAGAAAACCCCAGATCAAGCACGCTACTGCCAAGACAAACGCTGGTGCCAGCATGATTTTGGGCGCCTCGTGCGGGTGAAGTTTCTGCAGGTGCTCGGACTCTTTGCCTAAGAAGATGAGTTTGACGAATCGGAGGCTGTACGCAAACGTAATCGCTGTGGTGGCGTAGATGAGGATGACTTGCAGGAGACTTCCCTCTTCGGTTATGCTGGTGATGATTAAGCCTTTGCTGAAGAACGCTGCGAACGGAGGCAAGCCGCTGGTGGTCAAAATCATGATTATGGCTAAAGCGTAAGTTACTGGCATCGCCTTCCGCAGTCCGCCCATCAGCCGCATGTCTCTGGTGCCGAGCGCGTGAATTATCCCTCCTGCCAAGAGGAAGCCCAACCCCTCGAAAAAGGCATGGCTCATCGTGTGGAACAGGCTTGCGAACCAGCCCAGCGATTCCGACGCAGCCAGGGAAGTCCCTAAAGCAGCCATCATGAAGCCCAATTGGCTGACTGTAGAATAAGCGAGGACGCCTTTGATGTCGGGCGTGTACAACGCCATCGTGGCGCCAAGGAAAGCTGTCAAGACACCTATCCAAGCCACGGTTGGAAGCCATGAACCCTCAAGCACCGCAATCATAGGTGCGGCAATCAGGATGAAACGGGCTATTAGGTAGACACCGGCCTTCACCATCGTGGCGGCGTGAAGTAACGCGCTTATCGAGGTTGGCGCTTCCATGGCGCTGTACAGCCACGTGTGCAACGGAAGCTGTGCGGACTTGGCGATGGCACCGCCTAAAACGAGGAAGGCAACAACCGTTAACGTTGACGAGGGCAAAGTGCCGTTCAGGATTGCTGTTATGGTGCCGTGGAAGCTGAACGTGTTCAGGCTCGCGTACAGAATGCCGACGGCAGCGAGCAGTGAGGCGTCACCGATGCGGGTCATTATGAAGACTTTGTTGCCCGCTTTGACGGATTCGGGACGGTTGTTCCAGAAGCTGATTAGTGAGTAGCTGCATAAGCCCACCATCTCCCAGAAGATGAACAGCTGCAGAAAATTGTCTGAGATGACGAGCCCGATCATGGAGCCGATGAACAGGAGCAGGTAGAAGTAGTAGCGGGTCAGGTTCTCCTCATGTTTCATGTAGCCTAAAGAGTAAATAGCGATTATGAGCCCGAAAAAGCCCACCAAACACGTGAACAGGACGCTGAGCGGATCAATGTACACGCCAGCCGTAATCGCTTGAGAAATCCATGGAGCCACCAGATTAATGGCGCCGCCCTCGCCTGAAGACGCGGCGGGTATAAGCGTTAACGCTAAGGACGCCGTTACCGCAGTCACGCCAATGACGAAGGCATTTCGGGCTTTTTCGCCTGCACGAGCGATTAACGGAACGAAAACGCTGGAAACCAGCGGAAAAATCCAAACAAGCCACGATGTTACATCAGCCAACATTTTAATCTGCATCCTCCTCTTCATCTAGTTTTTCCGTTTCCAACTTCATCAATTCGTCCATGTCGCTGGTTCCGTACTTCTTAGAGACGATAACGAGCAACGCAAGGATTACGCCGCTTACCGCGGTGTCGGTGGAGAACGCCAGCACCATGAACGCTTCGCCCAGACCCAGCCCCATGGAAGAGGCAAGCATCACGAAGTTCAGCGTCGCCGCGGTGGCGATTAACTCGACCGACACGAACACCTTCAGCAGGTGGCGCTGGGTTAACAAGCCGTAAATGCCGATTGCCAGCATGATTAAGGATAAGATGACGAAGTCCATCAGTCGCCCCCGTTCTTTCTTTCGTACAAAACTATGGCTATCCCAATAGCCACCGTCATTATGACTAAACCCTGCAGCACGATGTCAGGGGCTCTTAAATCCCATAAGGCTTCACCAAAGGGGACGCCGGAGCCAGACGCTGCGGAAAGGGGAACGGAGAGGAAAATCGGGAACAAAGACAAAACCGCGCTCACCACGATAACTGTTAGTGCACTCTTCAGCGAGGTTTTCTGTTTGGGCTTTTCGCTTAACATTTCTCCAGATAGGAAGAGAACTGCTAGGGTTCCGATGCCCACGGCGAATTGGAAAATAGCCACGTAAACAGCACCATTTAACAGGAACAGAAGCGCGGTGAACATGAAGGTGCCAGCGAGAGCAACGACGGAGTACACGGCTTCATCTAAGAAGATGGCTAGACAAGCCGAGATTATCAGTCCAACCGAGAGTACCTCAAGGATCATGGTTATGCACCGCTTTTTTCCTGATGACTCGGTTCTGGTTTTACTACCAAGTTAGATTTATCAGTTGAGGCTAACTCGAAGAACATTGAGCTTTTGATCGCGTTCCTCGGGCAGCTTTCGGCGCATTGATAGCAGAAGATGCACTGGTCCAGGTGGAACAGAGGTCTCCGTTTTCCCTCAACCTCAACCATCTCGATGGCTTTGGCGGGGCAGTCTCTAGAGCATAAGCCGCAACTTGCGCAGAGGTTGATGTCAAAGACCTGTTTGCCCCTGAAGCCTTCTGGCACCTCAGCCTTCACAAACGGGTACTTGCACGTGGCGGGTTTCATGAATATATGCGCGAACACTTCTTTTATCATGGGCGATACACGTGACTTCTTTTTCGACATTCTTTTTACACCACCATTGGATACACATAGGTAGCCATAGCAACGGTTAACGCGAGTGACAGCACCGAAAGAGGAAGCAGCATTCGCCAGTTAGCTGTCAACACTTGGTCGATGCGCAACCTTGCAAACAGACACGTCACGTACTCGGTGACAATCACGACGGCTAAAACCTTGAGCACGAACCACAGGCTGTACCAGAACGCTGGCAAGCCGAAGAACACTGGTCCGTAGGGTCCGCCGAGGAACAGTTCCACGACTAGCGCGGCACCGAGGACGATTTGCACGTCTCTTGTGAGGTGCAGGAATGCGAGTTTGCCGCCGCAGTACTCAGTTTCGAGTCCGCCGACAACCTCGCTTTCGGCGTGTGGGATGTCAAACGGGTCTTTCTCAAGTTCCGCCTGAAGCGCTATTATGAAAAGGACGAAACCCCAGGGCGCCAATAAGATAAACGGCAGATACTGGCTCGCCGCGATTGCGGAAATGGTCAAGCTCCCAGCCAGAAACGCCGGCGTCAACGCAAGGAGGAAAAGCGGGATGTCGTAGCCGAGGAACTGGGTGAGAACCCTTGCCGCGCCGATGCCGCCGTATGGGTTGGAGGAAGCCCATCCCGACATAAACAGAAAAAAGTTGGCTACCGTGACCAGAGCCATGATGAAGATGAGGTCACCGGTGAAGCCTGACATTGATATGGCGCTTGAACCATCGATTGGCAGGAAGCATATGGCAAAAACCATAACTGAAAAGGCTATGATTGGCGCGATTCTGAAAATGTTTTTCTTGGCGTCACGCGGGATAATCTCTTCCTTCGTCAACAGCTTGATGAAGTCAGCGAGAGGCTGCAGTATGCCTGCTGGGCCCGCGACGGCTGGGCCGACACGGTTCTGCATCCGAGCTTCAATTTTCCGCTCTACCCAATCGCAGAATAACGTGAAGAACAGGATGAACGTAAAACCGGGGAATACGAGCACGCGGAAAATCAGCAAAAAGTCAAGCATTCTTTTCCTCACCTGTCAGTGCATGAGAAGCAGGGGTCTAAACTCACAAAGTTCGCTGGAACATCAGCTATGCTGCCACCGATGGCTGTTTTGATGAATGCTGGAATGTTAGCAAAGGTGGGAGTACGCACCTTAACACGCTCAGGATAAGCGGTACCGTTGCTCTTCACATAGTAGAATAACTCGCCTCTGGGCGCTTCCACGCGGTTAACTGCTTCTCCTGCGGTGACGACCCTCGGCACCTTGATTCTGTAAGGTCCACTCGGCAGGTGGTCTACAGCGTAATCGATTATGTTTATGCTCTCGGTTATCTCGTCTAAGCGGACTTGGAGACGCGCAAAAGTGTCGCCTTCAGTGCGTGTGATGACTTTGAAGGGGATTTCTCCGTAAGCCTCGTATGGGTCGTCCTTGCGCACGTCCATGTTGACACCTGAGGCTCTCGCTACTGGTCCCACGACGCACAGCCTTAATGCGTCTTCCTTTGAGAGCACGCCCACTTTCCGGGTTCGCATCCTGAAAGAGGGTTCACTGTCGTAGAGTTTCTGGTAGAAGTCCATCTTCTTCATAAGAGCTTCGAGGCGCGTTTTTATTTTGGGGACGTCAGTTTCAGATAGGTCTCGGCGTACACCGCCTACAGTCATGGCTGATGAGATAACGCGGTTGCCTGTGAGCATTTCCGTTAAGTCCATGATTGGCTCGCGGTCGCGCCACATGTACTGGAAAAGCGTTTCATAGCCTATTTCGAGCCCAGCGTGCCCGAGGAGAAGGAGGTGGCTGTGCAGTCTGTTCAGTTCAAGGATTATGGTGCGGATGTACTTGGCTCGGGCTGGCACTTCGACGCTCATTATTTTCTCCACGGTTTCCACGAAGCATGCGGCGTGGCATGAGTTGCAAATGCCGCAGATTCTCTCCACCAAGTAAACGTCTTGCAGGTAGGTGCGCTGCTCAGAAGCCTTTTCCACACCCCTGTGAACGTAGCCGATGCGCGGCTCAACATCATTAACAGTTTCGCCGTCAACCTTTATCTGGAACTTCTCAGGCTCAAGCAACGCTGGGTGCTGCGGACCAACCACTATGTTGACTAGTTTACCTTCGCTTTGTGGCTGCAACTGCACCGGCTCATGTTGGGCGCTGCAACTTGCGCAGTTTTCCACATTAGCAGTGACTTCTTCGAGTTTAGCGTCTTTCCTGAGAGGATACAGGTTTGCAGGCCAATCGTCTGGAAGAACAAGCCGCGCGGGGTTCGGATGCCCCTGGAAGACTATGCCGAAGAGGTCGGCGACTTCCCTTTCGTGGAAGTTCGCACCTGGAATGAGATCTGTTATTGATGCGATTTGCGGGTTTTCTTTCGGAACCTCGGTTCTGACGGTTACGATTAAGCCGTCCGTTCGCATATGGTACATGACGCCTATTTTCTCGCCCATATCTAAGCCCGTAATCGCGGAGATGCCAACGTTGCCATCGTTTTCGAGTAGAATCCTGACGACATCTCGGTTGAGACCTGCATCCACATGGATGGTAGCTTTTCCGAGGTAGGCAGGTTGAATTTGGACTTTGTCGCTCAACCTTGCTTGCAAAGCGGTAATTAATGGGTCTTGGTTATTTTGAGTCGTTTACTTTCGCCTCTGTTTTTGGTGCTTTTAATGAGTTGAGAAGTTTCACCACGCCATCGATTATGGCTTCTGGCTTCGGTGGGCAGCCGGGGATGTACGCGTTCACGGGTATGACTTTGTCCACTCCGCCTGCTACGGTGTAGTTGCCTTTGAATACGCCGCCTGAGCACGCGCATGCGCCGATGGCTACCACAAACTTTGGTTCGGGCATCTGGTCGTAAATTCGTTTCAACCGTTCTGCACACTGCTTCGTGACTGCGCCCGTGGTTAGCAGGACGTCTGCGTGGCGGGGTGAGGGTTCAAGTTTGATGCCAAAACGTTCCACATCAAAGCGGGGAGTCAGCAAAGCGACGACTTCGATGTCGCAGCCGTTGCAGGCGCCGCTGTTGAAGTGGAGAACCCATGGCGACTTTAGCCGTGCCCACGTTGCGAGTTTACTCACTGGCTTTTCCTCCTTCGAGGAGAATCAGGCTTGACGCGAGCATCATGAAAAGGTATAGCATCAAGAGGACGGTGTTTGTTCCTGTTTTCATGAACACTGCGAACGCGAGAAGCAGGACCGCGGAGTCGAATATCACGAAGTAGATGAGGAACTTGTACAGTGAAATGTTGACTTTGAGCCCGTGAAAGTTGGCTCTTTCCCCGCAAGCGTATGATGATTTCTCGTTTTCGCTTTGGATGGGTTTGGGTGAAGCTCGCCGTCCGAGTGCGTAGATGATTGAGGCGGTTGCGAGGATGAGTATGAACGCGACTGTGGCTTCAAGCATGTTTCCTGTTTCTTCCTTCTTCCGTTCCCTTTTCACTCATGGACTGTGCCGCTGGCATGCTTTTATAAATTTGACGTTTGTTATGATCACGTGAATTCACTTGAACATATATAAGGTTATCGCCGAAAAAACTACATGAACATCCACTACCATCAGAAATAGCTGGTAATTTGTCTAAAAAGGGCTCGTTTTCTGCGCCAGCGTTTACATCCTTTTTATTCTCCGTTTTCGTCCGCTTCCCTAGTAGTTAGAGCTAGCCTTTTAGATGAGCGAGTACATAGATTTAAAGCTTAACCATCAAATCATGCACGGCTGATGATCTCTAAGCCGAAAACGAGGCTGGTTTTGTGAAACTGGCTTATTCTGTTTCTTCTCCGCCGTGCCATCGTCTTTCCAAGTACAAAATCAGGCTGAAGAGACCTCTACTGAGGATGATGAGGATAAGCACAGAAAACTCCTCCCACGTCCTTGTGACTGTGGTTTTTATGATTTCGGCACCTATGAAAAATTCAAGGCTCAGTGTCAAATACCCCGAGAGGAAACGCGTGACGCAGGACGGCTTATACGCTTCTCGAAGCTTACACTGGATAAACCTGACTGTCACGACCAAGGCGCCGAAAACAACCACCAACGCACCTAGCATGTAGAGAATGTTGGTTCCCACCGTGAGCAAGACGTAGATGACTTCATAAACGGTTCCTCCCGGCACATAGGTGACTCCTCCAGGCTGGAACAGGTTTCCGAGGTCTTTGTAGCCTACAGTAATGGTGGTGCCTACGACTACGGCGATGGCGATTACAGCCAGTACTGCAAGAGTCAAGGGGTCCATTCTTTTCTTGGTAGTGGGCACGGTGCATTCAGACATTCATTCGGCAACCTATTGCTCATTATTACGCTGTTAACCTTAATATTATTTATTCCCCAACATAGGCATTTATTTTTCATGTGAAAAGCTGAACCTCAACCAGCCTATTTGGCGTCTATTGATGGTTTGTTGCAGAAACCTATAGAGGGCCTATCCGTATTCGCGCCGAAACACGCCAAACCATGCAGAAGCGGTTAGAAGGGAGGGGACTACTAGCAGAGGTGTATCTGCAAAACATATAAACAAACTGTATAAACACCAACCCCACAGACCTGCGTGAGCGCAAGTTCCCCAGAGAATATTTATATTAGGCTTAATGACTTTACTGCAAGGAAAACCAGAAGGAACCAGAAAACTTGACCACTCCTTACGATGTTCCAGCATCCAAGTTCATCGAAAAACTAGCCAAATACTTAAAAGAAAACGTGGACGAAGTGCAGCCGCCAACATGGGCAAGCGTAGCCAAAACAGGCTCACACGTAGAGAAACCGCCGCAGAATCCGAACTGGTGGTACACACGCAGCGCATCCATACTACGCAAAATCTACGTCCACGAACCCATAGGACTGGAAAAACTCCGCAGCGACTACGGCGGAAGAAAAGGCTTCACCGTCAAACCAAACCACGCTTCCAAATCAGGCGGAAGTAACATCCGCAAAATCCTGCAGCAGCTTGAAGCAGCAAGCTTAATCCAGAAAGCAACTCCAAAAGGAAGGGTAATGACGCCGAAAGGACGCAGGCTCCTCCGAGAAATAGCTGAAGACCTGCAGAAAGAACTGGTCAAAACCGCTCCAGAACTCAGGAAGTATCAAGGCGAATAAGGCCATGTCAGATGAAGAGCTTGAAGCCATCCGTAGAAAGAAACTTTTAGCCCGCCAGCAACGAATAAACGACGAACAGAGGCAAGTACAGCGGGAACAGGAGCTTGAAGCGCGGAAACAGGCGCTGCTGAGGCAGATACTTTCACCTGAAGCCAGACAGAGGCTCACCAACCTAGCGTTGATTAAACCCGAATTCACGGAGCAGCTGGAACTGCAACTCATACAGTTGGCGCAGTCAGGCAGACTGCAGATTCCCGTTTCAGACGCCCAGCTGAAACAGCTGCTCATTCAGCTTCAATCGCTAAAGCGAGAAACAAAAATAAGAAGGATATAATTATGGCGCGAGTGAAACCCACAGCCAAAAAACGCAGGCTATCCAAAGCCACCAAAGAAACAGAGTCCGTTCCCACATGGGTGATTGCGCGGACAGACGGAAAAGTCAGAACTAACCCTAAACGGCAGAGAAACTGGAGAAGACGCAAACTGAAACCATAGAGAGGAAACAGCAATGAAGGAAGAACCCAAAGAAGACGAACCAATCGAAGAAGAACACGCAGAAGTAGTGGAAGAAACAACCGAACAGGAAATGGAAGAGCTCCTAGAAGAAGAGGAAAAACCTGAAGAAGAAGCCGATGAAGCGGAAACCGAAGCACCAGCCGAAACCGAAGAAGCGAAAGAGGAAGCCAAACCAGCACGCAAGAAAGAAGAGGAAGAAGTAGAAATAGTCGAAGAAAGATTCTACACCATCCCCCTCCAAAAAGCCCTAATCCGACCGCCCAAAAAACGAGCTCCACGCGCCATGCACATGATACGCGAATTCATAACCAAGCACATGAAGCTCGAGATGCGCGTCGAGGAAGAAGAAGAGAAAGAGGAACTACCCAAACTCATCATAAGCAAAGAGGTTAACGAAAAAGTCTGGAGCAAGGGCATAGAGAAACCGCCACGGAAAATCCGCGTGCGCGCCGCAAAAGACAAGGATGGGAACGTCACGGTCTACTTGGCTGAAGGCGAATAGTCCTTGGCCGTTTACTTGTCCAGCATCGTTGGAAGCGCAAGCATTGGCGTCTACTCCCTCGCCACGGAAAAAATTGTTATCATACCAGCGATGGTTCCGCGCGGGAAAGCCGAAAAAACGGCTGAGTGGCTGAAAACTAAACTTGTCCACACGAGCATCGCTGGTTCTGTGCTGGCTGGCGCACTGGCATGCGCGAACTCCAACGGCATCCTGCTCCCTAACTCCATCCGCGAAGAGGAATTAGCCGCCATCAAATCCTGTTTCACAGGCAGCATCACCATCATGGAAACTAAGAAAACAGCGTACGGCAACCTCGTCTTGGCGAATGACAACGGCGCGCTCGTTGATCCGCGCTTCAAAGAGCGCGAGATACGCCAAATCGCCGAGACGTTAGGCGTTCCAGCAACTCCAGGCGAGATTGCTGGTTTGCCATACGTGGGTTCTTTGGCTGTGGCGACAAACAAAGGCGTTTTGGCGCATCCGCTGCTGAAAGACGACGAGCGAAAGGTTCTCGAAAGCGTGTTCAAGGTTCCCGTTGACGTCGGCACCATCAACTGCGGTATACCGTACGTTGGCACCGGCTTAATCGCCAATTCGCATGCTGCTGTGGCTGGTTCTTTGACCACTGGACCCGAGATGTTTATAATTGGGAACGCATTGGATGTTGTGCAGGAAGATGATTAACGATGAAGGTTTTCAGAGTAACTGGCGAAATCAGCAAGCCCAACCTGAAGACGCCTTTCGCGAAGGAAGTGTTAACTGACAAGTCTGAGCATGCAGTGGAGAAGGCGTACGCTGAAATTGGCAGCAAACACCGCGTCAAAAGGCACCACATCAAAATCCTGAAAGTTGAAGAAGTCCCAGCTGAGGACATCCAGAACCCGATTTTGAAGAAAATCGTCATTGGGGAATAAGCGTTGGCTGTCAGAAGCAAAGACGAAGAGGAACTGCGCAAACTCAGCATCGAGATGCGCCTTCTCGAGCAGACCGCTGAAACACTGCAGCAGCGAATCAGCATGATGAACGCTGCGATTACTGATTTGACATACGCCAGCATGACATTGGAAGGCATAGAACAAGAGAAGGAGAACGCGGAGCTGCTGGTTCCCATCGGCGGAAGCTCCTACGTTAAAGCCAAACTCGCAGCACCTGACAAGGTGGTTGTCGGCATTGGCGCAGGCGTGTCCATCGAGAAAACGGTGGCGGAAGCCAAAGCCTTGTTTAAGGAGCGGCTGGAGGAGCTGCAGAAGACCATGGGTTCAGCGCAGCAGCAGTTCGCTCAGGTTGCGGAAAGAATTAACTCCAGCAGGAACAGGCTTGAGAGTTTGCTTACCTCGGTGAGAGAGGGGAAAACGCCGGGCGATGTTTGAAAAGCTCAAGTCAGGCTTTAAAGGACTCGTAAACAAGGTCACCACAACCGAGCTTAAAGCCGCCAACCTGCACCCGATTCTTGAAAATTTCAAGATGAACTTAGTTGAGAACGACGTAGCGTTCCCAGTGGCAGACCGAATCTGCGAGGAAATGGAGAAACGGCTTACAGGCGTCCAGGTCAAGCGGCTGGAGGACCGCAAAAAAGTCGTTGAAGAGAACCTGCGGCAAGTGCTTTTGGAGGTTATGCTTACCAACAAGCGGGTTGACCTGCTGGAAATCGCCTCGGCGAAGCGCAGCAAAAAGGAGCCTCTGGTGCTGCTTTTCGTGGGTATAAACGGCACTGGAAAAACCACCACCATAGCGAAGGTCGCCGAGTTCTTCAGGAGTAAGAATTTCTCGGTGGTGCTTGCAGCCAGCGACACTTACCGCGCAGGTTCCATTGAACAGCTGGATGAGCACGCGAAACGCTTGGGCTTAAGAATAATAAAAGGCGTTTACGGAGGAGACCCAGCCGCAGTTGCCTACGACACCATCAGCCACGCTAAGGCGCACGGCACGAACGTCGTGCTGATTGACACTGCTGGACGCATGCAGACTAACCAGAACCTGATGAACGAGCTGCAGAAGATTAAGCGTGTAGTGTTTCCTGACCTGACGATTTTAACGGTGGATTCGTTGATCGGCAATGATGCTGTGACACAGGCGGAAGAATTTAACAGATGTGTCGGTATTGACGGCACGATACTGACTAAGGTGGATGCTGACGTTAAGGGCGGTTCAGCTTTAAGCGTGACTTATGTGACGCAGAAGCCCATCCTGTTCATCGGCGTCGGGCAGAAGTACAAGGATTTGGAGCTGTTTAACCCTGAAAAATTCGTCCAGATGATTCTAAGATAGATACCCGCGTTTAGTTTTTGTTGGGTGCTGGCAGTCTTATGGTAAATGTGGTGCCCTTTCCCTCTTGGCTCTCAAACGTGACGATGCCGCCCAGCGCTTCGGTTAGCCGCTTGACTACTGCTAAGCCGAAGCCTTGCCCTTTCGCTTTGGTGGTGAACAAAGGCGTGAACAGTTTGTCTTTTGCGTTTTCTGGGATGCCCACGCCAGTGTCCTGAACTGTAATGACCACCGTGTCTTTTTCTCGGTGAGCCTGGATTGTGAGTTTTCCGCCGTCTGGCATGGCTTGCACCGCGTTTGATACAAGGTTGCCAAATATGCGTCTTATATATGCCGAGTCAGCCCAGACTATGCGTGCGTCGGCTTCGATTTTGGTTTCAGTATGAATTTTCGGGGAAACTCCATTCTTCATCAGCAATTCCTGAATCATCTGTTCGATGTTCGTTTCCTCGGCGAACGGGTTAAGCGGCTTGGCGAAGTCTTGGAGGTCTAAAACAATCTTGTTTATGTATTCAATGTTCTGCTTTATCATTTTAAGGCTTTCCAGCAAGTTGGTCTTCTCCTCGCTGTTTGGGAGTGAAGATAGTTCCGTGTTTGCCAGATAGACTTCACCGATTATGGCTTGCAGTGGGTTGCGGATGTCATGTCCAACCATGCCTGCGGTCTGTCCGATGGCGGCTAAGCGTTCTGAATCTTTCAGCTGTCTTGTCTTTTCCTCAACTAACGCTTCTAAGTGTTTGCTGTAGTGTTCAAGCTGGTCTCTCAGGGTTTTTTGTTCAATCAGTAGTTTCGCAAGTTTGAAGTTACTGTAGCTTAGCTTTGAGATAAGGTCTGCTAGTTTCGTGTAGAACATCATCATGTTTTTTACTTTCTCTCTGCTCCACCTAGGAATACGGTCGAAAGCGCTCATGTAAGCTTCTTTGTCAAATCCGTACTTTTCTGCTTGGGCGGCAAACATCTCGCGGTTGACCTTTTCGTCTTCGAAGAAGAACTGGCCAGAGTGGATGTTTGCCATATGCTTTCCACCTATAATGATTGGTGTAACGATGTCCCACATGTTGTTCTTGCATTTGAAGATGCGAAATTCACCCTGTTTCACGCCCTGAGTAAGCGTGAGGTCGCTTTCAACGCAATTCTTCAAGGTCTGAGGGTTAGCTCGGTGGAATTTGGCGCAGATGTCCTGCCAGCCAGTGTCTACGAGCACATTTCCCTTAAGGTCAATAACGCTGAATCCTACTTTGGTGACTGCACACAGGTCCTGCATCATGGACTGTAATGCGTGGACATCAATTATGTTAGAGAGTTCCTGTTCGCCGATGTCTGCGTTAGGAGACAGCACCGAATCCAGCTTCAAACGCAACTGCTCTTTGCTCTCGCGTAGTGCTTCTTCTACCTTCTTGCGTTCAGCTACCTCCTGCACCAGACGGTCATTGACCTCGGTTAAGTCGTTGGCATACTCCGTTAGGACTACCTCGTTCTGTTTCAGGTTACGGAAAAGAAGCTCATAGGGCTTGGTAAGCCCGGTCTCTATCAAAGCCTTATAGATTAGAAAGAATGAGACGACAATAAGCAAATGCCCTATCAGGTTTGCTATGCCGAAAACATCCGTGTAAAGGGTGAAAGCCATATCTGCGGCGATTGCCACAGCCATCGCGGCCACCATCAGTTTGACTATGCTGCCGCTGAATTCCCTACGTTTTATTATTAGCAAGATGATTGCGCTTAAGAGAATGAGTGAAATGACATATTCGCTGATAACTTTGAACGGTGTCAACCCGACTCCTTCAATGAACGCAACTGGAAAATTTTCCCAGTAAAAGATGGACCCGAGCACTAAGGCTGTAACAACGGAGTAGCCTGCGAAAACAGTGCTTGGCCGAAATCTTCGGTTGACAAAAAACAAAGCCGCAAGAAAAGAGATGCTCAGCAAGTACCTTGTAGCAAGCCAGAGCTGGGTAGCTAAATTTGAGCCATATTCCGGGAACACACCCATTCCCTTGTAGGCGAGTGTGTGAACCAAATCCAATCCGCCCACGAATAGGCAGGCGATTCCTATGAAAAGTAGGTAACTGCTGTCCATCATGCGGCGGCTGTTCCAAGCGATTGCGAAGATGGTGAAAGTTATGACGATGCTAAAGACCTCAACTGAACTGTGGAAAAGCAGATAGTTGGCATGGCTCAAGAGATACAGCGCATGTATGGCGACACCTGCAGCTACGACTATGAAAACGTGCCTGAGACGCTTATTGAGCTGCATCCTTAAACGCCATTCTCCGATAAATGGTGAAGTGCAAGTTTTTTCTCTATTAATCTTCGCAGAACTTGTTTAAAAATCATCTTCATATCAGTTTTATTTGATCAGGAGCCAAACTCAGCAAAGCGTAGTTATATTCAGTGAGCATGGCAAAGAGTTGGTTAGTGATCTGTTTCTTTAAGGAGAAAGTCTCAACTCCTAATGAATTAGATAAAAATAAGAAAGAAAGGGATGGATTACCAGAGTTTTACTGGACCCAATCTTTTTTCACGTTTACGCAGGAATGCACTTTCCACCCCGGTTACAACAGCCATCACTGAGACGCCGCCTTTCAGCTCCTTGTCGACTCTTGCGCCCCAGATTATCTTTGCTTTTGGTGGCAATGAGCGTTTCATGATTTCAGCTGCGTGGTTGACTTCGTACAGCGTTAGGTCTTCTCCACCTGCAACATGGATCAGTAAGCCGCGAGCTTTTGTCACGTCTTCGATGTCAAGAAGTCGGTCGTTTAAGGCTTTTTCCACGGATTGCTCAACTCTGCCTTCGCCCATACCTTCGCCTATTCCTATGGATGCTATGCCTGCTCCAGACATTATGGCTCTCAAGTCCGCGTAGTCCAGGTTGATTAGGCTTGCGGTCGTGATTGTTTCGGTGATGCCTTTTACGAATTTTCCGATTGTGGTGTTGGCTACGCCCAGCGCTTCTCGGAACGGCAAGTTACCTGCTATCTTTACGAGTCGGTTGTTGTCGATGACGACAACGGTGTCACATGCAGATTTCAGTCGGTCCAATCCTTTTTTTGCCACTGCCATTCTTGCGGTTTCAACATCAAAGGGCAAGGTGACGACGCCTACTAAAAGGCGTGGAAAAGACGAACTTGCAAACTTGCTGCGTAATGCTTCGGCTAACGCGACGATTGAGCCTGTTCCTGTTCCTCCGCCTAAACCGGCTACCATGAAGATTATGTTGGCGTTGGAGATTTCTTTGATGACGTCGTTTGCTGTTTCGTTTAGGGCTTTTTCGCCCACTTCGGGGTAACCTCCGCAGCCTAGTCCCCTGGTGAGTTTTTCTCCTATGAGTATTCTTTTGTCGGCTTTGGTGATTCTCAGGTGGTTTGCGTCAGTGTTGACTGCAACTGTTTTGCCGCCTGTTATGCCTCTTTCTTTTGCCCAGGTTATGACGTTGCATCCTGCTCCTCCGAGTCCTATTGCTACTACTGTGGGGGCTGCCATCTTGGCGAATTTTTCGATTTTTTCTTCTTGGGTTTCTTCTAGCATTCCTGTTTCTGCGTATGCTTGTTCAGCTTGCATTTTGTTTCACCTTTGTCTGTAGTGTATGAGACGCGCAAACTAATAAATATTACGTCTTACGAATTAATACAATTTTCGAAATATCCCTTATAAAAACACAAACAATTCTAAACAACAAAAAAAGGGAACTAAAAATGAGCAAAATCGAACTAATGCAAAAATTCATGAACACCTTCACCGGAAAAAACATCCACCTAACCATCAAAGAAAACAACAGCACCTTCAACGTGCACACAATCGAAATCATCCAAAAAACAGACGACACCTGCCCCGTAAAAGAAATCCCAGTAGGCGACCACTTCCTCCACCTAATCGCCACAAACCAGTACGGCAACGACGCCTCGATACTTTGCAACTGGACCGAAGAACTCCTGCAAAACTTGCTCAGCGCCTACAAAGAAGCCAAAGACGCCGAGTTCTCTCACATCACCATGTGCAGAGATACGCTTTCAGACGACCCTAACAGGTGGCTTCTGCTGTGGGGCAAAGATCTATCCGAACCCGCCATAGGCGACGAATACGTTTCCGCTGGAAACGCCGGGTAACAAGCCCTATCCCTAAATTATTTGTATTCCTCGCATCTTAGCTTAATTCGACTTTACTCTGACGGAATCGCGTTCTTTTCTTTGTCCATGTTTCATATGTCTATGGGAAATCCAAAGCATGTTCAGATTCCAAATTAAAATCAATAATTTCTACAGAATTTGAATCTAAATTTCAAATTATACCGATATAGATTGCAATTTCACACATATTAAATATGATTTCTGGATTCGTATGATAAATGCAGATATGACGACAAGGAGAACGCTTCACATTGTCAGACAAAAAGAACAGCAACAAAAAACCCGAAGAAACACAAGAAGCGCCCACGTTGCCTTCCACTGAGAAGCCGGAGCCAGCACCCACGGCAAGCGAGTTCAGCCAACTCAGAGCCGACGTTGACCACCTGTCGGACGACTTACAAAACACGGTAACCGAACTCAAAAAATCCATCGTGGACATTCGCTCCGCCGTCAGCGAAATCGAAAACCCCTTCAACCTTCTAAGGACCATCTCCAGCGAAAAAGACGTGAAGAAACTAAACGGCGAAAGAATGCCTCCAGGCGTCCAATCACTTATCTTGGGAAACGCGCAAGAAAACTTCGAAACTGCGGAACCGACTAAAGCGCATGTAGCCAAGCCTGAACCCGTCCCAAAGCCCGAATATCAACAGCCTCAAGCTGCTCAAACTGAACCCAGAACCGAAGCCAAACAAGTACCCAAACCAGACCCGCAACCAGCGGGTCAGTCACCGCCTCCTAAAGCCAATGCTGCATACATAGATTGGATTTGGAATCTTTTGGACTCGGGACTAAAAGCAAACGACATCCTCCAGCTTGCATGCTCCTGCGAGTCCATGGGCTATCTGCCCCCTGAATCCCACGAGTTCATCTACTCCTTGGCGGTTGCAGCGGAAAAACTCCGAGAAAAAGGCCTCACTAAGAGGCACCTGCTGCTTAACCTATACAAAGCCGCTGCAATCTCCAAAGCCAATATGAGCTGGGAAGACATGAAGACTCTTATTGCCATCGCTGACGACCATCTGAAACGAACAAAACCAGCGAAAGGTGCTGAATAATGGGCTTCTCCGTAACGCTCACTCATATAATCATGGTCATAGCCTCAGTCTGCTTGGCAAGCGTTTTCTCCGCCTATGCCTTTTACACGGGCAGCGTTGTTCAAAACGAACTGATGCAGAACGTCAACGACGCCAAGAGAATGACCAGTCTTCAACTTGACATTGTCTACGCTACAGTGGACAACTCCACAAGCCCTGCGCACTTCGTGATTTACGCCAAAAACGTCGGCAATCTGCCCTTCAGCGAATTCGACTTCCTCGACGTTTACGCAGGTGAGTACTGCCAAGCTCAACTCTACACCTACAACGCAACTGCGGAGGCTGGAAGTGGAAAATTCAACCTCACAGACGCCAACGGTAACGGCGTTTGGGAGCCCAGAGAAACCGCCACCTTAATGGTTTACCCGACCGGCGCGATTAACGGCGTAATTTTCGAGGCACGGCTTGTCCCGTCCAGAGGAATCGGAAGTAGTTTCCTCTTTCCAGCACCAGCATCTTGAGGTGAACACCTGTGGGTTTTTCAGTAACCCTGTCTTCAGCCATTGTCCTAATAGGATTCTTGGCACTCTATGCCTCGTTCACCACCGCACTTTTTCAAGGCGTAAACGAACTATCCTGTATCGCTAATGAATATGTGAAACATGAAAGAGAGAAAATCGACGTTCGCCTGCAACTAACCATAGACGCCTTAACCGCTTCCTCATGCACCGTTACCGTGAAAAACACGGGTTCAAAAACCATATTCCTGAAGAGTCAAGACGGGTTCAAATGGAACACGCTGATGGTGGCTTACGGAACGGGTTCACAGTGGCAGTCCTATCCCATCGAAGAATACGAGGTACTGGCGGTTCGTGTCTCAGAAACAAACAGCACCTTCAACCCGAACACTCACAACTACATAAACTCAGGAGAAGAAGCAAGCATAATGTTCAACATTCCAGATGATGCTCCTGAAATTCCGTCAGGGGCAGTGGTTTCAGTAACGTTTGCGTCTCACTACGGCGTAATCGCGTCAGGGGAGGGGGTGCTAGAATGAAGGTAGTTTGTCTTGGAATTTCAGAGTTAGACCGAGACCTCGGTGGCGGAATTCCCACGCCCAGCCTCATCTCCATCGAGGGCGATTACGGCTCTGGGAAGACTGTTCTTGTCCAGCAAGTAATCTACGCAATGCTCAAAAACGGGTTAAAAGTATGCCTTGTTTCCAGCGAGGCAACTGTGAAAGAGTACCTTTCAATGATGGAGTCCGTCAAGCTTGACACTTCCAGCTACTACCTGTCTGGGCAATTCAGCATTTATCCTTTGCACGTTGAAGGTGGCAGATGGAGCGAGTTTCTCAGTTCGTTCTTCTTAAGGGTCACAAGCAACTTCCTCGAGTTGAAGAAGAAGACTTACGATGTTGTTATCGTTGACAGCTTGAGCGTTTTAACGGTGGAGACTCCACCATATGAGTTCTTAACTTTCATCACACGGCTAAAAAACCTAGTTTCAGACGGCAAAACCGTAATCATCACGTTTCATCCGGAATTTCTCTCAGAGGATTCAATAATGAAACTTAGGGCAAGCTCCGATGTCTACTTCATTCTAAAGAACGCAAGCATCTCGGGAATAGACGTCAAAATACTGCGCATCGTGAAGCTTTGGGGAGTAAGCGGCGAACGAAAAAGTGCCATCACTCTTGAGATTAACCCGCAAATCGGTTTACGAGTTATGCCGCTCAGCGGAGTGAAGCTTTAAGGGGTTAAGAACCGTGCCTAACCTGAAGGTAATTCCAAAGAACTTCAACCTTAAAGGCGCCTTTAAATTCAGGGCACGGAAGATCGAGGATGAAGAGAACCAGCTTTTCAAGAAGACCATTTGCGAAACACTGGAAAGTGCGGTGAAAGAGCATCCGCACCTGGGTTCTTACCTGAAAGATTTACCTGAAGCTCCGAAGTACGTGTTAAATCCTGAATCTGAACCATTAGGAAAAGAAGCCAATTTGCTTTATCCGCTGGGCTTAGGAATCTACGCTCACATAAACGTCGGAGGCGAAATCGGCAGATACATCCTCATTGAACCAGCGAAACCCGAAAGCCATTTGATAGACGATACCGAAGCTGCGGTTGCGCGCCTCGTGGAAGACAAGGAATACGGAGAGCAAAAAGAAAAGATTTTGGCTTCACTTTTCAGGCAAGCAGTTAGAAGTAAAATGATCAAAATTCCAAAAGATGTGGACGAAAACATCTTACTTTACCACTTTTTAAGGGAAAAAATCGGACACGGCTTCTTAGATGGGTTTCTGGCAGACCCGCATCTTGAGGACATCAGCATCCCCGGTGCAGGTAAGGTCTTCGTTTATCATAAACTGTTTGGACACTTAGAGACAAGCGTGGAAGTCACAAAAGATGAAATAAACCGCCTTCTAAGGAGCATTTCTGAAAGATACGGAAAAGTCCTGAGCTATTCACATCCGATAGTTGACCTTCACTTACCTGACGGGTCCAGATTCAACATAGTTTTCGGTGAGGACATAAGCTTGCGGGGAAGCAACTTTACCATACGCAAGTTCCCACAGGAACCAATCTCCGTAGTTCAGTTGATCAAGTGGCATACGTTTACGGCTGATTTAGCCGCGTACCTATGGATACTCTTTGAAATAGGCATCTCAGCTATTATATGCGGAGAAACCGCTTCAGGCAAAACAACCACACTGAACGCTCTCACAGGCTTCATTGATTCTGACTCCAAGATCATCAGCATCGAAGAGACACCTGAGATTAACGTGTACCACAAGAACTGGATCAGGGAAGTCACAAGACAGCACACAGGCGTGCAAGTCACTATGTTTGACCTGCTTAAAGCAGCGCTGAGACAGAGACCAGACTACATTATCGTGGGCGAAATACGAGGCGAAGAGGGCAGGGTGGCTTTCCAAGCCATCGAGACGGGTCACCCAGTGCTATCGACAATGCACGCGGGCACGCTTGGGCAACTCTTTCAAAGAATCACGTCTTACCCGATTGACGTGCCAAAAACACATATCGACGGTTTAAACTTGGCCATCTTTCAGGCGAGGATGGAGCGCGGAAGAAAATTCATCCGCAGAATCACTTCGATTAACGAGGTGATAGGTTACGAGCCTGACGAAGCGAGACTGAATTATCTGCCCACTTTCATGTACGACGCCAACATCGATCAGTTTCGGTTTATGGGCTCAAGTTTCCACATGGAAACCAAAGTCCTAGCTTTCAGAGGCTGGGGAAAGGAACGTTTGCCTGAGCTCTATGACGAGATGCGTGCCAGAGCTGAAATTCTTACTTTTCTGGCTGAAAATTTTCCATCGTACACAGATGTTTGGAAAACCATGATTGCCGTCCGAAACCAGGGCGTGTGGGAGGTTCACCGTAAAATAAAAGAGATGAAGATTCCTTGGAGCTAATTAAATCAAAAAAGCTCATTTTTACACTTGTTCCCTCGGTGCTTTTCTCAGTCTATTACCTGTTGAGAGGAGAAATTTTTGAAGCTTTAATTAGCTTTGCCATTGGCATAGTTGTTCTGTTCACGCTGAGGCGCATGTCGAGGAAAGGCATCAAGACAAAAATTGACTATAATCTCACGGCTGTCATTTTCCACATGTATGGGCTGGCGCTCGGCGAAACCACTCCATCGGATCTGGTTGACACCATTGCCGATAACCGTGAATACGGTTTTTACAGTAAGGTTTTCCAGAGAATCCGCAATCTGGCAAAAGATTTCGGCTACGGAATCACGAAGGCAACGGGTCAAGTGGCTCGGAGCGTTAAGCCTCCGCTTAAGGACATTCTCGTTCGATGCACTAACGTGTTTTCAAGCGTAGAGCCCAGGGGATACTTGGAAATCGAGTCTTCGATGATGATGGAGGAATATTCAGGATACTACACGCGGGCGATTGAAACCCTGAAGACTCTGGGCGGGATCTTCACGTCTTTCCAGAGCATAACCGTTTTCCTGATTATGACTTTGGTGATTATGACGATTTTCATGATTGACCCGAGTGCAATTGTGTTTGGCTACGTTATCGCGATTTTTGCCACGGTGATGATGTACTTTCTCTTTAGGTCTTCAGCGCCCAGAGAACAAACTGTTTACATAGGGAAGTATCCTCCAAGAACGTACTTTTTGATGAGGTGGAGTTTCATGGCTACTGTGCCGTCTTCCGCAGTTCTTGCTTTTTTTGTCTATTTTTCTTTTGGGGCTCCGGTGGCTTTCATTGTTCTTGGTTTGGGCTCACTCGTCCCAGGCTCGTTCGGTTACATAATGGAGAGGTATGTTGGCAAGATTGACAAGAACTACCCGACTTTTCTGAAGGCTTTAGGCGAGAATCTGGCTTCCACATCCGACTTGAAGGCTTCTCTCTCGTACATTCTTTACTTGGAGCTTGGTCCCTTGCGTAAGCTTGTCAAGGAGGCTTTGGCTAGGTTGAAGCTGGGTATTGATCACAGACAAGCGTTGGAGACTCTTTCCTCGGAAGCGGCGTCTTACCAGGTTCATATGAGTAATCGGATACTGCTGGATTCTTTGGGCAGGGGGGCGAACGCTTTGGAGATTGGGAATGCGTTGGGGAATCGGGTGGTGAAGTTTCTTGAGTTCAGGAAAGTTAGGGATGTTGCGGCTAAGGGTTTTCAGACTATTGTTTTGGTTATGCAGCCGATGACAGTGGTTCTTCTGGTCGTTTTGGAAATGCTGGCTGGTTTCATGTCTCAGTATTTGATTAATCTGCCGTATTTCGGCTTCAACTCTATCCCCATGATTGTGATTGAAACTGGAAACGTAGTCATGGTTTTTGTGATGGCTGTGGTTAACGCTTTGATTGTTAAGGAGGTGTCAGCAGGGTATTGGGGAACCTTTTTCCTAAATTTTGGCATTCTTTTGGTGTTGAGCGGTGTCACCTGGATAGCGGGTCGTGTGCTGATTCAGAGTGTTTTGGGCTCGATGCCGAGTATAGAGTTGCCTGTGTGATTCTGGGCGATGCTTTGTTTTTGGTAGTTTAGTTTTTCATCATTTTTGGCTGTGATTTCTATATCGTTTGCGAATGTATTGAATGAAATTTTTTTAGTTTGTGTTCTGAATCGGAACAAGCAAGAATGTTTATTAAATCTTAATATACAATACAGATTTGGTGTAAGTAGTGGTGGTCTAAGTAGAGTAAGTGGTAAAAATGAACAGACAAAAACCAAACATGAAATGCACCAAATGCGGATACCAATGGCACACACGATCAAAGCTCAAAATGGTCACATGCCCCTCATGCAACCAAAAAATACGCAACGCCATCATGCAATCACACTGGGTCAACAAATTACTGCAGCAGAAACGCGGAATAATCGGATTGGAAGCCGCCATCGTGCTGATAGCCTTCGTCATCATCGCAGCCGCCTTCAGCTTCATGGTCGTCAACCAAGGCCTGTACGCCACGGAACGCGGCAAAACCGTCATTCAAGAAGGTTTGAAACAGGCCAGCACACCACTGACCATAGACGGTACAACCTTCGTGCGCACCGATCCCTCAGGCAGAAGCGTGGATCTCATTGTAATTCCCGTGAAAGCCTTTGGAGTAAAATACGTGCCTGCTGGAAGAAACCAGACTGTGGTGGTGCTTAGAGTTGGCGAAAGAGCTTGGGCAAACGCCTACCTCGGCGTACTGTACATGGGGCAGTCTGACAGCACATCCTACAACGCTACCAGCTTAACATACGACCCGACTGGAAAAGAGTTCGACCAGTTCGTAGGCTTTCAATTAGCCAACCAAACTGTGACAGGTGAAACATGCGACATTTACGTCAACGAAACATACACAACTGGCCATAGCAGGGGACTTGTCACGGGAGTGGTTCTTGCCATCGCCAACAGCAACGGAGACGAAGCCTTGGACACCGGCGAGAAAGGTTTCCTGCTGATTTCGCTGGCGCCAGACGCTGCTGCCTCTGCAAGGGCTTCGATAAACATTGAAATAAGGCTTGAAACGAGTGCGACGCTTTCAATTGAGCTCTCTGTGCCCGCGTCGATGCCAGCGAACACTTACGTGCCAGTCTCATAGGAGTGTGAAAAAATGCGCAGACTCTTGAGAAATAAACGAGGTATCGTGGGAATCGAAGCTGCCATAGTGCTGATAGCTTTCGTGATTGTCGCTGCAGCCCTGAGCTATGTGGTCATCAACATGGGTTTCTACACGACGCAGAAAGCGAAAGACGCGATGGCTTCTGGTCTTGAGGAATCCTTGAATGCGCTACAACTTGACGGTGTTGTCACGGCGAAAACTGATGAAAACGGTTATATCGAATGGCTATTGTTCCCCGTCAAGCTTTCCGCTGGCAGAGCTGCAATCGACCTGAAAAACGAAACGCTCGCGATGACGCTTTACATGCCGAACGCGACGTTGCTGAATATCTACCGAGGAATCTTCAACGAAACGGAATACGGCGCCGACCCAGTTGATTTAGAGCAGGTCTTATCCAACGCGACGTCGCTGTTTGCAAGCAGTACCCAGAAGGACTACTCTTTGAGCATAATCTACAACGATGACGGCGACACAGTGCTAGAACCCACGGAGAAAGCGTTCTTCGTGGTTCACCTGGACACTGCTGCAGCGAATGGTCAACATGGACTATTGGCGTACGATGTCATGACGATTGAGGTTAAAGGGGCTAAGGGTGCAGCTTTGACTATTGAGAGGATGGTGCCGGGTGGTATGCTTCCTGGTTCCTATGTGAACTTGGGATAATATTTTTCCCTTCTTTTTTATGTTTTAATTGTTTTGTATTTTGTAGATGTGTCTTTTGTTCTGATTTCGAATCCAATTCGGCTATTTTGGATTGAATTAGAATCAAAATTACAAATTTTAGGAATAAAAATTATCATTTCATAAGTCTTAATATAAACATCAGAGTTTAAATGCACAACACCTCAAAGGAGGATAAAACAAAAATGAATTGGAAAAAAACTCTGATGAACTTCGCAAAACAAAAGCGCGCCATAGTCGGCTTAGAAGCAGCAATAATTCTCATAGCCTTCGTCATCATCGCAGCAGTCTTCAGCTTCATGGTCATCAACCAAGGTGTCTTCGCAACTGAACGCGGCAAAACAGTAATCCAAGAAGGACTGAAGCAGGCAAGCACGCCGCTCGCCGTTGACGGAACAATGTTCGTAAAAACCTCAGCCGATGGTGCAAATGTGACAGGTTTGCTCATCCCGCTGAAGGCATACGGCGTTAAGTACGTCGCCATGTGGGAGAACACGACCGTTGTGACTCTGAAAGTTGGCGCCAACGCTTGGGCAAACGTGTATGAAGGCGTCGACTCTTCGAATCAGACCGGCGACAGCTTCAGTGACATGCTAAGCGGCGTTACCCAAGACCGTGCAAAGCTCTATATCCAAAACAGCAACGGCGACGAAACTTTGGACTCCAACGAAAAAGGCTATCTTCTGATAAGCCTCAGCGCAGACAATGCTGCATCAGTGAGGGCGCAGATAAACGTTGAGATAAGGCTGGAGAAAACAGCGCCGCTGTCTATTGAATTCAACATTCCAGAAGCGATGCCGGCAGACATGTGGGTGAACGTGTAAATGTTCCTCAAAAAACTGTCCAAGAGCACGCGGGGCATTGTGGGCATAGAAGCCGCCATAGTGCTCATCGCCTTCATCATAATCGCCGCTGCCCTCAGCTACGTGGTGATAAACATGGGCTTCTACACCACTCAGAAGACGAAAGAAACAGTGCAGACAGGGCTTGACGAATCATTAAGCGCTCTGCAGCTTGACGGTGTGGTGACAGCGAGGACAAACGAAACCTCCAGTGAAGTCCTTTACCTGCTCGTGCCTGCAAAACTCTCAGCTGGAAAAGCCTCGGTAGACCTCAAGAATGAGTCGATAATAGTTTCGGTGTACTTGCCGAACGCGACTTTCCTCAACATCTACCAAGGCGTTGAATCAGCTACAGACACGACCTGGGATAGCTTAAGCACAACCTTGAGCTTAGCAAATCAGGAAGCCAAATTCGCAATCTACAACGGAGACGGCGACAGCGTGTTGGAGTCCAACGAGAAAGCCTTCCTAATGATACGGCTGGATTCCGCTTCAGTAGACGGCATGGTCAGCGACTACCAAACAGTGAAAATCGAAGTGCGAACCCCGAAAGGTGCTGCTTTGACTGTTGTGCGAACGGCTCCGGGTGGTATGCCTGCAAACTCGTTTATCGACTTAGGCTAACCCACCCCCCTCCCCTCTTTTTCCTCCTAATCCCTATTTTGTTTTGCAGTTCCATAGCTGATTGAAGAGGGCGCTTAACGCTTTGATGAACGCTTCATAATTTGTCCATAACGCGGTGATTTTTGGGCATGCGATTTTTCTTCGTTTTGCTCCGCTGATTTTTCTTATCATGAAGAGTAGTTGCTTTTGGTCTGCCAGGATAAACGAGGGCGCGGCAGTTTCTGGCGGAGCAATCCTTTTGTTGAGCAGCTTTATTTTTTCTGTGAAAAAGCGGCTTTTAGGCGAGTCGCTTGTTAGGAATTTTATGTCAAGTTTCTTCTTTGAAAGTTTTTCTAGCTTTTCCATGAATCCTGAATGGTAGAATCTGGGAAGGTCTTCTTCTGAAGCATAAACCCTGATTTGTTGCTGTGCGTTTTGAATAATTTCAGTTGCCTTCAGGTCAATTTGTTCTTCGCCCTCGAGAATCTGAAAAACCTCTCTTCCCTGTTCTTTTGGTTCAGGCTTGGGAAGCGACCGCCACAGCTCCATTAAGCTTTGTCTTTTTCGTTCTAAACGTTGTATTCTTAGTTTTTTTGCCTCAATCAGCGCGTCTACCGCTCGGTCAAATGGTGTAGCGATGAATTTCAAGGGCTTCTCGAACACGGATGAAACTATGCCTTTTTTCTCCAGGTCCTGCAGTGTCCTGTAAGTGTCAGTTCTGTGAAGCTTTAGCGCTTCGGAGATTTCGCCTGCCTTGCGTTCTTTGGAAAGCGCAAGGTATAGATACACTTTGGCTTCGTTCTTGGAGAGTCCGTACTCTTGGAGAATATTTTCAATTCTTTCGGTGGCGTTGGCGGGTTTCTTGCTTTTTTTGTGGAGTTCCCATCCTTCTACGACCTGTTGCGGTTCTTCCTTGTAGGCTTCCATAAACGGGTGCATCCGACTCTGAATTGGAATAAAACCGAGTTTAGAGCAACTCTATATTTTATGCTTCTGAATTAGCGATGTGAATCCAAAATATACGTGTGTACGTAGTATTATTGTGGTTGTGTTGGCACAGCCACAAATATTTTTGAGTATTCACTTCTGCATACATTCTATAGCCGTGCTATAAGCCATCATATTATTTGAAACTGCCGTCCACATATCCTTTACAAGTAACTGATGGTCTGCTTGTCTGGAAACAATAGGTAGTGTTTGTGGTGAATCAGGGTTTGATGTCCACTGAAGAGGCAAAGAAAGTCCACACAGACGACCTCTTCAAGAAGCTTTCAAGCAGTGAAAAGGGGCTTTCTTCTTCTGAAGCGGAGAAAAGGCTTCAGCAGTATGGAGCTAACGAGATTCCTGAGAAGAAAGTCAACCCGTTCCTGAAGTTTCTCAGTTATTTCTGGGGACCGATTCCTTGGATGATAGAGGCAGCAGTCGTGATGTCCGCTATAATTGGGCATTGGCCTGACTTTGGAATCATCACGCTTCTGCTGATGATGAACGCGGTTGTGGGTTTCTGGCAGGAACATCAAGCCGGCAACGCCATCGGGCAGTTGAAGAAGAGGCTTGCGTTGAAGGCGCGGGTTCTGCGCGACGGCAAATGGCAAGAAGTTCCTGCTGCATATCTCGTCCCTGGTGATATGGTGCGCTTGCGTCTGGGCGATATTATTCCCGCGGACGTGAAACTGGTCGCGGGCGAGTACTTGTTAACGGATGAGTCCGCTCTTACTGGTGAATCGTTGCCTGTGGAGAAGCACGCTTCTGACGTGGGCTATTCGGGTTCCATTGTTAAGCAGGGCGAGATGAACGCGCTTGTGGTTAACACGGGTCTGAACACGTTTTTCGGCAAGACTACGAAGTTGGTCGAAGAGGCTAAAACACAGAGCCACTTCCAAAAGGCTGTTGTCAAAATTGGCGATTACCTCATCAGCATGACAATTGCGCTTGTAGTGCTTATTTTCTTGGTTTTTCTTTTCCGAGGTCAATCCGTTCTGGACATACTTCAGTTCGTGCTGGTTCTAACTGTAGCTGCGATACCCGCCGCGCTTCCAGCCGTTCTCTCGGTGACGATGGCGTTGGGCGCCATGGCATTGGCGAAGAAGGAAGCCATAGTCACTAAGCTTGTGAGTATTGAAGAGATGGCAGGGATGGATGTGCTGTGCGCGGACAAGACTGGAACAATAACACAGAACTCGCTCACAGTCAGCGCCTTAGAGACGATTGGCAAATTCACACAGGATGACGTGCTACTCTATGGGATGCTGGCTTCACGAGAAGAAGACCAAGACCCAATCGACAACGCCATAATCGCGAAAAGCAGAGAAAACGAAAAAATCGCGGAAACAGTCAAAACCTACACGGTTGTCAATTTCAAGCCCTTCGACCCAGTCATAAAACGCACCGAAGCCACGCTGGAGGGCAAGAACGGCAAGAAGTTCAAGGCGTCCAAAGGCGCACCCCAAGTAATTCTATCATTAGTAAAGGATAAGGAAAAGATTGCTGACGAAATAACCCAAGTTGTGGAGGCTTTCGCCGAGAAGGGCTACCGCGCTTTAGGCGTCGCCAAGGCAGACGAAGAAGCTGACTGGCGATTCGTGGGTCTTCTGGGGCTTCAGGACCCGCCGCGTGAAGATTCAGCGGAAACAATCAAAGCCGCTGAAACTATGGGCGTGAAGGTGAAGATGGTGACGGGTGACCACATCGCTATCGCCAAGGAAATCTCTCGCGAAGTGGGCTTAGGCACAAACATAGTTCTCCCCTCCGCTTTCGTGGATAAACATGATGTTCAAGCGCGGGAAGTGGTTGAGGAAGCAGACGGGTTTGCCGAAGTTTTCCCTGAGCACAAGTACGACATCGTCAAGGCGCTTCAATCCGCGAATCATATCGTGGGCATGACTGGCGATGGGGTAAACGACGCGCCTGCGTTGAAAAAAGCTGATGCTGGAATCGCTGTTTCAGGAGCCACTGACGCCGCGAAATCCGCAGCTGATATCGTGCTTACTAAGTCGGGCATTTCAGTTATCATCGATTCGATTCGGGAGAGCCGTAAGATATTCCAGCGCATGAACAACTACTCCATTTACAGGATGGCGGAGACCATACGCATTTTAATCTTCATCACTTCGTCAATCCTTATCTTCCAGTTTTTCCCCATAACTGCGCTGATGATAGTGCTACTTGCGATACTGAATGATTTACCCATCATCACAATCGCTGTTGATTACGTGCGGCACTCTGAGCTGCCTGAGAAATGGGACATGCGGATGGTTTTGGGAATCGCCACGGTTCTAGGAATTTTTGGCGTTCTTTCTACGTTCGGGCTTCTTTACATAGGGCTTGTCTTGAAGCTTGAGCTTCCCGTCCTCCAGTCTTTCATCTATCTTAAACTCTCGGTTGCGGGTCACTTTACCGTGTTCATGGCACGAACCAGAGGACACTTCTGGGAGAGACGGCCTGCAATGCCACTGCTGCTGGCGGTGGTTTTAACGCAGCTAACTGCCACATTAATAACTGTTTACGGAATACTTCTGCCAGCAATGGGCTGGGGTTTGGCACTTCTTGTATGGGGTTACGCGATAGTCACCGAACTATTCCTGATAGACTTCATAAAAGTATGGTTCTATAGGTCTTTAGGTACACCGGAATAATTTTTCACAGAGAATACAGCACCAACTATGTGAGCGTGTCTCAGTCTGCCGATTGCACCATAAGGTTTAGATTTAGCATTTCTGCCCATGCGATGTTTCTTAGAGGTATGCAGACAGGCTTGTGATTTCCATAGGGCACGTACTCAACCAAGTTTCCCTTTCCAAATGCGCCTTTTCGAAGCTTAGTCAACTGCACGTTGATTATCACTGCTCCGTCTTTCAGGTGCAAGTTTACGTTTTTTCCTATGAAAGATTTGGCGCTGTTTAGGCTGAAGTTTTCCATGTTTTTCACCAGCTTTCGTCTTGTTCGGCTATTTTGCTCCAGCATTGGCTGCATATGGGGCGTTTTTCTCCTTTGAAAAGTATGTAGAGTTTGATGTTTTCGCTTTTGCACTTGTCTTTCCACGGGTTTTGGCAATGTTCCATTTTCACAACCCTCCATTCTTTATGAAGGGCATGTGTGGCGGAAATTGCTTTTAAGACTCATTGTGAAGCGACTGTGTAGTGGAGGGGAGAGAGGTGGGTTAAAGTGAAGTTTTTATACCGACTGGCGCCAATTTACTGCCGTGAACTCTTATGGCGTATTATGTTGAAGTCGTTGCTGTCAGTCTGTTTCTTCAGGTTATCGTTTTCGTGTTACTCGTGGGCGGTTATGGGCTAAAGAGGCTGAAGAGATTTCGTCAACATGGCTTCGCTATGCTCGCTGCTGTTGTGCTCCATATAGTCTCCATTTTGATGGTTATGATACCTTCATTCGTAATCAGTATTCAATTCATCTCCAGAAACATTACAGGATTATTCGAATTTGCCATTTTAATTCACGCCATTACGGGCGTCTTAGCCGTAGTTCTGGGCACCTGGCTAGTTGCCTCTTGGCATCTGCGCCAATCAATGCAATCATGTTTTTCCAAAAAGAAAGTTATGCGCGTCACCTTGGCGGTGTGGTTGATAGCATTGATTATAGGAATTCTCCTGTACCTAAGCGCTTACACGGCGCTTCTCTCTTGAGAAACCAAGTTTCAGATGTGAACAATCTCTGGTGCTATGGCTTCTTTTGTCACCTTCAACAAGCCTACAGACGGCTTGTTCACGGATGAAGATAGGGCATTCGTGGGACTGCCAGGGTTAATGTAAAGGGTTTTGCCTTCCCATTTTATTGTGGGGTTGTGCGTATGCCCGTACACGAACACGTTAAAACCGTTATGTTTGGCGATTTCCCGCATCTTGCCCATCCCGAAAAGCGTGCTTGGGTCATGCATAACTCCTATTTTCCAGTCAGCCACTTTTAAGGAGTTAAGTTTAGGCAGAGCACCGCTGACTTGTGGCCCGTCCATGTTGCCGTGAACAGCTAAAACGGGCGCAAGTTGCTCTAACTCGTCGATTACAGCAAGTTCCACAAGGTCTCCTGCGTGCACGATGAAGTCAACGTTCTCGAAAATCTTGAAAACAGCTTTCGGAATGCATCTTGCTCTCACGGGGACATGGGTGTCTGATATTAATCCCACGGTTTTGGCTGTTTTGTAATCTGTCATTTCGAGAGGAATAGTCATTTGTTCACTGGTCAATGCGCTTGCCTCAGGAGTTGTTCTACGTTGCCATAGCATATGGCGATGATAGATAATAAATATTCACATGCTCTGAGGCTGCTTAAGCGTCGATTATTCATGTGCCCGCTTAAAATGTGCACTTGTCGACAAAATCAGAAAAGGCACAGGTTTGGTTTGCAAAAGCTTCCAAAGAAAAACTGTTTGAGAAAGAAGGACGCTGGTGAAGCACAAACATCGGTGCTTGGCTTTGGGGCTCCACCTGTCACTTTAGCTTTGCTAAGTACTTAAGGTGAAATGGCTTAATATTCACGGCGTTTTTTAAGTCTACGTGAAAACTCTGGCTTTCCACAACCCACTCTGAAAGTTCAGAATCATGTGCCCTGATAAAATTGGTGAAGTCCGCAAAGCTTTCATGAAGCGAAATGCACAGTACATCCCAGCCCATTCCTCTTCCGTCTACGACGAGGATGACGCTCGGCTGATTGTCGTACCACTCCTTCAGTTTCTTTAAGGCTTCATCTTTTTCTCTGCTTGTCTTCTGTTTTAGCCTGCTTTTGAGGAAAGTGAACGCCGCAAGTTCAAACCCGATTTGCCCGAATTTTGGTATAACCGTGTATCCTTCAGTGTATCCTTCTTCAAGCATGGCTCGTCTGCGAGTGACAGTGGGCTGCGACACGCCTAAAGCTTTAGCTAACTGCCTGTCGCTTCTGTGAGAATCCTTCATCAATTCGAACAAAAGTTTATAGTCTATAGGTTTTAGGTCTTTCATTTAAGTCAGCCTTTTTTTGCATATGCCATTTTCCTTTTCATATATAAACTTTAATCATTGAACCTTGAATTTTGGTTTATCACTTTGAGAATCAGGCACTGCAGACTGCAAGTGTGCACGGGAAAATCTTAAGAGAACCTGCCGTTTCTTAGAAAACGAAAAGGTGACTTGAAAAGTGCCAGCCAAGCTGTTGAAGGAGGTTGAGGGTGAAGTCACGCAGTTACTCAGCGACCTGATTAAGATTAACACGACAAACCCGCCTGGAAACGAGACCGAAGCAGCTCGTTTCTTGGCAGAAAACCTAAGCCGAGACGGCTTCGACTGTGAAATTTTCGAGTCTGCGCCCGGAAGAGGCAGCTTGGTCACGCGAGTTAAAGGTTCAGAGGAGAAGCCTAGCTTGCTCTTGCTTTCACACTTAGACGTTGTCGCGGCTAACGCTGAAGAGTGGAGCGTGGACCCGTTCGGCGGCGTGGTGAAAGACGGCTTCGTTTGGGGCAGAGGCGCTTTGGACATGAAGGGCATGACCGCCGTGGAGGTGATGGTGCTGAAGCTTCTGAAGAGAAACAACGTAAAACTCAAGGGCGATGTCCTGTTGGCTGCAACTGCGGACGAGGAGAGAGGCGGCGTTTCAGGTGTGGATTATCTCCTGCGCAGGTACCCAGAGAAAATACATGCTCCTTACGTTCTGAACGAGGGAGGAGGCTCAGCAATCTCTACAGGACGCAGGAACTTGTACGTGGTGCAGACAGCGGAGAAAGGTCTCGTGTGGTTCAAAGTAAAGGCGAAGGGTGTTCCCGGACACGGCTCAATGCCTGACGCTGCCGACAACGCCATTCTCCGCATGAGTAAGGTTATCGAGAGACTTGGCGGTTACCATGCGCCTGTGACGCTTGTGCCCGCGGTGGCTCGGTTTCTCAGGGCGCTGGCAGAGGAAGACACCGCTTTGCAGGAGCCGCTGTCGCGTTTATTAGCGAATCCGAAGTCCAGCGTTCAAGTCCTTGATGAGTTGTCTGAAGTTGCGACGAGCCTTCGAGAGGAGATTGAGCCTCGGCTCAAGATGACCGTTGCGCCCACCATGGTTCGCGGCGGAGTGAAGGAGAACATTATTCCCTCAGAATGCGAAACCGTGTTCGACTGCAGAATACTCCCGGGGCAAACCGTTGATCAAGCGTTGACCCTGCTCAAAGGCTTGCTAAGCGACATAGACCAGGACAGGTTAACGTTTGAGGTTTTACAGGCGCAGGAGCCATCGGAATCGCCCGTGGAAACCCCACTTTACAACGTTATTTCGAGGGTGCTTGGGGAATTTGACCCGGGCTGTGGAGTGGCTCCGATGCTTATGACTGGCGGGACTGATTCGCGTTTCTTCCGGAAAACGGGCAGCGTTTGCTACGGCTTTTTCCCAAGGCTTCCAGGAGCACCGTATGAGCGGATAATCACGACAGAGCATGGAATAGACGAACGCGTTTCGGTTGAGAACCTAGTTTTTGGCACCAGCGTCCTCTACGAGACGGTGAGGAAGTTAATGAGCTAGTTGTTCTTTTCTGCTCAACCCTTCGAGGACGCTGCTTTTTCTTGTTTTGTAGCAAGATTAAATAATCCGTTTTTTTGAGAGCAGTGTGTTCATAGATTAAAGGAACGCTGGAAAAGACGCTGTCACCTGCCCTTCTCTTTCCACGAAAGGCTCAGATAAGGGTGAATCAATTGAGCCAACGATTCTAGGTGATGTAGCGCCTCCAGAAACGTGCTGTCTAGCACCTAATATAAGAAGCTTGTTTCGGCTTGGATAGGGCAAACCCGAATCTCCTTAAAAATAGGGCTTGGCGTTTTCAGGTTCTCTTGTCAGCGCGAACAAAAAAGAAGCCTGTGTCAGGGGAACACTGTTCGCGTTCTAGTAATTTCTGTCCGCCAAGTTTTGTGACCTGTCTGGGCGGGGAACGTTATGTACTTTACTTTTTAGTCTAAAAAGTATGTGACTGTCGCAGTACAACAACAAAGGTTATACGCTGTTTGCCGGACTTGCCTCATTATTAACGTAAGGTGGCCTTGCAATGAGTCAAGCAGTTTAAAAAAGATGTGAGAAATTTTTGCGTCAGGTTCCTGTTGAATATGGCTTCCGCTTCAACATGCCGAATGGAACTCCCACAGGTGTGACAGCCATCAGCTTGAGGATTTCGCTGAGAAGCTTAAGGTCGTGAGTGCTGATTTAATCCTGTACCATTATCCCCGCGGAGACTTCCAAGCATGGATAAGGGATACGCTTGGAGACCAAGAGTTTTCAAACAGATTATGCTTCATAAAAACTGGACTATCTGGTGAAAGCCTGAGAAAGGAAGCTGGTAAAATGGTGCGAAAACGAATAGCTGAGCTTAAAAGTCCAAGTAGAATGCACAAGAACAGCTAAGCCTTAAGAATTTTGCTGAGAGCAAAAAGAGCCGCCGCTTAATCAGAAACATGTTTCTATTCTAAGAACCTTTGGCACTTGGCGGTTGCTCTACCTGCTTCGATTTTTTGAAGATGCTTGCTGCAGCAAAGCGAGCAGGAAGCTGAAGTGCTGGAAAGCGTGTACCTACTGATATTATTCAAATCGTGAGTTTCGGGCAGGAAGATTATGTCTAAGCTTGTTGTTTTATCTTAGTTCCAGAATAGGCTGAGATGTTGCTTTCGAAATCTTTTATTTTGGATGATAGTTTTAACTTGAGTACAATTAAATGAGGCATAGATTGGCAAATTTTATATATGACATGGGCGGAGAGGGCAAGTCATACACAGGAATGTGTATTATACTTAAGGAGAAATAGAGTGAGGATGAGGAAGAACAAAACAACTGCAGCGATTGCTATATTTCTGATAATGACTTTTGCTGTTTCCCTTGTTGCTTTACCAACCGTCAACGCCGCACCAACATGCAAGACTTATCCAATCATTGGTGCTACTCCGAACCCCGTGGGCGTCGGTCAAGAAACGCTGATAATGATCGGCATAACACAGGCAACGACATCTGCACTATATGGATGGGAAGGCTTAACCATAACAATCACGAAACCTGACGGCACCATTGAAAAGCTTGACAATGATGGAAAGGGATACACAACCGATTCAACGGGACTGACAGGTGTTGTGTACGTTCCCAGCGTGGCCGGCAACTACACTTTGCAGATGCACTTCCCTGAACAGGTTTGTGAGGAAGGAGTTTCTAGCTTCTTCGGTTACAGCATCGCCCCGAACACAACGATGTTGGGTAGCGACAGCGAAAAAATTACCCTCGTCGTGCAGGATGAACCAATACAGTACTATCCAGGATTCCCACTTCCAACCGAATTCTGGACGCGGCCAATAGACATGCAGCTTAGAGAATGGGCGCCAATCGCAGGAAACTGGCTGACGACTCCGCGTAATTTCTACGCTGTTGGCAACGAAGAAGCACCAGAGACTGCTCACATACTGTGGGCAAAGCCGTTAACGTCAGGAGGTCTCGTCGGAGGGGCATTGAACGCATATGACGGTTCCGAGGAAGCTGTTACCCAGATCGGATACGAGCATGGAGATGCATACGAAGGCAAATGGAGCGGATCAATAATTATGGCGGGCAAACTTTACTACCAGAAATACGCCAGCGCCGACCCCTACAAGGAAGTAGCCTGCGTAGACCTACATACTGGAAAAGAGCTGTGGTCTAGAGTTTTGCTGAACAACTTGACCTTGACGCGCGGTCAAATGCATTATTGGCAAACATACGACAACCAAGGCGTATACGACTACTTATGGGCAACTGGTAACAATGCTACAGCTTCACTTTTGGGCATTAATTTGACGAAGATAAATCCTGGAACTATTTGGTGCGCGTTTGATCCTTTCAACGGAGACTTCGTTTACGCACTATATGGCATTCCATCAGGAACCTTTGCATACGGGCCAAAAGGCGAATTACTGATATATACTTTTGACCTCAGAAACGGCTGGATGACACTTTGGAATTCAACCAACATACCAGCACTGTACGCAAGTACTCTCCTACCAAGCGGTCAATACACAGTAGCTTACCTGTCGATGGCATGGGGTCAGTGGAGACCAATGGGAAAAGTTGTCAACGCGACAGGTCCAGCAGGCGTAACCAAGGAAGGAGCTGCCTTTGTACCACCCACAGCGCCTTTGAATCTAAATGGCTATTCGTGGAACAAAACAATACAGCAAAAAGGCTTGCCTGGTAGCGTTCGAGCAGTCTTTCCGCAGGATAAAATACTCGGTGGAGTCGTGAACCAAACCCACGTCGTCTCATGGGGCATTAGCTTAAAACCGGGAGACGAAGGACGGGTGATGTATAACACAGTCTGGCAGGCGCCCTCTGAATGGCTTGAAGGCAACCTAACCGTGAGCCTTGGAGCTATCAGTAACATCGACAACGTTTTCACCGTGAACACAAAAGAAGACAGAATGCGCTATGGCTTCAGCACCTTAACAGGCGAATACCTATGGAAAATCTCTGAACCAATCGCAATGCTCGGACACCTTACAGGTGGGCCATCAGGCGAGAACGGCTACATCGCTTACGGCTTACTCTACTGCGGAACCATGAGCGGAGTAATTCAAGCCTTCAATGTTACGAACGGCAAGCTAGTGTGGAAGTACGAAGTAAGAGATCCCTACATGCAAGTCCTATGGAGCAACAACTGGCCAGTGGGACACTTAATCGTTACCGACGGAAAAGTCTACATTGCCAACTTAGAGCACTCTGTCAACCAACCACTGCCACGTGGCGGGCCATTCGTCTGCCTCAACGCAACAACTGGCGAGGTAATATGGAGAGCAAACGGTCTGTTCCGTCAAACCGTTTGGGGCGGACGCGCAGTCATAGGCGACAGCATAATTGCGACTATGGACACTTACGACCAGCGCATATACGCCATAGGTAAAGGTCCAAGCGCCACCACCGTCACAGCACCAGACATTGGCGTGCAAGCCGGTTCCGTTGTAATGATTAAAGGAACCGTGACCGATGTTTCTCCAGGTACTGAGGAATACGGTTTGAGGGCTCGTTTTCCAAACGGTGTTCCTGCTGTTTCTGACGAGTGCATGAGCGACTGGATGTTGTACGTGTATAAGCAGTTTCCGCGTCCTTCGAACGCGTCCGGTGTTGAAGTCTCGATAGATGCGATTGACCCTAACAACAACTTTATCCACCTCGGCACAGCCACAAGCGACTCCAGCGGCACCTTCGGTTTTGCTTGGGAAACACCTAATATCCCAGGCAAGTACACGATAATAGCTACTTTCGGCGGTTCAAAAGCCTACTATGCCTCGTTCGCAGAAACCTATGCTTATGTGACAGAAGCACCTTCGGAGACACCTGCGCCAACCCCAACGCCTGCGTCAGTTGCTGACCTGTACTTCGTGCCCGCAACAGTAGGCACGATAGTTGCAATCGCTGTAGTCGGTGCGTTGCTGGCTTTGCTGCTGCTTAGAAAACGACCATAGCGCCGTAGTCAACGTGCACGGCGCTTCACTTTCCCCTTTTTAGTATGCTACCACTATTGGCGAGTTGAAGATAGAGAGGCTAAAAGGCGTTTTTTGCTAACTGCGCTCTGGCGGGGAAAAGATGCTTTTGTAGATAACCCTGAAATACAACCATCTTCGTATATATCCTATGGCAGTCGATGAGCCTCCTGTAATCAGTCCTTCAGTTAAGAAGTGGGTTCTTGTTTCAGCCCTGATGGGCTACGCAGCCTTGGTGATTTATCTTCTCTATTTTGTCGGCATAAACGACTTGATTGATGTCATCGGAAGAGTGAACTTGGGCATCTATACTCTGGCAGTCGCCAGCCTCATTATATCCCTAACGTTCCATACTCTGGTCTGGTTCCAACTCCTCAACGCCTTGGCAATCAAGCTTGGCTTCCGCAAAACATACACATTATACTGGGTCGGGGTGTTCGTGGACAACCTGATTCCAGGCGGCTGGTCAGGCGACCTGTTCAAGGCTTACCTGCTGAACAAGGACCCAAGCGTGCAGAGTGGTAAGGCGGTGGCTTCGGTCGTTGCCAAGAACCTGTATGAAGCCATATTCAACTTGAGCAGCATGGTTTTCGGTCTCGTTCTGCTCTTGCTAAACTACACTCTTGAGGGCTCAATTCTCATAAGCCTCGGGGGAATAATGCTGCTGCTGACCTTGCCGCTGATTATTCTCCTCACAGCTAGCTTCAAGCCTAAAGGCGCGAAAAAACTTGTTGATGGGTTTTTCCGTTTTCTCCATCGCGCGAGCAGAAAACGCTGGAACCCTACTTCGCTTCAGACGAAGGTGGAGAAGGCACTTGGCGATTATCATGAGGGGATGAAAATTCTTCTGAGCAATCCGCGGATGTTTTTCAAGCCTATGATATTGTCTTTCTTCGCGTGGGGCTTTGAAGTGTTGATGCTGCTTTTCGTGTTCGCATCATTGGGGCTGCTGATTCCAGTAGATAAAGTCATTATCGTCCGTTCTATCGCGGGCAACGTTGAGGCTCAAGGATACGCCTTCGTCGGCTATGCCCAGATTATCACGACGCAAATCTACGCGGCACTATATGTACCCCACGCTGTAGGTTTATCCGTAGCGTTGCTCGGTGGTGTCCTGATTTTTCTGTTGAAAACCGGAATCTCTTACACCGCTTTCCACTACACAGTCATCTCACCACGCAACAGCAATCGCAAACGCTACACCAAGGATGAAACACCAAAACCGGCAGAACACAAGAATAGCCAACTTCAGGGCGAGTCAGGAAGGACTATAGTCGTGAACAATTTTTCTGAAATGGTTCATAGAAGAACCAAAAGAGGAGAGGTTAGAGGTCTACCCTGCAGAGACGTCAACTCTGCACGGAGCGGCTTTAAATAGGGGGCAATAGAAAAAAATCGCACACCAGCTCCGCAGAGCGCATTCAGCAATTGACTGCAAAGTTGCTATGGTGCCACACAGAAAAAAAGGCTGAATCAACTATAAAGCTAATAAATAACTTCAGCTTATTGTGTTAAAAACCGTTCCAGCGATAACTAAAACTTGGGAAAGGAGAAGAATAGAAATGTCGTTCCAACCATGGCTGATAGCGCCCATATCCGCAATAGTCAGCATCCTCATAGGCTTATACTTTTACCGCTACGTCGAAAAACAAGACCGCGGAAACCAAACCATGCAGGAAATCTCAGACGCCATCCGAACAGGCGCCAACGCTTTCCTGAAAAGAGAATACCGCACACTCGCCATCTTCGTAGGCGCTGTAAGCGTTCTGCTGTTCATATTCCTCCCAACACCCATATGGCAAGGCGAACCAATCAGAAACCTCACCATAACCCTATCATATATCTTCGGCTCAGCTTGCTCCGCACTCGCAGGCTACCTCGGCTTAACAGTCGCCACCAAAGCTAACGCCAGAGTCGCAAGGGGTGCTCAACAAGGATTAAACAAGGCTTTCCCGATAGGATTCCGCGGCGGAGCAGTAATGGGCTTATCCGTTGTCGGCGTCGGCTTGCTCGGCATAAGCGTAGTTTACGCGATTGTTGGTTTATCTCCAACTGAGGAAGTTCCCGCAGTGCTGGCGTACAGTTTCGGCGCAAGCGCCTTGGCTCTTTTCGCGAAGGCTGGCGGCGGAATTTACACCAAAACCGCGGACATAAGCGCCGACCTAGTGGGCAAGGTGGAGCTTGATTTGCCTGAGGATGACCCGCGAAACCCAGCTGTCATCGCGGACAACGTTGGCGACAATGTCGGCGACGTTGCAGGCATGGGGGCAGACCTGTTTGACTCTTACGTCGCAAGCATCGTGGCTACGATGATTCTCGGCGCAGCTCTTGCGATTAGTGGGAGCTATGCGTATTTGGAGATACCGTTGGTGTTTGCGGGTGTGGGCATTTTCGCTTCCGTTATAGGCTCTTTGATTGTTCGAATCAGCAAGAAGGGTAACCCTGGTAACGCGCTTAACATGGGAACTTACGTGACCTGCGCGATTTTCGGCGGGTTGACGGCTATCACCACCTACTTGATGAGCTATCCTTGGGAGATTTGGGGTGCCGCCACTGTTGGTTTGGTTGCTGGAGTGATAATTGGCGTGACGACTGATTATTTTACTTCTGAGGACAAGACACCTGTTATCAAGACGGCTGAAGCGTCAAAGAGTGGTCCTGCGATTAATATCATTACCGGTTTTTCGTATGGTTTACGGAGTATTATTTTTCCTTTGATTGGTATTGGTGTTGCAGCGGCAATTGCGTACAAGCTGCTGGAGCCTTTAGGTGGCGTGTCTTACGGAGTCTTTGGAATTTCGATGGCTGCTGTCGGCATGCTCTCAATCGTTGGGTTGACGGTTTCGAATGATGCTTACGGTCCAATTGTGGATAACGCGAAGGGCGTAGCGGAGCAGTCTGGGCTAAGCGAGGAAGTTGTAGCTGTTACGGATAAGCTTGACGCAGCGGGAAACACGGCGAAGGCTATAACAAAGGGTTTTGCGATTGGCGCTGCGGGTTTAACGGTGATTTCGTTACTGGCAGCTTTTCAGGAGATCGCTTCGAAGGCTGGTCATGTTGCCGTGTTTGACATTATGAACCCGCTGGTTTTGATGGGTGCCTTGGTGGGCGTGGCGATGCCTGCAGTGTTCTCAGCCATGCTCATGTTGGGTGTGGGGCGGAACGCTGAGCGGATGATTGCTGAGATACGGCGGCAGTTCCGTGAGATTCCAGGTTTGAAGGAGGGTAAACCAGGTGTGAAGCCTGACTACGCAAGGTGCGTTGATATTGCGACGATAGGTGCGATTCGTGAGTTGATGCCGGCAAGTGTGGTTGCGATTGCGGTTACCCTTATCATCGGTTTTGTCGGCGGGATTAACGCTTTGGGCGGCTACTTGGCAGGCGCAATCCTGTCAAGCTTGCTGCTGGCGCTACTAATGTCGAATGCCGGCGGCTTGTGGGATAACGCGAAGAAGCTGATTGAGACTGGTGTTCATGGCGGAAAAGGATCTGAAGCGCACAAGGCTGCGGTGGTCGGAGACACAGTTGGTGACCCATTCAAGGACACTGCGGGACCATCGTTAAACACGATGATAACGGTGATGTCGCTGGTTGCTTCGCTGTTCGCCGCGTTGATAGTGCAGTATAACTTGATAGGCTTCCTTGGACTATAAGATTAAAGCGCTGAAACTGGCGGGTGAAATTTATATTTAGCCCCCTTATTCAAAGGGTCCGTGCATAGCGCTGAAAGTCAGCTGTGACCCAGTTTTCTCTCTTTAGGTTTTCTGCAACGAACCGCTGTTAGGCTCCAAAAATGCTGTAGCTGTACGATGCGGCGGCGCGCACTACGAAAAGAAAGTAGGGATAGTATAGCTTTATTGTTTCATTCCACATTTTGATAGAAGACGTTGCCACCTCTCGTCTGTCACGCGTTGAACTTCTTCCAGCAGCTTCCTGCCCTGCGGTTTAAACATGTGGCTGAAACGTCCTTGACCTTTCAAGTATTCCGTTACAAGCTTCTTTTTCTGAGGTGCAAGCGCAATGAGCTTGCTGGGCGTTGACAATTGGCATTGCCCGTTGATTGATTCCCACAATGGGAACACGCACGTCTCCACCGCCAGTTTCGAGTACTCAATGGATTTCGCAGGGTCGCTACGCCATCCACGCGGACAAGGCGCAAAAACATGCAGGAACGCCGGGCCTTCAACCTCCAAGCCCTTCCGCACCTTCGTCAGCATATCCCGCCAGTAATACGGCGAAGCAGTAGCCACGTACGGCATTTCATGCGCCACCATAATCTCGGCAATAGGCTTCTTGTACTCCAGCTTTCCCGGAATTACCGTGCCAGCAGGCGAAGTAGTTGTGGCAGCGCCGTGTGGAGTTCCACCGCTACGTTGAATTCCCGTGTTCATGTATGCCTCGTTATCGTACAGCACGAACAGGAAATCGTGCCCTCGCTCAACTGCGCCTGAAAGCGCTTGGATGCCTATGTCGTACGTGCCGCCGTCACCTGCAAGCGCTATAACGTCCACATGCTCATACTTCACTTTGCCTTTTTTCTTCAGTATCTTCAATGCAGCTTCGATGCCGGAAGCGTTTGCGGCAGCGGTTTCGAAAGCGGTGTGCAACCACGGCACAGCCCAAGAAGTGTACGGATAAATCGAAGAGACCACTTCCATGCAGCCAGTAGCCTCAGTCACGATTGTGGGTCCACGCGTTGCCTTCATTATCATCCGCAGCACAGTTGCAGGTCCGCAACCCGCGCATGCCCTATGACCTGATAGGAACAAGTCTGGTTTTTCTGCGATATCTTTTGTCGTGAATTTCCATTCTTCAGTCGCCATTTTTCATTCCTCCCTTTTACTCTCTTAACCCCAAATATTGTATTGGATTCTCAACACGTTTTGTCTGCAGTATCCGTTGTAAGTCTTCGTAGATTCCACGCAGTTCCCGTGGACTCGTGTCTCTTCCACCCAAACCGTAAATATAGTTCACAACGAATGGCTGAGCGTTTGCCTCGTAGAGCGCATGGCGAACCTCATGAAAAACTGCGCCGCCGTAGCCGCCGAAACTCATGCTCTTGTCCATGACCGCGATTGCTTTAACGCTTTCCAGCGCACTTCGGATCTCTTCGACTGACAATGGTCTGAACGTGCGCAACCTCAAAAGCCCTGCTTTCACGCCTTCTTGGCGCAGTTCGTCAACAATAGTTTTCATGGTGCCAGCTGTTGAGCCTAAGCACACCGCTGCGATTTCGGCGTCATCAAGGCAGTAAGCGTCAACTAAACCGTTTCCGTATTTTCTGCCGCTGAGCTCTGCGAACTCGTCGTTGACTTGTTGAATCACTGTTAAAGCGTTCTTCATGGCTTCTTCTTGCTGCCGTTTGAACTCGAAATAGTAGTTTTGCAGCGCTATTGGACCCATGGTCATCGGGTTATCTGGGTCAAGCTTGAAAGGCACAGTTTTTCCTTCATGGGTGAGCACGTTGGGCAAGCGGCGTGTTCCAACAAACTTTTTGACAGCATCATCCGGTAGCGTCTCCACGTTTTCCAACGTGTGGCTAAGCGTGAACCCGTCTAAACCTACCATGACGGGTAGAAGGACATCGAGGTCCTCCGCAATCCTGAACGCTTGAATTATCGAGTCATAGGCTTCCTGTGCATTCTCGGCGTAAAGCTGAATCCAACCGCTGTCTCTCTGCGCCATGCTGTCCGAGTGGTCGCAGTGAATATTCAGCGGAGCAGACAAAGCCCTGTTAACCACTGCCATAACCACTGGCGCACGGCAACCTGAGGTAACGAAAAGCATTTCATGCATCAACGCTAGACCGGCAGACGCCGTGGCGGTGAAGGCTCTTGCACCTGTAACAGAAGCCGATAAACACGCAGCCATCGCGCTGTGCTCAGACTCTACGCACACGAATTCGGTTTCGACTTCGCCGTTCGCCACGTACTCGCTGAATTTTTCAACTATGATGGTTTGCGGAGTGATAGGGTACGCGGCTACGACGTCCACATCTGACTGTTTAGCTGCATAGGCAACTGCTTCGTCTCCGCTCATCGCGTTTTTTTCGTGTTTGACCAAACTTGCCATTTTCCATTACTCCTGTTCAAACTTCATCGTTATAGCCTTGGTTGGACACTCGTTGGCGCATATGCCGCAACCCTTGCAGTAGCGGGTGTCAAACTCTATGTCTCCTTTTTCCGGTCGCCAATGGATTGCTCCATCAGGGCAGAAGGCAACGCACAGCAAACAGCGAGTGCATTTTACAGGGTCACGTAAAGGAGTGTAAGTCTTCCAATCTCCTGTCAAGAAATCGGTGCTTGCTTTTGAGCAGACGCCTGCAGGCGCGATTTCCTTCCAGCCCTTATCCTTCACAGTCATTCTTTCTTTGCCTCCTGATAAGCTTCCTTGATAACCGCAAAGTTTTTCTCCGCAATGTCCAACCTGAAACGTTCCTTAACTATTTTTTCAACACTTTCCAAGGCAACTATACCTGTGGCACGGGCAACGGTTCCAAGCAATGCAGTGTTTGTAATAGGCATGCCCAGGATTTTCAAAGCGATTTCCGTAGCAGGAATTGTCCAAAGATGCCCCTTCTTGGTCTTGAGGTTTTCCCTAACCTTAGCAACCTCATCAGCAGAATTCACCACTATCACGCAGTCATCCCTCAATCCAGAAGCCACTGGAACAGTCTTTAACAACGTCGGGTCCAAAACCACCACAACGTCTGGTTCATAAACCGCACAGTGTATCCTGATTGGCTTCGTGCTTATCCGTGTGAACGCCGTCACAGGAGCACCCATTCTTTCGGGACCGAACTCTGGAAATGACTGGATGTATTTGCCTTCGTGCAGAGCTGTTCGCGCGAGCAGCTCGCTGGCTGTCCACGCGCCTTGTCCGCCTCTGCCGTGCCACCTGAATTCTACGATCTCTTTCAACCTAGCCTTTTACTCCCCTTTGATGGTTTTCCCATTTAATAGTAAATTCCCTTCATATACATTTTTCTAGAAAAGCGCGGTATCCAATTGAGTATTGTAAAGCAGCATTGTTTAACTTTGTCATTGGCTATTGCCTCTTGCAAAGGAGCGCAGCCAAAGGCGGCAGAATTCTTCTAAATACTCTTTTAGGTTGCTGGAGCTCGGGTTGAATTAAAGAAGAAAAGAATGACTTGCTGAACTGCTAGGGCATGTTACAGTTTATATAAGGGGGCTATAGAATTTTCACAGGCCAGTTCTGAAATTTCATGAACTACTTTTTCTTCTTTCCCGAATCAACATCAATGTCTTCTCCGCTCAAGAGAAGACGCAGAGACTTCACCTCGTCACGCAGCATTGTTATCTCGCTTTCTAATGCTTTTGCTTTCGCATCCGCCATCTTCTTAAGCTCCTCAATCTCCAACAACAAATTCTTCCGCTCGGCTTCCAAAGCTCGAATCCGCTCGACAGTGCTCTTGAAACTGCTCACGTAAACCCACCCAATGATAAAAGGAATTACACCGTGCAACACTTAAAACTTTTGCAGTTCTATACCGCAGAGGCAACACCCCTATGGAAGACAGATTCAGTTTTTATATTTGAAACAGCACATACAGAAGTGTTTAGCCGCGGAAAGTGTGCAGATGAGAAAAACCATCTTCAAAAAACTTGAAGCTCAAGGATTAATCATAAACTATAACCGATTACGGAAAAACCTCCCGCCAAAACTCCCCAAAAAAGTCCGCATCTGGGACGAAACCTTCCGAGAAGGCATCAAAACTCCAACCACATTCCTCACCTACGTCGAACAAGTTAAACTCGCCAAACAAATGGACGAAACAGGCATTGCCACCATAAACCTTGGACTTCCAACCCTCAGCGAAAACGAAAAACAAAACATCAAACGGCTCGTCAACGAAACCTTCAAAAATGCCGCACTAACAGCTTCAGCGCAACCTAGTCAAAAAAGCGTCGACGCATGCCTAGAGACAGGCATAAAGCAAATCACTATCGAAACTCCCTTCAACCAACTCAACCTTAAATATCGACTTAAACAATCTCAACAGCAAACGCTTCAAAAAACCACCGAAGCCATCAAATATGCTCTAAAACACGGCGCAACCGTCCACTTCATGCTAATCGACGGTTCAAGAACATCCCTCGAAGATATCCAACAAATTTTTCAAGCCGCCGCAGACGCAGGCGCAGCCACACTCGGTATCGCCGACACAGTAGGCTTCCTCAGACCGTTATCCACACGCTACTTAATCTCACACATCCGAGATAACCTGCCAGAAAACATCAGAAAGAAAACTCTCCTCGCAATCCACTGCCACAACGACTTCGGCTTAGCAACTGCCAACACGCTGGCAGCAGTGGAAGAAGGTGTGACCGAACTTCACACAAGCATCGCAGGCTTCGGCGAACGCGCAGGAATCTCACCCTTCGAAGAAGTCGTCGCCGCACTAGAACTTCTCTACAATATCGACACAGGAATTGACCTTGCAAAAATCAACCGACTTTCACAAACTGCCGAAAAAGCCTTCGCCTTACCACTCCAGTTCCACAAGCCCATAGTTGGCGAGAACATTTTCGCCCACGAACTGGAAGAGCAAATCGAGGAAAGCATGGCTTATCCACTGCTTTTTGAACCGTTTCCGCCTGAAATCGTGGGACGCGAAACCAGCCTGTTCGTAGGCAGAAACACTGGACAGACGCTGATTCAGCAACTTCTGGAGAAGGCTGGCATAAGGGCTTCGCCACGCCAAATGGCTGAGCTATTCCTACACATTAAGGGTCCTCAAGAAAGGTTGGATAAAGGTGAGGTGCAGATGACTTTTTATCAGGTGAAAAAGCTAATGCGGGACTTGTTGAAGGGTTACTCGATGGATGAGTTTTGGCGTTTGGTTGAGCAGATTACACATCAGAAACCGAAGCTTCCGACAGTGAATAAAACGCAGAAGCCCGAAGACGAGTAAGTTTCAACTGGTTTTTTATGGTGGCGATTTCTTCAGGGCTTAAGGGTTCAGGGTGGTTGTAGATAGGACCAGTGGGTTTCTCGTTGTAGTAAGGTCGATTGCAGTCTGGGCATCCTGTGGTTTGGAACGGCTTTCCGCTGGCGACGATTTCGTGTAGTGTGTTTTCTTCTACATGGTAGCTGGTGATTTTGCCGTTTCCGTCATATGTGAAGTTTCTGCTACATGCTTGGCGGTTCGTTATTAGGTATCTTGCGAGTTGAATGCGCCTGTACGCTGCCACATCGGGCTGAGGGCGATTTTGCATGAATGTGCCGCGGACTGGTGTAAAGGCGAAGAGTGCAGTTTGAATGTTGTAGTCAGCGAGTTTTTGGATGGCGTTTGCGGCTTGTTTTTCGGTTTCGCCGAGTCCAATGATGAGGTGCGTGGTTACGTGGTTTTTTCCGAAGATTTCAACCGCATCGCGCAATAGCTTGAGCGTCTTTCGCCACGTGTATGGTCCGTTGGCTTCTATGCCTTTGGTTTGGCTGAACAGCTTTGAGGTTGATGCGTCTATGGCTATGCTGATTCGTTCTGCGCCTGCATCGGCGAGTTTTTGGATGTTTTCGCGGTTTTGTGGTTGGCATGAGATTGAGATGGGAACAGCGGCGGCGTTTTTTATGGTCTTCACGAGTGTTATAAGGTGTTGGATGACGTCGGGGTAGTTTAGAGCTTGTATGCATACGCGGAGGATTTTTTCATTTTCAACTGCGTTTTGAATGGCATTGATGACAGTTGCGGTTGGGAACTGTGGCCATGTGATTCTTGAGAGCAGTTCTGCACTGCTCTGGCTGTTGCGTGCTTGGGGGCAGAATGTGCAGTTTGCGCGGCATTTACTTTGGTGATACGTCATTAAGTAGGCGGTTGTGGGTTCCGCGTCGAGTTTGCCCTCTAAAAGTCCAATGGCGATTGCTGTGCCGATTGAAACTCGTATTTGCCGAGGTAATTCTGGTTTCGTGTTTGCCAACTACTCCACTGAAAGAGAAACAATACCTGGAAGGGTATATTAGTTTAGGGCTGGAAGTATTTTTGTTTCAGTTGCAGTGCTGGAAGGCGCTGAACTGATATGCGATTTTAAGCTATAGCATCCTTATTTAAAGGGGTGAGTTGAATTGGAGCGTGAGCTGTGTTCTGTTCTCTGGAAAGTTTGTTCTAAGCTTAGGATTAAATCAAAATCTGAACCATTATTACGAGTTGGAAAAATTTGAGCCGCAGAAACCTCGCTTTAGCGTTAGGCATAATTTGTGCGGCCTTGCTGGTGATAGCCGCGCTTTATTCACTAATCACGGCAGCCTTTGAGCAGGTTAACCCAGTAGCAACCACGGCGGCCATAGGCGTTGCAGTAGCCGGAATCGCATGGTTCCAAAAAAACGGTGAACAATTGTTGAAATTAACCTTGCCATTTTTAGGTTTTTTCTGTCATTTCTAATATTTTGTTATATTGGTCAAAGTTAATGTAGGTAAAAAGTTGTCCAAATAATAGTTCTGTTTTTTCTGTTATCTGCTCTTTTGTAGGGAAAAAATGGAAGACTCGAATGCTGGAAGGGTCCAAAGTTAAATAATACTTATAGTCAGTAGAATCTGACAGTGGCTTAATATCTTCTTTAACTATTGCTTCGCCAAAGATTTGACCTTCAAAAGAAAAAAGCACTATTGAACCTGGAGATAATCCCTCCTTAGGTTTTTTCTTACTGAAAAAGTATCTGTGTGGCGGCTCTTTCTTACCTTCCAGCCATTTGATCGCTCCTTTGATTCCGATTGTGAACTTGAAGTTGCGATCTGTCTTCGAAAGCGATAAGATGCAAATTTTCTTTTCATGGCACATTAGATGTCCCCGTTTGAAGGTTTTCTGTAAATGCTTAATACAATTTATTAATTCAACGGTAGTTTAAAATAAAGGTTTACATGCTTTGAACTTAAAGCGTGTTGTTGTGGTTACTGTTTCTTTCTTTTCAGCATGTTCTCGATGACTGGCTTCAGTTTCGCGTTCTCTGCCTTAATCTTTTCCTTGCCCAGCGCATGCATCTGTGCGTCTATTTCGCGTATAAGCTCGGCGTAGTGAACGCCTTCGGCGGCGGAAACGTATTCCACTCGGAATCGTTCAGGGCTCATGCCCAGTTTCTCCAGCATTCCTTTCAGCGCGTCTGTGCGGGCTTTCATCTTGTAGTTTCCGCTGATGTAGTGGCAGTCGTACGGCAAGTGGCAAGCGGCAACAAGCACCATGCCAGCGCCAAGACGCAGCGCTTCCAGTATGAAGTCACGGTCAACTCTGCCTGAGCACATTACGCGTATCGCCCTTATTGAGGGCGGATACTCGAAACGGCTTGTCCCTGCAAGGTCGGCGCCGGCATAGCTGCACCAGTTGCAGAGGAAGGCCAGAATCTTGTCTTCTGGGTCTTTTTCCAGCGCCGCGCGTATCTGCGCCAGTATCTGCGCGTCCGTGAAGTGCATCTGTGTAATCGCGTCTTGCGGGCATTCGGCTACACATGTTCCGCATCCGTGGCAGCTGGCGGTGATGACCTGCGCTGGCTTGTTCGGCTCGATTTTTATTGCTTGGTAGGGGCATTTGTCGGCGCATATGCCGCATTTCACGGTCACGTTTCGGCATTTGCTTTCGTCGATGACCGAGACTATTGGTTCAATCTTCCATGTTGGCTTGGAAATGACTGTTGCTGCGCGAGAAGCAGCGCCACTTCCCTGCGAAACGCTGTAGGGAATATCCTTCAAGCCTTGGCAAGCACCAGCGAAGAATATGCCGTCAGTCGGCGCATCTAAAGGCTTCAGCTTCGGGTGGCTCTCCATGAAAAAGCCGTCTGCACCGCGGGTCAGGTTGAGGATGCGAGCTAACTCGTCAGAGCCTTTCTTGGGTATTGAGGCGGTTGCCAAGACGACCATTTCAGCCTCGACTTCTATGGGAACGCCGAGGTTCTCGTCTTCAGAATGCAGAATCAGGTTGTGCGTCTTCGGGTCTTCGTCTATGCGGCTGACGCGACCGCGGATAAAGTTCACTCCTTTCTCCCTCGCGCGGTCGTAGAACTCTTCGTACCCTTTGCCTGGACTGCGCATGTCCATGTAGAACACGTAAACTTCGATGTCTTCTTTGTACTTCTCTTTCAGTTGCACAACGTGTTTGAGCGTGTACATGCAGCAGTAGTTGCTACAGTATGGGTACTTGTTTTTGTCTCGCGAACCGACGCACTGGATGAACGCTACAGAATGCGGTTTTTGACCGTCCGATTGCCTTATGACTTTGCCGCCTGTGGGACCCGCCGCGAGGATTAGGCGTTCGAACTCCATGCTGGTGATGACGTTCAGGTACTTCCCGTAACCCAGCAATGGCATGTCGTAGGGCAGGTAAACGTCGTAGCCCGTGGCCACGATTATGGCGCCAACTTCTATGTCGATTTCCTCTGGTTTCTGCTCGAAGTTAATCGCTTCCCTTGCGCCGCAAGCGTCCACACACTTGTAGCATTCAATGCAGTAATCCTTGTTTATTGTATAAATCAGCGGCACAGCCTGGTCAAACGGCACCGAAATCGCCTTCCGCGTGCCAAGGTTCAAGTCCCACTCGTTCGGAAACTCAATTGGGCAAACGTCTTTGCATTCGCCACATCCCGTGCACTTGTCCGCCATCACGTACCGTGGGTTTCTGCGAATCTTCACCTTAAAATTGCCAACGTAACCGTCTACCTTGATGAGGTCGGCGTTGGCTATTATCTGAATGTTCGGGTGTCTGCCCACATCCACCATCTTCGGACCTTCGATGCAGATGCTGCAGTCCAACGTGGGAAACGTCTTGTCCAACGCAGCCATGTGACCGCCGATGCTTTCACTTTTCTCCAGCAGGTAAACCTTGAAGCCCATCTCCGCAAGATCCAGCGCAGCGTTCATGCCCGCGATGCCTCCACCTATAACCAGCGCCTTGTTGGTCACAGGCACCTCAATCGTCTGCAGGGGCATGAGCAAACGTGCCTTCGCCACAGCCATCTTTATCGCGTCTTTGGCTCTTTCAGTGGCTTCCTTCGGAGTGCTCGGGTGACACCATGAACTGAACTCGCGGATGTTCGCCATCTCAAAAAGAAACGGGTTCAAACCTGCTTCTGAAACAGTTCGGCGGAACGTCGCCTCGTGCATGCGGGGTGAGCAAGCAGCAACGACCACGCGGTTCAGCTTGTAATCCCTTATACCCTTCCTGATTTCCTCCTGCCCTGGGTCAGCGCATGTGTAACGGTTTTCTTTGACGTACACTACGTCTGGAATGGTCTTAGAGTACTCAACAAGCTCCTTGATATCCACCGTGCCAGCTATGTTTAAACCACAGTGGCAGATAAAAACGCCTATTCGCAGTTGTTCAGGCGCAGGCTGCTTATCTGTTTCAGGCTGACTCATCGTATAACCTCCTCAAACACGAACCGCTTGCACACCGCTTCACGCGCCTTCTTAGAGCCTGTTGCCTTCAACTCCTTAACAGCGTCGACTGGCGACGTAAGCCTCTCCAACGCCTTGTTCCACGTGCCAGAATGCACCGGCGTATGCAGAATCCTAGTCCTCTTAAGCGTTAAAGCCTCGTCTACTGGGCAGACGACTTTGCATGCGCCGCAGTAGTCGCAGAACAACTCGTTAACGTGAACTTTCCCGTCCACGAGGTACAGCGCTCCGGTTATGGGGCAGACGTCGAGGCAGTCGGTGCAGCCTTCAGGGCATTTGGCTTGGTCGATGCTGATTTTGCCCTCCATGAATTTGTGCACTTTTATGACGCCTGGCGCGCATTTGTACTCGCAGACTCGGCAAGTTGGGCAGTACTCTTTCTGGATGGCAAGGTTTATTTGCACGCGGCTTCTCTCGCTCGGCGTTAAAGCCTCCATGTTCGTAACGGGTTTCCCGCCAAAACCCACTTTGGAAACCGTTATCAAATCCAGTGGGCAAGCCTCGGCGCAGTCGTCGCAGTCTTTGGGGCATTGGCGCGTGTCCACTTTTATGTCGCGCACCAACTCAGGATAGCTTTCCTTCGCGAGCACCGAGAGGTCGTGATTGCCGTTCAAGGTGAGTTTTATGGCGCCGTAAGGACAGGTAACGTCGCATATGCCGCAGAAGTTGCATTTCGCAAGGTCGATGTCAACCTTGGCTTTCTTGGCTTTCTCGCCCTGCGCTTTCGGCTGTTTTTCAACTTTTATGGCTTCTTTCGGGCAAGCTAAACTACATATCTGGCAGCCCGCGCACCGCGCCTTATCTAGGGCAAGCTTGTAATTCTTAACGTGTAAAATCCATTCCAAAGTTAGCGTGTCTGCCGTGTCTTTCTTCACGGTTTTTAACGGCATCTTATCTTACCACCAGGAGATTGTACATGCGTCGATACAAATCGTTCAACGCTTGGCATGATTATAGAATGTTTCAATGCAACGCTTGCGATATAAATATTGCCAGAGAAGAACGCGTTTTCGAACATCCATCCATGGAGAACTCGAACAACATCCCCTATGCCTAATTGGTCTGGATTCTTTTCTTAAAAAACATCTTGCCCTCTCTATCAAAATCTGAATAAAAAAGAAAAGAGGGTAAATGGTTTGAGTTTTACTGGCAAATGTAGACGAATGTTACCATCATGTGCAGCGAGGATGGTGTGATTATTGCACCGCTTCCATAGCCATAGAAATATCCGTTGACTTCTGTCCACCAAATGCTGCCGTACGCTTGCCAGTATGGAACATAGGCATAAAAATCGGCTTCGATTGTGTGTTGCTCAAGGTTTGCCACATTGTAGGTTGACCACGCCCCTCCCACGTATTGGCTGTCCACGTAAACGTTCGTATATGCCGCGCTTTGGCTAACGCATTCAATGGCGTATACTGTTACCTCACATGTCGGCAGCTGCTCGTTGAAGTGCGCCCCAAGAGTATGGTACTGATTCATTGGAACTTGTATGGTCTCTCCGGTATAGACGTATTCGCCGTCTAAAAGCCAGTAGCTGAAGCCGCTACCCACAGCGTTAACCTGGACCCCTGTGCCATAATCGTACCAGTGCTCACCTGGCGAAGGATTAGTAGTTCCGCCACCTGTGGCTGAAATAGTTAGTCTCTGCTGTGGTTGTCCGTATGTGAAATAGGCTGTAAGGTAGTGGTCTCCATCCCATGTTTCAATGTAGATTGGGTTGTCTGTGGATTGAGAATTGCCGAAGTCTATGTCCCAGTGATCAAATGCATAGTTCTCATAGGGAATAGCAGTTACTTCCGCAGTTTCACCGTAATAATAGTATCCACCTGGCGATGGATCGGTTGTACCCCCCTGCGTTGTTGCAATGGTTAAAACAGTCGAGCTAGGTACGCTAGTGGTAACGGTAATGGAATCAACGCTCAAACAGCTATTATATTCAGTACTTGGTGACCATGTGCAAACTCCTATATAGTTAAAGGTCTCCGGAAAATAGTCGATATAAACTTCTATCAGGGAACCCCAGTTGACGTTAATATATGGTGGATACCACTGGTTCCAATTTTGTCCGTCAATACTAACGTAAAAGATGAGCATATTAGTCGTACAAGGTTGGTGCGGCCCTAAGCTACAAGTAACGCTGACTGCTCCTCCTTCACATGTCGAACTCAATGTCCAACAATGAAGGCTTCTGCATCATCGCCAGAAGCATGCATGTGTGTCGTTAAACCGTCGCTCTCGCCTATAATGTAGTTGTCATTTTCAACTATGGCTATTTGATTATAAGTCCAATACCATTCTGAAGCAATGTGAATGAAACTAATATCTAATGGTGAAAATCCAGACGGTTTTTTAACTAAAACAGGTGTTGTATCTGTTCCTTTTTCAATAATGCTCCTAAACTGCTCCTTGTTTGAATCAAACGCTTTCTTAAGCGAACTAAACATGTTACTGACGAAAGTTGAATTATCAACATGACTTTCCGTTGGCTGAGTTACAGATGTAGAAGGTTGTTTCTGGTCATCTAAAAATGTTGTTGCATAAACAATCTCGAAACTGTAGACCACTAATATCATCACCATAAAAGCAACCAAAAATGAGATTTTCCTTTGCATCTTATCACCTCCTCTTTAAGGAATCCTTCAGTTAATTGATGGCAAGGTTAGCTCTCCAATTATTCAGTTACCCGTTGTGATACTTGAGGCTTGTGCATCAAGTTGAAGTTGGAAAACAACACAAAAAGCAAAATCACTATGTTGTCCTGCTATAACTCATTATTAATTTTTCAAAATTTTTGTGCATATGTATCCTTTGGACTAAAAACTCAAATATCAATCGTTTTATTGGGCGATTTTTGTAGATTAGAGGAATATCGACAGCTGAAGACATCATGTTCAACTTTTTCAAAAGATCATTAGTCAGAGAAAATAAAATGACATCATCGCTAAGTAATTTGAAAAATCCTCCTAATCCCCCTTTAGTCAACTTCATCTTGTTTTTCAAGATGACAAGGCGCCAGAAAGGGAGTAACGCAACCTTACTAACCGAATCGTGTGTTTTTTGAGCAAAGCTATATTGTTTGTATTACCTTTTTTCTGTTCTCCAGAAGGAACACTTTGTTCTTTGAGGAGAGTAATATATTACCAGCACATAGGTACTTATTGGAAGAACGGAATGAAAAGCAAGATACTTCGTGTATCCCTATTCTCTCTGATGCTTATTGTTTCCATAGCTGGAAGCGTATGCGTAGTTAAAGCTGACGCCACGGGTGAACCCAAAGTCTCTTACGATACTTGGGGCATGTGCCGGGTTACCATAGACAGGAAAACCTAACGTTAATTATTCTGTCTCCTCTATCCAATGAAGTTCTTAGAGATAATGCCGTTACTGTAAGAGTTAATATAAGCACACAAGCCATGCCGATAAACAGCGTCTATTACCAAGCGGATTGGCAAGAAGGGCTGCACTGTATCTATAATGTTAGCAATCAAACGTTAAACTGGAATATGCTATATAAACTCTCTATAACTGCTAACTTTACCGACATCCCAGACGGAAGACATCACTTAACACTCTATGCGCATATACATGATGGCTCACAGGGTTCTTCTTCAGTTGATTTCACAATAAACGCTCCTCCCTCGATAGTGATTCTGTCACCGGAGAATGAGACTTACGAGACTGGGGATTTGCCCTTAAACTTCACAGTTAATGAACCCGTGAAATGGGTTGGTTACAGCTTAGACGGAAAAGAAAACGTAACTGTGACGGGCAATAGCACAATAACTAATCTAACAAACGGTTTCCACAGCATAACAGTTTACGCTAATGATCCCTCTGGAAATATGGGAACCTCTCAAACAATGAATTTTTCCGTTAACAAACCAACTGTAATACTGCCGCTCAATTCTGCTCAAACTATAATAGTCGTTGGTGTTGCCATCGCGGTAATTGTCGCCGTAGGTGTCGGTTTGCAGGTTTATTGCAAGAAGCATAAACGGATTTGATTTTGCACGACGATAGTCCCAATCTTCTAGCCTTCTTCAACTCCCTTGAGCAAGATTGTTTTTGGCAAGTTTTATACATGCTTGTTGCATTACAAATCATTGTGGGTGTTACATGTCGGGGTCTGAAGAGGAAATTTACTCGATCATGTTCGCTTCACTGAAGCATCCGGTGCGGCGCAAAATTCTCAGGATGCTTGCTGATAAGCCGCTTACTTTTACGGAGATGGTTGCGGCTCTCGAGGTTTCGACGCCGAACTTGACTTATCACCTTGAGAGCTTGGGCGAACTGGTCTATAAAATGGATAACGGGCAGTATAAGCTGTCCAGTTTTGGCGTAACTACCGTGAGCGCAATGAAGGGCGTGGAAGAGGTTCCTGAGATACAGTCAAAATACCATTTGGCTTTGCCTTTAAAATGGAAAGCCTTGTTTGCGGCAATGTTAATCTGCGTTGTGCTTTTAGCAAGCATGTCTACCCTCCAGTATGTTGCGATAACTCAATTGTCTAGCCGCCAGGATTTGCTGAGGGCGCAAAACCAGCAGTTACTAGCATGGAGCAGCACCAACAAGGTTGCGTCTCTCATCCGTGATGTGGCCCAAGTCGATATATCAAAGTACACGGTTACGCTTCTCAGCAACACGTTAGAGTATCGTGCGGATTTGGGGGCGAACGAAGAAGTGCTGCGGTACGCTTTAACCAGTAGCGAAAGCAACTTGGACGCGATTTTCAGGTTTAGAAACAACCATTTCTCACGCTACCAACTGAACCTGATTGAAAGCTCGCCAATCTACACAGGGTCTCCGTCGAACGACTTGTTGGAAAACGCGAAAGTTGCGTTGGACCGGTACAAAGCCTATTCAGGAGACGAATACTTAACAGGAATGAGCAACCTCTTAAACTCGCTGAATAAGACGGAGAGCACGTTGGTAACCCAAGGCAACATTAAGCTACGGGTCACGGTTACGGGCGCTGGAAGCGGCGAATTTTTGTGGATGTACACTGAGAACGGCGTTGATTTTGAACCTAAAGGTTTGCGGATGACATTTGAGAATCACTTCTTAAAAGAAATGACGGATGGCTACTTCTTCTTCACGGTAGGCAGCTCCAGCATAGACGTTTCCAAAGAGGAAGCTGTGGCGATAGCCAAAAGCTACGTCAAAACCCTGTCTTCAAGCATAAACGGCACAGTGATTTCAGGTTTCTCGGTGTTAGATGAGCCGGTGTCGGTTGATTTTGCTCCCCACCCGAGACCTGACTCCACAGGGCTGGTCCCGTACTGGTACGTGGTGCTGCGTCTCGACAAGGTTTACGTGGGAAACATAAACACGATAACCGTCGGCATCTACGCGGACACGGGCCAGGTGGCGCACATACAACTTCTAAGCGAATAGAAGAGTTCAGCGCTGAGCAGCAACAGCGACGTAACACTTCAAAACTTCATCATCCACAAACGAAACCACCGCCAAACCAGCATCCGCAAGCATGTCCATGAAGTCATCGAGTGAGAAAGCTTTCTTTAGCCCTGTTACTACAAGGTTGCCGTCTGATTTGGTGACGCGTTTTAACTCGCCCAAAGTTTCTTTGGGTTTAGGCATGTTCTGAAGCACCGTGAACGCGAAAACCGCGCTGAAAAGGCCGTTCTGGAAGGGCAGGTGGTCCGCGTCAGCCTGAACCAAGTGAACATTGCTGAGCCTTTCCGCCTTTTCCTTAGCTCTAACCAGCAGTCCGTGAGAAATTTCTACGCCTACAAGGATTTGAGCTTTGGGCGCGACGTGGCTGAACAGGAGCCCTGTGCCGCATCCGACATCCAGAATCCAGCTGTCAGCGGCTACGTTAACATGTTTCAGGGCTTTCTGGTACTTGGCTTCCTGCTCCTCACCGTACAGCTCATCATACGAAGGCGCCGTCGTATCGTAGCGCCGCATCACCCTGCGCTTCTGGTCCCACCTGTTCACGGGCGGATTCCTTCAGAAATCTTATCTACCATGTAACCCTCTAAAATACTTGGCTGAAAACACGATGCAGGAACAGGACAAGCAGACGGTGCTCACGAACCCGACGCTGGCGCAAGCCGCAGAGGTCATTGGCAAAGCGTTTGTGCAGCGGCGAACCCTCATAGTCGCGGGCAAATGCCACGTGCACTATACGGGACGCGCCACGTCCACGCTTGAACTCGGCGAACGCCTCCTAATCATCAAAGCAGACGGCGCGCTACTTGTCCACCGCCCAGTTGGCTACGAACCGGTTAACTGGCAGCCCGCGGGTAGCGTCTTCCACGTACAATCTAAAGCGGATTCCCTTGAGGTGCACGGGGTCAAGCAGAAGCCCCGCGAAAGCGTGAGGGTGACGTTCAGCGAGGTCTTTATGGTCTCCAGCCTAAGCCTCGAGGACGCGGGCGAGTTCTTGCTGTACGCGAGCGAGGAGGACATGCACCGGGCGATTCTGCTGAAGCCTTCGCTGTTGGAGCCGGGTTTCAAGCCCATCAGCTACGAGAAGAAGGTTGAGCCCGGATTCGTGGACGTTTACGGCGAGGACAAGAATGGCAGGCTTGTGGTGGTGGAAGTTAAGCGGAAAACGGCTGGGAAAGAAGCAGTTCTGCAGCTTGCCAAGTACATAGACGCCATAAAGGATAAGGCGGGTCGTGAGCTACGCGGGGTGCTTGTTGCGCCGAGCTTAGGAAAAGACGTGCAGAGGCTACTTGTGACGATGGGGCTGGAGTTTAAGGCATTGGACCCGAAGAAGTGCGCGGAAGTGCTGAAGAAAGCGGAAACCACCAAGCTGGAATCATTTTTCGACGGAAATCATTGTTGAAAAGCTCATTGGACAATTAGAATAGATAAGACCCTAAATCCGTGGGCTTATCCTCTCAGAAACAAGGGCTCAATTCCAAGGCACGGGCACAATTAGCGACGCAGGAAAATATGGATGCACAGTAATCATCAGTGATGAGCAAGGCGAAGAGGGCTGTAGCATCAAAAAGTTCAGGATAAAAATCTGGGATAAGGCAACGGGCAGAGTCGTCTACGACAACGATTTTGGCTATTCAGAGACCCCACCAGCAACTAAAAGTTCAGGCGGACGCATCGATATCCATATTAAGCACGCACCCACGGAAACTGGTAAATAAAAAACTACCAGTGAGGAAAAACCATGAATCTTTGGAGGGATATTCCAGCAGGGGACAAGCCCCCAGACCTGCTTAACATGGTTATTGAAGTAATGAGCAATTCCAGAGACAAGTACGAGTACAGCATCGAGTGGGAAGTCTTGGTCCTAGACAGAATAATTCCTTCATCCGTCGTCTTCCCAGTCGAGTACGGGTTTGTTCCGCAAACGTGGTTTGACGATGAAGACCCACTGGACATCATGGCGCTGAGCTACGAACCGCTCGAAGTTGGAGCAATAGCAAAAGTCAGAGTTATAGGTGCTCTAATAATCGAAGACGAGGAAGGAATCGACGCAAAAATTCTCTCAGTGTTGGTAAACGACGCGAGGTTCGAAGGCTACAACGACATAACCGATGTGCATGAGCATCAGTTGAAGATGATTCAGGAGTTTTTTGAGACCTACAAAAGGCTGGAGCCGCACAAGTGGGCTAAGACAAAGGAATGGAAGAACGCTGAGGAAGCCAAGGAAATCGTGAATTACTCCATGGAATTGTACCGAGAAAAAATGATGAAGCAGGCGAGCCCACCCGAAAAGGAAAAGTAATCAAGCTGAAGCGACTTGCCGGCTTAAAGCATCGTACTCTCTGTCTGAGAACCATCTTTCATTCTTCAGTTCAAGCAGTCCTCTCTTTATACTCTCACGCACTGCATCCACGCTCAACATGTGGCATTTAGTGCCCTTCTCTTTAATCTCGGCGTCAAAAACTGCATTCTGCTGAATCAGCACTTGAATAGTATCCGCCAGCGAAGCGATGCTTTCAAAACGGGGGACCAGCAGCCCCTTGATTTTCGACCTTCCAAACGCTCCTTTAAGTTTAGTGGAGAATCCTATGGTGTTTGCCATGGAAGGCGGAAGAACAGAGTAACGCTTCTTCGATTCCACCTGATAACAGGTCAAGTAGAACGGCACGTAGAACAAGCCAATTTCCTTGAACTCAGGCTCCCGTTTAACCCCGAGGGCCTCAAATTGAGCGATGTTCGCCTCCCTCAGCTTCGCGACTCTGCCCAACTGGTCGCTTATCATCTTGGCCTGCTTTTCCAACTTATCAATCGCCTGTCTGTGAATGAGGATTTTAGCGTCGCGAGCAGCCTCAAGCTCCAACAGGGGTTGCCTTAGCTCCTTAATCTTGGATTCAAGCTCCGAGCGCAATTTAAAGACCTCGAGAGACTGACGCTCCTCCATGTCCTTAAGCGCCTTTTCGTTTTCCTTCAGTTTGTCTTCAATGTCGGAGAGTTCCTTCTTTGCCTCGTTGACTTTCTCTTTCCATTTCTTTTCTCTGACTGAATCGTCTGCTTCCGCGGCGCTCTTCGCTTCAAGTTTGTAATTCTCGATTTTCGTCAGAGTTTGCTCTCTGGACTTTTCCAGTTTCATTTTTTCCTTTTGGGCGGGCAAGCGCTCCTTGTCAAAGTTCTTCGTCAAAGCGATTATCTGTTCATCGTAGTCGTCCTTGATGCGGTCTGCCTTTGGAGTGATAATTTCTTCTAGGTCCTTTATCTTGGCGTCGAATTCTGCTCTTTCAGCGTTGGCTTTGTCGCGAATTTCCTTAATGTAGTTGTTGGTTACTTTGGTTAGCAACCGCATGCTTTGGTTAAGCCTTTCAGCTTCCTCCTTGAAAGATTTGTATAACCGGTCGAGGTCGTGAACCGCAGCAGCCATTGTTGACTCATCTATGACTGGATTAAGCAGCGCCACGTTCGCGGGTTGATCAACGATTTCTGTTGCTTCACGCTGGTAAACTTCAAATTCGCTGAGGAACTCAGGGTTCGTTATCAAGCCTTTGATTAGCACGCCTTTCTCGGTTACAGGTGCTTGAAAATAGTTCAGGTGGTCGGCGAGGAAAGCCACATGGGTTTCAAGGGTTTTGGAGGCGCGTTTTAGGTTATCCAGGAAGGTATTCACGTCTGGAATCTCGCCGTACCGCAACGTGTAGCTTGCCCTGTTTAAACCGTCGAATATCAGGGATTTTTCGCCTGTGGGAAACAGCCATAGGGGATAGCCTATCTTTGCAAGGAAAACCATTTTCTCTTCAGGCTGCCTTAGGATTAAGCCGCCGCCTTTGGTTCTATCTTGTTCTGCCAGAGCGAAGACCGCGGCAGCTTCCAAGTTGGAGGTGAAGGGTTCTTTGCGGTTTTCTGAAAGAGCCGAAAAAGGCAAAATGAACTCTTTTGTTTCCAGAGTAACGCTCGGCATATATTTCCCTTGATATAATTAAGGGTGATACTGTTTTAAAACTTGTCTTTAAGCCCGAGAACCGCCGGTAAAGAAGTCTGTTATCCGCCTCTGGTACAGTGCCCTCTTCAGAAGCTCGCTCTGCATTATCCACCGCTGCATTGGAATTTCGAACCTGCCGCCAATTAACTTCAATGCTTCATGTAGGGTATTGAAGAGGTATGGTTTCTGGCGCATGGCGTTCCGCACGTTTTCACGCACTTGCCAGACGCCGACGGGCATTATGTATCCTGGGCGCGCTTCCCGCAACACAATCACGGTGGCTTGTCGTCTTTCCTTGACAAGCTGTTCACAGGTTGCCAGCCGCGCAGAGTAGTAGCAGCCGCCTATCTGCGCGTACGTGGTTCGTCCGCTGTTGCCTTCCCAGTCGGAGTAGATGGCAACGCCTTTGCCATCGAGGTTCCACACGGTGCCGGGGTACCAAGCTTCCATGGACTCGTAGCTCCACTGAGCTGGAATCATCAAAATCTCAAACACGTTGTCCAGATAAACGGACTCGTAGACGCGGTACTCGTTTATCTCGGGGAAAGTCTTCACTTTTTCACTGAGGTTCTTGCTGATTATATCGTCAACAGCTGTTATGCTCCACCGTGTTGGGACAAAGCGCCTGTTTTTCTCCAAGCCGAATGCGCCGACGCTGAAAGCCTTCTGAATCTTCGTGACCATGACACCTCTTTCGTAAAGCTCCAGAACCGCGTTTGTCGCGCGCAGGTCAGTGTCGTAGTAGGCCTTCTCTACGCGATGATCAAACCTTGCGTTGCCAACATGCAAATCACGTATAGGCGCGGAAGGACCAAACGGCTGAACGTCGGCATCCATGTAAATTGAGCCGCGCGGCTTCTTGGTGAGGCGCAACTCAGTGTCCACACAGTTCTCCGCCAACGCCAACTCGCGGGTCTGGTCAAGAATCCTGCCTGCACTCATGAACTTCTGCACGTGAACACGATGCTTGCCGCGAATAAGCAGGGAGCGGAAGCCGACGATTTCGTCCATTGACCTCCCAAACCACTGTTCAGGCAAGTCGTAGAGGCTGGTGTCTTCGTGGACAGGCGGCACAAGTGGTCCAGCATAGACGTATGGGTAGCCGATTCTTCCGATGAAAACGCTGGGCGGGCAGGCACCATCGATGTCTTCGCTTGCCATCAGCGGCACGCTTTTGAGGAAAAAATTGACTTTGAGCATGATGGGGCAGCGGGTTTTTCCGCACAGAAACCTTGAGCCTTTACATATGACGCATAGGCTGCTTTGGGACGCGCGAGCGACTATTTGGCTATCTTCAGCGGAACTGCAACTGTTTTTCACAAGGTTGCTTAACCAATTGTCAGAAGTTCCTGTTTTGGCGGTTTGAGAGACAACAGTCATGTTCATTTTATCATGGCAGCATGGGCTTCATATGCTTATCGCAATAGAAGGGCTCAAAATTCACGGTGGTGCACGCGGATTCTGAAGCAAGTGTGCACAAAAACTTGCTAAAAAAGTCTATAGTCTAAATAGGCAAAACCTAAATTCGGAAACCTCTTAAACCTGAGTGGTGCCACGCATGAAAACGGTGCTGTTTATCTGCACGCATAACTCGGCGCGTTCCCAGATGGCAGAAGCTTTCCTCAACCATCTCTGCGGCGACAAGTATGAAGCCAAGAGCGCAGGAGTCACACCCACAGGAATTAACTCGTATGTTGCTAAGGCTATGGCTGAAGTCGGCATTGACCTTTCAACGCACCGTTCCAAGAGCATATTGGAATTTCAAGGAAAAATCTTTGACTATGTCGTCACCGTCTGCGACCAAGCACGTGAAAACTGCCCCTTTTTTCCCGGAAGAACCCAAATTGATAAAAGTTTTCCAGATCCATCAGCGTTCGAAGGCACAGAAGAGGAAATACTGCTGAAAGTCAGAGTTGTAAGAGACGAAATAAAAAACTGGGTAGATAACACTTTCTGCAAAGGAAACCTGCCGAAAGGTAACTTGGCTGAGCTTTATAGAGGATAAAAACGCCAAGCCCGAGGCATTGGCTGAGCCTAAACTATTTTCGCTTTCCTGAGGGTTCAAATCGCCAACAGATACATGTGCGTGTTCATGGTGATAAGCAAAACAGAAAAATAACAAGCATACCATAATTCGGGAAGAGAGAACCGAAAGAATGTACCGAACTGGTGTGGCGAGTTTGCCGCTTCACGGTGGCAAGGCGCCGGCGTGGCTGACCGTGCGTATGCGTAAACTAGCTAAGGAAGCAGCCGCCATCCTGGTTGATGAATATGGCACTGACGCGCTCCTCAAGCGCTTGTCTGACCCGTTCTGGTTTCAAGCATTCGGCTGCGTGTTAGGCTACGACTGGCACAGTTCAGGCGTAACCACCGTCGTCACGGGGATTCTGAAGCAAGCGCTCTCGCCCGCGGAGCACGGCGTGGCGGTTTGCGGCGGAAAAGGCAGGGTTTCTCGGAAGACGCCCGCGGAAATCGCCGAGGTTGGCGGGAAGTTCGGGTTCTCCGAAGAACAAGTTAAGGTGCTTGCGTACACGAGCAGGATGACCGCGAAGGTGGACAACACCGCCATCCAAGCGGGCTACCAACTTTATCATCATGCTTTTCTGTTAACGGCAGAGGGGAAGTGGGCTGTGATTCAGCAGGGCATGAGCGCTGCCGATCGCACTGCACGGCGTTACCACTGGCTCTCGGAAAATGCAAAAAACTTCGTGGTGGAACCGCACAATGCCATCGTCGGCGACGTCAAGCGCGAAAAAGCGTTAAACATGACGGCGAAAACCAGCGAGGGCGCCCGCAAAGCTTCCGTGGACATTGCGAAGGAGCCTGCGCGCAAGGTCATGCGGCTGTTTGAAGAGGCGAGACCACTAAACCAGAAGTCGCTTCAGGATTGGCTGCCGAAGGCAGAGGCTGACCCATGGCACCAATCATTTGATGTGCTTAGAATGCCTAGGAACATTAGTTGGGAGACAATGAAGCGGGTTTACGAGTTCCAACCCCGAAACTACGAGGAGCTTCTGAGTGTGAAGGGCGTTGGACCCGCGACGGTGCGCGGCTTAGCGTTGCTGGCGGAACTGGTTTACGGCGAGAAACCCAGTTGGGAAGATCCAGTTAAATTCAGCTTCGCGTACGGCGGCAAGGACGGCGTGCCGTTCCCCGTTGACCGCCGCGCCATGGACGAGTCGATTCAGGTATTGCGACAGAGCGTTGAGGCGGCGAAGGTTGGCGACAGGGAGAAGTTGCGATCGCTGCAGAGGCTAAGGCGGTTCGTTCTCACCACTTACCGCGTGGAATCAGGTTCTTAAGCAAGAAGCAGGCATATGGTGTTCTGGGTGCCTTAATTTGTGGGAGCAACGGAAGAGGAATATGCAGAGAAGTGGCGCAGTCTGCGGTATAGTGGCGCCGATGCTGGCGTTCACCTGCATCCTGATAGCTATTGCAACTTACCCAGCGTTCAGCTGGACCAATAATGCCCTAAGCGATTTGGGTGTGGTGCCTGGCGTCACGGGACCAGTTTTCAACTTCGGGCTTTACGCCAGCGGACTTTTAGTTTTCAACTTCGCCGTGTTCGGCTTATACAACTACTTGGGCGGGCGTTTAGTCGGCAAGACTGGCGCCTTGGTTTTTGCTACGGCGGGGGTGGCTCTGATGGGTATCGGGTTTGCCCCTGAAAACATGCGTCCTTACCATTACTTGTTCTCGGTGGCGTTCTTTGTGCTTCTGCCCATTGCGCTGCTCATCATCACAGTCGTGTTCGCGCTTGAACGGTGGGCGCGGATGGCGTGGTTCACGTTGGCGGTTGCGGTTGTTACCGCGCTACCTTGGGTGCTGTACTTCGCGTTTCATTACGTGCCGGGCGTGGCGATTCCCGAGGCAGTCTCAGCTTTTGCAGGCAGCGTCTGGGCGGAAGCGCTTAGCTACAAGATGGTCAAGGCGACGTCACAGGCAAAACCGCCGTAGCGTGCAGCTTACTTCGAAGCGCTTCGATGCGCGACGCCCATGATGATTTGGGCGCAGCAGTACGAAGAGAAAATTCGAACATACCCTTCAGCGTCGGCGTATTGTACGGCTTCTTCGCTGGGGAAAGCAATGGCGTCCGCGCCAGCCTTCAGCGCCAAAATGTCGGTTTCCGCGTGTTGCTTGCCTTTTGGGCGCACGCATCCCAAAGCTATTGGAATTTGAGGAAACATCAGCCGTGCGGTTGCGGTTACCCTTGCAATGTCTGTTGGCGTCGGCGGCTTGACGTGTGCCATGGCGGTTCCGCGTATGGGCATGAACGCGATTATCACTACCGCGGAAGGCTCGGTTTCGGCTATCATCTGGAGTGCGTGAAGTTCGCCTTTCAGTTTTCCGCCGCTGAGTCCCACGATGACGTGAGGCACCACCGTCAAGCCTGCCATGTGCAGCGCGTTGAGCGAGTTCTTGTAGTCCTGGGCGGATGCGTTCAGGTTGCAAACCTCTCTGATGGTTTCGTCGTCGCCTATGACATCGATTAAGGCGGCGTCTACCCCTGCCCGCTTGAGCGCCTCCGCCGTCGCGAGGTCGCTTATGCCTGTGTGCACGAAGACTGTTAAGCCTAAGCGCTCTTTGATTTTTCGGATAACGGAGATAAACGGTTTAAGCGGCACAGAACCATCTTGGAAGCAACCGCCGCTGACGAGGCATCCCAAAGCGCCGTTCTGCTGCATTTGCGAGGCGACTGTGAAGAGTTTTTCAGGTGTCTCCGCCGCGTGCATCGTCTTCAAGACCTTGCTTTCGCAGTGTTTGCAGTTGAGGGCGCAGCTTGTCCCAGTCACAGATATTGTTGGGAACTGGTTCGGCTGGGAGCGGTATTGGCTTGTTTTGTAGTACTTGAAACTGGGCGCGTAGAAGCGTACTGTTCGGGGCTTCGTGTTGAGCACTCCGGAGTCTAGCAACGCGCAGAGTTCTTCTTCGGTTGAGTTCCAAACAGTCTCTGGAGAAACCTTAGTCATGATCCGTTTCATCGAGAAAAGCGGTGTGCGCGTGCTTAAATGTTTTCGTTCCGTTAACGTTTTGCGGTTTCTTCGCCGTTCTCTGGAATCGCTGGAATTGCTTGCAGCGCCTCGTCGATTCTTGCGATGGATATCTGCAGCTTCTCCAGTCGGCGGGTGATGACGAGCGTCTTGTAGATTGCCCACCCCCTCCGCGTCAACGCGTAACACGTCTTGTTCCTGAAGCTTCTTTCTTCCACTAAACCGTTCTTGATTAGGAAACTTATCCGCGAGCGGAGGGCGAAGCAGTCCATGTTAAGCTCGTAAGCTACGGTGTCCACGGTTAATGGTTTGCCAGCTAACGCTTGAAGGATATCTTCGTAACGTTCAAGTTTGGATTTTCTCTGCATGTCTGCACGCTCGGTTCCCACTTCTGGGCTTTTTTAAATAAAGCATTTGTGAAGCCCAAATCTTAAATCGGAAACACGCACACAACTAAGAATCAAACATTACTGCAACAATGTTTATATCGGGAGGATGCATCTCCGTGAGAATCTCTAAAATTTACGTGGTGGTTACTAACGGTTAACAAAACCAAGTTGCTCAGAAACATGAGTGCTGAGGAAAGAAAAAAGAAGCAGAGAAACCGATATACCTGTTTCGCTACTGAAAGGACGTGAAATTGATAGAGGTGACACGGTGCCCACCGGATCTTGCACCATCATGCACGTATTTCTCCTCGGAAAAGAAGCAGATTTTGCAAAGCAGAACAAAATAGAACCTCCAAGACTACACCTACTTGGGATATATTGCCTTATCTTGAGAAAGTCTAAATGTTATTGCTTGATGACAGCCACAACCATTTAAGAGCATAGTTAGGCTATTTGATGTTCAGTGGGTGATGTGGCTGAACTTCGTTGAAGCAATAGCTTTGTACAGAGCTTTTTCGGTCGGTCGCTTCAAATGCTCAGGCACAACGCCTAAAATCATCGTCGCGGATTATCAAGGTGAGGGCTACGTTCTCAAAATCAAGAAGGTCTCAACTAAAACAATCTGCCTTGAGTGCATCAAAGAATTTTCTAAAAAGCGAGGGCTCATAGTCACTGAGGACAAGGCTTACATGACAATTCAGTCCTCTTGAGCAACTCGAGCTTTTCATATTCTGTTGAAGTAGTCCAGCGGAGCATACCAGTAAATTGTGATTAGTTTTCTGCATTCTGGGTTTTGGCATCTGTGCTTCTTTTTCACCACATTGCCATAATAAATATGTGCTATTGGCTTTTTTGTTGAATAGGCTGAATGCAGTTTATCTGGAGATTCAGCTTCAAAAATTTGATTACAGAAGGGGCATTCAAGGACCACTTTAGAGACAGTCATGAAACACCCTCAACCTAGTAATATGCATGTCTGCCGTTAAAAACTTGACTAAGAAACGCATCCTAATCAAAAAACAACTATGCACAACTAAGCCATAAACCCAGTATATTTTGCGCCTAATAGCCAATCTATGCACAAAACGATAGAGGGTCTATCGCTGTTGGTGCGGAAACTTGCCAAACCATACTGAAAACTGGCGCTTTAAATAAGGGTGCTATAAAAAATTGCACAGCAGTCCAATTCTTGTTCGCAACTAGCCGCAGTCAACCAGCAATAAGCGTAAAGCATGCTCTAGGCCTACGGAAAAGAAAAAAAGGATAGTTGCTTGACTAAGTTGGAGCCGCTGCCATTGTGGGCTGTTCCTGTTGCGGTCTTATCGAGAAGAACGCCACTGCCATCAGAAGCAATGCAATCCAAATGAGAATGACGCCGATTAGGATTATGGTCAAGACTGCACCGATGAGTATGATCAAGCCAGTTGTGCCAAACAATCCAACACCCGTCTTTGAAGAAAGGAGTCCCAGCGATTTTCGGAGTAGCACAGCCGTAATTAACAGGAAGACAAAAGCCACGACTACAGCAACGGCGATGTAGATAAGAAAATCAGCTATAACGTCGAAGCCAATGGCAGTCCAGTCAATAGATGAAAAAGCTGCTGCGTTTGTCCAATCTGAAAGGTTGATGCCAAGATCGCTAAAGAAACCTACAAGTCCAACGAAAACTATTGCAATCACGGCCACGCCACCTACGATAGCTGCAATAACAGCGTAAAGTGCATTATTGAAAATTCCTGCTTCTTTATAGTAGTCTGCGAGTCCCTTGAAGCCTATAAGCGCCAAGATTAAGCCGACAAGAGCCAGTATCCAACCATACGGTGCTATCCATGGTAATGCGCCGATAAACAAGAGTATTGAGCCAATGCCGCCCAGGTTTTTGCTAGTTTCCAGTGTCATTTTTCTTATTCCTCAGAACATTCGTCTCGGTGCATTAAGGATAAAAGCTTTTTCATGCTCTGATGATACCTGATTCTCTAATCCAGCAAAAATCGGCAAAAACCGCGGCTAAATTGAAAGCGGAAACTCTATCTAACCAAACTGCATAGCAACCGCACCACGTAAGTTTTCCCTCGTTGTTCAGCGCTTAACTAGAGCCGACGAGTGTGCTGGTCTGTTTAATCTCTGGCATTTGCCGCAGATCCGTGACAATCTTGTCCAGTTGTCCAAGGCTTTCAGCTTCGATGCGGACAACCAAGTCGTATAGTCCGTATGTGACAAGAACTTCTGTGACTTCCTTCATCTTTTTGATTTTTTGAGCGGCTGCATGCTCGGTTCCGCGTTTTACTGTGGCAACAACATAGGCTTTCACAACCATACCAGTCAACCTTCTCTACAAGTTAAATATAAACAAAGAAACTTAAACGTTTTAGAACGGGGAACAGGTCTGCGAAGGCTTATGTGGTTTGCTTGCTTTCAAGCTGCTCCTTAAGTATGCTGTAATAGGTGTCTAGGTATTCTCTGCCTTTTGTGGTTATGTTGTATACTTTTCGTGCTCTTCCGGTTTGGTGTTCTGTTTCGCTCGTGAGTAAGCCTTTGCGCTCTAAGCTGTTTAGTAATGGGTAAAGTGCGCCGTGTCTTATTTTTATGTGGAAGTCGGCTTCGGCTTTCTTTTTTATCTTGTATCCCCATAAGGGTTGGGTTTGAACCATCCGAAGTATTTGGATGTCGAGCATGTTTTTGACTATGCGTCGAACAATTTCTTTTCGGTAGGTTTCGCCCATGCTTCGTACCCTGTTTTATGTACTGCTCTGAACTTGTCTGTGTTTTGCTTTATTTAATTTATGTTGAAATGCAAATAGCGCGTATTGCTGTGTTATGCTTTAGTATGCTTGTGGTAGGTATGAAGCTTTATATGTGCGTTTAGTATCTATAGCGACATGCGATGCGGTACGATATGTCTAATAACAGACATATTGTACACAAGCATAACAAAAGAACTGTTGAACACACCTACAGAAGGAAAACAAAAAATGGTAAACTCCCAAAAAGAAGTCCAAGTCAAATTGATGAAAGGCCTACTCGACCTCATAGTCCTACAGTTCCTAAGCACCCAACCCATGCACGGCTACCAAGTAATAACTAAAATCCGCAAAAGCTTCGGCGTCTACTTCGGACCAAGCACAATCTACCCGCTGCTCGCCACACTCGAAAAGAAAGGATTCGTCAACAGTGAATGGAATATGAACAACGAACGCCCCAGAAAAGTGTACAAACTAACAACAGAAGGACAAAACATGCTCAACTTCACCGAAGACTCACTAAACCTCATATGCAGAAAAATGAGCGCAACACCAAGCACAGATGTAACTATCGAACCGCCGAGCAGAACATCATTCAACCCAATGCTGAAAGGAATAAGAACACATCAAACAGTCATTTAGCCCCCCATTTCAACCCAAACCATCTGCCTCGATTGCGCAAGTACGAGAAAGGAACAAAACTGGCTGCAGCCGTCTTCTTTACGACTTGACAGAACCAAGTCCGCAGCACACCGCGGTTAAATATATCAAGCTATTTATCATATTATTTTCCTCTTAGGTGACCGCTTGACACAAGAACTCAACAGCGTAACCGACAAACTTCAGCGTCAAATCATAGACTTTTGTAGACACATCGCTGGGTCAGCCAGAGTCACCGCTATAAGCCTTTTCGACAATTACTCGCTTGGGATGCCCAGCACGAAGGCAACACTGGAGATTGTAGCGGTAATTCATGATTTTCAACCCCGACTGATGAGTTACCTCAAAATCTTGGACGGAAGAGCAGTCATAGTTTTCGCAGTAGACCAGTGGGTTTTCGAAAGAGACGCCGAAAGAGGCTTCTTAGGCGAAGCCTTCGCGGGAACACTAGTCTTTCCCTACACCGCACTTTACGGCAAAGATTACCTGCACGAGCACGAAATAGTTTTGAAGAAACGACTTATCCTTGAATCGCTGGAAAACCTGATTCTCAGTTTCCCAGAACTCTCTTATCGCATCTACATTAAACCTCAATATTTCATGTACGAAGTCATATTGAACCGCGTCCGAGTTTTCCCTCCACTTGCCTACAGCCTCTCAAACTTCACCAAAGGCGCATCCACCAAGAATACTAAAGCCGTTCTTCAAGGTTACATGGAAGCTTTGAAGCAGCTTGAAGCAGAAAAGAAGGTCATAATGTCCGACGGATATGTTAGGATACCTAAAAAATTTGTGGATGAAAGCCAGAACCCCCGAGTCCGCTTCATCAACCTGTCAAAGAACGCGCCCAGAACCCTGTTCACTTCTTTTTTCAAGGTGTTTCCACAAATGATGAACTTTTTCTCGCAGAACACTGAAACCTTTCTAAACCTGCAAAGACTCACGATGAAAAAAAACGCTTATCCGTCGCGGGAGTTCGTTGACCCGCAAAAGTACGTCTTTGTTCCCACCGCAAAAGGCCTAGTTTCCCTATCTGACCGCGTCAGCATCGAAGTCTTCGCCAGAAAAGTGCTCCTCAACGGAGAGAATGGAGAAATAAAGTTTGAACCTGTCGGTGGCGTGTTAAACGACGTTTACTTAATCAAAGCTTATGCAAACGGTGTTGAACAGAAAGTTCTTGTTAAACGGTTCAAGGATTGGTCTGGTTTTAAATGGTTTCCGCTTTCACTGTGGTCCTTTGGAGCCCGCACATTTGCCGTGCTGGGCCGATACCGGCTTGCCAAAGAATGCGCTATAAGCGAGTTTCTCCGGTGTGAAGGATTCAACGTTCCCAAGATACTGCACGTGAGCCACAACGAACGGCTAATTTTCATGGAGTTCATCGAGGGCGAAGACCTAAACAACGCTATTAAACGAATTGCAACATCAAACGGCACAGAAAGAATTGAGAAAGAACTATCAGACATCAGGAAAGTTGGCGAAATATTCGCGCAAGTGCATTCTCTCAACATTGCGCTGGGCGACACAAAACCAGAAAATGCAATAGTTGCTCCCAACGACGAGATTTACCTGCTGGATTTCGAGCAGGCATCACACAACGGCGACAAAGCGTGGGACATAGCCGAGTTCTTGTATTTCTCAGGGCATTACCTTCAACCATTATCTGGCACAGGCAAAGCTGAAGCCATTGCTGACGCATTCATAAGCGGCTACTTGAAAGGAGGCGGAGACGTTAACATTATACGAAAAGCAGGTGCAGCCAAGTACACGCGAGTATTCAGCATCTTCACATTGCCCTCAGTTATATTAGCCATGTCAAACGCCTGCAAAAAAGCCAAGGTGCCGAAGTGAAAACACATGGTTAAGAACAATACATCTTTAACTTTCTATGGCGGAGTCAACGAAATCGGCGGAAACAAAATCCTCCTCCAAGACCGAGAAACACGGATTTTCTTCGACTTCGGCATGTCGTATGCCATGAAGAAGCAGTTTTACTCTCCGCCTTTCCTGTCGCCGAAAAGCGAAAAAAGCTTGCAGGAACTCGGCATTCTGCCTCGGTTAAAGGGAGTCTACAGATTCGATCCGAGCCCGTCCGATGTTGATGCCGTCTTCATTTCTCACGGTCACATGGACCACTCGGCGTACTTGTCGTTCATAAAGCGTGAGATTCCCGTTTACTGCGGAGAAACCACACGAACTATTCTCCAAACGCTGAGCGATGTGCGGCGTGCGGACTTAGAGTTCAGCGTGGGCGACATCGAATTCAAGGCTTTCCGCACAGGCAACAAAATCGTCATCGACAACTTGGAGGTTGAACCTTTTCATGTTGACCATTCGGTTCCAGGCGCATACGGCTTTGTCATCCACACATCAAACGGTGCTGTCGTTTATACCGGGGACTTCAGAGACCACGGCGCCAAGCCAGAGATGACCCGGGATTTTGTGGAAAACGCCAAGAACGCTGAGCCCGTGGCAATCGTCACCGAAGCAACCAACATGACGGGTGCATCGGTTTCCAGCGAAGTTGAGGTTGAGGGCAAACTGGACAAGATTATTGCACGCGCCGACGGAATTGTGTTGGCTGAGTTTGCTTACTCGGATGTTGACCGCTTGAACTCTTTCTATCACGTTGCCAAGAAGAATAGTCGTTGCTTGGCTGTTTCAATGAGGCAGGCGTATCTTCTGGAAGAACTTCGAAAGGACAAAGGCTTAAGCGTTCCGACTCTGGATGATGAGGCGATGTTGATTTTTCGAAAGTCGAAGAAGCGGTTTGACAAGTGGGAAAACGAACTGGCTGAGCGGTATGAAGGCGCAAACAAGGTTTTCGACGTGTTCGAAGTTTCGAAGCAGCAGTGCAAGGTCGTCCTGGCTGTTTCCTTCTATGATTTTGAAGAGCTTGTGCCGCTCCAGCCTGAAGCAGGCAGCTGCTACATCCTATCATCTTCAGAACCGTTCAACGAGGAAATGGAAATCGACTATGAACGGCTAATTAACTGGTTGAGCCACTATGGATTGCCACAGTACCATGTGCACGTTTCGGGTCACATGATGCCGCTGCAGTTGAAAGTAGCACTTAAAGAGATAAATGCGCAGAGGATTTTTCCGGTGCATACCGAAAGTGCAGGCTTGTTCGCCAAGTTCATGCGAGACCTGAAAAGCCAGGTTACGCTTGTTGAGAAGTGCAGAGAGTACACGCTGTAGCTTTCAGCGGCGCCTCATGTACTTTGCGAGCGTTTATATCCCTTGTTTAAAGAATAATAATGTGACTTGGCAATGAGCGAGATTCAATACTACAAAGGCGTACACAAAGTCAAGGTCGTGACCGAGAGCAAAGGCTACTGGATAGTTGAGGCTTTAGAGGAGTTTGAGGATAACATTGAGGGCGAAAAAGTCACCGTTAAAGTCGGAGAAAGGCGGATTGTGCCCTCTGACATGGTCCATAAGCGGAAGCATTTGCCGCCTCCAGTAAAAGAGCACGTTTACGAGCTGAAGATGGAGAAGAAGCTGAAACGGCTAGTTGATGAGGAAGAAAAGCAGGGCGCCAAAAAATAAGCATCTGCTCAACCTGCTTAGTGCTAATCTTTAGGTTTAATCGTGTTTGCTGCTTCATAAGTTATAAGCCCTCAAAAATCGCCAATAAACTTGATAATCCATGACCTTGACGCCAGCATTCAGCCGTAGAATGCGCTTCGTCTTCCACACTTTAGGCTTAAGCTGCTTAGGCGGCGCCATCTTCCTCCAAGCCTTGGTGTTTGCGGACATCCTTCAGCACGGGTACTTCATGGCGGTGGAGCAGAACCCAGCCATACTTGGCTTCGAAATGGCGCTTACGGTTTTCGCCATAATCTACTTCATTTACCTTTATCAGCGCCTAATGCGCCAGTCAAGTAAGCGTTAACACCTTTTCAACTGCTCTTCCAGAACGACTATATGAGACTGTTTCTAATGTAGCACTGTTTGGTTCCTGCGCTTCTTGAAGTAAACCAGCAGACTTAAGCCAACAACGGCAACCAATGCACCAGAAACAGATGCGACCAATTTTGTTGGGAAGAATTCTGGAGTGTCTACCGTAAAAGTGACTGTTTCGGAGGCGCTTGTGTTTTCATCTGTGTCGTTCGAATAAATAGTTATGCTATGCGAGCCGTCTGCCTGTCTAGTCAAAGTTGCGTTTCCAGCAACAGTCACGTTTGCTTCTCCGTCTAGGCAGTATCCTATCCATGAAGTTGGCTGGTCCATTGTGAAGTTTAACGGTAAGCTGTTTTGGCTGTAGGTTTTGTTTTCAAGTGACAGGTTTGATATGGCTGGAGGTTTTCCATCACCACTTATGGTGAATTGGACTGTGCTGTTGTCCAAAATGAGCGTGGGGTAATTGTAATTTGTGCTTATACGCTCATACTTTGCGTAAACGGTTAGTTTATGCTGTCCTTCGGGCAATTCAGGCAGAGCTACCCAGCCAGCAGTCACGTATGGGGACATGATCGAAATACCTGTAGTTGTTGTGCCATTTGGATATGTAACTGTTGTCTCTATGGGCATGAATGTTGTTGTTAAGGGTACTGTTACGTTGCTTCCTCCGTCTATGCTGTAAACCATCACAAAACGATACTGATTCGGACCAAACAAAGACTTAACACTGATGTTTAGAATCAGCATGCTGGAGCTATAGGTTATATTGGATGGAGAAATGAGGTTGATGTCTCCTACTAGAGGACAGCCTCTCCCGTCTGGAGTGCACTGTGACTCAACAAGTTGAACCTCAACAAGCAACGAAGTTAAAAGCGTCGCTAAAGCAAGGACTGCGAACAGAACAATTGCCCTCATACAACATTTCCCACCATTAAACAGTTATGAACAAAGTCGCTTTTAGTTCTACTTAAGGAACAAAACGTTCCAAAACTGGAACAACCTCAGACTCGGTCGCTAAAGCGCACACACCCAAAAGAGTTAATTAAATTTGTTCTTTGTGCAGCATTTCAGCCTTTAAATAAGGGATGGGTAGTCTCTGTGAACAACAGTGCCACTGGGAGAATTCAAAGCTTAAATGGTGTGAGTGCATCTTATTTTTTCTGGCAGGAGACAAACCCGTGACAAACAAAAAAGTAGGCGAAGACGACTACGTGCTTCTCTATTTGGATGTGCGGCGAACGTACATGATTGAAGTTGAAGCAGGAAAAACTTTTCACACGCACAAAGGCTACATAAAGCTAGACGAGCTAATCGGGAAAGCGTTTGGCGAAACCGTGAAAACCAGCTTAGGAGTGGAGTTCACGGTGCTGGAGCCTTTGCTGACGGATTACATGATGAAGTCGTCCCGCAAGACTCAGATAACCTATCCCAAAGACGCCGCTTTAATCGTGATGTTCAGCGGCATCGGCTCAGGCAGCCGCGTCGTGGAATCGGGCACTGGAACAGGCGCATTGACAACCGCGCTTGCGCATTACGTTAAACCAGCCGGCAAGGTTTACAGTTACGAAGTGCGAGAGGAGTTTCAGCGGGCGGCGGAGAAAAACCTTAAACGCGCTGGCTTGCTGGAGTTTGTCGAGCTGAAAAGCAGAGATGTTACCATGGGGTTTGATGAGCGGGACGTGGATGCTGTTATACTGGATTTGGCGGTTCCGTGGCTCGTGGTACCTCACGCATACGAAGCCCTCAAACCGTCTGGAACGATTGTCTCTTTCAGCCCCACCATAGACCAGGTGGTTAAGGCAACTGAGGCATTGAGGGAGCATGGGTTCGTCTGCGTCGAGACAGTAGAATGTTTGATGCGTGGGATGCAGGTTGAGCGCGGAAAAACTCGTCCTCAAACGCTGATGACGGGGCATTCGGGCTACATCACTTACGCGCGCAAAGCCCTAAAGCATAGTCAGAAAACAGGTGGCAACGAAGCTGAAAAGGCTTAGCTAAGGCGATTTGGCTGGCCGTTTCCGTTTCTCATCGTTGCTTGAGGCATACCCAGCGTCCAGAAAGCCTGTTTTAATTGTTCGCCACGTGTAAAGCCGTAATAGATGCCCATGATTGTGGCAAAATATGGGATGAACACGTTGTTTACGAATTTGTAGAGAAGCGGGTTGCGGATTCTGTTTTCGAGGAAAGTGGGCTTCCAAATTCTGATGTTGTAGTCCCAGCAGCGGATGAAGAAGTCCCATCTTGCTTTGGACAGGGAATCGAGTTCAGCGCCTTTTTTGTTCATCAGCATGCAGTTTTCGAGTGGAACGAAGAAAAGCGGCACGTAGAACGCGTTGTAGCCTTCCAGCTTGTCCATAAGTTCAAGTGTTGCCAAAACGTCCTCTTCTTTCTCGTCTGGAAGCCCAACGATTAATGTTGCCAACGGGTACCAGTCGTTGTCGTTCAGTATTCCAAACGCATCAGTGACTATTTCCTGCCATTGTTCAGGCTTGTAAGGCAACATTTTTCCGCTCATGTACTTCTTCATCAGCCTTGTGCTGCCTGTTTCGATGCCTGTTTCAGCCGTGATTATGGCTTTGTTGCCGAGCGAATACCAGCTGCGCTCAATGAGTATCTCGGCTAACTCTTCAATCATCTGAGGGTTATAAACTACTGGTGCCAGAGACATGTGGGAAGCCTGAATGCTCTTGACGCCTGGATGGTCGGCGACGCTTTTGACCATTTTAACCACAGCCTCTTTGTTGGGAATGAAACTTTTGCTTTTAGAGCCGTAGAGAAAGAGGTCTTCCGTTATCAACGTTATGTGGGCGCTGCCTTCTCTTGTTGTCATTTCTACTTCTCGCATAATTCGGTCCAGCGAAATATCTACCTTGCTTTGCATGGTGGGCGTGCAGAACTGGCAATTTCTACCGCACCCCTTTGAGATTTCAACTGCGCCGTGGATGGCAGCGTGCTTGGACAGCGGCATCGTTTCATAATTCCAATTGCGCAGCGATTCATCGGCGTGAACTATGCGTGGAAGCGCTTCTCCGTTGACCGCCTTCTTGAAAACGTCAACTATTGGGTCGGGTCTTCCGCCCAAGATAACGCAGTCTATGCCGTATTTGTCAGTCATGCGTTTGCGTTCAAGCTGCCACGATCCGAAGCCACCGACAATAATTTTGGGCTTAAACTTTTTGATGACAGGGTGCGTTACGAGTTTTTGAAACTCGAGGGCGTTCATAGGCTCTCCGCCGCCTATAACTGAAGAGTAAGTTTTGCTGACGTAACCCATGCCTGTTGGATCCATTGAGGAGATTCCAACCACTTTAGTGTCTGGTCCAATGAAATGGCTTAAGTCTTCGGGATGAACTACGGCAACGTCGGATTCCGTGAAACCGTTCTCTAAAAGCATGGCTTCAACTTTTCTTAAGCCGTATGGCGCGTATTTGGCTCTGCCGTCCGAATAGCGCTCAACTGGGGGATAAAGAGATTTTCTGGCGAAGCTTAGTGGAATTGGCCCTAAACCGAAGCCTGCTGAAAAAGCCATGAAAGGATTGTTGAAAAAATCACTCATCTCTGTGGCTGAAGCGGTGAGTACTATTTTGACGCCTTTGACGCCTAAACCCGTAGTTTATCTCTCTCCATGTCTTTCACATTAACAGAAAAGAAGAATTGTTCCACAGAGTTTTTAAGAATTGCGTATGGGTAATTCCTAAACCAACGATTAAAATCCGAACCTTACCATTCGAAGGAACTAAATTTTCCTTTTTTCCCTCTCGCTTACGTTTGGTTCCAGTTGGTTGTTTGATAGTGCATCAAGAACGGGTCTTTTAGTGACTTTTTCGCAGATTGGTCGAAAATGAATGGTCTTTGAAATTCTGCGCTTGTTTAACCATCCCATTCGAGTTAACTGATTGAGATAGCTGCTTTCGATGGCGCGGCATCGCCCAGTCAGATTAGAAACCACCGTTGCGTCGCATTCGCCCTTGGATACTACCGTGAGGTAGGTGCGCCTGAGATGGTCAGGCAGCTGCAAAAGCTCTATGTCGGGAACCTCTACTGGTTGAGTGTTCCAGTTTGAGACGGTGTTCTCGATGTCGTCGAGTCTGTAGCGGATGTTTAACATTTCTTGAAATATTCTGTCCAGTATGCTTCTTCTAACTATTTCTTGTTCCCCCAGATGTTTTTGTTTGTTTCTGTCATGATTTTAAAACATTTTAGTTTTTTTGTCAATCATCGTTTAACATATTGTTGAATTCTGTTCACAAGAGGCAAAGCCTGCTTGACAATTTTGCAAAAACTCGTTGTCTGCGAACGGTTTCGCTCGGTAAAAGGCAAAGGGGAGTCAGACTGCTCCAACTACGTTTACTGGATCTTTCCTTTTTTCTTTTGTGTTTGTGTAAATCGTTTGCACACTAATGTTTATCGTTGATTTCCGAGTTGGGAACTAGGAGATTATCATCTTGAGGAGACAGACCATGGGCATAGGATGTTTAGCTGCTTTCGCTGTTTGTGGGATTGTTCGTGAGCCTGTTTCCATCTGTCGAGCTAGCTGCATTTCGTAGTGTTAGGGTAAGCGGTGTGTCGGTGAAGGCAAATTTGGGACTCTCCTCTGACAGTGCGTGCACTTTAAACTTGACCTCGATTGATTGGGACGCCATTTCTCAGGGAGCGCTGCAGCCAGAACGGTCTATGTTAAGAACTTTGGTAACTCCCACCTATTGCTGAGTTTGTCAACGACGAATTGGAATTCGTCGGTTGCCAATGGACTGTTAGCTTTGAGTTGGAACCGGGAAGGTGCCACATTGGCTGCTGGTCAAGTGATGAAGGCAACGCTGACGCTTTCGATATCGCCTGTCGCAAGCGGTTTTTACCACTTTCAATTTTGATGCTGTGATAACTGGTGAGGTTCGAAGAAGCCGATTTTGAATGCAGGCTGCGCAGGTAATTAGTCCCTTTAGCTGTTTGCGTGAATGAGAAAATTTCGCACTCGTACTATCTGGAGAGGCTCTCAGAAGGCTCAAGTTTGCCATTCGGTGCCGTCCGAGTAACTCTGAACTTTCATCCTCGAAAGTCAAGCTAATGCCTTTTCATCATCCGGCAACAAGAAGTAAACCAAGCCAGAAATAAAAGGGTTCCCAGCCAAATCGTAAAATAGTCTCTCCCGGGCTACCTTTCCCGTGTTGTAATTTATACCGTTTTTAGTGCTTTGTCTGTTGTTTCCGCGGTGATTTCTTGTTTGAGCTTCTGCTTCAAAGCTTTAAGCAGCGTGTCCACATGGTCTTGGTCATGGCTTGGTTTCGCGCCCGCTGTTATCACGATCCTATGAGGCATCGCTAATGCTTTTTTCGTCAGGATTTCCTCAGGGTTCAAACCTAAAGCTCTAACTATTTCCTTCATCATCTCCAACTTCGTGGAGTTCAGTGACGGCTACGGCAACGGAGCAAGCAGACCGATATACTCAGACACTGCGATAACGGCGTGGTACTGGCCCATGTTTTAATCGGAGAACCAGTAGAGCCAAAGCGTTCTCTCAGTTTCCCTTCTTTTTTCTATTTTGAACATAAGTTGAAGAGTCAAAGTAAACCTACTGACGAAGGGTGTGCCACAAAAATGGCAGATGCTTGTTGGGAAAAGTGTTTGTCAAGAAAAATTTGACTAACGCTGAGCCCGTTTAGTCAAGAAACATTGACAAAAACCCTTTAATCACAGAAACAACCCAGATATATCAGGGAAAAGCAATGAGAAAAAGCATTGCATTGATGCTTGTTCTCGTCTTCCTAACAGCCTAGTGCCTAGTCGTCGCTAAGCCTGTATTATCGTCTGCCGATGCAACTGAGGACACCTGGGTGTCGAAGGCGCCGATGCAGCAGGCAAGGAGCGGGTTGGGCGTGGCGGCGGTGAACGGCAAAATCTATGCCATTGGAGGATCCACGCAAAGTGGATTTGCGCCAGGTGTTCATGGCTCTGTAGTTTATGGTAACATAAATATTGGTAGTTTTGTGGGCACAAATGAAGAATATGATCCAGCAACGGATACTTGGACTTTCAGGAAGCCGATGCCGACTCCAAGAATTGCTTTTGCTATAGCTGTGTATCGGAACAAAATCTACTGCATAGGCGGAAGAAGCATAGCTGGAAGTACAAGTGGTGGTTACACTGGAGTGAATGAGGTCTATGATCCTACAACCGACACTTGGGAAACCAAGGCACCTATGCTTACAGCCCGAGGATGGCTAACTGCCGCTGTTGTAAACGGCAAAATCTACCTCATAGGTGGTTATCCTAACGGAACCCTTAACGAGGTCTATGATCCGGTTACAGATTTGTGGACAACTAAAGCGTCGATACCAACATCAATTGCAACGATAAGGGGATGGATTTCAACCGCTGCTGATGGCAAGATATACGTCATAGGCGGCTATTATGGTTCTGGTAAACTAAACCAAATATACGACCCTGAAACTGACAGATGGAGTCAAGGTGCACCTCCTCCCTCGCTTTCTGGGATTATAACATCAGGTGTAACTACTGGTTTTTTAGCGCCTAAGAAAATCTACGTTATAGGTCCTCAAGTCTATGGTGAACCAAGTAACGGTGTTTATGATCCTGTGAATAATAGTTGGACGTTTGGCGCTGACGTACCTACAAGGCGTTACAATTTCGATGTCGCCGTTGTGAATGACAAGTTATATGCAATTGGAGGTCATACCTATGATGTTGGTAGCGGCTATTTTGAGCCTACTGCATTGAATGAAATGTATACTCCACTTGGGTATGGCACTGTTCCGCCTGTTGTTGCGGTTGTTTCGCCTGAAAGCACCACGTACAATTCGACTAGTGTTTCTTTGGTTTTCACCGTTAACAAACCAGTTGTCTGGATGGGCTACAGCCTTGACGGGTGGGACAACATTACCATCACGGGCAACACCACGCTGTCATGATTATCCAATGGTTTGCATAACGTTACGGTTTACGCTAAGGACGAGTTTGGAAACATTGGAGCCTCTGAAACGGTACTTTTCAGCATTACTCAGGAACCGCAGGCTTTTCCAGCAGCGCTGGTTGCAGCGTCAGTAATAATAGTTGCAGTAGCTGCCGTTGCTTCTCGGTCTACTTCAAGAGAAACAAGCATTTAATGTCATGAGCTCGGTCTTCCAATCTCTACGTCATATGTTTAAATTCCAGTGAAACCACCATTTTCGTCTAACCGAAATATAAAAAGGCTTCTTTTGTAGAGCGAACAAAAACGACTTTCAGTTCCATTTCGCTTGCTTTTTCCATGATGTGAGTACCAGTGCAAGAATTATCGACAAGAGTAACTCTGCGATCTTGGGTGTTATTGAAGGTGTAGTTGAGAGTGCAGTTCGTTTATCGCCTTTTCCTAAGCACAAGTCCAATTATAACAATTAATAATACGGCTATAACGATTAGTACGGTTAGTATGGCAAGTTCTATTTCGTTGAGTCCTGTTTGAGGTGTGGCTGGCGTTGCCGTTGGGTTCTGAGAAGGCAGAGGCGATGTTGCTGGTGTTGGTATAGGTGCGTTTTGGTTAGGCATCGCTTGAGGGTTCGACTCTGTTAAGAATGGAATGTAATTGACTTTGCCTGTGTTGAAGTCGTCGCTGTCGTTGTAATCCCAGATTTTCTCATCAATTTTTGCTGTGTCGGTTGTTCCCCACCAATTATTGGCGGCGTTAATGTTAACTTGAGTGCTTGACGCTATTCGAAGGTTGTAATTTGTGTTGTCTTCAATGTTGTTGTTAGTTATTGTTGGAGAGGGATTGTTGTGGATGGATATGCCGTTAGCGTTCTTTGTTATGGTGTTTTGCATAATTGTTGGGCTGGAGTTTTCAGAAATCGAAATCCCGGCTTGACCATAACCCGGGTCACCATAGCCATAGCCATAACTGTTGCTAATTAGGTTTCTCATTATCGTTGGAGAACCGCCCCCTATGGTAATAGCCGCTGAATCATAACAGCCAAGAATGTTGTTATCAACGATTAGAGCAGTGTTGTCATTTCCTATGCCGATGGCAACTGAGGGAAAACTAGGGCGACCTAGCCAATCTGAACCAATGGGGATTTCGATGCTGTTCTTGGAGATTATCGGTGAGCCTCCACCAACAGAAATGCTTTTCGTGATAATATTCTTGCTAATCAATGGAGACCCTCCACCTAAACCTAATCTCGTGTCCAATATTGCGTACTCGATTATACTACCTGTGTCAGTTTGTAGATTCCAACCAGTGCTCGTCTCAGTGAATTCTATATAGCCGGAATTCATGTGTATTCTTTCCGCACTGCTGCCTCTGGCAATTAACGTGCCGTTTACTTGAATGTAAAACGCGTTCAGGTTTACAATAACTCCAGACTCAATCGTCAGAGTTACTCCTTCGTCTATTGCTATGTTCCCCGTAAGGTTATATGGACTGTTTGCCTTAGTCCATGTTGTATCAGAAGTGATTATGCCCTTAGTAACATTATATCCCTTAACAGTACCAACATTCATATTGCCGACGAACAATAATCCAGTCAACAAGATAACCAAAGTTAAAGACAGACAAACGATTGCCCTCAAATCAACACACTTGAAATATATTAATAGTGCACCTAATCTTAAATATTGTGAATATTCATGCTTTTTATCGATTGTTCGGCAAAATCGCTTATCTTCCCATAAAGATACCTTATTGAACGTAGCGGTGTATTTCTGAATCATCCCGTACCTCTTAAAAACATCTCTGACGAACAATAATCTTTGACAGCATCGAACAAACCAAGTTCGTTTGAGGCTTAAACCAGCATTGAAATATAAAAAATCAAAGTGGCTGCAGCTGCAGCAGCAAATCCGACTGGAACAAGCGTCGCCATATACCACACATCGTTTTCCACGTCATAAACCTGATTAAAGTCATGCCAACCAGCCGAACCAAAAGGACCTGTCTCTCCTCCTAACACGAAGATCCTGCCGCCCGCAACAGCGGACGCAGCTCTGTTCACCGCAATAGGAATTGACGTTTTCTCGATCCATGTGTCTGCTTCTGGATCGTGGACCTCATTTTTATCGGAACAAAGAATACCTGGGAATACGTTATATTGAGCTCCGCCTATAACATAAATCTTACCGTCAATGATGTTTGCGCACATTCGAAATCGTGGAGTCAGAAGAGGCGCTTTGGTTTCCCAAGTATCAGTGGCTGGATCATAAACCTCGTTTATTCCAGTGAAATACATACCGCCCGTGTCATCGACCTCTCCGCCTATACAATAGATCTTGTCTTTGTAGACGGCTATGGCGAATTCTCTTCTTGGAGTAGGCATCGAAGCCTTTGTTGTCCATGTGTTTGTGGCGGGGTCGTACATTTCGTTGGTGTCGAGGTAAGGGCTAATCGCGTCGTTACGGCCTCCAATCGCATAGATCTTGCCGTCTACGACGGCAACGCCTAAGCCACTTCTTGCAGTTGGTATCGGAGCCAGAGATGTCCAATAATCTCCAATTGCTCTAGTTTGTGGAATCAAAAAAAGTGATAAAGAAAAGGAAACAGCTTTTTGCTAGGCTTCTTTGTTCACATTAAGATATTAGCCCTCCACTTGATGAGCAGGGAGGCAACATGCTTGAAAGAAAACACGGAGCTGAGCACTCAGAAAAGAATCCTGCGAGCCTTCCTTGATCTGGTCATTCTCCGCATGCTCCTACATCAGCCTATGACAGCATATGAAATTGACAATGCTATTTTGAAAAAGTTTGGCGTTAAGAGAAGCCCAAACGTGGTCTACACCAAATTGGCTGCCATGGAAAGAAAAGGATTGATAAGCTGTTCCCATTCTAAGCATGGCAGAAGCTACAGCATAACAGAGAAGGGAAGAAAAAAGGCAGATACTATTCCCAGCATAGTTGAGGAAATTCAAAAATCAGCACCAGTCTTGTTGGGCTGAAAATGATAACTGCTTTTCCCAACACAGCTAGACGAGAGGCTTAAGCCCTATCTTGGGCAAAGGCTTCAAAATGGACATGGTGAAAGAAAACTAAACCTTGAGGAATTTACTGAGAATAACGACCTTTGAAAAAAGAGGGATTCAGTATAAATTACAGTTTGGGAACGGTAGCTCTGAGGTGACTACCCCCTCCCCCTGTATAAAGGGAATGAAACGTGACCGAGAAAGCGAAACACACTGTTGTAAAAAAATTTTTAGTGTTCCAGTTGTTTTTTGATGGCTTTCTCGGCTGCTTTGATTGCGTCTTGGAGTTTTTCGGGTTTGGTTCCGCCTGCTTGGGCGAAGTTGGGTCTTCCGCCTCCTCCGCCGCAGATTATGGGTGACGCTTCTCGGACTATTTCGTTTGCGTTTACGCCTTTCGCCACGGCTTCTTTCCCGGCGTTGACCACTATTCTTGCGGTTTTTCCGTCTGCCCCATAGAACAGGGTTACGGTCTTCTCGTTGCGCTTTATCATTTCGTTTGCGGTTTGCACCATGCGGTTAACGTCAATCGAATCCCCGAAGTTCCGCTGCACAAGCACCACGCCGCCAATTTCCTGAGCCACTCCTTCCCCAGCGGTCACACCGATTGTGCTTTCTTTCGCCGCCAGTTCCTTGATTAGCCTGCGTTTTTCAGCGTTGGCTTCCTTAAGCTCCTTGACCAGTTTCTCCGCGGTCTTGTCCAGCTTCTCCACAGGTGCATTTAAAGTCTCCGAAACTCGCCACAACAGGCTCTCCTGCTCCTGCACCCGCTTCAACGCTTGAAGCCCAACCGCGTAGCCAAGCCGTTCCACGCCGTCCTGAACACGCTCCGTGTAAACGATTTTGAGAAAGCCTATCTCGCCTGTGCGCTTCAAGTGCGTTCCAGCGCAGGCTTCTACATCCCAGTCGCCCGTCTTCACCACGCGAATGTCCTTGCCTGGCACTGCTCCGCCTTGGTAGAGCCTGAAACCGTAACGGGATTCTGCTTCGTTGCGAGGCAGCCACGCAGTCTCAACCTTCATGTCGGCGAGAACTGCTTGGTTAGCAAGTGCCTCAATTTTGTGAACTTCCTCAGGTGTCAGCCGGCGATAATGCGAAATATCCAGCCTAGAGGTTTCCAGCCCTTTCTGGGTTCCGTGCTGCCACACATGCTCGCCCAAAACGCGCCGCGCCGCACCGTTAACCAGGTGTGTAGCCGTATGCGCCTTCATCAGGGCATAGCGTTTGTCCCAGTCAAGAACGCCTTTGACTAAGGTGCCTTCCTTGGGAGCTGTTGAAGCTTTGATTTTGTGTGCGATGACTCTGCCTGCTTTCTGTACGTCAACCACCTCCGCCTTCACGCCGCCATAAATTAGAACCCCGTGGTCGGCTGGTTGTCCACCGCCTTCAGGATAAAAGCATGTGCGGTCTAAAACGATGTATTCGCGGTTTATCACCTTCAGGACTTTAGCCTCAAACTCCTTCGCATAAGCGTCAGCGTAGTACATTTGCTCGGTTGGCTGCAGCTTCTCCGCCGCGGTTTCCAAGGCTTCCTCGGCTTTGGTTTCCTCTTCTTCTGAGGGTTTGGTGGCTTGCATGTGCCTGTTGGCGATTAACGCGTAGAAGTTCTCAGGAATCTCCACCTTCACGCCTTCCGTTTCGGAGGCTTGCTTGACGATTTCTGGTGGAAGTCCATGCGAATCATACAGCTCCGACAGTGTCTCCTCGGGAATATGGCTTGTGCCTTTGGCTTTGAGGTCGGCGGCGATTCGTTTGACCATGCTTCCACCGCGTTTCAGTGTGTCCTCAAACTTCTCCTGCTCCACCTTCAGCATCTCCACAATCTCATCATGCATGGTTTTGATGTGCGGATAATCCTTCGACCACAAGGCAACCTGCATGTCCACGATATCATAGAGTCGTTCAGGGCTCATTTCTAAGCTGCGTAGCAGTCGGTAGACTCGGCGGAACAGAAGTCGCGCCAGATACCCCTCCTGAATGTTCGACGGCACAACGCCCTCCGAGAGAATAAAGCATAAGCACTTCGTGTGATCCGCTACCGCGAACGCATTCTCGATGGGCAGCAGTATTTCATCCAGCTTGTCAACTGGCATGCCAACGAGTTTGGCAACTTGTCGCCTAGCTTTCAGCCTGTTCGCGGTCTTGTCCACGCTGACTAAACCTGAATGCTTCGCCACCTTGAACAGCAAATCCTCGTCAACGTCGGTCAGTCCAGCCATGCTGAAGACCCTGCTGAGCAGATCGCTGTAGACCGCGTGGAAACAGCTCGGCACTCCCTGCGAAAGCCACGCGAAGCGGTCTAAGCCGTAACCCGTGTCAACTGTGCGTATGGGAAGCTTGACGAATTCGCCGTTAACCACCTTGTACTGCATAAACACGAGCGTGGCAACCTCTAACCCGCCGATGATGCATTCCACGTCTGGTCCAGCGTTTCCGCCGCCGACCCAAACATCCTCCTTATACGTCACGTCTTCAGACTTTACGCCCAACACGTCCGTGACCAGCGCGTGATGGTACCTGACGGTCTGATCTTTCCAGTAAACCTCTTTGTCAGGATAGTTGAAAGCGTGGTGCCCGCCCATCTCGAAAATGGTCAGGTGCCTGCCGAAAGTCGGTCCAGTGTTCGAAATATCCACCATCCTGATGCACGGTTGCGCTATAACCAATGGGTTCGCAGGCGGCGGCGCAATGCCTTCGGTGACGTAGGGTTGAAAATCGATTATGCTTGCATGAGTAAGGTAAATGTCGCTACGCCACCTCGCCACCACTGGGTAAGGCTTGATGCGTGTGTGATTGAATTTTTCAAAGAATGAGAGAAACGTTTCACGCATCTCTGGAAGACTGTAGCGTTTTCGCGTGGGCGGATTTTTAAGAAACGTGTAACAGGTGCATCCGTCTGCGGTGGATTCTCCACAATTTTCCTGTTCAGAATTCTGCGTCCAGAAGTGTTCTCCGCAAGTGGGACAGCGTTTCCTCACGAAACCCTGTTCCTTGAAGAAGGGAAGCGCATACTCCTCTGGTGGAAACTGCTTCAAACCGTTCAGGCACTCCGTTCATGACTAAGCTATCAGGTTTAAGGGTTTATGAGTTTCACGGATTTAAACAATTAGCTATGATTTAGCGCTGTAACTTTCGCGGTGTTTCCTTCGTATTTTGAAGCAACATAGCTATTCATAGCGCCTCTTTCCTATAGCACAGCGCGCGCACAATAACAGTTAACTATTAGTACATAATAATCGAAAAGAGAATATTATGGTGACGAAAAAGACGGTTGACGGCGAGATCGTTTTTGTTTGCGACATCTGTGGGCTCGGCTACTTGGATGCTGAGACGGCTCAGAAATGCGAGGATTGGTGTGGAAAGAACCCTGAGACCTGCAACTTGCAAATATCACAGAAAGCAGTTTATTCTCCAGACATAGGTCTCATAATCCCTAAAAAAGAAAAGACGCGATAGCCAATCTCTGAAGGCATTGCCTACGAGTGCCATTCAGCAATCATTTTCCCAGCAAAGGCACCATACTTTTCTAGCCCATAACGCCTAAGCGGCTTGGTCAAGTGCCGCTGCGACCTCGTTGCAGTTACATGCAAACCAAGCGTAAGCCCTCGCTCCACGGGCACAGCCACTTTCTCCGCCCTGTCGAACCTTGCGCCACACCTTTCGCAGCGAAAACCTTGATTCTTGCCCATGGACTTCAATCGTCTGCCACAGTTCAGGCACACGGGGTTCTGGTGCATCACCTTCGCGGCAAGTTTTAAGATGTTGATTTTTTCGAGGTTGATAGTTAACGGCTTGTCTCGTGATGGCTTGCGCACGGCACCGACGGCTTCGATGACGTCGCCAATGATTAGGTCGTTTGCCACTTTGCGGAGCCCACCAGTCGGCTCGTAAGCCGCACAGTCAACTTCTCCAGTGTCGTCTTCAATGGAGAAAATCACGTGACGCAATGGCACTATCCGCGGGTTCCGCGATACCACACCCTTCACGATTACGGAGCTGTACGGCTCTATCTGCTCCAGCGCAGCCACCCGTTTGAGGTGCGCGTCCGTGCCCTGATTCGTGCGGAAGATAAGCCATCTTTCCACGGGCTCCAGCGGCTTAACCAATTCGAACGCTTTCTTAACCGCCTCAGGTGTTTCGCCCCTGACTCCGAACAGTATGGGGTCTGGGCCTCGCGGAGTTATTATTATTCTGTGCTTCTCCAAGTCCACGTTGTTGAACGTGTATGGCTGCGTCAGCTCGTCCATCCTGAAAATGGAGGTTTTATCCACCTTCCTTTTTGTGCCATAGTTTTCCGGCGCGCGGTACGCAATTAACTCGTAAGTGTAGTCGCCAAGATCGACCGCGCCGACCGCTGCCAAAGCACCGATTATACCCCTACAAGTGTTAAAGCCTAAAGCTTCGCCTCCGAACCTTGTGATGAGCCGCTTCGCCTCCTTTAGGGTTACGATGCCCGTTACTGCATTACTTGAAAAGGTTTTGATTTCCTGCGGAATCTCGGGTTTTTTGAAGAAAACTACTCCGGGGTCGGTGCCGCGGAAACTGAGGTCGGCATGTTCCTCCACCAAGCTGATGGCTTCCTGTTTAATTCTGTCTTCCAACACTTCGCCATGCTCGATTCTTAGGCAGAGGGCGCCGTTGCCTCTTGTTTTCCACGGCACGTTGGGATTAAGTCTTATCAGGTTCGGGTAATCCAGAAACCTGACGTTCATCCTTTCCAGTTGTTCCACGAGCAGGGCGGCAACGTGGGTTGTGCAGCCTTTCCTAGTTGAGTCAGTATCGTCTAAACCTATGTGCATCACTTGCTTGTTCAAAGGCAATTCTCTCGGCTCTCAGCTGGTTAGAGATTGGCTGCGCTGGGTAAAAAGATTATTTAGAAAAACAAGCTGTTCGAGATTAGTACCGAACCGCGTTTTGATGGAGAGGCTGCGTGAAAATTTCCGTGATACCATTGTCAGTTTCGCGTTCACCCTGCTAATACCTGCGATTTTCCTGTTCACGATGTACTTAAGCTTCTCCACGGTGTCAACTCGAACGCTTGCGATTATGTCGTAAACGCCCAGAGACTATGTGCCTCTTCCACGCCTTCAACCTTCTTTAATTCTTCTAAAACCTAAGTTTCGGCTCATATCTCCGTGCTCAAGAGAACGTATGCTGTGGGCATGTTTGTTACTTCTCATTTCTCCTGTCATTTTGGGGTGGCTGGATTCAGAGGTTGGGGTACTCTGTCTCGTTCAAGGGGAACGTAAAAAGATTTGGTGGGTTTCCAAACCTCCTCATCCAAGCCCTTAAAAACTGCGTGCATCCATCCATAGTGAGAGCGGCTACTCCAGCTAGACTCACTTTGGAGACATCCACGCGAACTTTAGAAAGTTTTGTCATCTCCCACTACCTCAAGACGCACGGTTTCAGTTAGGAGTTTTAAAAATTTAAAAATATGTGACTGTATCAACGCAGTCACATCTAAACGGTTGCCCAAGCTGCATAGAATGAATAATGAGCTCTTGCTGTTCCTCACCTGAAAACTATACCTTAGGACTAAGACGCTGTTTCTCTGGAGTAGTGATTTCGGGCTTGAGTATCCAGTTCTCTGCCATCAGGGAAGGTGGCGTCGCAACATGGACATTTAAAAATCTTCTTTCAGGTTATCTCCTAAATAAAACGGCATCAGCCGAGCTTTAAGCAGGTGTTATTGTGTAATAGTGACAACACAAGTATTTTAACGTCAGAGACCGTTCAAGCGGGGTTGTGGCGGATAAAGAAAGGGAAAATTTAGTGTTGGGAATTATTTTTCTTCAACTACAATCATCGTCAGTGTGGATCTGACTTTGTCAAGTCGTCGAATACGCCACGTCACGATTTCTTTCAGTTTATCCATGGTTTCTGCTTTGACTCTGGCGACGATGTCGTAGACTCCGTAGACGGCTGAGGCTTCTTCTACTCCTTCGACTTTTTTCAGTTCTTTGAGAACGTCTGATTCTGAACCTATTTCTGTGTTTATTAACACAAACGCTGTGGGCATAATTGACTCCTCTACCTACTGTTGTCTCACTGTGCATTAAAATGTTTTTCTCAAACAAGGCTAGACTCTGCACTGTGCGATTGGTAAAATCGTCCAAAAACCAACGCATCCACGTCACCCTTGTTTTCGCCTTAAATAATAGAGTCACCAAATCCTAAAGGGAGGACCGTGGCGACACTATGAGCCTGCGCGTGAACCCCGAATACGAGAAACTACTGCCTAAAATGTCCGCTGAAGAATTCGAAGAGCTCAAAGCCTCAATAAAACGGGAAGGACAGCATTATCCCATCGTTGTAAACGAGGACTTGGAGGTTCTGGACGGGCACCACAGGTTCCGAGCATGCGTTGAGCTGGGCATCGAGCCAGATTTTGAGGTGCGCAAGTTCGAGGACAAGCTTCTGGAAAAGAAATTCGTCATCGAAACCAACCTGCGGCGACGCCACTTAACCAACTTTCAACTTGTGGAGTTGGCTGTGCCGTTGCTGGAGATTGAGAAGGCGCTCGCCAAGAAAAGGCAGGTGGAAGGCGGCAAAGCCGGACGTGACCTGCAATTGGGGTTAGCGCCAGATGACGCTAAGCCCGTTCCTAAAGGAAAAGCAACCGAGGCTGTTGCCAAGAAGGCAGGTGTTTCCACACGCACGTTTGAGAGGGGTAAGAAAATTTTAGAGATGGCGAGTGAGGAAGACAAGCAGCGGTTGCGGGAGGGAAAAGCCAGCATCTACAGGCTTTACCGTGAAGTGATTGCCAAAGAGCGAGGCTTTGACGCCGAGGCAGAAAGCAAATCGGCATTTTCCGTTGCTGAGACCGCGACACCCGACCCTCGTCTCGAGCAGAGCAGGGCTGAGTTGGCGGCGCTTCTGCAGAAGCTTGTTGAAAAAGAGGTTTTTTGTCTGTCTTGCGGGAACGCCATGTTCGAATGTAGCAAATGCCACAAGACGCTGCGAGACATGCTCAAGCAAAAGATACAAGACAAAAATTTCCAAAACATGTGAACCTCCTTGGCTTGCAGTCAGGCGTACAGAGCTTCAATTCCCGTTACTTGGGATTTTTCCATGCATCTCAAAAATTTTTTTGAGGCAGTTTCCAGGTTTGTTACCAAAGGACTTGGCGACCAGACTGAGAACATTCAAAATTACGCGCCATCAGATAAGCCGAAGGATTCTGAGAATGAATAAGCGTCTAAAGAGAGAGTTTGGCGAGCATGCTGTTGAAAACAAGTTGGCACTGGGCATTAATGAGCTCTGCTACAGATGCTTGGAGATGGAATAAACACGAATTTTTGAGATGCAGCCAATCGAGAGAGGTTATTGAGGAAATCCTTTTATGACGTGGGTGCTTAATTGGAACATATGTCTTCGGTTAAGAAAATGGTTGTTGAATGGAAAGGCAACTACCGATTAGAAGCTACGAACGAAAAAGGGATATCCGTAAAGTTTGATGCGCCAAAAGAGCATGGCGGAGAAGAAACAGCTCTTTCGCCCATGGAGAACGTCTTAGCCAGTCTTGCTGCGTGCAGTAGCTTTCACGTTTTAACAATCCTAAAGAAGAAAAGACAGAAAGTTACGGGCTACTCTGTGGAGGCTACTGCTGAAAGGAGAGAAGACCCGCCGCCAAGAGTATTCACGAAAATCCACCTCAAATATATAGTCAAAGGAGCGAACATAAGCCCAAGTGCAGTGGAAAGCGCCATCAAACTCTCAGAGGAAAAATACTGCTCCGTAGGCGGAATGCTGCAAAAAGCTGTACCAATCACTTCGTCTTATGAAATAATACCTGGATAGAGATGGCGTCTCTTTTAACTTGATCTTATCTTCCGTTTCTTTTCACAGGTCATTTTTTGCCGCCATCTTTAGCAGTGTTTTTCTTAATTGCAGGTATAATCTGCGCAATTTTGGTCAGTGTTATATTTTATTTCCGAAATTCTTGGAGTAATACCGCTGAAGTCTCTCTATATAACAATATTTAAATATTCGCTTTCCCTGTTCTCTGATAATGCCCTCGCAAATCGACAACAAGAATAAGTTCAAAGCCAAAATCTTCAAGGCGCTGTCAGACCCTGTTCGGTTAAGCATATTGGACTTTTTGCGTGACGGAGAAAAATGTGTGTGCGAAATCATACCTCACGTTAAATGTATTCAGCCCGTCGTCTCTCGGCATCTAAAAATCCTTAAGGACAGCGGAATAGTCATCGACAGAAAAGAAGGCAACAGAAGGCACTACTCAATAACAGACCCGCAAATATTTCAGATCATTGATGGAGTAACCCCTGAGCTTGCCAGCGCATTCACAAAGAGGATAATTGAACAAATCGCCTAAACCTAAGATCAGAATGTGTAGTTAGTGGATTACCCTCCATGCGAACGTAAGAATTGCATAAACTGGAAAGAAGGACGCTGCGTTCTAAAAAACCCGGAGAAAAACGGAGGCGCCTGCCTAGATTATGAGGATGCGATGGATGCACTGAGGCTGAAGGCAGACGCGCTAAAGGGGTCGCTTGGTTAGTCTCTATTGTTACCCATTGCCGCAAGCTAGTTCGCCCATTGCTTTGATGTATCTCTGTGCGTCTTCAAATGTTTTAAACGGTCCATAAACAAAATCGTATTGCGGGTGGCTTTCTTTTGTCGGCGCGGTTTCGTACTCAAAAATCTCAGGTTTCGCTTTTTCTTTCATCCCAATCCAAATCCCCATTTTTCCTCTCCTTTCCTCTCACGTGTTATATTCATCGAGTTTGTTTAGCGATTAGGTTCTGCACTCTGCGCTTAATCTCGTCTCTGATTTCTCTCACTTTTTCGATAGGTTTTCCTTTTGGGTCTTCAAGCTTCCAATCAACTATGGGCTTAAAGAAAGGTCCAGGGCAAATTCCCTGATCATCGCAGCCCATTGTAACAATCAGGTCTGCGTCTTGTGCCATCTGGAACGTGAGCATTTTAGGTTTATCCATTGAAATATCGATGCCCTTCTCCTTCATTACCTCTACTACTGGGTTGACATTGTCAGTGGGTTTGTTGCTTGCACTTGAGATTGCAAGTTTTCCTTTTCAGTAGTAGTTTGCTAAGGCTTCTGCCATCTGACTTCTTCCAGTATTCTCAACACAAACAAAAAGTATCCGTTTCATTCTCATAGCCAAAAATAGAGGTCATAAAAAACGTATTTAAATATGTCGCTATTAATTGTTATTTGAACGGATCATGATCGAATCAAAAATTGACAAAAGGTTAAAGCGGTTGGCTGAATCAGGAATTTTCTCTTGCGATCGAGTTTCTGAATATGCGGATGAGCTAAGAGCGCTTGCCGACAAGGGAATGAGCAAAGAGGATGCTGAAACTAAAAGTAAAGTCTTTAGGGCCCTTGCTGACCCTACGAGATTGAGAGTTCTCGCATTGTTGACTGCTCGGGAAATGTGCGTTTGCGAAGTCATGGTTGCATTGGAACTGACGCAGCCCACGGCGTCCCATCACTTAGGGATTCTTGAAAATGTGGGGTTGGTTAAGAAAAGGAAAGAGGGAAAATGGGTTTTCTACAGAATTGCCGATCTTGGAAAATTTGACGCGCTGAGCAACATGGCGATTTAACGAGTTTGCATAGCAATAAATTTAAATATTTCAATATATTCGCTTTTCAGCTTAAGGTGCAGCAGATTTGGAGAAGATATTGGTAGGTATTGATGGGTCAGAACACTCAAAGAAGGCGTTGACGGAAGCCATCAAGATTGCGAAGAAGTTTGAGGCTGAAGTTACTGTTGTTAATGTTTTTCACCCTGCACCTACGCCTTCTGCTCACGAGTTTAGCCATAAAATTCTGGAAGAAGCTAAGACTGTTTTGGAAGACGAAAAAGTGAAGTACAAACTCGCTTCGGTTACTGGCACAAATCCTTCTAAGGTCATTACAGATATGGCTACACAAGGAAAATTTGATTTAATTGTGATCGGAAGCAGAGGAGTCGGTGCTGCGCATGCTCTAGTTTTGGGAAGCGTGTGCGGCAGAATATCTTGTGAATCTCCTGTAAACGTACTTATAGTAAAGTAATAGTTTATGGCAAAGAGGGCGAGGCTTTGGCAGAGGAGCAAGCGGTTAAACATGAAGCATCTCTCGGTCTTTTCGAGAAATACTTAACGCTTTGGATAGCAATATGCATAATTGTGGGATTGCTCGTTGGGCGTTTTCTGCCACAGTTTGGGCAATTTATGGATTCGCTCAAATTTAACAAGTTGTCAATTCCTATAGGTATCCTTTTGTTTTTCATGATGTACCCCACAGTTGTCGGAATACGCTTTAGTGACATAAAAAAGGCAGCTCATAATCCTAAGCCATTGCTCGTCACAATAATCGCGAACTGGGTAGTGGCTCCAATCATAATGACAGTTTACGCTAACATTCTTCTCGCTGGAAACCCAGAGTACATTGCAGGAGTCATACTTTTGGGATTATCACCTTGCACTGCCATGGTGATGTGGTGGATGTTTCTAGCAAAAGGAGACATGGCCCAAGGCTTAATCAACACTGCAATCAACGCTTTGCTCATGCTTGCGCTTTATGCACCGCTTGCAGCTTTTTACCTAGGCGTCAGCAGCATTCCAGTTCCATGGGATTTGATCGGCACCAGCGTGCTGATTTTCATAGCGTTACCAGTGGCGGCGGGAGCAATTTCCCGCAAAATAATACTAGACAAAAAAGGTGAAAGCTGGTTTAACAATACGTATATTCCCACCCTCGGGAAAATATCTATAATTGCGTTACTGACAACCCTAATAGTGCTGTTTTCATTTGAGGGTGAAGTTATACTCAATGATCCTCTTTTAGTCGCTTATCTTGCAGCGCCAAACCTGCTTCACTATGCTACCATGATCGCGTGGACCTATCCCTTAGGTTACTTCTTGGGCTGGAAATATGAAACAGCCATCGACACTACTCTAATAGGCAGCAGCAGCCACTTCGAAGTAGCAATAGCTGTGGCTACAACCCTCTATGGCATAGGTTCAGGCGCGGCTTTAGCAACAGTTATCGGACCATTAATGGAAGTGCCACTTATGCTTTCACTCGTCAAGCTTGGATTGCGGACCAGAAAATACTTTCCAAGGAAAAAGAAATAAGTAAAGGATGAAAACAGTTATCACCTTTAATTGTTTGAGTGGTAGCAAGGGGATTCTATGGAAAAAGCGGGAAAATCAATTCATAAACCGAATGAATTAAAGGTCAGCGACACAATTTATGGAGTGGTAATTCCAACAATTGTAGCTTTTCTTATAGTTGGCATCTCAATGTCAACTTCTCCTGTCGCCACAGGGCTCAAATACATTTTGTTGGAAGCAATTGTCGTGGTTGGGGTGCCCATGCTGATTGGGTTGGTGTGGAACCAGTGGGCAGGTGGAGCCGCAGGATTCCTGATGGGCAGTCTTTACGCGCTGTATTTTGCAGATCAAGTCTACGCTTCTCAAGGAAGCGGCGACATAAGCTTGTTGGGCAACTGGTCAGTGCCATGCTGATAGGATATGTTGCTGGCGCGTTAAACAAGCGCTCAAGTAGTTACAAGAGAATGCTCATTTCTGGAGTTACTGCTGGAATTGTGGGGTCTTTTGTTGTTGTTTTTACTAGTAATTTTTCATCTATTCTGGGACCCGCAACACTAGGCGGTTCTGTTACGTCTTTTCTACCTCGGGTGCTTGCTGGGCTAATAGTTCCGCTGGTAGCTAGAGCATTCTTGCGTCATGGAGAAAACAGAAAAAGGAATGGGTAGTACCAAGAAAAATTTGCTTTTCTAACTGGGGTCAAAATTAGTGGCTGTTCATTCGGGGGTTCGGGCTAAGCTTTTGTTTCTTTCAGTTTGTCGATTATTTTTTGGGTTTCCTCTTCCGAAGGATGCGTAATGGCATCAGTTGGACAGATGTCTTCGCATCCTCTGCAGAACACGACGCATGCATTTGGGTTTTTCACTATAGTTCTCTTTTCTCCGTCTTTCTCATCGAATTCGAAGACGCGATTGTGACAGTAGTCTACGCATTTCCCGCAAGTGATGCACTTATCGTAGTCTATCTTTGGCGCCCAAGGTATTTTGTTTCTTGGAACTCCTTCATATGTTTCTTCAATCATGTTTTGTCGCCTCTTCCGCTCTTCTCGGTTTGGGCTACGTTAATAATTATAATAATATTTAAATATTGTTATGAGCTTTGTAGAATTTCATCGCCTTTTTGCCGGGTGTTTTAGAATATTAGTTCATAACCATATTTAAATATTGAAGTTTACTCGGAACAATAAACAATGGTGGCACTAATGAAAAACAAAAGTTTAAGCAAGAAACTGGAAGATATCTTGGGTTTAACTACTTCACCAGTGGCAATAAAACTCATAAAAGCAGACGAGCCTTTGCCGAGTATAAAAGAGCCAACTCAAAGAAGCAGATATTGCCAGCTGCTGATGCTAGCGAAGAAAGGTCAACCTCTGATGCTGACAGCTGAAAGTATCGCTTGCCCAGCAGCAAAAGCAGCCTTAGGACTGGGACCTTTACCAGAGAAAATATCAAGCGGAGAAATGCTCTGCACACTGGGGCTATTTATGAGCAAGGAGGCGGTAGCTAAAACAATGAGCATGATACCTAGAATAGAACTTGGATCGACAAAGGCTGTTGTCGCTGGGCCACTAAGAGACTTCCCTATGGAGCCAGATGTTATTGTGATTGAAAGCGTTCCAGAGCACATAATGTGGCTTGCCTTGGCCAGAAACTTCGAAGAGGGCGGAAGGCTCAGCTTCAACTCGTCGATTTTCCAAGCTGAATGCGTTGACGTAACAACCGTACCTTACCTAGCGGGTGAGTTGAACATGACCCCTGGCTGTTATGGATGCCGCCAAGCAACCGACACGCCGCCAGAGCACATGTTCATAGGAATTCCCGCAAAACTTTTGCCCGAAATCGTTGAATCGTTGGAGGCCTTGTCCGAAAAAGCAATGAAAGCTGTTAGAGAAAAAAGCGTTTATGCTTTGTATGCAAAGGGACTAAGAGAGTCTAAAACGTAATGCTTTGATACTACGTGATTCTGGCAAAACCGTATATATTCAAGCCTATTAAAAACTGCCCACGGGAAGAGTGCAAATGGAATTAGGATGGAAGGACTGGACTCGAAGTGATATCATCTATGGAATTATAGCACCAATTGTCGTGGTTTTGATAATAGTCGGCCTTTCCTTGGTTGGTACCTTCGCTATGAGAGGGGGAGGAGGCATGAACGGCTCTCTGGGAATTGTTATTGGCATCATAAGTGAGATTGAGGAAATGGTCGTCATTGTGGGGGTTCCATTGCTGCTCGGCCTGATTTGGAACCGATGGGCAGGCGGCGCCTCGGGATTTCTGCTGGGAAGCATCTACGCTATGTGGTTTCAGGTCAAGTATGGCGCGTTCTCTTCTGGGACTTCTCCCAGCATGGCTATGGGTTTTGGTCCAACGCTGTTGGGCTGGGTTCTTAGCGCCATGCTGATAGGGTACATGGCTGGAGCGTTGAATAAGCGCTCCGAGAACTTTCGCAGAATGGTAATCGCTGGAGTAGTCTCCACAACTGTGGGCGGAGTGTTCCTCTTTGGGATGTTTCAGCTTTCGCCTTCAAACGTGATAACTGGGATTGATGGTTTTTTGCTTACTGTGCTGACGCGCACAGCTACGGGAGTCATAATTCCAATCATAGCTAAGGTTTTCATGTGGTACGGAGTTGCTATGCATAAAAAATGACCTGCTCTTGAGAATAGAATAAGTCGCCAATTTCTTGATTGTTACTAATTCATCGTTCAGTTTCCACATATTCGAAGGTACGTTTTCAATGGCTAATCGCTTGAGTTCTTCCCAGCTTTTGACCCTGACGACGCGTTCACTCTAGAGCATATTGAAAGAATTGAATCGATGTCATTAAAAAGCTGATACGCCATAGTTACTTCTCGCCAAATATGCGTCAAGGAGACGAAAAATTTGGGTCCGGAACAGCAAAGCATACAACAAGTTCCGGAAGAAGAGACGACGTCAAAGGAAAACTAGTACAATTCGCATGGCGACTGCAACAAGAAGGATATGCGTTCGAAACAGTCAGAGTAAACAGCAGCTGCCTAAACGCCCTAATAAACAGAGGCGCCAACTTGGCCGATCCAGAAAGCGTCAAAGAAGTGCTCGCAAAAGAGCAAAAATGGAGCCCAGCAAGAAAACGCAACGCAATAAACGCCTACACACTGTTCCTGAAAATAAACGGATTAATCTGGAGCAAACCAAAATGCAAAGTTCCACAGAAATTCCCGTTCATACCTACGGAACAAGAGATAGACGCCCTAATCGCGGGATCAGGCAGAAAAAACGCAGCCTACCTGCAGCTTCTCAAAGAAACAGCCATGCGCTCAGGAGAAGCTAAACGCTTAGAATGGACAGACATAGACCGCGAAAAAAACATAATAACTCTAAACGCTCCCGAAAAAGGCTCAAACCCAAGAATGTGGCGGGTAACCCCAACCCTCATAGAAATGCTAAACGCGCTTCCAAGAACCAGCTCACAAGTTTTCACCGGCTCCCTAAGAGCAATGAAAACAACCTTCGCCAAAACCCGCAAACGACTAGCACAAACACTGCAAAACCCAAGACTGCTAAAAATAACTTTCCACACGCTCAGACATTGGAAAGCCACAATGTTCTATCATCAAACCAAAGACCCATACTACGTACAACACTTCCTTGGACATAAATCTCTAAAATCAACCGAGATATACATAAACATCGAACACACCTTATTCGAAGCTGGCGCCAACGACCAATTCACAGTGCGAATCGCTAAGAAACCAGAAGAAATCAAAGAGCTGCTAGAAGTAGGCTTTGAATACGTCTGCCAAAAAGATACGTTAATATTCCTGAGGAAACGCAAATGATAACAAAACTTGATGTCGCCAGTGGCCGAAGACTTCCAAAAAGTGGCCGAGGTGAGGTAGCTTGGCAGCCTAGAGGCCTGTGGAGCCTTTTGCCAGGGTTCAAATCCCTGCCTCGGCCCCTCCGTAGCGGTTTGTACCCAGACGCTAACGAGTTTTCAAGGCAGATCTTTGAACCCAGCCAAAAGGCTCAACGACATGCTTGGTGTCGTGTCTTGTGTTCCTATAATCGGGTACCCCACGGATGACTGCGGCATCCCCGGCGCTCAGAAGAAAAGGTGTCCGCTACGCCACAGACTAAAGGCGGCTAGAGACTGTTCCGAGCGCTAGTACAGCGAAGCTTCAGGTAAAGGTTTAAGAGTTACGTTTAGGCTTTATCTGCGTCAGGTGTAAAGCATGCCAACTCACGGCTCACTGTCCAAAGCGGGGAAAGTTCGAGGGCAAACTCCAAAAATTCAAGCTCAGGAAAAAACCAAGCCCAACCCGAAATTCCGAAGCAGAAGAAACTACGAGAAACGCGTGGTTCTGCAGCGGAAAGCTGGACAAAACTGGATGTAGCTACCAACCTTTTTCTAAGGGTCAAACCAGTTTCTCAGCCAGTGCAGTTTATCTATCACTTCTAAGAAACCTTACCACGGTACATTACGTTGAATGCGGAAATGCAAGCCAGAGAAGTCATCGAAGCCCTAATGCTTTTGCCATCGCCCACTCATGAGGATGTGAACCGCGCCAAAAACCAAGTCGCAGCCAAACACCAGCTTAGCCGTATACCCTCCAACGCTGAGATAATCGCCGCCATGACTCCAAAAGAAAAACGCCGCTTGCTGTCGCTTCTGCGCAGAAAAACCACCCGCGCCATCTCTGGCGTAACCGTGGTAGCCGTCATGGCGAAGCCGCAGCCATGCCCGCAAGACGAACCGTGCGCTTACTGTCCTGGCGGTCCAAAACAAGGGGTTCCGCAAAGCTACACAGGTCACGAGCCTGCTGCCATGCGTGGAGCCCAGAACGGTTACGACCCTTACTTGCAGGTGCGAAGCCGCAGCGACCAGCTCACGGCAATTGGGCATCGTGTGGACAAGGTGGAACTCATCGTGATGGGTGGAACTTTTCCAGCCACGCCGTTTGAGTATCAAACGTGGTTCATCCAGCGCTGCTTAGACGCCGTGACAAGCAGGGAATCCGCCAGTTTGGAAGAGGCAAAGGCGAACGCGGAGACCAGCCGCATCCGCAACGTTGGCATTACTGTGGAAACTCGTCCAGACTGGTGTAAACAGCCGCACGTTGATGCCATGCTAGACATGGGCGTGACTCGCGTGGAGCTTGGCGTCCAAAACCCTGATGATGCAATTTACCGCCTTGTTGGCAGAACGCACAAGGTTGCAGACGTCGCTGAAGCCACACGCATTGCCAAGGATGCAGGGTTAAAAGTAGTTTATCACATGATGCCTGGAATGCCTGGCTCGAATCCTGAGGCGGATTTGGCGTCTTTCAAACGGGTTTTTGCGGACTCAGCTTTCAAGCCTGATATGGTGAAGATTTATCCTTGCCTTGTGATAGCGGGCACGAAGGCGTATGAGTGGTATCGTAAAGGCGTTTACAAGCCTTACACAACTGAGGAGGCTGTGGAGCTTATCACTGATGTTAAGAAAACTTTGCCGCCGTGGGTGCGCGTTATGCGTGTTCAGCGCGATATTCCAGCTGGGCTGATTGTGGCTGGCGTGGACAAGAGCAATTTGCGTCAGCTTGTTCAGTGGAAGCTGGCTGAGCAAGGTGAAAGGTGCCGCTGCATCCGTTGCAGAGAAGTGGGTCACCGAATGGCGGCTGACGGTGTAAAGCCTGATTTGAAGAACGTGCAGGTTTTGACTGCTCGTTATGAGGCGTCTGAGGGCGAAGAAGTTTTCATCTCTGCTGAAGACCCTGAGCGCGATGTGTTGATTGGTTATTTGCGTTTGCGTGTTCCCTCAGCCAAAGCACACAGAGCGGAAATTGCCGCTGTGCCATCTGCCATAGTGCGTGAGCTTCATGTTTATGGTCCTTTGGTGCCTGTTGGCAAGCGCTCGGCACGAGCTTGGCAGCACAAAGGTTTCGGCGCTGTTCTCTTAAGCGAAGCGGAACGTGTGGCGCGTGATGAGTATGGTTTGAGAAAGCTTCTGGTTATTAGCGCGTTGGGCACGAGGCAGTATTACATGCGGTTCGACTACAGACGGGATGGAGTGTACGTCTCAAAAATGCTGCATTGACATATGAGAAGGCACCATACAATATGCTCTTCCGTATAGCAGTATAATTTTTGGCGTATTTTGTAGTTGTAAACAGTGAATCACAGCTCACCAAAAGTCTTATGAGCAAACCCGGCAGAAGGAAGGGTTAAGGAAGAGATTAATTTGGTTTACTGCACAAAATGCGACACTAAAAACGAAGACGACGCCACCATGTGCATCAACTGCGGCGCCCTTCTCCACGGTGTAGGCGCTGAGGAAAGGCGTTACAGGAGATACTGGCGGTATGAAGGCGACTATTACCGTTATCGCCGAAGAGGCGGAGCGACGGGAGCCTTGGTCTTGGGTGTCATAATCCTCAGCATAGGCTTCGCTCTTTTGCTTTCGATAACTTATGGGGTAACTTTGGACTGGAACTTTCTGTGGGCGATTGTTCTGGTTCTTGCTGGCATTTGGCTCCTTGCGCGCGCGTTGCTGTGGCATCGCAGGTTAAAGGCACGTATGTAAATGCGTTTTTTCCGTTTTTCCTTTTAATTCGCTAAGCAGCAAAGCGACCATGGGATGCACGCTTGTTCATTTGTGTGCACAAAAAAGTTATATTAACTCCCGCTGAAAGGTGTAAGTCATTACGGAAGAGTTGCCATGGTTAAGTACATTTTCGTAACGGGCGGAGTTTTAAGTTCGGTTGGCAAGGGAATTTTAACTTCTTCCATCGGCAAGATGCTTCAAACCCGAGGGCTAAAACCCACAGTAATAAAAATCGACCCTTATGTGAACGTTGACGCTGGCACTATGAACCCCTACATGCACGGGGAAGTTTTCGTGACAGACGACGGCGGCGAAACCGACTTGGACTTAGGCTGGTACGAGCGCTTTTTGGACCTGAGTCTGAAACGGGAAAATAACCTCACCACGGGGCTGGTGTATAAAACGGTTATCGAGAAGGAGCGGCGCGGCGACTTCCTCGGACGTTGCGTCCAGATAGTGCCGCATGTGACCAACGAGATAAAATACCGCATCAGAAACGTGGCTAAAACCGCTAACGCTGATGTCGTTCTGACAGAGGTTGGCGGCACGGTAGGTGACATTGAAGGCTTACCTTTCCTTGAAGCAATCAGGCAAATGCGGTTGGAAGAGGGTTTCGAGAATACTCTGTATGTGCATGTGGCGCTGGTCCCAGTTTTGGACGTGACCATGGAGTTGAAAACTAAGCCGCTGCAGCACAGTGTCAACGAACTCAGACGCATCGGCATCCAACCCGACATCATAGTGGCGAGAAGCCCCAAAATGATTGATGCTGAAGCTCTGCGCAAGATAGCCTTGTTCGGCACAATTCCAGAAAACGCGGTTTTCTGCTCTTACAACGCTGAAACCGTGTATCAGGTGCCGCTGATGCTTGACAAGCAGGGCATGGGCGACTTCATCTGCCAAAGACTAGGCTACAGCTACACTAAGAAAGACTTCGATGAGTGGCAAAAATTCGTGGACGCGGTTTTGAAGCCTGAGCATGAAGTCAGCATCGCGCTTATAGGCAAGTACGCTGGACTGACCGACAGCTACGTCAGCATGAGCGAAGCGCTGCGTCACGGCGGCGCAGCCTGCAAAACCCGAGTCTGCATCAACTATTTGGAAGCGGAAAAACTCGAGCGTGAACCCGAATGCGTTAAAGAAATAGGCAACTTTGACGGCGTGTTCGTTCCATACGGTTTCGGTCCCAGAGGAACAGAGGGAAAAATCGCCGCCATCAAGTACGCCAGAGAAAACGACATACCTTTCCTTGGTGTATGCTACGGCTTCCAGTTGGCAGTCATCGAGTTCGCCCGAAACGTCTGCGGCTTAGAAGGTGCCAACAGCACGGAGATTAATCCGAATTCACCGCATCCAGTAATTGACCTTATGCCAGAGCAGCGAGTCGTGGAGTACAAGGGTGCCACCATGCGATTGGGCGCGCACAAGGTGATTCTGGAGCAGGGCACCATGGCATACGACTTGTACCACCGTGAGGAAATTTATGAGCGGCACCGCCATAGGTTCGAAGTCAACCTTGACTACTTGGATATTCTGAAGAAGAACGGTTTACGCTTTTCAGGCAGAAGCGCGGATGGCAAAAGAATGGAGACGTTGGAGTTGCCCGACAAATACTTCTTCTTCGCTTCGCAATTCCACGGTGAATTCAAAAGCCGCCCTGGTACTCCCTCCCCTGAATACTATGGCTTCATCCGAGCTTGCGTGAGCAATAAGTTGGAAAAGCCAAAACCACTAAACCTTAAGCAGTAGGCAAATTACAAAAAAGGATGGGAGAGCCTACCGACGCTTAACGCAGAAAACTCTTTGCAGTGCTTATTTTGAGGGGCGATAGAGTTCCTTCATTTCAGGCAGCAGTTCGGGAACCGCGAAAGCGATGTCGAGGTAGGTTATCATGCCGGTGATTCTGCCGTCTCTTGTCACTGGCAAGTGTTTTATTTTCCAGTCCTTCATTAGTTTGGCTGCTTCTTCAACGGTCGCATTTTCTTCAATCGTCACCAACGGATTAGTGTATATCGCTCGGGCGATGACAACTTTGGGATCTAAGCCTTGTTCAACCATGCGTACTATGACGTCTCGCATTGTTATGATGCCAGTGGGTTTGGCGCTCTGTACAACAATGACGTAATCAACGTTGTATTTGCTCATCGTTGAAACTATTTCTTGGGCAGTTGACTCGTTTCTGAACACATGGACGTTTGTTGACATCAGGTCTTTTACCAGGATATTGCTTGCCATGCAGGTTTTTTCTCCTAACGTCTATGACAGATGCTATGGGGATTTATCAATTTTTTGCATCTTAAACCCAAATCGCACGGCTTTCTGAGAACCATACGATAATCTTGGCATTATGCCAGAAAAGGGAACCGATTCCACAAAAAGCAACACTAAGAACTTGAACTATTGAGCTGGTCGGCGCAAGCTCTTGATAACTGAGAGCAGAGTCGGCACCTGAAACACGATGTCCGTGTAAGTCAAGACGCCCACAAGTTTGTCGCTGTCCATCACTGGCAAAGTTTTGACTTTCTTCTTGACCATCAGGTTCGCCGCCTCTTCGACTGTAGCAGACGCGTCAATAGTCACCAGGGGCGAGGTCATGATTTGCTTTGCGGTCACGGCTCGCGGCGCCAAGCATTGAACTGCCAGCTTTTCCAGTACATCGCGGAGCGTTATGATGCCTACTGGTCTTTCGGCTTGAACCACAATTATTGAGCTTATGTCGAACTTGCTCATGGTAGCAACCACTTCCTGGGCGGTTGTGTCTGGGCGAACTACCTGAACGTTCTTGGACATTATGTCTCTGACAGAAACTAAACTAGCCATACAAATCCTCCATAAACTAAGATACCAAAGCAAGCCTGCCGATTTATCTGTTTTGTTTCCACCGCCTCAGCCAGCGTTTAAAGGGAAGACCCGCTATAATTCTTTGCAGGTGAGGCAGGTCTTTTGAGCAGCAGTGATTCCTCAACTGGCAATTTCCAAACCAGACTTGACACGGCGAAGAGTTACGCTGAGGTTTGGCAAATAGTCAAAGACACGGTGGCGTTTGTCTTAGGGGGACGAAGAAGCAGCATGATGCTGTTCCTTGACGATTTGCCTCTTCAACTGGGCGCGTACCACACGATCGGCACCAACAACATCGTCCTGAACCGGGCGCTGGTTGAAATCGTCGAAGCGGCGATAACCTCTAAACGCATAGTGAACGCGCTCGTTTACAACCCTCTGCTACACGAGTACCTGCACGCGCTCGGCGAAATCTCGGAAGACAAGGTTAGGCGCAGAGTCGTGGGAGTCGCGGCAAAATGCTTCGGCGAAGAACACATCGCCACAGTTATCGCCCGCAAAACACCGTGGATACTGCTCAGGGGCGTGCCTCTCGGACCCGTCAGCGCTCCGAAGCGAGTTATGGAGATTGTGAAGGACTTCGAGAAAGCAGGCAAATACATAGTCTGAAGCGTCGCAAAAAGATTCAAAGCGATTATTTCGATTATTTATGTTTCTTACGTGTTTGCGACTTACGGCTTTTTATCGTCTGAACCTTTGCCCGAGAACTCCTTCGCCTCAACAGCAGTATTGCAACGGCTAAGCCTATGAGGACTATCACAATCACCGCTACGTATTGCGTCTCTGGCGCTATGGGAACACGGTTGTCGGAGCCAGGCGACTGCGTTGGCGATGAGTTGCCACCTGAAGGAGTGGGAGTGGACGGCGGAAGCGTAGGCGCAACTCCCGAAAGGACTGGTCCCTCAGCTTGGATTAGCAACGAGTAACTTGAAACTTTCAGGATTGAAGGTATCAGTGTTTGATTTAGGTCAAAGGCGCCAACCTTGAACGAGGCGATGTCGGAAGGTGATAGGTAAGAAGGCGTTAGAGTGTTTGTGTAACCCACGGCGACTACGGTGCCTGATGCATTATAGAATGTTCCTATCACTCGAACGTTGGTTGCCGTTTGGCTACCAGTGTTTTTAACAGTGCCAGTAACCCAGTAAGTGCCTTCCGCATCAACGCCTCCTGAACTGCTTACGATTGCTAAATCGGGATACTGATAGCTACTCGTCGCGTTCGCTTCGTTAATTACGAAATCTACGTGGTCAACACCGAGTGACATCCAACTCAGGTCACCGGTGACGCTGGTTTGTGGCGGAAACTCCATGTAGAAGGGGGCTTTTTGTTGAGGTAGCAAGTATTTCACCCATGCGTTAGTAGGATAAGAATAGGCTTGAGCCGTCCCGTCCGAGGTGTAGACTGTGCCACTTAAAATAACTGACTCTATAGTGTTAGAACCCACGTTTTGCACTTCGCCCACCACATCGAAATAGCCCAAGTTATCGACGTAGTAGCTGTAACTTACAACCTTAATGTTCTCAGGTTGGCTAGACACGTTCGGAACCAAAACCAAACCCAGGGACGCAAGCGCTAGTAGAACAAAGAAATACTGGGTGCCTTTTCTCATGGAACCTTCACTTGCTCCCGCATAAACATTAACAAATCAAGGAGGTGGTATAAAACAGTTTTCAAAATCAACTCCAAGCAGGCTTCAGCGACTAACCAGCAGATTCTTTAGCGTTCAAAAGGGTTTGCTGAAGCCCTGGACACCAAACTATAGGAGAAAAGAGAATGAAAAATCCGCGATGACCGCTGCAGCCATCACGACATTTCAGCCCAGAGCCCACTCAGCCCCTATTCTCTTTCCCTTTACCGATGATAGCCTGCTAAAAAAAGGGGAAGATGTTTGCTGAATGCTTACAGCTTATGGTCGTTTCCTGAGCAACAGTAGTCCAATTACAGCAAAGCCTATAATGATTAGAACCACTATGCCTGAGACTGCGGGAACAAAGTACATGTCAGCTATGGATTGCGGTGGAGCTTCTGTTGGCGCTGCAGTTGGTTCCGGTTCAACCACGGTAAAGACTGTTTCTTGGCTCGAAGGCCAGTACCCCTTCGTTCCTCCAAACGTTGCGGTAACATGGTAGGTTCCCGGTATGTCAGGAGTCCAGACTAGATGGAAGTTACCCTTTGAGTCGGTCGCTGCTGTGCCAATTTCGCGGTAGTTGTTGTTTGCGTCCACCACGCTTACGACGACTTCGACGCCTTTAAAGTTGCTTGGCAAAGGTTGCTGCTGGTATACGTACGACATCCAGTCCGTCATGGATTCATCAGAGGAGACAGGAACACCATCTGGGAAACGGGCTGCTTGCTCAGTTTGCTTCGTCCCAGCTGAGATGTCCGTAACTGAACCTTCGATGACCACTGGGCTGCCGAGCACTAAAGATTTGGGTCCAGCCTGAACAGTCGTGCGGCTTGGCCCTCTTCCAAGAGTGTAGATTTGGTGGTCATAGCTGTTGAAGAAAGTAGTGTAGCCATCTGCAATTGCAAAGCTTTCACCACTGAATTCGCCGGTTGCTGCGGGCAATGTGTATATTTCAGTTCCGTCGGTTGCGTTGACTGCACGTGTTAATGCTCCCTTGTAGATGGGTGTTTCAAACGTGTGCTCAGAGGTCACCAAGTAGACTACGCCGTCGCCAATGGCATTAATAAAGGTCGGATAGGGCCCGGGTACCTGGAAGCCACTGTATGTATCGTTGCCTGGAACGCCGCCGTTGCCGTAAGTCCACAGCACTTTGCCTGTTGACATGTTATAGCAGTACAAGATTCCTGAATAAGCGCTACTATAGAGTCGACCGTAAGCTACTACGTTTGAGAGGGTACCTGGTCCGTTGCTGCCGTAATAGTCGAGTGCTGCTTGAGGTTCTGCTACCTTGATAAGTGCACCCGTTCGCAAGTTCCAGAAGACGAATTGCTGGGTTTGTCTGTAGGACTCGGCGAAGTAGCCTGCTGGGTCAAGTCCTGCGAATGATATTGTGGTGATGTTGCCTGGGGGGTTGGGAACATAGTTCCACCATAGCACTGAGCCGACTTCCCCTTTTGAAGCGTTGAGGTTAACCGCGAAGTAGGTGTAGCCCGGGGAGCTTGAGCCCAGACTTGGGTATGATCCGTTTCTGCAGAGCAAGATGTCGCCGTAGATTGCGCCGACGATGGTAGGTGCTGAGCCACCGCTCGCAGGCATCGAGTTCCGCCAAGGTATCGATTTATTCTGGGTCGATGAATCAAGCCAGTCATACATTAAGCCTCGGCTTGCATTAATGAACGTTGTAGAGGTGGTTACGGGTGTAAGTATGGTTTCTTTCACTCCGTTGACGTACTGTGTTGAGGTCACGTTCGTCGTTGTGGTCGTTGTTGTAGTCATAAGGGTTAGTGCGCCCATTACTCCTTGGCTCCAGAATCTGCTGGAATTCCACTGATACAGATACCAATTTGGGTTTGAGGTAGTGCCGTTGTTGTAGAATCCGTACTTTATCAGTTCGCCCATCGGTCCGATCACGTTTGTCCCTGAAGGAACATTAGTTACGTTGAAAACGTTCTTTCCTGTGGCGGCATCGTAGACTTGCCCGAAGTTGCTCGTGCAGAGAAATGCTGGTCGAACACCGTGATAGTCAGGAGTATCCATGTCCTGGATATAGCCGAAAGAGAATGTCGGAAGGTCGCTTTGTCTCCAGATTTCTTGGCCAGTAACTAGGTCACGGCAGACTGTGTCGCCACCCATACCAGTTGCAGATAGAGGTTCTCTGTAGTAGAGCCTGCCGTTGAGTATAATCGGGTTCACGAATCTTTGAGAGTAAGCTGTCCCTTCAAACCATGTGTCTCCCTGTACGTTCGCGAGGTTTCCTCCGACGACTCCTCCGATTTGACCGTCAGGCACAGTCCACATAATGTGTGCAGTCTTTGAACCGACGGCGTCGGGTGCAAATTGGCGCTGGTTTGGTCCGTTGCTTCCGCCGTAGCCCGGCATTCCACTTCCCAGCCAGTTCGAACTGATGACCCACCATAGGCTGTTTTCACCAAAGATCGGGCGTGTCCAGAACTCTGTTGGAAGTGGACTTAGCGGCAGGTACGAGATTTGTTCTTCCTGAACCGTAAGAGTGGTTGATGCATTGCTGGGTAGGTATGTATCGTTTATGTAGGCGGAGGTTGGGCTGTGGGGGTAATCGTTTACGTTCTGCCCTGGGAAGACGAAGGTGAGGTTGTAGGTTCCAACTTGGTCGGGAGTGAATGAGGCAAGTTGGTTTGATGTTGTGTCCCAGACTGTTTCCCACGTCATTGTGGTTTGTTTGCCGTTTGGCGCGGTGATTACGAGTTGGTAGTTGTGGAATCGGTAGTTGTTGGTAACGGCAGTGTCAGCGTAGGTTGGAGTTAGAAAGAGGTATATGTATGCTGTTTGGCCAACGCCTATAGGGTTTGTACAGGCATATATGTGGGCAAACGTTGGGATCCCCCATGGAGGGTAATGTGCGTTAGCAGGGGGCATTGCAGCAAGTGAAATGGCAAATGTAAGTATCAGTAAAGCTATTGCAGCGGTTATTTTGCTGTTTTTCACTTTTTCTCTCCTTTCCTTTGAATGTAGTACACGTGTGTGTACAAAAAACTATGTATGAAAAGTTGTTATATATTAAATTTTGCAATTGTAGCGTTAATTACGGTTTTTCAAGATATTCTGCAACTAAGTTCCTAACTGATTGACTAATAGTCTGCAATGTACTCAGTAAAAGACATGTGAATCTTGCATGTGTTCTCCAAGTGATGCCCACTTTGCAGCCATCTGAGAGTTGTGTTATTGGAATCTTCCGAAGTTCACGTCGTTAAAGTAGTATTTCGCCGTGTAGCCTGACAAGCTCAGAACATCGCCTAGTGCGATTGCGAAGCCGTTTCCCTGCGGCTCAATATTATACTGCACGCCGTTCCAGAGTACCCTAACCCAACCGTGATACTGATTGTTCTTCTCGCCCACTATGACGTAAGCTTTGTCAGGTGCCCATCCGTCGGCTCGGAGCAACGAGCACAGCAGCATCGAGAAGTCTTCGCAATCACCTGTCTTAAGCTGCATGGTTTCGTTTGGGAACTGCCAGAACTCCGCTATGCCGTGAATCTCTGAATCAGTTTTGTATTGTATGTTGTTTCCAACCCAGTCTCTCATCGCCATCCAGTCAGGAGCCCCGGGAAGTTTATCCTTCAAAATCTTATTCTTCAACTCAATCACGTTTGGATCTTTGGGAGTTATGAAGGAGCGGCACAGGTTTTCATCGAAAAGCCGTGTAAAATTCGCGTTCACAATAATGGTCTTGGAGGCGGAAGATGCACTGCATGCCGCGTCTACTGTGACCATCCTGGCCGAGTTGTAAGCCACATTCACGGTGACTGAACTTGTGTACGTTTCAGACGGCTGCAAAAGGGTCACAGATTCGGTGCTGAGTTTTCCCATCTATTATGGTGGTGATTTTGACGTTTTCAGCAGAAGCGTTGCCAAAGTTTGAAACCGAGACGGCTAAGTAGCTGACTAGCTCACTCAGGTCTTCAGCCGTTGTGGCCCAATAACTGCTCTTCTCCTTAACGTTAACAGCTAATTGCGGCCTTGCTGTCTCCTGCTGGGAATTTTTGGGCGTGAGCCTTTCGTTAGCCTGAGAAAGAAAATTTTGAATCTGATTCCACAGCGTGAAAGGCGCGATGCAAATAACCAGAACGACAACAACTATCAGAAAAATGACGAGTCCACGCAAGTTGCTATCCCACTAACTACTTCACCCAAAAAAATACTAAAGGCTTTTGGACGCCTGAACGCAAGTCACGCAGGCACCGTTTTTTCTGGAGAGAAGAAACAGCACATACGCTCTGCGATCGCACTTAACACGACAGCAAGGCGTCAGAGTTGACTTCCACAAACTATAAAAACCATGCGGGGCGATTACTGCACCTATGCACATGGTCAAGAAAATAGCAGCAATAGCCCTGCTCTTTACGCTTTTATACTTCATGATGGCTGCAACAACGCTAGCTCAGCCTCAAACAGTATCTCCCGGCGTCCGTAAGGGCGACACGTTCACTTACAACGTGAAAGGATTGTGGAGCTCAAGCGACCCGAACGCAACAATGGCAGAAGATATTCGGCAAATGAACATGACCGAATATTTCAAGGTTGAAGTAACAGACGTTTCCGGATCAGAGGTTACTTTGCATACTATATGGCGTTTTACAAACGGAACCGAAATCAGCGGCGACACGACCCGGAATCTTGATACGGGAATGGCGGTCAGTGGAACCTCAGTCTTTTGGGCGATTTACGGAAGAAACCTGAACGTCGGGGACAGGATTCACCCCATGGGAATAGACCAGCTTACCGTGAATGCTTCTCAAATTAAAACCTACGTGAACATGCAAAGAGAAATAAACAGGTTTACAGTGATCGGTCAATTCGAAAGCAACGACAGCAGCCGCACGTTCAGTGATAACATGATTGTGCAGTTTGACAAGGAAACAGGAATGCTTGTTGAGCTGTACGACGTGCAAATATACACTAACCCAGCATACACGCAAACTATAATCTGGGTACTCACAGACACAAACGCCTTTACTGCATCCACCTCCGAGTTCCCCATAGAAATCCTCGCAGTGGCAGTTTCGATAGTAGCAGTGGCATTAGTAGTGGCGTTAATTGCCTTCAAAAAACGCACTAAAAAAACACGAAAACGCCGATCCTATCAGCGTTAAAAAACACCAGCTTTTATTAGAGGTCCCAATGAAGCAGAACATACTCCACACTCCCACTTCATCAAGCGCAACGGGAAATTAGATTTCCGCTTTCCTCAGGAGATCTCTCGCGTTGTTAAGGGAAACTCGGTAGAAAATCACCGTTAGGACGATGGCTATTACTGCGCTTATGGCGGTTGCCGCGTATGGATCTATAAAAACAGGTATGCTTAGCCTAGGCATGAAGGTGGAAAGCGTTGACGACAGCATGTAGGGAATGAAAGGCGCCAGGATAGCTATGCCAGCCACGAGGCATGCGATTAAGTTGATTATGCTGGTGGATTGGCGAATCATTCTGGGTCTGGGTGTCTCGGTGAAGTCGGCGCCTTCTATGCCGTTTGACAGCGAAATCGCGCCTAAGGCAAAAACTATGAAAACCCCTTCTAACGAAGAAACGATTATGGCTCGCAGCGATGGGTGATATATTACGGTTCCGACGGCGCCTGTGATTGCCAAGATGATGAGCGAAAACAACACGATGAAGAAGTATTTGCTCTTCACCAGACTCCGTGCTGAAATCGGAGATGCATAAATTCTCCAAACTGCTTGACCTTCTTCGCCTATTATGAAGTTGCCCAACATTATCGCCATGATGGCGGCGGGAAAGAGAAACGTGAAAGCAGCTAAATACGCAGAAGCTACGATGGGAGGGGCTTCCCCTGTCGCCCCAAAAGTCTGTATAAGCGGCACCAGAATGATTATGATGGGAAATATGAAGATGGTCATCAACTCCCGCCGGCGTGTGAAAGCCTTCAAATCTTTCCTAATCAATGCCGCTTCAGTTGAGGAGAAGCCAAGTCTACCTAACATGCCAGTTTTAGGGGCGTACACGCCGCGCGAAACCGTTATGGCTGGCGGCTCGTAAAGTCCGAATCGCCTGTTCAGTGAGGTGGCAAGCAGAAACAAGCCGACGATGAATAGGATGGAGGCAACCAAAAAAACGAGTCCGATGAGTAGCTCGCCGCTCGTGAAAGAATAAAGGAGCGTCAAGCCCAGCCACACGAAGGGAACAAACCATGCTGCACTCTGAACCGATGCGACTGTTTGGATAAAGTTGACGGCGCCTGCTCCATAGATAACATAGAAGTAAATGATGTAGAATACAAGGAAGAGCAGCAGCGAACCTATGAACCTAACCCACACGGCCGCCCTTCCCGTGGACTTGTAAACTGCTCCGATAAACCGCACCTGCAGTATCCGAAAGACCTCCGTCGTGGCGCTCGCCATGAAGGCAGCGGCGAAAACCGCAAGAGAAGTTGCCACCGCAGGGACGACCAATCCAATGAACGGAGAAAACACGAGGATTACCGCGGCGATGAGCATCACTGAAGCGAGTGGAAGCCCAAAAAGGCTTGCCAATATAGACGCTAATGTGTGCTCCTGCCAGGTAATAGGCAGCCAATACGGCACCTGAGACGAAGCCCTCACGCCGCTTCGTTGAACCTGCTGCAGCAACGTGAAAATAAAGCTGTAGATTACGACCAGAGTGGGCAATGAGGCGAACACGCTCAGCGCTCCATCTCTAAAACTGCCTACGATGCTCGGGTCGCTCGCAGCAAATGAGTTGTATGCCAACCCTGCAAGCAAGCCGGCGGTCAAGCCGATGGCTAAGGCAACCCAGTAAGGCCAGTAAGCGAGAAAACGGTTTTCGTGGTACCGCGTGACTTTCTGCCCTCTGATGAGCCTGCCGGATTTCCGGTCAACCTGCATCAGGCTGAGCACTTTCTTCCAGTTCATTTCAAGAGTTCCTCAACGATGGCCCTCGTGTCGCCTGTACCTGTGAGTTTCAGGAAAATATCTTCAAGACCTGAATCTGGCAGCTTTGACATCTGCCGTAGCTCTTTCATGTTGCCCAGCGCCAGCAGTTTTCCTTGGTACATGATACCTATGCGGTCGCATATTGCTTGAGCTATCTCCAGTACATGCGTGGACATTACGGCGGTCACGCCCTGAGCCTTCAGTTCCTGCAGGAAATCCTTGACAATCCGTGCAGACCTCGGATCCAAAGCGCTGAGCGGTTCATCCAGAATCAGAAGTTTGGGTCGGTGCAGAAAAGCTGATATCAGGGCGATTTTCTGTTTCATGCCGTCTGAGTAGCTGGTTATCATGTCGCCTTCTCTGCCTTCAAGCTGAAACGCCTTCAGATACTCCGTGATCCTGCTCTTCTTCTCTTTCGTTTGCATATCGTAGATGTTGCCGATGAAGTCCAAGTACTCGATACCGGTTAAGAACTCGTAGAGGCGTGGGGATTCGGGAACGTAACCCACCAGCTGCTTCACGGCTACAGGGTCTTTTTGAACGTCTTTGCCTAACACTGTGATTGAGCCCGCGTCTGGTGTAACTAAGCCCATGAGCATTTTCAGGGTGGTGGATTTTCCGGAGCCGTTTGGTCCGAGGAGACCAAAGATTTCTCCAGTGTTTATGGTTAAGTCAAGCTGGTTAACCGCCAAGATTTCGTGGTAACGTTTTACGACGCCTTTCAGTTCAACAGCAACGGCACCTACCATTATCAGCAGCCTCTCTGCAATAGAAAGGAAAACGCTATTTAAGCCTAGCGCGGTTCCTGCACGCGTGGCATGCGTTAAAGCGAATGGCGTTATTAGCCAATTAGGTTTAAATCTGGGCTTCTGCACCTCAGCTAGCAGCTGAGAATTCAATGACCAATATTATTGAGACATTTAAACTGACCAAGTCATTCAACGGGCTTACAGCGGTTGACAAGCTCGATATCAGCGTGGAGTCAGGGGAAATTTTCGCTTTGCTTGGACCCAACGGCGCGGGCAAAACCACAACAATATCGATGCTTTGCACAATTTTAAAGCCTACTTCTGGAACCGCGAAGATCAATGGTTTTGACATCGTAAAGGAACCCATGCAGGTGCGCAAGTCTATAGGCATAGTTTTTCAAGATCCAAGCATCGACGACAGACTGACCGCTCGAGAGAACCTCTATATGCACGCGAATCTTTACGGAGTTCCAGCGAGCGAGCAGAAGAACCGCATCGACAGCATCTTGAAGTTGGTTGAGCTGGAAGATAGGGCGGATGACCTTATGAGGACTTATTCGGGTGGGATGCGGCGCAGGTTAGAACTTGCACGTGGCCTCATTCATTATCCCAAAGTGTTGTTTTTGGATGAACCAACCCTGGGGCTTGACCCGCAAACTAGAGATCACGTGTGGAAGTACATCCGTGGGCTGAAGGAAGCTCACGACATAACTGTGGTGTTGACGACTCATTATATGGATGAGGCGGATAAGCTTTCGGACCGCATAGCCATAATGGATTACGGGAAAATCATTGCGCTTGGCACTTCAGATAAGCTGAAGGAAACCCTTGAAGGCGACGTCATTATTATCAAAGCGAATAATACCGATGGGGTTATATCAGTGCTCACTGAAAAAATAGGGTTGTCAGGGGCGCATGTAATCAACGGAACCGTTGAGGTCACCGTAAAGAACGGAAAAAGCATGCTGCCAAGAATAGTGATGGCTACCAAGAACGATATTTTTATCGAGTCGATATCGCTGCGGGAGCCAAACCTCGAAGATGTCTTCTTGCACTATACGGGCAGGACGATACGTGCTGACAGCAGCAGAGAACCCCACGGTATAGCAGCAATACAGAGGAGGAAGATAAGGTGAGCGAGCTTAGAGGGTTCTACACTCTGTGGTTACGCGAAGTCAAACGTTATTTACGGGATAGGGTCAGAATAGTCAGCAGTTTCTTCCAGCCTTTGCTGTGGTTGGTTATATTCGGGGTCGGCATCGGTGCGAGCTTGCGAGGCGCGGTGCCGATTCCGGGGTTGACTTATCAGCAGTTGATTTTTCCAGGCATAATCGGGCAAACGCTTTTGTTCACGTCCATGTTCATGGGCATCTCAGTTATCTGGGACAAAGAATTCGGCTTCATGAAAGAAATACTGGTAGCTCCTATTTCGCGAGTCTCCATTTTCCTCGGCAAGATGATTGGCGACAGCACGGACGCATTGATTCAAGGAATAATCGTCATATTCCTAGGTTTAGCTTTGGGAATAAACATAGACCCGATGACCTTTCTCGCCTCCTTGCCAATCATGCTGCTAATCACCTTCGGCTTAGTCAGCATAGGTTTAACCATAGCGAGTTTCATGGGAAGCTTGGAAAGTTTCGGTGCGATACAGAGCTTCATCAACCTGCCGTTGTTCTTCCTAAGCGGCGCGCTGTTCCAAATTCAAAGCCTTCCAGGCTGGATGCAGGACATCTCAAAAGCGAACCCGCTGACTTACGGTGTGGACGCTTTACGGAACGTCATCTTGGGAGCGGCATGGCAACCTTTCCAAGTTCAGCCATTATTCATGGACATCGCTATCGTGGGTGCTTTCGATGTCGGCATGATAATTATCGGAACTTGGGCGTTCAGCCGAATGAAATAGCCCCTTGCGCGGTGCACAAATTTCCATAGAAAAACGGGTTAAGCGCATGTTCCTTTTAATGGCTAAAAGGAGAAAGTAAATGGAACTTTGCTTCAGGACTACTTATTTGTCATCTCATTAATCTGCTGTTCCATTGCGTGCCCGCGACAGTAAACCAGAACCTTCTTGACTCCCGGCACCTTCTTTGCAGCGTCTCTTATGTCAGCCGCCAGTTTGAAGGCGATGGGGCAGAAGGGACTTGTAGGAATAAATTCCACTCTGACTTCGCCTGGTTCTTCTTCCTTCACGTTCGTTATCATCTGCATCTCGGTGAAGCTCATCCCTGTTTCAGGGTCCAAGACTTTGCCTACTTCTTCGCGGACTTTTTCTTCAAGTTCCGTCAAAACTTTTTCACCTTTGGAATCTCGCTTACTGAATAAGGAACGGGCATAGCATATAAACCATTTCAAAAAGAGCGCACAATTCTGAGAACACGATGATCAAAATTTAGCTACTGACAATTTTGATTACGAGTACATAAGTGTTAAAAGCGCCTTGGAAGAGCTTTTAGAACTATGACCACCATCGGCGATGTTGCTAAAGGTGTTCTCTTATGGTTCATCTTCTTCTATGTTCTCGCAATGATTGGAAACGCGGTTTTAGGGAACACTGCATTATCCTTGTTCATGCTTGTTGGTTTAGTCATACCGACTGCATGGCTGGTTTACGAGTTTGTCAAGGATAAAAAGGAAAAAACGCCCAATCCAGAGTCATAGTTTATGACTGTTTAACCAGAAAACAATGTTGGGACAACGTAAAAAACCAAAAGTTTTCTAAGGGTTATCTCGCATAGTAAGGTTAAGTGGTGGGTTATGCCTAATTCAGAAGAAGAAATCTACTCACTTATGTTCAGTTCTTTGAAGCATCCGCAGCGGCGAAAAATTCTCCGCATGCTGGCGGAAAGGCCAATGACATTCTCTGAACTGCTGGAAGAACTCGCAGTCTCCAGTTCACATTTGACGTATCACCTTGAAAATCTCGGAGAACTCGTGGTCAAGCTGGATAACGGGAAATATAAGCTGTCCAGTTTCGGCGAAGCCTCGGTGGCAACTATGAAAGGCGTGGAAGAAGCACCTACTGCCCCAAAAAGGCATTTTGCAGCGTTTTCTCCCAGATGGAAAACAATCTTCGCCGTCTTAATTATCGCCAGCGTGCTCTTCGCAAGCATATCCATGATTCAGTACGCTTACATTGCTCAACTGTCCAACAACCATGCGCGACTGCAGGCTGATTTGGACAAGGTGAAAGCAGAGAACGAGCAACTGTTAACGTGGAGCAGCCCCACGGAAAAGGTCTTAGACGTACTTCAGGACGTTGTTAAACTCGACATGACCAAGTACAAAGCAACAATGTTAAGCGACACGGTGGAGTACCGCTCCGACCTAGGCGGCGTCGTGGAAGAGCTCGCGAAGTATTCGCTTACCAGCAACGAAAGCAGAATAGACGTGATGCTGAGGTTTAGAAACGGCCATTTTTCCCGGTATCAGCTGTTCATCGATGAAGGCACACCGCAGTACTCCCAGATTCAACCCTCAGATATTGTTGTCGCCACCAGAGAAGTCCTTGAAAGGTATGAAGCGTACACGGGCGGCTCCTATCTGGAAGATATGCGCACCTTGATGTCATTTGTGAATGGAACGGAAAGCAATGAAACAATCTTGAACCACACCAAACTCGTATTCTTAACCTCCGGCGACAGCGTTAGAGTCATGCTTCAGTACACGGAGAACGGCGTCGATTTTTCACCCAAAAGCCTGAGCTTCGTTTTCGAAAACGGGGTTCTAAACGAAATACTTGACGGCTGGTACTTGTTCACAGTCGAAAACACCAAAGTTAACATCTCCAGCGCACAAGCTGTCGAAATTGCACGAAACGCCGCAGCAAACTTCAAGTGGATAGCCGACAGCCAAGAAGTCTCCAACTTCACCATCCTGCAACAGCCAGTATCCGTGATGTTCCACCCAAGCCCCAGAGAAGGAGGCTTAGCGCTAGTCCCATACTGGTTCGTGACACTTTACCTTGACAAGGTTTACCCAGGTGGAGTTAACCGCATAAACGTCGGCGTCTGGGCTGACACCGGAGAAGTCGCGCAAATCAACACTGCAGGCGGCTAAACCAATAGCAGTAGCGACGCCGAAACCAAAAAGAAAACATCCGCCACATTTTTCAGGTTGATGGTGAAGGTTTGCTGAGGCTCTGGATGTGCTAAGTTACTTTGGGAAGGGAACTAGCTTCAAAGCCTGAGCTTTCAGGTTTTACACATCCAGAGGCCCACTCAGCCCTTAACCATCGCCCTGCGAGGAGAGGAAGGAAAGTTCAGCGTATTATTTTACTTGTTTTTCTGATAAAAGATTTTTTGTAAAGGTTTCTTGACTAAACAAGCCCGCAAAGCCGTTTTTTAGTCAATATTTCTTGACTAACCGAGCCTTTCTTAGTCAAGGTTTCTTGACGAACAATAAACTTGGCGCCTATTGGTGGTTTGTTGCAGAAACCTATAGAGGGGAGGTCGCTATTGGCGCCGAAACACGCCAAACCATGATGAAAACAGTAGCGAGGGATGGGCTACCAGAGGGCAAACCCGCTGCAAAAAGCACAGACCTGTAACCAAAAGCTCCAAACAGCTCAAAAACAATCAATCTGCAACCAAACATCAACCTAATTCTCCACGGAAACTTTAAGAGCACAATCATTCAGCAATCAGTGCAGAACAGACACTCAGGGAAAGATCCACGTTGAAAATTGGAATCGCAACCAGAAACATGGAAGCTTGGAGCAGCACCCAACTCCGCGAAGCACTCACCAAACACGGAATCCCATACGAATGCTTCACCTTCCCCAAACTAGTTGCCCAACTCGGAGCCAAACCAGCCTTCCGCGTAAACAACACCAAACTCATCGAAGAATTAGACGCACTTATCATCCGCCCCATTGGACGAGGTTCCCTCGAAGAACTCATCTTCCGTATGGACATGCTCTACAAGCTTGAACGCTTAGGCTTCTACGTCATAAACCCCGCCGAAGCCATCGAACACTGCGCCGACAAATACGACATCCTCGCCATCCTCGAAGACAACCACATCCCAGTCCCACGCACCATCGCAACCGAAAGCGTCAATGAAGCGCTGAAAGCCTTCACCGAACTCGGCGGAGACGTCGTCGTCAAACCCATATTCGGTTCCAGAGGCATCGGCGCTACGCGCCTAGTCGACGCAGAAATTGCCGCCACAGTCTTCAAAGCCATAACCTTCCACCACGGTGTAATATACCTCCAAGAATTTGTACCCCACGGAACCTCAGACATCCGCGCCTTCGTCATCAACAACCACGTTATAGCCGCAATGCGCCGCGTAGCAAAAAGCTGGAAAACCAACTACAGCCAAGGAGCCAAACCAGAACCCGCAGAACACAACCCAACATACGAGGAACTAGCCATAAAAGCTTCAAAAGCTGTCGGCTGCAAAATCGCAGGCGTTGACATCCTCGAAGGCCTAGATGGACCAAAAATTGTAGACGTAAACAGCCAACCAGGATGGAAAGGTCTCCAAACAGTCACCAAAATCAACATCGCCGAAGAAATCGTAAACTTCGTCCTATCCGAACTAAAAAAATAGAAGTGAACAGCCATGCAACAGGTTGAAATCACAAAATACGACCTATCAACAAAAACATCCAAAAAAATAACCGACTACATAGCAGAAGAAAAACCCCTCCACCTTTTCGTGAACAACACGCACTGGGCAACCATCCTCTGCTCGCCCACAAACTTGAAAGAGATGGCAGTTGGACACCTGCTCTCCGAAGGAATCCTAAAATCCACCGCAGAAATCGAGGAAATCGTCCTCAAAGAAAACACCTGCAACGTGAAACTGAAACCAGGCATAAACATCGAAGACCGCATAAAACTCTCTAGACTACACGCACGCGTCATCCCATCCGCTTGCGGAAGCGACCAACCATACCAATACCTGGGCAAAACACCCACCGTCAAATCAGAATTAACCGTGAAGGCAGAAATCATCTTCGACTGCGTGAATCAGCTAAACTTCAGGGCTGAAGTTTTCAGAAAAACAGGCGGAGTACACGCAGCCGCCATCTACAAAGCCAACGGTGCGCTGGTCGCCATCGCCGAGGATGTCGGCAGACACAACGCAGTTGACAAGGCTATTGGAATGGCAGCCTTGAACAAAGTGTATTTTGGCGAGTGTTTTCTGGCTTCGACTGGAAGATTATCAGGCGACGTGGCATTCAAAGCCGCCAGGGTCGGCTTACCCATCATCGCATCGCTTGCGGCTGCACTTTCTTCAGGCATCGAAATGGCTAAGGCGGCAAACCTCACGTTGGCAGGTTTCGTGCGAGGGAAGCGCATGAATATTTACACTTTCGACAATAGAATCTTGTTGTAGGGGTCATCAGCGACACGCGGAAAAATTGCAGCCTTTTTGTTCTTTCTGAGAATGCGGTATTTGTTTTTCGTGAATGTGCCCAGATAGCATGCTGAAATATCCTGCTTTTGGAGCGTTTCTTCCACTTTCTCTTTAGCTCCAGAATCCACCGCTGCCAGAATAGTGCCAGTTGATGACATCGATAACACCTGTTTGTCGGAAAATCTGAATGTGTCCCGCAGTACTTGTGCTTCGTTGCTTATGGGCATACTTTCGAATTCTACGCTGAACCCAACGCCAGAAGCATCAGCCATCTCGTTAAGAGCCGCCACCAAACCCCCTTCAGTGGCGTCGTGCATCGCGTGAACGCCGTCTATTTGCGAAAGCTGCAACGCTTCTCTAACGCAACTTTGCATGCGCACGAGCCGCGCTAATCTTGATGCTTGCTCGACCCCGAACAACCGCTGGGCAAGCGCTTTATGCGTCAACGAAAAGTTAACAAGCGTCTCTAAACCTAACGCTTTCGTGCATAGAATAAGGTCTCCGGGCTTGGCGTTTCCAGGCGTAATCAACTTTTCGGGTTCCACGGTGCCGTATGCGGTACACGCGCCTGTCATCGTTGACAGCCCCTCATAGGTGCCTGTGTGTCCCGTGACGATTGCCATACCGAGTTCTTCAGCGGCGCCGCAAGCTTGCGACATGGCTGAGTGGAATTTTTGAGGGGCGGTTGCTACTGGTCCAAGTAGGGATATGGTGCAGAATTCTGGTTTTGCTCCGAATAACGCCACATCTGAGGCGGCATAATGAATCAGTAGCCACCCGAACCATTCTTCTGGGACGCCGATGCATGGGTCTGTGGAGATTACTACGTACTTGTCGCCTAAACGATGAACGCCTGAATCATAACCCAGCATAGGCGGTATTATGATTCGGTTGTCTTTTTTTATGCAGCTTAAGAGTTTTCGGAGTTCTTCGGCGGAGAATTTTCCCATGTTCTCCTCAAATCCCGCGTTTATTCTTCCAGTTCTATGCCTCTGCTAGTTATTTTAAAGGGAATCCATCCGAGAGGATGTTCGGAGCCTTCCATTTTGATGATTCGCAGTTCTCTTTGAAGCTTCTCTTCGTTGAATCGGAAATAGATTATGTTATGCGCCTTATTCAAGTCCAAATCTTCAGCCCTCTGTGTTGCCGAGTCCTTTTGGGCAGTTGCAGTCATTATGTCGATGTTGACGATGTTATCGTAATGAGACCAGTTTATAGTCCAATCTTCAACAGTTTCCATGTACTTCAAATCGTAAAGAGCGAAAAGTTGTTCACTGAAGTCTCCAGCCGCAAACCGCGTCACATGTTTGGCAGAAATTAGGAACTTGTCGATGCGTTTCATCTCTTCGAAATCGTCTAGGCTGAAGTACGTTACGCGTGGGTCTTGCAGGAATGGGCTGAAATGTGGGAAAGCTTGGATTGCGATGAATTTGCCTTTGTCAATGTATGGTTCAATGTTCCACCCGAAGGATTTGAAATAGGCTATTAAACGCGGAAAAGGCTTGTCCATGACGTCGTATGCTACTGTTTCGCCTTGTTGCAGTCCTTGCCAGAGAAACTGCATTGCAAAAACGGTTTTCCCAGTTCCTGGGGGTCCGTAGAGAATGTTGCGTGAGCCTGATTCGATTCCACCACCTGTCAATTCGTCGAGTCTTTTGATTCCTGTTTTGAGTTTCATCCCTATCCCTTCAGGTCAAAGATAAATGTTGAGCGCTTTGCTTTTCTGGAGTAGGTAGATTATGACCACACTTATCACCATCTCGGGAAGCATATAGCTTGCATTGTATCCGGCTGAGTAAACGAAGGGGTCCAGGTCTGGCGCAAACATCGGAGCGAACCAGACTACACCAGATATAAAGTGCATCACGAAGCGCCCCGTTGTGCCAACAACCACACCGAAAGTGGGCCATTTCTTGAAGAAACCTGCCAAGCCGAGACAGCCGAAAGCGAACGGGTAGTCAAACAGAACTTGAGCAGGGTTATACGCGTAAGGCATAACAACTAGCTGTACCACGCCATACAATGCGCCTGTGAACAAGCCGATTTTGGCTCCTCTTCTCAGCGATAGCCACAGGATAGGAACCATCGACCCAGCAGTGACTGAGCCGCCTTGCGGTAAGATTGTGAATGTCACGAAACTTAACGCTGTTGCCAAGGCAACAAAGGTTATGATTTCGGCGAGTATTTTGGTTGAAAAAGCTTTTCTGAATTTGGCCAATAAGGTAGGTTTGTTTGTTTGGTTCGTTTGTTTTTTCCCTCCGCCAGTATTATCTGGTTCAGGTTCAAAGGGTCGACAACAGCGTCGGTTGTCCTCTCAGCCGGGTCACGCTCCCAGCTCCCCGAGACCTTAAAGAGGATAATGTTTTTAGGTGGTATTTTAATTTTCCTAAGCAAACAAGCTAACGAGGAACCTTGAAGCATGCAGCCCTTGCCTAAAGAATACAAATTCGCCGAGATTGAACGGAAATGGCAGCAGAAATGGGAAGAACTGGGCGTGTACCGCTTCGACTGGAACGACACAAAACGCGTTCCGTTCACCATAGACACGCCGCCGCCTTACCCTTCTGGCGAGCTGCACATGGGCAACGTTCTCAACTGGACTTACTTTGACATCGTGGCGCGTTACAAGCGCATGCGCGGCTACAACGTGCTTTTCCCGCAAGGCTGGGACTGCCACGGCTTAAGCATCGAAATTCAAGTTGAGAAGGAGAACAAAATCCGAAAACGAGACGTGCCACCTGACCAGTTCCGCAAATGGTGCGAGCAACTCGTCGAAAAATACATTGCCATGATGAAGGAAGGCATCCTGAAACTCGGCTGCAGTATCGACTGGACCACGGAATACCGCACCATGGACCCTGACTACTGGCGCAGGACGCAGTTAAGCTTCATTCTTTTACACAAGAAGGGCTACATATATCAGGGCACGCATCCCGTGAATTGGTGTCCCCGCTGCGAAACCGCCATTGCAGACGCAGAAGTTGACTACGAGAAACGTGAGGGCACACTGTATTACATTCGTTTTCCCTTGGAAGGTAGCAACGAGCACCTGCTGATTGCCACGTCTCGCCCAGAGTTCATTCCCGCCTGTGTCGCGGTTGAAGTAAACCCCGAAGACGAACGATTCAAAAAGTACCTTGGCAAAAAAATTATCGTGCCCTTAGTCAACCGCACCGTGGCGATTATCGGCGATGAAGCAGTTGACCCATGCTTCGGCACAGGCGTAGTTCAGATTTGCACTTACGGCGACAAGGAAGACGTGAAGACGGTGATGAAGCACAAGCTTCCCATCATCACACTGCTTACAGAGAACGGGAGGATAACTGAGAAAGGTGGCAAATACGCGGGGTTAACCGTGAACCAAGCCCGAAAAGCCATTGTTGAAGACCTTGCCGCGGCTGGGCTATTAGAGAAAAGTGAGAAGCTGATGCAGGAGGTTGGCGTGTGTGATCGCTGCAAGTCACACGTTGAGATTCTCGAACGCAAGCAGTGGTTCATGAAAACGCGCACTTTGACAGACAGGGTCGAGAAAACCGCCAACGAAGTGGTCTGGTATCCAGATTACATGAAAGCACGTTTGATTGACTGGGCAAAATCGCTCGACTGGGACTGGGTGATAAGCCGCCAACGCGTGTTCGCCACACCCATCCCAGTTTGGTACTGCAAAAACTGCAACGAAAAAATCCTCGCCGAGGAAGATTGGGTTCCCATAGACCCGAAACTGGAAAGCCCACGCATTGACAAGTGCCCCAAATGCGGCAGCCAAGAGTTCATACCAGAAAGCGACGTTTTCGACACTTGGATGGACTCGTCAATCACCTGCGCGGTGCATGCTGGCTGGCCTGACCGAGCGGATTGGCAAAGGCTTTTCCCCGCTGACGTGCATCCTTCAGGCATCGACATCATCCGAACGTGGGCTTACTACCTTATGGTCAGGCACTTGGCACTGTTCAACGAGACGCCCTACAAGAGCTGCCTCATCAACGGCATGGTTCTGGGTTCAGACGGCAGAAAAATGAGCAAGTCACTCAAAAATTACGTTGCAGCACCTGAAGTTCTGGACAAGTACGGCTCGGACGCCACACGGCAATGGGCTGCAGGCGGCGGCGCCACGGGTTCCGATATCCCTTTCCGCTGGCCAGACGTGGAATACGGCAGACGCTTTCTGGTTAAGCTGTGGAACGTTTCAAGCTTCGCGAGCAAACTCCTGGCAGATTACGTGCCCGCAAAAACAAATGAACCTGAGCTTCAGGTGCTGGACAGGTGGATTCTAAGCAAGGCTGAGAAACTGACGAAAACGGTTACAGAAGCCATGGAAAAATGCCAATTCAACATCGCAGTAGAGGCAATTCGCAACTTCACTTGGCACGTATTCTGCGATTCGTACGTGGAAGCAGTCAAGGACAGACTCTACAAGCCCGAAGCACACGGCGGCAGCAAACGATTAGCGGCACAGCAGACCCTTTACGATGTGCTGTACAGGATTCTGCAGCTTCTGGCGCCCATAACGCCGCACTTGACAGAGGAAATTTACCAAGCCATGTACGCTGAACACAAGGGCTTCAAGAGCTTGCAAGTGTCTCCGTGGCCAGAGTTCAATGCAGCAATGGTGGATGCACGTGCGGAAAAGCGCGGCGACCTCATCGTGGCGTTGATTGGTGAGGTTAGGCGTGAAAAAGCTGAGAAGCGCATGCCGTTGAACACGCAGATAAAGCGGTTAACGGTTTACGCTGGTGACCACTCTGCTGCAGAAGCGATTGCTGACGGCGAAAGTGATGTCCTCGGCGCCTGCAAAGTCGATAGTCTCGCGGTGCTGCCTGAAGAAGGCGTGGGCAGGGACGTTACTCAATACCCAAACGTGCACTTCATAGCAGAATATACAGCAGAGGAGGTGAAAAAATAAGGGCAGTCGGTTTAATTGGTTGCGGCGCAATTGGCACCGTGCTTGCTGAAGCTATAGAGCGAAAACTAGTAGATTGCGACGAACTTATTCTCTATGACGCTGACACGGCAAAAGCTGAGCATCTCAAAAGCGCTCTGAAATTTCCTGCAACGGTTGTGAACAGCTTGGACGAGATGCTTCATCGCAAGCCAAAGGTCATCGTGGAAGCAGCATCGCAGCAAGCAGCCAAAGACTACATTGGCAGAATCGTAGCCAAAAAAATCGAGCTAATCGTTTTAAGTAGCGGCGCCTTGCTGGACTCTGATGTGGACCTGAGCAGAGTGCATGTGCCTTCCGGCGCAATCGGCGGACTTGACGCTCTTTCCAGCGCCGCTTTGGCCGGGATAGATGAAGTGATGTTGACTTCGCGAAAAAATCCTCGCGCCTTTGACATGAACAACAAGGAGCCGAAAGTCATGTACGAAGGTAGCGCTGAAGAGGCTGCTAGGCTTTTTCCAAGAGAAATGAACGTTGCCGCCACACTGGCGTTAACTGTCAAACCTGCAAAGGTTCGAGTGCAGGTGATTTCTGACCCTGCGGTGCAGCGGAACACGCATGAAGTTCAGGTAAAGTGGCGGTTCGGCGAGATGCTTTTAAGGTTTGCGAATGAGCCGCATCCGGAGAATCCTCGAACGAGCGCGCTTGCCGCTTGGTCGACGATTAGACTGCTTCAAGAGCTTTTGGAAGAATGATGCCTGCGCGGTTACTTCCATCTTTCCGTCAGGCAGCACTCCACCTGAGTTCTTGCCCTTGAATTTACCAATAAGTTCTCCAAGCATTCAGTCTCACCTCAGGACGAGCAAGGTTGAGAGTTTTTTATTAGGGTTTGTGACTGTACTAAATCAGTAACATATTGGAAATAGCGCTGTCTGGTTGTGTCGCAAGATATAAGTATTGACTTGCTCATATAGCGTTTAATCAAGAGAGGTGACGTTTGGGTTGGGTTTATTGGATGATTTGTTTGGTTTCATAGCTTCGGGAAACATTGCGGGGATACCGACGGTTGTTATAATGATTATTCCATTTATAGTCGGTTTGGTTATTGGCTTCTTCACTAAGAAAATGCTGAAAATTGCCATCATCGCGGCGATTATAGTCATAATTGCAAGTTACTTGGGCTTTTTCGGCTTAAGCCTTGGCGCGTTGGCAGATGTTGTGGAGCAGTATGGTCCAGTGGCGTTTCATTACGCTGTGCTGTTGATGGGTATGTTGCCGCTGGGTTTGGGGTTCGTGGTGGGCTTGATTCTGGGCTTCCTGTTTGGTTAAGCCTGCGACGGTTTCCACCTTTTCTTTTCAGGGATCTCGGTTACCTGCGCAAAGTCTTTATGTTCAAAGCGGGATACGAAGCGGTTGAGGCTGGAATGGATGACGACTGTGAAAGCCAGTCTGCGAAATCGTGGCAGTGGCAGATTGGAGTTTGCGGATGGCACGTTGAAGTTTTATGTGGAGAGAGGACGCTTCAGAAAAACATCCGAACTAGTCAGGGAAGTTCCCATAACTGATGTTGAGGCTGCTGCGGTGGCTGGGAAGGAGTTCAGCGTCACGTGGAAGGGTGTGGCTGACGTGTTTGATGTGGAAACTGCGGAATCAGCCGAGGCGATTTGCGATGAGGTGAATGCCTCACTGGAGAAAACGGCAGAGACGGCGGAACTGGCGGAACCTGTGAAAGCGGCGGAGGCAGAAGTTGCGGAGAAAAAGGCGCCTCGACAGGAGCCTATTGCGCTTGGCAAAGTGGTTGGGGTGGCTTTGAACGTGATTGATTCGTTGTTTGATGTTTTGAGGAGTTTGCAGGGGCGTGTTGATTGGAAGCGGGTGGAAGACGCCTTGAAGCGTTCTGAAGAAGGCGCAGGGGCTCTGGCGGGAGAAGCGGGGATGGTGATGAGCTTGGATTTTGGGGGGTTGTCTTCAGCGGTGAAGTTGCGTCGTGCGAGGGAGGTTTCGAAAGAGGCGTTTGGTGTTTTGAAGTCGTTGTTTGGGCACTTCGCGGGGTTGACGGTCACCGATGAGGGTCTGGTGAAAACTCATCTGAGCGTTGAAGGCGCAAGGCGGGCTGTGTTGGCGTCATATCTGCTAAACGATATCATTTTGGGCGTAGTGGTTGGGGATGCTGAAGTTGTGAAAGAATGCGATGAGTTTGCGGCGGTTCTGGAGGAGTTGCCGAAGGGGACAGGTGTGAAAATGGATGTGGACGCGGTTAACGCAATTGTCAACCGTTTGGTTGTGGAGAAAGCTGGGGAAACCGTGGTTGAGGAAAGCAGGGCGTTGTTTCAGAAGCAACTGGATGGTCTCATAAATATTTGACCGCCGTTAAATGCGGCTGATTGCAGGTTGCGCTGATCTGTGATTTTTGTCTATAGCCCACTTATTTCAAGGAGCCATGCATAACGCTTCTGCTCTGCGAGTAGCCCCTCTCTATCGTTTCTGTATGGATTGGCTATTTGCGTTGCCTACTACTCAGATTTGATGAAGCATTTCTGCCGCAGGAGTAGTTCAAAGGGAGAAAACCGACTGCCGACTAAACCATGGGAAAAGATATAAGTGCCAATAGTGTGCGAATAGTTTTTGTCTGCCCTCTGCCATAATGTAGATTTAGTGACGTTTAGTGCCTTTAATCTCGCGGTTTGACCCTTGGCGTTCCAGCCTCTGCACTTGCCCGCCCAAGTTGACTTTTAACCCTTACAGCGGCTGCGACCACCACTGCGTCTACTGCTACGCGTCAAGCTACATTCCTCATTTTGCTAATTGCAGACCCAAGAGAGGCTTGCTACACACCTTGCAGCAAGAAGCCGCACAGTTGAAAGGCGAAACCATTTCCATAGCCAACAGCTCCGACCCATATCCCCGCATGGAAGCTGAGACGGGCTTGACGCGGATGTGCTTGGCGGTTCTGTCGCAACACAACTGCAAAATCCAAATAATCACCAAATCCACCCTTGTTACACGCGACATCGATCTCCTCAGTAGAGTTCCCTCCGCCGTCGCAGTGACAATCACCACAGAGGATGACGCCACGGCGAAACTAATAGAGCCTGACGCCCCATCTTCTACGGAACGCTTGAAAGCGATTGAAACATTGATTGGCAAAGGCATCCCCGTATCGGTCCGCATCGACCCCATTATCCCTCACGTAAACGACAACCCCGCAGGCATCATTGCCACTATAGCAAGCCTTGGCGTGAAGCACGTGACAAGCTCGACATACAAGGTGAAACCCGACAACTGGCACCGCTTCGCCGACGCCATGCCTGCAATCGCGGAGAAACTGCGCCCCCTCTACTATCAACAAGGCGAAAGGCAGGGCGGAACCACACTTCTTCTCCCAAGCGACCTGCGTCTTAGGCTCATGATGACCATCCGCGCCTTAACCATTGCGCAAGGCATGAAGTTCGGCGTCTGTAGAGAGGGCTTTGCACAACTGAACACGGCGCCCTGCGACGGTTCATGGCTCCTCGGCACCAAACACTGAGGTGACCACACTGCAAACCCGCGTTATAATCCTCGTCGACCTTGACTACTTCTTCGCCCAAGCCGAAGAACTCCGCAACCCCGCACTCAAGGGCAAGCCTGTGGTAGTGGGCATGTACTCGGGGCGCACGGCGGACAGCGGAGCCGTCAGCACAAGCAACTACGAAGCCAGAAAGCACGGTGTCAAATCAGGAATCCCGCTGTTTCTGGCAAAGAAGCGGCTGGAAGGCACGGAAGCGGTTTTCCTGCCCGTGGACTACGATTATTACCAGCAAATCAGCGACAAAATAATGCAAATATTCCGCGAATACGCCGACGCCTTCGAAAAAGTAGGCATAGACGAGGCTTATCTGGATGTCACCAAGAGGACAGGCGGAGACTTCGAAGCTGCAAAAGCCTTGGTTCAGGAAATGAAACGCGCCGTCAAAAACCAGGTGGGCATCACCTTCAGCGCAGGCATAGCACCCGACAAACTCGTTGCAAAAATCGCTTCCGACATCCAAAAACCAGACGGTGTCACGGCAGTCCTGCCCAGCGAAGTTGAACGCTTCCTAGCGCCCTTGCCCGTTGACAAGCTTCTGGGCGTCGGGCGGAAAACCTCCGCGAAAATGGCGTCGTTAGGCATCAAAACCATCGGCGACCTCGCCCGCTACGACCCAAAACGACTCATGGAAGTCTTCGGCAAAACCATTGGCACATATTTCCACAACGCCGCCAAAGGCGTAGACAACGACCCCGTGCAGGAAGCGGGTGAATCAGAATCCATAAGCCGCATAAGCACCTTAAAAGAGGACACGCGCAACTTAGACACCATCACCGAAAAGACCGATCAGCAAATCGAGGAAATCGGCAAAGAAATAGCCCAACGAGGCATCCGCTTCAGGCAAGTCGGCATAATCGCCGTCATGACCGACCTTACCGCCAAGAGCCGGATGCAAATGCTGGAACAGCCCACCAACGACTTGGAAGTGCTGAGAAAAACTGTACGCGCACTCTTCGAAAAGTATCTTAACAAGTCTGAGCTGGAAATCCGTAGAGTCGGCATTAAAATTGCTCAGTTCACCAAGGAAGAGACGCAGCAGAAGCAGCTGACAAGCTTCTTCGCAAGCAAGTAACGCTTGATGCTTGGGATAGCGTAGCGAATTTGATTCTCTCCTTTTTTGTTTCTTAATCAAAACAACTTTGCCAGATTTGATTGTTGATCAGGACCCGGTTTTGGCGCGCGCTAGCGCATTCACAATGTTTATTAAGTCTTACTACTCTTTTTCGTACTGGAAAAGAGAGTATTTAAAGTGAGCCGCGAATCAAACCAAAAACTTGAGACCCAGCTAGCAACGGAGCGTCCCGTCATTACGGCTGAAGGCATAGATTCGAATGCGGCTAAGAAAAAAAGAAAAGACGCTGACGAACCCATCTACATCAAACGAATATAACCTAAAACAAAAGGGGAAACTTCAAACCAGCAAATCTACATTTAACATAGTGGATAATTTATCAGTCTAAAATCACTTTTATATCCGTGCGTCTCTCTCCTGTTTCCGAAAGGCGAGTTGAAAAATGCAGTTTGCCGAAGCAAAATACGGAAGAGTCTTCATACTGAGACTGCACGACGACGACCGTTTACCAGACGCGCTGGAATCATTCGCGGCTGACCAAAAAATATCATCAGCACTCTGTTTCTTCATAGGCGGCGCAAAAGAGAAAAGCCGTATCGTAGTCGGACCCAAAAACGACGGCACGCTTCCACCGGAACCCATGACCACGCTGCTCCGGCGGGTGCATGAGGCGTGCGGTTTAGGCACAATCTTCGCCGATGAAGCGGGAAAGCCGAAACTGCACATGCACGCGAGTTTCGGACGGAAAGAGAGCACGGTCACGGGGTGTGTACGGATGGGCGTTGACGTTTGGCGCATAGGCGAAGTAGTAGTGTTGGAACTGCTATGTTCCGAAGTGTGCAGAGCTGTGGATAAGGCAACAGGATTTGAGTTTTTGGAAATTCGATAAACAAATTATACATTACTTACGCAAAGGAGAATATGGTGATGGTTCGCGGGAAACTGCCGACTCTGTACACGTCAGTAAACCTGCCTGAATCACTAAGCATTGCGTACACTTGCATAGCCGTCAAGGTTGAGTTGAAATACGGCACTTCACCTCCGTACTCATAGAGAAACACGTACTTCACGTTGTTTTCCTGGCACAGTTCAATCAGTTCAGTCACGTTGAAGTCGGGTTTGAACGCGTCAATAGGCAGTTCAGGATACTGAAACACCTGGTTACGTCTGGAGGCGTTTGCTTCAAGATAAAACTGGACCATGTCTTTGTTGAAATAGTTGAAGGCGCACAGGACCATTATGGACTCGTTCTGCTGCATACGGTTCGCCGCGTAATTCGTCGCATCTTGCGTGGGGATATGGATTTGGTCTCTTGCCACCATCTGATATGCTTCAACGCTGCTGTACGCAACTGACACCACTAACAAGGCGACTAGCGCCCCAGCCGCGATTTGACCTGCGCGTTTTCTGCTCACGCTAAACTGCCCATCTCTCCAAGATTTGTGCGCTTTGTCGTATGCGAACCAGATGAAGCTGGCGGCTGCCATTGCTATGACTGGAAAGAGGGGGGTCACATAGCGCCACTGCTTGTTCGGGATTAAAGTGAAGAAGACGTAGACCACGATGAACCAGACGAGGAAGAACTTGTCCTCGGGTTTTCTCCTGTACGCCCACAACCCAAGCCCTATCAAGCCCAGCGCATACACAAGCAAAGAAACCGGGTGCACGTCGTTGTAGGGCCACACCATCTCTATGAGGTAGAAGATGGGCATGGGAAAACGTGTGCTGTACACGGCTCTGTCTTGTCCGCCTTCCTGAATCACGTAGAGTAGCTGCCCGAGTTTACCCAAGCCGTTGATTTGGTAGAGCACCAAAACCCAAGGAACAATAACCAACACGGCGATTATCGGCAATAGCATGAACTTGCTGAATTTCACGCGTAGCTTTTTCTTGTACAAGAGCAGGAGGCTGACTACCATGACTAACCCAGCGACTACGATTTGATATTTGGCGAGGAAACCCACGCCAACCGCTACGCCACATAGGATTAGCGCCTTGTTTTGGTTGAAATGCATCCACGAGAAGAAAAAGAACAGCGAAAGCGCGAAGAAGAATATGAGCGCTGTTTCCAACATGGCGGCTCTGGAAAGCCAGAAAAAGCCAGGTGTCACACCGAGCAAGATACTTGCGGTGAGGGCAACTTTCGGTCCGTATGTGCGGTTGGCGAATTCGAATAAAACCCAGATTGAAAGCAACGAAAACACCACGGTTACAAGTCTGCCTGAGAAGGCGCTTGCACCGAAGATACTGAAGAAGCCTGCTGTCACTATGTCGTAGAGTGGCGGATAATAACCGTAAGTGGACACGTACAGCTGCGGTTTTCCCTGAGACAGCAGCAAGCTTCCGTACAGGTGGGGCATTTCATCCCACTGGATGGTCATGTACCCGAGGTTAAGCAGCAACAGCGAGGCGTAGATTACCATAAAGATGAGCAGTGCCATTCGCCAAAGGGTTAATTTGGGTTTTAGCCATGAACGGAAATCCACAGGGTCAGCACATCCGAAGACAGAATGATTATGTGAAATGCTGGTTTTTAATGTTTCAGTAAAAGCTGCTGAAACGCAATATAGCGAGTCTACCAGACAACGTTTTCAGCTTTGGAAAAGTATATTCCGCCGACGCAATCCACCGCGAATACGCAAATCATTTATGCTTACAGTATTGGATTGTGTCTTGAGATAATCCTGGTGCTGCCCGGCATGGACGTTTCAATCGTGCTACCAGCTTACAACGAGGCTTCACGCATCAAAAGATCCATACGAGAAGTTACACGTGCAGTCAGAAGGCTGAGGGGCTCATACGAGATTATCGTGGTTGAGGACGGCAGCACAGACGGCACAGCCGACGTAGTCACGGAGCTTTCAAAAAACGATTCCCATCTGCGGTTTCTGCATTCCAAGACGCGCTTGGGGAAAGGTAAAGCCGTGAAAAAGGGACTTGGTTCAGCAACGGGCAACGTTATCGTTTTTATGGATGTTGATTTGGCTACGAGTTTGGCGTTTCTGCCGCGGATAATCGAGTTAGCCAGAGCACGAAGGGCGTTGGTGGTTGGTTCGCGGCATGCCAAGGGCTCCAGAGTGCAGCGTTCTTTCATGCGCACCTTGTCCAGTTTGACTTACAACTTGTTCGTGCGGTTGCTTTTCCAGGACGGCGTCCACGACCATCAGTGCGGCTTCAAAGCCATGAGCCGCGAAATCGCCAGTTTTCTGCGTGGCAGCGTGGAATCGGACGGTTTTTTTCTTGACACTGAGATGATTCTGCGGTGCAAAATGCAGGGAATCCCAGTGGTGGAGGTTGGCGTGGACTGGGTGGAAGTTCGGAAGAGGAATTCTGCGGGAGTGAGGCTTTTCAGGGATTCGCTGAAGTTGGGGCTGGACTTATTGAGGTTCAGGTTGCACACGAATCGCATGTAGAACGGCGCTTGACTATTCTTCATTAGGTTTTGGAGTGTAAATACCTAAAAATTCGCAGAACCAGATGAAAACCATCGATGCTGACGACACTTCCATTTTGCTTGTGAATTTGGCTGATGAATTCTACGCTACCGGAACAACAAGTACACGTACATGGGTTGCGCGTTCTCCAAGCATGTTTAAGGGAGATATCGTGTAGTGTGTTTGCCACGGTTCAGTTTTCAACGTAAAAACAGGAAGCTGCTAGAGGATCTGCAAAGAAGTCAAAACCAAAGTTCAAGTTGGAAATCAGCGACGGCCAGATTCTAATTGGCAAGTCACATTTCACGGTCTCTCAATTAACGCGATGAGGGTTCCGTCAGGGTCTTCTACAAACGCTATCAGCGGGCCCGTTGGGCTGAGCTTGAAGGGCTCGTCGGTTATGGTGACGTTCTCCCGTCGCATTGCAGCAATAGTCTTCGCCATATCCTTGACTTCGAAGGCAAGATGGTCGAACAGACGGTCTTCGTATTCGGGTTGACTGAACCTTTTCTGCTTGCGGTAAAACGTCAACTCAAGCGTGCATCCTTCGGCTTTGGGGTCTCGAAGGAAGGCGATTTCAGCATCGTTCTGAGGTATTTCTCTTCGGCTGACAAGCGTTAAGCCGAGGAGCCGGGTGTAGAAGTCGATGGGCCTATCTATGTCGCTTGTTCGGATGCTGACGTGAACAAACATGCTTGCTCTCCACATTCTACGACTGCGTTAAATTATAAAGAGGTTGCGACTACGCCTTGCCGCCTAAACGCTTGCCGAATTCTTTATCCAGCACTTCATTGACAAGCGCGTCTACTGTTTGAATCTGAAGGTTGCCTCGGGGCACGTTTACGAAACTGATCTTGCTAAATCGTGTTTTTAGTTCTTGCACTTTGCGCCATAACTGTCTTAGTTCGGCGTTTTTCACTTTGTACTCGCCCGTTAGCTGTCGGGTTACTAGTTCGCTGTCAAGGTGGCAAACGACTTCTTCAGCTCCAACCGCTACAGCAAACTCCAGTGCAGCGATTAAAGCTTCATACTCAGCTTGATTGTTGGTGCGCGAGCCTATGTAAAAGGCGTATGTCTTGATTACTCGGTTTTCTGAGAGAATCATGAAAGCCGCGGCTGCTGGTCCTGGGTTGCCTCTGGCGCCGCCGTCGGAAAAAATCGTTAATCGTTTGGGCATGTGCGTTCCCTTTTATCGGTGTTTTTTAGTCCTTTATTAATGACGGTTAATAGCATAAATTGTTGTTGCTTAGGCACAATCACATTCGTTTATGAACCTATATCAAACATAGTTACCCACTGAACAAACATCGGGATGTATCATTTTGGAAACAACAAAGTTAACCACGCCGCTTCAAACGGCGCGATTAAACTATGGCGACGAAACAAAACTGGTAAAGCTAAAAAACAGTAATGAATGGGGCATTGCCAAGGGGTCTCGACGAGGAAGGTTGGAAATCATGGCGGAAATTCTGTTTTTTTGCGACCAGCAAAGAGCAAAAACTTACATAATGTACAAGACTAACCTTAACTACGCGCAATTGAAACAAAACATAGCCTTCCTAACGTCACAGGGGTTGCTCCTACGGAAGAAGGATAAATTTGTTACAACTGAGAAAGGCTATCGGTTCCTCAGCCTATTCGTCCAACTCACCGACATGCTGACCTGTTGACATAAGCGCAGAGGAATCATTCAGTGTCGGCTAATCCAAGCAGCTTTCAAAAACCAGCTTCGTCTTGCGATAGGCGACCTTTGACTGCTCGCCATGTAGCGGGGAAATTTTTTGTATTTTACACCCAGGACTTCGTGGATAATTTTGTCGATTTCACGTCGGCTTTCACGCGTAACTTATATTCTAGCTTTTTTAGAATTTCTCCGGTGTGTCTGAAGCAGCAAGGTCATGGCAATCCCTTAATTTCAGTGTGAGACGTTTTTGAAAAATCTTGCGCCTGAAACGCAGCGTCATTATTTTGATTCTTTACGTGGAATTCATAAGGATTAAGGGCTGAAAACGCGAGAAGTCTCGTGTAATGTCAAGCCATAGAAAACCAGTTGCATCCTTCCTTATAGTTGTGGCTTTGCTGTTTGCACTTACGGGTTTTGCTCAAGCCACTACAATCTACTTCACGGTGAAAGCAGGAGAGGAAACGACTCAGCCGATTACTCTGGCTGTTGAAGACCGCGTTTTGATTCAGTTTAAAGTTGTCGGCGGAACCGTAACCGCCAGCGCGCTGCGTTTTTCCATGACTTTTCCGAACGCCACGGTAAAAGATTTTGGTGAATCTGGCGACTTCATTTATCGTTTTGTCTGTGACGCTGAAGGCGACTGCGTGTTAAGGTTCAACAACTCTGGGTCGGAGAATATGCAGGTGACTCTTAACTATGAGGTTGACCATTATATTTTTGGGATTCCGCAGATGCTCTTCATGGTCATACTAATAGTGGGCATTAGTCTGGTGGGCGTTGCGGTTTTCATAGGACTAAGCCGGAAACCGTAGCACATCGCGATGCGCAGGTTAAGTCAGAAATATTAAATAATGCGCAGTGTTGCCTAACCCTAAACAAGGAGAGATTAGAGATGCTAGTAACAAACAAGGATTTGATGGTTCCAGCCAGAAAAAACGGCTACGCCATTCCCGCGTTGAACGTTCAGAACCTTGAAAGCTTGACCGCGGTGGCGGAGGCTGCGGCGGAGGAGAAATCACCCGTGATAATGCAGATAACGCCAAGCGTAATCAAGTACGCTGGACTGCAATACATAACCGGCTTGGCGAAGACGGCAGCGGCGCTTCACCCGGTTCCAGTGGCTATCCACCTTGACCACGGTGAAGACTTTGACACGGCAGCGAAGTGCGTAGAAGCAGGGTTCAGCTCGGTGATGATTGATGGCTCCTTTTTGAAGTTCGAGGAAAACGTGGCTTTAACAAAACGTGTGGTGGACATGGCACATCCGAAAGGCGTCAGCGTCGAGGCTGAGTTGGGGAAGCTTGCGGGAGTGGAGGAGCGAAGCGTGGAGGAGAAAGATGCTATCCTTACTGATCCTGATTCGGCGGTGGAGTTTGTAGAGAAAACGGGCGTGGACGCGTTGGCGGTGGCAATCGGCACATCACATGGCGCTTACAAGTTCAAAGCTGAAGCCAAACTTGACCTAGAAAGGCTCAAAAGCATCAGTGAGAAGGTGGCGATTCCGCTTGTCCTGCACGGCGCTTCGAGTGTGCCGCAGTGGCTTGTCGAAAAAGCCAACCAATACGGCGCTGGATTAAGCGGGGCTAAAGGTATACCTGAAAACGAGTACCGGAAAGCCATTGCGCTGGGCATCGCTAAAATCAACATCGACACGGATTTGCGGTTGGCTTTCACGGCAACGGTGCGCGAGGTGCTGGCGAATTCGCCGAAGGAGTTTGACCCGCGGAAAATCTTGGGACCAGCCAAGGCTGCGATGAAGGAAGTGGCGAAGGGCAAGATGCGGCTGTTCGGAAGCTCAGGAAAAGCATAACAGCGTTTCCTCCAATCTTTTTCCGTTTATGACGTTTAGTCTTGTGCGATTCTTGGCTTATACCCCTATATAAATAACTTGAACTTTGAAGTAAAACCACGTTTGAAAGTTCTAGCTCTGCGTCTATCGTTCGGAAGACCGAATGTCCCTTTATGAAAGTGTAAATCTCGGCTTTAAACTAACGCCTACTCTCTAACTATCTCAGCAAAAGCAAAGATAACACAGCACGTTGCCACATGGCAAAGCAAAAATTAAACTCTTTGAGAAAACAGGAAGACTTATGTTTGACTATCTGGAGGTATTTTTTGCAAGAATTTTTCTACAGTTTCGACGATGCTTGAAGATTTAAAGACGATTCTTTTCTTCTATGTTATAGTTGAAAATGAAACTAGTTCCTAACGCATTTCGACCTTTGGCATAGTCGTTTCAACTCTAACTGTTGTGAAGTAAAGATTTTCAGCAACTGATGAAGGTTCCATTTTCTCACTTCCGGAATACTATTTTTTTAGTAGTCCCATGAGTTTTGGCATGAGCTCGTAGCCGTGGTCCAGAACGCCTAAGGTTCCTTTCTGGCATTCACGTTCAGAAAATTTGTTGATGTGATCGTCGTTGATGTTTCCGCCGGATATGAGCACGGGCACGGGCGTGTCGCTGTGCACCTTCAAGCTGCAGGGCGTGGCGTGGTCCGCTGTGATGCAGAAAAGGGTGTCGCGCAGCGAGATTTGCCGTAGGAGTTTTCCGAAGAAGTGCTCATCCGTCTCGGAGATTATTTTGGTTTTGCGTTGGCAGTTGCCGTCGTGCCCCGGCTCGTCAGGTCCTTTGAGGTGGATGTAGAAGCAGTCGTACTTGGGCATCAGTTCGACGAGCCGTCTCACGCGGATCTCGCAGTCCTTCTCGATGTTGCCCGTGGGCGGCGGAAGCAACGCCGAATCCATGCCTGCAAGCTTTGCTATACCAGCTTCTGCGTGCATGTCTGCGAGCGCGGCAAAGCGCACTCCGTAACGTTCGTTGATGTTGAAGAAGTTCGGTAGCTGACTTGCCGCGTCTCGGGTGAGCACAACATTCGCCTTCAGCTTGCCTTCCGCAGCGCGTCGCACGTTAACTTCATGGTTTTCCCAGAGCTCATGCGTTTTCTGGATGAACTCGTTCACGAGGGCTGCGGCGTTCCGCGCTTCCTCAGTGTCGTCTAACGGCACACTTTCTTTGAGAACCATCTCCGCGTCAGGTGTAGCTACGCCGATGCCGTTCACCACCGTGTAAGCAGGGTCGCTGTTGGTTATATTGCTTGAAAGACAGCGATCTTTGCCCTTCAAAACCAGAACCGCGCGGTGCCCCAGCGTATTCCTGAACTCAAACGTAGCCGGGCACGATTCCAGCTTTATGCTTTCGTTGGCGGCGTTGCTTAATTCAGTGGCTTCTTCGGTGGTGAGGCTTCTCTTCACCCGACGGTCAATTATCTGTTTGCCCTCGCCCAACGTTGCGAAGTTGCATCGCAGCGCCAAGTCACCGCCCTTCACGTTGATGCCTGCGCCGACGGCTTCGATTATACCGCGCCCCGTGCTGTACTTGAACGGGTCATAACCCAGGAGCGAAATGACGGCGACATCGCTTTCAGGCGCCACACCTTTCCCGACGGTGTACATCAATCCCGTTTTTCCATTCTTGGCGAGAGAATCCATGTTGGGCGTCGCTGCTGCTTCCAAGGGCGTTTTTTCGCCTAACTCCTGGATTGGAAGGTCGCCCATACCGTCTATGACAACGAAGACAAGTTTCAAGGCTGAATCCAGTCTCCTCAAAGCTATGAGCATAGTGAGTTTTCATGCTTTATTTCTTTTTGCATGTGCACCGGCTGGGGGGTTCGAAGCTTGTTCGAAGAAAACATGCCCAGTTCGAAGCCCTATTCCACCGCTGACAACTATGGAGGTGTGAGAAACTGCTTTTATCATGTGCCGACGTGCATGTGCATAGTTTCTAAGCGTCGAATGTTGCTTCAAGCTGGGCTGGATTGACTTTCCTGCTGGAACGCGAACTGGCACTTGTGCAGACGAGACTGGGCATCACCGCGTCAGTGTGAACCTGTTCGACGCTTTCGGGTTCCAAATAGCTCACGGTGAAGCTTGAGCCAAAACTGTCGAGGGAAGAAACCTCCACGAATGGCTTGTCTTGCGAGTCAACCATCACGAGTTGAGCATAGGAAAAGTTGCCAATAACGCCTGTCCTGCCGCCGATGGTTGCCTTGCAGTCTGTGAAGGTTACATTTCCAAAGTTAGCCAACGTGCTCGTCACGTTATCCACATTCGGGCGCTCCACTATCCACTCAGCTGATAACCGTGAAGAATTATACACAAAGGTCTTTTGAAAGTGTCCGCCTCTGGTGACATCGTTCACCTCGATCAGCCAAGTGCTCCTGCTCTCGTTGATGAGGCTTATGGCGACTGAGACCATGTCGCCCGGCTGAACCCGCATGCTTGTTATGCGAGTCATGTAGGCAGGTAAAAGTTCATACCAAGCAAAGTAGTAAGCTCGCCCATCCACGAACTCCTGTTCCGTGCCCGCCTGAATCAACGTTTTTTCACCATAGCCGCCGACCCCCACCCACACAGACGAAAAGGTGTTGTTTTCCGATGGCTTCACAGAAGGCACAATCCAAGAAGCGCTAACACTGGTTACCAGCTCGGAACTGTTCTGCCCGCCTAAGTTAACCATGTAACCTGACCACTGCTTAACCCGCAGAACAGGCGGAGCATTCACAGTCTCTGACTGGTTGACGCTCGTAAAAAGCAAGTTCATCGAATAAGCAATTGCTACGGCGCCGATGGCAAACATGAGTACTGCGGTTGCTGCATAGAGCCTCGGTCTGCTGGTTTTGGAGGTTACGGCTTTTCACCTTTGGACAATAAAACCATGTTGAGTTATATAAAAAAATTGGATGATGAAGTCGAGTAGTTTTTCATGAAGCTGGCTGCCACTTCGGTTTCAAGCTTATAAGAAGCAGTTTCGGTGATCTCGCTCAGAATTCGCACTAATTGAATCACTTTCTTAATAATGGTTTAGGCTCAGCCCGAAAAGTTCTTGATGCTGCAGTGAACCGCAAATGTCCAAATCACGTTAAAGACGACGGTATATGACCGCTCTGACAGCTCAAAAGCCTATTTGGAGCCTATTGGTGGTTCGTTGCAGAAACCTATAGAGGGGCTATGGGCGCCGCGTCACTGTTTGCGAATTACCTCAAACTTTTTTGGGTCGCCCTTTATGAAGCCGACAACCTGAAGGGTGAAATTCAAGGTCACAGTTACGTAACTTGCTAGAATTCCCCCAATGGCGTGCTTCCAGCCCATAATTTTGCCTATGGTGTAGCCTCTGATGGCAAACCACAAAATCAAAGTAGCATACGTGAAAGGCAGAACCGCGTCGGGGATGTTAATTAGGCCCAGATATTTCAGCGGCACGCCCAACGTTGACAGTGCATACAGCCACAAGCCTGAATAACCGAAAACGCCTATCCGCAACCTGTTCCTGAGAGGCAACAGTTTATAACGCAGAATCCTAAGCTGTCCCCACATCCAACGTCTCCTCTGAACAACAGCGTCAGTGAAAGTCAAAGGCGGTATGATGTAAATTTTCTTTTCCGAGTTGAAAGTGGAGAAACCATGTAACGACGCCTTCTGGAAGTAGAATAAGTCCTCACTGCTTATCAACTTAATCTTCGGGTTAGACGAGTAGTCGCTTAGGTCATACGAAACGGTCTGGTCAACCTTGCTGGTCATGCAGGTTCCCTCACCATGCGCCCAAATCGGCTCCTCAATGTTAGTGAAGAAGTTACAGAACATTCCACAAGCAACACAACGCTCATAATCAATAACCGTCGCCAACACGCCCTTTGCCCTGGGAGCAATGGTGCCAATAATGATGTCAGCATCCACCGTCAAGCCTTCCTCCATAAACTCTTTGCTGGGCAACGCATCATCATCGCCTTGAAACAGCATGTAATTAGGGCTTAATGTGCCATCGGCAATCATTTTCTGCCTGAGCCTACGTGCATACTCGAGTGCTCTCGACTTGTACAGGTCTTCACACTCAAACGAGGCAGGAACCACTACCACCTTGTCAGCGACATACTCGTCCTTGTGCGTATCACATTCTTCAATAATCACCCAGGTCTCAACTTTAACAGGAAGATTGTAGCCTTTTACAGTTTGAAACGTTTTATTTACCATTTGAACGTTGCCAATAGTCGGTATCTGAAAAATGATCTTTTCAATATTATTTTTAGCGCCCTGTCGCGCTCGTCTGCGTTTCTTCATGTTGTAAGCTTTTCCAAGCAACAGTATGGTGACGTAGAGAAACGGAGAAAGCCAAACGGTTGAAATTAAGTAGTCCAATGCTGTCATTTGCTAAGTCTCTGGTTGTATTTTTTAATCGCCTCAAACAGCAGAGGATTTGATCCTGCGCCGTGAAAAGCAGTAATTAATTGATCCAGGTTTGCAGGTAAACACTTCCCCTCAAAAGGTTCGCCGAACTTGTCTGTTCCATATGACGATATCCGGCTATCAGCCGTCACCATTTCTGCAAGCTCTCTAATGTTCAAACCAAGTTTCTGGGCAAGCTCGTTTGCTTCGTTCCAAAATGTTATCAGCATAGCTAGATGCGAGTTAGAGAGAAGCTTGGCTACTTCGCTTGTCGTCGGATCCGTTATATAAACTGGTTTCTTCATAGGCGAGTAAAGGGAAGCTAATTTTTCTCCGTGTTCTTTGCAGCATTGCCCGATTATGATTCGGTCAGGATTTTTCACATCCTCGTAAGCGGAGTTTTCCCTGAGAAACTCGGGATTGTGCATTATGTGAACACTGTACTTCTTCATCAACGCCTCAGTAGTGCCAACTGATAGGGTGCTTTTTATGACGTAAAGCCCTTTCACGCGTTCTTTTATGAGGGCTTGCACAGATTCATCCACTGCATTCTCTGGAGTGCAAATAAACGTCAAATCAACGCTTTCCTCAGGAGCTGTTATCGAGGGAAAGACGTATGGGTCAAAAATGAAAACTTCATGCTCCAATTTTCGCATCAGGAAAGCTTGGGCTTTACCTACAGTGCCATATCCAATCACGTTTATTCTCATTTGTTGTCAAGCCTTCCTGTCGCTTGAAGATAATCGGGGATTAGATACACCGTTAATTGTGCGCATGGTAAACTTACCGTGACTCTTTTAAAGACGAGTGTTTAGATTATTAATAACTATTATTAAAATCTATTTTTAAGAACACCGTCCTTCAAACTGATTAGACCAAAAAGTTCGAGCACATTTTCCGCTTGCAACATGCGATTACTCTGCCATAACTGCTTTGTTTCCTCAGATCAAAACCGCGCCCGTAGAGAGCTCGTGATTCTCACAGGACATTTTTACCACGATAATTAGGAGCATTCCGCCTTCTTTTTAGCTAAATGTAGTCCCTGTTTTTCCTTAGTTATTTTTCCATCATTCAGAAAGAGTAAACGCTCAGTATGGGCCGCTACATGGCTGTCATGCGTTACCATCACAATCGTCGTTCCCTGATTAACATTAAGGTCCGCCAGCAACCCGACGATTTCACGCTTGTTTCGCGCGTCCAGATTTCCAGTAGGCTCATCCGCCAAGATTATGGCAGGGTCATTTGCTAGCGCTCTCGCAATCGCCACTCTCTGTTGTTCGCCAGCGCTGAGTTTTTGCGGTCTATGCTCCTCCCTTCCTGACAGACCAACCATTCTGAGAAGCTCGCTTGCCTTTCGCCTTCTTTCGCTTTTGGATTTTATCTTGCCTTCCATGGGCAATTCCACGTTTTCGCGGGCGTTCAGGTACGGCAGCAAATTAAACGTTTGAAATACAAAGCCAATCTTGTTTCTCCTTATCTTGTAAAGCTCACTCTCGGGCAATGCTGCGACGTCAACGCCGTCTAGAAGAACTTGCCCGCTTGTGGGCTTATCGATGCAGCCAAGGATGTTAAGAAGCGTGGTTTTGCCTGATCCGGAAGGACCCATTATTGCCACGAACTCGCCCGCGTTCACTTGAAGATTTAGGTTAGAAAGCGCTGGGATGCTACGTTTACCCAGCATATAGGATTTGGTTAGTTTCTCTGTTTTAAGTACCGGCTTACTCATACTTCATCGCCTCTGCGGGTCTTATTTTTGCGGCTCTCCAAGCAGGATACAAGGTCCCCAATGCGCCAAGAAGCACCGCGGCGCCGAACGCCATCAGCATAAGCTGCGGATCCACAGTCACAGTTGCCAGGTTTGATGTTGCCCCTGATATGGAGTTTCTGCCAGCAAATGTGCTTCCAAATGTGTTTACGGTGGGCAGCAAAAGTGAGGAAAGCATTGGCGCCGCCACTGTGGCTATGGCGATGCCGACTACGCCGGCGATTAGGCTTATCAACACTCCCTCAATCATGAACTGGCTCATTACCGTCCAGTTACTGAAGCCTATTGCTTTTAAGGTGCCAATCTCTTTGGTTCTTTCGCGCACCGTGTAAAGCATCACAAATAAAACTATCAAACTGGTAGCCGCAACAACGACAATTATTTCTTCGAGCGCTATGGCTTGCGTTTGGCTGATAGAAGCTTCAGCATTCTCCAGCGCAGTTTTGTAGCTTGATTGCAACGCTTGAAGTTGGGCTAACCGTTGCTGAGCGGTGGTAACTGTAAGCTCCGGATGAAGTGAACTTATGGCATTAGCTACGTCAGTAACGATTGAGCTGTCGTTGGCGAATACGTAGAGGGTGGTTATGTACCCCGTATTGTTAGTCAAGGATTGAGCGTCTGAAAGGTTCATGTATAAAGTAGTCGTATCAGAAACTCCCGATGATCCATGGACTCCTATCACTGTGAACTCTTGGTCTAGAATGGTAACGGTGTCACCTACCCCAACACCGAAAAATGCTGTGTTATTCTCGCTTAGAAGAACCACGCCGCTGTCCCCTGCTTGAAGGTTTCTTCCAGCAGTTATATTCGATGGAAGTATCGGGTAATTTTCGACCAAGTCGGAAGTTAACGGAACGCCTTCAATTACATAATCTGGCACAAGACGAGTAAACGTCCGCCCGTTTGGTGCAGTGATTGTTTGGTTCTGGCCTTCAGACACTTGCAGAATCGGCGCGACAGCGGCAACACCATCAATGGAACTGATGCCGGAGTAGAGGCTCTCATTCATGGGTGTAGTTCCGCCGACGCTGAATGAGCCTCCGCCAAACCCACCGGGTCTCGTGCCTCCACCAAACTGGCCAGGCGTGAAACTACTGCTACCAGACTGGCTAGGCGAGAAGCCTGAACTCCCAGAATCTGGAGGTGCAAAGCCGAAACCTTCCATGCTTGGAGAAAGGTTGCACTCTATCTGTGTTAATGTTTGATTAATCGATGCTTCTGTTTGGGTGATTGTGCTACTTAGATTCTGGCTTAAGGCCTCGGTGGATTCTTGATTTGCAATTACACCCGACGGGATTGATATCATGATTGCCATGCAGAAACCCAATGCAATAATAACTAGTAACGCGCGAATTTTTCTTCTTGAAATGTTCCTAACAGCTCTTGTTACGACACCCAAATTTTCCACCTTTCAAACATGAAAAACGGACAACCAAAAAGGAAATGGCGAGAATGTGTTGCTTTTGGCACCATCTCCTTTCTCTAAAAACGAGAAAGACTCTGTTTTATTCATGGCTTCATCATCCTTTTTCCCTTTTGGTTGTCGTCAACGCTCCACGATAAAGATTTATTAAATAATTTTTCAAGATTATACCCAATTCTCTCCCAAATCCAAATCTTGTGCAGGGCTTTACGGCACGCTCAAGTCGTTCGGAAAAAATATGGTTAAATTGAAAACAGGTTTTCTGCTATGGAAAAAGAGAGGAAGACATAGATACTATGGATTGATGGACCCATGTTTCAAGGTTTTTCGATGATAGTTCTCGTCTCGATAACTATTCGTGTTACTTTTGCCTGCGCCAAGTCCACCAGCACAGTAGCGCGACCAGTTGTGTCTTTCTGCAACATTAGGATGGCGCTGGTTGCTTTTGTAACGACATTGCCGTTTGCATCAACCATAGTTGTTGTTATTGGTCTCACCGCTGTAACGTTGTAGCCCTCAGCCAGCAAGTTCTGCACATCCGCATCATTCTTCGCTATGTCAGTTACGTTTTGCTCAAACTCTGCGCTAACCTGAATTTGTCCAAAGCCTTCGAATGCGCCTAATCCATGTCGCCCGAAACCCTTGTGGTTAAAGTTCCAGCCTGAAGGACAAATGCTCTCAGCGTCCGTGGCTGTGGTTGTGTTAGGAATTGTGTCGGTTGCAGTTGTGGCAGTGCTTGTATCTGTAGTGTTTGTGTTTTCAGCTGCATGCGCTGTCAGCAGAACGCCGCCGATTAATGCCGCAACAGCCACAATAGACAGTAAAGCCACTGCTGTTACTTTTTTGTTTATGTGGTTTCACCTCCTGAAATTTTCGGGAGGTGGCGGATTATTAAACGATTTTTCAGAATTAGCCCCAATTTCAACCCAATTAACTCCATATTTAAAGAACAAACTTATTACGCTGGTCAGAAATATTCTCACAAAGAATCTCGTCATATACGGAGCGCATTAGATGTCTGCAAATATCCGTTCGTTAAAGTATCTGCTCGGATGGTTAATTGCAGGCACCCGTGGAGGACCGACACGCGCAAAAATAATTGAAACCTTAAAGGAAACGCCGCAGAACGCAAATCAACTCGCGACCGCGCTCAATCTGGACTACAAAACGATACGGCATCATCTTTCGGTTCTTGAGAAGAACAGGATAATCACATCGGTCGGCGACAAGTACGGTGCAACCTATTTTCTCTCCCAAGTAATGGAGGAGAATTATGCTTTGTTTGAGGAGATTCTGAATAAAATGTGGAAAAAGTAGAAAAAGGAGAAAAACAAAAGGGGAACCTGAATGAATAGCCAAACGAGTAATAGCCTCAAAATATGGGCAGTAATAATCGTAACGCTTACAGTGATAGCGTTCTTAGCCGCTTTGTGGGCATCATACACACTTCCGTCTTCACAATTTCCAGAAAGACTCAGACCATCACAGTTTATCCGTGGTGACTTCGAGTTTTTCTATGTAGCGCAAACAGTGCTCTCCACGGTGAATGTGGTACTGCTAGTCTTCCTGCTGACAATATACGTTGACGTGTACAGGAAGACACGGTCACATTTCACAATCGGGCTTATCATATTCTCCGCCGTTTTCCTCGTACGCGCCATCACCGCCAACCCGTTGTTCATGCGGGCTTTCGGCTTCATGGCATTCGGTCTTGGTCCATTCGCCTTGCTGCCCGAACTGTTTGAGTTTGTGGCGTTGACTGTTCTGCTGTACCTTAGCATAAAATATTAGTCTAAAGCATCGAATGATTTGGCGTTTTCTATGTAGTAGCGAATAGGCTAATTGCTCTACGGGCATTGCTTATTCGATTATTTATTTTGGTATAAATTGGGTAAGAATGAGGCATAATTGGGGAAAATTGCTAATAGCTGACTGAAAAGGAATTGCCATTCACAAAAGAATGGAGGATAAAGAAAAATGCAATTGCCAAACAAGACTAGAAATACTGTTATTGCTTTGCTTCTGATATCAACTTTCGCTATTTCGCTTGTTGCTATACCAGCAGTTAACGCGCATGACCCTGCATGGAAAATTACAACCTATGCCTACATTAACGTTGCGCCTAATCCTGTCGGTGTCGGTCAGAAAGTGGACATTCTGATTTGGCTTGACAAGACTTACGGCTCTAACCCAATGCTGACAAACAACTACAGGTTCCATAACTATAACCTCACTATTGTGAAGTCTGACGGTACAAAGGTGCTAGAGAAGATTTTTGATGTTGTTGTTGACACTACATCATCGCAGTACTATGCTTGGACGCCTGAAGAAGTTGGCACGTATACCTTGTACTTTACATTCCCAGGACAAGACTACAACACTGGCGTTGCTGGCGAGTACGACCCCAATTCAGTGTATGTTAACGATACTTTTCTGCCGAGCAGTGCATCAACAACGCTTACTGTGCAGGAGGAACAGTTGCCCAGTCCGATAACGAGCTACCCGCTTCCGGCTGAGTACTGGACCCGCCCGATCTACGGCGAGAACACTGACTGGTGGTCTATATCGTCGAACTGGCTTGGAACAGGCTCACCTGGAATAAGCTCCTATTCCTCTTCAGGCTCGTATTACGCTAGGGCACCTGACGGAGCTGTAGGCTCACAAACCGCACATATCATGTGGACGAAGTCGCTACAATCTGGAGGAGTCGTCGGAGGAACAACAAACACCGCAGTTCTCGGAGACACCTGGTTCGAAGGTTCCGCCTACAACCAGAGATACACCAACCCAATCATCGTGGATGGAATGCTCATCTACAACCCGCCAGTATCGTTCACAGGCACCTCTAGTGGACCCACCACCTGCGTTGACTTGCGCACCGGCGAAGTTATCTGGTCTCGGAGTGATGTGCCAGCGATATCGTTCGCTTACGTCTACGACGTTCAAGACCCGCAGCAGCACGGAGTTTACCCCGCAGTCTTGTTCACAAGTAACTTTGCTCAAGCTTATGACGCATACACAGGAGATCCATTATTCAACGTTACCGGCGTTCCCACAGGTACAGCTGTTCTGGGTCCACAAGGCGAACATTTGAGATATGTGTTTGCAAACATTGGCACAACAACAAGTCCTAATTGGACATTGGGTCAATGGAACTCGAGCAAACTATGGAAAGGTCTTGGATTTGCTGACCCAACCACCTATCAACTGTCACCAACACCTGACACTACAACCACTACCACTTGGTCATTGGTCAATACAACAACCTGGGTTAACGGCGTTGAAACAGTAATAACTCAAAACGTTACAAAGACTACGACAGCAGTCGATGCAAGCATCTCAACTGGCCCTCACACACGTTATGACTGGAACGTAACACTACCAGACCTCAACACCATGACCACAGCACCTACAGTCATCGCAGCTATCTACGGCGATATGCTAATTTGCTACAACGGTTCGCTACCCATATTAGACGTACGCAGCGGAAAAAGCAGCAGCGCCCCTTACACGTACTTTGCCATCAACCTCAACGCGTCAAAAGGTGCCATAGGCCGCGTCCTCTGGTGGAACACCGTTAACGCGCCATCAGGCAACATCACTGTCGCAACAGGCGGAGTTGACCCAGTTAACCGCGTCTTCTATGAAATATACAAGGAAACTACGCAGTTCGTAGGGTACAGCATGGACACTGGAGCCAAACTGTGGACAACCGACGGCCAAGGTGCTCTTGACTACTATGGCAACCCAGCCTTCCCATACATAGCTAGCACCGTCGCTTACGGCAAACTATACAGCATCGCATACGGAGGCATACTCTACTGTTATGACACTGCAACCGGAGACCTACTGTGGACGTACGGCAACGGCGGTGTTCCAGGCAACGATACCAGCAGCGGCTTCTACTTGGCTTACGGTCATTACCCAGCCTTCATAGGAGCAATCGGCAACGGAATAGTATACACGTTTACCGCTGAACACACGGTCAACACGCCGATTTACAAGGGCGCAAAGACGCGAGCTATCAACGCCACCGACGGAACAGAAATCTGGACTCTCTCAGCTTACACAGGATCATTCTTCGCCATAAGCTACGCCATCGCAGACGGCTTCAACACATTCTTTAATGGCTACGACAACAGAATTTATGTTGTGGGCAGAGGTCCCAGTGCGACGACGGTTTCGGCGCCCGATACCGCTGTGGCGTTCGGCACGCCAGTCGTGATTAAGGGTACAGTGATGGATATTTCCGCTGGCACGCAGCAGGATGAGCAGGCTGCTCGGTTCCCGAACGGCGTTCCATGCGCTTCTGACGAGAGCATGAGCGACTGGATGGAATACGTGTACCAGCAAAAACCAAAACCAACGAACTTCACAGGTGTCCCAGTGACGATAAGCGTCTTAGACTCTAACAACAACTACAGAACCATAGGCACCACGACAACCGACGCAAGCGGCACGTTCTGGCTCACGTGGACACCTGACATCCCAGGAAACTTCACCGTCTACGCCAACTTCGCAGGCACCAACGGCTACTGGCCTTCGCACGCTGAATCCGCATTCACCGTGATGGCTGAGCCAGAAGCTACTCCTGAACCGACTCCCACGCCTGCGTCGATGGCTGATCTCTACTTCATGCCCATGTCCATAGGTTTAATCGTTGCAATCGTTGCAGTCGGCGCGGTCATAATTCTGATGCTCCGAAAAAGACCATAGCGGTGTTGCAGAATGAGCGCACTTCACTTTCCCCTTTTTTTTGGGATTGCTATCATCGGTAAAGGGAAAGAGATAGGGGCTGAGTGGGCTCTGGGCTGAAATGTCACGATGGCTGCAGTGGTCATCGCGGATTTTTCATTCTCTTTCTCCTTTAGTTTGGTGTCCAGAGCCCCAGCAAACCTAAACTATTCTGCGTCAACACTGCAGGGCAAAAGTTTTGTTGCTTTTACTCTTCGTTTTATTTTTCGACAAGGGGTAATTTCTTGTTGTTTTTTACCCCTCACACTGTACTTGACTGTATTTTTCATCCATCTACCTTCTCCTAGCAGCAGGAAACAGCTACGAATCCCACGTAGTATCACCAAACCGTAACCAGCTGTTCGTCCGTTTTGGTGGTGGGTGGTGAATTATATTCTTATCGAATAGACTCTTTTGCTATCGGTATTTTATGCCCATGCGCTTTATAAAATTAAGCACTTTTTTGTACTCCTTGAGGTATTCTTTTCCTTTTTCAGTTAACTGAAGCGAAGTTTCATCTTCTATTAAACCAAGTCCATTAAGTTCAGAAATGTAAAGTTTCAAGCGACCAAAAGGCATATTACTTCTTAACATAACTCGCGTTATAACTATCTTTCCATTTTTTGCTTCATCGTAAAGCACAGCCAACAGGTCGCCATAGATTTTTAGCTTGTCTCTACGCAATAACTTTTTCATTATTCGCATTCCTTTGAGCGGTAAAAGGTTTGGTAAGCGACCACGAGGAATACAATAAGACCGACAAAGCGAAATACTATTGCTCCCCAAAAGGCTGCAAAACTATTGTCTATATAAAAAAGCAAAAATGAATACTGACTTAGTGCAAGAAAAATAAACCCGAATGGAATCCAAATCGTCGTTGGATCTGGCTTTTCAATATGATTCCTAATTGAATGTACAATTATATAACAAAGAAAAATTTCCATAAATATTCTGCTGTAAATTTGGGCACCGGCATCGTTTTCCCAGACAGATTGCGGAGCTACAACAACTACTAGAGATAGACCGATAAGAACTACTATTAATGCACTAATGGATATGTTCCATAGGTATTGGGTCTTTTTTGATGACATCTCCGAAAAGAAATACGTTGTCGCAATGAACACAAACGAGAATGTTCTAAATAGAAGCATAAACCATGACACCTCTTTGGAAATGGCTACAGTGGCAGCAATAATATGTGATATAGCCATAAATCCAAATCCAAGGGGCAAGCCGAGAAAACGCGTATCCCCTGTGAGTCGATATGGTTTTATCATAAACCACACAAGGAACAAACAAATAACCGCTGAGGCGGGTTCTGCTATAAGCCTCGTTATTTCTGACATAGAGCCACCATTCTTCAATCATACCTTATTATCTTTTCGCCTTTATCGATACATTCCCTAAAGCGAATACTCTTATTTGTAATCTAAAAACTGGTTATTTTTTTTTTGGAAAGCTCCATACTCAGGTATCCATTTGTAGTAGTATACAAAAATGTAAAAAACACTTGATATTTGAAGGACACATATACATATTGCTATATAGACGTCAAGTCCACGCGTCTTATTAGCGATTGTCTTAACTTGTTATTCCAAAAATCAGGAGAAAAATGAAAAATGACAGACAACCTTACTATAAATTTCAAAAATCCCATAAAAATCCGAAAGAATACAACCATAAATTCAGCCCTCATGACACTGCTTCTGGTAATATCTATGGTTATTTCATTAGCTGTCTTACCCCAAACCGTAAGTGGGCAGTTATCAATCGACACCTACGCGCACCTCTCCGTCAGCCCGAATCCTGTCGGTGTTGGACAAAAACTCTTCGTCGTCATGTGGCTCGATAAGCCACCGCCAGTTCCGGCAGTTCAAACAGCTACTCTTCGTGCTTATCCCTACACTAACTTCACTTTGTCGATTACCAAACCAGACGGCACTGTCCAAACCTTAAGTCCGTTCACATCCGACTCAACAGGATCAGCATACACCACTTACGTCCCAGAGACAACAGGCAACTATACCTTCCAATTCATCTATGGAGGCGAATGGCTTACCGGTGCACGCTTAGCTGGAGCCCCACAAACTACAGATTACTATAAACCCAGCAAAAGCCACAAAGTAACCGTTACAGTGCAAGAAGAACCTATCTTGGCAAGCCCAAGCGCCCCATTCCCAACCGAATACTGGACCCGCCCAATCAATGCCCAAAATTATGAATGGAGCGTACTGGGCGGAAACTGGCTTGGTTTACCCTTACAGTTTGCGTCTGGTTGCAACGAAAACGGAACCTTCAACCCGTACTCCTCAGCCCCCAAAACAGCACACATACTCTGGACAATCCCACAAGCTTTCGGCGGCATCGTAGGCGACAACTTCGGCGAATCAGACTACTATACGGGGTTATCTTACCAAGAGAAATGGAACCCTCCCACCGCGGTTGTGCTTAACGGAAGACTGTACTACCATCCAACATATGGCCCAACCGCAGCAGCACAAGGTCTATCCTGTGTTGACTTAGCGACAGGAAAAGAGATATGGTTCCAAAATAATACGTCGATCTCTTTTGGCCAACTACGGAAAATGGAAACATTGAACGTACATGGTGTTCATGCCCTCCTATGGAATTACCAGTCAGGTAACTACTCGACGCTTTATGATGCATACACAGGAAGAGCAATACTAAGAGTCAGCAACTGCCAATCAGCAACGAAAGTAGCAATGTCGGAAAACGGAGACTTACTGGTCTACACACTTAACGCCAACGCAGGCTGGATGACGTTGTGGAATGCAAGCATGGCTATCCAAGGAAGTGATCCTTTAACCTGGTCACCAAGCCTTACCGCAACATACAACTGGCCAACCGGAATAGTATGGAACGTTACAATTCCCAAAATCAGCGGTCAAACATGGACACAGTTCGGTGACGGAGTCATTATCACTACTGCTGCTTTCAGAGAAGCCGACCCGCCAGTAAGAACACTCGCAGCTTACGATGCAAAAACAGGTGAGAACCTATGGATAATGAACTTAACAGACTACACTATCCGTCCGCAATACAACCTAAGCCCAATATCCGATGGATGCTTTGCATGGTTCAAACAGGAAACAACCGAATGGTACGGTTTCGATGCACTGACAGGAAAACAAATCTGGGGTCCAACAGAACCATACACTGACTCATTTGGCATGTACAGCGCGTCATTCCGAGGCGCAGGCGCACCAAACCCGCAAGTGGCATACGGCAAAATCTTCACCGCAGGCTATGACGGCGTAGTTCGCGCCATCGATATTAAAACTGGAAAGACAGTGTGGGAATTCTATAGCGGAACCACAATCGACACCGTTTACGGACACTATCCATTCTACGGAGGAGTGACTATCGCAGATGATACGGTTTTTGCTACAACAAACGAGCATACGCCTAACGATCCACTTTGGCGAGGCGGAAAAATATTCGCCATAAATGCCACCACCGGTAAGCAAATCTGGAACATATCATCTTGGGCAACAGGAACAGTTGTCGCAGACGGATATCTTCTTGAATTCAACAACTACGACGGAAAACTTTACAATATTGGCAAAGGAACTAGTAAGTTAACAGTTGAAGCACCCATGACACCCACAGCATTAGGTTCTACGGTTACAATCCGCGGCACAGTAACTGACACTTCGCCGGGGACCCAGCAAAACGAATTGGCAATGCGTTTCCCCAACGGTGTCCCAGTGGTCTCTGATCAGAGCATGACAAAATGGATGGAGTACCTCTACATGCAACAGGCAAAACCAACCGATGTTATTGGCGTTCCAGTTACGCTTAGTGTTGTTGATTCTAACAGCAACTACCGAGAAATAGGAACCGTAACCAGCGACGCTGACGGCTTCTTTAGCTTAAACTGGAAACCAGACATTGAAGGCAAGTACACTGTTTATGCCTCTTTTGCTGGTTCGGAATCTTATTGGCCTTCGCACGCTGAGACCGCGTTCGCGGTTGATCCTGCGCCAGAAGCCACTCCTGCGCCTACTCCAACGCCTGCGTCGTTGGCTGACCTGTACTTCCTACCGATGTCAATCGGCACCATCATCGCAATAGTAGTTGTTATCGCTTTGCTGGCGTTGCTGCTCAGAAAACAACCATAAACAGGTGAAACAAACAAAAACTATCTCCTTTTTTTGTATTGGAGAGGAGAAAAAAGAGGACTGAGTGGACTCTAGACGAAATTCTCGAATGGTATCACAGATTATCGCAATTCTTCAATTTTCTCTTTTAAATTACGCCGTTCAGCGCCTCAGCAAAATCCTCGTAGGACGTGAATTTGTGTTCGGCATGTTTTGTACACGCTCTGGGCCATTTCGCCCAATTGATTGACCCAAAAAAACCAGCCTGCGCCCAGCAATCAAAAACAAACTGCCGCAACAAAACACAATAAGCTAAGCAATCGGCTGGTTGTTGTGTATAGGGACTTTTCGGCAACAACATCTTAGAAAGGACTATGTGGCGGGCGGGGAGGGATTTGAACCCTCGACCCCCAACTTAGGAGGCTGGTGCTCTATCCGTACTGAGCTACTCGCCCACAGAAAAATCAACATAGCAGTCAAGATAGAAAAACTTTTACTAACTCAGAAGGAAAAAAACAAAAGCCATATACTTAGTATTCGAGAGACAAACATCTATGAAACCAGACAAATTATGCAATTATTATGCACATCAAGCAGAATTTTGAAAAACTTTTATATTTATAATAAGCTACATAGGCAATTCGTACATGTACACACATGTACTATAGCTATAGGAGAATGAGAGAACTGATGAAAATTAGAAATGCTACAGCGATTGCTTTACTACTGATAATAACCATTTCTGCTACACTCGTGATTTTACCTGCAGCTCAAGCGCAGGCACCCAAGCAGAAAACCTATGCCGTTATCGATGCCATACCCAACCCAGTAGGAGTTGGAGAGGACGTGCTATTACGCTTTGGAATTCTGCAACCGTTAGGAAAAGAAGACGAAAGTTGGAAAGATATCACGATAACCGTCGTGGATCCAGATGGAATTACTAAGACGCTTGGGCCATTTAAAACAGACTCTACAGGTTCATCCTTCACTATATTTACACCTGACAAAGCTGGTACATACAAATTAACGACAAACTTCCCTGAGCAAACAGCTCCGTCAACTTTCTTTGACATGGAAAGAGGAACGGTGATACTTGCAGGCACAGTAATGCAAGCAAGTACCAGCGAGACAATAAGCCTTGTTGTACTGGAAAGCCCGCTGCCAACCTACCCTGGCTCGCCTCTTCCGGCTGAGTACTGGTCACGTCCTGTAGACCCGCAACTCCGAGAGTGGTATACAGTTACAGGTAACTGGATGACTAGACCGGATAATGCCTTGGCACTTTACAACGACGACGCACCAGAGACTGCACACGTTCTGTGGGCAAAACAGTTGACAACTGGTGGTCTGGCTGGAGGCTTATGGGGTCCAGGAGAGGTTCCGGTGTCTTCTGAAACTGGTGACGCGTACGCAGGCAAATTTATAGATTCAGTGATACTGAACGGTATTCTCTATTACAACAGGGACGATGCTAAAGTGGGTTCAAACGGAATCTGTGCCGTGGATTTGCGAACTGGAAAGGAGCTTTGGTTCAGAAACAATACTGTTCTGTCTTTCGGGCAGGTCTTCTACTTCAACAGTTTCAACTACGACGGTGTCTTCACTTACCTTTGGGACACAAGTGCCGGCTCGACTTGGAAAGCTTATGATCCCTTCAACGGCGAATGGATTTACACAATGACCAATGTACCTATGACTGGAACCCGCGTCTTCGGTCCGAGCGGTGAAATCCTAATCTACCAAATAGATTACGTGAATCGGTGGATGGCTCTTTGGAACTCAACCGCAGCTGGGCAAACAGCTCCAGGTTTCTCGATTGAGTTAGCTGCATCTGGTAGTTGGGGTGCTTACTATTATGGGCGCCTTGTGCATGGATCAACAATTGACGCATCCGACCCTAGATGCTACTCGTGGAACGTAACCATTCCCGCAGGATTGACAGCCGGCAGTTCCTTCTTTACACCGATATTGAAAGTCTATCCTGACAGGGTGGTCTCCATCGACTTCAATCAAACACGGGTAAGAGTATGGGCACTAAACACCAAAGGCTTGACTAAAACCTCCACTTCTACAACAACGCTGTTCGACAAAACATGGAATGCACCATCCGAATGGCTCCAAGGTTCCAACACATTGCACTATGTTGGCGCAACCAACGAGGTTAAAGACGGTGTCATCGCGGTATGGTCTAAGGAACTCAGGAAGCATTACGGCTTTAGCGTAGAAGACGGGAGATACCTCTTTGAGACTGATTCTGAGCACTGGCTAGACGCTTATGGCTGGGGCAACGTGGAGCACACTTGGTACTTCGCTTACGGCAAACTCTACTCCGTTGGCGTTGCTGGTATAGTTTATGCCTACGACGCTAAAACCGGAGACACTGTTTGGACGTACAATTTGACAGACGCGTACAACGAACCTGTGACTGGAAACAACTGGTGGGGTTGGATATCAATAATTGCTGATGGCAAAATCTACGTAGGCCATCTTGAGCACTCTGCTGAAATGCCGATGCCACGTGGCGCACCATTCATTTGTCTGAATGCAACAACAGGTGAGGAAATCTGGAGAGTTAACGGGATGTTCCGTCAGACGCGATGGGGCGGAAATGCAGTCATAGGCGACAGCATAATTGCGACTATGGACACTTACGACCAGCGCATATACGCTATCGGAAAAGGTCCAAGCGAAACCAGAGTTTCAGTATCACCAGCGGTCCTACCGTTTAAAAACAGCGTAATGATAACGGGCTACGTCACCGACATATCAGCCGGCACAAAAGATGACACCATAGCAGCTCGTTTTCCGAACGGTGTTCCTGCTGTTTCTGACGAGAGCATGAGCGACTGGATGCTGTACGTGTACAAACAATTCCCGCGACCCGCAAACGCTACTGGCGTTAAAGTCACGTTGAGTGTGGTAGACGCAAACAACAACTGCAGAGAAATCGGCACAGTCACAAGCGATGCCAACGGCTTCTTCCATTACACGTGGACTCCTGACATTCCAGGCGACTACGTTGTGTACGCTACTTTCGCCGGTTCTAAGGCTTATTGGCCATCTCAAGCTGTAACTGCTTTCAATGTAATGGAAGAACCTGAAGCCACGCCACCACCGACGCCGATGCCTGAATCGATAGCTGACATATACTTCGTGCCTGCCGTAATCGGCATAATCGTCGCAATCGTTGTAGTTGGCGCAATACTGGCAATACTATTACTCAGGAAACGTCCATAGCGCGATAAAATCAGCAAATCATCACCCCTCTTTTTTAGTTTTTAAACCTTGAGGCAAGCATAGAAAATAGATGCTGCGAGCACCTGCCAGAGCGCGGCGAAAAGATTTCCGTAAAAGGACGCTTTAAGTTCTCAGAAAGTGTTTAAAAAAGTAAAAAAACACGCTGAAAGTCGCCGAAAGGCTTTTAGCAAGAACTGGTCAATCTGGATCTGAGCAGGTTGGATCCAGATACTTTCCCCTTCAGGTACTCTCCCACATATCGCCATCGATGCTTAGACTATTTAGAATTTGTTGGCTTCACAGTACAACAGCAAAATATAATTCCAACTCTCCCCTGTTCAACCAATAATGACAGCAGAAATCTCGCATTCCAGTTCCTTACCACCGCGGATGAATACAAAAAACTTAAACTATACTGAGCGAAGTGTAAAAAGGGTTGGTGCGGGGGTACCCGAGCCAGGTCTAAATAGGTGGCCAGATGCAGTAGCCTAAGACAAGGGGGAGGACTTAAGATCCTCTGGCGCAGGCCTTCGTGGGTTCAAGTCCCACCCCC
>JAAKEZ010000055.1 GCA_018475625.1 Candidatus Bathyarchaeota archaeon A05DMB-2
TCAGAAAGGCTTCTTCTTCAGGGTCGTGGATCCACCATATATCCTGCGTTTTGTCATAGAGGTAGTGAGCTTTGTTGCGGATTTCGTCTTCAGTGGGAACTATCATTAAAGCACACCATACTCAAGAAGCTTGTATTCCATTGTGATGGGTTGTTTTTCCATGTCCATGAATGGAGTTTGCGGGTTTGACGAGCTGTGAGTGCTGGCGCCGCCTTGTTTAATGACCTCTATGTATCGGTGTTTTTCGAAAATCTCGGCGTGCTGCGTGGGGATGACTGCTTCTTCATGCGCTCTGAAGGGTCCGTACGTCTTTCGGTCTGTGCCTATGAAGCGCACCATATCCCTTAAGAAACGGACTCTTGCATAGCCTGTCGGCACTGCTGGCGGCTTAACACGTTCAAGCTCTTCGACAACTTCTTTAACCCACCATCTTCCGCCAGGACCAAACTCGACGATTCCGTCCTTTTGCAGCCCGACTAGAATGTCGTTGAGCCCCTCGATGTTGTAGTCCTCTTCTTCCAGCTTCCTCTCAATTGTCTGTATGATAACTTCCTTTCTGAACTCTTTGTTCAGCTCTGTCAGCACAGACAAGACGTTGTCTTTTGTAAGGGGTTTCAAACGCTTGATTTCCTCGGCTTTCTCAACCGCTTCTTTTGGCTCCGTAGGCTTTATAGTCCAATAGCCTCGCATGTCCACTGCGTAGCCGCCAGGTCTCTTTGTCGGCCAAGGCTTGGACTCTATCAATCCTTTCGCCTTTAACCCAAGGAGCATGTTATGAAGGGGCTCAGTCAAGTACTCCCTAGCCAAGAAGCTCTCAAGCTCGGAAAAACCGACCGCATCTGTATCAGCGGCTTCCAAGAAGTCTCTTATCGCATTGAGCACAACATCTTCAGTTAGAGGTTTCAAAACTGGAGGTCTTTCTGGTAGAAAGTAGAGCTTCTTCCATCCAGCCTCTCTGATGTTCAGTCTTCCCTCTTTGGCGAGCTGTCTAAGCATTTCTTCAACGTTGGCTATTTCGTAGCCCTCTTTTGCTAGAGCCTCTTCAATCTCTCCAGATGAAACCGCGGTCGGAGCTTTCTTCTCAACTTGTCTGAGGATATCCTCTTTCGTCAAAGCCCTAAGCAATCCTAGCTTTTCTAGGAAACGGGCTGAATCGTCATAGTTTGGAGCTACGTAAGCTTTGAAGTTGACTGTTCCAAAATCGTATTCTAAACCGACCGGCATGCGATATGCTCTAGCGCCTAATACTTTAACCACGGGCCAAGGCTTCCTCAGGAATATTGTTGGAGGAAGAAACTGCTCAATCATGTGGATTTTGTAGCCTGCGCCTGCGTCTTGAAAAATTTCCAAGCCAAAAAGGTCTTTGAAAGTCAGCCAAACCTCCTCGTTGAAGGCTGCAACCACGGCTTCGCGCTTAGTTAATAGCCATGCGAAGCCTACAGCGTCAGCCCCTGCTTTTCTTGCTTGGGCTAGAAAGCGTTTGAGAGACCTTCCATCAAAGGTTATTCTGTTGGGCAGGTCCATTTTTAGCTCTGGGACGTCGAACTCGGTTTTCTCATCTTCAAATTCGCCTATCTCAGTGTCATCAAGCATTATTTTGTTGTCTTTCCTTCTGATGGCTGCCCTAGCCGCGCCAGTAGCCTTGAGGGCTCTTATGACTCCTTTCACTTTGCTTCGGTTGGTGATTAATCCGAAGGTTTCCTTGTCTATGCGGTAGGCGTAGAAAGATTGCGGGGGCGCTGAAAGCGTGTAGGCTGTGACTCTGTTTGAGTCCATGTTTCTTGCAATGATGCCGTTGACTGTGAATTTTACAGTTGCCTCGTCTGTGTTCGTGAAGAGCAGGTCGAAGAACTTTTCAAACTCGTCTAGGTAATCCTCGATTATGAGGCTCAAATCAGCGTCTCCGCCTTTGCCAATCTAGCCCTTTCCCTAATCGCTTCGTATTCCTGTTCATCAACGCCTGGATTCGAGCCTGAAGAGCCGTGGCTGCTTGAGGATTCCATGTACCATTCTGATGGGCATTCTTCAAGCTTCTTGGCGATAAGCTCCATGGCTCGGCTTACAGCCGATTCGAGGTCCGACTCGCCTTTCTCCCTAGCCCGAGCGAGGACAGGCTCCAAAGCTCTCAAAGCATGGTAGAGGTTAGAACAGCGGATCCTCTGCATTGTTATGGGCTCTTCTTGAGCCTTTGTGGAGGTTTCAAGAAGCTTTTTCGCTCTTTGAATCTCTTCGTCTGTTACGCCGTAGATTTCTTTGAGAATTTTTTCGCTTACTCCAGTCTTAAGGAGAGATGCGACCTCGTCAATCGACCTTGAGGCTCTTGTCTCTAAGAACCTGAGCAAACTGCGTATCTTGGCTAACTGGGCTCTCACTTCTGAGATCATGTTGGCAGCTAAGAACTTCTTTGCCTCGCCCACAGTCTTTTCGATGTCGATTAGTAATGCCTGCAGTTGGCTGCCCGAGAACGTCCCGTCAACTTTAGCTTCGCTAACGGGCTCTTCAAAATATTTTCCAAGGCGAATTTCCCAGTCTGCCTTGCCTTCTTCAGCCATACTCATATGCCTCCTTAGACTCATGCATGTCTTTAAGGCGTTCAAACTCTCTCTGCCTGTCTTGCGTCAGCCTTTCAAAAGCGCGTTTAACCAGTCTGAACTCCACTTGGTCTTTAGGGTAGTAGGCTCTCATGAAGATGGGCATGC
>JAAKEZ010000056.1 GCA_018475625.1 Candidatus Bathyarchaeota archaeon A05DMB-2
AAAATTGACATCAAAAAGTAGTTGAGGCTTTCGAAATAGTGGCCGGGGTGAGGTATTTCACTCCGTTTGGGGAAGTCTCCCGCAGAAACTCCCCTTTTTCTTTGTTGTTTTGGCTACTACGAGCATTCTAGGGCTTCTTTTCACTGAGAGCATCGTGGGACCCTATCAGAGAAAAAGGATGGGGCTTAGAGCCCTTGTGTATTCTCTGGCGCCACTTTCTGCGTCTAGTCTCGGCGCCGTTGTGTTCTGTGTGGACCCACCTATATGTTCTCTTGAGGGCTAGGTCCGTGAGGGCTTTAGCTGAGATGATGACGTTGACTACGTACACGACGGGAATGAGGGGCAGCCACATTAGGGCCCTGTGGGCTCTGTCGAGGATTGCCCCTGCAATGATTTCGAATATTGGTGCGAAGTTTCCGACGGCGCTGAATATGCTGAGGGCGGAGAGGCTTAGTGTGTACGTGGGCATGGGAAAGCCCAGGATGACCGCAAGCCCCGAGAGGATCCAGGATAGGCCCACGAGCGGGGGCACGAAGTACACGCCTAGGCAGAGAAGAGCGTCCGCCTTCACCCGTCTGCTTAGCTTGCTGCGAAGGATCTTCCCTGAATAGCGGAGTGCACATTGCATGTGCCCTAAAGCCCAGCGGTGGCGCTGTCTAAAGTATGCCCTCATGCCCTCTACGGCTTCTTCGCTGCTTCTGGCTTCCAGCCCATAATGTACTCGGTATCCTCGTAGTGTCAGCCTCAGCGTCAAGTCCGTGTCCTCTGCCAAGGCTTCCGTGTTGAACCCGCTCAGCTCCTGTAGGGCTTTGCGACGTACGGCCATGACGGTTCCTCCGAGCTGGGGCATTAAGCGGAGTTCTCCGCGGGCATGCTGGCTGATTCTGTAGCCCGCGAGCCTCTCTAGCCTGACGACTTTGCTGATTAATGCCCTGGAGTGGTTTCTGACTTCTATGTAGCCTTGGACGGCTGCGACGTCGGGCCTTGTGAATCCTCGTAGTAACTGCTGAATCAGGTCCTTGCGTGGAAGATAGTCAGCGTCAAAGAAGATGAGGATCTCTCCTGTTGCATGCCCTAGGGCCTCGTTGAGGGCTAAGGGTTTTCCGTTGCCCCCGTGGGCTCTGTGGATCACGCTGATGTATGGGCTCTGTGTGGCTGCCGCGATCTGTTCAGCGATTTCTCCGGTCCTGTCCTTGCTTGCGTCGTCTACTACGACCACGTCATAGGAGCCCTTGTACGATAGCCCCGTCAGGCTTTTGAGGAGTTGCCCGATGACCTTTTCTTCGTTGTGGGCTGGGATGAGAATCGTGACTTTCGGAGACCATTTCAAGGCTCTTTTGTGGTTTCTGGGTTTTCTGTGGGCTATAGCCCAAAACGTGAAGAGCAGATGCCTTAGAAGGTACGTCGCCATGATTGCGGAAACTGTGAGGCTTAAAGCGTAGAAAAAGAGGGGAAGTGGCTCCATGGCTCTGTTCGCCTCCTTTGCCAAGCGCCTTGCTGAGCATTATGCTCCGCACACTTGGCAACCCTAGGGTATCTTTGGAAATCTTTTTAAATCTTTCTGTAGATATCTTTGGGATGAATTAAAATATGGAGGTTGAAAACATGGTATCAGAGTTGAAAGAGATGCCGAAGTTTATGCAAAGTTTGGATGATGAAGTGTTTGCCACACTTCAGAAAATCGCCAAAGAAAGAGGAATTAAGGTTCAGGAGCTCTTAAGGGCCGTGATTATCCCCGAGTGGCTCAGGGAAAAACATCACGTCAAGGAAGGCTGAGAGCATGCCCTATTGGACTGTTCATGAAGAGAAGAAGCTCATTGAATTGTTGCCCAAGGCTGCGTGTCTTGAGGATCTCGCTGTCTCGCTAGGGCGGAGTGCTGAGGCTGTGGCTATGAAACTGAAGCGCATGGGCTTGTCCATTCCGCCGCGTTCAGAAAGTTCTCTTGTGAAAATTGCGCGGAAAAAGGATTCCTTAAAAACAACGACAACAACGCCGAAGCTTGAGCCCCTCAAGTTTGAGCAGTTGCCCTCTCCGAATGAAGCCCTAGGGCTGCAGTGGGCAGCGCTTCAGAGGCTCCGAGAACCAGACGTGGGCAGGGAAGAAGCGAAGAAACTGAGGCTCATCATCCAAGGAGTCAAAGCCTACATTCACTTGGACGCTAACTACGTGCTCAGGATTATAGAAGTTGAAAGACGCATGCTTGTTCAGAACCGTGCCATCGCGGAACAACTGCGGTCCATGATTGCATCCTCTACGAGCCCTGAGGAGAAGGCTAGGCTTGAACAGAACCTCAGAGAGGTAGAGAAAGAAATCAAGGAAGCTGAGGAGCTGGGCATTGGAAAGCCTCGCAGAAGGAATCGCCGTTTTGTCCGTGGAAGCGTTGACAGCGCCTGTAGACGCGTATTGGTTCACGACGGAGATACATGTGGGGGCATGGG
>JAAKEZ010000057.1 GCA_018475625.1 Candidatus Bathyarchaeota archaeon A05DMB-2
TGCAGAACCCCTTTTGGGTTTGCTGAAATGGCGAGTTGTTTTAGAAGGTCGAACGCCCAACGAGTTGCGGCTAAGCCGCAGCGCCGGAGCGAGCGAAGCGAGCGAAGGCGCTGTCGGCTTGAGCCGCAGGTTGGGCGGCCCTGACACTCATAGCAGAAACAGACAATTAACATTGGACCCGCCTATGGTTTGCAGGTTCCACACGGAACATACCCATAAGCAACCGCTGCACTCCTGCTCGCGAAGCAGATACGATTTTCGTCTTTGATCTTCTTCGCCCAAGGACAGCTCAGATAGTGAAATTTGTCGCTCTGATCGCTGCCCACATAGGCTGCGCCTGCCGTGCTATTGGGACATCGCCACACCCCGTCTGCAAGGATTTCGGAGCCCGGTGGTGCTCCTGCCACTGGTGTGTTAGTCGGCGGAATCGGCGTATTGGTCGGCGCACGGGTTGGCGTTGGCGTGGGAATAGCCGTTGGCTCGAGTGTGTTGGTCGGCGGACTAACAACCAAAGCGGGAGTAGCCGTGGGTGCTATGGTCGGTGTCTTTGTCGGTTGGGGCGTTGGTGTTCCTGTCGGCGGAGGTGTTGGCGTTGGCGTTGCAGTTGGCCGGAGCGTCGGCGATGGCCTTGCCGTCGGTTGTAGTTTAACCGTCGGTGTTTCAGAGGGAATGGGGGAACGTGTAGGTGAGGGTGTGTATGTTGGCAACAAACCAACCGCCCGCAGGGACGTATCAACCATAGCGGCAGCAAAGCACCCACAGCAACAGAGGGCTATAGCAAGGGGAATCACAGGCAAAGCAAGTCTCTTTCCTGCAACAGTAGGATTTACTCGTATGGAAAGCAACTTTCGCAACATCGGGTCGCTACCTTATACCTTCATTGCAACTACAGAGGCGTTCGGCAGGAAAACTGTCATCTCTTTCTTCTAAATGGGAAGAGGAGGCCCAGTATTCCTCTTCCCAGTTTCCGCTGAATGCCAGACTTTGTTGTTGGGATACCCGTCTTCCGTGCAAACTTCTGCCTGGTACGAGAGATTCCCAAAGCACGTTTCCAAGAAAAAGATAGTCCAGGTATTCCAGTATTGGTTCTTCTTTTTCTGGGCATCTTTACCTCGCGAAACTTATTTGTTGTAAGCCGCCCAACGCTCCGCATAACCGGCTGGCAATGGAGCGTAGCGGAATTGCCAGTCCGAGTTGATGCGGTTGTTAGATGCTCTCTTCAAAATAATCGCTATCAACCTTTTTAACCGGATACAATGAAACCGTAGATACGCCAACATCATGCTCGATCATCAGATTGGTTAGTTGTTCGCCGTCAATTAAAACGATCTTACTGCCGATTTGAGAAACGTAATTGCGAGCATCATCAGTAAATCTGGAGGTAGTAATAAAAATACCCTTGTTTGCTCTTTGTGCCTGAAGAGCCCCCGCAAATTGCATAACATCAGGTCGACCTACCGGATTGTTATCCCAACGCTTCGCCTGAATATACACAACATCAAGACCGAGTTTATCCTCTTTTATGATTCCATCAATTCCACCGTCGCCGGTCCTACCGATTGCCTTGCCTGCATCTACACGTGAACCTCCGTAGCCCATTTTTACAAGCAGTTCCACAACAACCCGTTCGAAAAAGGCGGGCGATATCTTCTTTAGCCTGGCGAGTAATTCATCTGCGAGTTCGTCACGGAGATTTTCATATGCAGTTTCTAATGCCTCTGATGGTGTTGCTGTCGAAATGTCTGATGATCCTTTAGGTTCGGCTACCTTGTCACCGCTTCTCGTGCCTTTGAGTTGTTGAAATTCAAGAAACTCCGGATATTGCTTGAGTAATTTTACGTTTATAGTCTTAGGCTGTCTCTCAAGAAGATCTCTTCCACGGTCGGTGATTTGGTAGAATCCTCTGCGCGTTGCTTCAAGCAGCCCAGCCTTTTTCATGTAAGTTGAAGCCCAACCGACACGATTAAAGAAAGTTGGCTGTATGCCACTCGGTAGCATCTCCTTTAAATCGTCTTCTGTAAGCCCCAATTCCGTTGCCAGAGCTTCAACGGCTTCGCTGGTTGATATTTCAGTTCCCTTCCGTGCCGCAAGCTGGAGGAGCGGCAACATCAAGCTCTGATAATCTGGAACAGCCATCTATTTATCTCCTTTTGCATCTAACGGTAGGGTTCAGGCGCGCGGCGGGTGCGGCGTAGTACCTTCAAGCGCAAGTATGGTTGTGCGCGTTTCCCCGCCGATTGCTGCGGCGATAGCCGCGTCCGCTTGAACCGATGTTGGGCGGCCGCCCACTGCAACCCCACCATCGCAGACCCCGCCGACTACGCACGGCTTTTCAAAGTCCTGATAGCCGCCGCTAGTTTCTACACTTTTGATGGCTTCGGTTAACGACTAAGTTGAGCGGCGCGCCCCCGGTAGGCGCGCGAAACCCCCTTCACTA
>JAAKEZ010000021.1 GCA_018475625.1 Candidatus Bathyarchaeota archaeon A05DMB-2
CACTTGTAAAATTGAAGATTTTGCTAAGCGGCACCACCGCTTCAGGTTCACGTTCACCGACCAACGCCAAAGTAGGCCTTAAAACAACTCCGCCTTCACTTAGAAAAACGCCTTGCAGCAAAGAGCTGCCTTGACTTAAAGAACCCCCGCCCTGAATAATAGAAGAGCCGGCTGAAACAGCAGAAACGCCGCTCTTAGCCACAGGTAATTCGCTTTGAGCCTTGGGAGCAGCGTTGAAGGCTACTGTAAAACTGCTGTCAAAGGGAGAACCAGCGACGTTTACAACGTTAGAAACTTTGCTGAGTGGAAGCACAATTTCAGGTTCACGTTCGCCAATTAACGCTAAAGTAGGCTTAGTGACGACTCCGCCCTTAGCCATAGGCACCGCTCCGAAAGCCGCTGCAATACCAACCGCTGCAGCTGACGCAGCAGCCACCAGCACAGGCACAAGAACGCCCATGCTGGAAACAGCGTTCGCAATTGCATGAGCTACAGCACGCGCCTTCTCCGCAACTGCCGTGGCTATGCTGCTGGCTTTAATCGCTGCCAACGCACTTACAAAAACGCTTGCAACCTTGCCGGCGCCAGCAGCCATGGCGTCAGCAAACTGGTGAGCTGCGCCTCGCGCCTTCTCCGCTAAAGTAACCGCCCAACTTGCATTCTGCAAGTAGCTTAAGCCACGAGCGACAGTGCCGAACAACGCCATCATGTTGCCCATCTCGCGTATAACGTTAGCCTCTTCCTTGCTAAGCACACCGAACATTTCGCCTAGACGCCCCACGGCAGATATGGATGCTCCGATGGAAGCAACCTCGCGTCCGAAACTTCGCATCTGCCGGCTGCTGTCCTCTGCTGACCTGCCTAAACGGCGGAAGCCTTCGCTAACCTCAGCTTCGCCTTCCATACTTACACGTACTAAAACGTCAGTGCTCATATGCTTCTCCTTCTTTTCCACTCTCTGATTTTCTCAATTTTCTCCTCCCTGTTTTCCTCTTGCTGAAGGCTTTCCGCTTCCCTCTGTAACAGCTGATAATCGAACTCCAGCAGCCAAACTGAACTCTTATCCTTCACCCCGAGCAGCTCACTGGGACGGCGATGCAGCAGCAGAGCAAGCTGAGCTGTCTTCCTCATTAATCCCGTGTTTCTGGCTGCGAAAAAGCCCTGCAGCAGTCATCTCCTGCCTAGTTAACTCCATCACAGCTTGGTACAGGCGAATGCTGTGTTCAGGCTTAGGCGCAGGCGTCACTGTTTCCGACAGGATTTTTTCCCGCAGCTGCTTAATTTCCACGCTGACTTTTTCTGCTTCGCTGAAGTCTTGCGGAGTCTTCTGCAGAAGCTCCACTAAACGAGCTTCGTACGGAGCTAACTCAAGTGCAAGAGGCTGCACCGTGTATTCCACTTCGCCGACTTTAATTTTCACTGTTCACTCCTCCTAGTATGAGGTTACTGTGTTCTGCAGAGTTGCCTTTGCTTCAGCGTTGAATCCACCAGTAGAATCGTAGAACGCTTGGAACGGCGCGTCAATGACCAAAGGCTCATTCTGCACCTTCACCTCAGGCGCAGCATCACGCAGGTAAACACACTTGCGCAACTCAAAGCCCAACTGATACTTGTAGCCACCTGCAATTTCAGCTCCTACAGCAGTAATCGCCAAGTTAAACTCGCTTCCCGCTATGAACCTATCGTACTCCGCTGTGTCGTCAAAGTAGGCACTCAGCTTCCCCGTAACCTCACGCTGCCCGTACCGTTTAACGCTAAAAGTACGCCCATCCAGAGCTCCGCGGTCAAAAGGAATGTTGTTTTTCACCGTCACCTCTAAATCGTAAACAACGCTGCGTTTACTTACACCGCCAATTGTCAGCACAGCAGACGTATCCGTCATGTCGAAAGCTTGCAGCGAACTAAGCGTAGGCGAACCGATAGAAGCTTTAGTTTCTGGAAAACCGCTGAGAACCTCAGCGTAAGCCTTCACCACGTCATCATGCTTAAACTTCACCGTCAAAGCCTCAATCAAGCAGCCAGGTAAAACACGCTCCGTCTGCTCCACGCCTATACGCACCGTGTAGCTGGGCAGAGAATCCGCTGGACTAAACGTGTGCAGGTAAGCACTTGTTCCGCCCTGCTGCGCACTGGAGACAGAGCCGAACACGCCGTACAGCAACTCGCCAACAATGTTTTCAGGTTCAGCTGGAAAATCGCCTATGCTGCCACGTGCACGGTAAGGCCCCAGACTCCGCTTTAACACGCTTCTGGACCCGACGCTTGCTGGGATAATCCAGTTCTGGTCAGGCTTAATGGCTGCGACAGCGTCAGCGTAACGTGTAGCCGCTACCGCTGTTCCGTATGTTGTTTCCTTACCAACTGCAACGTACCTTGTTCCCAAAACCTATTTCACCTCCTGCTTCTTTTCAGTGTTCTTTTCAGTGTACTGCACCGAAACTTCACACTCTGCAACAGGCTTAATGCATTCTTCCACCAGACACTTCACGTACACGACATCTCTGCTTTTGGACTTCTGCAAGTTAAAGCCAAGCAGCGCTGGACACCCTTGACAACGCGCAAACTCTTTCCCCTTCATTTTCAACTCTCTTTCCATTACGTCACCACCCATGACTTGTAAGCGGCGAAACTCACCACGCCGCCGTAAAGCAGTTTATCTCGAAACCTGATTTCACCTGGGCTGAAAGCTGTTGGATGCACAAAACGCACTGTGCCGTTAAGCGTTGTGTCCGCTAAAACAGCGTCCACAACGTCACCCATAACCGCAATTATGTCGGTGAACCAGTCTTTCGGCTCATACTCCAGAATCACCAGAACAACGCTGAAGTTAATCTGCAACTCGAACCGCTTATCCAAGGCACCAGGCTTTATAGGCGAAGGCTCCGCGTTAATAATCGCCTTCGGCAACCCGCCAACCGTGAACTGCTCGCCTAAAACCACGGTTTTTATAGCGCTTTTCGTTTCAATAGCCGCTTTAACCGCGTCGAAAACCGCCTTGTACATAGTATAAAAGCTCATGTTAAATCAGCTCCAGCCATAGCTGTGCGAATATTTGTTCCACTTGGCTACGTGCTTCCTCTGCTGCTCGCTGCATAAACGGGTTAGGCTTTGTGCCTGGATGGCGAACCAGCTTCGTGAACACTATGTCTCCTTCAGCTGTCTCAAACCGCAAACAAGAAGCATTAACAGGACGGATCTCATGCGGCGCCGTGCCCTTTACTACGTACATTGCATAGGGCGCTAGGGCTTGAATTCTCGCTTCACCCTCATAAACATCCTTAACAATACTCTCTGCAAGCCTGCCCGTACGCCAAGGTGCACCATAAAACGCCTCAGCCCACGCAACATCAGCTAAACGCTCAATCAACTGCTGCTTAAGCTCTTTGCTGAATTTGCTTGCAACCTCATCAAACTCCAGACCACGCGTAGAAACTTCAACTTCTATTATGATCATCAGCCTCCACAAGCGGCGTAACCGCTACCTCAACTAGAAATTCCACGCCGCCAACCCGCACCACAAAACTCCTACGCTTGCACTTCACCGCTTACACGCTCCCCACATAAGCCTCAGCCTCAGCATCCACATAGGCGTCAATGAAACGGCGAGCCTCATTCCAGAACACCTCTGCCTCAGCAGGCTCCCGCCTGCGCCTGAAAAGCCACGCGGCAAAATGCGCGGCCGCATCACGCACAAGCTGAGGCACCTCCGCCGGCACCGATAAATCATACGCCTTCAAAAAACCGTCAACCAAGCCTTCAGCGCTTGGGATGCATGCGTCTATTTCAGCGTCAAAGCTGGAATCCGTCACACGCAAAACTGCCTTAACGTCCTGAACCGTGCAGTAGGGCAATCTGAACGCTCCAAGCGATAATACGGAATATTAAGCTGAAAAAGCCAAATAAACAATTCCGTCGCAAAAATATAGCTGTAAAAAAAAATATTTTCAAAAAATGCTTTAAAAAACAGTTTTTTAAAACACATATTAAGCGGTAACTTGAAAGCTGAAAGTCTCAGTATTCACGATGTTCCCAGCGGCACGCGTCGCCTTCACGAGGATAAGCCAAAACCCAGCTGAAGCATCCTCAGGCACATTCCACAGCATCTTATACACGCCCGTAGCCTCCCTTATTAAATCAGTTTTGCTAAGCGTAGCAATAACATTCCCGTTAGGCGCCTTAACCGTTATGGTTATCAAATCAGGATCCACAGGCGCATCAGTCTCGTCATAAAAGCGCCAGCGCTTTCCCACCGTATCACCCCTATTATACGTCCTCACAAATCCTCCCCCTCAACACGCAACAACTCCAAATCCTCACCTCTGACATTTAACGGATAAAAGCTTTCTCCCTCAACACGCAACAACTCCAAATCCTCACCTCTGACATTTAACGGATAAAAGCTTTCTCCCTCAACACGCAAAGCCTCAAAACTCTCGCCGACAATGCGCAGACGCCAAACCAGCCGTCCGCCGACAACCACGACATTATCAGCAAGCGAAACCGCTTCGCCGACAAGCACAAGCTTAAGCACCGCACGCGCCAAATCAGCCAACAACACCTCATCCGCCACAAGCAACTGTTTATGCGCCTGAACAAAATCTACAAGCCTAAGCTGATCTAAAACCGCCAGAACCTTGCCACGTAATATGACATCAGAAAGCACAATTGAATCCGCAACCGAAAACGCCTTATCCCGCAGAACAGCATCGCTCAAGCCCACGGAATCCATCACCGTTTTCAGAAGAAGCCCCTTGATAACATCAATGACATCAATAAGTGTAACCGCATCCGTTACTGCAAACTGCTTACCTCGGTAAATAACATCCGCCAGCCCGACGGAATCAGGAACCGAAAAAGCCTTATCGCGCAAGACACTTTCAAGAAAAGAAATTGTATCTGCCACCCTCGGCGTCCAATTTTTCAATGACGCATCAGCTAAACCAACAGAATCGCTGACAACAAATGTTTTGTGGCATAAAACGGCGTCACTAAAGCCAACACCATCGGTAACGGTGACAGTTACATATACAGCAGTTATGATTATTTTTGTTCCATCATCCAAAAGGCTGTCAATGCGTCTTCTACCCCATTCGTCCACGTAGGTGTTAATCATTATGTCGCCGTATTCTGTTATGTTCATTCATTCAATCCTCAACGGTCTGCATTCAACTTTAATGTTCAAGTAGTTACTGTAATATTTTGGGCGGTAAGTGGCGTCTGTTTGCACACTTGCAGTATTCGCGTTGTTAGCGTCTCCATGATACCATATCCTATAAAGTCCATAAGTAGCATGTAAAGGATAATAGTCAAAAGTGTAAGTGTATGTAATGCCTATATACCACGCTCGAGAATCACTATTTTGAATAAAACCACACCATGGATAGTATGGAACCCATGGTGTCGGATTACCAAGCGTCAAAGTTGGGTAAAGCGTAGGCGAATCGCTGTTCCAAATCCTAACTGATGCTGGTATCTGCTTATAGTTAAGTAACGGAAATGGAAAGAACCTTGTCGGATAACAGAACAACGCCTTATAATCCCAGTTACTGTCCGTCTGGTTACTCCAAAGCTTCAAACCCACAACGTCACCTGCAACAACATCCAAGAAGAAAGCATTAACCGTATAGTAAGTGTTTGCTGCAACTGAAGCCGTGCCCGTAGCAACTGAAGCACCGTTCTTCACCATACGCCAGCTAAGCGTTCCAGCAGTAACAAACTTGCCAGCACCGTAAACACAAGCAATATATTTAACGCTGAAAGGTTTAATGCTGAATACTGGCAAATCTGAGTTTGCAATAGTGTATGTGAACTGTGGATCTGTAGGTTCAGTTGTAGGCAAAGTTGTAGGTGTCAAAAGAGACTCTTGAGGTGTAGCATAAGTAATAGTGAAAATCTTTTTGCTTCCAATGGATGGGATAAGCCTTGTCATTTACTCTCCCCATTTTTTAATCAAATCTAAAAACTCAAACCGCAATTTTCTCACAGAACCCGTCTGAGTAATCCAATTGTCTATTTTTGTAAGCATCGCATTATCATCTACATCTCCAAAATCTAATGTAAGCTCTCCAGTTAAAGGCGAATAACTCCAACCCACAAGCTGCGGAATCCTCGTTCGCAACTTAGAATCCAACGTTGCAATTTGAGTTGCAGTTAAATCCTTTTTGGTTCCAGAATCCAAAGTTAGCTTCATTTCGTTTACACACCTTACACTGCCCGAGTGACAATGCCATCATAACCGATAAGCTGTGCAGAAGCACTTGTGTTTTTAACTCTGATTCTTCTTGTGTTATTTACATGAAAAGCGTATTTAGCGTAAACGCCTGCACCAGTATCCGTGTCGAAAATTAGGCTGTTTGTTCCATCGTAAAACTCCAATTGAACGTTGCTTGCATGATAAATGTTGTGAATAACCCATTCCACACCCGCAGCTGGTTGAATATCCAAATAACCTCCCGAATCAATACTCTGAATGTCTGAAACTACATCTCCAACAGCCAAATGAACACCACCAAGCTTAGCTGAACGTTATCTGCAAACTAAGCGTCCACGATTCGCCACTTGCTTTTGTTCCTTTATCCGCAACCTTGCGGTTCAAGTTTTGTCCAGTATCGCCCGCCGCATTTACAACCGTAAACTCCTGCCAAGAATAATTCGCATCGGAAGAACCGAAAGTCGCACGCCACTCACATGTCTGGTTTGTCCTCTGCGGATAACCTGTATCCATAGCCTTAAACGTTTTGCTCGCTCCCTGCAACCCTGTCTGCGACGCGCTTTCAGCCGCATTTGAATCGCCTACTCCAAGCCTTGCATTAGCGTTGTCCCACTTTGTTACAGTATTTAATCCAGCAAGCAAGTCAATCAACGCTTGAAGCCCCTCGTTTAAAGCAATGTTACCTTCTAAACGCTCCTCGCCCAAGAAAGCCTCTGGAAACTGTTTCACAACGTCTTCTATTCTTGCGCCGCCACGCAACATTTCAGCTATAACACCATCTTCATCTTTGAACTTCGTAATCGTCCACAGCGATTTCCAACCAACCTTATCACACGCTTCCACCATTTTCAATTTCATCCTCCATATTTTCAGGTTTCTTGCCAAAACGGGTTACCCGTTAAGGTCAAGCCTTCGCCGCTGTAAACACGCTTAACCACGCAGCGGCAATGCGGATGCAACCGCGGATAAAACACCGCTGCACCAGCAAACTCGCCATACGGAAAAAGCCCCCGCAGCTCATCAGACCGCTCCACGCTAAGCACCTGCCCATTCCAGCCGCTGCACTCTGGACAAGTACGATCATCCCCCACAGCTTTATAACGCCAAAGCATGTACTCACGAAGCAGCCGCTCCGCCGCCTCCCAAACCTCAAGCACCTCCACTATCATTCGAGCTTCTGAAGCAGCCAACCAGCCTTCACCCGCCTTTCCGCCGCCCTTGAGGGAGCCGCGGAGCCAAGCTCCCAGCCAAACTTCACCATATTTTTTCTGAATTCCTCAACGCTGATAAGCCCAAGCTCCGCAGCCTTAAGCATATCAGCAACGTTAATTTCAGGCGCTTCAGGGCTACCCCAGTTCAACCGCACCGCAGCCTTCCCCGCGTCAAAACCTGCTGAGGCAACAACCCAATCGAAAATCTCCGCCTCCACAGTCCGCTTAATATCCCGCTGCACAGCCCGCACAAGCATATCCTGCAGCTCAACCGCCGCCCTCGCCGACGCCTCAGTGAAGCCTGGCGTGCTGAACAGCCTCGCCAAAGGCGTCTCGCAGCCCAGATAAAACTGATTAATCAAGTGCTCCACGTAATACTCGAACCGCGCCCGCGGATCAATCTGCACAGGCAGCACCTGCGGAGGCAAACCCTTCCCCTTCACGTCGCCATAAAACAGCCAGTTGCCCTCCTCACTGCGGTTCCGAATAATATTCTCAAACTTCTTTATCGTCGCGTTATCCGCGTAGGGCACCCACGCAAGCACATCGGGGCCAGCATACTTCTCGAAGATCTTCGGCATCAACCGCTCAATCTTCGCCTTCATCCACGCATACGCGGGACGCTGATCCCCATGCACCCGCAGCGTGTAAAGCAGCGTCTGAAGCAAGCCCACGCCGAAACCGAACGGCACATCATCCTCAAACCGCCAATGAATCACCACGTCAGGACGCAGCAGCCCGCCGCCATACCGCGCAGCCAGACGATAGCCCGCCACGCGAAAGGGCACACGCACGCCGCCCCTATCCATGAACGCAACATCAATCTTCTCAACTGCGTCAACAGGCAAAGGCACAAGCTCCCCATCCGCCTTAAGCCAGAAATCATTGCCGCAGGCAATCAGGCGCCGAGCCATACGATTCAGCATCCGATCCAGATTCACCCGCTTGCAGTAAGCGTCCACAGCAGCCTTCGCCCTCTCCGCGTCAGCATACACCGCCTTATCCGCGCACGTGGTATAGAAGCCCGCGCCAACAGTTGAAGCAGCAAGCAAATCCACGCTACTGCGGCAAGCTGGATCACGCTTATACAGCTCCCACGCGTCAGCCAAAGAAACCTCCGAAACATCACTGAACACTCGGCCCCCTGGAGACGCAGCCCCAGCCGCAGCAGGCACAGACGACAAAACCTCACGCAAACGCCTAAGCAGGCTCACTGCAGCCCCTCCAGAAACCGCCTACCACGGTCAGTCAAGCGGTAAGGCGCACGATGCTCAGAACTAGCCTTCTCCACAAAGCCGTTACGCACAAGAAACCGCATAAGCCCGTCGAAGCTCGCAGGAGAACCAGAAGCCCGCACAAACCGCTTACACAGCTCCGTGCGACTAAGAGGCTCACGGCTAACCTCGCGCAGAATCATCTTCGCGTACCGTAGCCGCTCCTCAAGATTCTTCATGTTAATTCAACCTCAACGGGCTTTTGAGTGCTATAAAAGGGGAGATTAGCCGCGTGCTTCCCAACGTTATAGCAGACGCGCAGTATCAGCAGGTCGCGTTTGCCGTCCACGCCGTAAACCTCTGGCGAAGTGTCAGGCTGGTAGGGCTCCATCAATCCGCCGCATAGTGGACAATACATCCAGCAGTCACACTCAACAGTCGTCTCCACCTGCGCGTGAATCCATCGCCCACACCTCGGGCACTTACCCTTCGCCATCAGTTACTCAGCCACTCCGCAACCGTTAACAAAGGCTTAAGCAGGGCATCCTTCGCCCCGCGGAACCTGCGATCACAGCGGATCAGCAGCACATACGGCGTCACAGCAAACTCCGCCGGCATCTTGCCGTAATACACGCGGCGCCTACGACAGAACAGGCACGTCAAATGCGGACGCCGCAGCCTAAAGCCGCAGAGGCCTTGGCAAGCGAAGCCGCCAAGCGCCCGCCGCAGCCCAGACTGAACCCTCGCGTCAACACGCAGCCAAAGCCTGCCGCAAGCAAACCGTAACCGCATAAGCGCCTACCTTGACCCTCGCGCGACTGCCTTGCTACGCAGCACGGCTAAGCCAATGCGCTCGCTGCCCGCAATGCCATACCTGCCAACATCAGCCTTCTCATAACTCTTCAGAAGCGGCTCACGCCGCGAAAGCAGCACCGCAGCAGCCTCCTTGTCTAAAGCAATGCTCTTGGTTACAAGCGATGAGCTAACGAATGTTACGCCGAGCGTAGTGTGATACATCACGCCCTGCTTCATGTTCGCCGGATCATTATACAGGTTGTTAATGAATTGGTCGAGGCGTCTCAGCTCCGTGAATACTGTCGGCGAAACCGCCACAACCGTCGGCACAAAATCCTCGCCCTCAACCTTGCCTACGAGTTCAACAACGTTCTGCCAGGTAATCGGCGAGCTAATCGTGTATTCCGCGCCGCCAGCCAAGTCGCCCGCGCTAATGTTATTGAACAACGAGATAATCTTGCTGGTCTCCTGCTTCGCCAATGCATACCCGATTCTGCGAGTGTAATACTGAATCACGTCGAAACTTGCGTCCTCCGCGAAGCTCTCCGTCCACTCCTGCGCACTGCTCAACTCCACGTTCGCCCTGACGTCAACAGTGTCAACCTTGCCCGCAACCTTAAGCGGAGGCGCCTCCCCGCTCTCCACAACGTACGCGTCGCCCTCGCGGATGAACCGCTCAAGCGGCTGCTTCGTCTGAATCACCGTGACAAGCTCGCGGCCAATAGTCCGCGCCTGAGCAGCCCGCCACAGCGTATCATGCATAGCGCCCAAAGCGCTTGCTGCATCACTGAAAAGGCCCTCTCTGATCGCCCGCTTAATAATGCGGTCACGCTCGAACCCAGCGAGGTAGCTGCTCCATTCGCGCTCGCCAAGCTCAGGATCCCGCAGGAAAGCCTCCTGAAGCCTATTCTTCACTTCACTCATTTTTTAGCCGCCTCCCGAGCAAATGAACACAAGCCCCGTGTCTCCGCTGCTCATAGTCTGCAATGCACGCCCAATAATCTGCCCGCCTGTAGAGTTATTCGCCACCGTGCCAGGATCACTGCTTGCCGGCGTAGCGCCAATTGACTGCCCAACAGTGCATCCGCCTGCGCCCGCAGTCACCTTCACAACGCCGAAGATAAGCACAGGAATAGTCTCGCCTGAACTGCCGCTTTTCAAAGCCACACCCAAGCTTGTAGTCAAAGTGCCCGCAGCCTGCGGAGCAACAGTCGGCAACCCATTATCCGCATGCGCGTTCGCCTTAACCACCTGCCCCTTCGTAACCGAAGAAGCACAAACACACGGAATCACAACAGCCGAGCCAATATCTAAGCAGTCGCCCACACCTATCAACGAATACTTATCAGCCATCTTCCCTCACCTTAAACTACCTTTTAGCCTTGCCAAGTCGTCTTGACACAGGCGCCACATCAACATGTGACTCTGAAACCCGCAGTGCATCAAGCTCTGCGGCCTCGCTGAGTATAGCCTCCACCTGAGCCACAGTCAAAGGCGGCGCATACCTACGCAGCACAGCCCTCAGCCGCTCAGCATCCACGAAGCTCACGCTCCAACTCCAACCTGCCCCTGCGCACATCCTGAGCCAAACGATAACCGCCACTCGCCGCGCCCCAGCTGCCCAAAACCCAATCAGCCGGAAGCTTCCCCATTATACACCGATCCACAGCCTCAAGCACCCTATCCACAGGCAAAGCCCGCTCAACAAGCAAGCCGCCGCCCTGCAACTGCATACGCAGCTCCTCAACCGCCTTCTCCGCAGCCGCAAGCCGCCTCTCAGCCTCAGCCAACAGCTGCTCCTTCTCCGCAAGCTTACCACACACAAGCTCAAGCTCCTCAACCAAACCGCAAACCGCACTCTGAATACCAAGCTCCTTAGCGGCCGCGCAAAGCCGACGCCGCGCCTCAGCCTTAGCCTCCGCAGGAATATCCGTCTGATCCAGCCTCGCCAAAGCATTCCGCACATGCTCAGCATCCAACTCGCCCTGCGCATTCTTATACGGCAAGTGACGAAGGCTACGGGGCACAGTTTTGCCCTGCTCATCCTTCTCACCGCCCGGCTCAATATACGCGAAGGCATCATCCGGCAAGTCATTGATGTACTCAGTGCTCCACTCCGCCTCAGAAACCCTATTTTCAACAGCTTTTTGGTTTTCCAAAACATCACCTTTCGGCGCACCCCCGCATGTGGAAGTGCTTGCCGAGTGACCCGCAGTTTTATTCAAACTCTCCAAAACCTGAATGTTCGTCTCGGGAATGCCGGGCACAGCCACTAAGCTGAGCTCCGCGTTGTGCAAGCCATGCGGAACCTTCCCGTCAACGAAGTCAATGATCTCGTAGTCTGCGCCTACGCTGACATGCTGCACTAAGCCCTTGCGAATCTTGTCGGCGATGTCGCTGTCGTAAATCTCCGCCTCATACCAAAGCGCGTGCCCATCCCAATCGGCTTTAGTCACCTTGCCAACCGCATTCGGCACAGCCACATGCTCCACATACACGGGCGCACCAACAAGCTTACCAGCGAAAGCCTCAAGCTCCTCGGGCGTGTAAATGTTAAAATTGCGGCTCATGCCAGAGGTCATGGCGACGCCCCTTATCCGCAGAGGCTTATCCACAATCTTCTCCAAAACTTGAAAAGGCAAAACCGCAAAAGCATGCTCACGAACAGGCTGATGCTCCGCAAACCACGCCTTAGCCTTATCAAGCGTCCAGCCCTTGCTTTTGTCAAAAAGATAACTCTGCACGGTAGTCTTATCTTCGCCCTTAAGCTTGCCGACAACAGCTTTAATGCCTTCCTCCTCACTTAAGGTTATGGTGCGGAGACTACCTTCCTCAAAATCTTCTGAATTGCGATGCCCAGAACGAATGTATTGGTCAGTTTCTTCCCACGGAATGGCACAAACGCTCCGAAACAGATTAGCTGGTAAAATTCAGCTCTAAACAGTAAAAAAACCTTATTAACGTAAAATTTATGTTCACAAATAACAAAACTAAAATATATTAAGAAATAATAAATCAGCATGCAACGCGGATACGTTGAAGTAATTGGCGAGTTACTCGAAGAAACAGTTAAAAACCCAAACCTCGCACCATCACGAATCACCGCAAGAGCAGGCGTAGGCTACCCTAAACTGCGGCCGCTAATACAAGCCGAACTCGTAACCATAGAAACACAAACCAAAAAACGACGCAAACTACGGCTAACAGAAAAAGGCAGACAATACCTAACACACTACCGCGCACTCACACAGTTACTGCCAAAAAACAACACCCACACCACATGCGACACAGCCACTGCGTAGCATTCATACGTAAAAACAACACCTTAGAAGGCCTAAGAAAACTACAAAAACGCATAGGACACGCTTCAATCAGCACCACAGCAGAATACCTGCAATTCGGACCAGAACAACAGAAAGAAACAGAAGACGTTTTCGGAGAATGGTAATTATTCCCGCATTTCTTTTTGTTTCAACAGCTGCTCAAGTTCAAGCCGCTCAAGCATGGCATTCCACTTCTTACCGAAATCCCACTTTTTATAGCCCCAATGCCTGTAATGCCAATCCGCAATCTTGCTCATTTTTCAACCAGTTTTGGTTTGTAAATTGCGCCTATTGCTCCGCATGTTTTGCAGAAGAGCGTGTATTCATCGTCAACATAACTTTTGAACCTTGTAAGCTTTAATTCAGAACCGCAAAATGGGCATATCATCTTCATTTCTCCGCCATCTTCTCTAGTGCTTTTGCAATACGTTTTAGCTGCGTGAGAATTTCGTCCAGCACTTCCAACTGCGCATCCTCAGCGCTCATGGTTTCACCCCCGCCTCTTCCTGCTCCCACATGTTTAGCAGCTGCTCCATGACGTAATCCGCCGTAATCCGCGGGTTACCAGTTTTGCCGACGTAGAATGCAAGGATTTTGTCGAAGCGCTGCTTATTTCGCATGGAAACTTTTATGTTTTTTAGTTCCTGCTTCATGCTTCTTTCACTTCTGTTAAAGAGGCTAAATATTTTATTACAGCTGCGACATGTTCTTCTGCCTGCGGGCTGTATTGGCATACAGCGAATTCAAGCTCAGCGTTAAACATATCTTGTTCATCTTCAGGCAGTTGGAGGAAGTTTTCAATCGCTTTCTTCCAAACTTCATTTTTTATTTCGGCAATTTTTTGAGTGTTTACATCATTCATGTTTATCACCAAGCTAATAGTTAGCTTGTTTAGCTATATAAATGTTTGTATACAAAAATGTACATGACTACTAAAGAAATTTGGTTAGCTGCGTGCAGCGCTTTTTAATGAGTTTTTCAAGTGAATGAAACAGCAAGTGCAACTAGCAGTTGATAAAACAAGCAAAAGAAACAAGCAAAAGAAACACCCACCACTAACCAAACAAACAACAAAAAACGAAAACAACAAAAAAAACCTAAAGATTAGGGCGGCTTTTCCCCCTCACCTAAAATAAACGCTTGCCATTTCTCCATAAAAAAGGCGAGTTGTCGTTGCTGTCGCGCATTACCAATTTTCTTAACTCTGTCCGGCAGCTGTCGATAGTCGCGCCAGGGTAGTGTGCCGAGTAGCTTGTTGAATTTTAGTATGCGGTGGATTAGGCTGCGGGACCTGCCGAATGCTTCTGCGAGGACGTTGGTGCTGTAGCCGAAGTGGCGGCGTAGGTAGAGTATTGTTGCTCGTTCGCGTTGCAGTACGGGTATGCGCATGGTTTGTATTATTTGCGTGTTTGGTTTAAAAGTTTTTATTGCTTTCGGGCGTACATATCCTAAAAGCGACATATGTCGAGTTTCGATATATGTACGTGAAAGGATATATTTTTTAGCTGACACATAAAAGAATATTAAATCTTAAGAAAAATTAAACCTCGAAATAAACTGGCTTCTCAGTTTTCTGGTTGCAGCTGGAAGGCCAACGGCACAGCTGGTACCGCCGCCTCTTAGTCCGCGAGTAATACGCTATCCTGAACCTTTTGAATTCACAGCAGCCTTGAAAGCTGCAGAACGGCGGCTTAACATGCTTAAAATTCATTCCTACTCTTGCAACCTTCACGTTAACACTTTTTTCACTTTCTTTACTTAACACTTTCTTCACTTTCTTCACATAACACCCTCTCCACCTTCTTCACCGCGCAGACTTTGCATTGAAATCTCCCTAAACTTGCGGCTGACAACTCGAACGCTTTCACGGAAACTTGCGTAGTCACTTTTTCGGACAAAATTTCCCCCAGTCATTCATCACTCACTCAAGGCTTTCCCTCGAATAGTTTTGGGTTGGGCTGGTATATGCCTGGGCTGACACACGCAATTTTAGCCACGTTGTCAGCGTAGAAGTCTGGGCTTGCTGCCTCGTTTACCCTGCGGTCAACTGTGCGTTTACTGCGAACAGAAAAGGGGTAGGAAGGATCCAGCATTTTGCTACGCACAAAAGCAAAGATTTCAGATAGGCTCGCAGGCCTACGCTCTCGGTTCCACACGCTGAATACGGCTTGCACACAAAGTTTTCTTATTGCCTGTTGCTCTTCCTCGCTCAGCGGGGCTCCTGATGGCGGCACATAAGTTGGAAGTTTCGTTGTGACGCTGGATCTAAATAAGGTTTGCTGCGTCATCGCATCGCACCGCACCTTTTATGTTGAAAGTTTTTTAGCGTATTCTTCCGCTGCCTCCTGCAGCAGCTCCGTCACCTTGCGTTGCTGCTTAAGGGCAGCGTAAACAAACTTTATGTAAACTTTTTCGGGCAGGTATAAGTTTACCGCTGGCATTTACGCTGTCACCTCCTTCTGTTTTAAGGTATTAATCCTCTTCTTTTGGCTTCGTTGATTATCTGCTCATCTGTGAAGGCTGCGAGTGGGTTGGGCTTTTGGTTTAGCAGCTCTGCGATTTTGTCTCTGAGGCTGATGAACTCCTTGTGATAATTGTAAGTTGCGATTTTCGTTAAACCTTCACGTGTGACTTGTTTTATTGTTGCCTCGCTGTAATGGTGCTTCCAGCTTCCCACCTCTTCCACAAAAAGCACAATTGTGCCCTCTGGTAACTCTGTTTCGCCTTCCCGCAGAAATTTGCCTTGGAAAGCGTAACCGTTGGTTTTAGTTGTATCCACGCTTTCAACGACACGTGCATAGCATTTCCCTTTCCGCGGGTCTCCGTCAATTTCTACGTACACTTTCATTTTTCATCACCTTTTTTTCTGCCTCCTACTTTTTAATATTGTATAATGTACAATATAGAACTTTGCGTTAAGACTCGAACCGAAACTCATACACCCACACCACCAAGTCAGGGTCCCAGCGGCCGTTAATCGCAGTCCAAGCCTGCTTGAACTCTTCCAAGCTGTTGTAGCCTTCTTTCCGCACGTCTTCAGCGCTGATGCCGCCGAGGCGCTGCTTAAACTTGCGAAGTATGCGAATGTAGCCTTCAGGTTTGCCGAAGTAGCTGGTACGTACCGCATAGGTTTTTCCAAGTTGCCACGTGTGCCTGTGTGTGCGCCGCGTCTGAGTCTTCCTGCCCTCACGAATTGCGTTTATATGCCTACGTTTAAACAGCGCCAAACCGCTTCAAAGCCTCCTCCTCTTCCACAGTCGGCAAACCTTTCCGTTCACGCCAAAGATTCCGCAGCACGATAAGCTTAGCTTGATGGAAGTAGCCGCCTTCCCTAAGCTCGCTGCGTTCAGGCTTAATGTAACAGTCCATTTTTCGCGCTTGCTCCTGCATAAACAGTTCCTCAGCCTTCTCCCAAATTAACGCCCGCACCCGCGGCCAAAATTTCCCCCTACACCTCCGCTTTGACATAAAGGTCCATCCGCTCCGACTTAGGAAAGTATGGGCAAGTTTGAAACTTCCAGTTGTGCCGTATCGCGAAGGCTCTGAGTTTTTGGCAAAGCTTCATGGGCGTCAACTCCTCCCGCTCTCGTGTATAACTTATCTGTCTCGCTTTGATTATGGGGATGAAGGAGATGTAGGGACAGTTGGGGCAAAGCTTCGGTTCAGCCATTATTGAGCCTCCGAAAGCGTTTTAGCTATTTGGCTGCTGAAGAATTGTGTGCAGATTACGGCTAAGTCTTCCGTGGCGATAGGTGGCTCCGTCTTCCAGCTTTCGATTAAGGGCGCCACAGCTCTGAAAAGAGCGCAGACTTTGATGTGTCCGCAGTTAACGCAGCTTCTTTTCGCAATGTAGTTTTTTATGTTCAATTGAGCTTCTGCTTGAGCTTGCATGCTTTTATCAGCCTCCGTTTAGGAAATAGAGGGGAGAATAATGGCGTGAAGCGTTTTAAACTGGAAATCTTTGGTTTTCAGCCCTGACTTAGCGTTGTGCCAGATTGCAGCGGTAATGTCGTTGTAAACCTGCCATTGAGTTAAGTCTGCTGGGTTAACTGTTGACTCCTCAGGCTTAACGATATAGTTAGGCAAAACTTTATTGGGCAAGCGGCTTCTGCGAAGCTTATTAAGGAATTCCCGAGTGACTTCTGTTTCCGCAAGCTGCTGATAAGTCTCCAGGATAATGTTGGCTTTGTCCATTACCGTTAAAATTGCCGTCTTCAGCCCGCCCATGAAAGTTTCCAGCCCTTTCGTGTGACGCTTGTAAATGTACTCTATGGTTTTCCGCTCGTCAAAAGCTTGCTCGTAACCTCGCATGCCAGCCCAAACCATGTTCGCGCAGGCGTGGCGGAAAGTGAATATGCCGCAGCCGAAGCCTGTGGATCCGTCTATGCTGTTGTGTACGCCGACGCCTAGATGCATCTTTTCGCCGCCGACGTCGAAACTTTTGTCAATCGCGTAAAGCGCGTGAACCCTTCTGCCATCCCTGTCCAAGATTACGTGGCGGTCCATTCGCACGAACCATTCGCCGCTGAATTCGTGGAAAGGCACAAGCCCAGCCATAGCTGCAGCCTCATTAGCCAACTTTACAGCTTCCTCGTTAGGCAGAAGCTTATAGGCCTCGCTGACTATGCTGACGATTTCGTTGTTGCGGATTACAGCCTTGTAATGCGTCTTCGCACCGTTGAAAAGAATTGGACTTTGCTGGATACCGTAATGCTGCCAGGTTAAGTCTGGGTTTCCGAAACTAAGGCTGTTCAATTTTTCTCACCTCCCTTTTTTTAATTTGAGCTAAAAGGTCGTAGGCGTTTGTTTGCCAGCTTACTGCTGGCGGATTTTCCGATATGCGAATTCTTCGCATTTTTGTTCCTCCTATGGAACCGTGATTAGCCCGCAGGTTGAGCAAACAAAAAACAGCTTGCCGTGCAGCCAAACGGGCTTAGCGTAATTAAGGCAGCTTGCGCAAATTTTCCGCTCCATTAAGCTGCCTCCAATTCACGGAGCTTTTGAACAACTCCGTCAATTCCAAGCTTATTCAAGCAGTAATAACAAACTGGGTTAGGATTCCGTGCGTAAACATTAACAGTTGCTGTCCCGTATTTCCTGTGGCGCGTTACGCTGTAATCCGTAATTTCCTTCTCAAAATCCTGTCCGCAAACGGAGCAAGTAAAAACAGCGTATATACGCTTCGGAATTTGAGCTTGCTTTACCATTATGCTGCCTCCGATAACGCTAAAGTTTTCGTTTCCCTGCAATAGTAGCCGTCAAAAACTTCGGTTTCCGCCGCGCCGCTGAGAAGTCTGTTAAGCTTTTCCCGTAAAAGCTCGTAAGGCGGTATAAGCACGACATTTTTGTCGTGTATGCTATACCATTTTTTCCCGTTGAAACTGAATTCCCAAAGCCAAAGAGCCTCAGGGCTTCGCCTTAAAATAATTTTCGGCATTTTTTTACCTCCAAATTTAAAAAGGAAGAGAAAACTTTGCTTCTCGCTGTAAAAACTGTATTTCTTGCAACATTAGAAGCTCTTGAAGCTCTAGTTCTCTTACGTCGTCAAGGTAAGGATTACCGAACTCTAGAGCATCTTCAAGACTTAATTTAAAAGCATAACGCTTAAACAGCTTTATTTTCTTTCTTAATTTATTTAAAGCTTTAATTTTTAAGCTTATTTCTTTACTAATTTCTTTTTGCATATTATCTACCTCCGTAATTTAGTTAACCCTGCTTTAGCATAATTGGCTTTGAGTCGCGTGCAAGTGAAAAAACAAGCTTAGAAAACGGCGGAATTCACATTTCAGTGCAGAACCGCTGATTTTTTGTGTGAAAAACAAGCATGCCAAAACAAGCATTTCACTTAATAGCGTGAATATTACATGCAAAAAAAGCCTATATACGAACTAAGTCTGGACTTGGTTTGAACCTGCTGACCAGAACAGATAAACTTTTGTCTGCATAAGGAATCCGCAGACTTTGATTAGATGCGCAAGCCTTTCAAGGCTGGCTTTAGCTACTTCCTCATCATAGACTTTCTTTTTTCCGAAGAGCGTGCGACATAAAAAGTATTTCATAAAACGTGTATGGTTATGCTTGGTGAACGCCTCCTTTATGGTAGCGATGTCCTTATCGGTTAAAGTTTGAAGTTTTGTTAACACGTATTTTTCGCTTCCCAGCAAGTGTATGTTGAAGCCGAGTTGCTGCAGGGTTTCCGTAATGGCTAAGGCCTGTTTTGGCGGAGGCTGCATGACTATCTTGCGCATTCCCGCCTTCTCCGCAAACGGGTTATACCGAGACATAACCGCCACCATCTCCACGTAAGGCGTGCCAGCAAGCGGCAGCGTCTCGCGGATCAGTTTGGCACCTAAGCCTATGCTGCGATATTTAGGATGCACCACAACACGGTTAATAATGCTTAACTTTTCATTCAACTCGCTCATTGCCATTTTTGGCAGAACTATTCAGCGTCCAAAAGCTGCAGGAGGCGGATGACAATACACAATTACTCCACATACTTCCTCGCTGCGTTTGAGGCAGAAGATTTTACGTGGAACAATAATTTTGTGGCTTCTGTAGTGGAAGCCTGCAAGCTTACGCCAATCTTCTGTTGTGCCCTGTTCTATGCGCATTTCCTTTATGAGACTGCACTCCTTAGCTGGCACGTTTGGATAATAGTTTACGGTTATTTCTTCGCCGAAGCGCTTGTGTATGTGCACTGAAGGGTTCAGGTCTTCCGCTAAATCGGTGT
>JAAKEZ010000058.1 GCA_018475625.1 Candidatus Bathyarchaeota archaeon A05DMB-2
CAAGCTGGTAGCCCATGCCTTCCACAAGCTTCTTGGCTTCCTCCACAGTCACAGGAGTTTCTGTAGTCACAACCTTGTAGCCGAGCTTCTCTAGAAGTTTCTTTGCTTCTTCTTCGGCGTCCTTCACCTGCTTCAGTGAGCCTTCAACTCCATAGCCTGCGATGGCTGCTTCAGGCTGTGCACCTTCCTGGGCGGGCGGCCTAACGCCTATGGCAACCGGCATGCCCCTCCCAAAGACCCTGTTGAACTCGTGTTGATACCACTTCAGTGCGTTAATGGCTTCTGTTGGCGTGATGCTTGGAGGCTTTTCCGATTCTATTCCTTTGAGGGCCTCATCTAGGGCTGGAGTTTCAGGTGGCTTGGGCTTCCCAAGCTTCTTGTTTTTGTCCTCATCTGCACGTTGAGACTCGTCAATATGCTCTCTGGATCTAGCCTTAACTTGTTCAGATTCCTTGCTGTTTTCTTCTTTTTGGAAGAGGGGTTCGGGTTTGAGGGGAGCCATCTCGGGGTCGGTCCAAATATCGTCGTAGTGTTGTCGGTACATGCGGTGGGAGAGCCCTGACTCCTTTTTGGCTTTGCCCACGCTGTAGCCTTGTTTGATGAGCTCTTTAAAACGTTGAATAGCATAGTCGTCAACCAATTTAAGCACCACTTATGTATCCATAGAGGATACCAATCTTTAAAACTTATCGATTCCAGAGCTGATCCATATCGGGTCCGTTGGGTACGCCTCTGAGTCCACTGGCGGGTCCGCTACTGAAAACGCAAATAACACAGGCAAGAGTTGCAGATGTACTCGTCCACGTCAACCTCGATTTCGCCAGACTTTCCTAGTGTTTCTATGACGTTGGGTTCGGTGCACTTCCCGTTCCGTGCGTAGTGACATGTTGCAAAGAGCAGCTTTCCCCTTCTCTCAACAGAAGCCCTTGTTTTCTCTAGGTCGTTTAGCCTTTTCTGGGTCTCTTCCAGCTGGCTTTTCAATGCCTCAAGTTGAGTTTGAAGAGCGGCATACTGCGCACGAAGTTGTTGGACCTCAGAGGTAGTCGCCTGTTGAGTGGGCTCCTTCAACTTCAGCCATGTCTCGTAAGCGTAGTTGACCACGTCGGGGTGATAGTCCCACTCCGCAACGATTTGAACCCTGCTCTTGCCATCCTCTAGTTCGCTGATGATGTGGGCGAGAGTCTCCTTGCTCACCTGCACCTCGGGCTTTGGCTTCTTGGCAAATTGCTCCTCTTCCGTTGACGTCTTGGAGTCGTACTGATGAATATTGTATAGACTTGTGAGCCTGTTCCATGTTTCCTCGTCGTAGGCTCCTAAGCCGCGGGATCCTCGGCCCTTCTTGAGCGCCATGTACTCGTATTTTCCACACCTGAAGCGGTAGGGATGATAACCAGCACACAGGAGCTCCTCAACCTCGTTCCAGTCAATCATCTTAACCATCCAAGATACCATACATGGCTACATAAATAAGCTTTATGCACATCCGAGTCCGCTTTGCGAGTTAAATTTTAACTCGCCGAGTCCGCGAACCCGATGGCGGACCTGAAGTTAACCGAAGTTAATGGTTAAATTTTTAACGTGTTAGCTCGAAAGTAAAACGAAAAAGAGGCTTGAAAAAAGCTTCTTTTTTGACTTTTAACTCTTGAATAAGCCTTAAATGATGCCTTTACGTCGAGTCCGCGCAGAAAGTTAACAGATCCATCGAGTTAAAAAGCATCCCTAACCCTCTGTTCATTCATCGAGGCAGTGTCAGACCCATCGTCGGATCCGCTGTCGAGTCCGTAAACTTGCGCATGCTTTCTGGCAACTGTGTGGGTTTGAGGAAAACTCTTAACGTTAAGAGTTTTATGGTGCTATGCATCTGTTTTCTTTCGTAGCTCCTTGAAATCTATCACGTCTGGGCTCATTTCAACAAGTTTCTGCAGTTTCTCAGCCGTCTCGATCATCTTTGTGGTGGTGCTGTAGGCTTGCACCACGTTCTCGCGCTTGGCTGCTTCCTTCAACGCGCCAGCGTCAACCCTCAGGCTTGTGAGACCCCATCCCACCCATTTCCAATTAAACCTAGTCGGCTTCAGTGGCAGCTTCTTGAGGTATTTTTCCATGCTTTTCTCGAGAATTATGCCCTTAGCCTCGTCGACAACGATGGCGCGGTTGTCTTGCAACGGCATGTTCCAAGCGATAAGGTCGTCGAATCGGGCTCGGTACGGCGTCGGATCGATGCCCTCTTCGCTTAGTTCCTTGCTGAACTCTTTCCACAACTCTTCATACTCGTGGGCACGCAAAATCTTAATGACGGGCTCTAGCCGTCTAGCCTCATGCATCCTCAGTGTTTCAGTCTTTGCCAGCAGCCTTTCTTTGACGTCTTCAAGCCACTCGATT
>JAAKEZ010000022.1 GCA_018475625.1 Candidatus Bathyarchaeota archaeon A05DMB-2
CGGATTTTTCATTCTCTTTCTCCTATAGTTTGCGAACCAGAGCCCCAGCAAACCCACCTACTTTCCAGAACTTAATAGCCCAAAGTCCAATTCCCCACCCGTTATCTAAATAATTTTGCCTTTTAAATGGGAAGGGGGTAGTCACTCAGAGCAACAGAGCAATTCGGACCTTAATAGGGAAACGGATACACGCTCTGATAGGCAGAGATTTCTGGACTATAAATAGTTCCTTTATATAAGGAGGCTATAGACAAAAAATCGCACGTCATCTCCTGCATGCAGTGCACGCAAGTTTCTTATCCCTGTTTTTCGCCTATACAATAACGGTGCCATCCTTTTGGGCGTAAATCTCCGTGACATCGTACCGAAAACACACGTCAAACTCGAAGACCTCGCAGGAAAAACAATAGCCATCGATGCTTATAACGCGCTTTACCAGTTCCTCGCCATCATCCGCCAACCCGACGGCACACCACTCAAAGACAGCACGGGAAACGTCACCAGTCACCTCAGCGGGCTTCTCTACCGCACAATCAACCTCATAGAACTCGGCATAAAACCCATATACGTCTTCGACGGCACACCACCCGTCCTTAAACACGAGACAATCGAACGTCGCCAACAAATTAAAATCGAGGCTGCTATCCATCTTGAAAAAGCCATCGCAAAAGGCGACATCACAAAAGCCCGAATGCTTGCACAAGCAACGACAACGCTCAAAGACTACATGAAACAGGACGCCCACATGCTCCTAAACCTTATGGGGCTTCCTTGGGTTCAGGCTCCCAGCGAAGGAGAAGCTCAAGCTGCGCACATGACTAAGCGTGGAGATGCAGACTACACCGCGAGCCAAGACTACGATAGCCTCCTTTTCGGAGCACCTAAGCTCGTCAGAAATGTAACCATCAGCGGCAGAAGAAAACTCCCCAGCAAAAACATCTACATCGACGTCATTCCCGAAGTCATCACCCTTAACGACACGCTAAAAACATGCGAAATCACCCACCAACAACTAATCGACATAGCAATCCTCGTCGGCACAGACTTCAACCCAGACGGCATCAAGGGTCTCGGACCTAAAACCGCTCTAAAACTTATCAAACAATACGGAACCCTCGAAAATGCCCTTCCATACATCAAAAACGCAGAGTTCCCACACCCTCCACAGAGTATACGTGAAATTTTCCTCCACCCTCAAGTTACCAATGATTACAAACTGGAATGGAGGGAACCAGACGCAGAAGGTATCGTCAACTTCCTCGTCCGAAAAAAAGACTTCTCAGAAGACCGAGTCCGTAAAGCAATAGAAAAAATGCAGCAAGGCGCTCAGAAACTCAAGGGAAAAACTACCCTAGAAAAATGGTTCGGGTAAGTATGCAATTTAAAACTGATGTCCATACTCGCCAGTCAACGGAACAAACGCCACCCCGCCGAGGTTCTCATGCTTGACTTTTCCATCAGGTTCTTTCACGACTTTAATGAGGTTCTGGAACAAGGAAACGCTACCAACTGGAATTAGCATGATACCGTTGGGCTTCAGCTGCTCAATCAAAGGACTAGGCATGTTCGGAGCTGCAGCTGTAACCAGAATACGTTCGTATGGCGACTTCTCCGGATACCCCTTGGAGCCATCACCGCAATAAATCGTCACGCGGTCACTGTAACCAGCGTTCCGTATGTTTTTCCTCGCAAGTTCCGCCAAGTCCTGAACAATCTCCACTGTGTACACGTGACCGTACTCGCTTCTGGGTATTTCTCTCGGAGCAACTATCTCCGCTATGGTGGCGGCGTGCCAACCCGAGCCTGAACCGACCTCCAAAACTTTCATTCCCACTTCCAACTCCAACGCTTCATTCATGATGGACACCATGTGAGGTGCCGAGATGGTCTGGCCGAAACCGATTGGAAGCGGTGTATCCACGGCACTGTAAGGCTGCGCATCTTTCGGTAGGAATTTTGTGCGGGGCACTGCACGCATCGCTTTGATTACTTTAGGTGAGTGCAGAATGCCCTGTTTTATCAGGCTGTCGATTAGCTTTTCCCAATCGTTTTTCTCCAAACCAAGCTCACGCGTATAACTACTGTTCACTGAGGCTTTTTAACATTCGTACTCGGAAAATGAAAAAAGACGTGGTTCACTTCACAGTGACAGACTTCGCCAGATTCCTCGGTGTGTCAGGATTGTGTCCTCTCTCCAAAGCCATGTAGTAAGCCAAAAGCTGTAAAGGCACCGCGAAAGGAATAGGTGACAGCACCTCGGGGATTCCCTTCGGAACCTCTACATAGTCATCTGCCAACTTCTTGACTTCCTCGTCGTCCTCCTCCACGATTGCAAGAATTGATGCTCCTCGAGCTTTCATCTCCATTATGTTGCTGATTAGCGTTCGGTGCGCTCCGTCTTTTGGGCAGATGAACACTACTGGAAAGCCTTGCTCAATCAAGCTAATTGGACCGTGTTTGCTTTCGCCAGCTGGGAACGCTATCGACGGCACGTACGCTATTTCCATGAGTTTAAGTCTGCCTTCGTAGGCTGTGGCTGTGCTTATTCCTCTGCCTAAGAAGAAGAAAATTTTTGCGTCCTTGTATTTCTTAGCGATTTGCTTAACTTTCTCCTCCTGCGTCTTAACAATCGTATCCACAACATCCGGCAAATGTTCAAGTTTCTCTTCAAGGTAGTCCATTTCATCCTGCGAGATTTTGCCTCGTTTCTTGGAAAGCCTGAGCGCCAGCTGCGCTAGCACTGAAAGCTGCGAAGTGAACGTTTTTGTTGCCGCCACTCCGATTTCTGGGCCTGATTGCTGACCGATGTAAACCCGAGAAACACGCGTCAGAGTTGAGCCTATTACATTGGTTAAGCCTAGAATTGTAGCTGCGCGTTGTTGGGCACAGGTGACGGCAGCCAGAGTGTCCGCGGTTTCCCCAGACTGGCTTACCGCCAGAATGGTGCTGTCGATGTTTACTGATTTGCCGTGTTGCTCCACGAACTCTGAAGCGTAAACTGGGTAAGTTGGCAGGAATGCGAGTTTCGAGAACATGTAAGATGCAGCTAAACACGCGTGGTAGGATGTTCCGCAGGCAACGAGGAAGACTTCGTTGGCGCGGTCCAAAAACGTTGAAATCAAGTCAAGATAGTGCTCCTGCAGCCTCAGCGTGTTGCGAAGTGTCAAAGGCTGCTCGTGAATCTCTTTAATCATGAAATATGGGTAACCCTGCTTGACAGCCATTTCCGGTGTCCAATCAATAATTTTTGGCTCTCGCGCCACGGAACTGGAATCGCAGACTTTTCGGATTTCGTACCCTGTAGGTGAAAGGATGACGAGTTCGCCGTCATTTACAAAAATCGCCTTGTTGGTAATCGGCAAGAACGCTGGGGTGTCTGAAGCGCAGTATACACCGTTTTCGCCAACACCTAAGACCAGAGGGCTTTCGTTTCGGGCACAGATTATTTTGTCAGGCTCTCTCGTTGAAATCACAGCGATGGCATAGGACCCATCCAGTCCCTTGATGGCAGTAAGCACTGCATCTGTAAAGCTTAGTGAAGGGTCTTTCGTTGCCGTCTCTTCAATTAGGTGGGCTATGACTTCGGTGTCGGTTTTTGACACGAATTTGTGGCCGCTGTTTTCCAGTTCAAGCTTTAACTCGCTGTAGTTTTCGATGATTCCGTTGTGCACTACGGCTATTTGTCCTGTGCAGTCGGTATGCGGGTGAGCGTTGACTTTCAATGGTGCGCCATGGGTAGCCCACCGTGTATGTCCAATTCCGATGTTTCCAGGCAGGTCATCAAGGTTTAGAATTCGGTGGACGTCATCTATTTTTCCTTGGTCTTTTTTCACGTAGATTTCGCCGTTGTTTATCGTTGCTATGCCAACGGAATCGTAGCCGCGGTATTCCAATCGCTTAAGTGAAGCGTGAATCAAGGGTGCCGCTGTTCCATCTTTAAGTATGCAACCGAAAATTCCACACATCTTCTATGCCTCATATTCTTCATGTTAGGGCTGTGATTCATACTCAAGGCGCTCGTTTGCTAATAAGGATTTTTAGGAATTAACTTTCAGTTCTGAAAACAATTTTTTAGTAGATTTCCTCTCTGTTGCTCCCTGTATGGGGGCCTGCAGTTTGCGATAGCGGTGCCAATTGTTGGGCATTATAACAAAATTTTTAATAACAGATGCCTTTTATGTGTTTGCGAGAAAGCATGAACAAAAAACTGTTGCTCCAAGACGAGGGCGACACGCAGAAAGTCAAGGAAATCAGCATGATGCGAGACTCCCAGAAGCTGAAAATGATTTTAGGCAAGCTAAGCTGGAGAATCCTAACACTGCTTTCGGAAAAGGAAATGTACCCTCTGGAAATCGCGCGGCAGCTGGGCGTCCACGAGCAGATAGTCTATTACCACATCAGGAAACTGGCGAAAGCGGGAGCCATAACTGTTCAACGAGAGGAAAAGAAGAAGGGCGCAACAGCGAAATACTACAAAATAGTCTCGCCAGCCTTCGGCATCGAATTCCCACACGGATACAAAACAATCCCCAGCCTTTCGCTTATAGGCTTAGAAAAGCAGGTTCAAGAATTCTTTAAAGAATTTATCAACGAAAACGGCATGTTTGAAGGAAAAATTGTGGTAGGCAGTCCTACACCTCACGGTCCGTTCAAAACAAGCGCTAGAGACGGACACTACGCGGCGCACCTAGCACTTTTCATTGGACAGTTTGCCAAGATGCCTGCAGATTTTGCTGTAAAGTTGGATGTGGACGTGAAAGCGGAGAAGGAAGAGAAAAACAACCTGATTCTTGTTGGCGGTCCGGGAACGAATCTTCTAACGCAGGAGATTAACGAGTATCTACCGATTAAGTTTATTATGCAGTCTTCGAATGAAGGGTTCATGCTTGGTGGTTTATTGTCCAAAAAGTCTTCGCGTGTCTATACTGCTGACGTGGTGGGTTTGATTGCAAAAATTGTGAATCCGTGGGATGCGACCAAGCGCATAGTGATCTTGGCTGGAAACAAAGCCGTGGGAACAAAAGCATGTGTTTTAGCCTTGGCGAACTTTTGGAAGAAAACCCTGCAGGAATACCGTGGTGAAGACACTTTCGCGACTGTTATACAGGGCTTCGATTTAGACGGAGATGGAAAAGTGGACTCAATTGAGGTCACCGAATAGAATTGACCGCGAACGAGTTAAGAGAGACAATTTTTGGGTGTGGACATGAAAATATACTAGCCACGCATAAAACGACGCTAGAATTTACAAGAGATACGCATTTGACTAAGAAGGGCGACTGCATAGTCGCCGTGGGCACGGATAAAGCCTTGGCTGATTTAAGTTCTGAGTTTAAGCAACTTTTGCGAAAGCCAAACGCGAAGCTCACTGTGATAATCGAGGCAAGCGGAATTAAAGGGCAGATAAAAGCTCATGGTTCTCCGCAACTTATTTTGACTCATCCCACAGACGCGGTGATAAGAAAAAGTGAATATGTATCCGATAAGACTCTGGCGATTCGGGCAGACAAAGCCGCGCGGGATTTGCCTCGAGAGCTCGTGGAAAAACTGCGGATTCCTCGGCAAAAAGTGAAAATTACGCTGATAGTGCGTGTTTAGAGGATTTTTGCATCTAGGGCAACTTGCCACTCGTAAGGTGCGGTCTCGCGGATTGCCTTCGCGAATGGAAAAACATCTACTTTTCTACCGGTTTTTTCCACAGCTTCCGAGAAACGTTGCTTCATGTTTTCTATCGAGTCTGGTTGGCGGATAAACTCATAGTGGTGGACGATTCCGCCAGCAGGTTTTAGCGCTTTGCAAGCTGTATCCACAAATTCTAAGGCTTTTTCTGGCAAGTTCATGATTACGCGGTCTGCGACCCCTAAAAGCTTGTTTTCGATGATATGCTTTGCGTCGCCCAAGATGGGAAAAACACGATTTTCAACCCTGTTCAGTCGGCAGTTCTTTTTCAGAAGCTCGAATGCTGCTGGATTCAAATCAACAGCGTAAACCTTCACATCTTCAACAACTTTAGCTATTAGCACCGAAAATGGCCCAACGCCTGCGAACAGGTCTACTACGGTTTCGCCTTCCTGAACGAGAGACGCAACTCGCATGTGTTCATGCGACAACCTTGGAGAGAAGTACACTTTAGCGACGTCAACGTGGTACGTGCAGCCGTTTTCCTTGTAGACGGTGGTTGTTCTGTTCTCTCCTGCGGTGACGCTGAATTCTCGGAGACGGTATGAGCCGGTAACTGCGCTGGCTTTGGCAAGCACGGCCCGTACGTTTTTATGTGTTTTCAAGACTGCTTCGCCTACAAGGTTTTCGTAGGCTTTAATTTCAGTTGGGATTCCAATTATGGCTATGTCGCCTACGATGTCCAGTGCTCGGGGAACGAAAGTCATCAAATGCGGCGGCAAGCGATTCTGAAGAACCTCACCCAACGTCTTTTTTTCCTGCTTTTTTTCTATGAAAACCTTTGTTGTAAGTCGGAAGTCTGGCACTTGCTCTCTCAGTGTCGCCAACTCGTTTTTTTCAGGTCTGTGCAGAAGTGGGATGAAAATTTTTCTTTCGCTTCGTTGGATTTCCAGAGTCTTGTCGCTAATCCCAAGCTTGTTAGCTAACGCTAACGCCTTTTGCCCGTAGTTTCTCGGGACTTCGATGCAAAGCGACGTTTTGGACATGAGTTTAGTCGCCTTTTTCTATTCTGTAAAGATTATCCACCTTTTTAACATTGAAGCGCACGTTCAGTATCTTCTCAGCAAGCCAAATGTTCGTTTCCAGATGGTCTGAAAGGGTTCTCACAAGAAAAGTAGAGGCACTTTCAGCCAGAGCGATGTAGGGAATAAGTAAGTCGCCCAAATGCATATCAACAGTCGGTTTCGCGGTAAGCTCCGCGTAAAGCTTTTCAGCTGCTTCTCTGCCGACTGCTTCACTTGTTTTCTTAGGCTGCCCAATGGCGTCGGCGCCCAAGACAGCACCTGTGTCGGTTTCAGCCCAAAGAGCTATTGAGCTTCCCTTCTGGATTGGGTTTGACCTGTCATTTACAATTTGGATATCGGCAGTGTAGCCTTTCTCGGCGAGGTAAACGCTTGCCGCTTTAGCTTGCCGTTCCGCCACTTTCCGTTCAGCCAAGAAGGTGCAGACGGAAACACCTTTCACGCTTTTTAGTCTGCCGAAAGTCTCTAATCGAAACGGCTTCAATTCACTGGAAGGTTCAACGGTCATGATTATTTCGCCCATTCCTCTTGGGTAGTAGCCGTACTTTTGAACCGTTATGTCCCCATAAAGTCCCATCTTTTTTAGCACAGGCAGGAACACGTTTCGCAAGTAGTTGATGGTGGGTGAGTAGGTTACGTCTGTTCCGCCGTTAGTCACGTGCACGCGCACCGTGTCTTTGGCGAACGCGCATATTGGCAGCACAGTTATCAGGAGCATGGGGATGCTTCCAGCGGTTCCGATTTCCGCCTCAAAATTCCCGCTTCTAATTGCTTGTGGTTTGAACCAGATTTCGCGGGAGCCACGTGTTGCGCCTTCCACTTCGGCGTTGCAGAGTTTAGCCGCTGCAAGTACTGCTTCCAAGTGTTGCGGCTTCAAGCCTTGCTGAGGCCTTTTTTGCCTTATGTTGTAGATGTGTACTGGCTGTCCGGCAATTGCTGCTAAGGCTATCGCGAGCCTTAGGATTGTGCCGCTTCCGCTTTTTTGGCTTCCGTCAATCTCAAACAAGCAGGGTTTTCTCCTTGTGATGTTGGTGATTTTGTCTTTGATGACAAGTTTAAAATAATTAGTATGCGCCCTAAATATTTGAGTTTGAAGGAATGGTTCATCTATGAGTGGCGATAAAGAGAAACTGGAAAAGCTGATTGAGAGAGCTGACGAGCTTCTCATGGTTCTTAGCAAGATTTCAGAAGACTTACGCTCTCTTTCGGCGTCAATGAAGTCAATTGCCATTTCGCAAATCACCCATCCAACACCACTAACACCAGCAGCGGCGGTTTCCCATGAAACCCATGAAAAGAAAAAGACCGTGGAGGATATCCGCATGGCGTTCCCTGAGGACTTGGAGAACCTGCTAAGCTTCGAAGAAAAAGGCGAATACATAATCATCAAGCCTAAACAGTTTTTGGGTTCTGAAAACTTCGCGAAAATAGCGTCTGCGGTGCGTGGAATGGGCGGCGAATACATAAGCGCTGGAAGAGACTCGCACTTCAGAGTGTCGAACAAGAAAACCTAATTGGCTCAAAATTTTATTTTAAAGTCTCGGAATTCTCCAGTAAATTCTTCCCATTTTACGTCAACATTCGTAACGTATGCTCCTCTGGGTCCTTGCTCGCAGAATTTTATCATGGCGTTCACCGCTTCTTCTTCGCCCTCGAAAACCGCTTCCACTCTGCCATCGGGTAAGTTGCTAACCCAGCCTTTCACGTCGACGCTTTCAGCTCTGCGCTGAGTCTGCGACCTGAAGAATACGCCTTGGACTCTTCCGTTCACGAAAACATGCGCTCTGACCTTCATGCCTCTCACCCGTGCGGTTGGCTTGCGACGTGTTAAATTCTTGTTTCCTATTGGTTTAAGTGTTTTCACTTTAACACACCTCTCCACTGCGCGTGAGTGTCGTTTGGGCACGTGTTTTAAAAGCGTTTTCGGCGTGACAGAATTTGGTGACTGTTGATGTTTCGAAACAGCTGTGGGAAGCTGATGGTATACTCGTCTGTAGGTGCACCTCACAAAAAGCGTCTGCGGTCTGTCAGGACGGCGGCAGAGGAGACTGCTAAACGTTTGAATCTGGATTTTGAACTGGTTAAGTTTAGAAGAAGCGGTTCAGCGATTTACGTCTATTACGAGAGCGGCGAGGATGAGCCCATTCCGCTTTACTGTGACGAAGGCAAGGCGGGTGACATGAATGAGATTTGTGCCGCTTTGAGAAAAATGATGTTCGTGCTGTCCTTCCATCCGAAGTTTTCGGGGCTGAAGCAGCTGCGGAATGAGCTTATGAGACTTTCCTGAACTTGATGCATTGATTTTCCAAGGCTACTTCGTAAACTTGGTTTACGTCGAATTCTATGCCTAAATCGTCGTATTCCTGCTCTGTTAGAAAGAGGAGTATCTTCGGTATGGTTAACTGTGTTCTCGGCTGGAGGAACGGCATCTGCTGTTGGAGGGCTTGAAGGATGTCCTGAGCCATTTTTGCTTCTTCTGATTGCGGTCTAACCACAAAGGGCGAAACGTCGCGTTCTTCAACGAGTTCGATACGCTTTCCAAGGTTACCGTCTAAATCCCGTGTGGACTCGATTTTGTTGACTCTTACTCGAAACATGCTTTATCACTCTGAATAAGATATTCGGAACAGAGATTTAACTTATATCACTGGAAACAGTGGTTCAGGTTGTCAGCTGCTCAGCGGTTTCAAGAGTCACGTATTTGCCCCTGAACCCGTGTAGGGACCCGAGAATTTTCCGAGTGATTTCAGTGGATTTTGGGTTCTCCAGCTCCGCAAAGTTTTTGAAACGAACAAAGGTCATCTCCAATCTACCTTGAGCGAAATTGCAGTACTCCTCGAACGATTCGAAGCAGGTTTCGGTGCCGTGTTTGGTCCACAACTCTTCCGATGGTCCTGTTACGCGTTCTAAGAAATCCGCGGTTCCGCGGATCTGCATCACGGGTTTTTTGACGTAAAAGAGGAGTTTTTCAGCTGACTTCGGTGCAACCTGGTTCCTCCGTACGAAAGCGTGAACAGTCTCGTTTGTTGCGCTTCGTTTGCTTAGCTTGCTCCAGTATTTTTCGTCTGTGACGAGAATGAAGGCGTAGCGGTCAGTTTTCATGGCAGTTGGCATCCTGAAAACGTATAATGCGTGTTATAGTGAAATAACAGTTTCGACTCTCATGGCCTTGCTGAACTGGCACTCGGAGCAGTCTATAGCTCATCTCTCCTGCAACGAACGACTATTAAGCACCAGATAGGTCGTTCATAAATTTCGATTGCGTCATTTTAACGGTTATGTTTTTCTACCTGAACTCACGATATTACAGTGAAAGCGAGTTATCTATCCACAAAAAAGGTCAGGATATCCTTTGGTTGAAAATGTTAAGGAACTGCTCAAAGCCCATGAGGGCATAACCCATGAAGTCTACTTGGACAACGAAAACTCAAGTATGGTTCCCCAAGAGGTGCTTGACGCCATGACTCCCTATTATAATCAGAGAGCATACGGCAACCCAACACTCACCCATAAGCCTGGCTGGGAAGCCTTCGAAACAATCATGGAGTCAGCCCAAAAAATCAGCCGGTTCATGGGCGCCAAAATCCTCGAAGAAATCACTTTTACGCCAGGCGAGACAGAAGCCAATAACTTGGCGTTGATGGGCGCAGCTTTCGCCATGAAAAGCAAGGGTAAAAAGATTGTAATCTCAGAAATCGAACCCATAAACGTGCTGCACGTCGTGGAGTTGCTGCAGAAATTCGGCTTCGCCACCACCAAAATCCCAGTCGATACGCAAGGTTTCATCGACCTCGCTAAACTGGAGGAGGCGATAGACAAAGAAACAATCCTCGTCAGCGTCTCAGCGGCTAACAACGAAATCGGTACAGTACAGCCCGTAAAAGAAGTAGTGGACATAGTTAAAGCCAAAAACTCCTCAACTCTCTTCCATACGGACGCGTCAGATGCGTATGGCCGGATGCCATTGAACGTTCAGGATTTGAAGGTGGATATGGCAACCGTGAGCAGTTACAAGATTCTTGGACCCCGAGGCATAGGTGCACTCTACGTGCGAGAAGGCATAAGCCTTGACCGGATTCTTGAAGGTCAGATAGGGACGCAGAAACTGTGGCCTGGAATTGAGAATACGCCACTGATTGTCGGCTTCACAAAAGCAAGCGAGTTAGCGTTTCAGAATTTTGAGGCGAACGTGAACCGCATGCGCACACTCAGGGACAAACTGGTGGACGGCATATTCAATGAGCTCTCTGACGTGAAGCTCAACGGTCCGAAAGGCGACAAGCGGGTGCCTGACAACGCGAACATAAGCTTTCTCAGATGCGAAGGCGAAGCCTTAACGATTGAGTTGAGCCTCAAAGGAATTTACGTGTCCAGCGGCAGCGCGTGCAGCAGAAGGCTATTGCAGCCCAGTCATGTGCTCGTGGCTATTGGTCGCAGATTCAGCGAAGCACATGGGAGCATCTTGATGAAGACGACGCGGTACCACACAGAAGAAGATATAACTTATGTTTTAGAAGTATTACCCAACGCTGTAAAAAGAATAAGAGGCATAGTTGGCTCAACAGGAGTTGATTAAGGATGTCACGTGTACCATTACCCTACAACCCAAAAGTCCTTGACTTATTCCGAAACCCTAAGAACCTCGGTAAGATGGAAGACGCCACAGTAGAAGCAGTGGCGGGAAACCCAGCTTGCGGAGACATGATAACCTTCTACCTGAAAATTAACGAACAAGAAATCATAGAAAAAGCCTCCTTCGAAAGCTACGGCTGCGCCGCCAACATAGCTACCTCGAGCATAGTCACCGAGATGATCAAGGGCTTAAGTCTCAAGAGCGCTTGGGAAGACATCACTTGGAAAAAGGTAACAGAGGAAGTTGGCGGCTTGCCCAGCATCAAATTTCACTGCGGAGTCCTTGCCGTAGGCGCTCTGAAACGAGCAATAAGAAAATACTACTCGGATAGGAATTTGGAGCCCAGTTGGCTACCCAAGGAACTGACTTTCGAAGAAAAACAAGCAGTCGAAGAAGAAGAACTGGCGAAAATGCTTGCTAAGAGGCTGAAGGTAGAGGGAGACAAATAATCCTTGGATCCATATAGGATTCGCGAAGACTTTCCAATCTTAAAACGAAAAATAAACGGCAATCCCCTAATCTATTTCGACAACGCTGCTACAACGCAGAAACCCAGGCAAGTTATTGAAGCCATAAGAGACTTTTACGAGAACCATAACGGCAACGTCCACCGTGCTGTCCACACTCTGTCCCTGGAAGCAACAGAACTTTATGAAAAAACCAGGGAAAACATCGCCCGATTCATAAACGCTAAGAACTCAGCCGAAATCATTTTCGTCAGAGGCACAACCGAAGCCATAAACCTCGTCGCCTATTCATGGGGAATGAGCAACTTGGAAAAGGGCGATGAGGTACTGGTGTCTCTGATGGAGCATCACAGTAACATCGTTCCATGGGACATTGTCTCAAAAATAAAGGGTTTCACCGTAAAATATGCCAAAGTCCACGACGACGGAACACTCGACTATGCGGATTTTGAAAGCAAGTTTACCAGCAAAACAAAAATCGCTTGCCTCAGCCACGTCTCAAACGTCAGCGGTGTGGTTAATGACATTAAAAGAATTGCGAAGGTTGCCCACGAGCACGGTGCTCTGATGCTGGTGGACGGCGCACAATCCGTTCCGCACATGAAGGTGGACGTTAGAGAAGCAGATATTGACTTTCTGGCTTTCTCGGGGCACAAGATGTTGGGTCCAACAGGCATCGGTGTCCTTTACGGCAAAAAAGACCTTCTCGAAAAGATGAACCCGTTCCAAGGAGGAGGCGAGATGATAAAAGAGGTTGCCTTCAGCCAAGACAAAGAACGATGCTACATATCTTGGAATGACCCACCATGGAAGTTTGAGGCTGGCACCCCAAACATATGTGGAGGAATCGCTCTGAATGAAGCCGTCAAATACCTTGAGCAGATAGGTATGGACGAAGTTCTAAAGCATGAGAGGATGCTGACCGAGTACGCTGTCGAAAAGATGCAGACCTGCTGTAACAAAGTTGCGGTTTACGGACCGAGCGAGTTAACTTCAAAGTGCGGCATAATCCCCTTCACCGTGGACGGCTTGTCTTCTCATGACGTTGCGCTCTTCTGCGACAATTACGGCATCATGATCCGCAGCGGTTTCCACTGCGCCCAGCCACTCCATCAGGTTTTCAAGCTGCAATCTTCCGCGCGTGCAAGCTTCTACATTTATAACACGCGGGAGGAAGTTGACCGTTTCATAGAAGTTTTGAAGGAGATTGAACAGCTCTAATGGCGTCCGTTGATGATTACGTGGCGAGAATCGAGGGAACCTGTGGCGAAGAAAAAGACGTGATTGTGATATTCAAGTATGATAAGAAAGATGAAGCGATCACCAGAATTCGCCAAAAGGCTCAGTTGAAGAACACCGTCGCAGGAATAATCTTCGAATTAACGTTCAAAGACATCTCTTTCCGCGTGTACGCAAGCGGGAAAGCGATTTTCAGAAGCATAAAAAACAAAGAAGCTCTCTACAGCATCTTGGAAGCTCTGTTGCTTTAGGTCTCAGAGCTAAGGCTTTTCTTCCCTCTGATTTCCTGAAGGATGGCTTTCGGCAACGTACGCGCCTCTTTGTCGATAACCATCAATATCGCCAGATAAATTGCGCCGCCTACCGCAGTTAAAATCAGCGTATGCGCTATGTCAAACACTTTTTCCATGGAAGTGGCAGTTGCTGGTATCGCCGCGGGGTGAGGCAGCAAGAACAGCACTAATGCCGCAACGGCGGCAGCTAACACATATTTGCCTATGCTTTTCCAAGGAATATCTATCTTGACCATTTTGCGCACAAGGATTATTAGAACTATGAAGGTGAAGAATCGTGCCACTGCGTTGATTATGCTGACTGAGAGCGCCGCTGCTAAAGGTAGCTTTAAAGCATAAACACTTAACACGTAGTATGTAATCGGAAGCGTTATCGCCGAGTGCACGTAAGGCAGGGAGAAGGCAACGAATATTCTACTCTTCGCCAGCTCTCGGAAGGAAATCCGTTCTTTTTCGTCTATATTTTCCATCCCAAAAACCACTGAGCTATACATTCCCGCGATGACAGAAACCAAGGTGTCCACGGCTAACACGACAAGAACAATCGACGCATCTGGAAAGTCAGGTCGCAAAAGCGTGACGTATGAACCTGACAGCGCAATGGCGACGGCGGTCATGGGAATCGCGAACATCAAAACCATCTTCAATGAGACCGTTACATCTTCACGTTTTTTCTCAGCCAGAAGCTTCGGATAAAGCGCAAAAGCCAGAAAAGAAGCGTAAGAAATAACGTTGGCGATTTGTGCAGCGGCTCCATACCTGCCACGTGCACCCTCACCGCCCATATCATAGAGCATGATGAACACGTAAGCCGCCATCTGGTTGCCTACGACGTTGTAGATGTTTGCGACGGAGCCCTTAAGCCACTGTTTCACGTACCCCCAGTGGATTCGCTCCTTCATTTGACCTGCCAAAAGCCTATAGTAGTAGAATATTTGAACAGCAAAGGCGACCGTCGTGGCGATTACGGCTCCAACAAGCGGCTGTCCTGTCTGAGTTATCAGCACGTAGCCTAAAGCTACTTTGCCAACCTGTTGCACCAGCAGTCCGTAGCCTATCGTCTGGGGTATGGTTGCTTGGAGACAGGACTCGAGCAGGGTGATGGCGTGCAATTCCGCTATCTGAAATGAGACTATCAGGTAGACGGGCAAATAGTTGAATGAGATTCCCAGTGATGAAAGAATAAACGGAATAAACGCCAGGTAAGCAACCGTGCTGATGACGGATATGGTTAAGTTCGCCATGAATCCTGTTTTTGCAGCGCCTTCTTTTCCGCGGGCAACGAACCGCATGACCCAGAAGGGTGCCACTCCCGACATTAACGTGAAGTAGGCGAGAACGTCGCTGGTGTTAAACCATATGTCGTATTGTCCTGGGAATGGTATTGTGGCTTGAGCTATCAGAAACTGGAAGATTAGTCCTGTTGCCACGCTAATCAGCTTTGCTGCGAATATCACAAAACCTGAATATTGCAGTCTGATGTCGTTTTTAGCCACAACAGCACCTTACATCTTTTTTTCATTGCAATAAGCCGATTAGGTATTTATTCTTATTTAAACGCGGTAAAAAGTAAATTCCTTTGAATTGGCCTCTTTTAGTTTAACCGCTACGCTTGTTTGCTGCCGCTTTTACAAGCCTGAACGAAGCCTAATCCGAACTTGGATTCTGCTCCCCCAGCTGTACACTGGGAAAAGCCTGTTCTTGATGGGTTCGGGGAGGACCTCTTTGACTTCCCTGTGCAATCCCAGCTTCACGGCGATTCGTCCTTTTCTAGTGATTGGCACGTAGTACCGTGTTAAGGGAAAACGCGTGAAGCCGTTGTTTTCCTTGAACCTGTCCAGGGACGGGTGGTTTCCCATGCGACCATACATTATCCATCCAGTTTGTTCTTCGGCGCAGACTTCTACGGCTTTTGCCACCAGCGCGTTGTTTACGGCTTTATCGAAGTGTTTCTGCAGGGACAGTATTTGGGAGATTATCCCTATCTTGTCGCCACGGACGAGTTGTATGAAGCCTATAAGCTCGTCTTGGAGGAATGCACCTATGAAAATACAGTTCTGTGCTGAGAGCACGGCGTTTTGTACGTTTTGTAATGTAGCTCCATAATGAGGGAATGCTCTTTCTTGCCGTATTGGGGTTTCGTTGTAAATTCTCCAAATTCCCTCGGCGAGTTTCTCGTTCGGTTCAGCAATTTCGGTTTTCACGCCGCTCTTTTCTGCTTTGCGGATCATGTTCCGTGTCTTTTTTCCGATGTTTTCCCACCAGCCCTTGTAAGTGGTTACCTTGAGGAGTGCGATGTTGTCTTCTGTTTTTGACCACGCGCTTGGTGGACTGGGCGTGTTGCAGCACCATCGTCGTTCTATGAAGGTGAAGATGTCAACGTCTCTTTCGCCGAGTTTCTTTAGGAGTTGGGTGGAGGGAAATACGTTTTGTTCGTATTCTTTCTGGTTGCGTGCGATTTTTACAAATTTTCTTTTTTGTATTTCAAGAATGTCTAGTTCGTGGTCGACATCTAGAAGTCTTTGCAGCACGGGATAGTAGGGTCCTCTGGGGTTAAGTTTTCCTCTTTTAAAGAGCCAGTCGGGATGTATTTCTATGACCTGGTTTTTTGCGAGGGCCTCTTGTGCCATCTCGGTTACCCTAACAGGAGTGTGAGAGCAACAGAGCATGTCTATGGCAATTGTGGGGTAGTCGTGAAAGGATTTCAGCGGGAACCCTTCTGGAATCAGTGCTCGTGTCTGGTTTAGTTTTCGTCGCCACAGGATGCGACCGAACAAGCGTGCGGTTCCGTGGATTGTGTAGTAGCTTACTTTTTTCCCCGTGGCTGATTCCAGAGTGGCTAGTTCTTTCCGTGGATGGTTTACGACGTGTAGGGCTATTTCATGCTTCGGGTTTGCCATGAGGGAGAGCAGCTGCTTGTCGGGGATTGTTTTCGTGGTGAAGAACCAGTACGCTTGGACGTTTTTGGGTGACTCGTTTATCATTTTGGCTATTGTCTTGCAGTTTTTGAGGTAGTCAGCACCTAACTTTACGCCGAGAAGTGTGTAAGCAAAGCTTCTGAGTCGCGAGGGATATGGGTAATCAACGTCTATTCTGATTTTCATTGGCTTTTCTTCGGTCTGCATCTTTTAATAAAAACCTTGCACTCCGTATATAAACTTCTATGCGCAAAACCGCTTTTAAGCAATGCGTGGAATTCAATTTTGTTTTTTGGAAAAAGGGTGCGAAGATGCCTTTCCTTGAATGATTTCTTCAAGCTGGAACTATTGTGCGATTTTTTTGTCTATACCCCCTTCTATAAATAGCTTGAACCAATAGTTGACTAAATCAGCAAGCTTGGAACCAGTGACCTATGTTAAGCTGTGGCATTCAACAGAGTTAAATACCCACCCATCAAATATTACATTGGCAGTCTTTTGAGGCATAATTCATGGGACACGGACATTTTTCTCACCACACGAAGGTTGCGATGATCAGCGTAGGATCACAGCACAGCATGCCTGAAGCTTCGGGGCATATGATGCACACCGGAATGTTCAAGAGACGATTCTTCGTTTGCCTCGCCCTCACCATCCCTGTTTTAGTTTTTTCAGACGCCATACAGACATGGTTTCATTACACCCTCACCATACCGTATCAGGCTTACATCCTCCTGATTTTATGTGCTATAATCTATGGCTACGGCGGATGGCCATTCCTTACGGGGCTGACGCAAGAACTGAGACGGTTACAGCCCGGTATGATGACACTCGTTGGCACGGCGATTTCGGTAGCCTTCTTCTTTTCAGCCGCGGCGGTCTTTGTTCCCGTTGGGAATGATTTCTTCTGGGAACTCGCAACCCTGATAGACGTGATGCTTCTCGGGCACTGGATAGAAGCGCGGAGCGTTCTGGGCGCTTCAAGAGCGCTGGAAGAACTCGTCGAGATAATGCCCACGATGGCGCACTTGATGACGGACGGCGACATCAAAGATGTGCCGGTTTCTGAGTTGCAGGTAGGCGACGTGGTTTTGGTTCGTCCAGGCGAAAAGATACCGTCGGATGGTGTCGTGGTCGAGGGAGAATCCTACGTTAATGAGGCGCTTCTCACAGGAGAGTCGAAACCTGTTCACAAGACGAAAGAAGACAAGGTTATTGGCGGCGCCATAAACGGAGACGGCGCGCTCAGGACCAAGATTGAGAGAACAGGCGAAGAAACTTACTTGGTCCAAGTGATTAAGCTTGTGAGGCAGGCGCAGGAAAGCAGATCCAGAACGCAGGACCTTGCTAACAGAGCCGCCGCGCTTCTATTTTACATTGCTGTCGCAGTAGGAGTAATAACCTATGTCGCTTGGGCTGCGGTTGGGAATGCCCAGTTCGCTCTGACACGTACTGTAACTGTCCTCGTGATTGCTTGCCCGCATGCTCTTGGATTGGCAATACCTCTTGTCGTTGCTCTGTCCACATCTATTACGGCGAAGAGCGGGATTCTCATCAGAGACCGAAAAGCCTTCGAGATGGTTAAGGACGTGAACGCTGTGGTTTTTGACAAGACTGGAACGCTGACAACGGGTCAATTCGGCGTAAGCGACGTGGTCTCATACATTTCGGAAGAAGAACTTCTACGGTTGACCGCTTCTGTTGAGAAGAATTCCGAACACATAATCGCGAAGACAATCGTGGACCACGCCAGCAAAAAGGGCATCAAGATTCCTGAAACCCGAGACTTCAAAGCCCTACCAGGTAAAGGGGTGCAAGGAATAGTTGAAGGAAAAGAAGTGTATGTGGGAAGCCCGAATCTTCTGAAGGAAATGAACCTCGAGGCAAATGATGAGAGAATACTGGCTCTGCAAGAAGACGGCAAAACTGTAGTTTTCACGGTGGTAGATGGCAAACTTGCTGGCGCTTTTGCTCTTGCCGATAAGGTGCGGGAAGAATCCCGCGGGGCGATTCACGATTTGAAGGCGGCGGGCGTGAAAGTGTACATGCTGACTGGTGATGCCGAGGCAGTCGCAAAAGGCGTTTCAAAAGAGTTGGGCATCGATGATTACTTTGCCCAAGTTTTGCCCGACCAGAAGGCGGAGAAGGTTAAATCTCTGAAGGAGAAAGGTTACCGCGTTGCCATGGTCGGCGACGGCATAAACGACGCTCCAGCCTTAGTCACCGCAAATGTTGGTATCGCTATCGGCGCTGGAACCGATGTGGCAATTGAGAGCGCGGATATTATTCTCGTGAAGAATGACCCTCGAGATGTTCCCAAAGTGGCTGACCTTTCAAAGAAAACATATTCTAAGATGGTGCAGAATCTATGGTGGGCTGCCGGCTACAACATATTTGCCATTCCCTTGGCGGCAGGAATCCTTGCCAACTTCGGAGTGCTCATAGACCCTGCCGTGGGAGCTATTCTGATGTCGCTCAGCACCGTCTTAGTGGCAGTGAATAGTCAAACCCTGCGAAGATACGAGCCTAAAACAGAAACGCCGATGAACAAGGCGCCTGCTCCAAAGCGTGAAATGGAACATGCACACATGCACCATTAAGGGCATAGCGCAGCTGTAGCATCGCCAAATAAGGCAGATATTTCAGATATGATTAAAGTAAATGCTTTCAGGCGTCACTTTCGCCGTTTCATGGAATAACTCTGTGCTGAGATAGCGTTCGCCAGTGTCGGGCAGTATTACAACCAATACCTTGTTCTTGTTCTGTGGTCGTTTACTGATTTCGAGGGCTGCAAAAGTTGCTGCCCCAGCGGATATTCCGACGAGTAACCCTTCTTGTCTTGCGAGTTGCCGCGCCGTCTTCATCGCATCCTCGTCTTTGA
>JAAKEZ010000059.1 GCA_018475625.1 Candidatus Bathyarchaeota archaeon A05DMB-2
AGAAGCGACATAGTGTGGCACAAGCCAAACGCCATGCCTGCCAGCGTGAAAGACCGACTGAACACCACCTATGAAATGATTTTCCACTTCGTTAAGCAAGAAAAGTACTACTACAATCTTGACGCCATCAGAGAGCCTCACACCAGCCTCAAGGATCTAGGCAGAAAACGTTTGGACACTAGAACTCCAAAACATGACTTGGCGGTAAAATTGGGCGCGGGAAGCATAGGACCAAGCGGGTATCTCGTGCAGCACCCGTTAGGAAAAAACCCAGGAGACGTGATACGTCAGCCAAAATGGGATGATTCAGACCCACATAGAACGACGACTGCAAAACTACATAGAGAAGGCTACGGAGTAGGAACGCTACACCCATTAGGTAAGAATCCGGGAGACGTTTTTCAAGCCAAGAAAGAACCGTATGTAGGTAATAATCCACATCGAATGCGATTAGAGAAAGGTCGCTATGTGCCATTGAACCCAAGGCGCCCAAGTGATTTGTCTCATCATTTAGGAAAAAATCCAGGAGACGTTATGAGCGTGACCAAGCATGACTTGGCTGTGGGGCGTGTTGGAAACTTTGGTTACGCAGATCCTCTTCACGTTAAGGAATACCATCCAAAGGGCAAAAACCCTGGAGACATAATTCGTTCCAGAACAGACAGGAGACTTATTCAAGACCGACCCTTGAGACCGCCGCATCATCCCTTTCGAGGTGACGGATGGGAAGGCATCAATCCAAACATGAAGCCGCATCCTAAAGGGAAAAATCCAGGAGATGTGATTCAGGAAAGAACGTGGCAGCGAGCAGAGGAATATCATCGCAAACAGGGAAAGTTGAGGTCGAATGGCACGGTAGCTGGACATTATTTGGATTTATCAGATGTCGCCAAACACTACAATTCTAAAGGAAAAAACCCTGGCGACATCGTCAAGATTGCTGAGGGAAAGGGTAGACCTCTGAACCCCCCGCACCATGCTGAAAGAAAAAGGGCTTCAGATATTGACCGGATGGTCTACAGCGGTGGATTTTATCACGAGGTCGGCAAGAATCCAGGCGACATTATCAAGATAGGTATGCATCATGGTAGTAGCCTTACCTCAGGCAGAGCAACACATCATGAAGGACAAAGTATAGAAAGCCATCCTTTAGGTTCTAATCCTGGTGATTTTTGGTCAATTAATACCAAGCCCTTTAGGGGCGCTCATTTCGCAGTTTACCCTGAAGAAATATGCGTTAAGCCTATTCTTTCAAGTTGTCCTCCTAACGGAGTAGTGCTCGACCCTATGTGTGGAAGCGGAACCACGTTGGCTGTGGCTAAAAAACTTGGCCGCAAATATATCGGGATAGACCTCAGCACTCACTATGTAGATATCGCTATCGAACGTTTACTCAAGATTGGTTCGTTCGACCGGTGGATCGGTGTCTAAAGCGTGTAGACGTTGTAGTTGGCGGTCAAGGACTGTAACCTTTTCTATTTGGGCTACGTACGGAATGATGCCTATTTCTGCCAAGATTTCCTTCTCTATGTCGGCGTTTGTCTTACCTTCGTAGGCTTCTGGGTTCTCCACCAGCCGAGCATGGATAACGGCTACTTTCTTTATTTTTGTCATATAGACCCCGCGGTTTTACTTATGTTGTGACATGTTGTTTTGTGCTACTTTTAACACTTGTGTCACTTTACTCACCTAATCTTAACAATGCATTGGAAAAAGATGATTGACGAGAGGTGTTACAAGTGGAGAAAGTGTTAGGAACAAGTAAAGTAGGCCCAAAATACAGGATAACCCTCGTCAAACCCGTCCAAACAAAACTGAAAGTCAAGATAGGAGACCTCGTAGTATTCGTCGAAGACGAAAAAGGCAACATTTTCCTGAAAGTTTCAAAGTTCACATAATCTGGAAGGAAAGGGTCATTCGCTATTGGCTCACTTTTTGGTTTCTCTAAATAAGGGCTTGCGCTTGCCTCTCTCGACAATGTAGCCCTCTGCAGTTTTTATCCACACGATTGTGTCACCGTCTTTTAGGTCGAGTTCTCTGCGTATTTGACTTGGCACCTGCGTTTTGCCTTTTTGAAAGATTTTTGATGTGGCTACTATTTGCTCTGTCAGGGCTCATCCCTTGCGACGTACATCTTCGTATATGTTAGTACGGACAAGCTAATAAGATTACTTGTATGGATACATCTATGGTGAATAAGCATGCCCGGTTTAGGTAAAGGTTTGCCCGACATTCC